>NZ_CABVLY010000029.1 GCF_902498995.1 Burkholderia anthina
CGCGCACGCGGGCCGCCCGCTCGGCGAAGGCGGGCTCGGCGAGCACGCGCGCGAGCGCCGCGGCGAGACGCGCGCCGTCGACCGGGCCATCGACGCGCACCCCGCAGCCGCTCGCGGCCACGCGTTGCGCGTTGTCGAACTGGTCGTGCGCGAACGGCGTCGCGACTTGCACGATCCCGGCTTCGTACGCGAGCGCCACGGTGCCGATTCCACCGTGATGCACGAGCGCGCGGCAACGCGGCAGCAGCGTACGCATCGGCACGAAGCGGCGCACCAGCAGCCGCTCGCCGGCCGTAGCCGCATCGTGCGGCGTCAGCAGAATGCCGCGTGCGCCGGATGCACGCAGCGCATCCGACACCGCGCGCGCATACGCGGCGTGATCGATCAGCGTCGAGCCGGCCGTGAACACGACGGGCGGCTCGCCCGCCGCGAGAAACGCATCGAGCGCGGGATCGTCGTCAGGCGCGGCGACGTCGTTGAACAGCGGAAAGCCGCTTTGCAGAAGACGCGCCGGCCAGTCGCGCTGCGCCGGCGCGAACCAGTCGGGAAACAGGCACAGCACGCCGTCCGTCGAATGCAGCCAGCGGCCGAGCACGCGCCGCGCGGGCGCCAGCCCCAGTTCGCGGCGCACCGCATTGAGCGCCGGGCCGCACACGCGGTCGAGCACCTGCCGCTCGATCAGCGTCATCAGCGCCGATTTCACGGGCAGCGGCCAGCGCGCGGGGATCGTCAGGCGCGGGTGCGTCGGCGGCACCTGCGCGGACAGCAGCGTGGACGGCGACACCTGCACCGACACGTACGGCGTGCCGTGCAACTCCTGCATCAGCCGCGCGGAAAACGCCCACAGCGTGCCGACCAGCACGGTGTCGCGATCGGTCAGCGCGCGCAGCGCGTCGTAATGCGGGCGCACCACGGGCGCGATCACCTGCCACAACGTGCGGAACGACGTGCGCGGATCCCACAACGCCGGGTTCGCCATCGCGGCGTCATACTCGGCCGCGGTGCCGACCGGCACGAACGCGAAGCCGAAGCGGCGCGCGGCGGCCTCGAACGGCGGATGCGTGCAGAACACGACGTCGTGGCCGCGCATCGCGAGCGTGCGCGCGACGCCGAGCAGCGGATGCACGTCGCCCGCCGAGCCGATCGCGGTCACGATCACCTTCGCCATCGCGCGCCTCGCGGGGATCAGTAGAAGCCGGGGATCAGCGCCGCGACCTCGCGGCGGTACTGCGTATACGCCGGCCCGAAATAGCCGGTCAGCCAGCTCTCCTCGACGCGCACCTTGTACGCCAGCGACGCGAACACGAGCACGACGCCGAGCGCGCCGCGCCATTCGCCGCCGATCAGCGCGGCGCCGACCAGCGCGATCAGGCAGCCGGTGTAGATCGGATGACGCACGAGGCCGTACGGGCCGGTGCGCACGAGTTCGTGGTTTTCCTTCAGCGTGACGGACACGCTCCAGTTCGTGCCGAGGTGCAGCCGCGCCCACACCGAGAACAGCAACCCCGCGACCAGCACCGCGAGCCCGCCTTGCGCGAGCAGGCCGAAGCGCTGCCAGTCGGGCACGAGCGCCTGCCACGACGGATCGGGCAGGATGATCAGCGCGCCGCCGACGATCAGCGGAATCGACTGCAGCGTGCGCGAACGCGACGCCTCCTTGCGCACGGTCGTCTTTACGCCCTGCGACGTCGCGATCCAGTAGGCGAGCCAGATGGCCCACGGAACGACGATAGCGATGCTCTGAACGATATTCACGGCTGGCCTGCCTCGTATGGATAGGAATTTGGATACGTCCGGCGTGGATACGTCCGGTGTGCCCGATGCGCGACGTGCTGCGTCACGACATCGCCGGCATCGGTGCCGACACGCATGCGTGCGCGGCGCCGAGCGTGATGCCCGCGGCGGCCGGCGGCGCGTCGCAGAAGAAGTCGAGCAGCGCCGCCCGCGTGGTCTCGCGCTGCGCGCGGCCTTCGATGTCGAGGAAATGGCCGGCGTCGGGAACGGTCGTAAAGCGCGCGCGCGGCACGTGCGCGGCAAGCTGGCGGACGTCGGCCGGCGTCGTGTACTCGTCGCGCTCGCCGTTCAGGAACAGCAGCTCGCAGCCGATGTTCGAGAACTCGCTCAGATAGCGCTCCGGCTGCAGCGACAGGATCTGGTCGACGTGGAACGCGACCTGGTCCTGCTCGTCGCGCGGCAGGCGCGTCAGATACCGGTAGTTGTACAGCTTCATGATGCGCGGCAGGTAGCGGCCGACCGTATCGTTGAGCAACTGCGCGGCCTTCAGGTTCTCGCCGGCCGAGATGTGGTCGCGTGCGCGGGTCACGTAGTCGACCATCGCATCGTTCAGGAACGGCGAGAACGAGCAGATCGCCGCGCGCCGCACGCTCGGGCAGCCGCGCGCGAGCGCGAACAGCGACGCGACGCCGCCCCACGACACCGACACGAGGAACGCGGGCGCGAAGCGCTCGACCAGATGCTGGAGGATCGCGGCCTCGTCGTCCTTCGTCAGGATGAAGCAGCCGGGATTGTGCTGGCGCGACTGCCCCGCATACGGGAGGTCGAAGCAGATCGTGTTCATCCGCTCGCCGAGATACTGGACGGTCTGCCCGAACGACGCGGTGGTCGCGAGCGCGCCGTTGACGAGCATCGCCGTGTCGAAGGACGGATCGAACACGTTCCGTTCGACGTAGACCTTCAGACCATTCGGCAGCGGGACCACGTGTTTTTCGGTCGGCATCGTCGTTCTCCGGTGGATGCGGCATCTCGGCGTCGCGGCATGCTGCAGGTGCGCAATGGCTGGCGCCGGCCGCATGCGCGATCGCCGAGCGCGCGCATGGCCGACGCACCGCGACAATGACGCGCGGCGCCGATTCATTCCTTGTAGTGCGGCGCCATACTAATACGGCCAATATTACTTACTCAAGTCATCTCAACGATCCCCTCTACTCCAGCGGGAAATACGACCGATTCGAATTTTTTTAGCGTTTTTTATGGTAGGCAGAGTCGATTGAAAGACGATCGCAATCGTTTGCGCAAACCTCTTTCAGCAGGCATGAAATTCACATATATCGTCACAATTCAACGACTTACAGCATTTCAATCGCCCGATTGAAACGAATTTCCGGAAATTACCCGGATTGCCATCGGATGCTTGAATTCTCAGATCACATCGAATCTCACAGACCTCGACATTCTTTCGGCATGTAATAAAAACAATCCGAAAACCTTGGCAACGATTACGCCGCCTTTTCGGAAATCGTTTTAAACAAACTTAATTTTATTTAACCAGCTTTCAAACGGTTTTCCCGCACCTGCACAATTGCGCCGGGCGGACTCCCCTACCCCGCCGGCGTGACGATCCATCGTCGGACCCCGATTTTTTGTTGATTGAACGATCAATAAAAAACCGCTAAGCTTCGACTTCCAGGAACGGCCCGTCCGGGCGAAGGGAGTCGCGATGCCGAAAGTCGGAATGCGGGAGATTCGTCGCGCACAGTTGATCGACGCGACGCTGCGCTCGATCGACGAAGCCGGCCTGCCCGGCACGACGCTCGCATCGGTCGCGCAGCGCGCGAACATCTCCACGGGCATCGTCAGCCATTACTTCGGCGACAAGGACGGCCTGCTCGAAGCCACGATGCGGCACGTGCTGCGCGATCTGTGGGCGGCCACCACGCGCCGCCGCGTCGCCGCGCGCAAGGACTCGCGCTCCCGGCTGCGCGCGGTCGTCGCCGCGAACTTCGACGACACGCAGGTCAGCGCGCCCGTGATGAAAACCTGGCTCGCGTTCTGGTCGCAGAGCATGCACGACCCGATGCTCAAGCGCCTGCAGCACGTCAACACGCGGCGCCTCCATTCGAACCTGTGCGCCGAATTCGCGAAGACGCTGCCGCGTGCGAAAGCACGCGAAGCCGCCAGCGGCCTCGCCGCGCTGATCGACGGCCTGTGGCTGCGCGGCGCGCTCGCCGGCGGCCCGATCGACACCCGGGCGGCATTGAAGCTCGCCCACGATTACATCGACCTGCTGCTCGCGTCCGACTGACGCGTCACGCACTCGCCCTCAAGGAGATCCTCATGTCCGTATACGGTTTGCAGCGCCTCTACATCGGCGGCGGTTACGTCGACGCCACCAGCGGCAAGACTTTCGACACCGTCGACCCCGCCACCGGCGAACTGCTCGCACAGGTGCAGCAGGCGAGCGCGGCCGACGTCGACCGCGCGGTCGCATCGGCGCAGGCAGGCCAGCGCGAATGGGCCGCGATGACGGCCATGCAGCGCTCGCGCATCCTGCGCCGCGCGGTCGACCTGCTGCGCGAACGCAACGACGCGCTCGCGGCGATCGAGACGCGCGACACCGGCAAGCCGATCGGCGAGACGCTCGCGGTCGACATCGTCACCGGCGCGGACGTGATCGAGTACTACGCGGGCCTCGCGACCGCGATCGAAGGGCTGCAGGTGCCGCTGCGCGCCGAGTCGTTCGTCTATACGCGTCGCGAGCCGCTCGGCGTGTGCGCGGGCATCGGCGCATGGAACTACCCGATCCAGATCGCGTGCTGGAAGACGGCGCCCGCGCTCGCGGCCGGCAACGCGATGGTGTTCAAGCCGAGCGAAGTCACGCCGCTCACCGCGCTCAAGCTCGCCGAGATCTATACGGAAGCCGGCGTGCCGGCCGGCGTGTTCAACGTCGTGCAGGGCGACGGCTCGGTCGGCGCACTGCTCACCGGCCATCCGGACATCGCGAAGGTGTCGTTCACCGGCGGCGTCGAGACCGGCAAGAAGGTGATGTCGCTCGCCGGCGCCTCGTCGCTGAAGGAAGTGACGATGGAGCTCGGCGGCAAGTCGCCGCTGATCGTGTTCGACGATGCCGATCTCGATCGCGCCGCCGACATCGCCGTGACCGCCAACTTCTTCAGCTCGGGCCAGGTCTGCACGAACGGCACGCGCGTGTTCGTGCACCGCTCGGTCAAGGACGCGTTCACGCAGAAGGTGCTCGAACGCGTGAAGCGCATCCGCGTCGGCAAGCCGACCGATGCCGACACCAACTTCGGCCCGCTCGTCTCCGCCGCGCAGCTCGACAAGGTGCTCGGCTTCATCGAGAGCGGCAAGGCCGAAGGCGCGAAGCTGCTCGCCGGCGGCACGCGCCTGACCGACGGCCACTTCGGCAGCGGCCAGTACGTCGCGCCGACCGTGTTCGGCGACTGCCGCGACGACATGAAGATCGTCCGCGAAGAAATCTTCGGGCCGGTGATGAGCATCCTCGATTTCGAATCGGAGGACGAAGTCATCGCCCGCGCGAACGACACGCACTACGGCCTCGCGGCCGGCGTCGTGACCGAGAACCTGTCGCGCGCGCACCGCACGATCCACCGCCTCGAAGCCGGCATCTGCTGGATCAACACGTGGGGCGAATCGCCGGCCGAGATGCCGGTTGGCGGATACAAGCAATCCGGCGTCGGACGCGAGAACGGCATCACGACGCTCGAACACTACACTCGAATCAAGTCGGTGCAGGTCGAGCTCGGCCGCTACAACCCGGTGTTTTGAGAACGAGAGGAGATACCCCGTCATGACGACACGCGAATACGACTACATCATCTGCGGCGCCGGTTCCGCGGGCAACGTGCTCGCGACGCGCCTGACGGAAGATCCGAATGTCACGGTGCTGCTGCTCGAAGCGGGCGGCCCCGACTACCGCTTCGACTTCCGTACGCAGATGCCGGCGGCGCTCGCCTATCCGCTGCAGGGCCGTCGCTACAACTGGGCCTACGAGACCGACCCCGAGCCGCACATGGACAACCGCCGGATGGAGTGCGGCCGCGGCAAGGGGCTCGGCGGCTCGTCGCTGATCAACGGGATGTGCTACATCCGCGGCAACGCGCTCGACTACGACAACTGGTCGACGCACAAGGGGCTCGAGAACTGGACGTATCTCGACTGCCTGCCGTACTTCAAGAAGGCCGAGACGCGCGACGTCGGCCCGAACGACTACCACGGCGGCGACGGCCCCGTGTCGGTCACGACCAGCAAGCCGGGCGTGAATCCGCTGTTCGAGGCGATGGTCGATGCGGGCGTGCAGGCCGGCTATCCGCGCACCGACGACCTGAACGGCTATCAGCAGGAAGGCTTCGGTCCGATGGACCGCACCGTCACGCCGAAGGGCCGCCGGGCGAGCACCGCGCGCGGCTACCTCGACCAGGCGAAGGTCCGGCCGAACCTCGAGATCGTCACGCACGCGCTCGCCGATCGCATCCTGTTCGACGGCAAGCGCGCATCGGGCGTCACGTACCTGCGCGGCAGCGAGCGCGCCACCGCGCATGCGCGCCGCGAAGTGCTCGTGTGCAGCGGCGCGATCGCATCGCCGCAATTGCTGCAGCGCTCGGGCGTCGGCCCCGGCGCGTGGCTGAAGGAACTCGACATCCCGATCGTGCTCGACCTGCCCGGCGTCGGCCAGAACCTGCAGGATCACCTGGAGATGTACATCCAGTACGAGTGCAAGGAACCGGTGTCGCTGTATCCGGCGCTCAAGTGGTGGAACCAGCCGAAGATCGGTCTCGAATGGATGCTGAACGGCACCGGCCTCGGCGCGAGCAACCACTTCGAGGCGGGCGGTTTCATCCGCACGCGCGACGACGACCCGTGGCCGAACATCCAGTATCACTTCCTGCCCGTGGCGATCAACTACAACGGCTCGAACGCGATCGAGATGCACGGCTTCCAGGCGCACGTCGGCTCGATGCGCTCGCCGAGCCGCGGCCGCGTGAAGCTGCGCTCGCGCGATCCGAACGATCATCCGAGCATCCTGTTCAACTACATGGCCGAAGCGCTCGACTGGCGCGAGTTCCGCGATGCGATCCGCGCGACGCGCGAGATCATGCGGCAGCCGGCGCTCGACCGCTATCGCGGCCGCGAACTGAACCCGGGCGCCGACTGCAAGAGCGACCAGGAGCTCGACGCGTTCGTGCGGGCGCGCGCGGAAACCGCATTCCATCCGTCGTGCTCGTGCAAGATGGGTTACGACGACATGGCCGTAGTCGACGAAGAAGGCCGCGTGCACGGGCTGGAAGGGTTGCGCGTGGTCGATGCGTCGATCATGCCGATCATCACGACCGGCAACCTGAACGCGCCGACGATCATGATCGCGGAGAAGATCGCGGACAAGATCCGCGGCCGCAAGCCGCTCGCGCGCGTGGACGTGCCCTACTTCGTCGCGAACGGCGCGATGGCGAGGAACGTCGCGAAGGCGGTACGGCAGCCGGAGACGGTGTAACCGGACGCGCGCCCTTCGCGGCACGCAGCAGCAACATCCACGGCTCGCGGCGTTCTCGCCGCGGGCCGTTTTTTTTCATGGCGTGCTTTCGCCGCCCGTGCTGAACCGCGTGATCGCGGCGCCCTTTCGTCGCATCCGTTTCGCGCGCACGATCGGATTCGCGCGCGACGTCAGGCTCATCGTGCCGCGCAAGCGCTCGAACGCGACGTCCTCCTGCGCCCCGAAGCGGCTGGCGGCCGGCCATGCGAGCATGGCGTCGAGCCACGTCCGCCACGCATCGCCATGAAAGCGGCGCGCGAATGCGTGCACCACGTCGGGTGCGGCGATCACGATGCCCGCCAGCAGGTAATACGCCCAGAAGCTGCCCGCGGCGAGTATCCGGTCGAGCCGGCACACCGACACCGCGGCGAGCAGGCCGTCCACCGATGCGAGATCCGCGCGTCGTTCGCGGATCGCGCGCGCGACGATATTGTGTCGGCCGCCATACGCGGCAACGGATACGCCGTTACCGGCAGCCAGTTCCGCGCTGAACATCGCGAGCGCGGCCAGCTCGTCGATACGCGCCGCATCGTCGCGCGGCCCGCAGACGCGCAGCACGATCGCGTCGATGACGGCACCCGGCCGGGCCGACGGTGCCACGCATGCGGCAGCCACGGCCGCGTGTCGTTCTCCCAGGTTCTTCGCAGGCCGCGCATCGACGCCGCCTGCTTCGGGCGCCGGCGCTGGGTACGTTCCTGCCTCGTCGTCGTTTTCGATGCCGGTCGCGATTCGCTCGAGCGCGGCCCAGCCGTCATCGGGATGCTCGAACGCCCACGCGTCGACGATGCCGTGCGCCGCTTCGAATGCATCGCGCGACCCCGGGCAGCGCCGCTCCGCATGCGCGAGCTGCCACGCATCGGGAACGTGCATGCACGCATTGCGCGAATCGCCCGCATCGCACACGCAACCGCCGCCGTCCGTGGCGGTCCACGGCGCGAGTTCGTGCAGCACGGCAATCGCGTCGCGCGACAGGTTCATCCCCGGTCCCGCACGCGACGGCACGACGGCCGTGTCGCCGGTTTCGGCCGCCATCGCGCGGGCGGCTTCGGCTTCGTGGAGAGAGTCGATCAGGTACTGCAGCCACGCAGCCGTGCGCAACCGGTCGGGCGTCGCACCGCGGGCATCGCCATACTTCGCTGGGTCGGTGAGCATGGGGGGTCCGGACATGGTCTGGCAAATCAAGGAGTCGTTTTGTGCCGGTCGAACCGGACGGTACGGCATACCGTACCGTCCGCTGCATGGCCGCCCGCGCCGGATCGCGAAGCAGGCGGCCAGCCGGTCGTCGTGCCGATACGCACGACGACGCGTCGCCGTCGCGAAACCGGAACGCCCGCCGCGCATCCTTGCACGGTCTTCGTATCCGGCGAGCGCCCCGGCCTCGATCACACGGCGCTTACTGCACGTGGAACTTCGGCGACGTGGCAACCGTGCCGCTGACCGTACAGTCCGGCGTCAGCACCGCGTTGTTGAACGTGAGCGACGAGTTCGGATCGCTCCACGTCGTGACCACCTTGCTCGGCCCGCACGTGCCGAGCAGCGTAACGGTCACCTTCGCGTTGTTGATCGACAGCTGCGTCGTGCTGTCGGCCTGCCCCGTCCACGGCGACGCGCTGCTGGCGCTGCCGCTGATCAGGCCGCACGTCGCGCCGCCGGTGAACGTCGTCGACGTGATGTTGACGATGCCCGTCGAGGAGATCGTGCCGTTGAAGGTCGCGTTGCAGCTCGCGTTGATCGCGCCCTTGGCCAACACCGTGAGGCCCGTCGCGGAGAACGGCTCCCCGCCCGGATTCATGGCCTGGCCGTCGACGCGCGTCACGGTCACGGCGAAAGCAGGCGCGGCCGACACCGCGGTGAATGCCACTGCAGCAACAAGCGATACGATTTTGCGAATGCTCATTTGAACTGCCCCCTCTCTCTTCACAAATGGCGGCATGCCGCCAGGAACGCGACGCGCCGGCCGGATCGCCCCGGCCGCCCGGTCGCAGGAAGCCGCCGGCGCGCGTACCGCGCGCCGGACGGCTCAGAACTTGTAGGAAATCCCGACGAACGAGATCAGCGGATCGGCTTTCAGCCGCGTGCGCGTCGTGGCGAGCGTCGTGCCGTCCGCCGCGCTGATCACGAGCGACGAGTAGGTCTTCAGCGGCATGTAGGTCAACGTCGCCGTGAGCGCCCAGTGCTTGTCGATCGCATAGCTCGCACCGACGTTGTAGACCGGCGTGAACGACGACGATGCCTTGCCCTCCACCGACGTCGGCCCCGGCTTGCCGGCACCGGCCGCGAGCACGCTGCCGAGATTCTCGTTGATGTCCTTCGCGAAATTGCCGTTCAGTTCGATGTTGCTGAACCAACTGTACGCCACGCCGATCCCGACGAACGGACGGAATTTCGCCGTCGGTGCATTAAAGTAGTACTGCAGAATGATCGTCGGGCTCCATTGCCGCGCATTCTTCACGGCCGGCTGGTTCGACGGATTGTCCATGTTGACGCTGCCGAGCGCGCCGGCCGGGCCCGGCGGCCGGATCACGCCGTGCCCGGTCAGCGTAAACTCGGGCGGCACGCCGAGCACCGACGTCACCGCGATGTGGTCGGTGAAGAAGTGCGTGAGCGTGAGGCCGACCGTATCGGCATTGTTGACCGTCAGGCTCGTGCCCGGCGACGTGAACGACCCGGGCAGGCGCAGCGGCCCGTTGATCGGCATGCTCGCGAGATTCGTCGTCAACCCGTTGGTCGAATCCATCGGCGCGATGTGCAGCCAGCCCAGCGTCGCGACGTTGTCGCCCGCCTGCTGGGCCGATGCGAGCGTCGACACGCCTGCGACGACACCCGCGACAATCAGCTTCTTCATCAGTCTCCCCCTCATTCTGTCCGGGCGCCGCGCACCCGCGCGCGGCGCCATCGTGTCTCCTGCCCTGCGCGGTCACTGCACGAACGCGCCGACCGTGAAGTACGGATTGCTCGTATCGGCCATGTCGAGGAACCCGAACACGCCGCCGGTGAACACGAACTTGCCGGTCGCCGGCCCCGACGCCGCATCCGCATGCACGGTCGTCACGACGCCCGGCACCTTCTGCATGTAGTCGAGATTCAACGCGCGCGTGAGCGCGGCCTGCGACGCGTTGAACGGATCGAGCAGCGTGGCCTGCGCATCGACGAGCGCGGTCGCGCGGTAGTTGAACGCGCTGTCGACGCCCGTGTACTCGCCGTTCTGCGAACCCGGCGCGATCGCCGCCTGCGGGCTCAGGAACGAGATGCCCGATTCGTCGTCCGCGCTCGGCGGGCCCTGCGTGAGGTCCGCGTTCGCGGCACCCGTGCGGATGAAGATCGGCACGAGCTGATTGCGCAGCTTGCCGACGATCAGGATCCCCTTGCCGGCCTTCGCCGGATCGAGCGCAGCGAGCGTCGGCGGAATCTGCGGCTGGTAGTTCAGCGACTGGAACGCCGGCGCATCCGGGCGCGGCGTGAACGGCTGGTTCACGGTCGCGCTCGATGCGAGCGGCTGGCCGCCGTTCTTCTTGCCGAAGTTGTCGGTCTCGACGTAGCTGCCGTCCGCGTTGATCGTCACCTGCTGGTCGAGCGCCACCGGCTGGAAGTTCTGCGACGGCACCTGGTGATAGCCGAGCTGGTTGTACGTGCCGGCGATCTTCGACAGATCGGTTTCGAGCGACGAGAAACTGATGAACGGGTAGTACGGGAACGTCGTCTGCGGAATCTTGCCGACACCGATCACGCCGTCGAACTGGATCGTCGCACCGGGAATCGCACCGCCCAGCACGCCTTCGCCGAGGAACAGCCGTGCCGGCCGATTCGGGTCGAGGCTCGCGTTCTGCATCCGGAACGTGCACTGATTGAGCTTCACGGTCGGCAGCCCGGTTTCGTCGACCAGCGTGCCGTCGACCACGTTGGCCGGCGCCGTGTCGCGGGTCGGCTGCACGGTGCCGGTGGTGATCGGCACCGGCGACGCGAGATAGGTCATCCGGTACGTCATCTTCGTCGTGTCGAGCTGCACCTTCACCAGTTCGCCCGAACCGGAGCCGCCGATGAACACCGTGTCGTAGTCGATCGTCTGCGGGCACAGCCGGACCACCGGCGCGGGCGGCGGGTCGCCGTCGCCGCCGCAGGCGACCAGCACGGGCGCGAGCGACGCCGCGGCCATCCAATGCTTCACATTCATAGGAATCCTCTTGAATTTCGATTCGCCGGCGGCGACGCGTGCGCCGCCGGTGTTCCGTGTTCAGTCCGCCGTCACTGGACGAACGCGCCGACCGTGAAGAACGGGTTGACCTTGCTGTTGTTGACGACCATCGCGTAGACGCTCCCCGCCGTCACGATCCAGCCCGTGTCGCCCTTGCTGAAGATCGCCACGTTGCCGTCCGCCCCCTTCGCGTTGAAGTCCTGCGAGGCCGTGACCTTGATCTTGCCGGGCGTCGCCTGCGTATAGTCGAGAGCGAACTGCGAGGTAACCGACGACGTCTGCGGGTCGATGAATGCCGCGGTGGCGCCCTGGAACAGCGTCGACGTGTAGTTCGCGGCCATCGTCGACACGGCGGTGCCGTCCGTGCAATTTCCGGCCTCGGGCATGAAGAACGTGCCGTTGAACGTGCCGGGCAGGTCGGGATGCGGTATGGCGTTATTGAAGCTCGGCCCCGCATTCCCCGGTGCGCCATACACGCCGTTGGACGTCACCACCCCGCATGCGGACGCGCTCGTCGCACCGATGAAACCGCCCTTGAGCGCATTGGTCGCGACAGACTGCGCGGGAGACAGCATCGAGATGCCGACTTCCGCGTCGGCGACCGACGCCAGCAGGTTGCTCGCGTCGGCATGCGAGTAGCCGACGCGAATCACGATCGGCACCAGCACGCCGTTCAGCTTGCCGACGATCATCACGCCACGCGCCTGGGTCGGCGACAGCAGCACGAGCGGCTGCTCCTGGCCGGCCGACGGATAGGGCATGCCCGGATTCGCGCCGCTGACGAACACGTTATCGGCGCTGCCGTCCATGTTCTTGCGCAGCGTCCACGGCGTGCCGGTCGTCTGGCACGAGTAGTCGCTGCCCGGAGTAATCGTGCACGTGCCGTCCGCATTGAGTGTCTGGTTCCAGTTCACGACATCCGGCTGCCAGCCCTGCGGGGTGGCGGTCTGATAGCTGCTGCCGGTCGGCGACAGATGAATGCCGACCTCGTTGTAGACGCCGGCCACCTTCGCGAAATCGGTCTCGGTGTCGGTAAAGCCGATAAACGGATAGAAATCGAACGTGCGCGACGGCACGGTCCCGATAAAGACGCCCGGCGCGAGCGGAATGCCGTCGAACTGGATCGTCGCGCCCGGAATTCCGCCACCCACCACACCATTCCCGACGAACAGCATCGGCGGATCGCTGCGCTTGATCGTCACCGCATACGCGCCGTCGCTCGTCGCGCCGCTGTCGAGCACGAACGCGCAGCGGTTCTGCTCGGCGGTCGGCAGATTGGTCGGATGATGGAATGCGCCGCTGATCGTCAGGCCCGCGCGCGTGTCGTTGACCTGCCCCGCCGAGGTCGGCACCGACGATTCGATGAACTGCATCTGGTAGGTGAGCCTGGTCGTGTCGAACTTCACCTTCACGTATTCGCCGCTGCCCGAGCCGCCCGTGTAGGTCGTCGTGTAGTCGAGCGAATCCGGACACAGCTTCGTCACGACGGGCGGCGTCGTTTCGGCACCGCTCGGCCCGCATGCGCTGCCCGAGCACTGCGGCACGTTGATCGGCCCCGGATCGTCGCCGCCGCCGCAACCGGCGACGAACGGCAGCGCCAGCACGGCGCACGACAGGACCGCCTTCCGCCATTCAGGAATGCAAACCATCAACCCCTCCTTTTCAGGTACGACAAGTCTCGTCCGGACGGGCTGCGTGGCCCGCCGGTTGGTATCGCGCCGTCGTGCAGGCACGCGGCGCATGACGATGCGCGCAATGCGCGCCGCGCGGCCGGTCAGGCTAATGCGATCGGAACCGCCGCGGCAGGCAAGCGCGATCCGGCCGCGCCGTCATGCGGCACGGCGCCGTCGGGAAAAACGAAACGGAATGGGATGCGTCGCTACAGCGGCAACGCAATGCGATAGCGCTCGCGCGCGACTCGCGTCGCGCCGGCGTCCGGCGAAAAACAGGGAAACGGCAGTCCGGCTAGCCCCGCGGATAGGCGTCTCATGATGTGGTCTCCATACGTACGCTTGATTCGTTATCGTGATGCGTCGTTTGTCGAGACTATGAGCGGACAATCCGCACAAGTAAATGGATGCAGAGTTCCAAACGGGCCGCGCCGCGTGATCGTAGCGCTTGCAGGGTCTTTGACAGTTTTTCAAACAGCCTTCATTTTCCTTGCTCAGACAAATACCCGGACGATATAACGCGCGTTTGAACGATCGCGGTCGACCCGCGCGAAAGCCGGCGGGACGGCCTGCCGCGACCGGCAGGGATGCTGCGGCGCAACGTCACACGTCGATGATCGCCAGCGTGCCGTGGCTGCCCGGCAGCACCGCGTGGCGCGTGCCGGCGAGCGCGAGATACATCTGGCCGGCCTCCACCACGATCGTTTGCGCATCGACCTCGAGCATCAGCCGGCCGTCGAGCACCAGCAGCCCTTCGTTGTAGTCGTGCACTTCCGCTTCGTACGGCTGCGCATCCATGCGCAACACCTTGATCCGGGCCGGCCCGACTTCACCGACGATCGTGGACTGCCACGCGGCGGCCTGCGCGGCCGCAACGGACTTGAAATCGACCAGAGACATGCGCACCGCTCCGCAGACGTGAAAGGAACGCATTATCGCGAGCGCCGCGCGTGGCGTCCCGGTACGGCGCGGCGGTGTCCGGGCGGCACAGTTCGCCGCCCCGCCGTCGTGCCGCCGCGCGAATGCGCGATCGGCGCCCGCATTGCCGAAAACGATGCGGATTGTTTGCTTATCTCAAATAAAGTGCCGCGTTGTCGGGCAATGCCTGCACATTGGACGCAAATCCGGCGCCGACATCGCCCGGCCTTTCCACCAGAATGCATTTCCATCTACCGATTGCTAATATGGCGATCCTGCGATCCCGCACCACAACGCCGTTCGACATGACGCACGCTCGCCATGCCGCACCCGCAACCGGCCGCCCCGCAGCGGCGGCGCCGGGCACGCGCGGCGCGCAGCGTCGGACCGACCGGCCGTGCCATCCGTGAGCATGCAACCGATCCTTTCCGTTTCCGACCTCTCCAAGACTTACGCGTCCGGCTTCCAGGCGCTGAAGCACGTGACCCTCGACATCCGCCCCGGCGAGATCTTCGCGCTGCTCGGGCCGAACGGCGCGGGCAAGACCACGCTGATCGGCTCGATCTGCGGGATCGTCACGCCGACCGAAGGCCGCGTGACGGTCGGCGGCCACGACATCCGCGATCAATACCGCGCCGCGCGCGAAATGATCGGCCTCGTGCCGCAGGAACTGACGACCGACGCGTTCGAATCCGTCTGGGCGACCGTGTCGTTCAGCCGCGGCCTGTTCGGCAAGGCGCCCGATCCCGCGCACATCGAGAAGACGCTGAAGGCGCTGTCGCTGTGGGACAAGCGCGACAACAAGCTGATGACGCTGTCGGGCGGGATGAAGCGCCGCGTGATGATCGCGAAAGCGCTGTCGCACGAGCCGCGCATCCTGTTCCTCGACGAGCCGACGGCCGGCGTCGACGTCGAGCTGCGCCGCGACATGTGGAAGCTCGTCGACTCGCTGCGCGAAAGCGGCGTGACGATCCTGCTCACCACGCACTACATCGAGGAAGCCGAGGAAATGGCCGACCGGATCGGCATCATCCTCGGCGGCGAGCTCGTGCTCGTCGAGGAGAAGCGCGAGCTGATGCGCAAGCTCGGCAAGAAGCAGCTGACCGTGCAGCTCGAGCAGCCGCTGGCTGCCGTGCCGGCCGAACTCGCGCCGTTCGGCCTCGAACGCGCGGACGACGGCACCGCGCTCGTCTACACGTACGACTCGCAGCGTGACGATGCGAGCATCGCGAAACTGATCAACGCGCTCGGCGCGACCGGCATCGGCTTTCGCGACCTGCATACGACGCAGAGCTCGCTCGAGGACATTTTCGTGAGCCTGATCGACAACCGCCGCAACGGCACACAAGGGGCGTAACGCACATGGCCAACTGGAATCTCCACGGCATCCGCGCGATCTACCGTGCCGAAATGGCCCGTACGCGCCGTACGCTGATGCAGAGCATCATCGCGCCGGTGATCTCGACGTCGCTGTACTTCGTCGTGTTCGGCTCGGCGATCGGCTCGCGCATCAGCGACGTGAACGGGATCGGCTACGGATCGTTCATCGTGCCGGGCCTCGTGATGCTGTCGCTGCTGTCGCAGAGCATCTCGAACGCGTCGTTCGGCATCTACTTCCCGCGCTTCACGGGCACGATCTACGAGATTTTGTCCGCGCCCGTGTCGTACTGGGAAATCGTGATCGCGTACGTGGGCGCGGCCGCGTCGAAGTCGCTGCTGCTCGGGCTGATCATCCTCGCCACCGCCGGCCTGTTCGTGCCGCTGCACATCCTGCATCCGTTCTGGATGGTGCTGTTCCTCGTACTGACGTCGATCACGTTCAGCCTGTTCGGCTTCGTGATCGGCATCTGGGCCGACAGCTTCGAGAAACTGCAGCTCGTGCCGCTGCTGATCATCACGCCGCTCACGTTCCTCGGCGGCAGCTTCTACTCGGTCGACATGCTGCCGCCCGTGTGGCGCATCATCACGCTGTTCAACCCGATCGTGTATCTGATCAGCGGCTTCCGCTGGTCGTTCTACGGGCTGGCCGACGTGCACGTGTGGATCAGCCTCGCCGCGACCACGCTGTTCCTCGCGATCCTGCTCGCGATCGTCGCGTGGATGTTCCGCACCGGCTACAAGCTGAAGAACTGACGCGGTGCGCGCAGTCGCGGCCGCATCGGCCCGGTTCGCGCAACCGGACCGGCGCTGCTAGACTGGATCGGAAGACCGGCCGCTGCCGCCCGACAGGCGCGGGCCGCGCGGCCCCACTTCCTGCGTGAGGATCTCCCGATGAGCGCTTCCCGGATCGATGCCGTCCGCGACGGCCTGTTTCGCGCCACGACGTTCGTCGATACGCTGAACCTGGGCTTCAGCCAGTTCTTCATCCGCTCGCCGCACGGCGACGTGCTGTGTGTCGAAACCGGCACCCGCTCCAATTTCACGCAACTGAGCGCGGCGCTCGACACCGTCGGCATCGCGCCGTCGATGGTGAGCAGCGTGATCGTTCCGCACTTCGAGGCCGACGAAATGGGCGCGCTGCCCGATTTCCTCGCGGCCAATCCGGCGCTCGTCGCGTACGGTCATCCGATGTGCACGTGGGGGCTCGCCGACGTGTTCGGCGTGCGCGCGATTCCGCTGAAGGATGGCGTGCCCGCGACGCTGTCGGGCATCGACGTCGTGCCGGTCTTCACGAAGCACGTGCATCAATGGGACGCGCTCGTCGTATATCTGCCGGCGTACAAGGCCTTGCTGTCGTCGGACATCCTGATGCGCTTCGGCAACGCGGAAACGGACGACCCGCTGCCCGCGATCCTCGATTCGATCACGCGTTCGGATTACCTGCCGTCGCTCGCGCACATGGCGAGCGCGCTGCGCCGCATCCAGGCGCTCGACCTCGACATCATCCTGCCGATGCACGGCCCGGCGATCACGCACGACATTCCGCGCGTGATCGCCGGGGTGATCGCCCACTGCGAGGCGGCCACCGCGTAGCGCAAGCGCGCCGCGCGCGGCCGGCTGGCGCGCTCAGGCGCCCGTGACGACGAATTCGTCGGCCGCCTTGCTCTGGATCGAAGCCATCAACGCGAGCTCGCGCTTGCTGCGCGGCTCGCCGGACACGACGCCCGTCGCATGCTTGGCCTTCGCGCCGAGCGGAAAGAACACGAACGACGCGCCGGCCGGCGCATCCGGCTCCGCGCGCAAGCGTTTGTTCAGAATTTTCAGGTACTTCTTCTTCGACACTTCCTTCGCTGCCATGGCGCCCTCCACGCGAACGTAATGCCGGTCAGCATACCAGTTTTGAACCGGCACTCCGGTCCGGGCCGCCCGACGGCTGGCCGGCGAGCCTCGTCGAGGCACCAGGTTCGATGCGCCCGCCAAGGCGGCATATGCGGCCGACCGCGAACCTGCCCGGCCCGCGCGTATTGCCGAGAACCGCCCGCCCCGTCATCGGTCTTCGAAATTTTTTCGCAGGCGATGTCGATCGACGCGATCGTCGCGCGTCGTAGTGTCGTAACCGGTCGTTTTGCCGTCCGCGCGGCCGGCCGCCCTCCCTTTTACCGTTCAAGGAGCAGCAACAATGCGCGTCATGGTGATCGTCAAGGCAACGGCCTCTTCCGAATCGGGCACGATGCCCGATACCGAACTGCTGGCGGCAATGGGCCAGTACAACGAGGCACTCGTGAAGGCCGGCGTGATGCTCGCCGGCGAAGGGCTCCATCCGAGCTCGCGCGGCAAGCGCGTGCATTTCTCCGGCAACGAGCGGACCGTCGTCGACGGCCCGTTCGCCGAGACCAAGGAGCTCGTCGCCGGCTACTGGCTGTGGGAAGTGAAGTCGATGGAGGAAGCCGTCGAGTGGGTCAAGCGCTGCCCGAACCCGATGCCGACCGATTCGGACATCGAGATCCGCGGGATCTTCTCGCTCGAGGACTTCGGCGACGCCTTCACGCCGGAACTGCAGGAACAGGAAGCGCGACTGCGCGCGGAGATGGACGGCAAGCGCAGCGCGTAAGCCGGCGCGGCCCAATCCTCGGAACAAACGGATCGACGGCGCGGTCTCGCCGGGTAATGCATCGCCTCGATACGTTACCCGGCGAGATCGCGCCGCCATGCCTGTCCGTTTCGACCGCTGTCGTGCAGCACATCGAAGCGCCGTCGCACAACCGCGGCGCGCTACGCCGCCGGCACCGGATGACGCATCACCGGCGCGCCCCACGATTGCAGGCGATCGCGGCTCGGCGGGCATCCGAACCGCGACTTGTACACGCGGGAAAAATGCTCGACCGATTCGAAGCCGGTCGCTGCCGCAACCTGCGACACGCTCAGTTCCGTCTGCTGCAGCAACTGGTGCGCGGTCGCGACCCGCAGGCTCAGGTAGTACTGCAGCGGCGCGGTCGCCGTATGCCGCTTGAACTGCCGCTCGAGCTGGCGCTTGGACAGCCCGACCGCCTGCGCGACCGATTCGCACGACATCGGCTCCGCCATCGACTCGCGCATCAGCCGGATCGCCTTCGCGACCGACGCGCTCATCGCCTCCGGCTCCGCCTCGCGGTCCGACAACTGCGCCTCGTCCGCGCCGCGCGGCCGCGCATGCAGCAGATGCCGCGCAATCTCCCGCGCGAGCTCGGCGCCGTGTTCGCGGCCGATCCAGTCGAGCATCATGTCGATGATCGCGGTGCCGCCCGCGCACGTGATCAGGCGCGGCTCGATCGTGTAGAGCCGCGTGGTCGCGCCGACCTTCGGATACGCCTCCTGAAATCCTTCGACGTTGTCCCAGTGCACGGCCGACGGCCGCCCGTGCAGCAGGCCGGCCGCGGCGAGCAGTTCGGTCCCCGTCTCGACGCCGCCGATCTGCGTGCCGAACGCCATCTGGTTCTGCAGCCACGTCTTCACGCCGCGGTGCTTCCCGTGCTGCTGCGCCTCGAAGCTCGCGACCACGAAGATCGTCGCGAACGCGCCCCGCTGGTCGCCGATCGGCCGGGTCGGCGTCGACATGCCGTTGGTCGCCTGCACCGGTTCGCCGTCGGCCGACAGCACGGTCCACGCGTACAGCGTGCGCTGCCCGAGCCAGTTCGCGAGCGACATCGCCTCGATCAGCAGCGCGAGCCCCAGATGGGAGAACTGCGGCAGGACGAGCAAGCCGACCTGGCGCGGTGCGTGCGTGGCCGCCGGCCCGGCCGGCAAAGGCAGTTTCCGTGAAGTCATGGCAGTTTCGATCCGGCCGGATACAGGGGCCGCCTGGCGGGAAATCGTAGGCGGCGCGTCTCCGACGCGCCATCCGTTCAACCCCGACTGTGCCGCCCGCCGCCTTTCGGTACTTGATGAAAAGCGACATTACGCTGTCGCTTTCCGCAGGGTCGCAACACCGGCGGCGCCCGCCCCGCACGCGCCGCCGCAGTACGTCACGCGCCGTCGCAATCGATCAAGTGCGGGCCGCGCACGCCCCTTATAGTCGGCTCGCGTTCCGCCCGCATCCGGGCGATGCACGCGTATCCACTGACTTCCGGGAACCTGCTCCATGCACATCAAACAGCTCTATATCGACGGCGCGTGGCAACCCGCCGCCGCCGGCGGACAGCGCGCCATCGTCGATCCCGGCACCGGCGAAACGATTGCGCGCGTGTCGTACGGCACGACGGCCGATGCCGAACACGCGATTCGCGCGGCGCGCACCGCGTTCGATCACGGCGAGTGGCCGCGCCGGCCCGCAGGCGAGCGCGCGGCCTGCGTGCGCGCGCTGGCCGATGCGCTGCGCGGCGAAGCGAGCGCGCTCGCGCGCATCGAGACCGCGAACACCGGCAAGACACTGGCCGAATCGGCGTCCGACGTGCACGACGCCGCCGCGGCCTTCGACTATTTCACGAGCCTCGCGGTCACCGAATCGGGGAGCGTGAACGCCACGCAGCCGCACGCGCTCAGCGTCACGCTGCGCGAGCCGGTCGGCGTGTGCGGGCTGATCACGCCATGGAACTACCCGTTGCTGCAGGCCGCGTGGAAGCTCGCGCCGGCGCTCGTGGCCGGCAACACGGTCGTCATCAAGCCCGCGTCGCTGACGCCGCTGTCCACGCATCGCCTGGTCGAGCTCGCGCACGACGCGGGCCTGCCGCGCGGCGTGCTCAATCTCGTGACGGGCGGCGCCGACGTGGGCGACACGCTCGCGTCGAGCGCCGAGGTCGACCTGATCTCGCTGACCGGCAGCAACGCGGCCGGCGCCAGCGTGATGCGCGCGGCCGCGTCGAACTTCAAGCGCGTGTCGCTCGAACTCGGCGGCAAGAACCCGAACATCGTGTTCGCCGACGCCGATTTCGACACGGCGCTCGACTACGCGCTGAATGCCGCGTTCTTCAACGCCGGACAGATGTGCTCGGCCGGCTCGCGGCTGCTGGTCGAACGCGCGCTGCACGACCGCTTCGTCGATGCGCTCGCCGAACGCATCGCGGCGATCCGGCTCGGCCACGGCGTCGACGAGGCCACGCGGATGGGCCCGGTGATTTCCGCCCAGCAGCGCGATCGCGTGCTGGCGCTGATCGGCGACGCCGCGCGCGAAGGCGCGCGCATCGTATGCGGCGGCCGCGCGCCCGCGGGCGACGCGTTCGCGACCGGCTTCTGGATCGAACCGACGCTGATCGCCGACGTGCGCACGACGATGGCGATCGCGCGCGACGAGGTGTTCGGCCCGGTGCTGACCGTCGAGACGTTCGACAGCGAGGACGACGCGCTCGCGCTGGCCAACGACACGCCGTTCGGCCTTGCCGGCGCCGTGTGGACGCGCGACTTCGCGCGCGCCAACCGCGTGATGCGCCGGTTGCGGGCGGCGACCGTGTGGGTCAACGACTACAACGTGACGCTGCCGGGCGCGCCGTGGGGCGGCTACAAGGCCAGCGGCATCGGCCGCGAGCTGTCGCGCAGCGGCCTCGACGAATACACCGAACTGAAGCACGCGTACGTCAACTTCGAAGCCAGCCCGCAACGCTGGTTCTGATCTCCACCGACACGGGAACCCGACATGCTCACTGCCACGCAACCCGACCAGACGCATCGCGCGACACGCGCGGATCTCGCGTGCGCGTTCCGCTGGACCGCGCGCCTCGGCATGCACGAATCGATCGCCAACCACTTCAGCGCCGCCGTATCCGACGACAACCGGCAATTCCTGATCAACCCGCGCGGACGTCATTTCTCGCGGGTGCGCGCGAGCGAACTGCTGCTCGTCGATGCCGACGACGCGGACACGATCCGCCGCGACGACGCGCCCGACCTCACCGCGTGGGCGCTCCATTCGGAAATCCACAAGCGTCACCGGCATGCACGCTGCGTGCTGCACGTGCATTCGAAATACGCGACGGTGCTGTCGTGCCTCGCGCAGCCCGCGCTGCCGCCGCTCGACCAGAACTGCATGCGTTTCTTCGAACGGGTCGCCGTGGATACCGGATTCGACGGCATGGGGCTCGGCGACGAAGCGCGCCGCGTCGCCGACGCGCTGGGCGACAAGCCCGTGCTGCTGATGGGCCAGCACGGCGTGATCGTCGTCGCGTCGTCGGTCGCGCAGGCGTTCGACGATCTGTATTACTTCGAGCGCGCGTGCGAGACCTACGTGAGCGCGCTGCAAACCGGCCAGCCGTTGAAGATCGCGACCGAACAGGTCGCGCGCAAGACGATGATCCAGTGGCGCGACGACTATGCGGGATTCGCGGCGCAGCATCTGGCGGAACTCCGCGCGATTCTCGACGACGAGTCGCCATCGTATGCGTGGTAGCGATGCGCGGCGCGCGGGGCGGCATGCGCAGGCATGCCCGCGCGCACGGACGATTCGCGCGACGCGGCGCGAATCGTCCGTCGACGCGCGTTATTGTGCGGTCAACCCGCCATCGACGAGAACCGACGTGCCGGTGACGAAACTGCTTTCGTCGGACGCGAGAAACAGCGCGACGTCGGCGACCTGCTCCGGCGTGCCCATCCCGAGCGGCTGAACCGCGTCGAGCAGCGCATCCATCCGCTGCCGACCGCCGAGCGCGTCGATGAACGGCGTATTCATCGGCGTATCGATCCAGCCCGGGCACACCGCATTGGCGCGGATGCGGTCCTTCGCATGCTCGATCGCCACGCAGCGCGTCAGCATCAGCACGCCGCCCTTCGATGCGCAGTAGGCCGCATGCAGCGGTTCGCCGACGAAGCTGCTCGTCGAGCCGAGATTGACGATCGCGCCGCCGCCGCTGCGGATCATCGCCGGAATCGCGTATTTGCAGCCGAGAAACACGCCCTTGAGGTTCACGTCCATCACGACGTCCCAGTCCGCCTCGGTCGTGTCGACGAGCATCGCTTCGCGGATCACGCCCGCGTTGTTGCACAGGATGTCGAGCCGGCCGAACGCGCGTTCCACGAAATCGACCAGCTCGCCGACCTGCTCGGCGGAACGCGCGTCGGCCTGCCTGCCGACGATCGCGCCGTCACGCGCCATCGCGCACGTCGCGTCGAGCTGCGCAACATTGCGGCTCGTCGTCGCGATCACGCGGGCGCCCTCGCGCGCGAATCGCAGCGCGATGCACCTGCCGATTCCGCTCGCCGCGCCCGTCACCACGGCCACCTTGCCGGCCAGCCGGCCGGCCTGGTTCTCGTTCATCGTCGTTTGCTCCGATGGGTTCCGGTTCGCCATCGTGTGGGCCGGCACGAGCCACGGCGCACACGATGCGCGCCGCACGCTCAGTGAAGATCCAGCGCGACGTCGAGCGCCGCGCGCGGATCGCGTCCGTCGGCCGTCGTGACGCCGGCCAGCCAGTCCTTCAGCACGCCCGGATGCTGCTGCAGCCACGCCTTCGCCGCGACCTCGGGCTGCTTGCCGGAGGCGATCGCCTTCATCACCTGGTTCTCCATGTCCGTGGTGAACTGCAGGTTCGCGACCAGCTTCGCCGCATTCGGGCAGCGCGCCGCGTAGTCGGGCGCCGTCATCGTATAGACCTTCGCCTCGCCGTAATTCGGGCCGAACAGCGCGTCGCCGCCGCCGAGATAGCGCATGTTGAAGTCGAGGTTCATCGGATGCGGCTCCCAGCCGAGAAAGACGATCCACGCATGATCGCGGATCGCCCGCTTGACCTCGACCAGCATGCCGGCCTCGCTCGATTCGATCAGCTTGAACTTGCCGAGCCCGTACTGATTGCCCTGGATCGCCTTGCGGATCAGCTCGTTGCCGTCGTTCCCCGGCTCGATCCCGTAGATGCGGCCCTGCAGCTTGTCCGCGAACTTCGCGATGTCGCCGAACGAGCGCAGGCCGGCGTCGTATGCATACGCCGGAACCGCGAGCGTGTACTTCGCGCCGACGAGGTTCGGGCGGTCCAGCACCTTCACGGCGCCGCTCTTCACGAACGGCTCGCTCGTCGCATCCATCGACGGCCGCCAGTCGCCGAGGTACACGTCGATCTGGCGCGCCTTCAGCCCGGCCAGCGCGATCGGAATCGATGCCATCGTCCTGGTCGGCTGATAGCCGAGACTCGACAGCACGGTCGACGCGAGCGCGGTCGTCGCGGCGATATCGGTCCAGCCGATCTCCGCGAACCGCACGACGCGGCAGGTTGCCGGTTCCCGTGCGACCGCATGACCCGCGCAGACGCCCGCCAGCGCGATACACCCGAGGGTTTTCCTGACGACGTTCATCGTGATTTCTCCAGACAGGTTGAAGGACAACTAAAGATCCAGCACGAGTCGTGACGACTTCGCGCGCGACACGCAGATATAGATGAGATTGTTCGCGCGCTTCTCCTCGTCCGTCTGGAGACCGTCGCGATGGTCGGCCTCGCCGTCGAGCAGCCTGACGGCGCAGGTGCCGCAGATGCCTTCCGCGCAAACCGATTCGACCGCGATCCGCTCGTCGCGCAGCACGTCGAGAATCGACCGCTCCGCGGGTATCGCGATACGGCGGCCGGTGCTGGCAAGCTCGACCTCGAACGCCCGCGCGTCGTCGCGTGGCGCGCACGGCGCCGCGGGCGCCGCGAAGCGCTCGAAGCGGATCGCGCCGGCCGGCCAGTCGCGCGCCGCGTCGAGCACGCTGTCGATCAGCCGCGCCGGGCCGCAGACATACACCTGCGTGCCCGCGCGCGGCGTGCCCAGCAGCGCGCGCAGATCGACCTCGCCGTCCCGTTCGCTGAAATGCAGCCGGGTGTTCGGTCGCAGCGCGCCGCCTTCGATCGCGTCGAGCAACGCCATCCGCTCGCGCGATCGCGCCAGGCAGCACAGCGTGAACGGCTTGCCGAGCGCCTCGAGCCGGCGCGCCATCGGCAGGATCGGCGTGATGCCGATGCCGCCCGCGATCAGCACGTAGTCGCTCGCGTGCTCGTCGAGCACGAAATGATTCCGCGGCGCGCTCAGGCTGACCGCGTCGCCCGGCGCCAGCCGCTCGACGACATACGCGGACCCGCCGCGCGAGCGCGGCTCGCGCAGCACCGCGATCCGGTAGGTCGATCCGTCGGCCGCGCGTTCGACGATCGAGTACTGGCGCACGATGCCGCCCGGCAGGCGCAGCTCGACATGCGCGCCGGGCTCGGCCGGCGGCAGCGCTGCGCCGTCGGCCGACGCGAACACGACGCCGCGGATCTCCGGTGTAAGCATCGTCGCGTCGACGACACGCGCGTCGATATGCGCGACGGCCGGAATCGAGAGGATCGGCTCCATCGTGCTCACCGTTGACGCGTGCGCCATTCAGGCTGCGCCCAGACGGGCGCCGACGAAGGCGGCAACGGCGTGCGCCCGAGCACGAGATCGCTGCCCTTTTCGCCGATCATCACGGTCGGCGCATTGGTGTTGCCGCTGACGATCGTCGGCATGACCGACGCGTCGATCACGCGCAACCGCTCGAGGCCGTGCACGCGCAGGTCGGGGCCGACCACCGCTTCGGGATCGGACGCCGGGCCCATCTTGCAGGTGCCCGCCGCGTGGTAGCCCGTCTCGGTGATGTCGCGCGCCCACGCGTCGAGCGACGCGTCGTCGGTCTTGCCCGCACCCGGCGAAAGCTCGTCGCCGCACAGGTCGCGGAACGACGGCTGCGCGAGGATCTCCCGCACGAGGCGCACGCCGGCGCGCATGTCGGCCCGGTCGCGTTCGGTCTTCAGGTAATTGAACAGGATCTTCGGCGGCTGGCGCGGATCGCCGGACGTCAGCGTCACCGCGCCGAGGCTCGTCGGGCGCATCAGGTCGATATGCACCTGGAATGCATGCGCGGGTACGCTGTCGACGCTGCCCGGCTGCACCGCGAGCGGCATGAACGTCAGTTGCAGATCCGGGTGCTCGACGCCCGCGCGCGAACGGATGAACGCACCGGCCTCGAAATGGTTCGTCGCGGCCAGCCCTTCGCGCTGCGCGAACCATTTCGCGCCGGTCCACCATTTGCGCGGCGCGACCGTCCACGGATAGATCGACACCGGCTTGCGGCACAGATACTGCACCACGGTGTCCGGGTGATCGGACAGCCTGCGGCCGACGCCCGGCAGATCGTGCCGCGTGCGCACGCCGGCGCGTTCCAGTTCGCCGGCCGGCCCGACGCCGGACAGCATCAGCAGTTGCGGCGTATTGATCGCGCCGCCGCACAGCAGCACTTCGGCGTTCGCCGTCACTTCGTGCGTGGCGCCGTCGCAGGCATACTCGATGCCGGTCGCGCGCTTGCCGTCGAACAGCACGCGCAGCACGAGCGCACCGGTCAGCACTGTGACGTTGCCGCGTTCGAGCGCCTGCGCAAGATAGCCGCGCGCGGTGCTCCAGCGCGCACCGTTCCACGTCGTGCGATCGACGCGGCCGAAACCTTCCTGCCGATAGCCGTTCACGTCGTCGGTATGCGCGTAGCCCGCATCGACGCCCGATGCGATGAACGCGCGCGTGAGCGGCGTGTCGGTGCGGCCGGCCGTCACGCGCAGGTGGCCGCTGTCGCCGTGATAGGCATCGGCGCCCAGTTCGTGCCGTTCCGAGCGGATGAAATACGGCAGCACCTCGCGGTAGCTCCATCCGGTGCAGCCCTGCTCGGCCCAGCCGTCGTAGTCGCGCGCATGGCCGCGGATATAGACCATCCCGTTGATCGACGACGAACCGCCGAGCACGCGCCCGCGCGGCGTCGCGATGCGGCGGCGGTTCAGGAACGGCTCCGGCTCCGACCGGTACTGCCAGTTGAAACGGTTGCCGCCCACCACGATGCCCATCGCGGACGGCATGTCGATCGACCAGTGCCGGTTCGCGGGGCCGGCCTCGAGCAGCAGGATCCGCACGTTCGGATCCTGCCCGAGCCGGTTGGCCAGCACGCAGCCGGCCGATCCCGCACCGACAATCACATAGTCGTAGTCGCGACGCACAGCGTCGATTGCGTCTGATTTCTTCATCGCATGCATGCAGTTGATCGTGATCATGAAGGTCGAACGGGCGAATCGGCGCCGTCGTCCTCGCCGGAGACGCAACGGGGAGCGGCGCTCCCCGCCGCTCACGCGCCGTGAATGCCGTCGTGCACGAGCGTGTGGAAGTGATGCACGAGGTGTTCGCTCTCGTTGCTGTGCTCGGCGTCGATCACGTAGCGGCCCTGGTTGTAGCCGACCGAATGCAGCCCCTTCTGTACCGAGATGTTCAGGCGGATGTCTTCCGGGCCGAGATCGGTGTTCATCCAGTCCATGCACGCCTTCGTCACCGCGGGGATCTCGTCGTGCGTCGAGTAGTAGCCGAAGCGCAGCAGCGTCTTCTCCGGTTCCAGCGGAATGATCAGGAACGTCGCGAGGAATTCCGAGTACGGGAACGTGTAGAACGTGTTGTGCGGCCAGATCCCGATGTTGAAGAAGCACTCGTCCGGATTCTTGTCGCCGAGCGGCACGCCGTACGCGGCGGTCGCGCCGAGATTGGCCGGCGCCGTGTAGGTCCACCATTTGTCGTGCTGCGTGAGCCGGTATCCGTCGAAGTCGATCAGGCCGGCCAGCTCGACGTGATGCGGGCCGGACAGCGAGAAGTGATAGCCCTCGATCGAGTTGTCCATGATGACCTTCCAGTTCGCCGGCACGATCACGTCCTTCTCCTCCATCAGCCGGTACGCGTCCAGCTTCGGAAACACGCGCTTCATCTCCGCGTCGGCGCCAGGGAACTGGTCGCGCATCGACGGCGCATTCGGATCGAGGTTGAAGTAGTAGAACCCGCCGAGTTCCTCGACGCGCACCTTCGGAATGTTGTAGTCCGAAATATCGAAACCCTCGATGCGATCGGTGCGCGGCGCGCCGCGCAGGCTGCCGTCGGCGCCATAGCACCACGAGTGGTACGCGCAGCGGAACAGCCCTTTCTGCACGCCGCGCCGCGCTTCGACGAGGCGGTTGCCGCGATGCTGGCAAACGTTGTGGAACGCGTGGACCTGGCCGTCGCGGCCGCATGCGGCGATCACGCTCTGGTCGAACACGTCGGTCATCACGAACTGCCCGGGCGTGCTCAGTTCCGACTTGTGGCCGATCACGTGCCACGCCGACATGAAGATGCGGTCGCGCTCGGCCGCGAACACCGCATCGTCATAGAAATAGCGCGACGGCAGCGTCAGCGCGCTTTCGGGCCGTTGCTGCATCCAGCGGTCGGCAGCGACGATGTCTTGCTTCTTCACAACGGAGATCGGTTGCATGGGCGTTTTCCCTGTTCTGTCGTTCGTCGGAAGGTGGCGGCCCGGTCCGGCTGGCCATCCACCATGAAGCGAACTTTATGGGCGCCCGCCGGCCCGCACTTGATGGATCGCGACATCGCGATGTCGCCGCATGAGACCGCGTTTCGCGACACGCTCGCGCGCTGTCTCGGCTGACGCATGCAGCCGCCGGCTGCACGCCGCCCGCCTGACAACCCGTAGGTTTCGCCGAAATATGGTTGAAAGGCGCGGTTGCTAGAGTCGCCGAACCGGGTTGTCCTGGCGCCCGACCGCCGGACGGAGGCGATACATGCGACGATCAATGAACCTGGTACGTGCATTCTGGTTGCTCCTGCTGCTCGCCGTTGCGGGCCCCGCCCTCGCGTTCCAGACGCGGGTCGTGGCAATCCCGAGCGCGGCGATGCGCGAAACGCTGAAGGCGACCGTCGTGTTGCCCGACGACTACGCACGCCAACACAGCGGCGCCGAACGCGGCGTCGAACGCTTTCCGGTCGTCTACCTGCTGCACGGCTCCGGCGGCGACCACACCGACTGGACCAGCAACACGCACATCGCCGCGCTCGCCGACCGCTATCACGCGATCCTCGTGATGCCCGACGGCGGGCACGAGAGCTGGTACATCGACAGTCCGTTCGACTCGGGCAGCCGCTACGAAACCTTCGTCGGCGACGAAGTCGTGTCCTATATCGACGATCACTTCAGGACGATCGCCGCCAAACCGGCGCGCGCGATCACCGGGCTCAGCATGGGCGGCTTCGGCGCGCTGCGCATCGCGCTCGACCGGCCCGACACGTTCGGCGCGGTCGGCAGCATCAGCGGCGCGGTCGACCCGCGCTGCTGCGAGGACGAGCCGGGCATCGACCACGTGTTCGGCGACCCCGTCCGCCATTCGTCGTTCTGGAACCGCAACGCGATCGTCGAAAGCGCACGCGCGTTCGTCCGCGCGCATCTCGACCTGACGATCGACTGCGGCCGCGACGACGCGTTCGTCGGCTCGAATCGCACGCTGCACGAGCGGCTCGTCGCGCTCGGCGTGCCGCACGACTATGCGGAACGTCCCGGCGGCCACACGTGGGATTACTGGGCGCAGGCGATCCGCTACCAGATGCGGTTCTTCGCGATGTCGTTCCAGCACGGCGGCTATGCCTACCATCCGGCGCCCCATGCGCCGGGCATGACGCACGCGGGCTGACGCGCGGCACTGCCGTGCAGCGAACCCGGTGGTACGATGCGCTGGCATCGACCACCCACGTTTTCCCATGCCGCGCGACAACTTTGCGGACCTGCTTGCCTTCATCGCCGTCGCACGCGAGCGCAGCTTCACGCGCGCGGCCGCCCGGCTCGGCGTATCGCAATCCGCACTCAGCCATACGATCCGCTCGCTCGAGACGCGTCTCGGCGTGCGGCTGCTCACGCGCACGACGCGCAGCGTGTCGCCGACCGAAGCCGGCGAGCGCCTGCTGCTGAACCTCGCGCCGCGCTTCGACGAAATCGAGGCCGAGCTGTCCGCGCTCGCCGAGCTGCGCGACAAGCCGGCCGGCACCGTGCGCATCAATGCGACGGACTACGTGATCCGCACGTTGCTGTGGCCGAAGCTGTCGCCGATGCTGCGCGACTATCGCGACCTGAAGGTCGAGTTCGTGACCGACTACGGGCTGTCCGACATCGTCGCGGAACGCTTCGACATCGGCGTGCGGCTCGGCGACCAGGTCGCGAAGGACATGATCGCGGTGCGCATCTCGCCCGACCTGAAAATGGCGATCGTCGGCGCGCCCGCGTATTTCGCGCAACGCGAGCGGCCCACGACGCCGCAGGATCTCGTCGCGCACGACTGCATCAACCTGCGCCTGCCGACGCACGGCGCGCTGTACGCATGGGAACTCGCGCGCGGCGACGACACGCTGCAAGTGCGCGTCGACGGCCAGGTCACGTTCAACGGCACCTATGAAATGCTCGACGCGGCGCTCGCCGGCTACGGCCTCGCGTACGTGCCGGCCGAACTCGCCGCGCCGCATGTCGATGCCGGCCGCCTCGTCGGCGTGCTCGACGACTGGTGCCCGACGTTCCCCGGTCATCACCTGTACTACGCGAGCCGGCGGCAGTCGTCGCGCGCGCTCGCGCTGATCGTCGACGCGCTGCGCCATCCGGCTCATTCATGAACCCGCTCGATAAGTGCATGCGAATTATTGGGGATTATCGATAAGCGTTTCGGTAGCTACCATCGTTGGTGTCTTCAACGTCATCCGGAGCCATCGATGTCCGAACCGACTTCCCCCGCGCGCCGCGCCTTCGGCGCCATCGCGCCGGCCCTCGCCGACTACACCGACAACGTGCTGTTCGGCGACGTGTGGCAGCGCCCCGGCCTGTCGCCGCGCGATCGCAGCCTGATCACCGTCGCGAGCCTCGTCGCGCTGTATCGCGTGAACGAGCTGCCGTTCCATCTGAAGAAAGCGCTCGACAACGGCCTCACCCGCGACGAGCTGATCGAGGCGATCACCCACCTCGCGTTCTACTCCGGCTGGCCGACCGCAAGCTCGGCGCTGCCGATCGCGCAACGCATCTTCGACGAAGCCGGCGTGTGAACACGACGCACGGCCGGCACGTTCCCGTTCAACCGACTTGAACCGACGCGGGCGTATGTCCGCATGGAGTCCGCATATGGATTACCGCTATCTCGGGCGCAGCGCGCTCAAGGTGTCGCCGCTGTGTCTCGGCGCGATGATGTTCGGCGGGGAAACCGACGAAGCGACGTCGGCGCGCATCATCGGCAAGGCCTTCGACCAGGGCGTCAACTTCATCGACACGGCCGACGTCTATCACGCCGGACGCTCGGAAGAAATCGTCGGCCGCGCGATCGCACGACATCGCGACAGTTGGGTCGTCGCGACGAAATTCGGCTATCCGGCCGGACCGGACGCGGGGCCGAACCGTCAGGGCCAGTCGCGCAAGTGGATCTTCGAATCGGTCGACGCGAGCCTGAAGCGGCTCGGAACCGATTACATCGATATCCTCTATTTCCATCGCGCGCTGACCGACGCGCCGCTCGACGAAGCGATGCGCGCGGTGGCCGACCTGATCCGGCAAGGCAAGGTGCGCTACATCGGACTGTCGAACTTCAAGGGCTGGCGCATTGCCGAGATCGTGCGACTCGCGGATCAGCTCGGCATCGATCGGCCGGTTGCGAGCGAACCGCTGTACAACCTCGTCGATCGCACGGCCGAGGTCGAACAGCTTCCGGCCGCCGCGCATTACGGGATCGGCGTCGTGCCGTACAGCCCGCTCGCGCGCGGCGTGTTGACCGGCAAATATGCGGCCGATGCGCAGCCGCCCGCCGATTCGCGCGCGGGCCGCGGCGACCGGCGCATCCGGCAGACGGAATGGCGGCCCGAATCGTTGCACATCGCGCAGCAGGTGGCCGCGCATGCGGCTGCGCGCGGCACGACGTCGGTCGCGTTCGCGCTCGCCTGGGTGATGAAGAACCGCATCGTCAGCTCGACGATCGCGGGCCCGCGCACCGAGGCGCACTGGGACAGCTACGTCGATGCGCTGACGCTCGAGCTCGGCCCCGACGACGAGCGCTTCGTCGACGCGCTGGTGCCGCCCGGGCATGCGTCGACGCACGGTTATACGGATCCCGGCTATCCAGTCGAAGGGCGGAAGGTTTGACGTCGGGAGATTGAAGCGGGATGCCCGCTGCCCGCCGGCATGATGCGGCGATCGCGATTGCAGGCGCGCGAAGGATGTACGACTGACGGGCCGGACGGTGTCGTCCGGCAAGCGGGTGAGCGGATGAACTAAGGCAGTGCGCGTCGGGCGACGCGGCGAAAAACAGAAAACGAAAAGCGAGCAACGAAAACGGCGACGGCGGCGGCGGCGGCGAACTCAGTTGCCGCGTGCCGCGTCGGCGCTCACCACGCGATCGAAAAATTCCTGCGCTTGCGCCAGTTCGTCGAGCGCGCGATCGAGGCGCGACATCGCGCGTGCATATTCGGCCGACGAGATATCGTCGTCGCTTTCGCCGCGCACGGCGCGAAACGCCTGATCGACATTGCGCGTCGCTTCGACGAAGCGTTGCGCGGCCCGGGCTTCCTGCGAACAGATATGGGTCGACATCGACACTTCTCCCTCAGGGTTGCTGTGTGAAGCAAGCCGGCGCCCAGTGTGCGTCGCGCGCATGTCGACGGCGTGAACGATCGCCAACCGCCTGCCGGCGCATCGGCCGCCGCACGGCGTGCTTCGAGCCGATTGTCGCTCCGGGTTCGCGGATCCGCTATGGCGAGATTGCAACAAATTCTTGCGCGCGCCGTGACGACGGCCGCACCGGCGCGTGCGTTGCATGCGCATCGGTTTCGCTGCCGATGCACACGCCGCACCTCAGCGGCGCACACGTCATGCGCGCCCGATGCGCGGATGCGTCAAGCCGCCGAACGCCGCCGCTTCACCGGACGACAGATCGAACAGATCGCCGGTGGGCTCGCGCGGGTGCTCGGCAGCCGGCCGACTGCGCAACCGCGCCACATGCGCGGGCGCGACATAGGCGGCCGCCGTTTCGATCGGCGGCACGTCGAACAGATCGCGCGTGACGCCGCGCACGGCATCCGTCGGTGACCGGCCGCGCAGGCGCGCGACCAGTTCGACGAAGCGATCGAAATCGCCGGCGCGCGTCGCCTTGTTCACGTCGGCGAGATCGCGCGCCTTCAGCACGCACGGCTGTGCGAGCCGCACGAAATACGGTGCCTCCAGTTCGACCGACAGCGCAAGCGGATAGCTCTTTCCCGTTTGTTCCTTCGCACGCCCGATGCAGTCGACCACGGCCGCGCCCTGCGCGACGCCGAGCGGCTTGCCCGTGCTCACGCTGCGCAGGTGATCCGGGAACACGCGCAGTTGCGTGCCGACCGTCAGCGCGGTGGATGACGCGCACACCAGCGCGTAGTGCTGTTCGCGACGCCGGCCCGACGGCAGCGTCGAGCGGCTCGCGATGAACGTGTGCGGCGGCAACGGCCGCACCTGGCCGCTTGCGTCGACCCATGCATTCCACAGCAGCGCGTCCTCGCGCTTGCGCTCGCCCGGCCGCGCGCGCGACGCGACCGGCGAAAACAGCGCGAGCAGCGAGCCCGTGCGATGCGCGGCGACTTCCGCGCTGCTGCCGAGCGGCTGGTTGATCCCCCACAGAAAACGCCCGCCCCCGAGCCGGCGCTCCCATTCCTTGCGGAGCACGACGGTCGGCAGTTCCTCGCCGGACTCGGTACCGATCTTCGTCCAGCAGAAGGTGGGAGGGAGGTGTTTCAGTGTCATCAACTTTCTCGGAATACAGCCTCGCCGGTGACAGCAAGCCCATTCAACAACCGTAACTGTATAGGTATAATGCATCGCATGGAAGCCCCGGATCACGATTTTCCTGTTCAAGACCTGTTGCGCCGCTTGATGGCGGACACGCGCTCGTCCAGCGAAATCGCGCGGCTTTCCGGCGTCAGCCAGCCGACCGTGTCGCGTTTGCGGTTGTCGAACGGGCATCGGCTGCGGCGCAGCGCGCCATTCAACAAGCTATGCAGTTTCTATGGCGTCGATACCGCGCCGACGCGCCGCCGCTACAACGACCTGCTGCGCGACGCGATCGTCGACGCGTGGGACGGCTCGGACGAGCACGGCCGCGCGCTGCTGGTCGTGATTCAGGGATTGAAGGATCTGCAGGCGAAGGCGGACGACGGATGACGGTGCAGCGGGAACGAAGCGCCGTCCGCGCCGGCCGGCAACGCGCGCACCTATGACTGCACGAAATGACCGTGCCGATACCCGTCGCCGGGACTATGATGGTCCGGTCAGCAGCCTCGGGGCGAACCGTGGATCGAGACGAAGACTTCATCGTGCGCACCATGTCGGCGGACGACGTCGCCATGTCGGTCGAATGGGCGGCGGCCGAAGGGTGGAACCCCGGCCGGCATGACCCGCCCTGTTTCAGGGAAGCGGATCCGGCCGGCTTCTTCGTCGGCGTGTGGCGCGGCGAGCCGGTCGCGTGCATCGCCACCGTCGCGTACGACGAACACTTCGGCTTCCTCGGTCTTTACATCGTCAAACCCGGGTATCGCGGCAAAGGCCTGGGCATGCGAATCTGGCGGCACGGCATGCGCTACCTTGGCGATCGCAACATTGGGCTCGACGGCGTCGTGGCCCAGCAGGCGAACTACAGGAAGTCCGGCTTCCGGCTCGCGTACCGCAACATTCGCTATCAGGGGCATGTCAGCGGCATCGGATGCGCGCAGGTGGCGGCAGCGGCCGACGTGCCGTTCGAGCAGTTGCTTGCGTACGATCGCCAGTGTTTCCCCGCCGCGCGCGAGCGCTTCGTCTCCGCGTGGATCGCCCAGCCCGACGCCGTCGCGCTCGCGGCGCTCGATGCCGGCCGCGTCGCCGGATACGGTGTCGTGCGCCGCTGCAACGCGGGCTGCAAGATCGGCCCGCTCTTCGCCGACGATGCAGACGTCGCGACCGGGCTGTTGCGTGCGCTGGCGGCACGCATGCCCGGCGAGGTCGTCGTGCTCGACGTACCGGAAGCGAACCCCGCGGCCGTCGCGCTGGCGGAACGGCACGGCATGACGAGCGTGTTCGAAACCGCGCGGATGTACACGCAACACGCACCCGCGATTGCGATCGATCGCGTGTTCGGCGTGACGTCGTTCGAGTTGGGATGACGGCGCGGACGGGCCGGCCTGATCGATCGTCCGCAAACGACATCGGCGAACACGCGCGACCGAGCCGCGACATCTCGGTCACGCGGCGGCAACCGTCACGGCGCGCTCCCCGCCTACTGCTCCAACCCCACCCCCAGCGGCCGCTGATCGCTGCGCCCGTGATCGTCGACGACCCGCACCGTATAGCTGCCGGCCGTGCGCGGCTGCCCGGCATCCACTTCCTGACGCCGTCCGCGTATTTCGTCAGCACGCTGCCGTCGACACTCGCTACGGCCGACGTAATCGCGATCGCCGCGGCCGCATTCCTGATGTCGTGCGTCGCGACGCTATACCCGAGCCGGTGCGCCGCACGCGTGCGGCCGGCCGAAACGCTGCGCGACGAATAAGCGCAATCGGCACAGGTAGCGCAAGCAGCACGCCGTTACGCAGTCTCGTGGAAACCGATGCTGTTGCTACCATCAGGCGTGTAATCGGCAAGCACGTCGAAATTGAGGCCGACGAGTTCCACACGCATGCCGTACGTCTTGTGGCCGGATTTGTCGACGACGATCGCCGCGCCCGACGACAATTGATGCACGGTATTCAGCAGCGAGAGCGTGCCGCTCGCGGTGCCGGCCGACGCTTCGACCTTCAGCAGCGTGCCATCCTGCGCGACGACGCGTTGGCCGGAGAACAGCGGTTGATTGCGTGCGACGGACGTGTTGAGCATGCTCATGAACTGATAGCGCGCATCGGCGCCGCGGCTGACCGCCGCGCGATCGTCGTCCGTGAACGTCTCGCCGCGCACGGCCGCGCCCTGCGCGGCGAGATCGACCGCCTGCTTGTGAAAATCGCGTGTCGCGCGCACGAGGCCCGCGTTCGCATTCAGCGTCGACTCGACCCACGCGCGATCGCTGTCCTTCATGGTCTTCGACACGACCTTGATCTGGCCGTTGTCGGTCATGAAGTCGAATTGCGCGTCCGCCAGATCCGGGCGCTTCGCGATGATTTCCTGCATGCTCGTCGCAAGCGAGTCGGCCACGCCACGCAGCTTCATCGTCAGATCGCCGACCATCGAGAACTGCTTCATCAACGCCGCCTGCATCGCCACGGGATCCAGCTCCCGGACCGTCAGCGGCGCGTCCTGCGGTGCCCCGGACGCCGCCGCGCCCGTTTCCCGGCGCCCGTCGAGCGCCGCCTGCGCCATCTGCGCGAGCGACAGGCTGCCTGCCGCCGTGACCGACATCGTCATTGCCCTCTCTCCTTTCAGATTATTTTTATTTGTTTACGGATCGATTCCGGGAAAGTTGAGCGTCCGTGTTGGCGTCTGAAGGAAACATTGTTTGATCGAGACTAAAAAAGTTTGACACGAACATTTCACTGAGATAACTTTTGCGCAAGCTTCCGGAAAGCAATCCGGCCAGCCATGCCGACTCGCGTCGCGCTTTCCTGCCGTTGCAGCACCGCCGTTCGCAACATCCCCGCCTCATCGCATCGTGCCGTTCCGTTTCATCCGAAACCTGAAGGTCGCCCAGGCATGCTCGTATTTGATTCGCACTCCTTTTCTCTGATCGCACCGCCGCCGCGGTAACGAGTGCCGCCCGACAGCAACGCGATTGCCGTGACACGCGGGCATCTCGCCCGCGCCTTTGATGGTGCAGTTCCGCTTCATCCGATGCAGCACCCGGCCGGGCCGCAGGGGGCATATCGCGGTCGGCCGGTTCCGGACAATCACAAGAAACGAGGTCGACATTGAACTTTCATCGAATCGGCGCGCGCCGCGCATGGCTACCCGCGCTCGTTGCAGCCGCAACGCTCGCCGCATGCGGCGGTGACGATGGCGGCAGCGTCGCGGGCGTATCCGCGCTCGCACAAGGCCAGCAGGACGAAGCGGCCGCTGCGGCAGCCAGTGCCCCATCGCTCGCGTCGCGTATTTCTCCTTCCGGCGTCCCGTATGCAAACCCGGCCAGCGGCGGACGTTATCGGCCCGTGATCGACAACGGTCAGGTACAGCCGTCGCTGTCGGGCGGCACGATCGAGGACAACGCGTGGGTCGACACGCCGGTCGACTCCGACGGCGACGGCAAACGCGATCGCATTCACGTGCGCATCGTGCGTCCGGCCGAAACCGCCAACGGCGCGCGCACGCCCGTGATCGTGCTCGCAAGCCCCTACTACGCGGGGCTCGCCGACAGTCCGGACCATGACGTCGACGTCGAACTCGACGGCACGCCGCATGCCGCGGCAGCCGCCGAGGGCGCTGCGTCCGCGCACATCATGGCCGCCGCGCCGCAGGTCCGCATTCAGCAGCAGCTCGAAGCGGCCGCCGCCGGCCGTTCATGGATCGAAACCTACTTCGTGCCGCGCGGCTTCACGATCGTCTACGCGGATTCGCTCGGCACCGCCGGTTCCGACGGCTGCCCGACTATCCTCACGCGCGACGAATCGGTCGCGATGGCGTCGGTGATCCGCTGGCTCGGCCGCGATGCGACGGCGAAGGATGCAAACGGCAAGAACATCGTCGCGAGCTGGTCGACGGGCCACGTCGGCATGTACGGCGTGTCGTACGACGGCACGCTGCCGAAGATGGTCGCGAGCCTGCGCACGCGCGGGCTCGATGCGATCGTGCCGGTCGCCGGGCTGTCGAACATGTACGGCTATTACCGCTCGGGCGGCCTCGTTCGCGCGCCGGAGGGCTATCAGGGCGAGGACGTCGACGTCTACATCAAGGCGCTGCTCACGAACGCGCATCCGGAGCGCTGCACGCACCTGATCGACGAGGCCTTGCAGAAGGAAGACCGCACGACGGGCGACTATTCGCCGTTCTGGGCCGCACGCGACATCCCGACCGCGCGCGCGGTCGCGCCGGCACTCGTTGCGCAGGGGCTGACCGACGACAACGTGCGCGTCGACCAGTCGACGTCATGGCATCTCGCGATGCGGCGCCAGGGCGTGCCGACGCAGCTGTGGCTGCATCGCCTGAAGCACACCGACCCGACCCGCGTGCCGGCGATGGCCGATGCGTGGACCGCCGAGGTGAACCGCTGGTTCACGCGCTATCTGGTCGGCTATGACAACGGCGTCGAACGCGATCCGCGCGCGGTGATCGAGCAGGCGGACGGCACGTTGCTGAAGGAAGCGGACTGGGCCGCGCGGCACGCGACGCCGGTTGCCTACTTCGCGGGCGGCGACGGCGCGGGCACCGGCACGCTGCTGCGGATGCCGAGCGGCGGCCCGCTCGCGCGCTTCACCGACGACGCACGGATCCCCGCGCTCACGCTGGCCAACACGGCGACCGGCGCGCATCGCAGCCGCTTCGAAACCGCCCCGCTCACGGCCGCAACGCGCCTCTCGGGCAGTGCGACCGCACGCGTGCGCCTGACCTTCAGCGGCGCCGCGAACGTGACCGCGCTGCTGGTCGATCGCGCGCCGGACGGCACGGCGACGATCGTCACGCGCGCCTGGACCGATCCGCGCAACCGCGTGTCCGACTGGCTGTCGCAGCCGGTGCTTCCGGGCATGCCGTACGACCTGAAGCTGACGTTCATGCCACGCGACTACACGCTCGAAGCCGGCCATCGGCTGGGCCTCGTCGTGCTGTCGAGCGACAACGAGGCGACGCTGCGGCCGACGCCGGGCACGGGGCTCGCACTCGATCCGGCCGGCACGTCGGTCACGGTGCCGCTGGTGTCGTCCTGATCGAAACCGCGCACGCGGTGCACGTTTCCGGATGATGCGCGTGCGGTCGAAAACGACCGCACGCGCACGTACACGACACCGCGCCGCGTGCCGCCGCGCGTCAGCCGGCGTGTGTCGCCGGCAGCGGTATCGCGTCATCCGCCGCAGCCGCCGGCCGCTCCGTCGCGTATTCGCGCAGATACGTCGTGCGCCTGTGCCACCCGCTGGCGACACCCCAGCGATAGAACGCGAGCGCAACGATCACCACCGCGACCGGATCCCATCCGTCGGCGATGAACCCGTACCCGCCGAACTCGCGCCCGCCGCATCGCGACAGCAACGCCATGACCAGCAGGTACGCCACCAGCCACCACGCGCCGGGCGCAGTGCCGCGCGGAAGTCGGCCCAACCGTTCTTCGACTGGTAATAAGCACGACGCCGATCAGCAGGATGATCTGCCCCGTCAACGGCCAGCACGCCCGGTACAGCACCAGCGACGCGCAGACGAACGCGAACGGCGCGACGACCGGCATGCACGCGACGCGCAGCGGTCGCGGCAGATCGGCCGCATGCGTGCGCAGCGCCATCACGCTCACCGGCCCGGTCAGGAACGAGATGACCGTCGCGACCGAAATCACGACGGCCAGCGTGCCCCAGCCGCGAAAGAAGAACATGAACACGAGCGCGATGCCGGAAAGAGGAATGCCGTCGCCGGACTCATGCGCCCGGCGACGAACGGGCGACGGGCGACGGTCAGCGGGCCGCGCTGGCGCGCCACGCGGACTGCCGCGCCAGCACCGCCTCGGCCGTTTCGCCGACGAGTTCGCGGTAGGTCGCCGGCGCGGTCGCGCCTTCGGTATTGACCAGCAGCACGCGGGACGTGCCGTCGATCCCGACCCGCCGGGCGAGATCGGGATGTTGCAGCAGCACCGCGAGACCGGCCAGCCCGGCCACGCCCGATTCGCCGGCGACGATCGGCTCGTCGCCTTCGCTGCCCGATGCGAGCACCCGCATCGCCTGTACCGCATCGTCATCCGAAATGGTCATGAAATCGTCGATGACGGGTTCGAGGATCTTCCACGCGAGCGGAGACGTTTCGCCGCATGCGAGCCCGGCCATCACGGAATCGACCGAGCCCGTCGCGCGCGCGGGCCGGCCGGCCAGCGCGCTCTGGTACAGGCAGTCGGCCTGTTGCGGCTCCACGACGACGAAGCGCGGACGATGCGCGCCGTGGAATTCCCACAGATAGCTGGCAAGGCCGGCCGCCATCCCGCCCACGCCGCCCTGCAGGAAGACGTGCGTGAACGCGCACCGGTCGGGCCGGCTATCGCGCTGCTCGACCACTTCGGCCGCGATCGTGCCATAGCCTTGCATCACGTCGCGCGGAATGTCCTCGTAACCGTCGTACGACGTATCCGACACGACATGCCAGCCGTTGGCGGCCGCGCGCCGCGCGGCCTCCTCGACCGACTCGTCGTAGTTGCCGGCGATCCGGACGATCTCCGCGCCATACGCCGCGATCGCCTGCTCGCGTTCGACGCTGACGTTGGCATGCAGCACGATCACGCAGCGGCAGCCGAGCGTCTGCGCGGCAGCGGCCAGCCCCTTCCCGTGGTTGCCGTCGGTCGCGCTGATCACGGTGAAATGCGCGAGCAGATCGCGATAGCGGCCCTGGAACAGCGCAGCCGGATCGAGATCGTGGCCGGGCCACATCCGCAGGATCAGCCGCACCAGCGCAATCGGGGCGCCGAGCGCCTTGAAACTTCCGAGCACGGAACGTTTCGACTCGTCCTTGACATAAAGATCGGCAATGCCAATTTTACTGGCTACGCCGGGAAGGTCGAGCAGCGGCGTAGCCTGCGGCTCGATCTTGTCCCAGCAGGACAGCCACTTGCGGCTTTCCTCGGCGGCATCGATGCTCAGGATGCGCTTCAGTTCGGCAGGATAGGACGTACGCGTCGCGCGCGGATTGGCAGTCAACATGACCAGGGTGCTCCAGGGCAGAGATAAGCGGGAAAACGGAATCGATCAAACGGACGCTCAGTCCGCGGCGAGGCGCCTGAGCACGACGTCCAGCAGGACCTTCGCGCCATCGACGAGCTGGTCGTCGTCGGTATGTTCGCGCGGGTTGTGGCTGATCCCGCCGCGGCTCGGCACGAAGATCATCGCGGCCGGCGCGATGCGCGCGATCATTTGCGCGTCGTGGCCGGCGCCCGACGTCATGCGGCGGTTCGAGAAGCCCATCCGCGTGGCCGACGCCTCGATTTCGGCAGCCAGGCCCGCATCGAATACGACCGGCTCGAAACGGACGAGGCGCTCGGTCGTGATCCGCACGCCCTCTTGCCCGGCCACCTTGTCGAGAAATTCGGCGAGGCGCTTCTCCGCGTCCTGCAGGCGCAGTTCGTCCGGATCGCGCAGGTCGACCGTGAACACGGCCTTGCGCGGAATCACGTTGATCACGTTCGGCTCGATGCGCAGCATGCCGATCGTCGCCAGCGTCGTGCCGCTCGTCACGGTCAGCTCGCGCAGGAAAGTCGCGATCGCGGCGGCGGCCCAGCCGGCGTCGTGCCGCAGATGCGTCGGCGTCGTGCCGGCATGGTTCGCATTGCCCTGCACGGTGACCTGTTGCCACGAAATGCCCTGCAGGTTCTCGACCACGCCGATGCGGATGCGCTCGGCCTCGAGAATCGGCCCCTGTTCGATGTGCAGTTCGAGATATTCATGCGGCACGATTGCGCCGGGTTCGAGTGCGCCGGCATAGCCGATCCGGGCAAGTTCGTCACCCAGGCGCGTGCCGTCGATGCCGACCGTATCCAGTGCCGCGTCGACCGACATGCCGCCGGCATGAACCAGCGAGCCCATCATGTCCGGCTGGTATCGGATGCCCTCTTCGTTGGTGAATGCCCCGACCGTGATCGAGCGGCGCGGCTTGATCCCTGCATCGCGAAAGGCCCGCGCGACGGCGAGGCCCGCGAGCACGCCGTAGCACCCGTCGAGCGCGCCGGCGTTTTTCACGGTGTCGATATGCGAGCCCATCATCAGCGGGCGTTCGCTGCCGTCGTCGGCTGCCGAGCGCAGCGTGCCGAAAATATTGCCGATGCGGTCGACCTGGATGTCGAGATCCAGCTCGCGCATCCATTCGACGACGAGATCGCGCCCGGCCCGCTCGTCATCCGTCAGCGCGATCCGCGTGCGGCCACCCGCGTCGGCGTCGACGCCGATGTCGCCAAGTCGTCGCAGTTGGTCGAGAAGAAGTGCGCCATCCAGCGCGAGCGCCGGCTGCTGTCCTGCGGGGGGTTTCATCGATCGTCTCCATGCGCGGCACGCGCCCGGCCGATTGCCGGGCTTGATGGAGTGAAATGTTATTTCAGGCCGATCGATATTTCGGCTCTCAATTGACCGCTTCGATGCAATTTTTTCTCATCTTCGCGGGCCGGCCGCGACACATGCGTATCAGATCGCGTTCGTCGCCGGCCCACCCCGCGACGACGCGCACGGCCCCTGCTTACACCGGCGTCAGCACCGGCTCCCCGGCGAAGTGCCGCGCGGCGTTGTCGAGAAACTGCCGCACCGAGCGATCGAGCGCCTCCGGCGACCAGCCGCCCATGTGCGGGGTCAGCACGATGTTGTCGAGCTCGATCAACGCGCGCGGCGGCTCCGGTTCGCCTTCGTACACGTCGAGCCCGGCGCCCGCGATGCGCCGCTCGCGCAGCGCATCCGCCAAAGCAGCGGTATCGACAACGCTGCCGCGCGACACGTTGACGAGAAACCCGCCGGGCCCGAGCGCATCGAGCACCGCGCGGTCGATCAGGTGGCGCGTGCCCGCGCCGCCGGGCGTCGCCACGATCAGGAAATCGGCCCACTGCGCGAGCGCGTCGAGCCGGTCGAAGAAGCGGTAAGGCACGGGCTTTGCGGAGCGGTTGTGATAGCCGATCTCGATGTCGAAGCCGGCCGCGCGACGCGCGCATTTCTCGCCGATCTTGCCGAGGCCGACGATCCCGAGCTTCTTGCCCGACACGTTCGGCGGCATCTGCAGCGCATCGCGCCACACGCCGTCGCGCGTCGCCGCATCGAGCCGCACCACCCCGCGCACGGCGGCGAGCAGCAGCGCGAAGGCGTGATCGGCGACGCAATCGTCGTTGGTGCCCGCGCCCGTGACCACGGTGATGCCGCGCGCCTTCGCGTGCGCGACGTCGATGTGCTCGTAGCCCGCGCCGAGCGCGCTGACGAACGTGAGTTGCAGCAGGCGATCGATGTCGGCGGCGGCCAGGCCCGTGCTGCCGTTGGTCAGCACCGCGCGAACGGTGCCGCCGTGTGCGGCGATCGCGCGCTCGCGTTCGTCGGCGGTCGGCGCGTAGTGCACGTCGTATGACGCGGCGATCAGGCGATGCGCGTCGCCGCGCAATGCGATGAGGACCAGCAACTCGGGTTTCATGTCAGGAAATGTCCGCAGGCGGGAATGCGTGCCAGTGTAACAACGGCGCGTGACGCACGCGGGTTACCCCCACACGCACTGTGGACGCGCGGCCTCACGCGGTTTGCCAAAGCCGACTCAGTCAAGTAACTTTCGGCGTACGTCCCCGTTCTGGAGATTGGCCCCGATGAAGCTCGCCCTGCCCGCCCGGATCCTGGGCCTCGCGTTCGCCGCCGCTGTCGTGGCACCCGGCGCGCACGCCGACACGCCCGTCGTGGTGTCGTCGAAGATCGACACCGAAGGCAACCTGCTCGGCAACGTCATCGCACAGGTGCTGAAGGCCCACGGCATCCCCGTCACCGAAAAGATCGCGCTCGGCACGACGCCGATCATGCGCAAGGCGCTCACGAGCGGCGAGATCGACATCTACCCCGAATACACCGGCAACGCCGCGTTCTTCTTCAACAAGGCCGACGATCCCGTGTGGAAGAACGCGGCCCAGGGCTACGACACCGCGAAGAAGCTCGACTACGCGGCGAACCATCTCGTGTGGCTCGCACCGGCGCCCGCGAACAACACATGGGGCGTCGCCGTGCTCGCGCCGGTTGCGCAGTCGCAGCATCTGAAGACCTTCTCCGACTTCGGCAAGTGGGTGGCGGGCGGCGGCAAGGTGAAGCTCGCGGCATCGGCCGAATTCGTGAACAGCGCGTCCGCGCTGCCGTCGTTCGAGAAGGCCTACGGCTTCAAGCTGAAGCCCGACCAGCTCGTCGTGCTGTCGGGCGGCGACACGGCCGCGACGATCAAGGCCGCCGCGAACCAGACCGACGGCGTGAACGCGGCGATGGTGTACGGCACCGACGGCGGCATCGCATCGAGCGGCCTCGTCGTGCTCGACGACGACAAGCACGTGCAGCCCGTCTATGCGCCGACGCCGGTGATTCGCGAAGCCGTGCTGAAGGCGCATCCGCAAATCGCCGACTATCTGAAGCCGGTGTTCGCCAGCCTCGACCTGAAGACGCTGCAGACGTTGAACGCGCGCATCCAGATCAACGGCGAGCCCGCGGCCGGCGTGGCCAAGAGCTACCTGAAGTCGAAGGGCTTCATTCGATGACGGATCGCGCGGCGGTGTCCGCGCGGCGCGTGACGCTCGACAAGGTCGGCATCCTGATCGGCGTGCTGACGATCGTCGCGGTGTTCGGCCTGCCGTTCATGGTGCTGCGCCCGAACCGCATCGCGGCCGGCACCGGGCTGTCGGTGTTCGCCGCGCTGCCCGCGGTGCACGGCGCCGCGCTCGCCGCGCTGTGGATCGCCGGCGCGCTGTGGGCGATGACGGCGAGCCGCCCCGCGTGGCGGCTCGCGGCCGGCTGCGCATGGCTCGCGACGCTTGCGTATGCCGTCGGCGCGGCGGCGGCGCACGTCGTCGCGCCCGACGACATGCTCGCGCGCGTGTCGCCCGCCGCTGGCGTGTGGCTGCTGCTGTTCGCATGGGCCGTGCTCGTCGCGGATGCGCTCGCGCGGCTCGCGTTCGGCCCGTGGCGCCGGCTTGCCGCGCTCGTCGTCGCGATCGCGGCGATTTCGGTGCCGCTGGCGAGCGGCGGGTGGGACGGCCTTTCCGTGATGCGCGAATACGCGGTGCGCAGCGACGACTTCTGGCGCGAAGCGATCCGCCACGTGTCGCTCGCGGGCGGCTCGGTCGCGGCCGCGCTCGTCGCGGGCCTGCCGCTCGGCATCGCCTGCGCGCGCGTCGCGCCGGTGCGCACCGTCGTGATGCCGGTGCTCAATATCGTGCAGACGATCCCGAGCATCGCGATGTACGGGCTGATGATGGCGCCGCTCGGCCTGCTCGCCGCGCGCGTGCCGCTCGCGGCCGCGCTCGGCATCCGCGGCATCGGCGTCGCGCCGGCCGCGCTCGCGCTGTTCCTCTATTCGCTGCTGCCGATCGCGTCGAGCGTCGTGGTCGGGCTCGCGCAGGTGCCGGAGCACGTGAGCGAAGCGGCGCGCGCGATGGGCATGACGCGCGCGCAGCGGCTGCTGCGCGTCGACCTCGTGCTCGCGCTGCCGGTGATCCTGAGCGGCGTGCGCATCGTGCTCGTGCAGAACATCGGGCTGACCGCGGTCGCCGCGCTGATCGGCGGCGGCGGGTTCGGCACTTTCATCTTCCAGGGGATCGGGCAATCGGCCGCCGATCTCGTGCTGCTCGGCGCGATCCCGACGATCGCGCTCGCGCTGGCGGCCGCCGTCGTGTTCGAAGCCGCGACCACGCTCGCGAAGGGACGCACCGCATGATCGAGATCGAACGCATCGGCAAACGCTTCGGCGACGTCGCCGCCGTCGACGACGTGTCGCTGACGATGCAGCAAGGCACGATCACCGCGCTCGTCGGCGCGTCGGGCAGCGGCAAGTCGACGTTGCTGCGGATGATCAACCGGCTGATCGCGCCGACGAGCGGCACGATCCGCATCGACGGCGTGGACACCGCCAGCGTGCCGCCCGAGCAACTGCGGCGGCGCATCGGCTACGTGATCCAGGGGCACGGCCTGTTTCCGCACTGGAGCGTCGCGCGCAACATCGCGACCGTGCCGCGCCTGCTCGGCTGGCCGGCCGCGCGCATCGACGCGCGCGTGCGCGAACTGCTCGAACTGTTTCACCTCGCGCCGTCCGAATTCGCGGACAAGCTGCCGCACGAACTGTCGGGCGGCCAGCAGCAGCGCGTCGGCGTCGCGCGTGCGCTCGCGGCGGAGCCCGCGATGCTGCTGATGGACGAGCCGTTCGGCGCGCTCGATCCGATCATCCGCAACAAGGCGCAGGACGATCTGTACGCGCTGCAGCGCCGCCTCGGCATCACGGTCGTGATCGTCACGCACGATATCGAGGAAGCGCTGAAGCTCGGCGACACGATCGCGGTGATGGACCGCGGCCGGCTGCTGCAGGTCGCGTCGCCCGCCGAGATTCTCGGCAAGCCGGCGGCGGGCGTCGTCGAACAGCTCGTCGCCGGCGTCGACCGGCCGCTGCGCCTGCTCGCGCTGACGCCGATCGACGCGGTGGCCGAACCCGGCCTCGCGGACGGCGAGCCGATCGCCGCGACCCGCACGCTGCGCGATGCGGTGTCCGAGCTGCTGTGGCGCGGGACGGATGCACTGCCCGTCGACGACGGCCACGGGCGCGGCACGCGCCGCATCACGCTCGACGCGATCCGCGCGCATGCGAGGAAGCCCGCATGACGGCGCACGCTGCACGACCGTCGCTGCCCCGGCGGCTGCCCGCCTATGTGGCGCGCGCGGCCGCGGTTGCGCTGCTGCTCGTGCTGCTGTTGCGCCCCGCATGGCTGCAGGGCGTATTCGCGCCGTTCGCGGACAACGGCGCGCCGGTCATCTACGACCGCGCGAGCCTGCTCGACCTCACGCTCGCGCATCTCGGCACCGTCGCACTGTCGAGCCTGATCGGCACGCTGCTCGCGGTCGCGGCCGGCATTGCCGTCACGCGGCCGTCCGGTGCGGATTTTCTGCCGGTCGCGCGCAGCGTCGTCGACATCGGCCAGACCTTTCCGCCGGTCGCCGTGCTCGCACTCGCGGTGCCGGCCGTCGGCTTCGGACTGAAGCCCGTGCTGATCGCGCTCGTTCTGTACGGGCTCCTGCCGATTTTCGAGAGCACGATCGCGGGGCTCGAGGACGTGCCGCGCGACGTCGTCGAAGCCGCACGCGGGATGGGGATGAGCGGCTGGCAGCAACTGGTGTCGGTCGAGCTGCCGCTCGCGTTCCCGGTGATCGTGAACGGCATCCGGCTCGCGGTCGTGATCAATCTCGGCACCGCGACGATCGGCTCGACGGTCGCCGCACGCGGGCTCGGCGACGTGATCATCGCGGGGCTGCAGACGTCGAACACCGCGTTCGTGCTGCAGGGCGGCGTGATCGTCGGGCTGCTCGCGGTGCTGGTCAGCGATGCGATCGGCGCGCTTGCGCGAATGGCGAGCGCGCGGCACACGTAAAAAAGATCGACCGGCGGCGTGCGCGCCGTGCAGCCGCGGACGCTCGGGCGCGGAAATGAGGATCGGGGCGGAAATTCGATCATGCGGGTTCGTCCGGACTCCGATGCGTGTTTGTGCAACGACTGCGCGCAACGCCCCGCCCGGCATGGCGCGGTGCGTCACAAGCCTACATCGCGCTTTCATTCGAAGCCGCGCTCGAACGCGCGCCGTGATTGGCCGATATACTATGCGCCTCCCATTTCCCTGCCCTTCACCATGCGACGACGGTTTTTCTGGCTGATCGTGCTTTCGCTCGGCATTGCGCAGCAGGCCTCCGCGCAGCAGGCGGCCGTGTTGCCTGCGCCCGCCCCGGGAGCGATCGCATCGGCGCCGATCGATGCATCCGCACCGGTCGCGAACGATCAGCCGAACGAAGCAAACCGTCGCATCACGTCCTACCTGACGAAGAAATTCGGCGTCGCAAAAGAGCGGGCTGCGAAGCTCGCCGATATCGTGAGCGTCACTGCGACGAAATACTCGCTGCCTCCGGCACTCGTTTACGCCATCATCTCGATCGAATCGCGCTTCCAGGAGAAGGCGCGCGGCCAGCATGGCGCGACCGGGCTGATGCAGGTCGTGCCGGCCGCGCACCGCGGCCTGCTGCGCAACGTGAAGGATCTGACCGAGCCGAACGCCAACGTCGAGGCCGGTTCCGCGATCCTGTCAGGCTACGTGCGGGCGGCCGGCGGCAACGTGCAGGCCGGGTTGAAGAGCTACGGCGGATCGAATGCGTATGCGGCGAAGGTGCTGCAGCGCGTCGACACGTTCCGGTTCGTGCTCGACGCCGAAGACGGCACGCAACATGCAGGCGACGGCAGAGCGCATCTGGTGCCGGTCAGCGATCCGTCGACCGCGACGCCCGCCACGGCCCGCAACGTGAAGTAAGCGCCGCTTTCCTGTTCACTCGCCCGTGCGCCACCCTGTCCGCCTGCTCGTCATCGCCGCGCTGACGGCTCATGCCGTCGCGGCATTCGCCGCCGTCGACTGCGAACAACAGGGGCCGACGATGGACGCCGTGCGCCGCTGCGTGCTCGACGCGCGCGAACAGCAAGTCGACCGGGCGTACCGGTCGCTCCAGCGCAAGCTCCAGCGACGCAACCCCGATGCGGCCAGCCGACTCGCGAAATCGCAGACGAGCTGGACCCGCTTCGCCGGCGACACCTGCGATTACGTGAAAGCCGCGAATCCGCAGCGGATGATGCCGGACGATGCGTGGATGAACTGCCGGGTCGATTTCAGCGACGCGCGCGTGCGCATCCTGAAGAAGTGGGAAGCGCAACTGGACGCGTCGCCCTGAGCAGCGGGACGAAGAGCCTCCCCTTCATTCGCGCGTGAAATGCGCGCGCAGAAACCCGATGAAGTCCGCATCTTCGCAGACCTCAGCCGCGTTTCCGTCATCGCATGGACGCGCAGCGACGAATACGGCGGGTCGATCGATAATCGCGCACGGGTCGCGATCGGTGCGGACGTAGCGTCCGGTGCGGCCGATCTCGAAGCGTGCGGCCAGATGGCGCTCGCCGATCCGGATTCCGTGACGCGCGTGAAGACGGGCGCGCCGCTGAACGATGCGCCGCGCGACACGTTCTTCGGCGACGATGCGCGCACGTATATCGACTCCCCGGCGTTGAGCGGCGCGGCCGCGGGCTGACGGCATGCCTCAGGGCCCTCGCCGTGACCTGCCGGATCGGTGCCGCGGCGAGGGTCGGCGAAGCGCGAGATCAGAGCAGCGCGACGTCGACCTTGGGTACCATGGGCGCAATGCGAAGGATTCGCTCGGCCTGAGCACGGACGTATTCCGAAATACGATGCACCCACGCACGCTCGTCGCCTGCATAAACATCCGACTCCGCCAGCCCGGGTGCCAGTTTCGCAGCCAGCGCCGCCATCCGCGTCATTTCACGCGCAACGAGCGCCGGCCGGATCTGCGCACGATGCGCGAAGTCCGCGAGCGCGAAAGCGGTGAGTTCCTCGATGCGAAACACATCCCCATAGGCCATCGCCATGTCCTGCACGTAAGCGGCGCCGTATACGTTCACGCACACCAGATCGTAAAGCGGCGCCGGATCGAGCCCGCCGCTGCTGACGAAAAACGAAATGTTCTTGCCGTGTGCATCGCTGTTGCCGATCAGCAGTTGCAACAGCGCCCAGCGCAACATCATTGAACGTGCGGCGGCGGGCGTCTCGAGCGACGGTGTCAGCGAAAACAGTTTCTCGAAGCTCACGCCTTCGCGGATATTGCGGACATCCTCGTTGTTGCCAAGATTGCGTTCGTATTTGAGCGTCGCCGGCAAGTCGAGGGCCTGGCATCCATCAATGACATGCAATCGCCGCACCGCGCTCACGCGCTGCGGATCGCCCGGTTCGGTCGTCACGAGCCGGTCGAATCGTTCGATCAGCAGAATCGGTTCGGGAATGCGCCGGATCTCGACATGCGCGACCGGCATTCCCATGTGGCGCGCCAGCGTCATGCAGAAATGCTCGTTGGCCACCATGAACGGCGCATTCGGGCTGCGCGATTCCGGCTTCAGAATATGCGAGCTGCTGAGCGCCCCGTCGACAAGCGCATACCGCTCCCCTTCGACGAGCACCTGCAGCTTGTCCTGATGGCCGGCGATCGACAGGCGTACCCGATCGTCCCAGACGGAAAACGGAATCGCATCGCGCTTGCGGATACGGTCGGTCAACTCTTCCGCCGAGATCGGTCGCCGTACGGGTTCGAGGGTGTCAGGCGCTCGCACGGACGAGCCGTCGGCCGGGACGAAGCTCAACGCGCCGACGGGCTCCTTGCCGAGCATCCGGATCAGGCCGAAGACGTTGTCCTTCGATATCTGATACATCGATGCGGCCACGTCGAGTGCGCGGCCCTCGGGAAGCAGGTTGCCCACGAAGCGCTGGATTGCCCCCTCCGGCGGCGTACCGACGTCAAGCGGAATGCTCGGCGACAACGCAAACGCATCGCCGCGCGCCAGCCACGCCGGATCGTACGAGAAACCGTAGTCGTTGCGGCGGGCATCGTAAGTCAACTGCCCGACCGGCGAGCCGTCGGCCGAAATGCACAGGCGATGAATCATCACGCGCCCCCGGACGAGCCGGCGCGTATCGTCGCCTGATCGTGCAATACGCTGCGCGCCGTCTGTACATCGCGTTTCGGCACGACAAGCAGATTGAGGCCGAAGCCGTCCAGTACCTTGAACAGCTTGTCGAGACTCACCGCGCGGCCGTTTTCGAGCCGCGACAGCACATCCTTCGACACGCCGAGCATATCGGCAGCATCGTCGATCCGCATCCGGGCCTGCGCGCGCCGGTTGCGCACGAGCGCGCCGAGTGCGGCCAGGTCGGAGGCGAGCGGATCGGGGGTGGCGATGGGTTGCGGTAAGGTACGGGCCATAATTCCGGAGTTTCAGGAACAAAGCGCCGACGCCAGCGGGCGACCGGCATAGTTGCGAGAATATCGGAATTATAGTGGCTCGCAAGCCCGGCCGTCGATAATTCTGCTATTTCAGGAACAAATACCCGAACAGGCAGCAACAACCTATTGATCGCATATTTCAGGAACTATAAACGAACACGGCGGCGCATCCGCGCCGCCGTGTCCGCCCGGTTGCCGGATCACCTGCACCGATCCGGCCCCCTCTGCCTACAACTGCCCCGCCGCCCCCGTCCATCGCAGGTAATCCCCGCGCGTCCAGTCGAGCGACACGCCGACGCGCTTCGTGCCCGGCCGGATCTTCGGCTTGTACACCGACAGCGTCAGCGACTCCAGCGCCGGCCATTCGCGAAACGACAGCACCGCGATGTCGGCAACCAGCGTTTCGAGCAGCCGCGTATGCGGCTTGTGCGACAGGAACGACGCGAGACGCGCGCAGTAGCCGTCGTAGTCGATCCACTCGCCCTGCTCGCTCGGCTCGCAGCGATACCCGAGCCGCGCATCGATCACGATCGGCTGAGGCGCCTCGTGCTCGTGAGCATGGATGCCGATCCGCGCGGGCACCTTCAATTCGTCGACGAACACGCTCCAGCCGCGCCCGCGCAGGCGCGGCGATTCGATCGCCACGAACGGTTCGTCGAACGGCTTCATGATGCGAGCGGCGCCGCGGCGTCGAGCATGATGCGCACGAAATAGTCGGCGAAGCTGCGACGCAGGACGATCTCGAACGACTCGTCGCCGGTCGGGATCAGCGTGATCGGCGACTTGAAGTAGTGCGACTGCGCGCACTGGCCCGGCTTGAGCACGCGCGGATGCAGATCGAGCGGGCAGCCGCGCGCAATCACGTCGCGCACGCGTTCGCCGCTGATTTCCACCACCGTGTAGCCGCTGCCGACGTCGACGGCCGCCGCATACAGACCCTGCACGGCCTCCGCGAGTTGGCCTTCGAGCACGCCGGCCTGCACCGGCCCGTTCGAGCGCACGAGCCACTCGTCCGGACCGAGCCACAGCACGTCGTACTCCGCGCCGCGCGCCACCGTGTTCGGCGCGGCGGGCGGCCGGCAGCCGACCACGCGCTCGAACGCGCTGACGAAGGCCGGATCGCTCGGCTCGCCGCGCACGTTCACGAGATCGAGGAACGGCCGCTCGCGCAGCGTGAACTTCTTCGATACGCGCGCCTGGTGCTGCTTCAGCACATCGGCCGCGCCGACGAACGGCGATTCAAGCGTCACGCCCGCGCCCGCCACCGGCGTCTGGTTTCTCGTTTCATTCCACATGCTGGCGCACCCCTTCCGTATCGTAGAAAACCGGGCTCGAGATCTTCGCGGTGATGCGGCGGCCGTTGGCCAGCGGAATCACGACGCTCTCACCCATCTTGTTCAGACCGCCCTTCACCACGGCCAGCGCAATCGAGCGCTTCAGGATCGGGCTGTAATAGCTCGACGTCACGTGGCCGAGCATCGGCGTCGGATCGGTCGCCGACACCTGCGTGTCCTTCGCGATGATCTGCGCGCCTTCCGGCAGCACGAACTGTTCGTCTTCGGTCAACAGGCCGACGAACTGCTTGCGGCCTTCCTTCGACGTATCCGAGCGCGACAGCGAGCGCTTGCCGAGGAAGTCCTTCGACTTCGCGACGACGCCGCCCATCCCGAGGTCGTACGGCGTGATCGACCCGTCGGTATCCTGGCCGACGATGATGTAGCCCTTCTCCGCGCGCAGCACGTGCATCGTCTCGGTGCCGTACGGCGTGATGTCGAACTCGGCACCGGCCGCCATCAGCGCTTCCCACACCGCGCGGCCCGCATTGGCCGGCACGTTCACTTCATAGGCCAGTTCGCCCGAGAAGCTGATCCGCATCACGCGCGCCTTCGCGCCTGCGACGGTGCCGTTGCGGTAGCTCATGAACGGGAACGCTTCGTTACCGAAGTCGATGTCCTGGCACACCTTCTGCACGACCTTGCGGCTCTTCGGGCCGACCACCGCGAACGTCGCCCAGTGATCGGTGACGGACGCGAGCCGCACCTTCATGTCGGGCCATTCGGTCTGCAGCCAGCGCTCGAGCCACGTCAGCACGCGCGCCGCGCCGCCGGTGGTGGTCGTCATCATGAAATGCTGGTCGGCGAGGCGCACCGTCACGCCGTCGTCGAACACCATGCCGTTTTCGTCGAGCATCAGCCCGTAGCGGCACTTGCCCACTTCGAGCTTGTTCCACGGGTTCGTGTACATCCAGTTCAGCAGCTTCACCGCGTCCGGACCCTGGATGTCGATCTTGCCGAGCGTCGACGCGTCGAGAATGCCGACGCTGTTGCGCACCGCGAGGCATTCGCGCTTCACGGCCGCATGGAGATCCTCCCCGTTCTTCGGGAAATACCAGGGCCGCTTCCAGTTGCCGACGTCTTCGAACATCGCACCGTGCTCGACGTGCCATTCATGCACGGCCGTCTTGCGGATCGGGTCGAGGAAGTCGCCCGTTTCGCGACCGGCGAACGTACCGAACGACACCGGCGTGTAGTTCGGGCGGAACGTCGTCGTGCCCGTTTCCGGAATCGTCTTGCCGAGCGCCTGCGCGAGGATCGCCATCCCGTTGATGTTGCCGAGCTTGCCCTGATCGGTGCCGAAGCCCATCGCCGTGTAGCGCTTCACGTGCTCGACCGACTCGAAACCTTCGCGAGCGGCCAGCAGGATGTCGGCGGCGGCCACGTCGTTCTGGAAGTCGACGAACTGCTTCGGCCCGCGCGGCGCGGCCTCGCGGCTGCCGACCAGCCACAACGGCTGCAGCGCGCCTTCGACGGTTTCAGCGACCTGCGGCGCGACGGGGCGCTGCGCGGCCGTGTAGCCCGCGGCCTTCGCCGCTTCGGCGCCCGCGTCGAGCGCGAGCCGCAGCGCACGGGCAAGACCGAACTCGCCCGCGGCCGCGCCGACGCTCGCCTCGGCCTGCACGGGCTTGCCCGGCAGGAAGCACGCCTTCTCGTCGTTCCAGCACGCCTTGCCGCCCGACTGCGCGAACAGGTGCAGCACCGGGCTGAAGCCGCCCGACATCGCGACGAGATCGCACGGCAGCGATTGCATCTTGCCGCCCGTCTTGCCGTTCGAGTAGGACGCGACGTCGACCGACGATACGCGCCACTTGCCCGAAGCCGCGGTGATGACCGCACCGCTCATCACCGTCACGCCCTGCCGCTTTGCCGCCGCCGGCAGCGCACCGTTCGACGATGCGCGCGAATCGACGACCGTCACCTTCGCACCGCATGCCTTCAGGTCGAGCGCCGTCTGGTACGCGCGATCGTTGTTCGTGAACACGACCGCGTTGCGGCCCGGCAGCACACCGAAGCGATGGATGTAGGTGGACACCGCGCCCGCGAGCATCACGCCCGGCAGGTCGTTGTTGCCGAACACGATCGGACGCTCGTGCGCGCCGGTCGCGAGGATCACGCGCTTCGCGCGGATCTTCCACAGCAGTTCGCGCGTCCCCTTGCGCATCGACACCGGCTGGTGATCGGTCAGGCGTTGCGTGACCGTCACGAGGTTGTGGTCCTGGTAGCCGAACGCGGTGCTGCGCGACAGGATCGTCACGTCGGGCAGCTTGCGCAGTTCGGCTTCGATCTTCTCGACCCACTGCTGCGCCGGCTTCGCGTCGATTTCCGCGCGGCACGACAGCAGGCTGCCGCCGAGTTCGCGCTGGTCGTCGACGAGGATCACGCGCGCGCCCGCCGTGGCGGCCGCATGCGCGGCGGCGAGGCCCGACGGGCCGCCTCCGACCACGAGCACGTCGCAGTGCGCGTAACACTTGTCGTAGCGATCGGCGTCGAGCGCTTCAGGCGCCTTGCCGAGGCCGGCGGCCTCGCGGATCTTCTCTTCGTACTTCGGCCACATGTTGCGCGGCCACATGAACGTCTTGTAGTAGAAGCCCGCCGGCATGAAGCGCGACAGCTTCTGGTTGATCGCGTACTTGTCGTTCTCGAGCGACGGTTCGGCGTTCACGCTCGTCGCGACGAGGCCCTGGTACAGCTCGATCTCGGTCGCGCGCGCGTTCGGCACCGTATACGGGCCGGTTTCGAGCTGCACGACGGCATTCGGTTCCGCGACGTCCGCCGTCACGATCCCGCGCGGACGGTGGTACTTGAAGCTGCGCGCGACGAAGTGCACGCCGTTCGCGAGCAGCGCGGACGCGAGCGTGTCGCCCTGGAAGCCCTGATACGTGCGGCCGTTGAACGTGAACGTCAGCGGAATCGCGCGATTGATGCGGCCACCGGTGCCGAGGCGGTCTTTCTGGCTCATTTGCTCGTGCCCTCTTCGTGTGCGTTGCCGGCAGCGGCGCCGATGGCAGCCCCGCCGAACTTTTCGTAGCCCTTGATATCGTAGGTGACCGTGTCGCGCGTCACCTTGAACCAGCGGCGGCAACCCTGCGTGTGCAGCCATTGCTCCTTGTGCAGCCCGCGCTTGTTCTCGCGCATGAACACGTACTCGCCCCATTCGCGGTCGGTCATGGTCTCGTTCGCAACCGGGCGCACGATGTCGGCTTCACCGCCGCACGTGAACTCGGATTCGGCGCGCGGCCCGCACCACGGACATTCGATCAGCAACATGTTTCTTTCTCCTTCAGTGCGGGGGTTAGTGCGCGACCGCGGCAGCGCCGTGTTCGTCGATCAGGTGGCCGGTGTAGAAGCGGTCGAGTGCAAACGGGGCGTTCAGCGGATGCGGTTCGTCGCGGGCGATCGTGTGCGCGAACACCCAGCCCGAGCCCGGCGTCGCCTTGAAGCCGCCGGTACCCCAGCCGCAGTTGAAATACAGGCCCTTCACGTCGGTCTTGGTGATGATCGGGCAGGCGTCCGGCGACACGTCGACGATGCCGCCCCACTGGCGGTTCATCCGCACGCGCGAGAACACCGGGAACATTTCGACGATCGCCTGCAGCGTGCTTTCGATGATGTGGAAGCTGCCGCGCTGGCCGAAGCCCGTGTACTGGTCGATACCCGCGCCGATCACGAGGTCGCCCTTGTCGGACTGGCTGATGTACGCGTGCACCGCGTTCGACATGATCACGGAGTTGACCACCGGCTTGATCGGCTCGGACACCAGCGCCTGCAGCGGGTGGCTTTCGATCGGCAGGCGCACGCCGGCCATGTCGGCGAGCGTCGTCGTGTTGCCGGCCGCGACCACCGCGACCTTCTTCGCCTTGATGAAGCCCTTCACCGTATCGACGCCGACCACCGCGCCGCCTTCGCGGCGAATGCCCGTCACCTGGCAGTTCTGGATGATGTCGACGCCGGCGCGATCGGCGCCGCGCGCGAAGCCCCAGGCCACCGCGTCGTGACGCGCGACGCCCGCACGGCGCTGGATCGATGCGCCGAGCACCGGGTAGCGGCTGTTCAGGTTGATGGTCGGCTCGATTTCCTTGATCTGCGCGGGCGTCAGGAATTCGGCGTCGACGCCGTTCAGCCGGTTCGCGTTCACGCGACGCTCGGTGTCACGCACGTCCTGCAGCGTGTGCGCGAGGTTCATCACGCCGCGCTGGCTGAACATCACGTTGTAGTTGAGATCCTGCGACAGCCCTTCCCACAGCTTCATCGCCTTCTCGTACAGCGCGGCCGATTCGTCCCACAGGTAGTTCGAGCGCACGATCGTCGTGTTGCGCGCGGTGTTGCCGCCGCCGATCCAGCCCTTCTCGAGGATCGCGACGTTCGTGATCCCGTGCTCCTTCGCGAGGTAATACGCGGTCGCGAGGCCGTGGCCGCCGCCGCCGACGATCACGACGTCGTATTCCTTCTTCGGTTCCGGGCTCTTCCACTGCTTTTCCCAGTTCTCGTGATACGAGAGGCCGTTGCGGAACAGGCTGAATATCGAGTAGCGGCTCATGTTAGTGATCCTTCGTTAGCATTCGATGACGTTCACGGCAAGACCGCCGCGCGACGTTTCCTTGTATTTCGTCTTCATGTCGGCACCCGTCTCGCGCATCGTCTTGATCACCGAATCGAGCGAAACGTAGTGCTGGCCGTTACCCTTGAGCGCCATGCGCGACGCGTTCAGCGCCTTGATCGCGCCCATCGCGTTGCGTTCGATGCACGGGATCTGCACGAGCCCGCCGACCGGGTCGCAGGTCATGCCGAGGTTGTGTTCCATGCCGATCTCGGCGGCGTTCTCGACCTGGTCGGGCGTGCCGCCCATCACCGCGGCGAGCGCGGCGGCGGCCATCGAGCACGCGACGCCCACTTCGCCCTGGCAACCGACTTCCGCACCGGAGATCGACGCGGTTTCCTTGTAGATGATCCCGATCGCCGCGGCCGTCAGCAGGAATTCGACGATCCCGGCCTCGCCCGAGCCCGGCACGAATTTCACGTAGTAGTGCAGCACGGCGGGAATCACGCCGGCCGCGCCGTTGGTGGGCGCGGTGACGACGCGGCCGCCCGCGGCGTTCTCTTCGTTGACGGCCATCGCATACAGGTTGACCCAGTCGAGCATCGACAGCGGATCGCGCAGCGACTCCTCCGAACGCGCGCGCAGGCGGCCGTTCAGTTCGGCCGCGCGGCGCTTCACGCGCATCGGGCCCGGCAGTTCGCCTTCGACCTTGCAGCCGCGCTCCACGCACGCGGCCATCGTGCGCCAGATCGCGAGCAGCCCGGCGCGCACCTCGTCGGCCGGACGCAGCGCGCTTTCGTTGCGCAGCATCAGTTCGGCGATCGACAGGCCGTGTTCGCGGCACTGGCGCATCAGGTCGTCGCCGGTGCGGAACGGATACGGCACGTCGGCCGCCGCGCGCACGCCGTTCACGCGATCGCCGTCGCGGTTCACGACGAAGCCGCCGCCGACCGAGTAATACTCTTTCTCGACGAGCAGCTGGCCGTGCTCGTCGAACGCCTGGAAGCGCATCCCGTTCGGATGCACGATGCTCGTGCCGCTCATCAGCTTGCGATAGAAGCCGATGTTTTCCTTCTCGTCGAAGCGGATCGTCTGCTTGCCGAGCAGCGACAGCGACTTCTCCGCTCGGATCCCCGCGAGCCGCGGCTCGATCAGGTCCGGATCGATCGTGTCGGGCAGATGGCCCTCGAGGCCGAGCAATACGGCCTTGTCGGTGCCGTGGCCCTTGCCCGTTGCACCGAGCGAGCCGTATAGTTCGACCCGCACGCGGCGCACGAAGCCGAGCAGGTTCGCATCTTCGACATGCGACGCGAAGCGGCAGGCGGCGATCATCGGGCCGACCGTGTGCGAACTGGACGGGCCGATGCCGATCTTGAACAGGTCGAACGCGCTGACGTTCATCTGACTTCCTCTGGGTGGGCGTACGTGAAATGTCGTTGGCATCAGTACATCAAAGCGTAAAATTGGCCGATAGAACAAAAACGGCATCGGCGTGGGATACCGCCGCCAAGCCCCGAAAAGGACGGTCCGAAAGTACGTTTTGACGATGGTTCGCGACGCAAAAGCACAAGTCGGCCGGCGCATGCGCACGCCGGCAGCCGTGCCCCCAAACTGAGTGAAACGAGTGAGACCCGCCTGCCCGGCGTGACGAGATTTACCGCGATGACACCCGACGTACCCGCTTCCCCCCTCGCCGAACCCGCGCCGCAGCGCATTCGCTTCGGCATCCTGCTGCTGCCGAATTTCACGCTGACCGCGTTCTCGGGTTTCGTCGACATGCTGCGGCTGTCGGCCGACGACGGCGACTACAGCAAGCCCGTGCGCTGCGCCTGGAGCGTGATCGGCGAAACGCTTGCGCCGGTGCGCGCGAGCTGCGGGATCCAGATCACGCCGTGGGAAACCTTCGATGCGGCCGAGCCGTTCGACTACGTGGTCGTGGTGGGCGGCCTTCTGCATTCGGGGCCGCAAGCCGGCCCCGAAACGCTCCAGTTCATCCGCCACGCGGCGGCGGGCGGCGCGACGGTCGTCGGGATCTGCACGGGCGTGTTTACGCTGATGCGCGCGAACGTGCTCGACGGCTACCGCACCTGCGTGAGCTGGTTCCACTACTGGGATTTCATCGAGCGCTTCCCGAGCGCCGATCCCGACCTGCTGATCGCTGACCGGCTGTTCGTGATCGACCGGCGCCGGATCACGTGTTCGGGCGGCCGCGCGTCGATCGACGTCGCCGCCGCGATCCTGCTGCGCCATTTCGACCATGCGACGGTGCAGAAGGCGCTGCGCATCCTGCTCGTCGGCGAGATGCAGAAAGGCAATGCGCCGCAACCGCATCCGCCCGGCCTCGAGCCGGCCACGCACCCGAAGGTCAAGCGCGCGATTCTTCTGATGGAACAGCATGTCGGGCGCGCGCTGCCGCTCGAAGAGCTCGCGGCCAAGCTCGACATGTCGACGCGCCAGCTCGAGCGCCTGTTCAAGGCCGAGACGGGCAAGAGCCCGCAGGCGTTCGCGAAACAGGTGCGGCTGCGCACGGCCGCGTGGCTGCTGACGAGTTCCGACCGCACCGTCGCCGATATCGCATCGAGCTGCGGGTTCGCCGACGCGTCGCACCTCGGGCGTGAATTCCGCAAGCAGTTCGGCGTGCCGCCGGCGACCTATCGCGAGCGCGGCGGGGACGTCGCGGAAGTCGCTGCGCCAGCCGCGGTCGACCCCGTCGAAGATCTCGCCGACTGACGCGCGACACCTCCGCCATACCCTTTCCCGCTCCCGATCGCGCGCCGAACCCCGCGCGATCGCCGTCCTTTCCCGTCAATTGAAACCGGTTCCATTCAATTTGACCGACGTTGCAGCACGTTAACCGAGGGTTATCCCGGATGCTGATGCACATTCAAATTTGTATGATGACCACATCACCTTACAAACCAGAGCGTCATGTTCGAGAAAATTCCCGCCCGTGCGATGAGCGACCATGTCGCACAGCAGCTGCTCAAGCAGATCGAAGTCGGCAGCTTCTCGGCCAGCGGCAAGCTGCCGACGGAAGCCGTGCTCGCGCAGGAATTCGGCGTGAGCCGCACCGTGATCCGCGAGGCGATCTCGCGGCTGAAGAACGAAGGCGTGGTCGAACCGCGCCAGGGCAGCGGCGTGTACGTGAACCAGCACGGCGCGATCCGGCCGCTGCGGATCGACTATGCGGAAGCGGTCGAAGCCAGCTCGCTGCCGCACCTGCTCGCGGTGCGCCGCGCGATCGAGGCTGAAGTCGCGGCCGAAGCCGCGCTGCACCACACCGACGACGACATGGCCGACATCGACGACGCGCTGCGCAGGATCGACGATGCGGTGGCCGAAGGCCGCGACGGCGTCGCGGAAGACGTCGCGTTCCACCGCACGATCGCGGCCGTCACCGGCAACCCGTATTTCCTGAAGACGCTGCAGTTCCTGAACCAGTACCTCGAAGCCGGCGTGAAGGTGACGCGTCGCAACGAAGCGACGCGCGACGACTTCTCGCGCCAGGTGCGCGAGGAACACGCGGCGATCGCCGATGCGATCCGCGCGCGCGACCCGATGGCGGCACGCAACGCGGCACGCACCCACATGTACAACGCCGCCCGCCGTCTCGCGGAAGCCGGCATCTGCTGAACCCGGCGGCGCGCGTGCGCCGCCGTCGTCCCGAACCTCTCCCGAATCGATCAAGGTTGACCATGTCACGAAATGTTGGAGTCATCGGCCTCGGCGCGATGGGCCTCGGCGTCGCGCGCTCGCTGCTGCGCGCGGGCTTTCGCGTGCACGCATGCGACGTGCGCGACACCGTGCTGCAGGCGTTCGCGGCCGAAGGCGGCGTGGCCTGCGCGAGCCCGGCCGAACTCGGCGCGCAGTGCGACGTCGTCGTCACGCTCGTCGTCAATGCCGCACAAACCGAAACGGTGCTGTTCGGCGAGCACGGCGCGGTTGCGGCGATGAAGCCGGGCGGCGTCGTGATCGCGAGCGCGACCGTCGCGCCCGAATTCGCCGTCGCACTCGGCGCGCGCATCGAGGCCGCGGGCCTGCAGATGCTCGATGCGCCGGTGTCCGGCGGCGCCGCGCGCGCGGCGTCGGGCGAAATGACGATGATGACGTCGGGCCCCGCCGCCGCATATGCGGGTTGCGACGACGTGCTCGCCGCGATCGCCGGCAAGGTCTATCGCCTCGGCGACACGCACGGCATCGGCTCGAAGGTGAAGATCATCAACCAGCTGCTGGCCGGCGTGCATATCGCCGCGGCCGCCGAGGCGATGGCGCTGGGCCTGCGCGAAGGCGTGGACGCGGACGCGCTGTACGACGTGATCACGCACAGCGCCGGCAATTCGTGGATGTTCGAGAACCGCGTGCCGCACATCCTGAACGGCGACTACACGCCGCTGTCGGCCGTCGACATCTTCGTGAAGGATCTCGGCCTCGTGCTCGACACCGCGCGCCGCAGCAAGTTTCCGCTGCCGCTGTCGGCCACCGCGCACCAGATGTTCATGAGCGCATCGAGCGCCGGCCACGGCGGCGAGGACGATTCCGCCGTGATCAAGACTTTCCCCGGCATCACGCTGCCGCCTGCCCGCTGATTCGAACGACGCTCCTGCCATGACCGCTTCCGCTTCCCGTCCCCTGCTCGGCTGCATCGCCGACGATTTCACCGGCGCGACCGATCTCGCGAACATGCTCGTCAAGAGCGGCATGCGCACGGTGCAGACGATCGGCGTGCCCGCCGACGGCGCCGCTGCCGACACGGCCATCGACGCCGACGCGATCGTCGTCGCACTGAAGTCGCGCACGATTCCCGCCGCCGACGCCGTCGCGCAATCGCTCGTCGCCTACGCATGGCTGCGCGCGCAGGGCTGCCGGCAATTCTTCTTCAAGTACTGCTCGACGTTCGACTCGACCGACGCGGGCAACATCGGGCCGGTGGCCGACGCGCTGCTCGACGCAACCGGCGGCGACTTCACGATCGCGTGCCCGGCGTTCCCCGAGAACGGCCGCACGATCTTCCGCGGCCACCTGTTCGTCGGCGACGTGCTGCTGAACGAATCGGGCATGGAGAACCACCCGCTCACGCCGATGCGGGACGCGAACCTCGTGCGCGTGCTGCAGCGGCAAACGACGTCGCCGGTCGGCCTGATCCGCTACGACACGATCGCGCAGGGCGCGGCTGCCGTGCGTGCGCGCATCGACGCGCTGCGTGCGGACGGTGTGCGCGTCGCGATCGCCGATGCATTGTCCGATCACGACCTGCACGTACTGGGTGAAGCGTGCGCGAGCCTGCCGCTCGTCACCGGCGGCTCGGGCGTCGCGCTCGGCCTGCCGGAGAATTTCCGCCGCGCGGGGCGGCTGCCCCAGCGCGACAACGCGGCGTCGCTGCCGCGCATCGACGGGTTGTCGGCGGTGCTCGCCGGCAGCGCATCGAAGGCGACCAACGCACAGGTCGCCGCGTGGCGCGACAGCCGGCCGAGCTTCCGGATCGATCCGCTCGCGGCCTCGCGCGGCGAACCCGTCGTCGACGACGCACTGGCCTTCGCGCGCGCGCACCTGCCGCAGCCCGTGCTGATCTATGCAACGGCGACGCCCGACGAAGTGAAGGCCGTCCAGCAGGCGCTCGGCGTCGAAGCAGCCGGCCATCTCGTCGAAAGCACGCTCGCGGAGATCGCCCGCGGCCTGCGCGCGCTCGGCGTGCGCAAGTTCGTCGTCGCCGGCGGCGAGACGTCCGGCGCGGTCGTGCAGGCGCTCGACGTGAAGTCGCTGCAGATCGGCGCGCAGATCGATCCGGGCGTGCCGGCCACCGCCACCATCGACGCGCGGCCGCTCGGCCTCGCGCTGAAATCCGGCAACTTCGGCACGGTGGACTTTTTCGACAAGGCGCTGCGCGCGCTGGACGGAGCCGCATGATGAGCGTCGAAGCGAAACTGCGCGAAGAAATCTGCGTCGTCGGCGCGAGCCTGTATGCGCGCGGCCACGCGGTCGGCAGCGCGGGCAACATCAGCGCGCGGCTTGCCGACGGCTGGCTGATCACGCCGACCGATGCCTGCCTCGGCCGGCTCGACCCGAACGACATCGCGAAGGTCGGCATCGACGGCCAGCCCGTATCGGGCGGCAAGCCGTCGAAGACGCTCGCGCTGCACCGCGGCATCTACGCGCGCAACGCACAGGCGAACGGCATCGTCCACACGCATTCGACGCACCTCGTCGCGCTGACGCTCGCGGGCGTGTGGCGCGACACCGACGTGCTGCCGCCGATCACGCCGTACTACGTGATGAAGGTCGGCCACATTCCGCTGATCCGCTATCGGCGCCCGGGCGATCCGGCCGTCGCGGCCGAAGTCGCCGCGCTCGCCGACCAGGTGCGCGGCGTGCTGCTCGACCGTCTCGGGCCGGTGATGTGGGGGCCGTCGGTGTCGCACGCGTCGTATGCGCTCGAGGAGCTCGAGGAAACCGCGCGGCTGTGGCTGATGACGCACCCGAAGCCCGAGCCGCTGTCCGACGCGGCGCTCGACGAACTGCGCGACACCTTCGGCGCACGCTGGTAACCCATCGCGCGCGCATCCGCACCGATTCCCATGCCCGCCGTGTGCGCGGGCCCTTCCGTCAGCACACACGATCCGGCAGCGCACGCGCCGCCGGCACACAATATCCCTGGAGACGACGATGACTGCATTCGACGCGGCCGCAGGCCGCTCGCCCGCCGCACCCGCCCAATCGGCCGAACTCGACCGCACCTACAAGAAAGTGTTCTGGCGCATCGTGCCGTTCCTGATGCTCTGCTACGTGGTCGCGTATCTCGACCGCGTGAACGTCGGCTTCGCGAAGCTGCAGATGTCGCAGGATCTCGCGTTCAGCGAAACCGTGTTCGGCCTCGGCGCCGGCATTTTCTTCCTCGGCTATTTTCTGTTCGAACTGCCAAGCAACATGCTGATGCACCGCATCGGCGCGCGCATCTGGATCGCACGGATCATGATCACGTGGGGGCTGCTGTCGGCGGTGTTCGCGTTCGTGAAGACGCCGACGCAGTTCTACGTGCTGCGCTTCCTGCTCGGTCTCGCGGAAGCCGGCTTCTATCCGGGCGTGATCCTGTACCTCACGTACTGGTTCCCGTCGCATCGCCGCGCGAAGATCATCGCGGTGTTCATGTCCGCGATCCCGGTGTCGGGCATCTTCGGCAACCCGCTGTCGGGCTGGATCATGGAGCGCTTTCACGGCGGCTCGGGCTTTCACGGCTGGCAATGGATGTTCATGATCGAAGCCGTGCCGGCCGTGCTCGTCGGCATCGCGACGATCCTCTATCTCGACAACAACATCCGCAGCGCGAAGTGGCTCGACGAGCGCGAGAAGCAGCTGCTCGAATCGGAAATCGCCGCGCAGCCGCAGGAACAGCAGAAGCACGGCCATTCGCTGAAGGCCGTGTTCGCCGACCCGCGCATGTGGTGGATGTCGCTGATCTACTTCGCGTTCGTCACCGGCCAGTACGGCCTGACGTTCTGGATGCCGACGCTCGTCAAATCCACCGGGATCACCGATACGCTCCAGATCGGCCTGTTGTCCGCGATTCCGTTCCTCGTCGCGATCTTCGTGATGAACCTGTTCGGCCACAGCGCGGACAAGCGCCGCGAACGCCGCTGGCACCTGATCGTGCCGGCGCTGATGGGCGCGGTCGGATTTGCGGTCGCCGCGTCGTACTCGCACAATACGGCGGTGTCGATCGTGTTCCTGTCGCTCGCGGCAGGCGGCGTGCTGACCTGCGCACCGCTGTTCTGGTCGCTGCCGACCGCGTTCCTCGCCGGCTCCGCCGCCGCCGCCGGGATCGCGATCATCAACTCGGTCGGCAACCTCGCCGGCTTCGCGAGCCCGTACGTGATCGGCTACCTGAAGGACGTCACGCACAGCACGTCGTCCGGCATGTACGTGCTCGCGGCGATGCTCGTGATCGGCGCGATCGCCGTGTGGCTCACGCCCGCGAAACTCGTGAACCGCTGATCTGCCGAATCGGCCGTCATTCGACGCGGGGCGCGACGCCCCGCCCCACTCATTCACAGGACCCGCTGCCATGCCCCGCTTCGCCGCCAACCTCTCGATGATGTACACCGAGCACGCGTTCCTCGAACGCTTCGCCGCTGCCGCCCACGACGGTTTCAAGGCCGTCGAGTACCTGTTCCCGTACGACTTCGCCGCCGAGGACATCCGCGCGCGCCTCGACGCGCACAACCTCGAACAGGCGCTGTTCAACGCGCCGCCCGGCGACTGGGCCGCCGGCGAGCGCGGGATCGCGTCGCTGCCGGGCCGCGAGGACGAATTCCGCCGCGGCATCGACCAGGCGCTCGACTATGCGCGCGTGCTCGGCAACAAGAAGCTGCACGTGATGGCCGGCATGGTCGCGCCGGGCGCGGACCGCGCACGCCATCGCGATACCTACCTGTCGAACCTGCGGCATGCGACGCAGGCGGCTGCCGCGCACGGCATCACGATCCTGATCGAGCCGATCAACCAGCGCGACATGCCCGGCTATTTCCTGAGCCGGCAGGACGACGCGCACGAGATCTGCGCGGAAGTCGGTGCACCGAACCTGAAGGTGCAGTTCGACTGCTATCACTGCCAGATCGTCGAGGGCGACCTCGCGATGAAGCTCAAGCGCGATTTCGCGGGCATCGGCCACATCCAGATCGCCGGCGTGCCCGAGCGCCACGAGCCGGACATCGGCGAACTCAACTACCCGTATCTGTTCGCGCTGATCGACGCGCTCGGCTACGACGGCTGGATCGGCTGCGAATATCGCCCGAAGGCCGGCACGTCCGAGGGCCTCGGCTGGCTCAAGCCTTACCTGTAATTCAAAGTATTCGAAGAGGGCAATCCAAATGAAAGTACTGATCACCGGCGGCGCCGGCTTTCTCGGCCAGCGTCTCGCACGCAAGCTGCTCGAGCGCGGCGAACTGACCGGCCCCGGCGGCCGTATCGAGAAGATCGACGAGCTGGTGCTGCTCGACGTCGTCAAGGGCAGCGATTTCGGGGACGCGCGCGTAACGTCGATCGTCGGCGACATCGCCGATCGCGCGGTGCTCGAAAGCGCGATCGACACGCGGACGAACGCGATCTTCCACCTCGCGGCAATCGTCAGCGGGCAGGCCGAAGCCGATTTCGACCTCGGCATGCGGATCAACCTCGACGCGTCGCGCGCGCTGCTCGAAGTGTGCCGCGCGCGCGGCCACCAGCCGCGCGTCGTGTTCACGAGCTCGGTCGCCGTCTACGGCGGCGTGCTGCCCGACGTCGTGCAGGACGACACCGCGCTGAACCCGCAATCGTCGTACGGCGCGGAAAAGGCGATCGCCGAGCTGCTGCTGTGCGACTACGCGCGGCGCGGCTTCGTCGACGGCCGCGTGCTGCGCCTGCCGACCATCAGCGTGCGGCCGGGCCGCCCGAACGCGGCCGCGTCGTCGTTCGCGAGCGGCATCATCCGCGAGCCGCTCAATGGCGAGGAAAGCGTGTGCCCGGTGCCGGGGTCGACGCGGCTGTGGCTGCTGTCGCCGCGCGGCGCGATCGAAGCGCTCGTCGCGGGCTGCGAGATCGACAGCGCGAAGCTCGGCAACAAGCGCGTGATCAACCTGCCGGGCCTGTCGGTGTCGGTCGACGACATGATCGCGGCGCTGCGCGAAGTGGCCGGCGACGACGTCGTGAAGCTGATTCGCCATGCGCCGGACGAGCGTGTCGAGAAGATCGTCGGCAGCTGGCCGGGCCGCTGGGACACGGCGCGCGCCGAAGCGCTCGGGTTGAAGGGCGATACGTCGTTCGCGGACGTGATCCGCAGTCATATCGCCGACGAACGGCGTTGACGGTTGCGCCTGCCGCGCCGGGCCCGCAACGGGCCGCGCCGGCAGGCAGCCACGCCGGGCCGCGTCGCGTCGCTCAACGCCGCCCGGCGGATTCGCCGATCCGCATCGCCGCGGGTTTCGCGCCGCCCGGCGGGCGGGCCGCGCCGACCGCGTGCTGCCACGCGAGCAACCCCGGCAGATAGAACAGCAGATCGCGCACCCGCCGCGCGCCGGCCAGCGCCAGACAGGTCGGCGCGTCGAACCCGAGCAGCCCGCCGATCAGCACGAAACCGCCCTCCTGCACGCCGAGCCCGCCCGGCATCAGGAACGCGATGCTGCTCAGCAGCTGGATCAGCGCCTCGATCGCGAGCGCCTGCGCGAACGTCGCATCGGTGCCGAGAAAACGCAGCGCGAGCCAGATTTCCAGCGCATAACCGGCAAACTGCAGCGTCTGCCAGATGCCCAGATAGCGGACGACGATCCCCGTCTTTCTCCAGATCATCCGGATCGACTGATCGGTACGCGCCGATTCGCCGACCAGCGCATAGACCTTTCCGCTCGTGATGCGGTTGAGCGCGCGCATCGCCCGCTCGAACGGCCGCGCATGCTGCACCAGCGCGAACAGCAGCAGCACCGGCACCAGCGCCGCCATCCCGATCGCGAGCTGCGCGGCCACGCGCGCGGCATCGGACGACACGCGCTCGAGCACGTAGCCGATCGCGACCAGCGCGAACACCAGCTGGCTGATCAGCGTGAGCTGCATGTCGGCGACGAGGCTGGCGACGGCGGTTGCAGGCCGCACGCCGGCCTGCCGCAGCAGGCTGAACGACACGATTTCGCCGCCGATCCGCGCGACCGGCAGCAAGCCGTTGATCGATTCGCGGATCCAGACGATTTTCAGCATCGTCGCGAACGACGGCCGGCGCCGGCCGCGAATCAGCATCCGCCAGTCCCACGCATTCGCCAGCATCGGCAGGATGTGGACGAGCGCGGCGACCAGCAGCCCGGCGCCGGCCGTCTCCAGGCGGTGCAGGACATCGAGCGGATGCTCGCGCCAGATCAGCCATACCGCGATCGCCAGCCCCGCCAGCGCAGCCAGGCGGCCCGCATGCCGCAGCCGTGCGTCGCCACGCACGGACGGCGGGCGTGCGCCGTCGTCGCCGGAATGCGTGTCGCGCGTCATGATTTCCCCGCCGGCGACAGCAAGCCCTCGCGGTCGACGCGAAACCGTGTGCCGCGCCAGATGACGTGCGACGAGAAGAAGCTCGACACGAACACCGCGAACTGCAGCAGATCGACGAACGGCAACCACGCCGCGCCGCTCAGGCCCGCGCCGGTCGCACGCCCCGTTTTCACCATCAGCAGCGCGCGGGCGGCAAGCGCGGCCGCCGTCAGCCCGCACGCGGCCGGCGCGCCGCCGGACAGCAGCAGCGCCAGCAGCGCGAGCGGCACCGGATGCATCAGCACCGAACCGGCATGACCGATCCGGTCCGCGGCGCGGATGGTGCAACTCCAGCGCAATTCGTGCGCGTACAGCATGGCAAACGTGTCCTCGACGCACGCGTGCCCGACCACGAACGGCGGAACCACGACCCGCGCGCCGGCCTGCCGGACCGCTTCGCCGAGCGCGTGATCCTCCGCCAGGTGATGGGCGAAGCGCGCGAGGCCGCCGATGCGTTCGAGCATCGTGCGCGTGATCGCAATCGTCTGGCCGAAGCACGGCCGCGCGCGACCGATGAAAAGCCCGGTGATCACGCCCGGCAGAAAATGGTAGTTCGTCATCGCGACCGCGACGCGAGGCCAGAAGCCCGGCGACGCGACGCCGCGATACACGCTCGTCACGATCCCGACCTCCGGCGCCTGCAACGCGCCGACGACGGCGCGCAAATAATCGCGCTCGACCAGCACGTCGCTGTCGGCGAGACAGAGCACCGCGTGCTCCGCGCGTTCGAGCATGTTGACGAGATTGGCGATCTTCCGGTTCGGCCCGTACAGCCGCGCGTCGGCGACGACCGTGATGTTCGCGTCCGGATAACGTGCGCGCAGCGTCGCGACGGCGTCGAGCGCGGCGTCGTCCGCATCGTGCACGCCGAACAGGTGCTGAACCGGACCCGGGTAGTCCTGGACGAAGAAGCTTTCAAGATGCTCGACGAGCTGCCACTCGTCGCCGTGCAGCGGCTTCGCGATGGTGACGCCCGGAAAATCGCGCGGCATCGCCGCCGCGCGGGAAAAGAACCGGCCGACCAGCACGCTGGCCACGATCGTGTATGCCGTGCCCAGCACCGCGCCGAGCCCGCAAACGACCGACATCGCCCAGGCCAGCGCGTGCGCCACATGCAGCAAGACCATGCTTCGTCCCCATGGTTTCCCGTACGACCGCGACGCCGGGGCCGGCACCGCGCGCACGGGCTCATCCACACACGCGGTCGAAACGGTTGCCGTTGAGCCGGATGTAGAGGATGACCCACGCACGGTACGCGCAATCCGATGACACGACTACCGTGCAACGATCGATCCCGCTCACGCACACGTCGCCGCACGCGAGCGCGGCCGTAAACGCCGCGTCGGCTACCTTACGGGCCGACAGGATTGCCGTCGCGATCGCAACGACGGCCCATGCGCGAAATGTCATCGTGGTGAAAAATGCTTCGGGTACGCGCAGCGCGAGCAACGACACCAGCACGAAGCACTGGATGACCATGCCGGCCAGCGCGGCGATCAGCAGATGGGCGCGCCATCGCTCGATCGTCGAGGGTGTCATCACGAACGAACCTCCCGTGCGGTCGACCGGCGTCGATCCGGTTCGATCGACGGGCCGCGGATTCGGGGCCCCGCGTGTGGCCCGTGCCGAACGTGCCGAGCCGTTCGGGACCAGAAGAAGCGGGGGATAACCGGGGAAACGGTGTGGCCGATGGTAGCGGGAATGCCGGTGGCAAACCTTAAGCGTTCTTCAGAATCGGGCGGCATTCGACGCGGCGCGATTACGTTCCGTTGCACGAACGCACGGCCACGCTCGTACAATCGCACACGCGTGCATACGGATCGACCATGCGACTCCTCCTTGTTGAAGACGACGACCTGATCGGCAGCGGCCTCGAGATCAGCCTCGGCCAGGCCGGCTATCACGTCGACTGGCTGCGCGACGGCCACGCCGCCGCCGCGGCACTCGCGACGACGCGCTTCGCGCTCGTCGTGCTCGATCTCGGGCTGCCCGGGAAATCCGGATCGGAACTGCTGCGCGCGTTGCGCGATGCGGGCGATACGACGCCGGTGCTCGTCCTGACCGCGCGCGGCACCGTGGCCGACCGCGTCCGCGGCCTCGACGACGGCGCCGACGACTATCTCGCGAAACCGTTCGAGCTGACCGAAGTGCTCGCCCGTTGCCGTGCGCTCGTGCGCCGCTCGCAAGGCCGTGCCGGCGACGAGATCGTCTGGCGCGACATCACGATCGATCTGGCCGCCCATACGGTCACCCGCGATGCGTCGCGCATCGCGCTGACGTCGCGCGAATGGAGCATCCTGGTGCAACTCGTCAGTCACGCGGGCACGCCCCAGTCGCGCGCGCGTCTCGAGGACGGCCTGTACGGCTGGCAGGAAGGCATCGAAAGCAATGCGATCGAAGTCCATATCTCGAACCTGCGCAAGAAGCTCGGCGCGGAGCTGATCCGCACCGTGCGCGGTATCGGCTACGTCGTCGACAAGCCATGATCTCGCGCTCGATACGGCGCCGCGTCTCGCTGATGGCGCTCGGCTGCGTGACCGCGGTGTGGCTCGTCGCCGTGTTCAGCAGCTTCCGGCACGCGACGCGCGAAATCGGCGAATGGGAAGACGCGCGTCTCGTCGAATACGCGTCGCTGCTGGTCAACCTGTCGCCGGCCGATCTCGATCGCCTCGCCCGCGTCCCGCCCGACGCGCGCGTCGAACTCGATCGCGGCGCAGCGAGACGCGATGCCGACACCGATGGCGACCGCCTGCCGCGCGACGTGCTGTTCGAAGTGCGGGATGCGCAGGGCAAGGTCGTGGCATCGAGCCTGCCGGCGGGCGCCGCCGGGTCGGCGGACGCACTCAATGCGCACGACGCGCCGGTGACGATCGTCGTCCACGACGCACCGTGGCGCGCGTACGCGCTGCGCGACGACGCGTCGGGGCGACGGGTGCGCGTGATCGAGCCGACCAATACGCGCAGCGACCTGGCGACCGGGATCGCGCGCGGCATCGTACTGCCGCTGGTCGTCGCGCTGCCGGTGCTCGCACTCCTGCTGTGGTACCTGATCGGGCGCAGCCTCGCGCCGCTGAAAACGCTGTCGACGCTGATCGGCGCGCGCGATGCGCGATCGCTGGAACCGCTCGGCGTCGTCACCGTGCCGGACGAAGTGCGCACGCTGGTCGACGCGATCGACCGCTTGCTGGCCCGCCTGCGGCAGTCGATCGTGCGCGAGCGCGCGTTCACGTCGGATGCGGCGCACGAACTCAAGACGCCGCTGGCCGCGATCAAGGTGCAGGCCCAGGTGGCGCTCGCGACCGACGATCCGGCGCGCAAGCAGCTCGCGATGCAGCGCGTCGTGCAAGGCGTCGACCGCAGCGCGCGGCTTGCCGAGCAGTTGCTGCTGCTCGCGCGGCTCGACGAATACGAACGCATTCCGGCGCGCGCCGTGAACCTCCGCGAACTCGTCGACGCCGCCATCGACCGCCATGCCGCGAAAGCGGCGGACCATGCCGTCGACATCGCGGCAACCGGCGCATCGGTGCGCGCGGTGCCGGCCGATCCGATCCTGGTCGGCATCCTGCTCGACAACCTGATCGACAACGCGATCAAGTACGGACATCGGGGCGGACACATCGTGCTGGGCGTGCACGACGACGGCGCCGTGCAGCGCATCGTCGTGCGCGACGACGGTCCGGGCGTCGCCCCCGGCGAACATGAACGGCTCGGCGACCGCTTCTATCGCGGCAGCGGCGCGCAGGCGCCGGGCAGCGGGCTCGGGTTGTCGATCGTCACGCGTATCGCCCAGTACTTCGGCGGCACCGTGCGATTCGAAACGGGCATCGACGGCCAGGGCCTCGGCATCGTGATCGCGCTGCCGTCCGCTGACGAAACCGGATCGGGGCCGGCCGGCGAGCGCGCCGACCGTTCGCACGCGGCGCCTCGCGCTTAACGTTTCGTTAAGGATTCCCCCGTAGAATCCGCCCCATCGACATTCCCCGCCATCCGTCAGGAGCTTTCATGTCCGGACCTGCCCGATACGACGCCGTTGCGCGCCTTCTCCACTGGCTGATCGTGACGTTGATCGTCGCGCAGTATGCGATCGGCTGGACGATGCCCGACGTGCATCGCGACACGCAACCGGTCGGCCTGATCGCCGCACACCTGATCGTCGGCGCCGCGCTGCTCGCGGCGATGGCATGCCGGGTGCTCTGGCGCGTGACGCACCGGCCGCCCCCCGACGACCTGTCGCCCGTGATGCGCACGCTGTCCGGTGCGACGCACTTCGCCCTCTACGCGTTGCTGGTTGCGGTGCCGCTGCTCGGCTGGATCAACGCATCGTCGCGCGCATGGAGCGTGACGCTGCTCGGGATCGTGCCGTTGCCGGCGCTGTCTGCGGCCGGCTCCGGATTCGGTCATGCGATGGGCGACGTGCACGGCATCCTCGCATGGGTGCTGTTCGGCGGCATCTGCCTGCACGTGGCGGCCGCACTCGCGCATCGTTTCGTGCTGCGCGACGGCGTGATGCAGCGCATGATGCCGTGGTGATCCCCGCGCCGCGGGCATGAAACGGGGCGAGCCCGCCTTCGTGCGGGCGCCTAGTTTCCGGCCTGCGGCGACGTACCCGCGGTGACGGCGCGCGCGCCGGACGCCGCCAGCCTCGCCTGGGCCTGGGCCACGACCCGCGCCTGCGCAGCCTGAATGTCCGCGGGATATGCGCCGTCGTCGCCCTTCGACGGCTCGTACCCGGCCGCTTCCAGACGAATCAGTTCTTCTCGAACCTGCGCGCGCGTCAGCGGCGCAGACGACTGCGCGAACGCAGCCTGACCGGCCATTGCACCGATCATCATCAGTAGTACGACAGATATTTTCATCACGAACTCCATTCATGTTCCGTACCGATCAACCGCAGTGAAAGTCGAGCCCGGCGACGCGGGCGAATGCGTCAGCTTCCGAAATAAGGCCTGCAGAAGCTCTCCGGGCCGACGCACGCGGCCGAACCCGGACGCGATGGCGTCGCCGCCGGCCTGCCCGCACCGGAAGTCGCTGCCGGCTCGCGTCCGAGCGCGGCCTCGGCCTGCTGCTGCGGCATCCGTTCGGCCTGCCGCCGGAACAGCGGGCTCACGTCCGGATACGACGTATCGGTCACGAGACTCAGCCCGTGTCGTTCGGCGTCGATCAGTTCCTGCCTCACCTGCGCGCGCGTCAGCGCCTGCGCCGACGCATGCGTCGCGACGCCTGCGAAAGCCATTGCCGCCACCGTGGCGGCCTTCATCCAGTACCCGTTCATGGTCCACTCCTCCGAGGTCAACGAGACGATGTGTTGCATCCCGTATGACGCCGCCGCGCGAGGGTTTATTCCCGGGCGCGCCGCGGCGGCGTGCGCGATACTCCCCCGTTTTCCGGACCATCGGTATCGCGCGGTCATCCTGCTGTCATTCGTTCGTCAGCCGGCGTAACCTGACGTAACGCAGCCGCCACCACGCGTGGGGCAGACTGACGACATCCTGTGGATCGCCCTTCGATCATGTCCGTCGCTTACGACTATGCAGCCGGCTGGCTTCGCACGCTCTACGACCGTCATATCGACGGCGGCGCGGTGCTCGACACGGCCGTGTTCCCCGATGCCGAGCGCTTCGTCCGTGCATGGCTCGACATCCGGGCGGAGGCGCTCGCCGTCGCACGCGACATGCCGCGCATCCCGCGCTTTCACGAGATCATGCGCGAGCAGTACGACATCTCGGCCAACGATGCGCGCGACTGGCGGATGTTCATCATGCAGGCGTACGGCCAGCCGTTCCCGCGCAACCTGTCGCGCTGCCCGACCATCGCATCGATCGTCGCGGCGTCGCCGGACGTGCTGTCCGCATCGCTGTCGTTCCTCGCGCCGGGCAAGCACATCCCGCCGCATCGCGGGCCGTTCCGCGGCATCCTGCGCGGCTATCTGGTGCTGTCGATGCCGAAGCGCGCGGACGGCTCGCCCGCTGCGGTGCTGAAGGTCGACGGCAGCGAATACCGGCTCGACGAAGGGCGCTTCCTGCTGTGGGACGACACGTTCATGCACGAGGTCTGGAACGACAGCGACGAGGTGCGAATCGTGCTGCTGCTCGATATCCGCCGGCGCGGCATGCCGCGGCGGCTGACGTGGCTGTCGAATGCGGTGATCGGCGTCGTGCGGCTCGGCATCCGGATGCGGGGGCGGTCGATACCGGTTTAGCACATGCCGTCGGCGCGGCCGAACCGGCCGTCACGCGAATCGACGGGCCGCAACGCGCGCGTCACCCGTCCGCCGCGATCCGCGCGACCGCCGCGCGCGTGTGCGCGATTTCCGCTTCGAGCCAATCGAGAAATCGCTTCACTTGCGGCTCGCGTTCACGCCCCGCCCGGCACAGTGCGACGAAACGCGCGCCGGCAAGCCGCACCGACGGATCGATCGCCGCAAGCGCGCCGCGCTCGACATGCTCGGCCACCAGCACGGAGCTGAGCAGCCCGACACCCTGCCCGTGCAGCACGGCCTGCAGCGCGTAATGCTCGTCGTCGAAATGGCGAAACAGCGCGCGCTCGAGCCACGCTTCGCGCCCGGCCGCGCGACACCACGACGGCCAGTCGATCGACACGGGCAGCGGCGTATCCCATGTGGTCTCGATCAGGTCGATCCGCTCGTCCGTGCGCTCGACGTCGAAGTCGCGCGCCGCATAGGCGCCGAAATACTCGTCGATCAGCGCGATCTCGTGCAGCGCCGCGAACGTGCGCGACGTCGCGCGAATCGCGAGATCGATCCGCGCATCGCGTTCGAGATCGACGAGCGCATTGCCGATTTCGACCTTGATGTGCAGTTGCGAATCGACGCGACGGAACCGGCCGAGGCGCGGGATCAGCCACATCGCGGCAAACGCGGGCGTGGTGGTCAGCACCAGCGTGCGCTCGCCGGCCGCCGCGGGCCGCACCGCGTCGAGCCCGCGGCTCAATCCGAGCAACGCGTCGTGACACGCGCGAAACAGACGCTCGCCCTCTTCCGTGAGCCGCACGCCGCTCGCGCCGCGCGCGAACAGCAGCACGCCGAGCCGGCTTTCGAGCGACTTGATCTGATGCGACACGGCGGCCGGCGTCACGGACAGTTCGTCGGCGGCCGCCTTGAACGTGCCGAGCCGCGCCGACGACTCGAATACACGCAATGCAGTCAGGGGGATTCTGGAGAACACGGGGCCTCGCGGGCCGGGTCGGGCCGGTTGAATTCGATTCAATCCGCGTGAGATTAGGTGAATTGATGCGAGTACGCAACGCGGGTAGCCTTGCGGGACGTCGCGGTACGATGCCGCGGCCGCAACCTTCAATCCGGAGCCACAACGTGCAAGGCCTACCGCGCAGGATCACGCAGGCGGTGCTCTACGAAGCGATCGCCATTTCCTGCATCTCGCCCGTGATCGCGATGCTGTTCAAGCAGGACCTCGTCTACTCGGGCGCGCTGTCGGCGACGATGTCGGCGATCGCGATGCTGTGGAACATGATCTTCAACGCGCTGTTCGAGCGCTGGGAAGCGTCGCGCCGGCAGCCCGCGCGCACGCTCGGGCGGCGGCTCCTGCATGCGACCGGTTTCGAGGGCGGGCTGATCTTCATACTCGTGCCGGTCGTGTCGCGGTGGCTCGACATCTCGTGGTTCGACGCGTTCGTCGTCGACATCGGGCTGTTCGCGTTCTTCTTCTGCTACGCGTTCGTGTTCCAGTGGGCGTTCGATCGCGTGTTCGACGTGCCGGCGGCGACCAAGGGGTCGTGACGCGCGCGACGCGATCCGCGCGAGAACCCGCATTCGCGCGCGCCGCGGCACAGCCCGGCCGGCCGGAATCCGGCACGCAAACGCCGCGAGGGCCGGGGCAGGCAATCATCCCGCCCCGGCCCTCGCAATCCGCTTCAACACGTCAATGCGTCACGGCCGGCGACACGCGCCGCAACCCGGCCGCTCAATGCACGCCGAGATACGCCTTCACGGCCGGCAGACCCGGCTTGCCGTCGAACGTCGTCACGCCGGCCAGCCACTTGTCGAGCGATTGCGGGTTCGCCTTCAGCCACTCGGCGGCCGCCTTGTTCGGGTCTTCCTTGTTCATGATCGGCACCATCACGTGGTTTTCGATCGACGTCGTGAACTGCAGGTTCGACACGAACTTCGCGACGTTCGGGCAGCGCTGCGCGTAGTCGGGCGGCGTCGCCGTCAGCACCTTCGCTTCGCCGTAGTTCGGGCCGAACACGCTGTCGCCGCCGGTCAGGTAATCGATCTTCATCTGCACGTTCATCGGATGCGGCTCCCAGCCGAGGAACACAATCCACTGCTTGTCGCGGATCGCGCGGTTCACCTCGACCAGCATCCCGGCTTCGCTCGACTCGACCAGCTTGAACTTGCCGAGACCGAACTGGTTGCCGTCGATCATCTTCTTGATCAGCGCATTGCCGTCGTTGCCCGGCTCGATCCCGTAGATCTTGCCGTTCAGCTTGTCCGCGTACTTCTGGATGTCGGCGAACGACTTCAGGCCGCCCTGGTACACGTAGTCGGGCACGGCCAGCGTGTATTTCGCGCCGGTCAGGTTGGGCGTCGCGAGCACCTTGATCGTGCCGGCCTTCGTGAACGGCTGGATGATCGGGTCCATCGTCGGCGACCAGTAGCCGAGGAACACGTCGATCTGCTTGCTCTTGATGCCGGCGAACGTGATCGGCACCGATGCGATCGTCTTGGTCGGCGAGTAGCCGAGACCCTGCAGCATCGTCGCTGCGAGGCCGGTGGTGGCCGCGATGTCGGTCCAGCCCACGTCCGCGAAGCGCACGTTCTTGCACACGGGCGGGTCGGCCGCATAAACGGCCGACATCGGCGCGACGATCCCGATCCCGCATACCGCTGCGATCAATAGGCGCTTCATTTGTCTTCTCCTCTAAGTGACGTCGTTTGCTTGGATGCGGGATCGTTGATTGAAGCCGCGCGCCGCGATCCCGGCGGCGTCGCGGACCGAACAGGGTTCGCGCGAAAGTCTCAGCGCCCCGGCAGCCGGCGCTCGTAGCTCGGCGCGTGGCCGAACTGCGCGCGGTATGCCTTGCTGAAGTGACACGGCGAATGGAATCCGCAGGTCGTCGTCACGCGGGCGATCGACGCGTCGGTCGTGCGCAACAGGTCGCGCGCGCGTTTCAGGCGCAGCGTCAGGTAATAGTGGGTCGGCGATACGTTCAGGTACACCTTGAACATCCGCTGCAGGTGCCGCTGCGACAGGCGCACGAGTCGCGCGAGCTCCTCGAGCGACAGCGGCTCCTCGATGTTCGCTTCCATCAGCCGCACGACCTCGATCAGCTCCGCGCGCGAGAAGCCCACGCGCGCATCCACCGGAATCGGCTGCGTGTCGGTCGAGCTGCGGATGCGTTCGAGAATGAACTGCTCGGACACCTGCGCGGCGAGCTGCTGGCCGAAGCGCATGCCGACGAGGTTCAGCATCAGGTCGAGCGGCGCGGTGCCGCCGGTGCAGGTCAGCCGGTCGCGGTCCACCACGAACAGCTCGTCCGCAAACCGGACGTCCGGAAACTCGGCGTGCAACGACGACAGGTTCTCCCAGTGCACGGTGCAGCGATAGCCGTCGAGCAGCCCGCCCGACATCAGCGCATACGCGCCCGTGCAGATGCCGCCGAGCGGCAGCCCGCGTTCGGCGAGCGCCGCGAGCGTGTCGCGCGCGCCGTCGTCGACCACGTCGCGGATGCGAATGCCGCCGCACACGATCATCACGTCGGGCAGGCTCGCGTAGTCGAGCGCCTGGGTCGGCCGCACCGCGATGCCGTTGCTGGCATGCACGGGCGCGCCGTCGAGCGAGTAGATCGACCACCGGTAATGGTCGGCCCGTCCGACGTAGTTCGCCATCCGAAGCACTTCGACGGCGCTCGAGAACGCGATCATCGAAAAATTCGGCAGCGTCAGGAAGCCGAAATGGGCGAGGGACGAAACCGGTGAAACGCAGGCGGCGGGCGCAACGGCAGCGGCGGACGTCACATCGGGCTCCTGGCGAACGGGTTGAGCAGGTTGCAGGCGGTCAGCCCCGCGGCGCATGCCGCGGAGGCCGGTATCGAATCAGGGAAGGCGGCCGGAAGGCTTGCCGGCCGCCAGCGGGTCACGCTTGCACGGGCGTTGCCTTGCCGCGGAACAGGTGCTTCAGGCCCGAGAACAGCGGTGCTTTCACGGTGCCCGGCGCACGGCCGAAGCTTTCGGTAATGCGGTCGAGAATGATCGCGAGCAGCACGACCGACAGACCGCTTTCGAAGCCGAGGCCGATGTCGAGACGCTGGATACTGGCGAGCACGTCGTTGCCGAGGCCGCCCGCACCGACCATCGACGCGATGATCACCATCGACAGCGCCATCATGATCGTCTGGTTCACGCCCTGCATGATCGACGGCAGCGCGTTCGGGAACTGCACCTTGTACAGCAGTTGCCACGGCGTGCAGCCGAACGCCTGGCCGGCTTCGACGATCTCGCGGTTCACGTGACGAATCCCGAGGCTCGTCAGACGCACGGCCGGCGGCATCGCGAAAATCACCGTCGACAGGATCCCCGGCACGCGGCCCAGACCGAACAGCATCGCGGCCGGAATCAGGTAGACGAATGCGGGCATCGTCTGCATCAGGTCGAGGATCGGACGCACGATCGCGGCGACCCACTTGCTCTTCGCGGCCCAGATGCCGAGCGGAATGCCGAGCACGAGGCTGATGATCGTCGACGACAGCGTAAGGCCGAGCGTGATGACGGTCTGATCCCAGAAGCCCGTCGCGAAGATCAGCAGCAGCGACAGCGTCGTGAACAACGCGAAGCGCCAGCCCACGCGCCACAGGCCGACACCGATGAAGATCGCCATCATCAGCCACATCGGGATCGCCTGCAGGCTGTGTTCGACGAAGGCGGCAAGACCCTCGATCGCGCGGCCGATCGCATCGAACGTCGCCGCATCGTGGTCGAGCAGGTAGTGAACGGACTGGTCGACCCAGGTACCGAGCGGAATCATTTCAGACATGGGAGCCTCGCGAACGCGTGATGGCCTTCAGGATGAGCGCGCGGTCGACCGAGCCGCAGTAGCAGCCGTCGTCGTCGACGACCGGCAGTGCATTCGGGCTCGCGACCACGCGCGCGACGACGTGTTCGAGCGACGCATCGTGCCGGATGCTTTCGATCGGACGCACGGACGGCGTGTCCTGGCCGATCGCATCGCGCGTGACGAAGCCGCGCAGCTTGCGTGCCGCGTCGAGCACGAACGCGTATTCGGCGCTGCCGTTCAGCGTCGCCGCGACATTCGCGGCATCGCACTTCGACACGATCGGCACGGCACCCGTCTGCATCAGGTCGCCGGCCGTGAGATAGCGGCTGGTGTCGACGCCGTCGAAGAACGCGCGCACGTAGTCGTCGGCCGGGTTCGTGATGATGTCCTGCGGCGTGCCGACCTGCACGAGCCGGCCGCCTTCCATGATCGCGATGCGGTTGCCGATGCGCAGCGCCTCTTCCAGATCGTGCGACACGAACATGATCGTGCGGCGCTGCTCCTTCTGCAGTTGCAGCAGCACGTCCTGCATTTCGCGGCGCTTGAGCGGGTCGAGCGCGGAAAACGCCTCGTCCATGATCATCAGCGACGGGTTCACGGCCAGCGCGCGCGCAAGGCCGACACGCTGCTGCATGCCGCCCGACAGCTCGGACGGCAGCTTGTGCGAGAACGGGGCGAGACCGACCTGCTCGAGCACTTCCATCGCACGGCGCTCGCGTTCCTTCTTGCCGACGCCAGCGACCTCGAGGCCGAACGCGGCATTCGACACCACGGTGCGATGCGGCATCAGCGCGAACGACTGGAACACCATGCTCATGTCCTTGCGGCGCAGCGCGGTCAGCGCCGAGCGGCGTGCCGACGCGACGTCGAGCCCGTCGATCATCACCTTGCCGGCGCTGGGATCGACCAGCCGGTTCACGAGGCGGATCAGGGTGGACTTGCCGGAGCCCGACAGGCCCATCAGCACGAATATTTCGCCTTCCTGCACGTCGAACGATACGTTGTGCACGCCGACGACCTGACCGGTACGCTTGAGCACTTCGTCTTTCGTCGAGCCGGCGGCGAGCATGTCGAGCGCCTGCTGCGGGTTACTTCCAAACACCTTGCACAGACCTTCGACCACGACCTTGGGGGCATCCATCGAAACCTTCTCCTCGTGTAGCGGGGACTCACGCGTGTCATAGCGTGCCTACATAGTTGCCAGAAAAAACCCCGACCTGCCGACGAATTACGACAAACGCTTGCGCAAATACGACACGGCCGGCAGCCCCGCCAGGCGGGCCGCGGCGGGCCGCGGCACCCGATTGCGGCGACGCAATACGCGCAGGGCCAGCAACGACGGGCATCGCACGCGAGACTTGTGCGCAGCAGCGCGACGCCCAACCGATGACGTTTTGCGTCAAAGCGCGTCGGCCGCAGGTCGCTTTGCGACAATTTCACGTCCGATCGGACCGTATCGCGGTCGCATGCGGACAAAAAGCATGACCGTACGTAAAACCGCGCGTCGCAACGGCCGGACAGCCACGTTTGGCGGCCTGTCCGCAACCCAGAAAATCCCGCATGGCCGCTGTGATACATTGCCGGCAACCACGCTGATCGCGACGTCGCGGCGCCTTGCGCGCACCGCACCGCGCCAGCGTGCGCGCATGCCGGTTCGCCTGCCGGCCATGCCGAAACAGCTTCGATCGGCGCGCATCATGATCGAAGCACGATAACGAAATGAAAGAGGGAGCAAGGCGATGAATTGGGCCTTTGCCGCAATCGGCTTCATCGTGGGCGGTATCGCCGCATTGTTCGGGGATTTCTCCGCCGCCAACGGCGCGCTGCTCGGTGCGGCGGTCGGGTTCTGTCTCGGCCACGCGCTGCTGCAACGCAAGCGCAAGAACGGCAACACCACCGGCGACGCATTCGCCGTCACGACGGCAGCGACGCCACCGCAGCCGCCCGCGACGCTCGCCGATCGCGTCGCGCGTCTCGAGGCGACGGTCGACGCGCTCACGCGCGAGCTCGATGTGCTGCGCGGCCAGCTTGCCGGCGCGAGGGCCGGCGCAGCAGCAGCCGGCAGCCCCGCGCAAGCGCCGTCGTCTCCGTCCGTCATCGTCACGCCATCCACCGCCGCGCTTCCGCCACGACCGTCGATGCAGCCCGCCGCCGCGAGCGCGGGTTCGCCGTCGTCGACGTCCATGCCGGCTCCCGCGCCTGCCGCCGCCACGCCGCGCACGCGCGACGCCGACGCTGCCACCCGCGCACCGGTGAATGCGCCCGCAACGATCGGGCGCGCTGCCCCGGCTACCCCGCCCGTCCCGCCGAAACCGCACGAACCCGGCATCGCCGAACGCGCGTTCCGCGCCGCGCGCGACTGGCTGCTCGGCGGCAACACGGTCGTGCGCGTCGGGATCATCGTGTTGTTCTTCGGCGTCGCGTTCCTGCTCAAGTACGCGGCCGACAACGACATGCTGCCGATCGAATTCCGCCTGGCCGGCACCGCGCTCGCCGCGGCCGCGCTGCTCGCGATCGGCTGGCGCGTGCGCGCACGCCGCGCCGCGTACGGCCTCGTGCTGCAGGGTGGCGGCATCGGCATCCTGTATCTGACGATCTTCGCCGCAACCAAGCTCTACCCGCTGCTGCCCGTCGGCGCGGCGTTCCCGTTGATGGTCGCGGTATGCGCGCTGAGCGCGTTCCTCGCGGTGAAACAGAACGCGTTGCCGCTCGCGTTCATGGGCAGCGCGGGCGGCTTTCTGGCGCCGGTGCTGCTGTCGACCGGCCACGGCAGCCACGTCGCGCTGTTCAGCTACTACGCGCTGCTGAACGCGGGCATCTTCGCGATCGCGTGGTTCAAGGCATGGCGCCCGCTGAACCTGCTCGGCTTCGTGTTCACGTTCACGATCGGCTCCGCGTGGGGCGTGACGGCCTACCGCCCCGCGTTGTTCGCGAGTACCGAGCCGTTCCTGATCCTGTTCTTCCTGATGTATGTCGGCATCGCGCTGCTCAATGCGGTCAAACGCGAGCTCGCGCTGCGCCACTATGTGGACGGCACGCTCGTGTTCGGCACGCCGATCGTCGCGACCGCGCTGCAGGCATCGCTCGTGAAGGGCATGCCGTTCGGGCTCGCGTGGAGCGCCGTCGCGCTGTCGGCGTTCTACGTTGCCGTCGCCGCATGGCTCGCGCGGCGCCGCGATCGCCTCGCGCTGCTGTTCGAGGCGATGCTCGCGCTCGCGGTGATCTTCGCGACGCTGGCGGTGCCGCTCGCGTTCTCGGGCCCGACGACGAGCGCCGCATGGGCAATCGAAGGCGCGGCCATCGTGTGGGTCGGCGTGCGCGAGAAGCGCCTCGCGCCGTTCGGCTTCGGGCTGCTGATGCAGGTGGCCGCGGCCGGCGCGTTCTTCACGAGCGTGCTCGGGCCGGTCGACGCAAACGCATTGCCGGTGCTCAACAGCCCCTATATCGCGATGCTGCTGATCGCGCTCGCCGGGTTGTTCACGGGCTGGTGGCTGCACGGGCGCGACGAGGCGCGCGCGTGGCACGCATGGATGCCGGAGGTCGGCGCGGCCGCCGCGGCCTGGGGGCTGCTGTGGTGGGTGAGCGGCGGGCTGCACGAGATCCTCGTCTATGCGAGCCGTCACGTCGATCTGCATGCGGACCGCTTCGTCGTCGACACCACCGCGCTGTTCGCGGCCGGCACCGCCTGGCTCGCCCACATCGCGCGCCGCAAGCTCGCGTGGCCGATCGCCGAATGGCCGGCGCTCGCGCTGACGCCGGTGCTGGCGCTGCTCGCGCTGCGCGCGTTCGATGCACACGAAGCGCCGCTGTCGGGCATGGGCGCATTCGCGTGGCCGATCGCCGTCGTTGCGTGCTATGCACTGCTGTGGCGCCAGTCGCGCGACACCGCAGCCGCCGGCACGCCGGGCGCGACACCGCCCGGCGCGACGGCCATCCCCGCCGGCGTGATCGCGCCGCTGCACACGCTGACCTTCTGGACGCTATGCGGGCTGTTCTCGCTCGAAGGCTTCTGGCGGCTGCGCTCGTTCGTCCCCGAAGGCGCGTGGAGCTGGAGCGCCTGGGCATACGGCTTCGGCGCGCTGCTCCTGCTGGTGTCCGGCCCCGGCACGCGCCTGCGCTGGCCGATTGCCGCATTCCCGCGCGCCTATCAGGTATGGGGCGCCGCACCGCTCGCCGCGCTGCTGTGGCTGTGGAGCATCGCCAGCGTGACGAGCGACGGCGACGCGTCGCCGCTGTTCTGGCTGCCGCTGCTCAATCCGCTCGACGTCGCGCAACTGCTGATCTTCGTCGGGTTCGCGACGTGGCTGCGCCGGCTGAAGACGCTCGGCGTCACGTGGCATCCGCTCGCGATCGACCTTGCCGCGCTCGCGACCGTGTTCCTGTGGTTCAACGCGCTGCTGCTGCGCACGCTGCATCAGCGGTTCCACTTCGGCTACGACATCGACACCGTGCTGTCGTCGTTCGGCATCCAGCAGGTGTTCATGGTCGGCTGGAGCCTGTTCGCGTTCGCCGGCATGTGGCTCGTGCGCCGCGACGGCATCGCACGCGTGTGCGCGCTCGCGGCGCTGCCGCTGATCGTCGTGATGTGGGTCTGGACCTTCTACGCGAACTTCACGCAGGACGGCGGCAGCTGGGCGCGCATCCCGCTGCTCAATCCGCTCGATCTCGTGCTCGTGGTCGTCTATGCACTCGCCGCGTCGTGGTTCGTGCGTGCGCGCAAGCTCGGCTGGTCGTTCGACAACTATCGCGTCGGGCTGCTCGGCGCGGCCGGCGCGACGGCATTCCTGTGGCTGAACGCGATCCTGCTGCGCACGCTGCATCACTGGACCGGCGTGCCGTACGCGTTCGATGCGATGGCGGAATCGACGCTCGTGCAGGCGTCGGTGTCCGTGTACTGGACGGTCTGCGCGCTCGCGACGATGATCTGGGCGACGCGTCGCGGGTTGCGTGCGCTGTGGTTCGTCGGCGCCGCGCTGCTCGCGCTCACGGTGATCAAGCTGTTCCTGTTCGACCTGTCGCACGTCACCGGCATCGAGCGCATCGTGTCGTTCATCGGCATCGGCGTGCTGCTGTTGCTGATCGGTTATTTCTCGCCGCTACCGCCGAAGGCCGCGGCCCAACGCAACGACCACCAACCATGAAACGACTCGCAGCCCTGCTCGGCCTGAGCCTGCTGACGTCGTTCGCGGCGGCCGGCGGCACGCCGGGCGCCGAACGCGTCGCGCGTCGCTTCTCGCTCGATCTCGACGGCAGCGCCGCGTATTACCAGCTCACCGTGCCGCAGGCCGTCTATGCGGGCAGCCGGCGCGACGATCTCGGCGACGTGCGCATCTTCAACAGCGCGGGCGAGCCCGTGCCGTATTCGCTCGATGCGCCCGTCGCGGCCGCGGCGGCGTCGCGCACGCCGGTGCACTGGTTCCCGCTGCCGCCGGCCCGTACCGACGACAGCCGCGCGCCGCTCGGCGTGTCCGTCGGCCCGGACGGCTCGCTGCGCGCGGCCGCCGCCGCGCCGGCGCGCGCCAGGCATGCGTCGGATCTCGTCGACCTGTCGCATGCGGATGGCGAAATCGACGCGCTGTTCGTGCATGTGAACGACGACAGCTACCAGGGGCGCGTCGCCGTCGCCGCAAGCGACGACCTGCGCAGCTGGCGCTCGCTCGGCAGCACGCAACTGCTGAAAGTGGGGCGCGGCGGCGACATGCTGGTGCAGGAACGCATCGCGCTCGAAGGCGCGGGGCCGCGCTACCTGCGGCTCGACTGGCTCGACGGCGCACCCGCGATCGGGTCGATCGACGTCGAGACGCATCCGCGCGATGCACGCTCGACGGACGCATCGGCCGTGCCGCGCCAGTGGCGCGACGCCACGCACGTGCGCGCCGGCAGCACGCCTGGCGAATACCTGTTCGAGACCGATGGCGCCTATCCGGTCGACCGCGTGCGGATCGATCTGCCGCAACCGAATACCGTTGCGCGCGCAACGTTGCAGAGCCGCCCCGACGCGCAGGCGCCGTGGCGCAACGTGGCCGACGCCGTGCTGTTCCGGTTGCAGGGCAAGGGCGGCGAACAACGCAATCCGCCGCTCGAATTCCCGTCGGATACGGACCGCGCATGGCGGATCGTCGTCGACATGCGCAACGGCGGACTCGGCGGCGGTCAGCCGGCCGTCTCGGTCGGCTGGCATCCGGCCGCGCTGACCTTCGTCGCACGCGGCACGCCGCCGTTCACGCTCGGCGTCGGCAACGCGGCGCTGCTGTCGTCGGCCGTGAGCCGCGACGCGCTGCTGGTCGGCATGGCGCCGGAAGTCCGGCCCGCACGCGTGGGCGCGGCATTGCCGGTATCGGAAGCCCCGCCGGAATCAGCCGTCGCCGATACGGACGCGACACGCCGTTACGTGCTGTGGGGCGCGCTGGTCGTCGCGGTCGGCATGCTGGGAACGATTGCGTGGCGCCTCGCACGGGGCGCCGGCAACGCCGACGGCGGCGCACGCAATCGCGACGAGTGACTCCGCATCACAAGGCCTGCGCGGCGAAACGATCCCGAGCCATCCACGCCTGTCGGATCGCGACGCCGCCATGCCGACGCGATCGCCATGGCGACGACCGGCAACTGGCCGCGCCTGCCACACCCATCGCCACGGAACGCACGCTGCGGCGCAGCCGCGTATCGGGTCTCGACGCGGCGACGGCACGGGCCATCCACGCATGCGCAATGGCGATACGCTGCCTGACAAACCGCGAAGCCGGCGACATGCGTCGCGCGCGCTGCGCAACCGGCCGTTTGCACAGGATCGCGCTGTCGTAGCGCTTGCCGGCGAAGCGCATCACGTCGACCACCTCGAAACCCTGCGCGCCGTAGAACGCCACCAGGTGCGACGCGGGATACGGCGTATCCAGCGCGAGCAGCGTATAGCCGCGCAACGCGGCCCACTGCCCCGCGAACGACAGCAGCAGCGCACCGACCCCGCGGCTCTGGCATTCGGGGTCGACCGCCAGTTGCCGCACGCTCGCGACGCCTGCGCGCCGATACAGCGAGCACGGCGAAGCCGGATCGGTCGCATACAGCGTGGCGGTGCCGATCACGCGTCCACCGCGGACCGCGACGAAACACTCGCCGGCCTCGGCGCGGCGACGCGTGACGTCCTCGCCCTGGTCGACGCACGTGCAGTTCAGCCCCATCGCGCCGAGCCGCGCGAACGCACGGTGCAGCAGCGCGGTGAGCTGCGCGTAGCTGTCGAACGCCGGATCGAAGCGCCGCACGACGACCCGGTCGGTGCGCATCGCAAGCGGCGCGTCGGGCGAACGTTCGGCGATCGTGTTCCGGAAAATCGACATCGCAGTGCCCCGTGGTTCGAATGACCGAAGTCTAGGAGCGTGCCGGTCGGCGCCGCAAGAAAAAATGTCGTAAAAATGGAGCTGCACGAATGCGCACGATGCGACGGCAACGTGCGGGTTCGATGCGCGTGCAACTGACCGCATGCGCGCGAAGACGTCGATCGTTGTTCGGGCAGGCAGCGCACGGTTCGCACCTCGTCGACGACATCGTCACGCGCACTCGCCCGGCCGTTGACACGCTGCGCGACGCGATCCAGACTCGCTGCTCCTTCATCGCACCGCGAGCGCCCATGGTCACCTGCTTCCTTCGCTACGTCATCGATCCGTACAAACTCGAACAGTTCGAAACCTACGGCAAGATGTGGATTCCGCTCGTCGAGCAATTCGGCGGCACGCATCACGGCTACTTCCTGCCGTCCGAAGGCGCGAACCATATCGCGCTCGCGATGTTCTCGTTTCCGAGCCTTGCCGAATACGAGCGTTACCGCGAACGCTCGAAGGACGATCCGGCCTGCCAGGCCGCCTTCCGCTACGCGGAGGAAACGCGCTGCATCGTCAGCTACGAACGCAGCTTCTTCCGCCCGGTGTTCGGCTGACGCGTCAATCGGAGCGCCGCCACATGGCACGCACCGCGCTCCGGCGGCAGACGAAAAAAAGCCCCGCCTGCATCCGCTTGGCGGGGCCAACCCATGTCAGTAGAGACATCATGGAGGAGACGAGTCCATCTTATCGAGCACGGCACGGCGTCCCAACCAAGCATTTCTGCTATCCATCTGCGGCGCCGCGCGCACGCGCGACCCTCGCGCACGGCATATCGATAGAACGAAAAGTCGTTTTCAGAGTGGCGACAGGGTCGTTACCATCTGGTTTTAAGCCTGTGCTTAGCCGGGCAAGCCATCCGAGGAGCGCCCCTTGACTGCATTCGATCAACACCGCCGCCCGTTCGTCGTCGGCATCGGCGGCACCACCCGAGCTGCGTCGTCGACCGAGCGCGCACTGTCGTTCGCGCTGCGCGGCGCCCAAGCCGCCGGCGCGCGCACGCGCCTGTTCGACGGCCCGTTCCTGCATACGCTGCCGCACTACGCCCCCGAACACAAAACGCTCACCGACGCGCAGCGCAAGCTGATCGACACCGTACGCGAAGCCGACGCGATCATCATCGCCACGCCCGGCTATCACGGCGGCGTGTCCGGCCTCGTGAAGAACGCACTCGACACGCTCGAGGAACTGCGCGCCGACGACCGCCCGTATCTCGACGGCCGCGCGGTCGGCCTGATCGTCACCGCGTACGGCTGGCAGGCAGCCGGCACCGTGCTCACGTCGCTGCGCTCGATCGTCCATGCGCTGCGCGGCTGGCCGACGCCGTTCGGCGCCACCGTGAACACGCTCGAAACGCGCTTCGACAGCGCCGACAGCTGCTCGGACCCGAAGGTCGTCGCGCAGCTCGAGACGGTCGGCGCGCAGGCCGCCGAATTCGCGCTCGCGTTCGCGTCGCATCGCGCGGCCGCGCATGCCGCGTCGGTCGACGCGCTCGCGCCCGTGCTGAAGATCGCCAACCAGTAATCGCCGCCTTCCCGCCGCCCGCCCCCGGCCGATCACGTTCGCCGGCGGCGGGCGGTGCGCGTCTCGACGCCCGGCGCGAGCCGCGTCCGCGCTTCCTGTTCCACCGAGCCCGCCCGCTGCGCGCCGATAACGATTCGGCCCGCCACGTAATTTGCATTGGCCGAAAGATTCGTTCACGCGGGCTGCCGGTTTTCGTACGCTGAAAGCCCGAACCCTCTGCGCGCATGCCATGAATCGCACGATCCGTTACAAAGGCTACGAAGTGGCCCCCGCCGCTGCCCGGCTGCCGAATGGCCTGTTCGCCGCGAACCTGACGATCGAAAAGGCCACCGGCGGCCCGTCGCCGCGCGCCGTCTCGTTCGACGCAATCGACTTCTTCTTCGAAGAGGAACACGCGCTCGCGTATGCGTCCCGCTGGGGCCGCCTCTGGGTCGACACGCAGGCCTGAGCGCACGGCCGCAGCGCAGCGGCGTTCGAAAATACGCATTTACGGAAGCTATGCAAGAATCTTTCACTCCGTAATCGCATAACAACAGCCATGTCCGACACGCTGCAGGAAGCGCATGCAGCGGCAGATCACGCCATGCGCAACTGGACCTTCGAGAGGCAGGGTCCGGTCAGGATCGGTTCCGATGCGCACAGGCAGATGTTCTGCCGCATGCTGCTCGACACACACAACCCGTACAAACCGGCAGTCATCGACTGGCCCGCACTCCCACCCGACGCACTCAAGCGACTCACGTCGCTGCCCATCTGGGACATCGCCGTGCAGACCGAAGGGCGCGCATCGATTCGCGTCGCCACCTTCGCCGCGACCGTCGACGATCCGCTGCTGCGCCGCGCGCTGGAGATGGACGGCGGCGAGGAAGCGCGCCACAAGGTCGTACTGTCGAAGCTGGTGCACGCCTACGGCATCGAGCTCGCGCCCGAGCCGGCCTATCCGGCGCCGACGGATCCCGAATGGTCGTGGATGATGACCGGCTTCAGCGAGTGCATCGACAGCTTCTTCGCATTCGGCCTGTTCCGCTCCGCCCAACGCTCCGGCTATTTCCCGTCCGAACTCGTCGAAACCTTCGAACCCGTGATCCAGGAGGAAGGCCGGCACATCCTGTTCTTCGTGAACTGGTACGCGTGGTACTGGCGCAATTTGCCGTGGTGGCGCCGGCCCTGGTTCTTCGCGCGCGTGGCGGCCGTGTGGGCGTTCCTGATCCGGGAGCGCATCGGCATCGCGCGCGGCATCGATGCCGATGGCGTTGCGCGCGACGCGAACTTCCCGGCGACGAGCACTGCCGATATCGGCGAGACGCTGAATCCGCGCGAGCTGATCGCGCTGTGCCTTAGCGAGAACGACCGGCGGATGGCCGGGTACGACAAGCGGCTGCTGCGCCCGATGTTCGTCCCGCGCATGGCGCGCCTCGCGCTGCGCTTTCTGCGGAAATAACGCCACGGCGCGTCGGATTCCGGTTTCCGATCAGGAATCCGACGTGCAGCGTCGCCGGTGCAACCCGGCCGCTGCCCATGCGGCGATCGCCTTCCACGAGCCCGCGGGCGCGACACGCGCGACGATTCGGCCACGCCACGGCCCGAATCCGGCGCCGCGTGCGCGACGACGAGCGAGGCTCGGCGTGTGTCCGTCAGACTGATGTTGCGCATTCGATACATCCGAGCCCGGCGTTGCCGTCGTTCGGCGCGCATGCCCAATCTCCGGGCGGCAGGGCAAATTGTCACGCCCGGAATTTGACATTTGGCCCCGTCCGCCGCTTCTCCGACCCTGCCATGGGTATCCATCGGCAGCGCCGGGCGCAACCCGTCGCCACCAGATCGTAAGCGGATGGGAAGCTCGCTCGCCGAGTCAGCCGGACGCGTTATTCAAGTCCCCGCCGACAATCCTCCGGGACACATCAATTGGAACAAATTTCCGATCGGAATACCGAGAGCAGAACAGCCGCGCTGTAGCAATTTTTTACAACTTCGCTTGAGCGGCCGGCCACCGAACGCCCGTCACACGGGCGGCGGCAGCTCCAGCGATGAGCAAATGTGCACAATCGCACATCACTTGCCTCACGTATTTTTCGATTGAATCGAGACTAATTTAATACAAATAAAAATACCGATTCCCCATGAATTAATAAGTTAACAAAACGTCAATTTTTCTCGATCCAGATTGTTACCAAAACATTACAAATCAGAAAGGTGGACCTGGTTCGCAAACGTTTGCCATTTCATTTTCCTTACTTTTCGAGGCATCCCGTGTGTAATGTAGCGCACAAATCGCACATAAACCGTTGAATCATATGAGTTTTTACACGGCACCAGGGTGCGCGCGAAGCCCTACACTCTGCATTCTCGTTATTTTCCAAATCGTTACGTGCCAATACATCAAAACGCGACACATTGACCTTCCTTTAACTTTCAAAACCCTCCATTTATCACTATTTGTCAATCTCCAGAAAATATCTCAAATAAACTCCGCCCATCATTTTTGAGATTCGCGCGAGCGCACGGCAGATTCATCTGACGAAATAGACCGGTGTGTTGCGTTGCGTATTTGGAGGTAGCACGACATGAACCGCACATACCGCTCTATCTGGAACGAAGCCCTCGGCACCTGGGTTGCAGCATCGGAAATTTCTACCGCACGCGGCAAGCCGAATAAGTCTGCCGTGGCGAAAGCCGTTGCAACCGCTGTTCTGGCAGGGGGGATTGCCGTCGGCAACGTCGCGCACGCGCAATATTCTGCTGGCGGCACCTTTGGCAGCGTGGCGGCGACCGGGTCACAGTCGATCGCAATCGGTGGCAATAACGGCAGCACCACGACGGCGAGCGGCTCGACGTCCATCGCAATCGGCGCGAATGCAACCGCCTCCGGCGACTACTCGCAAGCCTTCGGCCAGAATTCGAAGTCGACGGGCAACAGCTCCATCGGTATCGGCTCGGGATCGCAGGCGACGGCAAACGGCGCCGCCGCGGTCGGCAACGATGCGAAGGCACAGGGCTCGAGCTCGGTCGCCATCGGCGGCGGCGACGGTTCCGGCCTGGGGGGTGCTACGGCCGGCGCGTCCAATTCGGTTGCGATCGGACGCTACTCGGTGGTGAATTCGACCGCAACGGGTGCTACCGCGATCGGCCTCAACGCCACCGCGCAATACGCCAACAGCGTCGCAATCGGACAGGGCAGCGTCACCGGCACGGCAGCGCCGACCGGAACCGGCTACCTGACCGGCAGCACGGCGCCTACGTCGGAAATGTCGATCGGCAGCTCGACGAATCTTCGCCGCATCACCAACGTCGCCGACGGCTCCGCTCCCCACGATGCGGTCACCGTGGCTCAGCTCAGCACCGGAATGAGCACGACGACGAGCGCGATCAGCAGCCTGTCGTCGTCGACGTCGACGGGGTTGTCGTCGGCTACCAGCTCCATCGGGTCGCTCTCGACCGGTCTCAGCTCGACCAATAGCAACGTCACTTCGCTTTCGTCGTCCACGTCGACGGGGCTCTCGTCGGCCACCAGTTCCATCGGCTCGCTCTCGACCGGCCTCAGCTCGACCAATAGCAACGTCACGTCGCTTTCGTCGTCCACGTCGACGGGGCTCTCGTCGGCTACCAGCTCCATCGGCTCGCTTTCGACCGGCCTCAGCTCGACCAACAGCAACGTCACTTCGCTGTCGTCGTCCACGTCGACGGGGCTCTCGTCGGCTACCAGTTCCATCGGGTCGCTCTCGACCGGCCTCAGCTCGACCAACAGCCACGTCACGTCGCTGTCGTCGTCCACGTCGACAGGGCTGTCGTCGGCCACCAGCTCCATCGGGTCACTGTCCACCGGACTCTCGTCGACCAACAGCTCCGTCGGTTCGTTGTCCACCGGCCTCAGCTCGACCAACAGCAACGTCACGTCGCTGTCGTCCTCGACTTCGACGGGGCTCTCGTCAGCCACCAGTTCCATCGGGTCGCTTTCGACCGGACTCTCGTCGACCAACAGCTCCGTCGGTTCGTTGTCCACCGGCCTGAGTTCAACCAACAGCAACGTCGCTTCGCTGTCGTCGTCGACTTCGACAGGGCTCTCGTCGGCGACTAGCTCCATTGGGTCGCTCTCGACTGGCCTCAGCTCGACCAATAGCAACGTCACGTCGCTGTCGTCGTCCACGTCGACGGGGCTTTCTTCGGCTACCAGCTCGATCGGTTCGCTGTCCACCGGACTCTCGTCGACCAACAGCTCCGTCGGTTCGTTGTCCACCGGCCTCAGCTCGACCAACAGCAACGTCACTTCGCTTTCGTCGTCCACGTCGACGGGGCTTTCTTCGGCGACTAGCTCGATCGGCTCGCTTTCGACCGGTCTCAGCTCGACCAACAGCAACGTCACTTCGCTTTCGTCCTCGACGTCGACGGGGCTCTCGTCGGCTACCAGCTCCATCGGCTCGCTTTCGACCGGTCTCAGCTCGACCAATAGCAACGTCACCTCGCTGTCGTCCTCGACGTCGACGGGGCTCTCGTCGGCCACCAGTTCCATCGGTTCGCTGTCCACCGGACTCTCGTCGACCAACAGCTCCGTCGGGTCGTTGTCCACCGGCCTGAGTTCGACCAACAGCAACGTCGCTTCGCTGTCGTCGTCGACTTCGACGGGGCTTTCGTCGGCCACTAGCTCCATCGGCTCGCTCTCGACCGGTCTCAGCTCGACCAACAGCAACGTCACCTCGCTTTCGTCGTCCACGTCGACAGGTCTCTCGTCGGCCACCAGCTCGATCGGTTCGCTGTCCACCGGCCTCAGCACGGTCACGACCAAGACCGACAACCTCGGCAGCAGCACAGCTGCGGCGCTCGGCGGCGGTGCGAAATATGATTCGACGACCGGAACGGTTTCCGCTCCGGCATACACGACCTACAACGCGAACGGCACGACGTCGACCGCCAATAGCGTCGGCTCGGCGATCGACAACATCAACAGCCAGGGCATCAAGTACTTCCACGCTAATTCGACGGCTGCCGACAGCCAGGCGCTCGGCACCGATTCCGTTGCGATCGGCCCGAATGCCGTCGCCAACAATACCGGCGATGTCGCGCTCGGCAGCGGCTCCGTCACCGAAGCACCCAATCCGACGCCGACCGGTACCGTCGGCGGCGTGACGACCACGTTTGCGGGTGGCAACCCGAGTAGCGTCGTCAGCGTCGGCGACGCAAGCAAGAACACCACGCGTCAGATCACCAATGTCGCGGCCGGTCAAATCACCTCGACCAGCACCGATGCGATCAACGGCTCCCAGCTCTTCGCGACCAATTCGGCCGTCGACTCGCTGTCGACGACGGTATCGTCGTCCAGCAACGTAATCTCGTCGCTGTCGACCGGGATCAACTCGCTGTCGACGGGCTTGAGCTCGACCGATAGCACGGTGACGTCGCTCTCGACTTCCACGTCGACCGGCCTGTCGTCGGCTGATAGCTCGATCAGTTCGCTCTCTACGTCGACTTCGACCGGGATCAATTCGCTGTCGACGGGCCTCAGTTCGACCGACAGCACGGTGACGTCGCTCTCGACTTCCACGTCGACTGGCCTCTCGTCGGCTGACAGCTCAATCAGCTCGCTGTCTACGTCGACTTCGACGGGGATCAATTCGCTGTCGACCGGTCTCAGCTCGACCGACAGTACGGTGACGTCGCTCTCGACCTCCACGTCGACCGGTCTGTCATCGGCTGATAGCTCGATCAGTTCGCTCTCCACGTCGACTTCGACGGGGATCAATTCGCTGTCCACCGGCCTCAGCTCGACCGACAGCACGGTGACGTCGCTCTCGACTTCCACGTCGACTGGCCTCTCGTCGGCTGATAGCTCGATCAGTTCGCTGTCCACGTCGACTTCGACGGGGATCAATTCGCTGTCGACCGGTCTCAGCTCGACCGACAGTACGGTGACGTCGCTCTCGACCTCCACATCGACCGGTCTGTCATCGGCTGATAGCTCGATCAGTTCGCTCTCTACGTCGACTTCGACGGGGATCAATTCGCTGTCGACCGGCCTCAGCTCGACCGACAGCACGGTGACGTCGCTCTCGACTTCCACGTCGACTGGCCTCTCGTCGGCTGATAGCTCGATCAGTTCGCTGTCCAC
>NZ_CABVLY010000030.1 GCF_902498995.1 Burkholderia anthina
GCTGCAACCTTCGCCAGCGAGCCGCCGAATTTGCCGACCGCGGTCCGCGCGGCCGATACGATCACTACGTCCGTCATTTCCCTTTCCTCCAGGCCCGCACGACACGGCGCATCGTTACCGGCCCTGTTAAAAAAACTGCGGTGCATCGGACAGCGTGCGCCGCTGTCCGGTTTTCGTCAATCGCGCTGCAACACGTAACGGCCCGGCGCCGGCTCGATCACCGGGAACTGCGCGGAACCGGGCTTCGCGGGCGGCGCCACCTTGCGGCCGCCGTACTGCTCGAGCCATTCGGCCCAGGTCGTCCACCAGCTGCCCGGCTGCTCGGTCGCGCCGGCAAACCAGTCGTCCGCGGATTCGGGCAGTTCGCCGTCGTTGATCCAGTAGCTGCGCTTTTTCTTCGCCGGCGGATTGATCACGCCTGCAATGTGACCCGATGCGCCGAGCACGAACTTCAGCGGGCCCGTCAGGATCGACGTCGATTCATAGGCGGTCTGCCACGGCACGATGTGATCCTCGCGCGACCCGTAGATGAAGGTCGGCACGTCGATGCGCGACAGGTCGACGGATTCGCCACACACCGTCAGCGCGCCAGGCACGCGCAGCTTGTTTTCGAGATACGTATTGCGCAGGTACCACGCGTACATCGGGCCGGGCAGGCTCGTCGAATCGCTGTTCCAGTAAAGCAGGTCGAACGGCGCGGGCGTGCGGCCCTTCAGGTAGTTGTCGACCACGTAGTTCCACACGAGGTCGTTCGGTCGCAGGAACGAGAACGTATTCGCGAATTCGACGCCGCGCATCAGCCCCGGCGGCGTGCCGTTCTTGCCGCCGATGGTCTGCTCGCGCATCTGCACGTGCGCCTCGTCGACGAACACGTCGAGGATGCCGGTATCGGTGAAGTCCAGCATCGCGGTCAGCAGCGTCATCGACGCGGCCGGATGTTCGCCGCGCGCGGCGAGCACCGACAGCGCCGTCGCGAGCATCGTGCCGCCGACGCAGAAGCCGAGCGTGTTGATCTGCTCGCGGCCGCTGACCTGCTGCACGGCATCGATCGCCGCGAGCAGCCCTTCGTTCATGTAGTCGTCCCACGTCTTGTGCGCGACCGACGCGTCGGCATTGCGCCACGACACGAGGAACACCTGATGGCCGCTCGACAGCGCGTGCGCGACGAGCGAATTCTCGGGCTGCAGGTCGAGGATGTAGAACTTGTTGATGCACGGCGGCACGATCAGCAGCGGCCGCTCGAACACCTTGTCCGTCTTCGGCGTGTACTGGATCAGCTGGATCAGGTCGTTCTCGTAGACGACCGCGCCTTCGGTACACCCGAGGTTCTTGCCGACCACGAATTGCGATTCGTCGGTCTGCGAAATCTTGCCGCGCTGCATGTCGCCGAGCAGGTTCATCATCCCCTGCCGCAGGCTTTCGCCCTGCGTCTCGAGAATCGATTTCTGCGCATCGGGATTGAGCGCGAGGAAATTGCTCGGCGCGGCGGCAGCCGTCCATTGCTGGACCGAGAAACGGATGCGCTCGCGCGTCTTCGGATCGGTCTCGAGCGCGTCGGCCAGTTCCTGCAGATAACGCGCGTTGAGCAGATACCACGCCGCGGCGAACGCATGCGCGGGCGAAGCCTTCCATGCGTCCGCGCTGAAGCGGCGGTCCTTCAGCTCAGGCGATTCGAGCTTCGCGGCGACGCTCTGCTGCATCAGCGTCATGCAGTCGCGCGCATAGTCGGCCTGCAGTTTCCGGAGCCGTTCGGGCGGAATCGCTGCGACCGGCAGCTTCAGCCCGGCGAACGGCGACGCCATGCCGCCGAGGCTGCCCAGGTCGGGCATCGACGGCATCTGGAACGGAAGCGATGTCGGGAACTGGAATGCGGCGAACGGGTTCGCCGTGCTCGCCGCCGTGGCGGCACGCGCCGGATCGGCGAAACCGCGCCATGCGTTCAGCCATGCCTCGAACATCTGCTGCATCGGCTGGGTGGCCTGGTCGAATCCGGTGCTGCTCGCGGAAGTGCCCGCCTGAGCGGACGTCGACGAATTTTTCGATGCTGTCATTACCTGCCTTACCGGTGATTCGTGAGCGTCAATCGTGAAATCCTGCTCGCGCGCGGCGTGCCGGCTGCGAGCCGGGCCGTCATGCTCTGGAGAGGCGTCTCCAGATTCTGCCGCAGTGCGGTATTTTTATCATTATCGTTTTCCCCATGTGAAGCACGGCGTCAAACCACTGAACATTTCCGCACGGAGATAATCGGTGCGCAACAAGCGGGACAAGGCTTCCGGCAAAACATAAAACATATTGACCGACTTGACTTCGCGATTATTCATTCGATTGCCCATACCACGCCGCATTGCCGCGCCAATATCGAGATAAAGCGATTGCGCGGCGCAATAAAGCGCGCGCAATCAGTCGATCAGTCGGCCAGCCAGATCGCCGCGGCCATGCGGCCGGTCACACGGTCGCGCCGGTACGAATAGAAACGCGCGTGTTCGGCGACCGTGCAGGCGGCCCCGCCGCTCATGTGCGCGACGCCCGCGCGAACGAGGCGCAGGCGTGCAAGCGCATAGAGATCGGCGAGAAACTTGCCGGGTGCGCCGTCGATCGCGGCGAACGCTTGCCGTGTGTCATCATGCTCCGACAGCGGAGCCGTGTCGAGAAACGCATCGCGTACGTCCGCGCCGACTTCGAACGCCTGCGGGCCGATCGCCGGCCCGAGGTATGCATGGAGTTCATTCGTCGCGCCGCCGGCGAGCGCCGCGACGCGTGCCGCGGTCTGCTCGACGATACCGGCCGCGAGCCCGCGCCAGCCCGCATGCGCGGCGCCGACCGCGCGCCCCTGCGCATCGCACAGCAGCACCGGCAGGCAATCCGCGACCATCACGACGCACACGGCATTCGCACGCGCCGTGACGCTCGCGTCGGCCTGCATGGGCGCAGCAGCACCGGGCGCGGCATCGATCACCTCGTCCGCGCGCACGATCTGCGCGCCATGAACCTGCTCGAGCCATGCCGCGCTCGACTGCCCTGCCAGCGCAAGCAGGCGTGCGCGGTTCGCGGCGACATGCGCCGGATCGTCACCGGTATGCAGGCCGAGATTCATGCCGCCCGGCCGTTCGGCGCCGTCCTGCCAGCGGCCGTACGGGCCTTCGCTGACCCCGCCGTCGCGCGTCGTGATCAGCGCGCGCACGCGCGGCGACACCTGCCAGTCGGGCCGTACGCAGTCCTGCCATGTCAACGGCGCAAGGTTCGTCATCGGCACTCACTCCTCATCATCGTCATCCGGATACGACGCGTCGTCGTGGTCCTCGTAGTCGCCGCCGAAATCGCCATCGTCGTAGGCGCCTTCATCGTCGAAATCCTCGTCGCCCTGTCCGAATCCGAGCGCGGCGACGAGCGCGTTCATGTCGTCCGGCAACGGGCAGCGCCACTGCATCGTCCTGCCCGTGACCGGATGCACGAGGCCGAGCCGCCATGCATGCAGCGCCTGCCGCGCGAATCCGTCCGGCAGCGGCGCGACCGAGCGCTTGCCGCGCGCGCGTCCGTACACCGGATCGCCGAGCAGCGGGTGCCCGACGTGCGAGCAGTGCACACGGATCTGATGCGTGCGGCCGGTTTCGAGATCGCACTGGATCGCGGACACCGGCTGACGTTGCCACATGCATGTGTCAACCGTACGGAAATGCGTGCGCGCCGGCTTGCCCGACGCGCCCGTGACGACGGCCATGCGCGTGCGCTCGCGCGGATCGCGGCCGATCGGTGCGTCGATCGTGCCGTCTTCGGGCATCGCCCCCCAGACGAGCGCGAAATAGCGGCGCTTCACCGTGCGCGCCTGCAGCTGGCGCACGAGGTCGGTCTGCGCGGCGAGCGTGCGTGCGACCACCATCAGGCCCGACGTCTCCTTGTCGAGCCGGTGGACGATCCCCGCGCGCGGCAGGCCGGCCGCGGCGTCGCCGTAGCGATGCAGCAGGCCGTTGAGGATCGTGCCGCTCCAGTTGCCGGCGGCCGGATGGACGACGAGCCCGGCCGGCTTGTTGATGACGACGAGCGCGTCGTCCTCATAGATCACGTCGAGCGGCACGGGCTCCGGCGTAAACGCCAGCTGCTCCGGCAGCAGGTCGGGCACGAGCTCGATCTTCGCGCCGAGCGGCACCGGCTGGCGGATCTTCGCGGGCGCGCCGTCGACCAGCACGCGCTGCGCCTCGATCCAGCTCTGCAGGCGGCTGCGGGAGAATTCGGGGAACAGCTGGGCGAGCGCCTTGTCGAGCCGTTCGCCCGCGAGCGACAGCGGCACTTCGACGATGCGCGGCGCCTCATCGGCCGCCGCGGAAGGCACGACAGGCGGCTGCATCGCGCCTGCAGCCAGATCGTCATCGGGGGAATCCCCCGACGCAGCGTCGGCGGGCCGATCGCTTGGGCTATAATCTTCGCGATTTGGCTTGCCCCGCGGGGCATTCTGCGAACTTGAACGGGTCATTTAGACTGGGTCACCGAGACTTGAAGCTAGGACATGCGAGCATGATGAATTCGACCAAACGTACGGCCAAGACCGTCGCCGCCCGAGCTGCGGCGGTAGCGGCCGCGGCCCTCATCGCCGGCTGCCACGGCTTGCCGCAGAAGCAGGACGAGACGGCTACCTGGTCGAACAACAAATTATACTCAGAGGCCCAGGACGCACTGTCCGGCGGCGACTGGGGCAAGTGCGCGAAATACTTCGAATCGCTGCAAGGTCGCGATCCGTTCGGCCATTTCGCGCAACAGGCGCAGATCAACGTCGCGTACTGCAACTGGAAGGACAACGAAGCGGCAGCCGCCGACCAGGCCGTCGACCGCTTCATCCAGCTCCACCCGGATCATCCGGACATCCCGTATGCGTACTACCTGAAGGGGATGATCCACTTCAACGACGATCTGGGCCTGTTCGGCCGCTTCTCCGGCCAGGACATGAGCGAGCGCGATCCGCAGGCACTGCGCGAATCGTACGATGCGTTCAAGGTCGTCGTCGACCGCTACCCGAAGAGCAAGTACGCACCCGACGCCGCGGCCCGGATGCGCTACATCGTCAACGCGCTCGCATCGCACGAAGTGCACGCGGCCGACTACTACTATCGGCGCGGCGCCTACGTGGCGGCGATCAACCGCGCGCAGCTCGCGATCAAGGACTACAAGGGCGCGCCGGCCATCGAGGACGCGCTGCACATCATGATCCTGTCGTACGGCAAGCTGAACCAGCCGCAACTCGCCGATGACACGAAGCGCGTGCTCGCCGGTACGTTCCCGGACAGCCCGTACATCACCGGCCATTCGCGCCCCGGCGCGAAGAAGTCGTGGTGGCAGTTCTGAGCCCCATCCGCGGCAGATAAAAAAACCCGGCCATCCAGCCGGGTTTTTTATTGGCGCCGCGCGCCGGACAAGCACACGCGGCATGCGCTCACGCGCGCTCTTGCGCGCGATGCTCGTCGAAGAAGTCCTGCACGACCGCGATCTCGCGAGTGCGCTTGAACGGCGGCAGGCTCTGCCAGATCCGCCTGCCGTACGGCTTGTCGACGAGCCGCGTGTCGCAGATCATCAGCACGCCACGATCTGTCTCCGCACGAATCAGGCGCCCCGCGCCCTGCTTCAGCGTGATCACGGCCTGCGGCAACTGGTGAACCGCGAACGGGCTCAGGCCCTTCTTGGTGAGCGCATCGAGCCGCGCCGCCAGCACCGGATCGTCGGGCGGCGCGAACGGCAGCTTGTCGATCACGACGAGCGACAGCGCGTCGCCGCGCACGTCGACGCCTTCCCAGAAGCTCTGGCTGCCGACGAGGATCGCATTGCCGTACGAACGGAAGCGATCGAGCAGCTCGGTACGGCTCGCATCGCCCTGCACGAGAAGCGGCGTATTCCAGCCGCGCGATTCGATCACGTCGCGCAGCTTCGACGCGATCCGGTCGACCGCGCGCAGCGTCGTGCACAGCATGAACACGCCGCCGCCCGACGCCTCGATCGCCGGCAGCGCGGCGTCGAACACCGCATCGGTAAATGCCGGCGACGACGGCTGCGGCAGGTTGCGCGGCACGTACAACAGGCCCTGCGTCTGATAGTCGAACGGGCTCGCGAGCGTCATCGAGCGCCGCGAACTGAGGCCCATCTGCGCCGCGTAGTGCGTGAAGTCACCGCGCACCGACAGCGTCGCCGACGTGAAGACCCATGCACGCGGCACGCCGGCGCGCTGCTTCGCGAAAATCGGCGCGACCGACAGCGGCGTTTCGTGCAGTTGCACGGTATGCGCGAACACTTCGACCCAGCGCACCTTCTCGTTCGGGTCGCCATCAGGGGGGGTCTTGTCGCCGGCTGCCGCAGCGTCGGCCTTCGCCGCCGCTTCCGCCGCGCCAGGCGTCACCCAGCCGGCCAGCAGATCCTGCAGCTCGCGGGCGCGCCGCAGGCACGCACCGAGCGATTCCGCCCGCTCCGCCTGGCTCGCAAGCGCCGATGCGAGCGCATCGAGCGCCGTCTCGAGCGCGTCCAGCGCGCCGAACATCGGATGATCGTCGCCGAGCTGCGCGAGCGACATGCGCACGATCTGGTCGTTCGCGAATGCGAGGCGCAGGTCGCGCGCCGCACGCTCGAGATCGCCGCCGAGCTTCACCCACTCGACCGCATCGCGCGCATGACCGAGGCCTTCGGCCACCGTGTCGCGCGCGAGTTCGAGGATCTGCGTGGTCGACAGCGTCTCGCCGAAGAACAGCGTCGCGGTCTCCGGCAACTGATGCGCTTCGTCGAAGATCACCGTGTTCGCGTTCGGCAGCAGTTCGGCCATCCCCGTGTCGCGCAGCATGATGTCCGCGAAAAACAGGTGATGGTTGACGACGACGATGTCGGCCTGCTGCGCCTCGCGTCGCGCCTGCATCACGAAGCATTCCTTGTAGTGCGGGCACTCCTGGCCGAGGCAGTTGTCGCGCGTCGACGTGACCATCGCCCACACGGGCGCCGTCTCCGGCACGCTCGCGAGTTCGGCCTTGTCGCCGCTCTTGGTGACTTTCGCGAAACGGACGATTTCCTGCAGATACGCGGTGTCCTGTCGCGACGGCAGGCGACCGTTGTCGGCCGTGCGCTGCAGGTAGTAATGGCACAGGTAGTTCGAGCGGCCCTTGAGCATCGCGACCGTCACCGGCACCGCGAGCGCGTTGCGCACCGTCGGGATGTCGCGCTGAAAGAGCTGATCCTGCAGGTGCTTCGTGCCGGTCGACACGATCACCTTGCCGCCCCACAGCATCGCGGGCACCAGATACGCGTAGGTCTTGCCCGTACCGGTGCCGGCTTCGACGATCAGCGTGTTGTCGCCGCTGTCGCTGTCGGACTCGGCCGCGACCACACCGTCCGCGGCCGCTTCGGCCGCCTTGTCGCCGTCGCCGAGCCGGCGTGCCGGCCGCTTGCGGGTCTCGAAAATCTCCGGCTCGGGCATCCGGCGCGCGGAGGCCTCCATCGCGGACGCGACGGCGCGCGCCATTTCGATCTGCGACAGGCGCGGGTGATATCCGTCGAGCGCACGCGCAAGCAACCCGCCTTCGCCGAAGATCGTGTCGAGCTCGTCGACACGCTTGCGGCTCAGCTCAAAGGTGCCTTCGGTCGCACGAACGCGCCCGGCGGACGACGCGTCACGCCGGGCATCGGGGGTGGCTTCAAGCGGTGAATTCAAGGCAAGCGTTCCTGTGTCCAGCGCCCGGGCGGCGCCGGCGCTCGCCAGGCCGCGCTCAAGCGCGCTTATCCGGTTCCAGCTGCGATTGCAGCAAAATGATTTTGTCCTTGGCAGCCAGCTTTTCCTTCTTCAGCCGGTGCAGCGTGACGTCGTCGATGTCGGAGTGCCCTTCTTTCAGCTCGATCTCCCGAGCGAGCTGCTGGTGCTGCTCCTGCAATGCAGCCAAACGGTTATGCAATTCCTGCTGCTGTTCCGTGTGACGGTTTTGCATACTTGCCTCCTCATCGAAGCAGCGCGCCGACTGGCGTGCCGACACGCTCGAGACTGATTCCGGTTCAATCCAACACGTTACTGCCCCTGCTGTTGCTGCTGCTTGGCCTTTTCGGCCGCTTCCTGCTGACGCCGTTCGATATCGGCCTTGTGCTGTGCGGCTTCCTGCTGCTTCTGCTGGTAGCGCGCGGCGTTGTCCGCCCGCTCCTGCGCCTTCTGCGCGGCCTGCTGGTGCGCCTGGTCGAGCTTGCGCTGGAAATCCGCCTGCTTCTGGTCGTATGCCTGCTTGTTCGCGGCATGCTGCGGCCCTTCCGCGCCGCGTTGCGCCTGCTTCAGTGCATTCTGCTCCTGCTTGTCGCGGAACGCAGCCGCGTTCGCCGCGTCGGTCGCCGCCCGCTGCGGCGCTTCCGCCGCATTCTGCGCCTGCTTCAGCGCCTGCTGCTGGTCACGCTGCTGCGCACGGACCGCGCGCTGCTCGTCGTCGAGCGCGAGTTGCTCCTGGCGAATGCTCGCCCGCTCCTCGCGCATCTGGTCGCGCGCATTGCCGAGACAGTGATTGACGAAGAACTTGCTGTAGCAATCGTGCTCCGCCACCGCATAACGATAATCGTTTTCCGCGGAACGTTGATTGAGCACTTTTTGACGGGAGTCAAAATCCTGCGTGGCGGAAGCCGCTACGGGCGCGGCTGTGGCGGCATCCGGCGCGACTGCGCCCGATGCCTGCGCGTACGCGGCGCAAGGCCCTGCGGACAAAGCCGCGACGAGCGCTGCGCCGAGCGCGACGAGAGAAATGCGGGAAGTTGGCAACGTCGTAGGAAAGCTGCGGGACATGTGTCAAATTCTATCACCCCCGGCTGGACGCTCCGCCATTTATGGCAAAATGCCCCGCTTCACTCACCCGCGGCATCTGGTCCGGCGGGCCCGTCACGCAGCCCGCCGTGCGGTCTGCCGGCCCGCGCCGCGATTTCAGCAGGCAGATCATCCACGACATGACGGAAACCGTAGCACTCAAGATCGTACAGCGCATCGCCACCGAACTGTCCGTCCAGCCGCGCCAGGTCGCGGCGGCCGTGCAACTCCTCGACGAAGGCTCGACCGTTCCGTTCATTGCCCGGTACCGCAAGGAAGTGACCGGCAACCTGGACGACACGCAGCTGCGCCAGCTCGAGGAACGCCTCCTGTATCTGCGCGAGCTCGAGGATCGCCGCGCGACGATCCTGTCGAGCATCGACGAGCAAGGCAAGCTGACCGACGAGCTGCGCGCCGCGATCGGCGCGGCCGACAGCAAGCAGGTGCTCGAAGACCTTTATCTGCCGTACAAGCCGAAGCGCCGCACGCGCGCGCAGATCGCCCGCGAAGCCGGCCTGGAGCCGCTCGCGCAGGCGCTGCTCGCGAACCCGCTGCTCGACCCGCAGACGGAGGCCGCCGCCTACGTCGACGCCGACAAGGGCGTCGCCGACGTGAAGGCCGCGCTCGACGGCGCGCGCGACATCCTGTCCGAGCAATTCGGCGAAACCGCCGAGCTGCTCGGCAAGCTGCGCGACTACCTGCACAGCCAGGGCGTTGTGTCGTCGGCCGTCGTCGAAGGCAAGGAAAACGAGGAAGGCGAGAAGTTCCGCGACTACTACGATTACGCGGAAACGATCCGGACCGTGCCGTCGCACCGCGCGCTCGCGCTGTTCCGCGGCCGCAACGCCGGCGTGCTGACCGTCAAGCTCGGCCTCGGCGAAGAGCTCGACGCGCAGGTGCCGCACCCCGGCGAAGCGATGATCGCGCGCCATGTCGGGATCGCGAACCAGGGCCGCCCGGCCGACAAGTGGCTGTCCGACGTGTGCCGCTGGTGCTGGCGCGTGAAGGTGCAGCCGCACATCGAGAACGAACTGCTCACGCAACTGCGTGAAACGGCCGAAGCCGAAGCGATCCGCGTGTTCGCACGCAACCTGAAGGATCTGCTGCTGGCCGCGCCGGCCGGCCCGAAGGCCGTGATCGGTCTCGACCCCGGCCTGCGCACCGGCGTGAAGGTCGCCGTCGTCGACCGCACCGGCAAAGTGCTCGCCACCGACACGATCTACCCGCACGAACCGCGCCGCGACTGGGACGGCTCGCTCGCGAAGCTCGCGCGCATCGCCGCGCAGACGCAGGCCGAGCTGATCAGCATCGGCAACGGCACCGCGTCGCGCGAAACCGACAAGCTCGCGAGCGAACTGATCGCGAAGCACCCTGAACTGCGACTGCAGAAGATTGTCGTGTCGGAAGCCGGCGCATCGGTCTACTCGGCGTCCGAACTCGCTGCGAAGGAATTCCCGGAAATGGACGTGTCGCTGCGTGGCGCCGTGTCGATTGCCCGCCGCCTGCAGGATCCGCTCGCCGAACTCGTGAAGATCGAGCCGAAAGCGATCGGCGTCGGCCAGTACCAGCACGATGTGAACCAGCGTGAACTCGCCCGCTCGCTCGACGCGGTGGTCGAGGATTGCGTGAACGCGGTCGGCGTCGACGCGAACACCGCGTCGGTCGCGCTGCTCGCCCGCGTATCGGGCCTGAACGCGACGCTCGCGCGCAACATCGTCGACTACCGCGACGCGAACGGGCCATTCCCGTCGCGCGAACACCTGCGCAAGGTGCCGCGCCTCGGCGACAAGACCTTCGAACAGGCGGCCGGCTTCCTGCGCATCAACGGCGGCGAGAACCCGCTCGATCGCTCGTCGGTGCACCCGGAAGCCTATCCGGTCGTCCAGCGGATCCTCGCGAAGATCAGCAAGCGGATCGACGACGTGCTCGGCAGCCGCGACTCGCTGTCCGGCCTGTCGCCGGCAGAATTCGTTGACGAACGTTTCGGCCTGCCGACCGTGCGCGACATTCTGTCCGAACTGGAGAAGCCGGGCCGCGACCCGCGTCCGGAATTCAAGACCGCGACGTTCCGCGACGGCGTCGAGAAGGTCTCCGACCTGATGCCCGGCATGCTGCTCGAAGGGGTCGTGACGAACGTCGCCGCATTCGGCGCGTTCGTGGACATCGGCGTGCACCAGGACGGCCTCGTCCACGTGTCCGCGATGTCGACGAAGTTCATCAAGGATCCGCACGAAGTCGTGAAGGCAGGCCAGGTCGTCAAGGTCAAGGTGATCGACGTCGACGTGAAGCGCCAGCGCATTGCGCTGACGATGCGCCTCGACGACGAAGCGGCCGCACCCGGCATGGCGCCGCGCGGCGGCCAGGATCGCGGCAACGCCGGCCGCGGCGCGGCACGCCCGCAGCGCTCGCGCGAGCCGGAACCGGCCGGCGCCATGGCCGCGGCATTCGCGAAGCTCAAGCGCTGAGCCCGCGAACGCTGTCGACCGACGACAAAAAGCCCGCCGAATGGCGGGCTTTTTCATGGTTCGAACGGTAAGCACACGACCGGATCGGCATGGGCCGCATGCGGGGCCCGCACGCGGTGTTCAGATCTCGATCTTGGTACCGAGCTCGACGACGCGGTTCGCCGGAATCGAGAAGAAGTCGGTCGGCTTCGCCGCGTTCTGGTGCATCCACGCGAACACGCGCTCGCGCCAGATCGACATGCCCGGCAGATGCGTCGGCACGACCGTCTCGCGCGCGAGGAAGAACGACGTGTCCATCAACTCGAACGTCATGTCGTGCGTGCGGCCGAACTCCTCGAGCACCGCCTTCACGTCCGGTGTCTCGTTGAAGCCGTACTGCGCCTTGACGATGTAGAGGCCGCCGCTCGCATCGCGCGAACTCAGGCGCTTGTCGTCGCGCACGTAAGGAATGTCGCGCGTGACGAACGTCAGGAAAATGGTCCGCTCGTGCAGCACCTTGTTGTGCTTCAGGTTGTGCAGCAGGCTCACGGGCACGAGCGTGTCGTTGCCGGTCAGGTAGATCGCGGTGCCCGACACGCGGTGCGGCGGATGCGCGAGCAGCCCTTGCAGGAACGGCTCGAGCGGAATACCGTCGGCCGCCGTGCGTTCCTTGACGATGTGCCGCCCCTTGTACCAGGTCATCAGCAGGAAGAACAGCAGCGCGCCGATGCCGAGCGGCAGCCAGCCGCCCTGCGCAACCTTCAGCAGGTTCGCGCCGAAGAAGCCGAGGTCGATCGCGAGAAACACCGCGATGATCGCGCCGACCAGCAGCCGGTTCCAGTTCCACACCTTCACCATCACGACGCACGCCAGCACGGTCGTGATCACCATCGTCGCGGTCACCGCGATACCGTACGCGGCCGCGAGGTTGTCGGAGCTCTTGAAGCCGACCACGATGCAGAGGATCACGAACAGCAGCAGCCAGTTCACGACCGGCACGTAGATCTGGCCGATCGCCAGTTCGGACGTGTGCAGCACCTTCATGCGCGGCACGTAGCCGAGCTGGATCGCCTGCGACGTCAGCGAATACGCGCCCGAGATCACCGCCTGCGACGCGATCACGGTCGCCACCGTCGACAGCACGACGAGCGGCAGCAGCGCCCAGTCCGGCGCGAGCAGGAAGAACGGGTTTTCGATCGCCTTCGGATTCTGGATCAGCAGCGCGCCCTGGCCGAAGTAGTTCAGCACGAGCGACGGCATCACGAGCCCGTACGCGGCCAGGCGGATCGGCTTCGCGCCGAAGTGGCCCATGTCCGCGTAGAGCGCTTCCGCACCGGTCAGCACCAGCACCACGGAGCCCAGCACGACGTACGCCTGCAGCAGGTGCTCCGACATGAACGACGCAGCGTAATACGGGTTGATTGCCGCGATGATGCCCGGCACGCGCAGGATGTGATACACGCCGAGTGCCGCGATCGCGATGAACCACAGCACCATGATCGGGCCGAACAGCTTGCCGACCATCGCGGTGCCGTGACGCTGGATCCAGAACAGCGCGATCAGGATCACGATCGTGATCGGCAGCACGAGATGGGACAGGTGCGGTGTCGCGATCTCGAGACCTTCGACCGCCGACATCACGGAGATCGCCGGCGTGATCACCGCGTCGCCGTAGAACATGCACGCGCCGAATATCCCGAGCGCCATCAGCGCGCCCGCGACGCGGGTTTTCGAATCGAGCGGCCGCAGCGACAGCGCCATCAGCGCGAGCACGCCGCCCTCGCCGTTGTTGTCGGCCCGCATCACGAACAGCAGGTACTTGACGCCGACCACGAGGATGATCGCCCAGAACAGCAGCGAGATCACGCCGAGGATCGAGCTCTCGGTGAGCGGAATGCCGTGTGCGGGGCTGAACGCCTCCTTCAGCGAATACAGCGGGCTCGTGCCGATATCGCCGAACACGACGCCGATGGCTGCTATCGCAAGCGCCCGCATCGAATGTTGGTGTGTCGAATTCGCGTGGGCCGCGTCGGTCGCCTGGATCGTGTCGTTCATATGAAGCGTAATAATCGGGTCCGATTCGGACAAAACGAGCGCTATTCTACTCGCGCCCCCGTGAAACGCCGCCCTGCGCTGTTGCCCTGAAACCACGTGACCTTACGCTGCGCATGCAATACGGCACGAGCTGTGGCAGGGCTGCCATCATAGCCGGGGCCGCGCCGTCTGCCTACCGCGCATGCCGATTGTCGCGCGGACACATCCGGTCCGCCAATGAAAAACGGCGCCGCAAGCGGCGCCGTACAAGGCTTTCCTTCGATCGGCCGGCCGCTTACGCGCCCGAACCGTCGCGCTGCGCGCGACCGCGCTTGATCCACGCCTCGAGGTTGTGCGGACGAACCGTGTCCCACTCCTCGAACGGCTGATGAATCCACGGATTCGTCGGCAGATACTGCGTGTGATAGTCGGGCTTGACCTTCGAGCAACCCTTGTACCAGAGCACGGCCGAACGCACGGCCGTGACGGACGGATAACGCTCCTTCAGGTGCTCCTGCACCCGCGCGAGCGTGACGCCCGAATCGACCAGATCGTCGACCAGCAGCACGTTGCCCGCGAGGTTGCCGCGCGTCATCGTGATGTACTGCGCGATGTCCAGCTCGCCCTGCTCGGTACCGGCCGCTTCGCGGTACGAACTCGTCGCGAGGATCGCCAGCGGAACGTCATAGATCCGCGACAGCTGGTCGCCGACGCGCAGACCGCCGCGCGCGAGGCACAGGATCTGGTCGAACTTCCAGCCCGAAGCATGCACCTGGAGCGCGAGCAGTTCGATCAGACGATGGTATTCGTCCCAGCCCACCCACAGGTTCTTGTCGTCGTTGCGCGGATCAGTCATCAAGTCTGCCGCTGTCATCGTGATTTGCTGCGTCATGCTGAAAATTAAACCTTGAACGGATGGCGAAGCAGGATCGTTTCGTCGCGGTCCGGGCCGGTCGACACCATGTCCACCGGCACGCCAGCCACTTCCTGGACACGGGCCAGGTATGCCTGCGCATTCGCCGGCAGCGCGTCCCACGTCTTGATGCCGACGGTGCTTTCCTTCCAGCCGGCGAACGTTTCGTACACCGGCTCGCAACGCGCCACGTCGGCTGCGCCGCGCGGCAGGATGTCGGCGTCCTTGCCGTCGATCTTGTAGCCGACGCACAGCTTCACTTCATCGAGACCGTCGAGCACGTCGAGCTTCGTCATGCACAGGCCCGACACGCCGTTGATCTGGATCGAGCGGCGCAGCGCGGCTGCGTCGAGCCAGCCCGTACGGCGCGGACGGCCGGTCACCGAGCCGAATTCCTTGCCGACGTTCGCCAGCGTGACACCGACCTGGTCCTGACGCTGCGGATTGTCCGCATCGTACAGTTCGCTCGGGAACGGGCCCGAGCCGACGCGCGTGCAGTACGCCTTCGTGATGCCGAGGATGTAATTCAGCTTTTGCGGACCGACGCCGGCGCCGGCCGAGGCCGCACCCGCGACGCAGTTGCTCGACGTGACGAACGGATAGGTGCCGTGATCGATGTCGAGCAGCGTGCCTTGCGCGCCTTCGAACAGCAGGTTCTGACCGGCGTTGTTCGCGTCATACAGACGGCGCGACACGTCGGCCACCATCGGCTTCAGGCGGTCGGCATAGCCGAGCATCGTGTCGAGCGTGGCCTGGAAATCGACGGCCGCGGCGCCCAGGTACTGGGTCAGCACGAAGTTGTGGAAATCGAGGTTTTCGCGCAGGCGATCGGCGAAGGTCTTCGCGTCGAACAGATCCTGCACGCGCAGCGCGCGGCGGCCGACCTTGTCTTCGTACGCGGGGCCGATGCCGCGGCCGGTCGTACCGATCTTGCCCGCGCCCTTGCGCGCTTCGCGCGCCTGGTCGATCGCGATGTGGTACGGCAGGATCAGCGTCGTTGCTTCGGAAATGAACAGGCGGTCGCGCACGTTCACGCCGGCCTCTTCCAGCTCGCCGATTTCCTTGAACAGTGCCTCGGGGGACAGGACGACGCCGTTGCCGATGTAGCAGGCGACGCCTTCACGCATGATGCCCGACGGAATGAGGCGCAAGATGGTTTTCTTGCCACCGATGATGAGGGTGTGGCCGGCGTTGTGACCGCCCTGGAAACGCACGACGCCCTGAGCGTGGTCCGTCAGCCAGTCGACGATCTTGCCCTTGCCTTCATCACCCCATTGCGTTCCCACGACGACGACATTGCGCCCGGGAGTCACGTTCACTGCGCTGGCAGACATGTTGATTCGTTAGCTGGTTAAAAACGTATTCTACCTATGTTCGCGGGCGATTCCGAATTTTTCCGTTTCGCTTCAACGATATGCACGCCGAACGACAGCCCGCGAACGCCTGTTTAACGGGGCTCGACCACCCACGCGCCGTTGCGTTCGACGAGCGAACGGTCGCACGCGAATTCGTCGAGCACATGATCGTGCCCCGGCAATGCCTGGATCACGACCTCGCCCGCATCGCGCAGCGCCGCGACGGCCGCGCGCAGCGCGTCGTCGTGCACCCAGGGCGCGAGGATCGCGGCGCCGCGCGCCTCGACCGGCGAGATCCGCGCGAGCTCGCGCAGGTCGAGCGACAGGCCCGTCGCGGGACGGGCCCGGCCGTATGCCTGGCCGACGTTGTCGTAGCGGCCGCCACGCGCGATCGCGTTCGGCACGCCGTCGACGTAGGCCGTAAACATCGCGCCGCTGTAGTACGCGTAGCCGCGCAGGTCGGCAAGATCGATCGCCACTTCGACGCCCTTGGCCTGCGCCGCGAGCTGTGCGAGATCGTCGAGCGCGCGCGTGATTTCGGGCAGCACCGGCAGGCGCGAGCGCGCCTCGTCGAGCACGCTCGCGTCGCCGTACAGATCCGGCAGTGCGCGCAGTGCCGCGCGTGTGTCGGCGCCCAGATCGTCCGTCAATTCGTTCAGCAGCGGCACGTCCTTGCCCGACAGCGCGTCGTGCAGTTCCTCGCCGCGCGCGGCCGCCTGTGCGTCACGCGCGAGCAGTGCCGCGAGCACGCCGGCGTGGCACAGATCCAGGCGGATCCGCGACAGACCCGCGAGATGCAACGCCTCGAGCATCAGTTGCTGGATCTCGAGATCGGCCTCCAGCCCCGCATGGCCGTAGATTTCGGCGCCGATCTGGATCTGTTCGCGCGTCGCGTGCAGGCCGCGCGGACGCGTATGCATCACGTGGCCCGCATAGCAGAGGCGCGTCACGCCCTGGCGATTCAGCAGGTGCGCGTCGATGCGCGCGACCTGCGGCGTGATGTCCGCGCGCAGGCCGAGCGTGCGGCCCGACAGCTGGTCGACCAGCTTGAAGGTGCGCAGGCGCAGGTCGGCGCCGCCGCTCGTCAGCAGCGACTCGAGATATTCGAGCAGCGGCGGCATCACCATTTCGTAGCCGTACGAACGGAAGCGGTCGAGCAGCCTGCGACGCAGCTCCTCGATCTTGCGCGCTTCCGACGGCAGCACGTCGGCGATATTCTCGGGAAGTAACCAGGTCGACATCGGTACGGTCCTACGACGGGAAACAGGGCGCGACACGCGCGCCGCGAAATGAATCGGAAATCGGAATCGGGCGGAACGAACGGCGGATGCGCCGTCCGGGTCAGGTGGCGAGCAGCAGCAGGACGAGCCCGAGCGCCATCACGATGAGCCCGCCGATCCGGATATGATGCGGCGGCCGCTCCGCTATTCTACGAAACGTGTCGCGCCAGGCGACGGGAAATACGAAGGGGAACGCCCCCTCGATGATCAGCATCAGTGCTACCGCGAGCAACAACGAGCCAGCCAGATCCATGCGAGCGACGGCGCCGCTCGTCGCGGCGCCCCAAGTCAGTGTTTGCGGGGAGCGGGTGCCGCCGGTGCGGCACCGCCCGTCGGGCTGCGCATGAAACGGAAGAACTCGCTGTCGGGATCGACGACGATGATGTCGTTGCGCTTGAAGGTATTCCGGTAAGCCTGCAGGCTCGCGTAGAACTGGTAGAACTGCGGGTCGCGGCCGAACGCATCGGCGGCGATCGTCGCGGCCTTCGCGTCGCCCTCGCCCTTGATCGTCTGCGCGGACTTGTACGCATTCGCGAGCACGGCCTGCTGTTCGCGTTCCGCATCGGCCTTGATCTGTTCGACGTCGGCAGCGCCCTCGGCACGCACCTGGGCGGCCTGGTCGCGCAGCGCGGCAATCATCCGCTGATAGACGGCGTCCGTTTGCGCGGCCGGCAGATCGACACGCGTGAGCTGGACGTCGACCACGTCGATGCCGAAGCCGGACGCCTTCTCCCGCACCGCATCGCGCGCCGCATCGGCGATCTCGCGCTGGCCGCCGAGCGCGTCGTCGAGCGCGCGCTTGCCGAATGCGTCGCCCAGCGCACTCTTCAGCGCACCGGCCAGACGTTCGTTGGCGGCCGCCGGATCGCCGCTCGTTGCCGTGAAATACTTCATCGGATCGCTGATCCGGTATTTGACCGCGTACGCGACGAGCAGGTCGTGCTTGTCCTGCGTCGCGAGCTGCAGCGGGTCCGACGACTCGAGCGACTGCAGGCGCGTATCGATCAGCGTCGCCGTCTGCAGCGGCGGCGGCAGCTTGAAGTGAATGCCGGGGCCCGCGAGTTCGGGCTGCGCGCCGTCACGGCCCGCCAGCACGGCCGTATGGCGCGGATCGACGGTCAGGACCGTCGACGATGCCGCGAAGGCAACGATCACGATTGCGACGACGAGCGCAATGATTCGGTTCATGTTCTGCGCTCTCCGTTACTTCAGATCGTCTTCGCGCGAGCGGCTGCGGAACGCTTCGCGCGACCGCAGCACGTCGCTGCCCGCTGCCGGCGCGGCGGCGGCCGAAGCCGCGCTGGCCGGCGCACTCGCCGTGCCGTCGGCCGGTGCCGACGCCGAGGCCGAGGCCGCGTCGGGCGCGGATGCGCCTGCGGACGCCGCGGCGTTTTGTCGCCCCTGCTCGACGATCTTGTCGAGCGGCAGATACACGACGCTGTTGCCGCCCTTGTTGCCGACGAACACCTTCGTCGTGTTCGAATAGATTTCCTGCATCGTCTCGAGGTACATCCGCTCGCGAATCACCGCGGGCGCCTTCGAATACTGCGCATAGACCTGCTTGAACCGGTCGGCGTCGCCTTCGGCCTCCGTCACCACGCGATCGGCATATGTCTTCGCTTCGTCGACGAGCTTCGCGGCATCGCCCTGCGCCTTCGGCAGCAGGTCGCTCGCGTAAGCCTGTGCGGCACGCTTCGCGGCTTCGCGCTCGTCGCGCGCCTTCGCCACTTCCGCATACGCGGCCTGCGTCTGCTCCGGCGCCGCGACGCTTTGCATCGTGACGGCCGTGACTTCAAGCCCGGTCTGGTAGCGGTCGAGATCGCGCTGGATCGCGGTCGAAAGCTGCTCGCGCAGCGCGTCGCGATCCTGGTTCAGCATGTCGGCGGCACTACGCGTGCCGACGATCGCGCGCACCGCGGCCTGCGCGGCCTGCGACACGCTGCGCTCGGGATCGACGCTGCGGAACAGGTAATCGGTTGCGGAACGAATCCGGTACTGGACGACGAAGCGCACGTCGACGATGTCGGCATCGCGCGTGAGCACTGCCGCTTCCTTGACGTTCGCGAGGCGCACGACGTTGTTGCGGCCGATCTCGATCGAACGGACCTGCGACGTATCGACGATCTCGTGCGACGCGAACGGATACGGCGCGCGCCAGTGCACGCCCTGGCCGACGGTGCCCGACAGCTTGCCGAGTTGCAGCACCACACCCGTCTGGCCGTCCTGCACGACGAACAGCCCGCTGCCCGCATAGACCGCGACCAGCACGCCGATCACGATGCCGACGCCGACACGCGCGGCCCGGCCGTTGTCGGGCCGGAAGCCGTTGCCGCCCTTGCCGCCGAACAGGCCGCTCAGACGCCGGTTGAAGTTGCGCCACATCTCGTCGAGATCGGGCGGGCCGTCACCGTCGCCGCCGGGCGGACGCTTCGATTCGTTCGTACGCGGACGGGATCCGTCGTTGCCCTTGCCTTCGCTACGTCCCCAGCGGGGATCGTTGATCGACAGCAAGGCGCACATCCGCCGCAAGGTACTCCGCTCGTTGTATTCGTTCACCAGAGTTTGTTCACCAGATTGGACGCCGGCGAACCGGCCGGGACCGGTTAGCGCCCGTGTTCGGAAATCGTGCGGTCTTCGTGTGGTTCAGCGGGTACGCCGTCGAGCGCGTCGTCGGATAACGTCGCGCCGGAAAGGTGTTCCGCGGAGGCGATCTCGGCGATGGCGGCACGCAACGCATCAAGACCCTGACCGGTGCGCGCGCTCAAAAAGACGCGCGAAATATTACCATATTCGTCCCGCTCGACCGCGTCGCCGCGGGCCGCCAGCTCGGGCACGGCGTCGATCTTGTTGAACACCAGCACCTGTCGGATCGTGTCCGCGCCGATCTCGTGCAGCACGCCGTTGACCTGCTCGATCTGTTCGAGCCGCACCGCGCTCGATGCATCGACCACGTGCAGCAGCAGATCCGCATGGATCGTTTCCTCGAGGGTCGCGCGAAACGCGGCAACCAGCTGGTGAGGCAACTCGCGGATGAATCCGACCGTATCGGACACGACGATCTGGCCGACTTCGTCGCCCAGGTACACGCGCCGCGACGTCGTATCGAGCGTCGCGAACAGCTGGTCGGCCGCATAGGCCTGCGCTTTCGTCAGCGTATTGAACAGCGTCGACTTGCCCGCGTTGGTATAGCCGACGAGCGACACCGACATCGTGCCACTGCGTGCGCGCTGGCGCCGCTGCGTGCTGTGCTGCCGGCGCAGCCGGTCGAGTCGCGATTTCAGCATCTTGATGCGCTCGCCGATCAGCCGGCGGTCGGTTTCGAGCTGCGTTTCACCCGGGCCGCGCAAGCCGATACCACCCTTTTGCCGTTCCAGGTGGGTCCACGCGCGAATCAGGCGCGTCGACAGGTATTGCAACTGCGCGAGCTCGACCTGCAGCTTGCCTTCGTGGCTGCGGGCGCGCTGGGCAAAGATATCGAGGATGAGGCTCGTGCGATCGACCACGCGCCTGTTAAGCGCCTGCTCCAGATTACGCTGCTGGGCCGGTGCAAGTGCGTGGTTGAAGATGACGATTTCGACGTTGTGCGCGTCGCAGGCAAGCCGCAGTTCTTCGGCTTTGCCGCTGCCGATGAACATCTTGGCATCGGGACTGGAGCGACGACCCGTGAGGGTGACGGCGGGACGGGCCCCTGCACTGGAGGCGAGAAGACTGAGTTCTTCGAGACTGGCTTCGAAATCGGTCTTGCCGAAATCGATGCCGACGAGCGCTGCGTTGATCAAATTATCGGGTGTCAAGATAAGGCGGCTGGCATCGGTCGCTCGCGGCGACCGGGTGCCGGCCGCTGCGATAGGTTAGGACGAGGCTTCCGCGTCCGGGTGGAAATTCACCGGGCGCGCCGGCACGACCGTCGAGATGGCGTGCTTGTAGACCATCTGGGTCACCGTATTACGGAGCAACACGACGTACTGGTCGAACGATTCGATGTTCCCTTGGAGCTTGATGCCGTTGACGAGATAGATCGAAACGGGAACGTGCTCTTTGCGCAGTGCGTTCAAAAACGGGTCTTGTAACAATTGCCCTTTGTTGCTCATGGCGTACTCCATCTTTTTTTGCAGGTTGATCTGGATTGGCGACGAAGAAAAAGAGATCCGGCGCCAATCGCTACACTATAGCCGATTTTGCCTGCCCCGCCCGGGGCCGGGCCATCCGGCCCAGGCCTTGCGGGGCGTGCTTCAGCCCTTGTCCGCGTACGGGTTGTTCGACGAACGGAACTCTATGCGCAATGGAGTCCCGGTCAGTGAGAAAGTTTCGCGGAATCGGTTTTCCAGGTAACGCTTGTACGTTTCCGTCACGGCATCGAGTGCGTTACCGTGGATGACGATCAGCGGCGGATTCTGGCCGCCCTGGTGCGCGTAGCGCAGCTTCGGACGCACCGGGCCGCGACGGCGCGGCTGCTGGAATTCGACGGCCTCGATCAGCGCGCGCGTGAGCTTCGGCGTCGGCAGCTTCGCCATGGCCGCCGCGTATGCGTCGTCGACCGAGCGCATCAGCGCGCCGATGCCCGTCTTCTTCGCGGCCGAAATATAGTGCGACTTCGCGAAGTCGAGGAATTTCAGCTTGCGGGTCAAATCCGCTTTCGCGCGATCGCGTGCGTGATCGTCGAGACCGTCCCACTTGTTGACGCCGATCACGAGCGCACGACCCTGCTCGACGACGAAGCCGGCAATGTGCGCGTCCTGGTCGGAAATGTCCTGCTGCGCATCCAGCAGAAGAATGACGACGTTCGCATCCGAGATGGACTGCAGCGTCTTCACGACCGAGAACTTCTCGATCGCCTCGAACACCTTGCCGCGACGCCGCAGGCCCGCGGTGTCGATCAGCGTATATTTCTTGCCGTTACGTTCGAAGTCGACGTAGATCGAGTCGCGCGTCGTGCCCGGCATGTCGAACGCGATCACGCGGTCCTCGCCGATCAGCGCGTTCACGAGCGTCGACTTGCCGACGTTCGGGCGGCCGACGATCGCGATCTTGATCCCGCGCGACGGATCGTCCTCGTCCGTTTCCTCCGGCTGGCCCGCGTACGCGACTTCCAGCGCCTCGTTGATCATGTCGGTCACGCCGTCGCCATGCGCAGCCGAAATCGCGCGCGGATCGCCGAGCCCGAGCTCGTAGAAGTCCGTCGCGACCGCCGTGTACTTCATCCCCTCGGCCTTGTTGACGACCAGGAAGATCGGCCGGCCGGTCTTGCGCAGGTAATCGGCGATCGACTTGTCCTGCGGCGCGAGGCCGTTGCGGCCGTCGACGATGAACACGACGACGTCGGCTTCCTCGACGGCCTGGCGCGTCTGGCGCGCCATCTCGTGCAGGATGCCGTCCTTCGCGACGGGCTCGAAGCCGCCTGTGTCGACGACCAGGTACGGCCGTGCGCCGACCCGCCCTTCGCCGTAATGGCGATCGCGCGTCAGGCCCGGCAAGTCGGCGACCAGCGCATCGCGCGAGCGCGTGAGCCGGTTGAACAGCGTGGATTTCCCCACATTGGGGCGCCCAACGAGGGCAATGACCGGTTTCATCTGTGTTTTCTACGGTGATGCGCAGCAGCGGGAGGCCCGCTGCTGCGGGCGGCTGCGCTGAATGAAAATATCACGAATTCGCGCCGCGCCGGATGCGCGCGCCGGGCGCGCGTTGCACGCCGTCGTCTTTCGTTTCGAACTACCCTTCAAATACCGAGCGGCCGGGGACACCGGCCGCCTTCATGTCGCACGACCCGCGGCGCGCGGGACAAGCCCGCCGCGCCGCGGCCGCGCATGTTTCGCGCGCGTCAGCGCGGACGGAACCCGTACAGGCCGCCGTCCTTCGTCTGCACGACGAGCGTGCTGCCCGCAAGGACCGGCGCCGCCGTAATCGCGCTGCCGTCGGTCTTCATCCGTGCGATGAAGCTGCCGTCCTCGCGCGACAGGAAGTGCACGAAGCCCTTGTAGTCGCCCATCACGACGGCATGACCGAGCAGATACGGCACGCCGACGTCGCGGCTCTTCAGCTGGTCGTTGCGCCAGAGCTGATTACCGGTCGTTGCATCGTACGCCGTCACGACCGACCAGTCGTCGCCGCCGGCGACCACCGAATCGTCCTGCGCCAGGCCGCTGCGGCTCGAGAACGCCTTTTCCCACAGCGGGCGGCCCGAGTTCGCATCGAAGCAGCCGAGTTGCCCCTGGAACGTGACCGCGCAGGCTTCGGCGCCCACGAGCGTCGGCGGACCGCTGACGTCGTTGATGCGCTCGACTTCGGTCACGCCCTTCGGGAACGACACCGGCGTCTGCCAGAACGGCTCGCCCGTCTGCAGGTTGATCGCGACGAGACCGCCGCCGGGGAAGCCCGCCAGCACGGCCGCGTCGCCCGCGAACGTCATGCCGGCCGATACGCGCAGGTTCAGCGGCACCGCGCGGTTGCGGTAGTTCCACTTCTGCTCGCCCGTCTGCGCATCGAACGCGATCACCTGGCCGTCGATCGTGCGAACGATCACAAGGCCGTTGCCCACGAGCGGCGGCGAGAAGATCTCGCCCTGCACGGAGGTCTTCCACAGCTGTTTGCCGTCGGGGCCGAGCACGAACACGCCGCCCTTCAGCGCGCCGACCGCAGTCAGGTTGCCGTCGCTGCCGACGCCGGCGGACAGGTCGGAACCGACCTTCGTGCGCCACAGCGTCTGGCCCGTCTTCGCGTCGATCTTCTCGACCGAACCGTTTTCGCCGGCCGCGTAGACGGCGTCGCCCACGGCTACCGGCGAGAACAGGTAGCGGCCGCCCTTGCCGACGCTTGCCTTCCAGACCTGTTGCACGTCCATGACGGACTTGAACTCGGTGAGCGGCGTCGGCACGCGGCGCGCGTCCTTCGACGACGAGCAGGCCGCCAATGCCAGGACAGCCGCCGCGCAGGCGACGGGCACAGCGTAACGTTTCAGCAAATTCATCGGTTAGCGAAGCAGAGTTAAGAGGTTGAGGGGACCGTGATCAGCCGCCGAGCGCGTCGAGCTTGAACTGCACGAGCTGGCGCGCGGACTGGTCGTCCTTCGACAGGCCGTCGAGCGCGAGCTTGTAAGCGGCGCGCGCATCGTCGGTCTTGCCTTGCGCGGCAAGCAGGTCGCCGCGGCGATCCGCCACGAGGCCCTTGAATGCATCGACCGGCGTGCCGGACAGCAGCGCGAGGCCTGCGTCGTACGCCTTCTCGTCGAGCAGCAGCGACGCAAGACGCAGCTTCGCGATCTGCTTGTACTCGTCGTCCTTGGCGTGATCGGCGGCCCATTGCAGCTGCGCCTTCGCACCTGCCGCGTCGCCGGCCGCATACAGCGTCTTCGCGGCAGCGAGCGCCGCCATCTGCGCATACGGCGTGCTGCCGTACTTGTCTTCCATGTCGGCAGCCGCGCGGGCCATCGTCGCCTTGTCGTTCGCGGCGGCGGCCTTCTGGACCTGCTCGTACAACCCGGAAGCCTCGGCGGCCTGACGGCGCTGCCAGTAGTTCCAGCCGTTGAAACCGGCCGCGACGACCAGCGCCGCGAGCACGATCCACGTGGTGAGGTTGCCCCAGCGGGCCCACCACGCTTTCAGACTTTCAATCGATTCTTGTTCGTCGTGATAACTCATCGGCGAGCGATTCCTTCCTGTTCAAGCCTTTCTTGTCGAGCGAATGCCGGCGCGATCAGTCGTCGCCGTCTTCGGCGGATGCAACCATCGCATTGATTAGGAATTCGGTCAAGCTTTCGACCGGTACGGTCTGCTGAGCGTTCTTTTCCCCTTCCTGGCCCGCACCGCGCAGCGCTTTCACGCCCACCGTGCCGTTCGCCACCTCTTCTTCGCCGAAGATCACCGCGAATGCGGCGCCGCTCGCGTCGGCCCGCTTCATCTGCGACTTGAAGCTTGCCGGCGCGCCGTCGGCGCTGCAGTGGAAAATCACGTCGAGGCCCGTGTCGCGCAGACGCTCGGCCGCAATGAACGCCTGTTCGCGCGCAGTCTCGCCCTGGTGCACGACGTATACGTCGACGCCTTCCTGCTCGGGCGCGAGATCCTCCTCCTTCAGCAGCTCGAGAATGCGCTCGATGCCCATCGCCCAGCCGCATGCGGCGGTCGGCTTGCCGCCGAGCTGCTCGATCAGCGGATCGTAGCGGCCGCCGGCCGCGACCGTACCCTGCGCGCCGAGCTTGTCGGTCACCCACTCGAACACGGTCAGATTGTAGTAATCGAGACCGCGCACGAGACGCGGGTTGATCTTGAACGGGATGTTGTTCGCGAGCAGCAGGCGCTGCAGCCCTTCGAAGTGCGCGCGCGACTCGTCGCCGAGGAAGTCGATCAGCTTCGGTGCGTTCTGCGCGATCTCCTGCAGCGCGGGGTTCTTCGTGTCGAGCACGCGCAGCGGGTTCGTATACAGACGGCGCTTCGCGTCCTCGTCGAGCACGTCCGCGAACTGCTCGAGGTACTTGATCAGCTCGACGCGGTGCGCGGCGCGCTCTTCGGCGAGGCCGAGCGAGTTGATCTCGAGCTTGATGCCGGTCAGCCCGAGGTCGTCCCACAGGCGCTGACACATCATGATGATTTCCGCATCCGCATCCGGGCCCGCGAAGCCGAGCGCCTCGACGCCGACCTGATGGAACTGACGGTAGCGGCCGCGCTGCGGACGCTCGTGGCGGAACATCGGGCCGATGTACCACAGGCGCTTCGGGCCGTCGTACAGCATGTTGTGCTCGATCGACGCACGCACGACCGCCGCGGTGTTCTCCGGACGCATCGTCAGGTTCTCGCCGTTCAGCGCGTCGGTGAAGCTGTACATCTCCTTCTCGACGATGTCCGTGACTTCGCCGATGCCGCGCGTGAAGAGCTGCGTATGCTCGACGATCGGCGTGCGGATGTTCTGGTAGCCGTATGCGCGCAGCAGCGATTTCACCGTAGCTTCGAAGAACTCCCACAGGCCGGCATCCTGCGGGAGGATGTCGTTCATGCCTTTGACGCCGGTGAGCTTCTCGATCTTGCGTTTCTGTTCAGTCATCGTGTGTGTGGACGAATTAGTTCAGGGCCGCGGCGCGGCCGTAATTGCGTGCGACGTAGTCGCTGACGATCTGCTGGAATTCCTCGGCGATCCGCTCGCCGCGCAGCGTCTTGACCTTCTCGCCGTCGATGAAGACGGGCGCGGCCGGATTCTCGCCCGAACCCGGCAGGCTGATGCCGATGTTCGCGTGCTTCGACTCGCCCGGGCCGTTGACGATACAGCCCATCACGGCGACGTTCATCTTCTCGACGCCCGGATATTCCTTGCGCCAGGCCGGCATCTGCTCGCGCAGGTAGGTCTGGATCTGCATCGCGAGTTCCTGGAACAGCGTGCTCGTCGTGCGGCCGCAGCCCGGGCATGCGATCACCATCGGCGCGAACGAGCGCAGGCCCATCGTCTGCAGGATTTCCTGGCCGACGATCACCTCACCGGTGCGCGACGCACCCGGTTCCGGCGTCAGCGAGATGCGGATCGTGTCGCCGATCCCTTCCTGCAGCAGCACGCCGAGCGCGGCCGTCGAGGCGACGATACCCTTCGAGCCCATGCCGGCTTCGGTCAGGCCGAGGTGCAGCGCGAAGCCGCAGCGGCGGCCGAGTTCGCGGTACACGGCGATCAGATCCTGCACGCCGCTGACCTTGCACGACAGCACGATGCGATCGCGGCCCAGGCCGAGTTCGACCGCGCGCTCGGCCGAGCCGATCGCCGACTGGATCAGCGCCTCGTACATCACGCTCTGCGCATCCCACGGCTGCGAACGCGCGCCGTTCTCGTCCATCATGCGCGCGAGCAGGTCCTGGTCGAGACTGCCCCAGTTCACGCCGATCCGCACCGGCTTGTCATACTTGGCCGCCGCTTCGATCATCTGCGCGAACTGCGTGTCACGCTTCGCGCCCTGGCCGACGTTACCCGGGTTGATCCGGTACTTCGACAGCGACTCCGCGCAGCCCGGATAGTCGCGCAGCAGCAGGTGGCCGTTGTAGTGGAAATCGCCGACGAGCGGGACGGTCACGCCCATCCGGTCGAGCTGCTCACGGATCGCCGGCACGGCGGCCGCGGCCTCGGGCGTGTTGACGGTGATACGCACCAGTTCGGAGCCTGCGTTCGCGAGATCCTTGATCTGGATCGCCGTGCCGATCGCATCGGCCGTGTCGGTGTTCGTCATCGACTGCACGCGCACCGGCGCATCGCCGCCGATCGTCACGAGCTGCCCGCCCCAACGGACATCCACCGCATGCGACACGCGACGCGGCTGATGCCCGCCGAACACCGGCTCGGTTGAACAAATCTGACTGCTGCGTGGGGATTGAGCTTCGGATTGCATCGATAGATCCATTTACGCGGAATGCGCCGCGATGCGGCGCATGAATTGAAAAAGCGCCGTGCCCTCGCGGCCTGTCGGCGACAGGCCTTCGTCACGGCGCTTGACGTCAGGGCAACGTGAACCGCGCCACGTTACCCCGCGCTGCCGAATATTTTGCCGGATCGACGGGCTTTCCGTCGAACGCGACCGAGTCGAGGCCGGCCTTGTTGCCGATCGTGACCTTGAACGGCCCGTCGCCTGCGACCTGCTTCGCTTCGCCGGCCCGCACCAGCCCCGAGAACAGCTCCTTGCCGCTCTTGTCGCGCACGCTGAACCAGCTATCCTGCTTCACCTTCAGTTCGATCATCGACTGACCTGCCGCCACCACGACGCTCGCGGGCTGAGCCGGTGCGGCGGCACTTGCCGCGACGACAGGTTGCGACGCAACTGCAGCCGCCGGCGCAGCCGACGCCACCGCTTGCGGCACTACACCGGACGCGACAGCCGCGGCCGGAGCCTCATTGGCGGCCGCCGCCGACGCACCGCTCGCGGCCGCCTCGTCGGCAGACGAGCCCGCAGCGACGCTGGCAGCCGACGCATGCTCGGTATCGCCGCCCTTGAAGCGCGCGAGCCAGCTCGACGAGTCGCCGCCAGTGTGCCACATCAGTACCGCGACCACCGCGACGACGACGATCGCCGTGCCCCACAACCACGGGTGGTGGCGCGACGAGCCGCCAAGCGGAATCGACACGCGGCCGCGCGGCAGATCCGTCCCCGACGACGCGGGCATCGACAGATCGACTTCCGGCGCGCCGCGCTCGCGACGCAGTGCCTGCGCGAACGGCTCCGGATCGACGCCGAGCATCTTCGCGTAGCTGCGCACGACGCCGATCGCGAACGTCACGCCGGGCAAATGACTGATGTCACCGGCCTCGAGCGCACGCAGCTTCTGCGGGGCGACCTTGAGCCGCGCCGACACGTCGTCGACCGTCCAGCCCTTCGCTTCCCGGAGCTGCGCCAGCCGGCCGCCGACTGCCGCCAGCGTTTCCAGTCCCGCCGGCGCCGGCTGCGCGGTATTCGTCTCTGCGCCGTTTGACGGCTGCGGCTCACTCATCCTTGTCCTCGCGTCGATTCTTCTTCACTGGCGGACGCCGCCGGCTCTTGCCGGCCGGCACCCGCAACCTGTCACACCATGCGCGGCGCCGAGGCGCCGCGACCGATCGCTATTCGCGTGTTGTACCGCCAAAAGATTCGGGCATCCCCGGTCAGGCGCGCCAGCGAGGCGCTCCGTCAAACCGCCCGAACTTCGATGATTTTTGCTGCCGCGCCCGTTCGCTCCGCCAGGCGCGTGCGGTCCTTCACGGCGCCGGCCAGCTGGCCGCACGCGGCGTCGATGTCGTCGCCGCGCGTCTTGCGCACGGTCGTGACGACACCCGCGTCGATGAGGACCTGTGCAAAGCGCTTGATCTGCTCCGGCTTCGAGCGGATGAGGCCCGATTCCGGAAACGGGTTGAACGGGATCAGATTGAACTTGCAGGGCACGTCGCGCGTGACGGCCAGCAGTTCGCGCGCATGCGCTTCGGTGTCGTTGACGCCGTCGAGCATGCAGTATTCGAAAGTAATGAAGTCGCGCGGCGCGACTTTCAGATAGCGCTGGCACGCGGCCATCAGCTCGCGCAGCGGATGCTTCTTGTTGAGCGGCACCAGCTCGTCGCGCAGCGCGTCGTTCGGCGCGTGCAGCGATACGGCGAGCGCGACCGGCAATTCGGCGCCGAGGCGGTCCATCATCGGCACCACGCCGGACGTCGACAGCGTGACGCGACGGCGCGACAGGCCGTATGCGTTGTCGTCGAGCATCAGCCGCATCGCGGGCACGACCGCGTTGTAATTCAGCAGCGGCTCGCCCATGCCCATCATCACCACGTTGGTGACGACCCGTTCGGCCTTGCCGTTCGGACCGGGCGCGCGACCGAGCGATGCGCGCAGCGCAAATTCGGCCATGCGGAGCTGGCCGATGATTTCAGCTGTCGACAGGTTGCGGGAGAAGCCCTGCTTGCCCGTCGAGCAGAAGCGGCAGTTGACCGCACACCCGGCCTGCGACGACACGCACAGCGTGCCGCGCGTCTCTTCCGGGATGAACACGGTTTCGACCGCATTGCCGTTTCCGACGTCGATCAGCCACTTGCGCGTGCCGTCGGTGGAAACGTGATCGCTGACGATATCCGGCATCACGATCGACGCGCGGCCCTTGAGCTTTTCTCTCAGGGACTTCGCGAGATCGGTCATGCCGTCGAAATCGCCGGCGTTGTACTGGTGGATCCAGCGCTGCAACTGCTTGGCGCGGAACGGCTTCTCGCCGAGACTGCCGCAGTACGCGACAAGACCCTCGGCATCGAAGTCGAGAAGATTGACGGAAGTTTCGCTCGTCATGATGTGCTGCCTTGCCGCGTGCGCTGAATCCAGCCTACTTGTTGCCAGCCGGAGCTTAGCGCGAGTAGACGTTCATTTCCGGGAAGAAGAACGCAACTTCGACCGCTGCCGTTTCCGCAGCGTCCGAGCCGTGCACGGCGTTCGCGTCGATGCTGTCGGCGAAGTCGGCGCGGATCGTGCCCTTTTCCGCCTTCTTCGGATCCGTCGCGCCCATCAGGTCGCGGTTCTTCAGGATCGCGCCTTCGCCTTCCAGAACCTGGATCATCACCGGGCCCGAGATCATGAAATCGACGAGGTCCTTGAAGAACGGACGTGCTGCGTGCACTGCGTAGAACTTCTCGGCGTCTGCACGCGACAGGTGCGCCATGCGCGATGCGACGATCTTCAGGCCGGCGCCTTCGAAACGACTGTAGATCTGGCCGATCACGTTCTTTGCCACCGCATCCGGCTTGATGATCGACAGGGTGCGCTCGATTGCCATAAAAACTCCAAGAAATTAAGAAGTTACAGGTTCAAATGAATCCGCTATTGTAGCACGATCCCGTGTATCATTGCGATTGAACCCTTACACGAGTGAAAGGTTCCGAATCCATATGTTTTTGCGCTGCCCGGCCATTGAAACCAAGCGGCGCGGAACGTATCTTAGCCATAGCTGCTCCGGTTTGCTGCGCCGCACACCGCGTGCGCCGAACCGGCCCCGGACGCCCATGCGTTCAATGTTAGGAGAAACCATGAACGACTATCCGTACAATTTCGGCCGCGGCGGCTCCGTCAGCACCGCGGAGGTTCGCAACCGCGTGCTGCGGAACACGTACTGGCTGCTCGCGCTGTCGATGATTCCGACGGTGCTGGGGGCATGGGTGGGCGTCGCGACGGGCTTCTCGCTGTTCGCGGCCACGAGCCCGATGATGAGCCTGCTCGCGTTCTTCGCGATCGCGTTCGGCTTCATGTTCGCGATCGAGCGGACGAAAAACAGCGCGGCCGGCGTGTTCGTGCTGCTCGGCTTCACGTTCTTCATGGGCCTGATGCTGTCGCGCCTGCTGAGCTTCATCCTCGGCTTCTCGAACGGCCCGTCGCTGATCATGCTCGCGTTCGGCGGCACCGGCATCATCTTCGCCGCGATGGCCACGATCGCCACGGTCAGCAAGCGCGATTTCTCGGGCCTCGGCAAGTGGCTGTTCATGGGCGTGATCGTGATCCTGCTCGCGTCGGTCGCGAACATGTTCCTGCACCTGCCGGCACTGATGCTCACCGTGTCGGTGCTCGCGATCGCGATCTTCTCGGCCTACATGCTGTTCGACGTCCAGCGCGTCGTGAACGGCGGCGAGACGAACTACATCTCGGCCACGCTCGCGATCTACCTCGACCTGTACAACGTGTTCACGAACCTGCTCGCGCTGCTCGGCATCTTCGGCGGCAACCGCAACTGACGCTCGCTGCGCACCAAGAAAAAACCGGCCCGAGGGCCGGTTTTTTTACGTCCACCGCCGGGCTTCAGTCGCGCTCGAACAGCGCGATCGATTCGACGTGCGACGTATTCGGGAACATGTTCACGACCCCCGCGCCCTTCAGCCGGTAGCCCGCCTCGTGCACGAGCAAACCGGCGTCGCGCGCCAGCGTCGACGGATTGCACGATACGTAGACGATGCGCTTCGGCAGCGGGCCTTCGCCGCTCTGTGCGATTTCGGCCAGCGCCTTCGACACCGCCAGCGCACCTTCGCGCGGCGGATCGATCAGGAACTTGTCGAATGCGCCGAGCGCGCGGATGTCGTCGCCCGTCACTTCGAACAGGTTCCGGCATGCGAACGTCGTATGCCCGTCCACGCCGTTCTCGCGCGCATTCGCGAGCGCGCGCGTCGTCAGCGTTTCGCTGCCTTCGATGCCCATCACCTCGCGCGACAGGCGCGCGAGCGGCAGCGTGAAGTTGCCGATCCCGCAGAACAGGTCGAGCACGCGATCGTCCCGCGACGGCGCGAGCAGGCGCAGCGCGCGGCCCACCAGCACGCGGTTGATCTGATGATTGACCTGCGTGAAGTCGGTCGGCTTGAACGGCATGCGGATGCCGAACTCCGGCAGCGTGTAGTCGAGCGGCACGTCGAGCGGATAGAACGGCGTCACCGTGTCCGGGCCCTTCGGCTGCAGCCAGAACTGCACCTTGTGCTCGTCCGCGAACGCACGCAGCAGCGCTTCGTCGTCCGCATTGATCGGCTCCAGCACGCGCAGCACGAGCGCCGTGACCTCCGAACCCACCGCGAGCTCGATCTGCGGCATCCGGTCGCGGATCGACAGCCCCTCGACGAGCCGGCGCAGCGGCACGAGCATCGCCGACACATGCGGCGGCAGCACCTCGCAGCTCGTCATGTCGGCGACGTAGCTGCTCTTCTTCTCATGGAAGCCGACCAGCACGCCGCCCTTCTTCGCGACGTTGCGCACGGTCAGGCGCGCACGGTAGCGGTAGCCCCACGACGGGCCGTGGATCGGCGCGAACATCGTCTCGGCGCGCAGCTTCGACAGGTGCCACAGGTTGTCCTCGAGCACACGCTGCTTGATCGCGACCTGCGCGCGCATGTCGAGATGCTGCATCGAGCAGCCGCCGCAGGTGCCGAAGAACGTGCATTTCGGCTGCGTACGCATCACGCTCGGGCGCAGAATGTCGACAACGGTCGCCTGCTCGTAGCTCGGCTTGCGGCGATAGCTCGAATAGGTCACGCGCTCGCCGGGCAGCGCGCCTTCGACGAAGATGACCTTGCCCGGCGTGCCGTCCTCGGTCGCCGTGCGGCCGACACCGCGCGCGTCCATGTCGAGCGATTCGATCTCGAGAACCGGGGCGGGCCCGGGCGCGACGGGCGCATTTTTCGATTTGCGCGCAGAAGTGGGGACGGCTTCGGACACCAGCTTTTCCTGACAAAACGTTGAAGAAGGCGAGATTGTAGACGACGCAGGCCCGCATCGCCTGCTTTCGTGGCGCAAGCGTCGATACTGACGCGCCTACCGGCCGGCCGGTGCTCGGCCGGGCATGCCGGCAGCACCCGTACCCCGCACGCGGGCGCGCCGTCCAACGCCCTATCTTGCAAACCGAAGGTACGCATTCTGCCCGCAGGAGGCTCGACCATGCGACTGATCGACTGGAACATTCAATGGGGTCGGGACGCGGACGGCGTCGTCGACCTCCCGCGCACCATCGCCGCCGCCCGCCGGCTCGGCGATTTCGACGTGCTGTGTCTGCAGGAGGTCACGCGCGGTTTCGGCACCCTGCCCGGCCAGCCCGGCCCCGACCAGTTCGCTGAGCTGGCGGCGTTGCTGCCCGGCCATACGATCGTCGAGGCGATCGGTGCCGACCTGCCGGCGCTCGAACCCGGCGCACCGCGCCGTCAGTTCGGCAATGCAATCGCGACCCGTCTGCCGGTCGGGCGCGTGCTGCGTCAATGGCTGCCGTGGCCGGCCGACGCCGGCGCACCGTCGATGCCGCGCGTCGCGCTCGACGTCGAAATCGAAACGCGGTCGGGGCCGCTGCGGGTCGTCACGACACACCTGGAATACTATTCGGCGCGGCAGCGGCTTGCGCAGGTCGACGCATTGCGCGCGCGGCACCGCGAAGCATGCGCCCACGCCGATCGGCCCGCGCCGGCGGAAAACGCGGCGGGACCGTTCACGTCGACACGCCAGCCGCGCGATGCGATCGTCTGCGGCGATTTCAACAGTGCATTCGACAGCGACGCATACAGGCGCTTTCTCGAGCCGATCACCGACGCGCCGGCGTTCGTCGACGCATGGGTTGCACGCCATCCCGACTGCACGCCGCCGCCGACGGCCGGCGTCTACGACACGGTGCAATGGTCGGACGGCCCGCTCGCGTGCGACTTCGTGTTCGTCACCGAGACACTGCTGCCGCGCGTCACGCGCTGCGAGATCGACGGCGACACGCGCGCGTCGGATCACCAGCCGGTCGTGCTCGAACTCGATTGATCGCGGGGGCGATGGCGCGGCCCGCTCGCGTCATGCGTCGAACGCGCTCAGGTATTCGGCCCAGTGTGCCGCCGGCTCCTGCGCGAGCGAATTCTTCACGAGCAGGATTTCGTCCGCGTACTCGCTCGGGGTCAGGCCGCCGCGCATCAGCTGGAAGCGGCAATACAGCAGATACGTATTGACGACGTCGGTTTCGCAGTAGTTGCGGATCTCCTCGATCCGTCCTTCCTGGAACGCCGTCCACACCTGGCTGCCGTCCATTCCGAGCTTGCCCGGGAAGCCGCACAGTTTCGCGAGCGCGTCGAGCGGCGCATTGGCGCGCGCCTGATACATCGCGAGCACGTCCATCAGATCGGTATGACGCGAGTGATAGCGCGAGATGTAGTTGTTCCACTTGAATTCGCGGTCGTCCTCGCCGAGATCCCAGTAGCGGGTCGCGGGGATCCCGTGCACGAGCGCACGGTAATGGAGCACCGGCAGATCGAAGCCACCGCCGTTCCACGACACGAGTTGCGGCGTGTATTTCTCGATCACGCGGTAGAACGACTGGACCAGCGCCGCCTCGTTGTCCTGAGGCGTACCGAGCGAGCGCACGCGAAAGCCGTTGTTGTCGCGGAACACGCAGGAGATCGCCGCGATGCGCTGCAGGTAGTGCGGCAGGAAATCGCCGCCGGTCTTCTCGCGGCGCGCGGCGAATGCATGTTCGGCCACCGCGGCATCGTCGAGCGTCGCGGGCAGGTTTTCAAGACGGCGAATGCCGTCGACATCGGGAATGGTCTCGATGTCAAAAACGAGAATCGGAGTCATCAGTTACAGAACGGCATCCTTGCGCACGCCATTGGAGGCAAAGAACCGCTTGAGGCGCACCAGCGCTTCCTGCTGGATCTGCCGCACGCGCTCGCGCGTGAGCCCCATCTCGTCGGCCAGCTCCTCGAGCGTGGCCGGCTCGATGTGATTCAGGCCGAAGCGGCGCTCGATCACGTGCCGGTGCTTGTCGGACAGCCGCGACAGCCACGCGCGCGTGAGCGTCTCGAGCTCGCGGTGCTGCACTTCGGCGTCGGGCGACTGGCTCTGGTCGTCGGGCAGCAGGTCGAGCAGGCTGCTCGCGGGATCGAGATCGAGCGGCGCGTCGAGCGATGCGGTGTGCTCGTTGAGCGCGAGGATGTCGGTGACTTCCTCGGCGGTCTTGCCGGTGAGGTAGGCGATGTCGTCGATGCTGGCTTCGCGGCGCTCGGCCGCCTCGCCCGTCGACATCGAATTCTTTTCGAGGTGGCGCTTCGCGCGCAGCACCTGGTTCAGTTCGCGGATCACGTGCACGGGCAGCCGCACGGTCCGGGCCTGGTTCATGATCGCCCGTTCGATGCTCTGCCGGATCCACCACGTCGCATAGGTGGAGAAGCGAAAGCCGCGTGTCGGGTCGAATTTCTCGATCGCATGCATCAGGCCGAGGTTGCCTTCCTCGATCAGGTCGAGCAGCGGCACGCCACGGTTCAGGTAGCCCTTCGCGATGCTGACGACCAGCCGCAGGTTGCGCTCGATCATCACCTGCCGTGCCTCGAATTCGCCGGCCTTCGCGAGACGGGAATAGCGCTGCTCCTCCTCGACGGTCAGGAGCGGCTTCACGCTGATGCGGTTCAGGTAATGCTGGATCGTATCGGCCGTGAGCTCGGCCTGCAGCAATGCGCGGAAATCGTCGACGTCGGGTGCCGGCTCCGCGCGCTCCTCGCGATCGTCGCCACCGTCCGCATCGGCGTCGCGTGCCTCGACATCACGTTCGTTTTCCGCGACGTCGTCTTCGTCGTCCGTCGAAGCGCCACTTCGCTCCACCGATGCTTGCGTGGCACGACTGATCTTCTCAGACTCGGCTTGCGGCTCGTGGCGCTTCGATTTCGGCATGGTCGTCTCGGTTATTGAGGCGGCAAATACTTCAGCGGATCGACAGGCTTACCCTGCCGGCGAACCTCGAAATGCAGCATCACGCGGTCGGAATCGCTGTTACCCATCTCGGCGATCTTCTGCCCCTTCGTTACCGCGTCCCCCTCTTTTACCATCAAAGCGCGATTGTGTGCATACGCCGTGAGGTAAGTTGCATCGTGTTTGATGATAATGAGGTTGCCGTAGCCACGCAGGCCGTTGCCCGAGTAGACAACGCGGCCGTCGGCCGCCGCCTTCACGGCCTCGCCGGCCGTGCCGCCGATATTGATGCCCTTGTTCTTCGCGTCGTCGAAACTGTTCAGCACCGGGCCGCGCGCCGGCCACGAGAACGTGACGGGGCCGCTCGGCGCGGCTGCCGTATCGCTCGATGCGGCGGCAGGCGGCGGCGTGATCGCGGACGACGTGCCGGCAGCCGGCGTCGCAGGGCCGCTGCTCAGCGGCGCGGTTGCCACGGCTGCGCCGCCGATCGGCGCGGCAACCGGCGCACCGGCGGTCGCGGTGCCGCCCGGCGGCGCGACGCGCAGCAGCTGGTCGACTTCGATCTGGTTCGGGTTCGCCAGGTTGTTCCACGTGGCGATGTCGCGATAGTTCTGCCCGTTCTCGAGCGCGATCCGGTACAGCGTGTCGCCCGGCTTCACACGGTAGAAGCCAGGCGGCGGCGGGCCGAGCGGCACCGCCGGCTGCGCGGCAGCGGTCGTGCCGAGCGTACCGGAGCGGTCGACGACAGGCGCGTTGTCGAGCCGCGTCGCACAGGCGGCCAGAAGCGTGGAGAACGCAGCAACACAGATCGCGCGCTGCGCGAACGTGAGCGGTTCCCTGGATCGGTTGTTTTGCATCGCGCGCAACATACTCATCGGTTTCAAATCACTCCGGATTTTAAAGGGACAAAGAAAACGCGATCAAGCCGTGACTCCCGCCATTGCGCGTGCGCGACGCGCTCGACGAGCGTGAGCACCTGGGACTGCCCGCTTTGCGCGCCCACCGGCGCGACGAGCCGCCCGCCGATCGCGAGCTGCTCGAGCAGCGCCTGCGGCACGTCGAGCCCCGCCGCCGCGATCACGATCGCGTCGAACGGGGCCGCGGACGGCAGGCCGACACGCCCGTCGCCGTAATGCAGACGGATGTTCGGCACGCGCAGCGGCCGCAGGTTCAGCTTCGCGCGCTCATAGAGCGGCTTGATGCGTTCAATCGAATACACGTCGCGTGCCACATGGCTCAGCACGGCGGCCTGGTAGCCGCAACCCGTGCCGATCTCGAGGACGCGCTCGAGCGTGCGGCCGGCCATTGCGAGCTCGATCATGCGTGCAACGACCGACGGCTTTGAAATCGTCTGCTGGTGGCCGATCGGCAACGCGGAATCCTCGTAGGCCTGCGTCGCGAGCCCCGGATCCACGAACATGTGACGCGGCACCGCGGCCATCGCATCCAGCACGCGCGCGTCGGTCACGCCGTTCGCGCGCAGGCGTTCGACCATGCGCTCGCGAACACGTTCCGACGTCAATGCAAACGCACCGGCCGGCGCGACGCTCGGCGCGGCCGGCTTCGGCATCGCGGGCTTCAGCACGGTCGGTTTCGGTGCGCTCGCCGGCTTCGCCGACGTCGCGCGGGCCACGCTCGTATTCACCACAACCGGCTTCGGCACGGCCGCGGGCTTGTCGGCGGCCTTCGGCATCGCGATCGCGGCATGGCGTTCGCCGGCCCGGCCGTCCGATTTGCGTGGCGCTCGCTTGAGATCTTCGAGCGCGAGCGGGAACCGCTTCGCGCGCTCGCCGCTCATGAAGCCCGCCCGCCTGCGCGCGCCCATTCGCGCGTTGCAGGCAGCATTTGCGTATGCGTGAGATCGAGCTGCAGTGGCGTGATCGACACGAAACCGTTGGCTACGGCGTGAAAATCGGTGCCCTCGCTCGCGTCCAGCGCCGCGCCCGCGGCACCGATCCAGTAGATCGGCTCGCCACGCGGGTCGGTCTGGCGAATCACCGGCTGCGACGGATGACGCTTGCCGAGGCGCGTGACCTTCCAGCCTTTCAGTGCGTCGTACGGCAGATTCGGGATGTTGACGTTCAGCAGCGGCTGGCCCGGCAGCGGATGCGCGAGATAGTGCCCGGCGATTTCCGCGGCGACGCGCGCGGCGTCCGCCAGATGGGCCCAGCCCTTGTCGACCAGCGAGAACGCGATGGCCGGCACGCCGAACATGATGCCTTCGGTGGCGGCTGCAACTGTCCCTGAATAGAGCGTGTCTTCGCCCATGTTCTGGCCGTTGTTGATGCCCGAAACGACGAGGTCCGGCCTCGCGTCGGCCATGCCCGTCAACGCGACGTGCACCGAATCGGTCGGCGTGCCGTTCACGTAGAAGAAACCCGTATTGGCCGCGCGCTGCACCGACAGCGGGCGCGACAGCGTGAGGGAATTCGATGCGCCGCTGCAGTTCTGCTCGGGCGCGATCACCGTGAGGTCGGCCAGCGGCTGCAGCGCTTCGCTGAGCGCGGCGAGACCGGGGGCGAGATAGCCGTCGTCGTTGCTGAGTAGGATTCGCATCCGGCGATTGTAACCGAGGAAAGATGGCGCGAGAGCGACAGTCCGACGGCTGCGGACGAGCCGGCATGCACGGTCGGGCACGGCGCGCCGCCGCACTGCGCGGCCGCGTTCCGCGCGCTCAGGGAAACGCCGCGCCGCCCCGGGTTTGCCACCGCGAGGGACGCCCCGGCGAGGGGGCGCTCCGGCGACAGGCCCGGCGCCAACCGCCGAGGCGCGCGGCGCTCAAATCGCGCCGGCGTCGCGCAGCGCGGCAATCGCCTGCGCGTCGTAGCCGAGGCCGCGCAGCACCTCGTCCGTATGCTCGCCGAGCTCGGGCCCGAGCCAGCGCGTTTCGCCCGGCGTGTCGGACAGTTTCGGCGTGATGTTCGGCAGCGGAATGTCGGTGCCGTCAGCCAGTTTGAAACGCTGGATCATCTGCCGCGCGACGAACTGCGGATCGGTGAACATGTCGGCGGCGCTATAGATGCGCCCGGCCGGCACGTCGGCCGCATTGAGCACGACGAGCGCTTCGTCGATCGTGCGCGGTGCGAGCCATGCGGCGATCGCTCCGTCGATTTCCTGTGTGCGCGGCACGCGCCCGTCGTTCCGCGCGAGTGCAGGATCGTCGGCGAGATCGTCGCGCTCGATCGCCTTCATCAACCGCTTGAAGATCGGGTCGCTGTTGCCGCCGATCACGATGCTGCCGTCGCGGCACGCATAGGTGTTCGATGGCACGATGCCCGGCAGCGACGCACCGGTACGCTCGCGCACCATCCCGTACACGCCGTACTCGGGCACGACGCTTTCCATCATGTTGAATACGGCTTCATACAGCGCAACGTCGACCACCTGCCCCGCGCCGCCGTTGACCTTGCGATGGTGAAGCGCCATCAGCGCGCCGATCACGCCATGCAGCGCGGCGATCGAATCGCCGATCGAAATGCCGATGCGCGGCGGCGGCAGATCCGGATAGCCGGTGATGTGGCGCAATCCGCCCATCGATTCGGCAATCGCGCCGAAGCCCGGCCGGTCGCGGTACGGGCCCGTCTGCCCGTAACCGGACAGGCGCACCATCACGAGGCCGGGGTTGTCGGCCGACAGCACGTCGTAGCCGAGGCCGAGCTTCTCGAGCAGGCCCGGGCGGAAGTTCTCGATCACGATGTCGGCCTCGCTCGCAAGTTGCCGCGCGATCGCCTTGCCGGCATCGGATTTCAGGTTGAGCGTGACGGACTTCTTGTTGCGCGCCTGGACCGACCACCACAGCGACGTGCCACCCTGCTCCGGATGCAGCTTACGCCATTTGCGCAGCGGGTCGCCGCCGTTCGGATCCTCGATCTTGATCACTTCCGCGCCGAATTCGGCAAAGAGGCGCGACGCGAACGGCCCCGCGATCAGCGTCCCGAATTCGAGCACTTTGACGCCCGCGAGCGGGCCCTGGCTGGTGCTCATGTGTCTCCCTGACATGAGGAACGGCGCCGCCGGCCAGCGGCGCCAGACTTACATCGTGCGGCGGTCGAGCATCGCGCGGGCGATCGTGCCCGCGTCGACGTATTCGAGCTCGCCGCCCACCGGCACGCCGCGCGCGAGGCGCGTGACCGCGAGTCCGCGCGCCTTCAGCGTCTGGCCGAGGTAGTGCGCGGTGGCTTCGCCCTCGTTCGTGAAGTTGGTCGCAAGCACGACCTCCTTGACGATCCCGTCGGACGCGCGCCGCACGAGGCGGTCGAAATGGATTTCCTTCGGGCCGATGCCGTCGAGCGGGCTCAGGCGGCCCATCAGCACGAAGTAGAGCCCGCGGTACGTCATCGTCTGCTCGAGCATGATCTGGTCGGCAGGCGTCTCGACGACGCACAGCAGCGTCGGATCACGCTCCTCGTCGCTGCAGACCTCGCAGATCTGCGCTTCCGTGAACGTGTTGCACTTCTCGCAGTGCTGCAGGTGCTCGGTGGCGAACAGCAGCGACCGGCCGAGCCGCTCCGCGCCCTCCCGATCGTGCTGCATCAGGTGGTACGCCATGCGCTGCGCGGATTTCGGCCCGACACCGGGCAAGATGCGCAGCGCTTCGACGAGCGCGGACAGGGCGGACGGCTGTTTCATACGGCGGCTGAAAGCTGAACGAGCGGAACGGACGCTACGCTCAGAACGGCAGCTTGAAGCCCGGGGGCAGCGGCAGGCCCGACGTCATGCCGCTCATCTTTTCCTGCGACGTGGCTTCTGCCTTGCGCACGGCATCGTTGAACGCAGCGGCGACGAGATCCTCGAGCATGTCCTTGTCGTCCGCGAGCAGGCTCGGGTCGATCGCCACGCGACGCACTTCGTTGCGGCAGGTCATCGTCACCTTGACGAGGCCGGCACCCGACTGCCCTTCGACTTCGATCTGCGCAAGCTGCTCCTGCATCTTCTTCATGTTTTCCTGCATTTGCTGCGCTTGCTTCATCAGTCCGGCGAGGTTGCCTTTCAACATGGGAATACTCCTTCTTGATCGTGTGAAAACCGGCACGCGGTGCGTGCCGGTCAATGTGTGCGGGCGTGATTGTGCCTGTTGCGGTGCGAATCGTTCAATGCAGCGTCGGCGGCGTCGCGTCCGGCGCCGAATCGGCGAGCGGCCGCACCGAGCCTTCGACGATGCGCGCGCCGAAGTCGCGCACCAGCTGCTGGACGAACGGATCGCCGTGGATGTCCTGCTCGGCCTCGCGCTGGCGCGCCGCGCGTGCGGCCGCGTCGAGCGCCGCTGCGGTGCGTCGCGCGGGCCCGACCTCGACCGCGACCTCGACCGGCTTGCCGAGCGCATCGGCCAGCGCAGCCTTCAGTTTGGCGACCTGCGCGGCATCCGCGTACTGCGGCACCGGCACGGAAAGTTTCAGCGTCGTCGCGTCGACGGCCGTCAGCTCGCTGTTGAACGCCAGCTGATACGCGACGCCCTTGAGCGACAGCCGTGCGGCCAGCGCCGGCCATTCGCCGTCGAAACCGACCGGATCGAGCGCGATCGCGGGCGGCAGCGGGCGCGTGTCGACCGGTGCGGACGGACGGGCTTCGGCCGGCTTCGGCGCAATGCGCACGTCGTCGGGACCGCTGTCGAACACGGGCACGAAGCCGTCGTCGGCCGCGCCGCCGAACATCTCGTCCGCACTGAGCGGCACGTATTCGTCCGGCGGGATGTCTTCCCACGGCGGCGGAGCCTGACGCGTGTCGGCAGCCTGCGGCACGCGAGCCGTCGCGCGCGGCGTCGGCACCTGCACGGCGGGACGCGACGCAGCCGGTTTCTCGGCGGCCGGCTGAGCGGCTGCCGGCTTCGGCGCAGCGCCGGCCCGCGAGCGGTCGGACGACACGCGCATGCCGGCATTGCGCAGCACGTCGAGTGCGGCCGCCGCGCCACCGCGCGCCGCGGAACGCGCAGCCGGCTCGGCCGGCACAGCACGCGGCGCCGGTTCAGCCAGCGGCGCGGGTTCGTCATTGCCCTCGATCGCAATCGCAACGGGCGGCTCCAGTTCCTTGCGGACAGCCGGCGGCGCATCGTTCGTCACGGCCGCTTGCGGTGCCGCATCGGCTTCCGGCTGCGGCTCCGGCACAACCGGCACAACCGGCACAACAGGTACATCGGCTGCAGCCGGTGCGGCCGCAGGTTTCACGGCAGCGGGACTTGCCGTATCGGCGGATGGTGCAGGCGACGGACGCACCGCTGGCGCAGCCGGAGCGGCAGCGGCTTGCGGGCGTGCCGCCGGCGCGGGCGCTGCCGGCTTCCTGGCCAACGCCGCCGGCGCAGCAGCCGCTTCCGCGCGCGGCGCGGGCACGGCGCGCGGCACGGCCGGCTGGCCGCCAGGCGCACTGCCGGCACCGGCAGCCGGCTCGAACGCGAGCATCCGCAGCAGCGTCATCGTGAAGCCCGCATACTCGTCCGGCGCAAGGCCGAGCTCCGCGCGTCCGACCGTCGAGATCTGGTAGAACAGCTGAACCTGCTCGGGGCTCAGCGTTTCCGCGAAGCGCCGCAGATCGGCCGCTTCCGGCCATTCGTCCAGCACCGAACCCGGCGCGAACTGCGCCCATGCGATCCGGTGCAGCAGGCTCGCGAGATCCTGCAGCGCGGTGGAAAAAGACAGGCTGCGCAGCGACATCTCGTCGGCGATCGCGAGAATCTCCGGGCCGTTGCCGGCCGCGAGCGCATCGAGCAGGCGCACCATGTAGGTCTGATCGAGCGCGCCGAGCATGCCCGACACGGCCGCTTCGGTCACTTCGTTCGCCGAATAGGCGATCGCCTGGTCGGTCAGCGACAGCGCATCGCGCATGCTGCCCTGCGCGGCACGCGCGAGCAGACGCAGCGCCTGCTGCTCGAACGAGATCCGCTCTTCGCCGAGAATGCGCTCGAGGTGCGACACGATATGCCCGGCCGGCATCTGCTTCAGGTTGAACTGCAGGCAGCGCGACAGCACGGTCACGGGAATCTTCTGCGGATCGGTCGTCGCGAGGATGAACTTGACGTGCGGCGGCGGCTCCTCGAGCGTCTTCAGCATCGCGTTGAACGCGTGGTTCGTCAGCATGTGCACTTCGTCGATCATGTAGACCTTGAAGCGCGCATCGACGGGCGCGTACACGGCACGCTCGAGCAGCGCGGCCATCTCGTCGACGCCGCGGTTGCTCGCCGCGTCCATCTCGACGTAGTCGACGAAACGGCCTTCGTCGATTTCGCGGCACGCGCGGCACACACCGCACGGCTGCGACGTGACGCCGGTTTCACAGTTGAGCGCTTTGGCGAAGATCCGCGACAGCGTCGTCTTGCCGACGCCGCGGGTGCCGGTAAACAGATAGGCGTGATGGAGACGCCCGCCGTCGAGCGCGTGCGTGAGCGCCCTGACGACGTGCTCCTGGCCGACGAGCGAAGCGAAATCCTTCGGACGCCACTTGCGTGCGAGAACTTGATAGGTCATCGGGAAATTGTATCAGTAACGCCGCGTCGCGCCGACACGCGAAACGGTGCGGAAGACGGGCAAAGCGCGGGTAGAACGGAGAATGACGCAGAAATAAAAATCGCCCGGCGAACGGGGCGAAAGGAAAGGTGACGAGCCCAACCCTCGGCACTGGCAGAAAACGATTGTGGCTGCTTCGTTCCCGACCTGACCAGGTTCACCGCCCCACCATGCGAGGAGGCCCGTCACGGCATATTCTATCACCGCTTCCCGCCGAATGCGACCGTTTGTTCGCAACAATGCCAAGGATTGCGCAGACCGGCGCGCGCGACGCGATCGCAAAGCCCGCGCGAACACGCATCTGGACGGTGGTTATATGCAGCGGCTCTTGTATTTCACACGCAGGCCTCCACCTTCGAAGCACAACGGTCGAACGGCGCGTCGTACCCCTACTCGCGAAGCGGCTACTATCGCCGCCCGCAGCAGATAGCAATTTAGGCTAATATGACGCCCGAACGACCCGCGAGCCGCGCCACGCAGCGCTTACGCCCTTCCTTCCGGAGAGCGGAGCTACCTGCCGCAGCGGCCGGCAGCCGACAGGCGGCCGGAGCGCCGCAACGCGCCAAGCAGGCAGTCCCCGAACCGTAAGAGGTATTGACCCAATGAGCGAACAGATCAAACACATCAGCGACGCATCGTTCGAACAGGACGTCGTCAAATCCGACAAGCCCGTGCTCGTCGACTTCTGGGCCGAATGGTGCGGCCCGTGCAAGATGATCGCCCCGATCCTCGACGAAGTCGCGAAGGATTACGGCGACAAGCTGCAGATCGCGAAGATCAACGTCGACGACAACCAGGCAACGCCGGCGAAGTTCGGCGTGCGCGGCATCCCGACGCTGATTCTGTTCAAGAACGGCGCGGCCGCCGCACAGAAGGTCGGCGCGCTGTCGAAGTCGCAGCTCACCGCATTCCTGGACAGCCACCTGTAATACCGGCCGTTCCGCAGACGTGTTGTCAACCGACAACACGTCTGCCGTCAAGCCGCCGATCGGCCGCTCAGGCGTGAATCGGCGTATGCTAGAATCAAAAAACGTCTACAAGACGCATTAAGTCTCAGAGCGCCTCCGCTCGCCCTCCTCCCTTTATTTCTTTTCGTCGCTTCTCCTCCCTGGCGGGTTCTCCGTATGCATTTATCCGAGCTCAAGTCTCTGCACGTGTCCGAACTGATCGAAATGGCCAATGGCCTGGAGATCGAAAACGCGAACCGCCTGCGCAAGCAGGAGCTGATGTTCGCCATTCTCAAAAAGCGCGCCAAGACGGGAGAGACGATCTTCGGCGACGGCACGCTCGAAGTGCTGCCGGACGGTTTCGGCTTCCTGCGCTCGCCGGAAATGTCGTACCTCGCGAGCACCGACGACATCTATATCAGCCCGTCGCAAATCCGCCGCTTCAACCTGCACACCGGCGACACGATCGAAGGTGAAGTCCGCACGCCGAAGGACGGCGAGCGCTACTTCGCGCTGGTGAAGGTCGACAAAGTCAACGGGCAGCCGCCCGAGGCCTCGAAACACAAGATCATGTTCGAGAACCTCACGCCGCTGCACCCGAACAAGCCGCTGTCGCTCGAGCGAGAAATGCGCGGCGAAGAGAACGTCACGGGCCGCATCATCGACATGATCGCGCCGATCGGCAAAGGCCAGCGCGGCCTGCTCGTCGCGTCGCCGAAGTCCGGCAAGACCGTGATGCTCCAGCACATCGCGCACGCGATCAAACAGAACCACCCGGACGTGATCCTGTTCGTGCTGCTGATCGACGAACGCCCCGAAGAAGTGACCGAAATGCAGCGTTCGGTCGCCGGCGAAGTGATCGCCTCGACGTTCGACGAACCGGCCACGCGCCACGTTCAGGTCGCCGAAATGGTGATCGAGAAGGCCAAGCGCCTCGTCGAAATGAAGCACGACGTCGTGATTCTGCTCGACTCGATCACGCGCCTCGCACGTGCGTACAACACCGTGATCCCGGCGTCGGGCAAGGTGCTGACGGGCGGTGTCGACGCGAACGCACTGCAGCGTCCGAAGCGCTTCTTCGGCGCGGCGCGCAACATCGAGGAAGGCGGCTCGCTGACGATCATCGGCACCGCGCTGATCGAAACCGGCAGCCGCATGGACGACGTGATCTACGAAGAGTTCAAGGGCACCGGCAACATGGAAGTGCACCTCGAGCGCCGTCTCGCGGAAAAGCGCGTGTATCCGTCGATCAACCTGAACAAGTCGGGCACGCGTCGCGAAGAAATGCTGATCAAGCCCGAGATCCTTCAGAAGATCTGGGTGCTGCGCAAGTTCATCCACGACATGGACGAAGTCGAGGCAATGGAATTCCTGCTCGACAAGATCCGCCAGACGAAGAGCAATTCCGAGTTCTTCGACCTGATGCGCCGCGGCGGCTGATCGCCCTCGCCCGCAAGAACGGCCGCCCGCGTTTCGCCCGGCGGCCGTTTTTCGGCCCCAACCTGAACGTGAACGTACAGGTTGATCTATAATCGCGTCACCCTGCCGACCGAATTCCCGCCCCGATGCCGAACGACGCCTCCCCCTCGCTGCTGACCGTGAGCGACGCCGCGTCGCGGCTCGGCGTCACGCCCCGCACGCTGAAGTACTACGAAGAGCGCGGGCTCGTCACCCCGTCGCGCAGCGGGGGCCGCTACCGGCTGTACGACGAGGCCGATCTCGAACGCTTCGCCCGCATCCTGCGGCTGCGCTCGCTCGGCTTCTCGCTGCACGGCATCACCGAGATGCTCAAGCGCCCGCTCGAGGAAACGGGCGACGGGCGACGCCGTTACTCCGACACGTCGCTGCGCGAAATCCGCACCGGCCTCGCCGCGCAGATCGACACGCTCGACGAGCGGATCGCGGCCGTCCAGCGTGAACTGAAGGAAGCCGTCGCGCTGCGCAAGGAACTGCAGCACGACATCGACTACATCGAACGGCGTCTCGCCGGCGAAAACCCCGATGCGCTGATCGCGCAGCGGCAGGCCGAAGCCGGCACACGCCGCTCGCGCAAGGACCGGGCATGAACCTCGCGCCCGACCGCTCGCCGCTGTGGAGCCGCGCGAACCTGCGCGCGGACCTGTTCCCGTGGGCGCTCGCGCTCGTCACCGGCATCGACTATTTCGACAACGCGGCCTTCTCGTTCTTCGCGAGCTACATTGCCGGAGGCATCAACGCGTCGCCCGACGAGCTCGTGTGGTCGTCGAGCGCGTATGCGGTCATGGCCGTGCTCGGCATCCTGCAGCAGCAATGGTGGGTCGACCGGCTCGGGCATCGCCGCTACGTCGCCGGCTGCATGCTGATGTTCTCGCTGGGCGCGATCGCGGCCGCGCTCGCCGACACGTCGCTCGAGCTCGCCTTCGCGCGCGGCTTTCAGGGCTATTTCATCGGACCGATGATGGGCGCCTGCCGGATCCTGATCCAGATCAGCTTCAAGCCGCAGGAACGGCCGCCCGCCACGCGCGCGTTCCTGATCATGATCCTGCTCGGCAGCGCGCTTGCGCCGATCGTCGGCGGGCTGCTCGTCGCACATTCGACGTGGCGCGCGCTGTTCGCATGGACGGCGCCTGCCGGCATCGCGTTCGCGATCCTCGCCCTGCTCACGCTGCCCGATTCGGGCAGGACGCCCGACGACGAACGCGGCTCCGGGCACTTCTGGCCGTATGTCGTGTTCGCGCTCGCGCAAGGCGCGCTGCAGATCGTGCTGCAGCAAGTGCACTATCAGCTCTACAGCGGCTCGCCGATGCTGATCCTGCTGACGATCGCAGGCCTCGGTGCGCTCGCGTGGTTCGCGTATCACCAGTGGAACCATCCGACGCCGCTCGTGCGGCTGCATGCATTGCGCGAGCGCACGTTCCAGGTCGGGCTGCTGCTGTACATGTTCTATTACTACGAGTCGACGGCTTTCAGTTACCTGACCTCCCGGATGCTCGAAGGCGGCCTCGGCTATCCGGTCGAGAACGCCGGGCGCCTGGTCGGCTCGATGTCGCTGATCTCGGCCACCGCGCTGTTCGCCTACCTGCGCTACGCGAAGCTCGTCACGCACAAGAAATGGTTCGTCGTGCCGGGGTTCGCGATCGCGATCATCGCCGCGCTGTGGATGACGCGGATGACGCCGCAGGTCGGCGAGGCCGCGCTGATCGGCCCGCTGCTGCTGCGCGGGCTGCTGCTGCTGTTCATCGTGCTGCCCGTCGCGAACCTGACGTTCCGCATCTTCGCGATCGACGAATACACGCACGGCTACCGGCTGAAGAACATCGTGCGGCAACTGACGATCTCGTTCGCGACGTCGTCGGTGATCATCGTCGAACAGCACCGCCTGGCCGTGCACCAGACGCGGCTCGTCGAGCGTGCGAACGCGTTCGATCCGGTGTTCCAGCAAACCGTCGACGCCCTCACGCACAGCTACGCGGCGGCCGGCCACGCGCTGAACGAAGCGCACAGCCTCGCGATCGCATCGATCGCGCGGATGGTCGCACAGCAGGCGTCGTTCCTCGCATCGCTCGACGGCTTCTATTTCCTCGCGGGCGTCGCGCTCATCGGCGGCCTCTTTGCGGCATGGCAAAAAGAGATCGATTGAGTTAAAAGACAGGCTTTGGATTTCCGTATGCCGTCTCCATGCTTTCGAAACTGACCCGCTGGTTCGATGAGCGCCGCCGCGACCGCGCGCTGCGCAGCCATCCGATTCCCGACGCGCTGTGGCAGCAGACCGTCGAGCGGCTGCCGTTCCTCGCCGCGCTGCCGCCGGGCGACGTCGGCCGGCTGCGCGAGCTGACGAGCCTGTTCATCGCAAAGAAATCGTTTTCGACCGCGCACGGGCTCGAGCTGACCGACGCGATGGTCGTCGCGATCGCCGCGCAAGCGTGCCTGCCCGTGTTGAATCTCGACCTGTCGCTGTACGACGGCTGGGTCGGCGTCGTCGTGTACCCAGGCGAATTCGTGATCCGCAAGACCGTGCAGGACGAGGACGGCGTCGTGCACGAAGTCGAGCAGGACGCGAGCGGCGAAGCATGGGAAGGCGGCCCGGTGATCCTGTCGTGGGAAGACGCGCAGATGACCGACGGCCGCGACGCGTACAACGTCGTGATCCACGAGTTCGCGCACAAGATCGACATGGTGAACGGCGCGGCCGACGGCTATCCGCCCCTATTTCGCCGCTGGCATGCGCCGCACCTCGATGCGCAGGCATGGGCCGACGTGTTCGAACACGCGTACGATCAGTTCTGCGCGCGGGTCGATGCGGTGCCGGACCGTGCGTGGGCACGCTTCGAGCGCGACTCGCTGATCGATCCGTATGCGGCCGATCACCCGTCGGAATTCTTCGCGGTGTGCAGCGAAGCGCTGTTCGTGCGACCGCGCGCGTTCGAGTCCGAATTTCCGGAGCTCTACCGGCTGCTCGCCCGCTATTACCGGCAGGATCCGGCCGGCACCGGCGCGCTCGACGCACGTTGAAAAATATTCGTCAACCATCTGATTTTCTGGCATAATCGCCGTTTTTCGACCTTAGGCAAGTGGCTCGCGCCGGGCTTGACGTCGGCTGATCCGCGCACATTGCGCGATCCGGCACGGCAAGCGGCGGGTTGGCTACCGCTCTCACCAAGGAAAGACCATGAAAGAAGGCATCCACCCGAACTACCGCGAAGTCGTCTTCCAAGACATGTCGAACGGCTTCAAGTTCATCACGCGCTCGACGATCCAGACGCGTGAAAACATCGAACTCGACGGCAAAACCTACCCGCTCGCCAAGATCGAAGTGTCGTCGGAATCGCACTCGTTCTACACGGGTCAGCAAAAGATCATGGACACGGCAGGCCGTGTCGAGAAGTTCAAGAACAAGTTCGGCGCACGCGCCAACGGCAAGGCTGCTGCAAAGTAAGCCTTGCACCGATCCGGTGGTTGCAATGCACCGGTACCGCACGAAAGGGCAGCCCAGGCTGCCCTTTTTTGTCTCCGCTCGCCGGCAAACCGGCGGCCGGCACCGGGCAATCGTCTGACGCGCATCGTCCGGCGCGTCTACAATGCCGGATGCTCGAAATCGGCGCGAGCGCGCACGATTGCGCCGGCCGCCCGCTCATAACAAATCGCTCATCTGCATGAAGCCTGTCGTTCGTCTGACCGCCTCCGCCACGCGCGCGCTGCCGCGCTGGCTGCTGCTCACGCTGTGCCTCGTCTATGCGGCGTTCGGCCTGTTCGGCCGCGACCCGTGGAAGAACGAGGACGCGGCGGGCTTCGGCGTCATGTGGACGATGGCCACCGGCCAGTGGCACGACTGGCTGCTGCCGAACCTCGTCGGCAAGTTCATTACGACGGACGGCCCGCTCGGCTACTGGCTCGGCGCGCTGTCGATCCGCGCGCTGGCGCCGTGGGTCGACGCGAGCAACGCATCGCGGGTCGACACGGGCGTGCTGTTCTGCATCGCGTGCGCGTTCGTCTGGTACGCCGCCTACCTGCTCGGCCGGCGCGCCGAAGTCCAGCCGTTCAAGTACGCATTCGGCGGCGAGCCCGAGCCGCGCGACTACGGCCGCACGCTCGCCGACGGCGCGCTGCTGATCCTCGTCGCCTGCTTCGGACTCGCGGAACGCGGCCACGAAACGACGCCGCAGCTCGCCCAGTTCGCATGGATCGCGATGCTCGTGTACGGCATCGTGCGCGGCATCGACAAGCCGATGCAGGGCGCGCTGTGGTGGGGCGTCGCGATCGGCCTCGTCGCGCTGTCCGGCAACCCCGTGCTCGTCGTCGCACTGCTCGCCGGCACGGCCGCGCTGTGGCTCGTCACGCCGGAGATGCGCAACCTGCGCCTGCCGATGATCGGCGTGCCGCTCGCGGCCGCCATCTTCGCGCTGTGGCCGCTCGCCGCGCTCCACGCGGCGCCCGACGACGCCGCATGGTTCTTCAACCAGTGGATCCACGGCAGCCTGATGCGCTTCTCGGGCCCGCCGACCGAAGTGCTCGGTTATGCGGCGAAAAACCTGCCGCTCTTCACGTGGCCCGCGTGGCCGCTCGCGATCTGGGCGTGGTGGAGCTGGACCGGCATGCGCCGCCGCGCGCACATCGCGATTCCGCTGTCGGTCGTGGTGCCGCTCATCGCACTCGTGATCCTGCAGAGCCAGCAGTCGAACCGCATGTACATGCTGCTGCTGCCGCCGCTCGCGGTGCTCGCGACCTTCGCGCTGCCGACCCTCAAGCGCGGCGCGATCAATGCGATCGACTGGTTCGCAGTGCTCAGCTTCACGATTCTCGGCTCCTTCGTCTGGCTCGTGTGGCTCGCGTCGCTCACCGGCTTCCCGCATCCGCTCGCGCGTAACCTCGCGCGTCTCGTGCCCGGCTACGAGCCGCATTTCAAGATCCTGTCGTTCGTCTGCGCGGTGATCGTCACCGTCTGCTGGTTCATGCTCGCGCGCTGGCGCATCTCGCGCCAGCCGAAGGTGCTGTGGCGCAGCGTCGTGCTGTCGGGCGCCGGCACCACGCTGATGTGGGTGCTGCTGATGACGCTGTGGCTGCCGATCGTCAATTACGGCCGGACCTACAGCGACGTCGCGCAACAGATCGCGTCCCACTTGCCGAAAGACTATGAGTGCATCTCGCCTGTCCGGCTCGGCGATGCGCAGATCGCGACCTTCGCGTACTTCGGCGACATGCACTTCGAATTCTCGGGCGACTGCGACGTGATCCTGCGCCAGGACCGCTCCGACTTCGGCGAGCCGAGCGCGATGTCGCAATACGTGTGGCGTCTCGTGTGGGAAGGCCGCCGCGTCGCCGACCGCGACGAGCGCTTCCGCCTGTACGAGCGGATCGAACGGCCGAAGACGCCGGTCAAGCGGCGCGGCCCGCGCCACCGGGTGGTCGATTGACGATGTTCGCCGACATCCGCCGGATCGTCGGCCTCGCATGGCCGGTGCTCGTCGGCCAGCTCGCGATCATCGCGTTCGGCGTGATCGACACGGCCATGGTCGGCCGCTACTCGGCCATCGACCTGGCCGCGCTCGGGCTCGGTTCGTCGATCTACGTGTCCGTCTACATCGGCCTGACGGGCATCCTGTCCGCGCTGCAACCGATCACCGGGCAACTGTACGGCGCGCGGCGCCATGCGGAGATCGGCGAGGAAGTCCGCCAGGCGCTGTGGCTCGCGCTGATGCTCGCGGCACCCGGCTTCCTGCTGCTGCATTTTCCCGAACCGCTGCTGCATATCGCACACGCGCCGCCCGCGCTGCACGACCGCACCGTCGATTACCTGCGCATCCTGTCGTACGGCCTGCCGGCCAGCCTCGTATTCCGGATCTACAACGCGCTGACCAATGCGGCCGGCAAGCCGCGGCTCGCGATGATCCTGCAGATCGGCGCGCTGCTGCTCAAGTTTCCGCTCAACGTGTGGTTCATCTTCGGCGGCTACGGCGTGCCGGCGCTCGGCGGCCCCGGCTGCGGGCTCGCGAGCACGCTGATCAACTGGGCGCTCGCGCTGATCGGCTTCACGCTGCTCGCGAAGCTCGACGTGTTCGCGCCGCTGTCGATCTTCTCGCGCTTTTGCTGGCCCGTATGGGCGCGCCAGAAGGCGATCCTGAAGCTCGGCGTGCCGATGGGCCTGTCGTACCTGATCGAAGTCACGTCGTACACGTGCATGGCGCTCTTCATCGCGCAGTTCGGCACGACGACGCTCGCCGGCCACCAGATCGCCGGCAACATCGGCGCGGTACTGTACATGACGCCGCTGTCGATCGGCGTGGCGGCGTCGACGCTCGTCGCGCGCGCGCTCGGCGCCGGCCGCCCGGACGAGGCACGGCTGCTCGGACGCCACAGCGTGATGCTCGCGTGCGGGATCGCCGCAGCGTACGGCGTGCTCGTGTTCACGCTGCGTCCGCTGATCGTCAGCGGCTACACGCCGAATCCGGCCGTCGCAGCCGCCGCGCTGCCGCTCGTCGCGATCGTCACCTGCTATCACTTCTTCGACGCGCTGCAGATCACGTCCGCCTTCGTGCTGCGCGCGTACAAGGTCGCGGTCGTGCCGACCGTGATCTACGCGGTCGCGCTGTGGGGCGTGGGGCTCGGCGGCGGCTACGTGATCGGCTTCGACGTCGGCGGCATCGCACCCGCGTGGCTGACGGGCGCGCGCGGCTTCTGGTTCGCCAACACGATCAGCCTGATGCTGGCGGGCGCGGGGCTCGCGCTGTATCTGCGGCGCGTGAGCCGCGCCCACCTGCCCGTGCGCGCCTGACGCGCCGCCGGCTGCCTACGCGTGCGCCAGCACGTCGGCCGCGTGATACGACGAGCGCACGAGCGGACCGGCGACCACCTCTCTGAAACCGAGCGCAAGCCCCTCGTCGCGCCAAGCGGCGAACGCGTCCGGGCTCACGTAGCGCCGCACCGGCAGGTGGTGCGCGGACGGGGCGAGATACTGGCCGAGCGTCAGCACGTCGACCTCCTGCGCGCGCAGTTCGCGCAGCGTGCGCCTCACCTCGTCGTCCCGCTCGCCGAGCCCGAGCATCAATCCCGATTTCGTCACGAGCGTCGGCCGCGCGGCCTTCGCCTGCGCAAGCAGTTCGAGCGAGCCGCGATAGTCGGCGCCCGGTCGCGCCGCGCGATACAACGACGGCACCGTCTCGATGTTGTGATTGAGCACGTCAGGCCACGCCACCGACAGCGCGTCGAGCGCACGGGCGACGCGGCCGCGAAAATCGGGCGTCAGCACCTCGACGCCGATACCCGGCACGCTCGCGCGCACCGCTGCGATACAGGCGGCGAAATGCGCGGCACCGCCGTCGCGCAGATCGTCGCGGTCGACCGACGTGATCACGACATAACGCAGCCCGAGCGCCGCGACCGCATCGGCAAGCCGCGCGGGCTCGTCCGGGTCGAGCGGCTCGGGACGGCCATGCGCGACGTCGCAGAACGGGCAGCGCCGCGTACACAGGCCGCCCATGATCATGAAGGTCGCCGTGCGCTGCGCGAAGCATTCGCCGATGTTCGGACACATCGCCTCCTCGCAGACGGAATGCAGCCGGTGATCGCGCAGCACGGCCGCCATGTCGGCGACCGCCCCGCTCATCATCGGCCGCGCCCGCAGCCACGGCGGCTTCGGCAGCGCCGCGCCGGCCGCGGGCTCGATGCGCACCGGAATGCGCGCGAGCTTGTCGCGGCTCCTCGCGCCCGGCTGGCCAAGCGCGGTGAAGCTGGGTCGTTCAAGCGCGGCGGCCATCGTCAGTCTCCGAGGAATGCGACGATCAGGCGGTTCACGTCGGCGGCCGCCTCCATCTGCACCATGTGACCGCTGCCGGCGATCACCTCGGCACGCACGCCATCCGGCAAGCCGTGCGCATGTTGCGCGGGAATCACCTGGTCGCGCTCGCCCCAGATCACGAGCGTGCGCGGTGCGAGCGCCGCGACGCGGTCGCGGAACACGCGACGCTGTGCGGCGCCGTCGAACGCGGCGTTCGCGATCTTCTCGAGTGCGGCCTGCACGCCTTCGAGCCGCTTGTACTTGACGAGATCCTCGACCAGTTGCCGCGTGACGAGTGCGTTGTCCGCGAACAGTGCGCCGAGATGCGGCTTCAGCGTGTTGCGGCTGTTGCCGGCGACGAAACCGTCGATGTAGCCGCGGTTGATCTCGGCACCGAGTCCGGCGCTCGCGATCAGCGTCAGCGACGCCACGCGCTGCGGCGCACGCTCGGCCGCCGCCATCGCGATCGCGCCGCCCATCGAGTGGCCGATCAGGTGCGCGCGCTCGATGTGCTGCGCGTCGAGCAGCGCGAGCACCGCGTCGGCCAGCTCGTCGAGGCTGCCCGTGTCGACGGCCTTGCCCGATTCGCCGTGGCCGGGCAAATCGAGCGCCCATACGGGCCGGTGCGCGGCGAGCTCCGCATGGTTGAACAGCCAGTTGTTCAGGTCGCCGCCGAAGCCGTGGATCAGCACGGCGGGCGTGCCCGTGCCGTCGCCCAGCTTCAGGAAACGCACCGTGCGGCCGCCGATCTGCGCCTTCTCGGGCTGCGGTCCGGCCGCTTCGTCGGACGCCGCGCTCGGCACGAAGTCGCGCTGGAATTCGGCGATCGCCGCATCGATGTCCGCATCGCTCGCCTCGGCGGCGGCGACCACGCCGAGCAGCGCACCGACCGGCAGCGTCTCGCCTTCCTGCGCGACCTGCCGGCGCAGCGTGCCGTCGAACGCGCACTCGACGCCCGACGAGATCTTGTCGGTCTCGACGTCGAGCACTTCGTCGCCCTTCGTCACGCGCTCGCCGAGCGCCTTCAGCCAGCCGTTGACCTGCCCCTGCTCCATCGACAGCCCCCACTTGGGCATCGTGATCATGTGAATCGACATCGTGTCAGCTCCTCGTCTTCAGTACCGCCTGCGCGATCGCATCGGCGGACGGGATGTACAGGTCTTCCAGCACGCCGGCGAACGGCGCGGGCGTATGCGGCGCGGTCACGAGTTCGACCGGCGCCTTCAGCGAATGGAATGCGCGCCGTGCGACGAGCGCCGCGATGTCGGTCGCGATCGAGCAGCGCGGATTCGCTTCGTCGACGACCACCACGCGTCCGGTGCGCTCCGCGCTTTCGAGGATGGTTTCCTCGTCGAGCGGCGACGTCGTGCGCAAATCGATCACGTCGACCTGGATGCCGTCCTTCGCGAGCTTCGCGGCCGCGTCGGTCGCGAGATGCACCATCCGGCCGTAGGTGACGATGGTCGCGTCGTCGCCGTCGCGCATGATGTTCGCCTCGCCGAACGGAATCGCATAGGATTCCTCAGGCACGTCGCCTTCGCGCGTATAGAGCAGCTTGTGTTCGAGGAAGATCACGGGATCGTTGTCGCGGATCGCCTGGATCAACAGCCCCTTCGCGTCGTACGGCGTCGCCGGGCACACGACCTTCAGCCCCGGGATGTGCGTAAACAGCGACGTGAGCATCTGCGAGTGCTGCGCGGCCGCGCGCAGGCCGGCCCCGTACATCGCGCGGATCACGACCGGCGTCACCGCCTTGCCGCCGAACATGTAGCGGAATTTCGCGGCCTGGTTGAAGATCTGGTCGAAGCACACGCCCATGAAATCGATGAACATCAGTTCCGCGACGGGCCGCATCCCGCACGCGGCCGCGCCGACCGCCGCGCCGATGTAGCCGCCTTCGGACAGCGGCGTATCGAGCACGCGGCCCGGAAACTTGTGGAACAGCCCCTTCGTCACGCCGAGCACGCCGCCCCACGCGTCGTCCTCGCCCGGCGCGCCCGCGCCGCCCGCATTGTCCTCGCCCATCACGATCACGCTGTCGTCGCGCGCCATTTCCTGCGCGAGCGCCTCGTTGATCGCCTGCGAATAAGTGATCTTCCTTGCCATGTCTGTCTCCTGGAATGTTCGGTTCGCCGTACCGGCTGCTGGGTCAGATCGCGCTCACGGGTACGACACGTACACGTCGGTCAGCAGGTCGGCGGCATCGGGCAGCGGCGCGGCCTTCGCCTGCGCGACCGCGTCGTCGATCAGCGCCTTCACCTGCGCGTCGACCGCGCGCAGCTCGTCGGTCGTCAGCGCTTCGGCGCGCACGACGCGCGTCTCGAAATGCTTCAGGCAGTCCTTCTCGTCGCGCAGCTTCTGCACTTCACCCGGCGCGCGGTAGGTCTGCGCATCGCCTTCGAAGTGGCCGAAATAGCGCGTGAACTTCACCTCGACGAGCGTCGGGCCGCCGCCGTTGCGCGCACGCGCGACCGCTTCGCCGAGCGCTTCGTGCACCGCGAAGAAGTCGAAGCCGTCGACGATCACGCCGGGCATCCCGAAGCCGTTCGCGCGATCGGCGATGTTGTCGGTCGCGACCGACCAGCTCGACGACGTCGCTTCCGCATAGCCGTTGTTTTCGGCCACGAAGATCGCCGGCAGCCGCCATACCGACGCGAGGTTCATCGATTCGAAGATCACGCCCTGGTTCGACGCGCCGTCGCCGAAGAAGCACACGCCGACGCCGCCCGTCTTCTTGTGCTTGGCCGCGAGCGCCGCGCCGCACACGAGCGGGCCGCCCGCGCCGACGATCCCGTTCGCGCCGAGCATCCCCATCGCCAGGTCGGCGATGTGCATCGAGCCGCCCTTGCCGTGGCAAACGCCCGTCTTCTTGCCGTAGATCTCGGCCATCATCCCGTGCACGTCGACGCCTTTCGCGATGCAATGGCCGTGGCCGCGGTGCGTGGTGGCGACGTAATCGTCGAGGCCGAGGTGCAGCATCGTGCCGACCGCGGATGCCTCCTCGCCCGCGTACAGGTGCACGAAGCCGGGAATTTCGCCGGTTGCGAACTCGACGTGCAGGCGCTCCTCGAATTCGCGGATCGTGCGCATCAGCCGGTAGGCGTCCAGCAGCTTGTCCCTGCTGAGCTGTGTCGAAACGGTCATGTGTGTCTCCTGGGTAGGTCTGACTGCGAATGCCGCCGCGGCAACGCCCCGGCGACGGATTGCACGGCCTGCGGCCGTCAGTGGAACGTGAAGCCGCCGTCGACATTCACGGCCTGGCCGGTCACGTTGTCCATCGTCGCGAAGAACAGCGCGAGCCGGCCCATGTCCTCCGGCGTCTGCGCGCGGCCCTGCGGAATCAGCGTGAGCTGGTGCCGCTGCCACGACGCCTCGACCGACTCGCCGTCGTTCTTCCATTCGTCGGACAGCCGGTCCCACATGTAGGTGCGCACGATGCCCGGACAGATCGCGTTGACGGTCACGCCGTCGCGCGCGAGTTCCTTCGCCAGCGCGTTCGTGAAGCCGACCACCGCGAATTTCGACGCGCTGTAGTGCGCGAGATTCGGAAACCCTTCCTTGCCGGCGATCGACGCGACGTTGATGATCCGGCCGCTGCGCTGCGCCTTCAGATGCGGGAGCGCCGCGCGGCAACCGAGAAACGTGCCCTTCGCATTCACGTCCATCACGAAATCCCAGTCGCGCTCGGTCAACGCCTCGACCGGATGAATGCTGATCACGCCCGCGCAATTCACGAGGATGTCGAGCCGGCCCAGTTCGGCGAGCGCCTGCGCGACCATCGCGTCGACCTGCGCGGCCTGCGTGACGTCGACCTTCGCGACCGCCGCGCGCCGGCCGAGCGCACGCACCTCGCGCGCGGTTGCGTCGAGTGCGTCGTCGAGCAGATCCGCGAGCAGGATGTCGGCACCCGCGCCTGCCAGCGTCAGCGCAATGCCGCGGCCGATGCCGCGCGCGGCGCCGGTGACGATGGCGACCTGTCCTTCGAGAACGGCTGTCATGGCGATGTCTCCTTGTCGATTGACTGAAATGGAAGCGATGCGTCGTCGAAAAAACGGGGGGTCAGTTGCGCCACGCGCCGGCGTCGCGCAGCAACTGCCGCGACGACGCGTAACGCAGCGTGCGGCCGACGTCGACCGTCAGCGGCCCCCGCCAGTCGAGTGCGATCTCGTAGCGATCGCCGCGCGCAACCTCGATCTCGCGTTCCCCGTCGAACGCGAGCGTGCCGTGCTCGAACGGGATCGTCTGCCACGCGCCTGGTTCGAGCCGCTCGCAACTGCGCATCACGACGCGATCGACGCGGCCCGGTGCGATCGGTGCGATGAGCGGCGTGCCGGCCGCCTTGCCGTCGGCGGCAAAACGCATCGCGAGCCCGTGCGGCGCGCTGCGCTCGAGCGGCGCCCACGCGCCGCCGAGCGCGGACAACCCGATGCCGTCCGGTTCCGCGAAAGTCAGGTAGAGCGTGTCGATGTCGTCGGGGCCCGAGATCGCCCGTGCGCCGATGAAGCGCTGGCGCGCCGCGCACACGTCGACGAGCGCGATCTCCTCGCGTCCCGCGTTGGAACCGGCCGTGCAGCGCACGACGAGCCGCTTGTTGCGCGTGAACGCGACGTCGGCCGGCACGGCGCCGGTCGCGGCAAGCCCGGCCGCGACGCCTGCGACCGTCGCCTCGCGATGTTCGGGAAACGCGTTGTTGGTGCCGGTGGACAGCGCGACGAGCGGCGTCGCGCCGCAATGCGCGGCGACCGCGCGATGGGTGCCGTCGCCGCCGAGCACGACGATCAGCGCGACTTCCATCCGGCGCATGTAGGCGGCACCGGCCTGCGTGTCGGCGACCGTATCGGAGATCGGCAGATCGGCGAATTCGACGTCGGGCCAGCGCTCGTGGGGGGCGACCGCACGATGCGTATCGAGCGCACGCATCAGCAGCGTCGCGATGCCCGTCTTGTCGCGCAACGTCAGTACGCGCTCGACGCCCATCGCGCCGAGGCCGGCGAGCAGGCGCACGACCATGTTGGCCTTCTCCGCCGTCGGGAACACGGATGCATGCGTCGTCAGGCGGCGAATGTCGCGCCCCGATGCGGGGTTCGCGATCACGCCGACGGTCACGGGCGTCGTCACGGGCTTGTCTCCATCCAGTGGGCCGGCGCCCGCGCATGGGTGCGCGCGCCGGCCCTGCATGTGTCGTCCGCCGCCATCGAGAGCGGCGGATCGTCGTCGCCGACGCGACTGCGCCGGGCTTGCCGTGATATCTGCAAGCGGCGTGCCACCGTGTGCGCAACGACCGGGAAACCCGCGTGCGGACTGGCTCGGCGGCGGTGCACGGGTTCGACACGGGCCGCCATGACGCGCGTACGCGTCGCGAAACGGCGCGTGCGTCTCATCGCGTCGATCTCGCAGCGCGCATGTTTCGGCAGCGTGGCGCGCACACCGAGCTATCCGGCAAACCGCGCGGATCGCGGCACGGCGCGCGCCACCGCGATCCGCACGCCCATCGCACATAGCTCGCCCATGCGTCTCAGCCCCGCGAGACCCGTTGAGATGCCGGTGAGACGAACGTCTCATGCGTCGCGCATGCTGCGATGCAATGTGATCCGCCGAAGCGGATGTGCTACAAGAACAGCGAATTCCCCGCCGTACGGAACCGGAGCCGACCATGCCCTATGCCGTCCCCCAGGCCCAGCACGCCGACCGTGTGCTCGGCGCGCTCGCCGGGCGCCTGCCCGCGCCGGCCGACTCCTCGCGCCTCGTGTCGTCGTGGCAACGCTCGCTCGAGCGCTATGCGCTCGACCCGGCTTCGTCGATCGGCCCGCGCGTGCTGACCGCGGCCGAACTGCGCGAGGTGCGCGACAAGGAGGAAGCGTTCCTGCGCGCGTCGGGGCAGTGCCTGACGCGCCTGCACGACATGATTCGCGTTGCCGACTATTGCGTGATGCTGACCGACGCGCACGGCGTGACGATCGACTACCGGATCGAGCGCGAACGCCGCAACGACTTCCGTCATGCGGGCCTGCACATCGGCTCGTGCTGGTCGGAAAGCGAGGAAGGCACGTGCGGCGTCGCGAGCGTGCTGACCGATCTCGCGCCGATCACCGTGCACAAGACCGATCACTTTCGCGCGGCATTCACCACGCTCACCTGCAGCGCGGCCCCGATCTTCTCGCCGGGCGGCGAACTGATCGGCGTGCTCGATGCATCGGCCGTCCAGTCGCCGGACAACCGCGACAGCCAGCGCCTCGTGTACCAGCTCGTGCGGCAAAGCGCCGGACTGATCGAGGACGGCTATTTCGTGCACAGCACCGCGCAGCACTGGATATTGTTCGGGCATCCGAATCGTCACTACGTCGAGGCGCAGCCCGAATGGCTGATCGCGTTCGACGACTGCGGCAATATCGTCGCCGCGAACCGCCAGGCGCGCGACGCATTGCCGGCGCTGTGCGAACCGCGCCACATCGACGAGATCTTCGACGCGACCGAGATGCCGCTGCGCGATGCCGCGCGGCTCGACACGATCGTCGCGCTGCGGCTGCGCGCAACCGGCGCCCCGCTCTATGCACGGCTGCGCGCGCCGCTACGGCGCGCCGGCCGCGAAGCCGGCACGGCACGGGCCGCCCCGGCATCGCGCCGCCCCGGCACCGCGCAGCGCCACGTCGGCGCGCTCACGCCGTTCCTGCACAGCAGCGACGCGCGCATCGCGCAGCAGGCCGAACTCGCGCTGCGCGTCGCGAGCAAGCGGCTGCCGATTCTCGTGCTCGGCGAAACCGGCGCGGGCAAGGAAGTGTTCGCCCGCGCGATCCACGACGCCGGTGCGCGACGCGCACGGCCGTTCGTCGCGGTCAACTGCGGCGCGCTGCCCGAGGCGCTGATCGAAAGCGAGCTGTTCGGCTACGCGGCCGGCGCGTTTACCGGCGCGCGCAAGCACGGCGCACGCGGCAAGATCGCGCTCGCCGACGGCGGCACGCTGTTTCTCGACGAAATCGGCGACATGCCGCTCGCGCTGCAGACGCGCCTGTTGCGCGTGCTCGCCGACGGCGAAGTCGTGCCGCTCGGCAGCGACACGCCCGTGCGCGTCGATCTGGACGTGATCTGCGCGACGCACCGCGATCTCGGACAGATGGTGGCCGACGGCACGTTCCGCGAGGATCTGTATTACCGGCTGAGCGGCGCGACGTTCGTGCTGCCGCCGCTGCGCGAGCGTGCCGACGTGGGCGACGTGATCGCCACGGTGTTCGCGGAAGAAGCGCAGGCGACCGGCCACGTGCTCACGCTCGACCCGGCACTCGCCGGGCAGCTCGCCGCGTACCCGTGGCCCGGTAACGTACGGCAACTGCGTAACGTGCTGCGCTATGCGTGCGCGGTGTGCGACGCCGCACGCGTGACACGGCGCGACCTGCCGGCCGATCTCGCCGCGCAGCTCGGCGCCGGCCCGGCCGGCGCGCTGCCGGACGACGAGCGCGGCCGCATCGTCGCGGCGCTCACCGCGCATCGCTGGCGCCCCGATGCAGCGGCCCAGGCGCTCGGCATTTCACGCGCGACGCTGTACCGGCGAATCGCGAAGCACCGGATCGTCGCGCCGCACCGCATCTGACACGCGCGGCACGCGGCGCGCGGCGCATCACGCCGCGTGCGCGACCGCTTCGGTCGTGCCGTCGTCCGTGGCGAGCGCGTCATCGCGCCGGGCAAATACCTCGTGCGCGGCAAACAGCGCATTCAGCGCGGCCGGAAATCCCGCGTACACGGCCATCTGCATGAACACCTCGACGATTTCGTCGCGTGTGCAGCCGACGTTCAGCGCCGCCTCGACATGCACCTTGAGTTGCGGCTGGGCGTTGCCGAGCGCGGCCAGCGCGGCGATCGTCGCAATCTCGCGCGACTTGAGGTCGAGCTGCGGCCGGCTATAGATGTCGCCGAAACCGAATTCGACGAGCAGACGCCCGAAATCGGGCGCGATCGGCGCGAGGGCCGCGATCACGCGTTCGCCCACTTCGCCGTCGATTTCCTTCAGTTTGTTCCAGCCGCGCGCATAGCGATCGTCAACGAGTCGTTCCATGATGTCCGTCCTGCTCCGATGATGAATGGGAAGTGTTCGCCCGTCGTTCCGTCTCGCGCTCCCGCGTCTCGTAGTACGCGATCTTGTCGCCGATCGCATCGAGGCTCGCCTGCAGCGCCTCGATATGCACGCGCACCGCATCGCGATGCGCGGCCAGCAACCGTCGGCGCGCGCCGAACGTCGACTCGCCTTGCGCGCGCAATGCCGCGAACTGCTGCATCTGCGCGATCGGCATGCCGGTCGCTTTCAGCCGCATCACGAAGGCGAGCCAGTCGAGATCGGCCGGCGCGTAGAGCCGGTGCCCGGCCGCCGTGCGCGAAATCGCGCGCAGCAGCCCGGCCTGCTCGTAGTACCGCAACGTGTGCGTCGACACGCCCGTCAGCGCGGCGACTTGCCCGATCGTCAGCGGGCCGGCAGAGGAAGGAGTGGAAACGGTGATCGACATGGCACGCTCAAGGTTAGGAGTTAGAGTTCACTCTAAGTCAAGCGTTGCCGAACGGCCAGCGCGTCAATTTGCGGCCGTCGCTTCCGACACCCACCCTTCCGACACCCACCGTCAGACATCGGCGGATACCGTAAAGAATGGTCAAAATCGCGGCCCGGCAGCGCGTTCCGTCTTTACAGCGACGCAAGCCTTCAGCAAGATTCGGACAGCTTGTCTTAAAAAGGGCACGCATTTGTCCTATGCTTAACGGCAACGCTTGGACAGGCGTCGCTCCACCGTCCGTTGCAACAACCATTCATCCGTTGAAACCTGGGAGCCTTTGCCATGCTGAAAAAGCTGCTGATGCTGTTTGTCGCGCTGTCGCTGTCACTCGCCGCCGGCCTGGCCGCGGCCGTCGAAGTCAACACGGCCGACCAGGCCGCGCTCGAATCGGTAAAGGGTCTCGGGCCCGTGAAGTCGAAGGCGATCATCGACGAACGCGCCAAGAACGGCCCGTTCAAGGATGCGGACGATCTCGCGAATCGCGTGAAGGGCCTCGGCACGAAGTCGGTCGGGCATCTCGAGGAAAATGGCCTGACGATCGGCGGCTCGTCGACGCCGCCCAAGGGCGTGAAGCTGTCGAAGCCGGCCGCGACGACGTCGGCCACCACGACGCCGGCGGGCACTGCGACGACGTCGACAACCGCGACGGCCGGCACGGCGGCGCCAGCCGCAAGCGCGCCGGAAGCGGCGGCCAAGCCGGCCAAGAGCAAGCGTGCGTCGAAGAAGGAGAAGGCGGCCGCAGCCGCGGCGGCAGCCGCCGACGCGGGCGCGAGCGCGCCGTCCGCAGCGTCGTCCACGAAGGCGACGAAGGGTTCGAAGAAGAAGAGCAAGAAGGACAAGGCAGCCTCCGCCGCCGAGGCGTCGGGCGCCTGATGCGCGCCGCGCGCGCGACGGCGTGCGCGCGGCATTCGTTCAACGGGCGCCGCCGTTACGGCGCCCTTTTCAGTGAAGGTGAAGAACCATGGGTCTCCTCGACATCGTTGGCGGTCTGATCGGCGGCCAGGCCGGCGGCAACTCGCAAAGCGCGCTCATCACGACCGCGCTCGAATTCATCAACAACCAGCCGGGCGGCCTGAACGGGCTGATCGAGAAGTTCAAGGCCGGCGGCGCCGGCGACGTGATCGGCTCGTGGGTCGGCAGCGGCGAAAACCAGCCGATCTCGGCGGACACGCTGCAGAACGTGCTCGGCTCGGACGCCGTCGGCGCGCTCGCGAGCAAGGTGGGCATCGATCCGTCGCAAGCATCGTCGATCCTCGCGCAGGTGCTGCCGCACGTCGTGAACCACGCGACGCCGAACGGCGAAGTGCCGGCCGACGGCCAGGTCGACACGTCGAACGTGCTCGGCGCACTGTCGCAGCTCGCCGGCATGTTCGGCGGCAACAAGCAGGCCTGAGCGCACCGCGCACGACAGCCGGAGCGGCCGCTTCATCCGTTTCCGCCGCTCCATATGCAAACACCCCGCCTGAGCGGGGTGTTTGTTTTTGCGCGCCCGGCGCGAACCGGGCGTGCGGCCGATGACCGGCGATCAGTGCACGACGCGGTCGAACACGAACTTGCCGTCGCTGACGTCGACCGGGATCACGTCCTTCGGACCGAAGCGGCCCGCGAGGATCAGCTTCGCGACCGGGTTCTCGATCTCCTGCTGAATCGCGCGCTTCAGCGGCCGCGCACCGAACAGCGGATCGTAGCCGACCTTGCCGATCTGTTCGAGCGCCGCCGGCGACACCTCGAGCGCCATGTCGAGCTTCGCGAGCCGGTCGTGCAGGCGTGCGAGCTGGATCTTCGCGATCGACTCGATGTTGCTGCGGTCGAGCGCATGGAACACGACGACGTCGTCGATCCGGTTCAGGAACTCCGGACGGAAGTGCTGCTTCACTTCGAGCCACACCGCGTCCTTGATCTCTTCCTGCGGCGAACCCGTCATCGCCTGGATCACCTGCGAGCCGAGGTTCGACGTCATCACGATCACCGTGTTCTTGAAATCGACCGTGCGCCCCTGCCCGTCGGTCATGCGACCGTCGTCGAGCACCTGCAGCAGCACGTTGAACACGTCCGGATGCGCCTTCTCGATCTCGTCGAGCAGGATCACGCTGTACGGCTTGCGGCGCACGGCTTCCGTCAGGTAGCCGCCTTCCTCGTAGCCGACATAGCCCGGCGGCGCGCCGATCAGCCGCGCGACGCTGTGCTTCTCCATGAACTCGCTCATGTCGATGCGGATCAGGTGCTCTTCTGAATCGAACAGGAACGACGCCAGCGCCTTGCACAGCTCGGTCTTGCCGACACCCGTCGGGCCGAGGAACAGGAACGAGCCGTACGGACGGTTCGGATCGGCGAGCCCCGCGCGCGAACGACGGATCGCATCGGCGACCGCGCTGATCGCCTCATGCTGGCCGACCACGCGCTCGTGCAGCTTTTCCTCGATGTGCAGCAGCTTCTCGCGTTCGCCCTGCATCATCCGCGACACCGGAATCCCGGTCGAGCGCGACACGACTTCCGCGATTTCTTCCGCACCGACCTGCGTGCGCAGCAGCCGCGGACGCGTCGGGTTGTGCTGCTCCTGCTCTTCCGCCTGCGTGACCTGCTTCAGTTGCGACTCGAGTTGCGGCAGCTTGCCGTACTGCAGTTCGGCGACCTTCTCCAGCTTGCCGTCACGCTGCAGACGCGCGATGTCGGCACGCACCTTCTCGATTTCTTCCTTGAGCTGCGCGCTGCCCTGCACCGCGGCCTTCTCGGCGGTCCAGATCTCCTCGAGGTCCGCATATTCGCGGCCGAGGCGATCGATCTCCTCCTCGATCAGTTGCAGGCGCTTCTGCGACGCTTCGTCCTGCTCCTTCTTCACGGCCTCGCGCTCGATCTTCAGCTGGATCAGCCGGCGGTCGAGCTTGTCCATCTCTTCGGGCTTCGAATCGATTTCCATCTTGATCTTCGATGCAGCCTCGTCGATCAGGTCGATCGCCTTGTCGGGCAGGAAGCGGTCCGTGATGTAGCGGTGCGACAGCTCGGCCGCGGCGACGATCGCCGGGTCGGTGATGTCGACGCCGTGATGCAGTTCGTACTTCTCCTGCAGCCCGCGCAGGATCGCGATCGTCGCCTCGACGCTCGGCTCGTCGACGAGCACCTTCTGGAAGCGGCGCTCGAGCGCGGCGTCCTTCTCGATGTACTTGCGGTATTCGTCGAGCGTGGTCGCGCCGATGCAATGCAGCTCGCCGCGCGACAGCGCAGGCTTGAGCATGTTGCCCGCATCCATCGCGCCTTCGGCCTTGCCGGCACCGACCATCGTATGGATCTCGTCGATGAACACGATCGTCCGGCCTTCGTCCTTCGCGATGTCGTTGAGCACCGCCTTCAGGCGCTCCTCGAACTCGCCGCGATACTTCGCGCCCGCGAGCAGCGCGGCCATGTCGAGCGACAGCACGCGCTTGCCCTTCAGCGTCTCGGGCACTTCGCCGTTGACGATCCGCTGCGCGAGCCCTTCGACGATCGCGGTCTTGCCGACGCCCGGCTCGCCGATCAGCACCGGGTTGTTCTTGGTACGACGCTGCAGGATCTGGATCGAACGACGGATTTCGTCGTCGCGGCCGATCACCGGATCGAGCTTGCCTGCACGGGCGCGCTCGGTCAGGTCGACCGTGTACTTCTTCAGCGCCTCGCGCTGGCTTTCCGCATCCTGGCTGTGCACCTGCGAGCCGCCGCGCACCGCGGCGATCGCGGCTTCGAGCGCCTTGCGCGTGAGGCCGTGCTGGCGTGCGAGCTTGCCGGCTTCGCCCTTGTCGTCGGACACGGCGAGCAGGAACATCTCGCTCGCAATGAACGTGTCGTTGAGCTTCTGCGCTTCCTTGTCGGCCTGGTTCAGCAGCCCGGCCAACTCACGGCCGATCTGGATGTCGCCGCCCGTACCCGTGACTTGCGGCAGGCGCGAGATCGCCTCGTTCAGCGCGCCTTGCAGCGCCTGCACGTGAACACCCGCGCGCGACATCAGCGAGCGGGCGGAGCCGTCCTGCTGCGCGACGAGTGCCGCCAGTACGTGAACGGGTTCGATGTATTGATTGTCGCGGCCTGCCGCAAGGCTTTGCGCGTCCGCGAGTGCTTCCTGGAACTTGGTGGTGAGCTTGTCGATTCTCATTTAGTCGAGACCTCCAATTTTCGATTAACACCAAGATGAGGATGGTTATGCGGGTTTCAAGCGAAATTCGGGTTGATTCAGCGCAAAAAACGATGGACGGCGACAAGCGGCCTGCCGGCCGGTTGCAGCCGGGTAATGGAGGCGTGCGGCGCGCGTCAGCCGGCCTTCGACGGCGACCCGGCGGACGCAGCCGCGTCGGGTTCCGACGGCTCGGCACGCACGAGCGCGATCGGCCGAATGCCGAGCAGCGCGACGAGCGGCGACGCAGGCGCGGCCAGCTCGCCGACCGTATGACGATCGAGCTCGGCGAAAAATGCATCGCGCGCGGCCGCCAGCACGCCCTTCAGACGGCACTGCGGCTCGATCACGCAGCCGCGCGACTCGTCACCGTCGGCGGAAAAACAGCCGACCAGCGCGAAATCGCTCTCGGTCGCGCGCACGACCTGCCCGACCGTCAGCGCCAGCGATTCGGGGAAGAGCCGCAGCCCGCCGTTGCGGCCGCGAACCGTGTCGACCCAGCCGAGCTCGCCGAGCTGCTGCACCACTTTCATCAGATGGTTCTTCGAGATGCCGTAGGCGTCCGAGATCTCCTGGATCGTCGCGAGCCCCTCGCCGCGCACGGCAAGGTACAACATCACGCGCAGCGAATAGTCGGTGTAGTCGGTGAGTCTCATGAGCGAATACGGAAAATTGTCGATCGTGCCCCGATTATGCAGCCCGGATCACCGGGAGCGCGCGCCGGCCGGGCTTTTGACTGCCGCCTGACAGGCCCGGGTTGCCCCGACGGCCTGCGCGCAATAAGATGCATGGCACACGCACATTTTTCAGGCCTTGGTGGACGCTATTTTGCGTCAAAATCCTGTCGGCGTCCTGCGCATCGGCCGCACCTGCGTCATGCCGCCGCGTCGCCGAAGCCCGCCAACGCTCCGATTTTCCCGGCCTTTTTGTCATGACCGCCCTGCCCGCCTCGCCCGATACCGCACCGGCCCGCCCCCGCGACGCCGAACCGACCGAAGACAACATCCGCGACCTCGTCTACGCGTTCTACGACCGCGTCCGCGCCGACCCGCTGCTCGGGCCCGTATTCGACGCGAAGCTGAACGGCCGCTGGGACGATCATCTGCCGAAGATGGTCAGCTTCTGGTCGAGCCTCGTGCTCGGCACCAAGGGCTATCGCGGCAACGTGCAGCAGGCGCACCAGCCGCTCGACGGAATCGAACCCGCGCACTTCAGCCGCTGGCTGTCGCTGTTCCTGAAGACCGTCGAGGCACGCTACACGCCGCCCGCGGCGATCCGCTTCATGGAACCCGCGCTACGGATCGCACAAAGCCTGCAGCTGAGCCGCTTCGGCTGGGACTATCAGATTCCGCCCGAGCAGCAGGCGCTGCTCGATGCGATCGCGCCGCGCCGCCGCGATGGCGGCGACGACGCGCATGCGCTGCCGTCACGCGCCCGCGGCGAGCCGTTTCCGACGAAGATCATCGGGCGCGGCACCGATCCGGACGCGTAACGCGGCAATCCGGCGCCTGCGGCACATCGCCGCAACGAGAACGCCGCGTTCAACGCGGCGTGTTGCCCGATTCGACGCCCCAGCGCGCCAGCGCGGCGTCGTCGGTACTGCGGGCATCGACCCAGCGCTCGCCGTCCGGCGTCGATTCCTTCTTCCAGAACGGCGCCTCGGTCTTCAGATAGTCCATCACGAACTCGCACGACGCGAACGCATCGCCACGATGCGACGCAACCGTCGCGACCATCACGATCTGGTCGAGCGGCAACAGCCTGCCGACCCGGTGCACGATCGCGACATCGATGCCGGGCCAGCGCCGGCTGGCCTCGGCGGCGATCTTCTCGAGCGCCTTCTCGGTCATCCCCGGATAGTGCTCGAGCTCCATCGCGGCGACCGAGTCGCCTTCGTTCAGGTCGCGCACCGTGCCGACGAAGCATGCGACCGCGCCGATCTTCGGGTTGCGCGCACGCAGCGCCGCCACTTCGGCATTCAGGTCGAAATCGTCGGTCTGGACTCGTACCATAGCCATACCCCCCCTCAGCCGCCCGTCACCGGCGGAAAGAACGCGACCTCGCAGCCGTCGGTGAGGCGCGTGTCGGGGTCGGTCATCTCGTGGTTGCACGCCATGCGCAACGCGCGCCCTTCGGCGAGCGTCTCGGCCCACGCGCCGCCGCGCAGGCGCAGCCACGCGCGCACGTCGCCGACGGTCGTCACGCCGTCCGGCACGTCGGCCTGTTCGTCGGACACGCCCAGCGCCTCGCGCACGCTTGCAAAGAATTTCAGTTGAATCTTCATGGATCGGGAAGCCGTCGCGTTACGACAGCAGTTCGGAAAACGGAATGAAACGCACGGTCTCGCCCGCGCTGATCGCATGCTGCGGCGGATTGTCGATCAGGCCGTCGCCCCAGACCGTCGACGTCAGCACCGCCGAGCTCTGGTTCGGGAACAGATCGAGGCCGCCGGCCGCATTGACGCGCGCGCGCAGGAATTCGTTGCGCCGGTCGCCCTTGCTTTGCGAGAAGTCCGCGCGCAGCGACAGCGCGCGCGGCGCGACGTCGCGCACGCCGGACAGGCGCAGCAGGAACGGCCGCACGAACAGCAGGAACGTGACGAAGCTCGACACCGGATTGCCGGGCAGCCCGATGAAGTGCGCATCGGGCCGCTCGTCGCCGCGGCGCACCGCGCCGAACGCGAGCGGCTTGCCGGGCTTCATCGCGATCTGCCACAGTGCGAGGCGCCCTTCGGCCTCGACGGCCGGCTTCACGTGATCCTCGTCGCCAACCGATACGCCGCCGCTCGTCAGGATCACGTCATGATCGCGCGCGGCCTCGCGCAGCGTGTCGCGCGTCGCCGCGAGCGAGTCGGGCACGATCCCGTAGTCGGTCACGTGGCAGCCGAGCCGCTCCAGCAGCCCGCGCAGCGTGAAGCGGTTCGAGTTGTAGATCGCACCGGGCTTCAGCGGCTCGCCGGGCATCGTCAGTTCATCGCCGGTGAAGAACACCGCGACGCGGATCCGCCGCGCGACCGACAACTGCGCGCAGCCGACCGATGCGGCCAGGCCGAGCGCCTGCGGCGCGAGGCGCGTGCCGGCCGGCAGGATCACCGAACCCTGGCGGATGTCCGCGCCCTGCGCGGTGATCCATTCGCCGGCTTTCGGCGTGTGCAGGATCTCGACCGCGTCGCCGTCGGCCGATGCCTGCTCCTGCATCACGACGGCGTCGGCGCCCGGCGGCACCGTCGCGCCGGTGAAGATCCGCGCGGCCGTGCCCGCGGCGAGCGGCGCGGCCGGATGGCCGGCTGGAATCCGCTGCGACACGGGCAGGCGCCGCTCGCCGTGCAGCAGGTCGGCGACGCGCACCGCATAGCCGTCCATCGCGCTCGTATGCATCGGCGGCACGTCGAGCGGCGAGCTCACGTCGGCCGCCAGCACACGGCCGAGCGCATCGAGCGTCGCGACGGTTTCGGCGCCGGGCAGCGGTTTCGCGGCATCGAGCAGCGCGGCGAGCGCTTCGGCGGTCGACAGCATCGGCGCGCGCGGCGCCACGGAATTCGGGTTCGACATCGATGGAATCGGGGATCGTTGAAGTCAATACGTCATTGTAGCGACGCCATCGCACGCGCGCGCGATATGGCCGGCATGCGAAAACTGTGATCGGCGCGAATGTGCGGGGCTGATACTTGTTTCATGGCGCCCCGGGCGGGCGGCACCCGCACAAGCCCGGCCGATGAGCCGCCGCGCCGCCAAGCAAAACGGCCGGAACCCCGATCCGTTCGACGAATCGGCATTCCGGCCGTCCTGCGCACACGCCGGGCTCGCGCCCGGCGGCACGTCATGCGCCCGTATGAGCGACGATGAAATCCTTCACCTGCCGCGCGTCGGCCTTCACGACCTCGAAACGCTGCGGCAGCGCCTCGAGCCCGTCGAATGCGGCCGGCCGCTCGGCTTCGCGATCGAGCGCTTCGCGGATCGTCTCGCCGAACTTGATCGGCTGCGCCGTCTCGAGCACGACCATCGGCACGCCCGCGTCGAGATGCTCGCGCGCGACCTTCACGCCGTCGGCGGTGTGGGTATCGATCATCGTGTCGTAGCGCGAGAACACATCGCGGATCGTCGCGATGCGGTCCGTATGACTGCTGCGGCCCGACACGAAACCGAATTCGGCCACGCGCGAGAAATCGCCGCTCGCGGCGAGATCGAAGCCGCCCTTCTCCTCGACGTCGCGGAACAGCTGCATCACGCGCGCCGGATCGCGGCCGAGCAGGTCGAACACGAAGCGCTCGAAGTTCGACGCTTTCGAGATGTCCATGCTCGGGCTGCTCGTGTGGTACGTGTTTTCGGCGCTGCGCACGCGATACGCACCGGTGCGGAAGAATTCGTCGAGCACGTCGTTCTCGTTGGTCGCGACCACGAGCTTCCCGATCGGCAGCCCCATCATCCGCGCGATGTGGCCCGCGCACACGTTGCCGAAGTTGCCCGACGGCACCGTGAACGACACGCGCTCGTCGTTGGACTTGGTCGCCGCGAAATAACCCTTGAAGTAGTACACGACCTGCGCGACGACACGCGCCCAGTTGATCGAGTTGACCGTGCCGATCTTCTGCTGCGCCTTGAACGCGTGATCGTTCGACACCGCCTTCACGATGTCCTGGCAGTCGTCGAACACGCCTTCGACCGCGAGGTTGAAGATGTTCGGATCCTGCAGGCTGAACATCTGCGCCGTCTGGAACGCGCTCATCTTCTTGTGCGGCGACAGCATGAACACGCGCACGCCGGCCTTGCCGCGCATCGCGTACTCGGCCGCGCTGCCCGTGTCGCCCGACGTCGCGCCGAGGATGTTCAGCGCCTCGCCGTGCTTCGCGAGCGTGTACTCGAACAGATTGCCGAGCAGTTGCATCGCCATGTCCTTGAACGCGAGCGTCGGGCCGTTCGACAGTTCGAGCAGCGACAGCGTCGCGCCGTGCTCGGTGCCGAGCGCCTTCAGCGGCGTGATGTCGGACGCGTTCTCGCCGTGGCGCGTGTTGCTGTACACGGCAGCCGTGTACGTGCGGCGCGTGATCGCGCGCAGGTCGTCGGCCGGCACGTCGTCGCAGAACTTCGACAGGATCTCGAACGCGAGATCCGCGTACGACAGCGTGCGCCAGCGCGCGAGCTCGTCGGCGGAAACCTGCGGGTACTCGGCCGGCAGGTAGAGCCCGCCGTCCTTCGCGAGACCGCCGAGCAGGATGTCGGAGAACGTATGGCGCTCGCCGATGCCGGCGCCGCGCGTGGAGATGTAGTTCATGTCGTGCCTGGTCCTCAGTTCAGCGCTTCCATGCGCAGCTTCGTCACCTTCGAGACGACCGTCGCGAGGCTCTCGATCTGCGCGATCGCCGCATTGACGTGCTTCTCGATCGTTTCGTGCGTGATCAGGATGATGTCGGTTTCGCCGTTGGCGTCGTCGACCTGCTCCGATTCCTTCTGCAGCAGCGCATCGATCGAGATGCCCGCCGCGGCGAGGATGCGCGTGATGTCGGCGAGCACGCCCGTCTGGTCCGCCACGCGCAGGCGCAGGTAGTAGCCGCTCGTCACTTCGTCGATCGGCAGGATCGGCGTGTTCGACAGGCTGTCCGGCTGGAACGCGAGGTGCGGCACGCGATGCTCGGGGTCGGCCGTGTGCAGGCGCGTGACGTCGACGAGATCCGCGACGACCGCCGATGCGGTCGGTTCCGCGCCCGCGCCCTTGCCGTAGTACAGCGTCGTGCCGACCGCGTCGCCGTGCACGACGACCGCGTTCATCGCACCTTCGACGTTCGCGAGCAGGCGCTTCTCGGGGATCAGCGTCGGGTGCACGCGCAGTTCGATGCCGTGTTCGGCGCGGCGCGCGATGCCGAGCAGCTTGATCCGGTAGCCGAGCTCTTCCGCGTAGCGGATGTCGGCCGCGTCGAGCTTGCTGATGCCTTCGACGTACGCGCGGTCGAACTGGACCGGCACGCCGAACGCGATCGCGCTCATGATCGTCGCCTTGTGCGCGGCGTCGACGCCTTCGATGTCGAAGGTCGGATCGGCTTCCGCGTAGCCGAGCGCCTGCGCGGCCTTCAGCGCGGTCGCGAAGTCGAGGCCTCGGTCGCGCATTTCCGACAGGATGTAGTTCGTCGTGCCGTTGATGATGCCCGCGATGTACTGGATGCGGTTCGCGGTCAGGCCTTCGCGCAGCGCCTTGATGATCGGGATGCCGCCGGCGACGGCCGCTTCGAACGCGACCATCACGCCCTTCTCGCGCGCGGCCTCGAAGATCTCGGTGCCGTGCACCGCGAGCAGCGCCTTGTTCGCCGTCACGACGTGCTTGCCGTTCGCGATCGCGCGCAGCACGAGCTCGCGCGCGATGCCCGTGCCGCCGATCATCTCGGCGATGATCGCGATCGACGGATCGTCGACGACCGCGTTGAAATCGTCGGTGATCTGCGCGGCGGCGGCGTCACCGCCGAGCGCGGCCTGCGCCTTGGCCGGGTTGCGCACCGCAATGCGCGCGACCTCGATGCCGCGCCCCGCGCGTCGCTTGATTTCTTCCTGGTTGCGGCGCAGCACCGTGAAGGTGCCGCTGCCTACGGTGCCGAAGCCCAACAGGCCAACTTTGATCGGTTCCATGCTGCGTGTGATCGATGAGTGAGATTAGGGAATGGGGAATGCCGTGTGATCCTGTCCGCTCAGGCCGAATGGCGCTTGCGGTAGCCGTCGAGGAAGCGCGCGATCCGGTTGATCGAATCGGTCAGGTCGTCGAGGTTCGGCAGGAACACCACGCGGAAGTGATCCGGCGCCGCCCAGTTGAAACCCGTGCCCTGCACGAGCAGCACGCGTTCCTCGAGCAACAGGTCGAGGATGAACTGCTGGTCGTTCTGGATCGGATAGAGCTTCGGATCGAGGCGCGGAAACATGTACAGCGCGGCCTGCGGCTTCACGCAGGTCACGCCGGGAATCGACGTGAGCATGTCGTGCGCGAGTTCGCGCTGCTTGTACAGGCGCCCGCTCGGCACGATCAGCTCGTTGATGCTCTGGTAGCCGCCGAGCGCCGTCTGGATCGCGAACTGCCCCGGCACGTTCGCGCACAGCCGCATCGACGACAGGATCCCGAGCCCCTCGAGGTAGTCCTTCGCATGCCGGCGGTTGTCGCCGCCGAGGCCCGACACGGCCATCCAGCCCGCGCGATAGCCGCACGAGCGATAGCTCTTCGACAGGCTGTTGAAGGTGACCGTGATCACGTCCTCCGACAGCGAACCCAGCGCCGTGTGTTCGAGCCCGTCGTAGACGATCTTGTCGTAGACCTCGTCGGCGAACACGATCAGCCCGTGCTGGCGCGCGATCTCGAGCAGTTCGAGCAGCAATTCGTCGGAATAAAGCGCACCGGTCGGGTTGTTCGGGTTGATCACGACGATCGCCTTGGTGTTCGGCGTGATCTTGCGGCGGATGTCGTCGGGGTCGGGCATCCACGCGTTCTGCTCGTCGCACACGTAATGCACGGGCGTGCCGCCGGACAGGCTCACGGCGGCCGTCCACAGCGGGTAGTCGGGCGCCGGCAGCAGCACTTCGTCGCCGTCGTTCAGCAGCGCCTGGGTTGCCATCACGATCAGCTCGGACGCGCCGTTGCCGATGTAGATGTCGTCCAGACCGACGCCGACGACGCCCTTTTGCTGCGTGTAATGCATCACGGCCTTGCGGGCCGAGAACACGCCTTTCGAATCCGAATAGCCGGACGACGCCGGCAGGTTTCGGATCATGTCCTGGATGATCTCGTCCGGCGCGTCGAAACCGAACGGCGCGAGGTTGCCGATGTTCAGCTTGATGATGCGGTGGCCTTCTTCCTCGAGGCGCTTCGCGTGCTCGAGCACCGGGCCACGGATGTCGTAGCACACGTTGAGCAGCTTGTTCGACTTCTGAATCGGTTTCACGACGACACGGTTCCTGGGTTGGCCTCGCGGCCGGGGGACGGGATCAAAACTGGAGAGCGGCCGGTCTGTGCGCGCTGTCTAGACTGGGGGAAAAAGCGGGCGGTCGGACGCGGCTTGTGGCAGCGCTCGACGCAAGTGGCGCCCGGGGGCAACCAAAAAGTTATAATTTAGCGGATTTTGGCCGACTTTCGCAATGCACCATAGCCGCTCCGGGCCCGCGCCGTCAGGCGTCCCGCGCGTGCCGGCGCGCGAAACCGGCCGCCCGGGGCCGTGCGGCCCTTGCCAGACATTCCCCCTACGGAACGCGGAATACCGATTTGAAACTGCACCAGGACGCGAGCGGCGCGCTCAACACCGTCACCGGCTACGGCCCCGATTATGTCGACGTCAACCTCCAGCGCCACGAGGGCAGCGTCATCGTGCTGCCCGGCGCGCCGGTCCGGGACTGGCCCGTGTCGTCGTTCGACGCGCTCACGCCCGAGCATTTCACGATGCTGCTCGAGCCGGCGCCCGAACTCGTCGTCTTCGGCAGCGGCGCGCGGCTGCGCTTCCCGCATCCGCGCCTCGTGGCCGCGCTCACGGCCAAGCGGATCGGCGTCGAGACGATGGATTTCCAGGCCGCCTGCCGCACCTACAACATCCTGATGGCCGAAGGCCGCAAAGTCGCCGCCGCGCTCTTAATTGAACGTTAATCCCCGATGCGGTAAAACTCGGGCCGGCGCGCCGATCGATCCCCGGATCGACACCCGGCCGGCCGCCCGCCCCCGGCGCCACGCGCCGGCGGCCCGTCACAACAACCAACAGGCTGAAAATCCATGAACGATACGCCGTCGAGGCTACCGCTCAATCGCATCACGCTCGTCCTCCTGCTCGTCGCGCTCGCGATCGTCTGGTTCGCGCCGCTCGGGCTGCGCCACCTGATCCCGAGCGACGAAGGCCGCTACGCGGAGATGGCGCGCGAGATGTTCGTCACCGGCGACTGGATCACGCCGCGCTACAACGGCTACAAGTACTTCGAGAAGCCGCCGCTGCAAACCTGGCTGAATGCGCTGACGTTCGCGTGGTTCGGCATCGGCGAATGGCAGGCGCGCCTCTACACGGGGCTCGCCAGCTTCGCCGGCGTGCTGCTGGTCGGCTTCACGGGCGCGCGCCTGTTCAACCCGCTGTCCGGCTTCCTCGCGGCCGTCGTGCTCGCGTGCTCGCCGTACTGGAACCTGATGGGCCACTTCAACGCGCTCGACATGGGGCTCGCGTTCTGGATGACGCTGTCGCTCTGCTCGCTGCTGCTCGCGCAGCGGCCCGGCCTGCGCGCGGGCGCCGTGCGCGGCTGGATGTGGGCGTGCTGGGCCGCGATGGCGTTCGCCGTGCTGTCCAAGGGCCTCGTCGGCCTGATCCTGCCGGGCACCGTGCTGGTGCTCTATACGCTGATCGCGCGCGACTGGGCGCTGTGGAAGCGCTTGTACCTGGTGAGCGGCCTGGTGATCTTCTTCGCGATCGTCACGCCGTGGTTCGTGCTCGTCCAGCAGCGCAACCCCGAATTCTTCAACTTCTTCTTCATCGTCCAGCAGTTCCGCCGGTATCTGACCCCGGAACAGAACCGCCCGGGCCCGTTCTACTACTTCGTCCCGGTGCTGCTGGTCGGCTTCCTGCCGTGGCTGTCGGTCGCGTGGCAGAGCCTGCGGCATGCGCTGCGCATGCCGCGCCAGCCCAACGGCTTCGCGCCGATGCTCGTGCTGCTGATCTGGAGCGCATTCATCTTCCTGTTCTTCAGCGCGTCGCATTCGAAGCTGATCTCGTACGTGCTGCCGGTCGCGCCGGCACTCGCGCTGATGATCGGCGCGTACCTGCCGCTGATGAGCGCCGACCGGTTCCGCCGCCACCTGCTCGGCTATCTGGTGTTCCTCGTCGTGGCGGCGTTCGGGATCATCTTCCTGGCCTACCAGGGCGACGCCCGCACGCCGAACGCGCTGTATCGCGCGTTCCAGCTGTGGCTGTACGCGGGCCTCGCGGTCGCGGCCGTCCTGACGCTGGCCGCCGCGTGGCTGAACCGCCGCACGGGCGTCGCCGCCGCGATCACCGCGTTCGGCGCCGCATGGCTCGCGTTCGGCACGATCGGCGGCACCGGCCACGACGAATTCGGCCGTTACAGTTCGGGCGCGCTGCTCGCGCCGACCGTGCGCGCGGAGCTGGCGAAACTGCCGGCCGACACCCCGTTCTACTCGATCGACATGCTCGATCACACGTTCCCGTTCTATGTCGGCCACACCACGATCATGGTCCACCGCCAGGACGAACTCGCCTTCGGAATCTCGGTCGAGCCGAACAAATGGATCCCGACCGTCGACGAATGGATCACGCGCTGGAACCAGGAAACCCACGCGCTCGCGATCATGTCGCCCAGCGAATACGACACGCTGGTCAAGCAAGGCGTGCCGATGCGCGTGATCGCGCGCGACAACCGCCGCGTGATCGTCGAAAAACCGCAATCGTAAGGACCCGCACCGCATGAATCCCGTTTCGCTCATCTGTATCGTCACCGGCGTGATGCTCAACGCCTGTGCGCAACTTCTGCTGAAAGCCGGCGTCAACGCTGTCGGGCACTTCGAATTCACGCCGTCGAACATCGTCCCGGTCGGGCTGAAGATCGCGACCCAGCTGCCGATCATCGGCGGCCTCGGCTGCTACGTGCTGAGCGTCGTCGTCTGGATTCTCGGGCTGTCGCGGGTCGACGTGTCGATCGCGTACCCGATGCTGTCGCTCGGCTACGTGGTCAACGCGTTCGCGGCCTGGTACCTGTTCGGCGAGGTGATGTCGGTCCAGCGGCTGATCGGCATCGGCATCATCCTGATCGGCGTGGTCGTGCTCGCGCGCAGTTGAGCGGCCCCGGCGGGCCCGGCGTACATTAAGCGTCCGCCTACAAAAAATCACGGTGCGAATCCGCCAACCGGTGTTTAATGCCGGTTTCGGGCCGGATCGCCCGACCCCTTTATTACACGCCATTACGAGCCAAAGCGTTCATGAGCCAGACTACCGCTCCGTTTCTGCCGTTCACCCGCCCCGAGATCGATGAGGAAACCATCCAGGGCGTCGTCGACGTGCTGCGCTCGGGCTGGATCACCACCGGCCCGCAGAGCCAGAAATTCGAAGCCGCGCTGTCCGAGTACTGCGGCGGCCGGCCGGTCCGCGCGTTCAATTCGGGCACCTGCACGCTCGAGATCGGGCTGCGCATCGCGGGCGTCGGCGCCGGCGACGAGGTGATCACGACGCCGGCATCGTGGGTCTCGACCAGCAACGTGATCCTCGAGACGGGCGCGACGCCCGTGTTCGCCGACATCGACCCGATCACGCGCAACATCGACCTCGACAAGCTCGAGCAGGCGATCACGCCGCGCACGAAGGCGATCATCCCCGTGTACCTGGCCGGCCTGCCGGTCGACATGGATCGCCTGTACGCGATCGCGCGCGCACACAACCTGCGCGTGATCGAGGACGCCGCGCAGGCGCTCGGCTCGACGTGGAACGGCAAGCGCATCGGCGCGATCGGCGACATCGTGTCGTTCAGCTTCCATGCGAACAAGAACCTGACGACGATCGAAGGCGGCGCACTCGTGCTGAACAACGAGGACGAGGCGACGCTCGCGCAGAAGTACCGGCTGCAGGGCATCACGCGCACCGGCTTCGACGGGATGGACTGCGACGTGCTCGGCGGCAAGTACAACCTCACCGACGTCGCCGCGCGCGTCGGCCTCGGCCAGTTGCCGCACCTCGACCGCTTCACCGCGCAGCGCCGTGCGCTCGCGCGCGCGTATTTCGCCGCGCTCGACGGCGGCCTGGCCGTGAAGCTCGGGCTCGGCCTGCCCGTCGCCGATTTCGAGAACAGCAACTGGCACATGTTCCAGGTCACGCTGCCGCTCGACCGGCTGTCGATCTCGCGCGCCGATTTCATGGCGCAGATGAAGGAACGCGGCATCGGCACGGGCGTGCACTACCCGGCCATCCACCTGTTCACGCTGTATCGCGCCCGCGGCTTTACCGAGGGCATGTTCCCTCACGCCGAACGGTACGGCGCGTCGACCGTCACGCTGCCGCTCTTCACGCAGATGACCGAAGACGACGTGCGCCGCGTAGCCGACGCCATCAACCAGATTTGCGAACAATACGGAAAATAAGCGTACATGAGTCACCTTGAAGCACGCGCCGGGCATCCGGGCGCCGCGAATCCGGAAGTTTCGATCATCATCCCCGTGTATAACGAGGAAGATGGACTGGCCGCGCTGTTCGCGCGGCTGTACCCGGCACTCGACGCACTCGGCACGTCGTACGAAGTGATCCTGATCAACGACGGCAGCCGCGACCGCTCGGCCGCCATGCTCGCCGACCAGTTCCACGTGCGCCCCGACACGACGCGCGTCGTGCTGCTCAACGGCAACTACGGCCAGCACATGGCGATCCTCGCCGGCTTCGCGCAGTCGCGCGGCGAGATCGTCATCACGCTCGACGCCGACCTGCAGAACCCGCCCGAGGAAATCGGCAAGCTGATCGCGAAGATGCGCGAGGGCTACGACTACGTCGGCTCGATCCGCAAGCAGCGCCAGGACAGCCTGTGGCGACGCAAGGCCTCGCTGGTGATGAACCGGCTGCGCGAGCGCATCACGCGGATCAAGATGACCGACCAGGGCTGCATGCTGCGTGCGTACAGCCGCCGCATCATCGACACGATCAACGTGTGCGGCGAAGTCAACACGTTCATCCCGGCGCTCGCGTACACGTTCGCGCAGAACCCGACCGAAATCGAGGTCGCGCACGAGGAGCGTTTCGCGGGCCAGTCGAAGTATTCGCTGTACAGCCTGATCCGGCTGAACTTCGACCTCGTGACCGGTTTTTCCGTCGTGCCGCTGCAGTGGCTGTCGTTCATCGGCGTGATCCTGTCGCTCGGTTCGGCCGGGCTGTTCGTGCTGCTGCTCGTGCGCCGCTTCATCGTCGGCGCGGAAGTGCAAGGCGTGTTCACGCTGTTCGCGATCACGTTCTTCCTGCTCGGCGTGATCGTGTTCGCGCTCGGCCTGCTCGGCGAATACGTCGGCCGCATCTACCAGCAGGTGCGCGCACGGCCGCGCTACCTGATCCAGGCGGTGCTCGAACAGCACGAAGGCGTGCCGGCGGTGCCGGTCGGCGGCTACCGCACGGGGCCGACGCAATGAAGCCGCGCGCCGTCGTCTTCGCGTATCACAACGTCGGTGTGCGCTGCCTGCAGGTGCTGCTTGCGCGCGGCGTCGACGTCGCGCTCGTCGTCACGCACGAGGACAACCCGAACGAGAACATCTGGTTCGGCAGCGTCGCGTCGGTTGCCGCCGAGCACGGGATCCCGGTTCTCACGCCGGCCGACCCCGCCGATCCGGCGCTGCGCCGCGCGATATCCGACGTGCAGCCGGACTTCATCTTCTCGTTCTACTACCGCCACATGCTGCCGGTGGACCTGCTCGCGATCGCGCCGCGCGGCGCGTACAACATGCACGGTTCGCTGCTGCCGAAATACCGGGGTCGGGTACCGACCAACTGGGCCGTGCTGAACGGCGAAACGGAAACCGGCGCGACGCTGCACGAGATGGCCGCGAAGCCGGACGCCGGCGCGATCATCGGCCAGACCGCGGTGCCGATCCTGCCGGACGATACGGCCACGCAAGTGTTCGACAAGGTCACGGTCGCCGCCGAGCAGACGCTCTGGCGCGTGCTGCCCGCGCTGCTCGCGGGCGAGGCGCCGCATCTGCCGAACGATCTGTCGACGGGCAGCTACTACGGCGGGCGCAAGCCGGAGGACGGCCGCATCGACTGGTCGAAGCCGGCCGCGCAGGTCTACAACCTGGTGCGCGCGGTCGCGCCCCCGTATCCGGGCGCGTTTACCGACGTCGGCGGCACGCGCTTCGTCATCGCCCGCGCGCGCCTCGCGGCGCCCGGCAGCCCGGCTGCCGCGGCCGCGGCAGATTTGCCGCCCGGCCTGCACGTAAGCGATAATGCGCTATTCGGCGTCTGCGGCGACAGCCGCGCCCTATCCATTCTCGAGCTGTGGCAGCAACGCGACGGCAGCGAAACCGTCGTGACGCCCGCGGAATTCGCGCAGTTCATTCATTCTTCCCGTCATTCATGAAAGCAAAAAAAGTCCTGATCCTGGGTGTGAACGGCTTCATCGGCCATCACCTGTCGAAGCGCATTCTTGAAACCACCGATTGGGAAGTGTTCGGCATGGACATGCAGACCGACCGGCTGGGCGACCTCGTCAACCACGAGCGGATGCATTTCTTCGAAGGCGACATCACGATCAACAAGGAGTGGGTCGAGTATCACGTGAAGAAATGCGACGTGATCCTGCCGCTCGTGGCGATCGCGACGCCGGCCACCTACGTCCAGCAGCCGCTGCGCGTGTTCGAACTCGACTTCGAGGCGAACCTGCCGATCGTGCGTTCGGCCGTCAAGTACGGCAAGCACCTCGTGTTCCCGTCGACCTCCGAGGTCTACGGCATGTGCTCGGACGAGCAGTTCGACCCGGATGCATCGGCCCTCACCTACGGCCCGATCAACAAGCCGCGCTGGATCTACGCGTGCTCGAAGCAGCTGATGGACCGCGTGATCTGGGGTTACGGGATGGAAGGCCTGAATTTCACGCTGTTCCGCCCGTTCAACTGGATCGGCCCGGGCCTCGACTCGATCTACACGCCGAAGGAAGGCAGCTCGCGCGTCGTCACGCAGTTCCTCGGCCACATCGTGCGCGGCGAAAACATCAGCCTCGTCGACGGCGGCTCGCAGAAGCGCGCGTTCACCGACATCGACGACGGCATCAGCGCGCTGATGAAGATCATCGAGAACAAGGACGGCGTCGCGACGGGCAAGATCTACAACATCGGGAATCCGAAGAACAACTTCTCGGTTCGCGAGCTCGCGCACAAGATGCTCGAACTGGCCGCCGAATTCCCGGAATACGCCGACTCCGCGAAGCAGGTTCAGCTCGTCGAAACGACGTCGGGCGCCTACTACGGCAACGGCTACCAGGACGTGCAGAACCGCGTGCCGAAGATCGACAACACGATGCAGGAACTCGCGTGGGCGCCGCAGTCGACGTTCGACGAAGCACTGCGCAAGATCTTCGAAGCGTATCGTGGCCATGTCGGCGACGCGCGTGCGCTCGTCGAGCAGCAGAACTGACGGGACGTTCGCTTGGCTCGTATCGTCCTCAAGATCGACGTCGACACGCTGCGCGGCACGCGCGAAGGCGTGCCGAACCTCGCGCGCATCTTCGACCGCTTCAACGCGCGCGCGACCTTCCTCTTCAGCCTCGGGCCCGATCACACGGGCTGGGCGCTGCGGCGCGTGTTCCGCCCCGGCTTTCTGAAGAAGGTGTCGCGCACGTCGGTGGTCGAGCATTACGGCGTGAAGCAGCTGATGTACGGGGTGCTGCTGCCCGGCCCCGACATCGGCCGCCGCGCGATCGCCGACATGCGCGCGATCCACGAAGCCGGCTTCGAATGCGGGATCCATACGTGGGATCACGTGTACTGGCAGGACAACGTCCGCGTGCGCGATCGCGACTGGACCGCGCGTGAAATGCAGAAGAGCCACGCGCGCTTCGCCGAAGTCTTCGGCGCGCCGCCCGTCACGCACGGCGCGGCCGGCTGGCAGATGAACGACTCGGCCTTCGAGCAGATCGACGCCTGGGGGATGCGCTACGCATCCGACGGCCGCGGCCATTCGCCGTACCTGCCGGTGGTCGGCGGCCGCACGCTGTCGCACGTGCAGATGCCGACCACGCTGCCGACGCTCGACGAGGTGCTCGGCGTCGACGGCGTCGACACGCACAACGTCGCCGCGCACATCCTCAGGTTCACCGAAACCAATCCGCACGACCAGGTGTTCACGCTGCATGCGGAACTGGAAGGCCAGAAGCTCGCACCGGTATTCGAGCAGTTGCTCGCCGGCTGGCGCGCGCAAGGCCATACGTTTGCGACGATGGGTGACTATCACGCGACGCTGGACCGCGACTCGCTGCCATCGTACCCTGTCACGTGGGGCGAGATCCCCGGCCGCTCCGGCGAACTGATCGTCCAGCCCGACTGAGTTCGCGCGCGAGCCGGCGCCGCCCTCCGCGCTTGCGGCGCGCTGCCGAGCCGCGCCGCCGCCGCGGCGCCTTTCCATAACAACAGGAGAAACACGTGTCCGTCGAAGTTGACCGTCAAGTTCCCGATTTCACCGCACCGGCTACGGGCGGCGACATTTCGCTGTCCGGCCTGAAGGGCAAGAAGCTCGTTCTGTATTTCTATCCGAAGGACAACACGCCGGGCTGCACGACCGAAGGCCTGCAGTTCCGCGATCTCTATCCGAAGTTCAAGAAGGCCGGCGCCGAAGTGATCGGCGTGTCGCGCGACAGCCTGCGCTCGCATGACAATTTCAAGGCCAAGCTCGAACTGCCGTTCCCGCTGATTTCGGATGCCGACGAAGCGCTGTGCGCACTGTTCGATGTCATCAAAATGAAGAAAATGTATGGCAAGGAAGTGCGCGGAATCGAGCGTTCGACGTTCCTGATCGATGCCGACGGCGTGCTTCGCCAGGCATGGCGCGGCATCAAGGTGCCGGGGCACGTGGACGACGTGCTAAGTGCTGTACAAGCGCTTTGAGCCGCGTTATATTGGGCCGCAATGAATGCCAGTTCGCCCCATATTTCTCGTAGCTGCGCCGGTGCCCGTTGCGATGCTTCCCGGCACCTGACGCGCATCACGACGGTATCAGCCGAGCCGCATGTCCCGGTCCACGGGGCAGCGGCTTTTTTTATGGATTGGGCGCCGGCTCTCGGTCCTGTGCCCACCCCGTCAAGGAGTTGACCGACACTTAGGCGAACCGGCTAGACGAAATTCCTGTGCGCCACCGCGCGCAAACTGCATGCGTCTACGTCACGCAGGATGCGATCAGCGGCGCACTTCATGCGACACGATTCCTCCCGAGGGACACCATGCCTTTGCCTACTCCCCCCAGCAAGCTCGGCAGCCTTCTGCCGCCCGACGAATACAAGGCGAAAGCGCGGCCCGCGAAAGCCGCGAAGAAATCCGCCGAAGGGGACGCATCCACAGCCGGTGACTATGGCCCGGCCAGCGTGGCCCAACCGATGACCGAAGCCGCGAACACGACCGCGCCGCTGCGCGCCGTCGCGCCGTCGGCGCAGGAAACCGCGAGCACGCCCGCACGCGGCCGCAAGACCCGACAAACCGCCGCACTGCTGCAACCGATCCCGCAGCCGGTCGAACCCGCGGCACCCGCCGTTCCCGAAACGCCCGCGGCGCCCGTCGTCGCGCGCAACGACAAGCCGGCCGCCGGCAAACCGGCCACCGCACCCGCGCGCGATGCCGGCGCCGCGACGAAGTCGCGCAGCCGCAAGCCCGCCGAGGCCGAGCTGCAGAAGCTGTTCGTGCTCGACACCAACGTGCTGATGCACGACCCGAGCAGCCTCTTCCGCTTCGAGGAACACGACGTCTATCTGCCGATGATGACGCTCGAGGAACTCGACAATCACAAGAAGGGGATGTCCGAAGTCGCGCGCAACGCACGCCAGGTCAGCCGTACGCTCGACGCACTGGTTGCCGACGGCGGCCCGATCTCGGCCGGCATTCCGTTGTCGCGCCTCGGCAGCCGCGAGGCACTCGGCCGCCTGTACTTCCAGACGAAGCTGGCCGACATCGCGCCGGTCGAAGGCCTGCCCGAAGGCAAGGCCGACAACCAGATCCTCGGAGTCGTCCGGGCGCTGCAGCGCGACCGGCCGGACCGCCAGGTCGTGCTGGTGTCGAAAGACATCAACATGCGAATCAAGGCGCATGCGCTCGGCCTGCCGGCGGAAGACTACTTCAACGACCAGGTACTCGAGGACAAGGATCTCCTCTATAACGGCGTGCGCGAATTGCCGCAGGACTTCTGGACCAAGCACGCGAAGGGGATGGAGAGCTGGCAGGACACGAAGACGGGCACCACCTACTATCGCGTGACGGGCCCGCTCGTCGCGTCGATGCTCGTCAACGAGTTCGTCTATCTCGAGCCGCAGAACGGCGAGCCGACGTTCCACGCGATCGTGCGCGAGCTGAACGGCAAGACGGCGCTGCTGCAGACGCTGCGCGACTACAGCCACCACAAGAACAACGTGTGGGGCATTACCGCGCGCAACCGCGAGCAGAATTTCGCGCTGAATCTGCTGATGAACCCCGAGATCGACTTCGTCACGCTGCTCGGCCAGGCCGGCACCGGCAAGACGCTCGTCGCGCTCGCGGCCGGCCTCGCGCAGGTGCTCGACGACAAGCGCTACAACGAGATCATCGTGACGCGTGCGACCGTGCCCGTCGGCGAGGACATCGGTTTCCTGCCCGGCACCGAGGAAGAGAAGATGCAGCCGTGGATGGGTGCATTCGACGACAACCTCGAAGTGCTGCAGAAGACCGACGACGCAGCCGGCGAATGGGGCCGCGCGGCCACGCAGGAACTGATCCGTTCGCGCCTGAAGGTCAAGAGCATGAACTTCATGCGCGGGCGCACGTTCGTCGACAAGTACCTGATCATCGACGAAGCGCAGAACCTGACGCCGAAGCAGATGAAGACGCTCGTGACGCGCGCGGGCCCCGGCACGAAGATCGTGTGCCTCGGCAACATCGCGCAGATCGACACGCCTTACCTGACCGAAGGCAGCTCGGGCCTGACCTACGTCGTCGACCGCTTCAAGGGCTGGGGCCACAGCGGCCACGTGACCCTCGCGCGCGGCGAACGCTCGCGGCTGGCCGACTACGCGTCGGACATCCTGTAACACGACCCGCCGGCCGCCCGGCCGGCTTTCGACGCCTCGCGGCGCTCCGCTCCCGGAGCGCCGTTTTTATTTTGGGGTCGGAAACGTTGGTCATGCTTCGTTACCGAACAGCCTCACTTACACGCGAAACTTCAAGTAAATTCTCAGGAATGGTTGCTTAAGCCCCGCCGGTACGTCTACCATCGGGTCTGTCTGTTGTCATACGATTCGCGAGCGCGCCGCGCTCGTCCGCCTTGCCATGCTTCGAATCTGCGTTCCCGTCATCGTCGTTTCGCTGCTTGCGGCCTGCTCCAGCGTGCCGCCGCAGTCGGCTTCGCGCACGTCGGGCATGAAGATCACGACGCCGCGCGCGTTCCCTGCCCCCGCCAATTTCCCGAAGTTCGTCGACCACAGCGTCGGCCAGGAAGAAATTTCGATTCAGGCGATGAGCCTCGTCGGCGTGCCGTATCGCTGGGGCGGCAACACGCCGACGAGCGGCTTCGACTGCAGCGGGCTGGTGCGCTACGTGCTCGGCCGCGCGGCCGACGTGAACCTGCCGCGCACGACAGCCGACATGAGCAGCCGCGGCATGTCGATCGACCCCGACCAGGTGGCGCCGGGCGACCTGATCTTCTTCAATACGACCGGGCGGCCGCATTCGCACGTCGGGATCTATGTCGGCAAGCTGCGCTTCGTCAATGCGCCGTCGACCGGCGGCACCGTGCGGCTCGACTATCTGACGAATCCGTATTGGGCGAAGCGCTTCGACGGCATTCGCCGCGTCGCGCCGCCGCGTGCGACGCCGGCGCCATTCGACACGCCGACCTACGAGGCACGGCGCGATGCGCCGCGCACCGCGCCGGTGACTGCCCCTGCTCCCCCGGTCGTCGCGGCCGCCGCGCCGCAACAGCCGGCCTATGCCGCGCCGCAAGCCGGCGCGACGCCGTCGCCTGCCCCGATCATGCCGGCCGCACCGGTCGTGGCCGCCGCGGCGGCTACGCCGGCCGATCCGTACGAGCCGCCGCCACCGCGCATGCAGGCCGCTCAGCAACAGGCAACCGCGACGACTGGCGACATGAACGCCATGACGGCGAATGCCGTGCCCGCCAGCCCGGCCGAGACCGGCTCACAGATCCCGACGACGGCGCTGACGGCCGCGCAGGCTGCCGCGTTCGATGCCGAACCGCCTTCCGCAGCCGCCGTACCGTCGCCGCGCAGTACCGAGCCCGTACAGGTGCTGCGCGCCGCTACGCAATCCGCGCCGTCCGGCGCGCGTACCGGCACGGCCGACGATCCGATCGCCCGCTTCGCGAACGGCAGTTACTAGCCCGCCTCGCCGTCCCTGCGGCGGCTTCACCCCGCATCGGTCATTCGCCGTTCGCCGCACGGTTGCATTTGCACACCCCAAAAGAAAATGCGCCGCAGCCTGTCGGCTTGCGGCGCATTTCATGTCGATCCGGCCGTGCCGGAATCAGAACATCAGAAGATCTGGTGTCCGAGCCACCATCCGCCGGCCGCGAACAGCGCGGCCGCCGGCAGCGTCAGCACCCACGCCCACACGATATTGCCGGCCACGCCCCAGCGCACGGCCGACAGCTTCTGCGTCGCGCCGACACCGACGATCGCGCCGGTAATCGTGTGCGTGGTCGACACGGGAATGCCGAGGAACGACGCGATGAACAGCGTGATCGCCCCGCCGCTTTCGGCACAGAAACCGCCGACCGGCTTGAGCTTCGTGATCTTCTGGCCCATCGTGCGCACGATGCGCCAGCCGCCGAACAGCGTGCCGAGCCCCATCGACAGGTAGCACGCGCCGATCACCCATGCAGGCGGCGCATCGGCCGTCGCGGACGCATAGCCCGACGCGATCAGCAGCATCCAGATGATGCCGATGGTCTTCTGTGCGTCGTTGCCGCCGTGACCCAGGCTGTACAGACCAGCCGACAGCAGCTGCAGCCGGCGGAAACGCCGGTCGACCTTGCTGGGCGCGGTACGGAAGTACAGCCACGACACACCGAGCATGAACAGCGAACCGAGGATGAAACCGAGCAGCGGCGAAATGAAAATGAACGCGATCGTCTTCAGCAGCCCGTCGATATTCAGCGAGCTCCAGCCCGACTTCGCGAGCGCCGCGCCGACGAGACCGCCGATCAGCGCGTGCGACGAGCTCGACGGAATCCCGTAGTACCAGGTGATCACGTTCCAGCCGATCGCACCGACCAACGCGCCGAACACGACGTAATGGTCGACGATCTCGGGATCGATCGTGCCTTTGCCGACGGTCTGCGCGACCTTCAGGTGGAAGATGAAATACGCGATGACGTTGAATGCGGCCGCGAACACGACGGCCTGCTGCGGCTTCAGCACCCCGGTGGACACGACGGTGGCGATCGAGTTCGCCGCGTCGTGGAAGCCGTTCATGAAGTCGAATACGAGCGCGACGAGCACCAGCGTCGCGACCATCCATAGGGCGAGTTGTATCGAATGCATCGTGGTTCGCTCAGGCGTTTTCCAGCACGATGCCTTCGATGATGTTCGCGACGTCCTCGCACTTGTCGGTGATCTCTTCGAGCAGCTCGTAGATCGCCTTCAGCTTGATGAGCGTCTTCACGTCGTCTTCCTCGCGGAACAGCTTCGACATCGCCGCGCGCAGCACCCGATCGGCCTCCGATTCCCAGCGGTCGATCTCCTCGCATTGCTTGAGGATCTGTGCCGACTGCTTCATGTCGGACAGCAACCCGACGGCCTGCTGCACGTGTTGCGCCGACTGCGTGACGATGTGCGCGAGCTGGCTCGCCTCGGACGTGACGGCGCGCACGTCGTACAGCGACACGGCCGTCGCGACGTCTTCCATCAGGTCGAGGATGTCGTCCATCGTCGTGATCAGCTTGTGGATCTCGTCGCGATCGAGCGGCGTGATGAAGGTCTTGTGCAGCAGATCGATCGCTTCATGCGTCAGCTTGTCCGCGGCCTTTTCGGCGGTCTGCACGTTTTGCTTGTGAATCTCGGCGTCAGCGAGATTGTCGATCAGCAGTTCGAGCTCGCGGCCACCGGAAACGATGTGCTTCGCGTGCGCGTTGAAAAGTTCAAAGAACTTGCCCTCGGTGGGCATGAATCGACCGAACATGGGATTCCTGAGAGATTGTCAAACGACTGTCACGAAAACGGGCGATATTGTACCGTTTCCGGTCGTGACGCGACGCGCGCATATGCGCGCGCCGGGATGGGATACAACGTTTGGCTAAATAAGGGTTTACATCCGGCGTTACTCGCCGTAGAAGTTCTGCGCCCCGGCAAAATTATCGAACTTCGTGTATTGCCCCAGGAACGTGAGCCGAACAGGCCCGATCGGACCATTACGCTGCTTGCCGATGATGATCTCGGCCGTCCCCTTGTCCGGGCTGTCGGGGTTGTAAACCTCGTCGCGATAAATGAACAGGATCACGTCCGCATCCTGTTCGATTGCGCCGGATTCGCGCAAATCGGACATCACCGGCCGCTTGTTCGGCCGCTGTTCCAGCCCGCGGTTCAGCTGCGACAGCGCGATCACCGGCACGTCCAGCTCCTTCGCCAGGCTCTTCAGCGACCGCGAGATTTCCGAGATTTCCGTCGCGCGGTTCTCGCCCTGCGACGAACCCGACATCAGCTGCAGGTAGTCGACGATGATCAGGCCGAGCTTGCCGCACTGGCGTGCCAGACGCCGCGCACGCGAGCGCAATTCCATCGGGTTCAGGCCGCCCGTCTCGTCGATGAAGATCTGCGCCTCGCTCATCTTCTGCACCGCATGGGTCAGCTTCGGCCAGTCCTCGTCCGTCAGGCGACCCGTACGCATCCGGTGCTGGTCGAGCCGGCCGATCGAGCCGAGCATACGCATCACGAGCTGGGTGCCCGGCATTTCCATCGAGAACACCGCCACCGGCAGCCCGTACTCGACCGCGACGTATTCGCCGACGTTCATCGAGAACGCGGTCTTACCCATCGACGGACGCCCTGCGACGATGATCAGTTCGCCGCCGTGCATCCCGGACGTCATCCGGTCGAGGTCGACGAAACCCGTCGGCGTGCCCGTGACGTCGCTCGGGTTCGCAGTGTGATAAAGCGTGTCGATGCGCTCGACCACCTGCGTGAGCAGCGGACCGATTTCGAGGAAGCCCTGATTGCCGCGCGCGCCTTCTTCGGCGATCGAGAACACCTTCGACTCGGCCTCGTCCAGCAGCTGGCGCACTTCCTTGCCCTGCGGATTGAACGCATCGGCCGAGATTTCGTCGGCGACCGACACGAGCCGGCGCAACACCGCGCGATCGCGCACGATCTCCGCATAGCGGCGGATGTTCGCGGCGCTCGGCGTGTTCTGTGCGAGTGCGTTCAGATACGCGAGCCCGCCGACGTCGTCGGCCTTGCCGGACGTCGTCAGCGCTTCGTACACGGTCACGACGTCGGCCGGGCGCGTCGACGCGATCAGCCGGCCGATGTGCTCGTAGATAATCCGGTGGTCGTAGCGATAGAAGTCGCCCTGCGACAGGAAGTCGGCAATCCGGTCCCAGGCCGCGTTGTCGAGCAACAGGCCGCCGAGCACCGACTGTTCGGCTTCGACCGAATGCGGCGGGACTTTCAGCGATTCGATTTGAGGATCTTGCGGCGCGTTCATGGGTTGGGATTATCGCGAATTACACAGGACGGCGCCATACCGGCCGCCAGCGATGCGGCAATAAAAAAAGGCAGGCCCCGGTTGCCCGGGCGCCTGCCCTTGTCCGGACGGCGGAAGCCGCCCGGCAAGCTTACGTACGCTTACGCGTGGTCGCCGATCACGTTGATCGTGACGTCGACGACGACGTCCGTATGCAGCGCGACCTGAACGACGTGCTCGCCGATCATCTTCAGCGGGCCTTCCGGCATGCGAACTTGCAGCTTCTCGACTTCGAAACCTGCCTTCTTCAGCAGATCCGCGACGTCGCCGTTCGTGACCGAGCCGAACAGACGGCCGTCGACGCCCGACTTCTGCGTGATTTCGAACGACTGGCCGTTCAGCTTCTCGCCGACTGCCTGCGATGCCGCCAGCTTTTCAGCGGCGATCTTTTCGAGTTCAGCGCGGCGAACTTCGAATTCGGCGATCGCTTCCTTCGTTGCACGGCGAGCCTTGCGGTTCGGGATCAGGAAGTTGCGAGCGTAACCGTCCTTGACCTTGACGATATCGCCGAGGTTACCCAGATTGGCGACTTTTTCCAACAGAATGATTTGCATTCGAATTCTCCTTATTGCGTCGCCTGATTACGCCTTGTGCTGATCGGTGTACGGCAGCAGCGCGAGGAAACGCGCACGCTTGATTGCCGTATCGAGCTGACGCTGATAGTGCGACTTCGTACCCGTCAGACGCGCCGGCGTGATCTTGCCGTTTTCGCCGATGAAGTCCTTCAGCGTATCCGTGTCCTTGTAGTCGATCTGCTCGACGCCTGCTGCCGTGAAACGGCAGAACTTCTTGCGCTTGAACAGCGGGTTTTGTTGCTGACGACGCTTGTCGAATTTCTTACCAGTGGGGCGGGCCATGTTCAGTCCTTTCCAATGTCCTGCAATGCTGTGATGTGAAACACCAAGGTTCTCGCGTTGCGGCTTTTCTTTGCCAGGAAGCCCGTGAACAGCGTTTCGACGCCCATTTCACGACGCTCCAGCTTGCCGCTCGCCTCACCGGCCGCCACCGCCTCGATCGTCATTTCGACCTGACGGGGAATGCCTGCTTCGACGACTTCCGTGCGGTGGTGCAACGTGGCGCTTGCGATCGGAACACCCGCCGGCGTATATCGCACCGGTGCGCGTTCGACGACGCTCGCCGTCAATTGCAACCTGTTCACGTGAGTAGCGCGCTCCTTGATGGCTTAATAAGTGACGAACTTAAGCCTGCGCTTCGGTCGGCTGAGCTGCAGCCGCCTTCTTGGCTTCTTCGCGCTGAACTTCCTTCATCATCGGCGACGGGCCGGTTTCGGCCTTCTTCATCTTGACGATGAGGTGGCGCAGCACGGCGTCGTTGAACTTGAACGCGTGTTCGAGTTCGTCGAGCGTCGTCTGGTCGCACTCGATGTTCATGCAGACGTAGTGAGCCTTCGCGAGTTTCTCGATCATGTAGGCCAGCTGGCGACGGCCCCAGTCTTCGACACGGTGGATCTGGCCGCCGTGCGTCGTGATCGTGGTCTTGTAACGCTCGATCATCGCAGGCACTTGCTCGCTCTGATCGGGGTGCACGATGAATACGATTTCGTAATGACGCATTACACACTCCTTGTGGATTAAAGCCACCCGGGCGTCTGTACCGGTGTGGCAAGTGAGAAGCCGAAGATTCTAACCCGGATACGGGGCACGTGCAACACCGATCGACGATTTCCGACCGGATTCGGCCATGTTTTCAAAGACTTGAACGGGCAACGGGCAGCAACGGCAGCCCGTGCATCCGCAAAAAACGGGGGCGGACCCGGTGGCGAACCGTCACGCGTGCAATGCGAGTCCGGCAGCCAGCCCCGCGGTTACTCGCTGCCCGCCCCGCCCAGCCGCGCATCGAGCGCCGTCCTGAACGCCGTCAGCGCCGACGGCTCGGCGTCGGTCACCGCCCACCACGTCATCCCCGCCGCGTCCCAGCGGTCGAGCGCGTAACCCTGCGACACGGTCGCGTACGGCGCGGATGCCCGCCCTGCGCCGGCCGGCCGCACATAGACGTCGATCACGTGCTGCCGGTAACGATAGACGAGCACCGCGACGCGGCGCTGCCCGACGTAGTCGAGCCGCCCGCCCGCGAGTGGAAAACCGCTCGCCGACAGATCCTCGACCGGCGGCGCATAGTCGAGCCGGCCGTTGAACCACGGCTTGACGGTATGCCGGTCGGTCGAGATCACGTCGATGTCGCGCGTCGACAATCCGGCCCGCACATGGCTCGCAACCAGTTCGTCGATCGTCCGGTCCGTTTGCGCGTGACGCGCGGACAGCGCCATCCCGCCCGCCGCCGCGAGCGCGACCAGCAGTGCCACGCCCCAGCCGAGCCCGGGTAGCGCCGCGATGCGCGGCCCCGTGCCGGCAGCCGCCGGGCGAGCCGATTCGCCGCGACCGCCCGGCCACGAGAACCAGCCCCGCCCGCT
>NZ_CABVLY010000031.1 GCF_902498995.1 Burkholderia anthina
ATACCCGTGTGAAAGTAGGTAATCGTCAGGCTCCCTAAGCCGAGAACCCCCGCCCGAAAGGCGGGGGTTTTTGCATTGGTGGCCCGGATTTTTCGCTGCAGGAAATCCGTCGGGCAGGCCTAGACTTCGATGAACGACGAGACCTGCGAAGCAATCAGACGCGGCGCCGGTGAACACTGGCAGACGCATAAGTCATCACTTAGTGCCGCCTGGCGTCCGTCCGGTCCGCTCGTGCGGATGCGTGGCCCATCACATGCGATCGTGCCGACTGTCTGGCATGCAGGACACGAGACCGGATCGCCCTCGTAAGCCTGTTCTCGGGCGCCGATCAGGTCGTTGGCATTGCCGCCCTCGATCAAGCCGCCCGCCGTCGTGGTGTCGCCTTTCAGGATGTCGTAGCGCTTCACTCGGAGGCCTCCGATTCACTTGGCCGCGGGGCCTCGATAGTGGAAGCTGCTTAGCACCGTGTCCCACGCTTGAATCGCTTCCGCTTCGTTGACGGGAGAGGTAGCCTCGGACGCCGATGTAATCGAATCGGGTGCTGCACCGAAAAGCAGCTGAATCGCCGTGTGAGGTTTCGAGAGGTCGCGTTCGACGCCAGGAGCGAGCAGATAGAAGTGATATTTCTGCACGCCGTCTTCGCTGATTGCCATCAGCAGTTCCTCTGCCTGCATACCGGCGAACTGGCGTTTGCCTTTTCGCAGGATCTTGTAGCGACCCGTCAGCGATTTCAGTTGGATCTCGAACGCAGGAAGCCCATCGAGCAGCGATGCTTGCTGATCGACATCGACCGACTCTCGCAATTTCACGATCAAATTGGACGGGCGACCGGGGACGAGTCCAACCGCCAACGTTGCATCGAATCCGGGCAGTGGCTTGCCCTTGATGACGCCACCGTTGAAGCAGAACGCACTGTCAGGAGGAATGTCCCAGTTTCCACGGGGATGTATGTTGCGAAGAATCAGCGAGGCATTCTGGATAGCCATCTGATCATATCCATCACCGAACGTATTCTTCAGAGTGAATAGCGTCTTGTCTGACACGGCGTACCCTTCGACATCGTAGACTTGCTGTTCCTGCGGCACGTCGTAGCGACCAAAAACGAAGAACCGAGAATTGTCGCTTGGTCGAATCACCTGATGTACCCACGGAATTTTTGTGGCCGCAAACGATCTGTGTGGGTCTAGCCTCATAGCTGTTTTAAGCTCACGTTCGCGTGCGTCGACCCGGTGTGCAAATTCTTGTGCGCTTATGTTCTGGGTACTCTCGATTGAATACCCCATGTAATTGAACTGTTCGTTGTATACCTCGGCGTCGTGAGGAAGGTCGAGGACGAAGCGTCCAATACACCACGGGCGAGCATCGTGCATAAGCGGTGCGGTCATAATGGGATCCAGTGATTTGCTGTTTCGGCACGCCGTTAGCACCCAAAGGAGGATGGCCAGAGCGATGAGAAACTGTTTGCCGAAGCGGTTCAATGTGGTCACGCCGATGCGTTAATTGCTTTTGCGATCTTGACCATGCTGTACAGCGTGGCCCAGCGGGCCCACGGATGGTTGAAGCATGCTTGATGGTCGAAGCCGTTTTGGTCGAATGCGATTTGCACACCTTCGGCCTTTCCTCCCCGGACGCCTTCTTTTAATCCGCGGGCGACAGCTTCACCGGACCACACTGGCACAGTCCCGTCGCCGAAAATCAAGCCTCTTTCAGCGGCAAAGTTGGGCGTCATCATTTCGGCTTCTATCGTATAAACCTGGTCTTTGACGCGAATGCGAACTTGTCCTTTCGCGTTATCGCTCATCAGTTGTGCACCTAGCAAGTCAGCTTCCGTGATGCCGGCGGGGAAATCTCCACGCCAGAAGATGCGGCCAAACGTGAGGAGTTTTTCACGGGAAGCAGACACCTCCCGATGTTTCGATTGCTGGGATGTACTGACACTCGTTGTCGCCGGATCAGCAGCCTGTCGTATCGGGCCATTTCCGTAAAAGGCGTAGGTCTTGGGGTGATACTTGTTGACCAAGGCAGTTTGTCGCTCAACCACCGCACGCATCATCATTTGAAATTGCTTTTGAACGGTCATGGCGGGACCGTTTACCACCAGGCGCTTCTTGACGATGCCAGCCGGATCGAGGACTGCATCAGTTTGGCGGGGCACCAACCCATACCATTGTTGCGACGTGTATAGCGAAAGCGTATCGCCTGGCTTAGGAAGCCGGAGAATTTCCTCGCGCCTCAAATTGCGGACAATCCACCATGGCTCATAGTCGTGGTAGTCGGGCATTGGTAGGAGCTCCAGAGGTCCGGGCGCGTTCGCCGTGATAGCGGTGAACTCTAGGCCGTTCCGGCCCACCAGCACCTGATTGATGATCGCGTTTTCTCCTTGCGCCCCTGCACGGAAGCGTCTTGCGGCGATCGGTGCGCCTGTCGCGGGTTGTGCGCCGTGGATTACTCCGTACATTAAATCCGCGTGTCCGGCGATTACCGAAGCCATTCGCATGACCAAGCCGCCCATCGAATGCGTAATGACGATCGCCTTCTTGACCTTGTTTTCCGCACAGATTTCCTTGATGCCCATGAGCCGTGACGTCTTGCGACGCTTGTTGTCGACGCACTCGATGCCCTCGATTACATCCCGAGCCGAATCGAGATTCGACTGAAGCCAGTTGTATCCAATTGCATAGACCGGATATCGAAACTCGCAGAATTTCTTGAATTCTTCAGATGCGGCATGGATCGCGTCGGCAGCTCGGCCGTGTGCGCCATATAGCCTTGGCGGGGTTCCGATGATCGGGGTGACCGTGAACGTTTCGCCCGTAGGGTCGCCCTCGGCCCATGCTCCAAAGGGTGTGCCTGATCTCGCCGGGTTATTCAGTTGGTGTTCGAGCCACGCCAAAGTCGCGTGGTAGCTGGCGCTGTGCACGGAGCCCCAACCCCTTCGCCGTGCCTCTTCTGCGGTGACGTCGCAGCCTTTCGTGCTGATGTTGCCGAAGGGCGAGACCACCGCGACGCGAGGATCGTAGCGTGCTTGGCGTTCCGCAGCGTTTGCGAAGTACCCGGACGATGCAAACGATACGGCGCCGCTGAGGCCATTCGGTGGATTCCACATCTCTTCCCCGGTATTTCGGTCAAGTAGCAACGACCCCATGACGCCAGGAATGAAGATCACCGGAATCGGCTGCCTTGGATCGCAGTTGATCTCCTTCGTACAGGTGTTCGAGTCGGGCGTCAGTGTCACTCTTGCGGATGACCCGCCTCCTCGCTCGTGCTGTGTCTGAATGGTGACGGTTTTCGCTTTCTTGTTGGTGCTGTTGCTTTCGGGATTGCTCATGCGAGTACCAGGAGTGAACTAAAGTCGATCGATGAAAGGCGCGTTCGCGTTCAAATCGGATGCCGATACGTCGCTATTCCGCCTCGTGGAGAGGGAGCGGCAACACCCGAACCAGTAGCGACTCGACGTCGACGTTCTTTTGTACGGTGGTTTGCCCGGATTCATCCGTCACGCCCTTGATGACCGTTCCGTCACCTCGCACGATTTCATAGGGATGGTTCTTCAGTACTTCCCCGGTGATCTTGTGACGCAGAACGTAGGGATCATTGAAAGCGGTCTGAGGTCGCGCGTTCATGTGCTCTGCAACCGAGCTCGGGCCGAGTCGAGCGAACGATATAGCTTTGCTCGTTCGCGTACCGCGCGTGCCGTCTTCGATTCCATCCGCCGTGATGCGCACGTATGACCCACCGCACTTGAGCATCAATTCCTGTTTGGCTTCGATGACGACGCGGCCGCGATTGCTTGTGATCGCGAGATCCTGGTCCGCGTATAGCCGCATCGCGTCGCTTTGCGCTTCGATCTCTACCTTTCCCTTCGCCGCGAATAGCTTCATGCCCGCCTTCTGAACGAACAGGCTGATTTTCTCGGCAGCGGCCACGATCAGCGACTTGCCGGTCGCGATGTGGGTATGTTCGCCACTGACCAAATTGATGAGCTTGTCGGCTGCGATCTGCGTCGATTGTTGCGTCGTCATCGCGATCCCGGCCGGACTGGCCATGACGATCAGCGGTGTCGCAAAGCCATTGGCTTCACCCGAGCCGCCGCCAACCGTGCGCTCGCCCGCGGCCTGGCCGGACTCCGAATGTTGAGTCGCCTGCACGGCAGCATCGACCGCATCCCGTCCGGCCTGTAGCGATTCGGCTTGCGCCGCCGAGCTCGCATGCGACAACGACTCCAGCTGCATGCCGGAGCGCGTGAGTTGATCCCGTGCCTCGGTAACGTCTAGCTGCTCGCTGTCGGCCCGCTTCGAATGCGTCGTGAGATAGAGGCCTCGATTCGCCCGCACCGCGCCGTAGTCGTCGGTGTGGAGGACAAATCCCATGCCCAGATAGCGCCCTCGCGTGTTGCCATCCTGCCGAATCAAGTAACCCTGGTGGAACAGGCTGTAGCGCTGGCCTGTGAAGGTGGTCACGCGTGTGCTGCCTTGATTCGTCGCGTCGTCATGAACCAGCGCGTTGTAGGCGTTCGTCTTGCCGAATCCCTTCGACTGAAAACCGGACAGTAGTGCATTCGTATGCCACGGCGGTGGAGTGGCACCGCCGTTGAGCCGACCCAGCACGAACGGTCGATCGCAGTCGCCACCCCAATGCCCGATTGCCACCCACTCGCCGGCGCGAGGCACATGCACCGCGCCGTACCCACTGCCGGTATCGGCCTGTAGTGCCAGCAGCATCGGCGACGTGTTGAAGGCCCCGGAAGGGCTTTGCCGGTCCCACGCATGGCGCACACGAATCCGGTTTAGCGGGTCGGTCCACGCCTCTTCGCCTTCCGGCGCAACCACTTGCGCATGCTCAATATGTATCGCGGGCTTTGCATGCTCGAATGGGCTGCGATACGCAACCTTTGTCGATTGCGCTTCTATCTCGACGACGAAGAACCCTGTTTCTCCATCGCCGGGATGGGGGCGCGATTCAAAGCGCGCGCCGTGCATGGCCTTCGCGTCGATGCCCATCTGCTGCAGACTGCGTGGAAATGGGCCGGCAAGTCGCCCGATCGGGATGTTGTTCTCGATGTACCAGTGCGCTTCGATCGCCACGAATTCGCGGTCATGCGGTGTTGGGGCAAGATGTCTCGGGTGACCGTTGAGGACGAAGCGCGCCCCGGCGTCGATCCAGCGCAAACCTCCCGTTCCGGCGTAGCGCTCGGCCAGCGAATCCCAGGCTTCCGTTCGAAGCCGGGCACGGTGGTACCCTGCGTTGGAACTGGCGTAGCCATATGGCGTCGACTCGAAAATCTCCATCGGCGCTGATGGAATGTGACGCAGCTCGCGGTGCCGCCGATGCTCTACCTCATACGTCGTCGATTTAAGTTCACTGCTCAATTCGAAGTCGTGATTCGGTCGCTTGTAATCGAACGAGCGCGACGTGTAACGAACGCTTTGCAGTGTCTGGTGGGACGACCACTGTGTCAGTCCGTCCGCTTCGTTGCCGGAGTCGTCTCGACAATACGACGCCGCCCGCGATTCGGGTAACGAGGACAGGCTGTCGACAACAACCAGCGTTGCTGTCGATCTCTCACCTCCCTGGGGTTTGGCATGCACCCAATAGCAGTACCAGCCCTCGTCCTCCAGCAGCCGGTGAACGAAGTTCAAGTCTGAATCGGCCTGTCGGCAATATGACCGTACGCGTGGTGATTCCATGATGTCCAGGCGGATGGCGCCGCGCAGCTGCGAATACCGGTGGAGCACGTCGATCAGGATTTCGCGTGCGTCCTTCTCCAGCCAGTAGTGATCGCGACGCGTGTGGCCGAGGAAGAAGAGCGCCGAGGCAAACTCGATCTGATACACGGTTAGATTGCCGTCGGTTCCCAATATTCCAGCGCGATGAACGAAGCCGTGGACCGGGCGATAGGTCGAGTCGGAAAACGGAGACGTTGTTTGCTGAATCCAGAGCGTGACCGGCTGATGCATCAGCGAGAGCAATGCAATATCGTCGCGAATCGATGCGACGTCGACGGTCCATTGATAGTCACGACCTATCTTTGCCCATCCCTTTGCGCGGAGCGGAACGAGTGTGTTCGCGCCGAGCGGGGTATCCAGTTTCAGCAGCCTTTCATGTTGCAGCAAGCCACGATGGAATGCGTCGAAAAGACTGCGGGATGTCAGCGTTCCGGACGACGGTGGTCTGGCCAACACGATTCTTCTCCCTTTCTCTCAGGTACTACGTACGGCAGCGAGGGCAACGGGGTTGTCTTCGCGTATTTTTCTTTTGGAATGTCCCAATTTGTGTAGGTGGTTGTGGACATGTACTAAGGAATGCAAAATTAAATATACACTCGAGTACGCTGGTCATAACTTGCGATGCTCGAAGCACATAATAGAAATCTGCATCAGTATGGAACGTGACGGCAAGGTATTCGAATCACCAGCCACAAGGGACTCGGTGTTTCGTTGTAGCGGATAGCTCGTCTGGGCGGGTGAGGGCGCGCCGTTTGTGCGTGGATGCGGTTGATGCATCGCGATTGGAGAAGTGTCTCCGATTGTCACGTTTTGCTGGTTGGGCGAGGTATCGGCGATACGAGCAGATATGTCATCGTGCTGTATGAGTAGAATCGCGGGACCGATGCGATGGCGGAGCGACGGCTACGATCGGTGATTGATGTTGTAACGGTTGTTGAAGTTGAGTGCTGAAAACTGCGCGGCTATTTGGGCTAGGGATGGGCACAGCAAGACTTTCCGAGCGTTGAGCCAGCCGCCGAGGCAACAAGGGCCGCATAAAGCGGCCCTGGCAATTTACAGCGCAAACGGGTTTCGGCCGCCCGGCTGATGGTACGGCTGTTCTCGGAACTCAAGGTCGCCATAGTGCGGCGTGATATGGATCTGGCGGGTCTTGTGGTTTATCTGGAGATAGACGCGGTCGCCCGGCTCGAATCCGAACAGCTTGAAGTGCGCGTCGATGACGGCCATCCAGGGCAGGTACGGCCAGCCCCGTTTGGGCTTGTCAGGCGTGCTGCGGAGGATCATCTGGAGCACGGTGTTCGGGTCTTGCTGCTTGCGTTTACGGAAGAGCGACTTAATATTGGCGACAGCCATTTCCGACTCCTTGGTTGAGTTGGTTGTGGTCAGCGGGTCGTATGGGTGGCAGCCCATGCGGCCCGCGCTTTTTTGCGGGACTGCCACTTGAGTCTACAGGATGCGGTATCTTGAATTGCTCAATTTGCGCAGATTAGCCGAAGGGCATAAGTCTCCAATTTCGGTGCCCATTGATAGCCGAGTGATGCGCTCCCACCTCGCATCTTGCGACCTGCACGTTCACGTAATCGATGATGTCCCCGTTCGGGAAGGACGGAGTTGCGTGGGAAGTCTAACCGGCCGATCCGAGCGCGCGCCGCACGACAAGAACAGTGAAGAGTCGTGCATCGTCCGAGATCACCCCTGCGAATCTGTCACCCCGAAGTCGGCCGCGAGGCTAGGTCTGCCGTCAGGCATATCGACGCGACCCATCGCGAATCGCCACGATGTACACGGTGGCGCCAAGAGGACTTCCCCTCTGCACAAAGGCGCCGCGACACGAGCGGCAAGTCCTTGATGTCGGTGTCACACAAGGTATTCCCAGGTTACCGAAGCGGTTAGTTGTTTCTTGCTTGACTCTGGGAATCACAGCCATCAATATGCAAAAAAATTTCCCAGCGAAGCAATGAAATCACCTGACAGCAATTTGGCACTTCAGTACCTGCACGAAGCAGCTCGCTACTTCTCCCGCACGGAGATTGCTCAGAGACTCGGTGTAGGACCTTCGACGGTCAGCCGTTGGCTCTCGGCAGAGACTGCGCCGAAACCCTATGTCGTTGACACCCTCAAGTCGATGCTGCAGCCGTTCGGAGCGTCTGCTGCGAAGGCAGATTTCACGTTCATTGACCTGTTTGCAGGCATAGGTGGAATCCGCAAGGCATTCGAACTCAACGGCGGGCAGTGTGTGTTCACCAGCGAATGGGATAGCTACGCGCAGAAGACCTATCACGTGAATTTCCCGGATGGCAGGCCAATTCATGGCGACATCACGGATGTCGATGAAACGAGCGTTCCCGCCCATGACGTGCTGCTCGCGGGCTTCCCGTGTCAGCCGTTCAGCATTGCCGGCGTGTCAAAGAAAAATGCACTTGGGCGAGCACATGGCTTCCAGGACGAGACGCAGGGCACGTTGTTCTTTGACGTGGCGCGAATCATCCAGGAAAAGCGCCCGAAGGTGTTTGTGCTGGAGAACGTCAAGAACCTGCAGTCCCATGACAAGGGACGTACTTTCGACGTGATTATCCGGACGCTTCGATACGAGCTTGGCTACCACGTTCACCATCGCATCATTGATGGTCAACACTGGACGCCACAACATCGCGAGCGCATCGTGATCGTGGGCTTTCGGGAGCCCACCCCGTTCAGCTGGGAATCACTTCAGTTGCCTGAGAAGGGCGAAGTGAAGATGAAAGACATTCTGCACAAGGTCGATGGCAGCGAGCCACGGCTCGAACATGACGGGGATCGGTACTTTGATCATGACGCGCGAAAGGTAAACGACAAGTACACACTGACGCCTAATCTCTGGAAGTACCTTCAGGACTATGCAGCGAAGCACAAGGCGAAGGGCAACGGCTTTGGCTACGGCCTCGTTGGACCGGACGACATTGCACGTACGCTATCTGCTCGGTACTACAAGGATGGATCAGAGATTCTCGTTGCACAGAAGGGCAAAAACCCAAGACGCCTGACACCGCGAGAATGCGCTAGGTTGATGGGATATCCCGACAGTTTTGAGATCCCGGTTTCAGATACGCGGGCCTACAAGCAATTTGGAAACTCTGTTGTTATGCCGGTGTTTAAGGAGGTCGCACGAATCGTCAAGCCCTGGATTGTCGAAGATGGATTTGTTCCGGTGATCGGGGATTTTTTTACTGATGAATCTGTTGATCGCCAAGTAGCAACAACTTGACGATGGATTGTCGAAAGCAGGCTGCCGGTCAGCCTGCCGACGGTAACTTTCGAGATGCGGAGAAGTGAGTGACGGATGTTGTCGATAAGGAGACCCGCAGCCGCATGATGTCGGGAATTCGTGGCAAGGACACCAAACCCGAGCTGATGATACGGCGCGCTCTGCATTCAAGGGGTTTCCGTTACCTTTTACATTCATCCAGTCTACCCGGAAAGCCGGACATGGTATTTCCGAAGTATCGTGCAGTTATATTCGTGCATGGTTGCTTCTGGCATGTTCATGGTTGCAAATACTTCAAACTTCCCGGGAGCCGGACGGAGTTCTGGCGGGAAAAACTTCTGAAAAACAGACGGAGAGACGAACTTGCCCTCGAAACCATACAGGCGCTCGGTTGGCGAGTGCTTGTTGTATGGGAATGTGCGACACGGGAGTTCAGGGCGGTCGACGCTGGCAACGCACTCGCTGAAACGGTCTCGCGATGGATCACTGGCGAGGCACCGAGTGCGGAAATTGGAATGGATGGCCAGCTTCGCATGTTGGCTCCGCGGGCACACGCGCCCATGTGATGCTATTTGTTGCATATCCACTGAAAGTTCGACAGACAAACACGGTCGACGAACACGAACAGGCTTCCACAAGGCAAAGAAACTGAGAGGTCTCTGGGATATAATTGCGCAATAGCCGATGCGCTCTAAACGGTGCAGCGTACTAGCTGAGGGGCATGCGTTGAAGGGGCACTTATCTGCCGCAAGGCGTAAATGTTGACGGGCTGACGTTCTGGCCGGCTGTTCCCGAAGCTCAATCAATAGAGAAAAAGGGGCATGGGGTTGCGAGAGTTTGAGACACTGGATGGATTGCTTGACTGTTTTGCTGAGCACGGAGCCCGGCACATCTATTATAAGTTCCTTGCCGAGAACGACAATAGCAAGCAGCAAATCTATCTCGGGAAAAGTTTCGAAGTCCTACAGCTGCTTGTTTTTGGAAAAATTCGCCCCGAAGCAAGCGTCAAGGTTCCCAATTTTAAAGCTGATATACCACTATTCTGGATCGACGGTGATGGAAGGAAAGCCATTGCTCCAGGGGCGCAGCTGATTCTGTATCCAAAGTATCCGGAGGTTCGTCTCTCCGGGTTTCTTAGGGGATGCCCGCTTGCTCCTGCAGCGATACTTCGCCCTATTCCAAAAGACGAGCGGCGATTTAATAATGAGCCTGACGGTAGAGTGCTCTTCTTTGGCGTCTCGGATAGTTCGGTGTTCGCGTATCTGGCCACGGCCGTTTCACCTGTTGCGGTGACTATGCGCGAGCGTATGGAGAGAGCTGGCCAACGTGATTCCGGGACGCTGCATGAGATCGTTCAGCAAGAAGTTCCAGACGCACGCAGTCTGTTGCTTGAGCGATTACGCGAAATTCACAGGCTAAATCCACACCCTTCCACGAAACTCGATCGTTTCGGAAATCGAACCGTTTATTCAGCACGAAACGGCGGTGGATATACACTTGAAGCGTTATTTGGCATCGTGCCCAACGGCCGTTCTGCTCCGGATTTTATGGGGTGGGAGTTGAAGGCATATAGTGGGTCAAGAATTACCTTGATGACGCCAGAACCAGATGCCGGCTACTATGGCACGAATGGTGTAGAGGCTTTCCTTCGGAAGTATGGAAGAAATTTGCCGAACGATGTTATCTATTTCACCGGATCGCACAAAGTTGGGGTGCCGGCGAAATCATCCGGGCATACTCTTGTTGTAGTCGGATTTGATGAAAAATCAAAGAAAATCGTCGATGTAAATGGTGGCATTAGATTGCTTGACGAAAATGGCGAAATATCTGCTGAATGGACATATTCAGGCCTTGTTGAGCAATGGGCGCGAAAACATGCTGCCGCCGCCTATGTTCCCTACGAGAAATCATTGTCAGTGCCTGCTGATTACAGATATAAAACCCCGGTTTTTCTTGGCGAGGGTACTGAATTCGAGATGTTCTTAAAGGCACTCGCGGACGGAAAAATTATCTATGATCCGGCTCCAAAGCTGGAGCGCGCGAGCATGAAAAATTCTAAAACAAAGGCAAGGAGTCAGTTCAGGATGGGGGTAAAGGATCTTGCTTCTTTGTATCAAAAATTTGAATCGGTGGAAGTAATCTAATTTCCCCTCGCTAAGCTGACCATCCCATTAGGATGGGTGTTCAGGTTTTATCGTGAAACTCATTTATTAATAGAAAAGACCCATGAGTTTTTAACTCATGGGCCTCATTTTTTATATCTATACGATTAGAAGCAGACTGCGTTAGACATCAATATTGCCGGCCCGCAGAGCATTGCTCTCGATAAACGCCCGCCGCGGCTCCACATCATCCCCCATGAGGGTAGTAAAGATCCCATCCGCGGCAATCGCGTCTTCGATCTGCACGCGCAGCAGGCGCCGCACTGCCGGATCCATCGTCGTTTCCCACAGCTGCTCGGGGTTCATCTCGCCGAGCCCCTTATAGCGTTGTTTGGAGACGTTGCGTTCAGCATCCGCCAGCAGCCACTTCATCGCGCTCTTGAAGTCCGCCACGGCCATGCTGCGCTCACCGCGCTTGATAACCGCACCTTCCCCGATGAGCCCCTTGAACGTATTCGCGGTGGTCACGAGCTGCTGATAATCCGCCGTGTGCTGGAATTCCTGGTCGATGACCGAAACCCGCACGTTGCCGTGATGCGTCCGCTCGACATGCAGCGACCGCTGTTCGCGAACCGCGTCATACGCAGGCACCACCCGCACTTCGTTCTTCAGCGCTTCGTCATGCAACGCAGCATGCAGCGCCTTCGCCGAAGCCTCGGTCGAAGCCTCGGTGGAGAGGTCGATCACCACCCCGTCCATAACGGCTTCCAGCGCGGCCGGGTCATACAACCGGCTCAACCGCTCGATCACGCTCTTCGACAGCAGATACGACCGAGCCAACTCGCCAAGCGCATCACCCGAAATCGCAGCCGCATTCTCACCCGGCACCAGCTCCGACCCTTGCAGCGCCAACCGCAGCATGTGCGCGTTCAGCTCCACATCATCCTTCAGATACCGCTCGTCCTTGCCCGCCTTGATCTTGTAAAGCGGCGGCTGCGCGATATACACATAGCCGCGCTCGATCATGTCCGGCATCTGGCGATACAGGAACGTGAGCAGCAGCGTCCGGATGTGCGCACCGTCGACGTCCGCGTCGGTCATGATGATGATGCGGTGATAGCGGAGCTTTTCGAGGTTGTAGTCTTCCTTGCCGATCCCGCACCCAAGCGCGGTCACGAGCGTGACGATCTGCTCCGACGACAGCAGCTTGTCGTAGCGTGCCTTCTCGACGTTCAGCACCTTGCCGCGCAGCGGCAGGATCGCCTGGAACTTCCGGTCACGCCCTTGCTTGGCCGAGCCACCTGCCGAGTCACCCTCGACGATGTAGATTTCGCACTTCGCCGGGTCTTTCTCCTGGCAGTCCGCGAGCTTGCCCGGCAGGCCGACGCCGTCGAGCACGCCCTTGCGGCGCGTCATCTCGCGAGCCTTCCGCGCAGCATCACGCGCCCGAGCAGCCTCAACGATCTTCCCGCAGATGATCTTCGCGTCGATCGGCGTTTCCAAAAGGAACTCTTCCAGCGCCTTCGCCACAACTTCTTCAACCGGCGCACGAACCTCGGAAGAAACCAGCTTGTCCTTCGTCTGCGAGCTGAACTTCGGCTCCGGCACCTTCACGGACAGCACGCACGACAGCCCTTCGCGCATGTCGTCGCCGGTCGTCTCGACCTTCGCCTTCTTCGCGATTTCGTTGTCGGTGATGTACTTGTTGATGACGCGCGTCATCGCGGCCCGCAGGCCGGTGAGGTGGGTACCGCCGTCACGCTGCGGAATGTTGTTCGTGAAGCACAGCACGTTCTCGTTGTAGCTGTCGTTCCACTGCATCGCGACTTCCACGCCGACGCCATCCTTCTCGCCGTTCGCGAAGAACACCGTCGGGTGCAGGTTAGTCTTGGTCTTGTTGATGAACTCGACGAAGCCTTTCACACCGCCGGCGAACGCGAAATCGTCTTCCTTGCCCGACCGCAGATCGGTCAAACGAATCCGCACACCATTGTTCAGGAACGAAAGCTCACGCATCCGCTTCGCGAGGATGTCGTAGTGATACTCGACCGTCCCGAAAATCGTCGGATCCGCCATGAAGTGCACTTCGGTGCCGCGGTTCTCGGTATCGCCCGTGACCAGCATCGGCGACACTTCGACACCATCGACCATCTCGAGCACGCGCTCCTGCGCAACACCGCGATGGAACTCCATGAACCGCTTCTTGCCGTCACGGCGCACCGTGAGGCGCAGCCAGCTCGACAGCGCGTTCACGCACGAAACCCCCACGCCGTGCAGACCACCGGAAACCTTATAGCTGTTCTGGTCGAACTTCCCCCCAGCATGCAGCTCCGTCATCACGATTTCCGCAGCACTGCGCTTCGGCTCGTGCTTGTCGTTCATCTTCACGTCGGTCGGAATCCCGCGGCCGTTGTCGGTCACGGAAATCGAGTTGTCGGCGTGAATCGTCACGTGGATGTCGTTGCAGTACCCGGCCAACGCTTCGTCGATCGAGTTGTCGAGCACCTCGAACACGAGGTGATGCAGACCGGTGCCGTCCGATGTGTCGCCGATGTACATCCCGGGGCGCTTGCGCACCGCTTCCAGACCTTCGAGGATCTGGATCGACGAGGCGCCGTAGCTGCTGTTATCGGGTTGCGGATTGTGCTGTTCACTCATGGATATCTTCCGGTTCTGCGAGGCCACTCAAGTGGCGGCGCGGTGCGTTTCAGCGAGAGAAATCGCCGGGCCGCTCCAGTTTCCTGGCCCGCCCGGGGCGCCAAAAGGCACCAAAGGGACGGGTTGTCGGTTCGCCATAAAAACGCCAAAGGGGCTTGCCGCCCCCTGGTGTGTGTCGCGATGTCGAACGCGTCAGATGCGCATCGGCATCACGACATACTTGAACTCTTCGTTCTCGGGCACCGTGATCAGCGCGCTCGAGCTGGCGTCGCCAAGGCTCACCTGCACGGTGTCGACCTTCAGGTTCGCGAGCACGTCGAGCAGATACGTGACGTTGAAGCCGATGTCGACGGTGTCGCCCTGATAAGCGATTTCGAGTTCTTCCTGCGCCTCTTCCTGATCGGCGTTGGTCGACATGATCTTCAGCTGGCCCGGCGCGATGATGCAGCGCACGCCCTTGAACTTGTCCGAGGTCAGGATGGCCGCGCGTTGCAGCGAACGCTGCAGTTCTTCACGGCCGATCTCGAACGTGTTCTTGTGCGCCTTCGGGATCACGCGCTGGAAGTCGGGGAACTTGCCCTCGACGAGTTTCGACACGAGCTCGACCTGGCCGAACGTGAACTTGGCCTGGGTCTGCGCGATGTCGATGGTGACGGTGTCGTCGATATCTTCGAGCAGGCGCTGCAGCTCGAGAATCGTCTTGCGCGGGACGATCACTTCCTGGCGGCCGAACGTGCCGCCTTCGAGCTTCATCGACGAGAACGCGAGGCGGTGGCCGTCGGTGGCCACGGCCATCAGCTGGTCGCCGTCGACGACGAGCAGCATCCCGTTCAGGTAGTAGCGGATGTCCTGCTGCGCCATCGCGAAGTGCACCATGCCGAGCAACTGGCGGAACGACTTCTGCGGGACGGTCAGGGTGGCGCCGAAATCCTTGGCCTGCGCGACGGTCGGGAACTCGTCGGCCGCCAGGGTTTGCAGTGCGAAGCGGCTCTTGCCGGACTGAACGGTGAGGCGCTTGTCGGCGAGCGACAGCGTGACCTGGCCGTCAGGCATCGCGCGCAGGATGTCGAGCAGCTTGCGGGCCGCGACGGTAGTGGCCACCTGGTCGCCGCCCACGCCGAAATCGGCGCGCGTGGTGATCTGCAGCTCCAGGTCGGTCGACAGGAATGAAACGTCCGGGCCGTTCTTGGTGATCAGCAGGTTGGCAAGGATCGGCAACGTATGGCGGCGTTCGACGATGCCGCTGACCGTTTGCAGCGGCCTGAGGAGTGTGTCTCGTTCGGTCTTGACCAGTTGCATAGAGTTCCTTCGTTGAGTAACGGCCTGCAGCGCAGCAGCCTCGCAGCGCCCCGCCGGCCGGGCTCTTGGCCCGCCACCACCGGGGCGGTCAAACCAGTATTGTGCCTCAAAACCGAACCGCCCCCCTTAAATTGGGGCGGAGGCCGAATTATCAAGCGCGCCCGCGCGCTCAACCCTTCAGCGTCTGTTCCAGCACGTGCAGCTCGTGGTTGAGCTGCGCGTCCTTGCTGCGCTCGTCGGCGATCTTGCGCACGGCATGCAGCACGGTGGTGTGATCGCGCCCGCCGAACAGCTCGCCGATTTCCGGCAGGCTCTTCTGCGTGAGTTCCTTCGCGAGGTACATCGCGATCTGCCGCGGCCGCGCGATGTTCGCGGGACGCTTCTTCGAATACATGTCGGCGACCTTGATGTTGTAGAAGTCGGCGACGGTCTTCTGGATGTTCTCGACCGAAATCTGCCGGTTCTGCACGGTCAGCAGATCCTTCAGCGCTTCCTTGGTCAGCTCGATCGAGATCTCGCGGCCGTGGAACTTTGAATACGCGAGGATCTTGCGCAGCGCGCCTTCGAGCTCGCGCACGTTGGAGCGCAGGTGCTTCGCGACGAAGAACGCGACGTCTTCCGACAGGTTCACGTATTCCGACTGCGCCTTGCGCATCAGGATCGCGACGCGCATCTCGAGCTCGGGCGGCTCGATCGCGACGGTGAGGCCCGAGTCGAAGCGCGAGATCAGGCGATCGTCGATGCCCGAGATCTCCTTCGGATACGTATCGCTGGTGATGATCACCTGCGCCTTGTTCGCGACGAGCGCCTCGAACGCGTAGAAGAATTCCTCTTGCGTGCGCGATTTGCCGGAGAAGAACTGGATATCGTCGATCAGCAGCAGGTCGAGCGAGTGGTAGTAGCGTTTGAAGTCGTCGAACGCCTTGCGCTGGTACGCCTTCACCACGTCGGACACGTATTGCTCTGCGTGGATGTAGCGGATCCGCGCGCCGGCCTTGTCGAGCAGCAACTGGTTGCCGATCGCGTGGATCAGGTGGGTCTTGCCGAGGCCGACGCCGCCGTACAGGAACAGCGGGTTGTACGAAATGCCGGGGTTGTCCGCGACCTGGATCGCGGCGGCGCGCGCGAGCTGGTTGGCCTTGCCGGTCACGAAGTTGTCGAACGTGAGCACGGGGTTCAGCTTCGAACGTTCGTACATCGAATCGGCTTCGCCGCCATTGGCGGGCGCGGCACCGGGGCCCGGACGCCAGGTCCGGCGGCCGGCGGCCGCTTCGTGCGCGGGCAGGCTCGGCAGGTCGATGTCGGCGTCGTCGGCGTTCAGGTGGTGTGCCGCGGCCGCCGACGGCGTCATCGGCACGTCGGCCGGCGCGCTGGGCGCGGCGGCGGCATTCGCGCTCAGGTTGGCGGCGATCGCGGCCACGGTGGCGGCGGGGCCGCTCGGTGCGAGCGGCGCGCGCGGGGCAGCCGGCGCGGCGCCTGCGGCGGCGCTGCGCAGGCCGGCCTTCGGATCGAGGACGAACTGGACGTCGACCGGCGCATTCCAGAAATCCCGGGCCAGATCGGAGATGCGGCCCGAAAACTGGCTCTTGACCCAGTCCAGCTTGAAGCGGTTCGGCGCGGCGATGGACAGCGTGTTCGCCGACGCATCGAAGGCCACCGGGGCCAGGGGTTTGATCCACGTCACGTACTGCTGGGGCGTTAGCTCGCGCTCCAGCAGTGCGGAACAGTGTTGCCAGAAATCGTTCATCAAGTAACTGTCGTTTTTTGCATGCACAGCGCGGCTCGCCGGCGCCCTTGTGGCGGTTGCGCAACAAGGCCCGAAGCGGTCGTGCGAGCGTGCCTCGGACGCCTGCGTCACAGTCGTGCAGCGGCAGGCGGGCGCCGAAGCGGCGTGCGGGATTCTTGGAGATAAGGCGAGATTCTAACGCCAAACGCGGCCACAGCGGGAGTTATCCACAGGCTGTGGCTGTGGGCCGCGGGGCCGGATCGGCGGAGGCCGGCACAGGCGGACGACGCCTAAAGTATTGACCGCCAAGAGAAAAACGGTTTAAATAGCGGGTTCCGCGAAAACCAATCCTGTATTCCCGGCGATTGCGTTCGCCCGAATGCCTCCGGTTAAGGGCACGCGGTCCCCTGAATTTCGACATTCTCGAACAAGTGAGAACATCATGAAACGTACTTACCAACCGTCCGTGACGCGCCGCAAGCGCACCCATGGCTTCCGTGTCCGCATGAAGACGGCAGGTGGCCGCAAGGTCATCAACGCTCGCCGCGCGAAGGGCCGCAAGCGCCTCGCCATCTAAGGCAGGTTGCGCGCTGTGTCCGCCGTCCGCAGTCCTGCGGAAGGTGCCGTCGAGCCGGGTGCGAATCCGTCGCAGACGAAAGCCGCCTTCCCGAAAGCTGCGCGACTTCTGAAAACGGATGAATTTTCATCCGTTTTTCGTTTGCGCCCCTGGCGGCGTTCCGCGCACTTCGTGATCTACGGCAAGCCGACCGGCGAGCCTGCCCGTCTGGGGCTCGTCGTCGGCAAGAAGTATGCGCCGCGCGCGGTAACGCGTAACCTCGTGAAGCGGCTTGCGCGCGATGCGTTTCGCTTGCGCCGGGCCGAATTCGCCGGTTACGACCTGCTGCTGCGGCAGCACACGCGCTTCGACAAGAAAGCGCTGCCGAGCGCGGCTTCCGCCCCGCTCGCGGCGATGTGCGCGGCCGAAATCCGCGAGCTGCTCGACAGGGCAGCCCGGGAAATCGCGCGCAGGGCGTCGAAGCCCGCGTCCGAGTGACGCATCCGTCCGCGGTGCGGCGTTCGCGCCTGCCCGGCCGGTTTTGACGCGGCGTCGTACGGCGCCGCCCAAGGTATGGAAACGGTATTGATCGCCTTGCTGCGCTTCTACAAGGTTGCCGTGAGCCCTATGCTCGGCAACCGTTGCCGTTTTTATCCTTCCTGTTCGGATTACGCGCGCGAGGCAATCCAGTATCATGGCGCCGCGCGCGGCACGTATCTCGCCGTCAGGCGCGTGTGCCGATGCCATCCGTTTTCCGCGGGCGGCATCGACCTCGTCCCGCCGCCCAACTCCGACACTCGCGCTCGCGGCGAAGCCGACGCGCGGTCCCATCGACTCTGAGACAACGCATGGATATCAAACGCACCGTCCTATGGGTGATCTTCTTCATGTCAGCTGTCATGCTGTACGACAACTGGCAGCGGTCCCATGGACGCCCGTCGATGTTCTTCCCGAGCGCTACGCAGACGGCCCCCGCGGCCGCAGCAGGCGGAGCGTCGGGCACGGGCGCGACGACGACGACCGCAGGTGAAGTGCCTGCCGCCGCAGCCGGCGCCGCACCGTCGACGACGGCACCGGCCGCGCAGGCGCAGCTCGTGAAGTTCTCGACCGACGTGTACGACGGCGAAATCGACACGCGCGGCGGCACGCTGGCGAAGCTGACGCTGAAGAAGCAGGGCGACGGCAAGCAGCCCGACTTGTACATCACGCTGTTCGACCACACGGCGGGCCATACGTATCTGGCGCGCACGGGCCTGCTCGGCGGCGACTTCCCGAACCACAACGACGTCTACACGCAGGTCAATGCGGGCCCGACGTCGCTGACGGGCGACCAGAACACGCTGAAGCTGTCGTTCGAATCGCCGGTGAAGGGCGGCGTGAAGGTCGTGAAGACCTACACGTTCACGCGCGGCAGCTACGTGATCGGCGTCGACACCAAGATCGACAACGTCGGCACGGCGCCTGTCACGCCGACGGTCTACATGGAACTGGTGCGCGACAACACGGCCGTCGAAACGCCGATGTTCTCGCACACGTTCCTCGGGCCGGCGGTCTATACGAACCAGAAGCACTTCCAGAAGATCAACTTCAGCGATCTCGACAAGAACAAGGCCGACTACGAGACTTCCGCCGACAACGGCTGGGTCGCGATGGTGCAGCACTACTTCGCGTCGGCCTGGATTCCGCAGCAGGGCGTGAAGCGCGACATCTACGCCGAGAAGATCGATCCGGCGCTGTACCGCGTCGGCGTGAAGGAGCCGGTCGCGACGATCGCCCCGGGCCAGTCGGCCGACGTGCAGGCGCGCCTGTTCGCCGGTCCGGAAGAAGAGCGCATGCTCGAAGGCATCGCGCCGGGCCTCGAGCTCGTGAAGGATTACGGCTGGGTGACGATCATCGCGAAGCCGCTGTTCTGGCTGCTCGAGAAGATCCATAGCTATGTCGGCAACTGGGGCTGGGCGATCGTGCTGCTCACGCTGCTGATCAAGGCCGTGTTCTTCCCGCTGTCGGCTGCGAGCTACAAGTCGATGGCGCGCATGAAGGAAATCACGCCGCGGATGCAGGCGCTGCGCGAACGCTTCAAGGGCGATCCGCAGAAGATGAACTCGGCGCTGATGGAGCTGTACAAGACCGAGAAGGTCAATCCGTTCGGCGGCTGCCTGCCGGTCGTGATCCAGATCCCGGTGTTCATCTCGCTGTACTGGGTGCTGCTCGCATCGGTCGAAATGCGCGGCGCGCCGTGGATTCTGTGGATTCACGACCTGTCGCAGCGCGATCCGTTCTTCATCCTGCCGGTGTTGATGGCCGTCTCGATGTTCGTGCAGACGAGCCTGAATCCGACGCCGCCGGACCCGGTCCAGGCAAAGATGATGAAGTTCATGCCGATCGCATTCTCGGCGATGTTCTTCTTCTTCCCGGCCGGTCTGGTGCTGTACTACGTCGTGAACAACGTGCTGTCGATCGCGCAGCAGTACTACATCACGCGCAAGCTCGGCGGCGGCAAGAAGAAGCCGGCCTGACGCTCGTGGCACACGCGGGCGGCGAGCCGCCCGCGATGCACGTAGAAAAGCCGCATGGTTTCATCCATGCGGCTTTTTTGTTTCTGGCGGGGGCGTGTGCGTCGATCGTGCCCGGTCAGGCCTTCTTCGCTTCAGGTTTCGGTTCGCTGCCGTAGAACTGTTCGATCAGTTCCTGAACGAGATAACGCTGATGCGGCGGTAGCGCTTCGATCTTCGACGCGAGTTCGATCGTTTCGGGCGTCGGCGGATAGTGTTCGTCACGCGGCAGCGGTTGCGGCGTCGTGTGCTCGTTCGCGCTCGGCGACGGGCCGTAGTGCAGCCAGTGCAGTTCGACGCGCAACCAGTTGGCGAGCGTTTCAAGTTTGTCGGGTGTCGGAATCGTGCGGCCCGTCAGCCATTTGTGCGCGGTTTGCGGCGACACCGGCTGTGCACCGCGATGGCGCAGATTGAACCGGTTCGCGAGCTCCGTCGCACCGGCGACCTTGTCGGGGCTGCGCCGCAAGGCGAATTTCAGGCGTTCCGAGAACGCCGCTTTTTCTTCGGGTGTCGGCATGGGGGTGATTGTGCAATTCCACCGACGCGTCTCAGACAACCATGTGAGATAAACATATCCTATTCAGACGAATCCCAACCCGATCCGGCGCGGGCGGCGCAATTGGGGGCCCCAGCGTCGAACCCCTACAACGGGCATACTCGTCCGAAACAGGCCGCGTGTGACGGCGTCACATTGATACTCGACTTAGCTCCGGCGGGATAAATTCGGGCGAGTCCGATACCGACGTGGCGTCCGCTGGCGCGCGGGCCGGCACGCTACAATGCCGACGTTCCGGTGCCCGAACTGTTGCGCGGGCGCAGCATTCATCCTCTGATTACCTGATTTATCCGATTCCCATGCTCGCTACCGATTCCGATCCGATCGTCGCCATTGCCACTGCTGCCGGCCGGGGCGGCATCGGCGTCGTCCGCGTGTCGTTCGGGCGCGGCGGCGAGGCGGCCGCGCTGCCGCTGATCGACGCGCTGTGCGGGCAGCGGCTTGCGCCGCGCCATGCGAGCTACGTGCCGTTCCTCGATGAGCACGGCGCGCCGCTCGACCGCGGGATCGCGCTGTATTTCCCCGCGCCGCATTCGTACACCGGCGAGCATGTCCTGGAATTGCAGGGGCACGGCGGGCCGATCGTGATGCAGCTGCTGCTGCAGCGCTGCCTCGATGCAGGGCGTGGCTTCGGGCTGCGGCTCGCGGAGCCGGGCGAATTCACGCGGCGTGCGTTTCTCAACGACAAGCTCGACCTTGCGCAGGCCGAGGCGGTCGCCGATCTGATCGAGGCGAGCACCGAGGCGGCGGCGCGCTCAGCCGGGCGCTCGCTGGACGGCGCGTTCTCGCGGCAGATCCATGCGCTCGTCGAGGACGTGATCACGCTGCGGATGCTGGTCGAGGCGACGCTCGATTTTCCGGAAGAGGAAATCGACTTCCTGGAAGCGGCCGATGCGCGCGGCAAGCTCACGAAGATTCGCGGGCAACTGGCGCACGTGCTCGGCGATGCGCGGCAGGGGGCGCTGCTGCGCGAGGGGCTGTCGGTGGTGCTGGCGGGGCAGCCGAACGTCGGCAAGTCGTCGTTGCTGAATGCGCTGGCCGGCGCGGAGCTGGCGATCGTCACGCCGATCGCGGGCACGACGCGCGACAAGGTCGCGCAGACGATCCAGGTCGAAGGGATTCCGCTGCACATCATCGATACGGCCGGGCTGCGCGAGACGGAGGACGAGGTCGAGCGCATCGGGATCGCGCGCACGTGGAGCGAGATCGAGCGCGCGGATGTCGTGCTGCATCTGCTGGATTCGCGCACCGGGATGACGGCGGACGACGAGACGATCGCCGCGCGGTTCCCTGGCGGCGTGCCGGTGGTGCGCGTGCTGAACAAGACGGATCTCACCGGAGTGCCGGCTTGCGTCGAGCATCCGGCGGCCGAAGGCGACCTGACGGAAGTGCATCTGTCGGCGAAGCGCGGCGACGGGATCGACATGCTGCGCGCGGAACTGCTGCGGATCGCGGGGTGGCAGGCTGGGGCTGAAGGCGTTTATCTGGCGCGTGAACGGCATCTCATTGCGCTGCGCGCCGCGCAGGAACATCTGGCGCAGGCGGCCGATCATGCGGAGCAGCGCGCGCAGTCGCTCGATCTCTTTGCCGAGGAGCTTCGGCTCGCGCAGGAGCAACTCAATGCGATTACGGGGGAGTTCACTTCCGATGATCTGCTGGGGGTGATTTTCAGCAGGTTTTGTATCGGGAAGTGACGGGCCCCTTGTTGTTGGCAAGCGTCATCAAGACGATCGTTGTGCGGCAAGGATCACGATGCTGATCGGTGCGACCGCGAGCGCCATTCCGTGCCTCGGAAGACGCTCATCGACGCATCCGGATCCGTGCCTGCATCAATCCCAATGACGATGGTGGTAATACCCGCCACCGCCGTAATACCCGCCACCGTCAGGCACCACGATACAGCCGCTCAGCAACACGGCGACGCTGGCAATCAGCAAAAGGGTTTTCTTCATCGCGTTCACCTGCTTGGATTCGAGATGAACCCAGCATAGCGAGCGCCGTCAACACCGGCTGTAAGCGATCGTTTCCCCGTTCCGCAATCCGTAACGGCGGATTATTCCGGTCACAATGACCGTAACAAATTGCCAATCCGCAGACGTTTTCAGGCCGTGACGACCCGGTTTCGCCCCGCATCCTTCGCGCGATACAACGCGGCATCGGCGGCCTCGATCAATGCGTCGGGCGTCGACAACGCATCCTGCGACACGGTCGCGCATCCGACGCTCACACTCAAACGCCCAGCAGGTTCAGCGTCGTGTCGGTGAGGCAGGCGAGCACCGCGATCGCGAGCCACATGTCGAGTGTCGTGCGCAACCGGCCCGCGGCCAGCACGGCAACGAGCGCGAGCGCGAGCGCATTGAGTATCCAGACGACGAGCGCGATCCCGTTCACGGGCAGCACGGCCGCGCTGCCGGGCGGACGGAACACGGGCGGCAGCGTCACGTTCAGCGCGAGCGCGCACAGCAGCGCGGCGGCATGCAGCCGGCCGCTGCACGACCCGGTGCGGCCCGATCCTATCGCGTTATTGGCGTGTGCTCAAATACCGAGGCCGGGCCCGAAGTTGCCGGCGACCCAGTGCGTGACGGCATCGACGTCCGCGTAATCCTGCTCGGGCAGGCCGTCGAGCATCGACAGCACTTCGTTGCTCGCGCCGGCGTCGCGCGCGGCGTCGACGATCGCATCCTTGTTGGCCGGATAGCGGACCGCCGAGAGTACGTCGGCGATCTGCAGATCGATCGCTTCGTGAGGGATATCGTGCGCCGGGAGTGGGGGGTTGTCGTTCACGTCGTCGTCTCGCGGGTTGAGCGGGGATCGGTTCGATGCGGAAGGCGTTGCACCGTTCGGGGCGGCCCGCTCCGGGCGCCCTGCACGGGGGATGACGATCGGTTCAGTGCCCGCGCCGCGCGCGGCGCCACGGATGCTTCCAGTCGATGTGCGGTGCGTTTTCGTCGCGCGGATGCTGGCGCCGATGTTCCTGCCAAAGCTCGTCGGAGAACAGCGCAGCCACGATCACGAGTGGCAGCACGAGGAAAATGCCGAGTATGACTTGCTCGATCACGATAGCCTCCTTGCGGTGGCAGGAACCGTTGCCCCCATTCTAGGCTCTGAACTCGGCCCGCGGTCAACTTCTTACAACGCAAAACGCGCGGCGTTCGGCGCAGCGCCGCCGACGCGTTTTACACGCGCGCGGACATCAAAAAAGGACACGAACATGCAACTCCAGAACGACAACCACACGCTCGCATTGCGGCCGCTGGAGCGCCAGGATCTGCGCTTCGTCCACGAATTGAACAACGACGCGAAAATCATGCGCTACTGGTTCGAGGAGCCGTATGAAACCTTCTCGGAGCTGTCGCAACTGTATGACCGCCACGTGCACGACCAGCGCGAGCGCCGCTTCGTCGCGGTCGATACGCAGGACGAACTCGTGGGTCTCGTCGAACTGATCGAGCTCGACTACATCCACCGTCGCGGCGAGTTCCAGATCATCATCGCGCCGCAATGCCAGGGCCGCGGCTATGCGGGCCTGGCGACGCGTCTCGCGATCGAGTACGCATTCAAGGTGCTGAACATGCGCAAGCTGTACCTGATCGTCGATACGTCGAACGCCGCGGCGATCCACGTGTACGAGAAATGCGGGTTCCAGCACGAGGCGGAATTGAAGGAAGAATTTTTCGGAAACGGCGCGTATCACAACGCATATCGCATGTGCATCTTCCAGCGCGATTATTTCGAGCATGCACAAACGGACTGAATAAATCCGGGTAGAAACACATGCCGGAATTCACCGCGCGGCCATGCTGCCGCGGGTGCGACGCATGCGGGGAAATCCGGGTAAATACGAGAACGCTTATACCTGGCATTTTTCTTGTATCAGGTAATGGCCACCCCGCACTGCGGTAAATTCATATCGTTTCGGACGACTTTAGGTGCGATGCATCAAAGTCGTACCGATATTGAAATGAATTATCCAAACCGTTCAATCGATGTGTTGTAATTTTGCTGAAAGCCTTGTCGGGCAGTGCTTTGCGCTCGGCGGTACGGGCCTGTGCGCGGTGCGGCAAGCGTCGCTGCGCATGCGCGGCACGCGAAAATCCGGCGGCGCGCAGGGTGCGACAATCGGCCGCTATTGCGATCGCACAACAAATGTGCTTGATATCGCTTGCCGGTCTTCTAAAGTGAAAAACGCGGGTTCACGATCACCTTTAAATACATAGCTAACCCAGCCTGGTGCCCGCAAGCCTGGAGACAAATATGATGAAGCGAGCCGGTGTCCTTTTCGCCCTTGTCGGCGCATTTTCCTTCGTGTCGATTGCCCAGGCAGACGGTGATTCGGCCGTCAAGCCGAAGCAGGAAATCCAGCTGACGAAGAATGCATGGGGCTGTCTGTCGAAAGACAATCTGGACTCCGTACTGAGTCATGAGCGTGACGGCAAGTCGCAGGCGAGGCAGCAGTACTTCGACGACTACCGTTGCCTGTCGGTGCCGGAAGGCCAGCGCTTCCGCGTGGTGTCGGTCGATCAGGGCGACGTGCAGTTCGTGAGCGCCGACAACAGCGACCAGCAGGGCCTCTGGACCGATTCGCGCTTCGTCAAGCAATAACCCGCAGCGTACCTCTCGCCATCGCGCTCCGGCCGTGCACGCCGGCGGCGCGGCTTGAATGCGGCCCGGCCGATGCCGGGCCGTCGTGCTGTGGCGCACGCATCGAGCGCCGGGCGGCGCGCATTCGGTATCATCACGACCCGACCGAACCGAATGCCCGCCCGGGCCGCATCCGCATGGCGCTGAAATCCACGATCTACAAAGCCGAACTGCAAATCGCCGACATGGATCGGCACTACTACGCCGATCACGCGTTGACGGTTGCACGTCACCCGTCGGAAACCGACGACCGGATGATGGTGCGCATCGTCGCGTTCGCGCTGTTCGCGCACGAGCGTCTCGAGTTCTCCAAGGGGCTGTCGGACGTCGACGAACCCGATCTGTGGCAAAAGGATCTGACGGGCGCGATCGACGTCTGGATCGAGGCAGGCCAGCCCGACGAGCGGCGCATCTCGAAGGCGGCCGGCCGCGCCGGACAGGTCACGGTGATCGCATACGGCGGCAAGACGTCGGATATCTGGTGGCAGGGCGTGCGCAGCAAGGTCGAACGGCTGCGCAACGTGCAGGTGCTGTCGCTGGCCGACGGCGTCGCGACTGCGCTCGGGCAGCTGGCCGAGCGCACGATGCGTTTGCAGTGCACGGTGCAGGACGGCGCCGCATGGATCTCGAGCGCGGACCACGATCCCGTCGCGGTCGAATGGACGGTGCTGAAGGCGCGCGCGGACGCGTGAGCTCCCGCGCTCAGCCGGGCGCGGCGGGCGGCCCCTTGAATTCCAGCATGTTCCCTTCGGGATCGAACAGATAGATCGACGGCCCGTAGCCGCCCGCACCGTAGCGTTCGGCGGGGGCGCCGGGCCGCGCGCCGCAGGTGGCGAAATGCTCGGTCAGCGCGGCGGGATCGAACGGCTCGACGCGCAGGCACAGGTGATCGAGGTTGCGTCCCGTGCCCGGCGGGCCGCTGTCAGGGCGATCGATCGGGCCGCCGACCGACAGCAGGTCGATCAGCGCGTCGCCCGCGCGCAATTGCACGAGGCCCAGGTCGGGCTGTTCCTTTTCCACGTGGCAGCCGACGGCATCGCAGTAAAAGCGCGTCATCGCGGCCATGTCGGTCACGCGCAGCACGACGTGATCGATCGCGCGGATGGTCGGTTTCATGAACGGGCACTCCTTCGCGGACAGCGTGCACCGAGTGTAGACCGCACCGGCGACGCGCGCCGGAGCGGCCACGAGCGATGGACGAAAAAAAGCCCGTTCACGCAGAGCGGAACGGGCTTAATCCATATCAGGAGGAGACATGGAGGAGACAGTTCCAACTATACACACGGCGATGGTGCGTTGCAATATTTCGAGTGTAAAAAATCGTCAGGACGGCGATTTGTCGCAGCCGCACTGCAGCAAAAGCGTGACGGGATGATGACGAAAGCGGCGCCCGGACAGCGCCGGCGCGGCTTTTCGTCCGATCGAACGATTGCGATATGCCCCCGGTTTATGTTCCGCTTTCGCCGACGCGAATCACAGAGCAAGATTCAGGGCGCGACGGCATGTGCCGATGTCTAGAGTAGGCACCATCTACACTAGAGAGTGCGAGGTTCAGATGAAAACCGCCTATCCGACCGACGATGCCCGCTGGGGCGCCGTGACCGCCCGCGATCCGCATGCGGACGGCGCGTTCTTCTATGCCGTGCGCACGACCGGCGTGTTCTGCCGCCCGAGCTGCGCGTCGCGGCTGCCGCGGCGCGAGCACGTGTCCTTCTTTGCCGATCCGGCCGCCGCACGTGCAGCCGGGTTCCGGCCGTGCAAGCGCTGCCAGCCGGAAGGGCTGCCGCGCGAGCTGGAAATCGTCAATCGCGCGTGCGCGGTGCTCGACGCGGATGCCGAGCGGCTCACGCTGCAGCAACTGAGCGACGCCGTGCATGTGAGCCCGTTCCATCTGCAGCGGCTCTTCAAGCGCGTGGTCGGCGTGTCGCCGCGACAGTATCAGGCCGCGCAGCGCGGCGCCGCGCTGCGGCAGGCGCTGCAAAGCGGGCAGCCGGTCACGCAGGCCGCCGTCGACGCGGGCTTCAATTCGCCGTCGCGGCTCTATGCATCGGTGCCGCGCGAGCTCGGGATGGCGCCGTCCGCGTTCCGCCGCCAGGGCGCCGGCCTGCGGATCGACTATGCGACCGCGGCGACGCCGCTCGGCACGGTGCTCGTCGCCGCGACCGGACAGGGCATCTGCCGGATCGCGTTCGGCGACGCGCCGGCCGCGCTCGTCGCCGAGCTGACGGACGCGTTCGCGCGCGCCGAGCTGGTCGAAGCGCCGTCGCGGCTCGCGCCGTTCGTCGCGCAGATCCGGGCGTACCTGGACGGCACGCGGCACGCGTTCGACCTGCCGCTCGACATCGCGCCGACCGCGTTCCAGCAGCGCGTGTGGGAAGCGCTCACGCATATCCCGTACGGCGAAACGCGCAGCTATTCGGAGATCGCCGAGGCGCTGGGCTCGCCACGCGCGGTGCGGGCCGTCGCGTCGGCATGCGCGTCGAACCCGGTCGCGCTCGCGATTCCGTGTCACCGTGTCGTGCAGAAGGGCGGCGCGCTCGCCGGATATCGCTGGGGCGTGCGCCGCAAGGCGACGCTGCTCGCATCCGAGGCGCGTCATGCGCACGGCGATGAAACCGATGTCGTTGCGGAGGGCAGCGCAGCTTGAGCATTGAACAAACCATGATCACGTCCATCGCGAACGGCGGCCATGTGCCGCCGTCCGCGCAGATGGAACTGCGCTTCAAGGCGCCGTACGACTGGGCGCGCGTGCTGCGCTTCTTCAGCGGACGTGCGATTCCGGGCGTCGAGCAGGTCGTCGACGGCGTGTATCGTCGCATCGTCGATCTGAATGGCGACGCGGGCCGGCTCACCGTCACGAAGCATCCGCGCAGGCATTGCCTGATCGCGACGGTCGAAGGGGCGGCCGCGCGTCGTGTCGACGACGCATTCGCGCGTCGCGTCGCGTCGATGTTCGACCTCGGCGCCGATCCGGCCGCGATCGGCGGCGCGCTCGGGCGCGATCCGTGGTTCGCGCCGCTCGTCGAGGCCGCGCCGGGATTGCGCGTGCCGGGTGCCTGGTCTGGGTTCGAACTCGCGGTGCGCGCGATCGTCGGCCAGCAGGTGAGCGTGAAGGCGGCGACGACGATCGTCGGCCGGCTCGTCGAACGGGCGGGCGAGCGCGTCGCCCATGACGGCGGCACGGCCGCGCCGGACGGCGCGCCCGCGTGGCGTTTTCCGACGCCGGACGCGCTGGCTGCGTGCGATCTCCAGAAGATCGGGATGCCCGGCAAGCGGGCGGCGGCGCTGACGGGCATGGCGCGCGCGGTGGCGGCCGGCGACGTGCCGCTCGACCCCGCGCATGCCGATCTCGGCACGCTGCGCAGCGCGTGGCTCGATCTGCCGGGCATCGGCCCGTGGACCGTCGAATACATCGCGATGCGCGCATGGCGCGACCCCGACGCGTGGCCGGCGTCCGATCTCGTGCTGATGCAGTCGATCACCGCGCGCGATCCGTCGCTCGACCGGCTCGCGAGCCAGAAGCATCGCACCGAAGGCTGGCGGCCGTGGCGCGCGTATGCGGCGCTGCATTTGTGGAACGACGTGGCGGACCGGGCCGGCGGCGCGCGCGGCGGGTGAAGGGCGTGGTAGCCGGTCGTCCGGGGTGAGCGAGCGCCGCCGCGATGCAGCTCGTGCAGGGCGAACGCCGGGCGGATCGGTCGGCCTCCTCATGGTTGCGCCCGCTGCGCGCGATTCGGCGAATCCGGCTCGGGCCATGTCGAATGCACGGCGCGATTCGCGTACGGCGAGCACGGTTGACGGGTTCGGTAGCGCCGGTTGCACCTGTCGCCGCAGAGGTGCACGCCGTGTTCCGTCCGACGAATTCGCATCGATCGCCACGCGCGTCGGCATCGACGCGAAGCCGGCCGTGCGCGACACGATGGCCGCCATCGCTCCGTCCGGCGGCCCGCCGCGCCGTGCGCGGCCTGCCCTGAGCCGCCTCAAGCGCGTGTTACGGCGAGATGTTAAAGTGCCCGCTACCAACGAAGCGACCAATAATCCAGCCGGCCGCGCGCGGCGTTCTGCACGCGGCCGTCACGCACTTGCGTCTCCATGTCGAACACCATGACTCACCGCCAGTCCGAACTGCTGCTGAATCGTCTCGAAGCGCTGAGCTCGGGCCCGACGCGGCAGCATCTGCCCGACGGCCTGCGCGGCATCGAAAAGGAAAGCCTGCGCGTGACGCGCGACGGGATGATCGCGTTCACGCCGCATCCGCGCGCACTCGGTTCGGCACTCACGCACCCGTCGCTGACCACCGACTATTCCGAAGCGCTGATCGAACTGATCACGCCGGCGGAACCCGACGCATCGATCACGCTCGAGCGTCTCGACGATCTGCACCGCTACGTGTATGCGTCGCTCGGCGACGAGATGCTGTGGAACGACTCGATGCCGGGCCTGTTGCCGGCCGACGATGACATTCCGATCGCCGATTACGGCACGTCGAACATCGGCCGCCTGAAGACGGTGTACCGCCGCGGCCTCGCGTATCGCTACGGCCGCACGATGCAGTGCATCGCCGGTATCCACTACAACTACTCGCTGCACGAGGAAGTGTGGCGGCGCCTGCATGCGGAAGAAGGGTCGACGGCCACGCTCGTCGATTACCAGTCGGAGCGCTATCTCGCGCAGATCCGCAACTTCCGCCGCCGCAGCTGGCTGCTGATGTACCTGTTCGGCGCATCGCCGGCGCTCGACGCGAAATTCCTGCGCGGCAAGCCGCACAAGCTCGACGCATTCGATGCCGATACGCTGTACCGGCCGTATGCGACGAGCCTGCGGATGAGCGACCTCGGTTACTCGAACACGACCGCGCAGGCCGCGCTGCACGTCGACTACAACACGCTGCCCGGTTATCTCGACGCGCTGTCGAAGGCCGTGAGCGAAGCGTATCCGCCGTACGAGGCGATCGGCACGCACCGCGACGGCGAGTGGATCCAGATCAACACGAACGTGCTGCAGATCGAGAACGAGTTCTACTCGACGATCCGGCCGAAGCGCGTCACGTATTCGGGCGAGCGTCCGCTGCATGCGCTCGCGTCGCGCGGCGTGCAGTACATCGAAGTGCGCTGCCTCGACATCGACCCGTTCGAACCGACCGGCATCGCGCTCGACACCGCGCGCTTCATCGACGCGTTCCTGCTCGCCTGTGCGCTCGACGACAGCCCGATGCTCGACTGCGATGCGTACAAGGAAGCGAATGCGAACTTCGGCAGCGTGACGATGGACGGCCGCAAGCCGGGGCTCACGCTGACGCGCGACGGCCAGCCGGTCACGCTGCAGGCGTGGGCGGACGACCTGATGGCCGATATCGAGACCATCGGGCGCCGGCTCGACGAGATTCGTGGCGGCGACGAGCATGTGCGCGCGATCGCCGCGCAGCGCGAGAAGCTTGCGGATCCGGAGCGTACGCCGTCGGCGCGCGTGCTGCGTACGATGCGCGAGAACGGGCAGTCGTTCCTCGACTTCGCGCTCGCGCACAGCGAAGTGCATGCCGCGCACTTCCGTGCGAATCCGCCTTCGGCCGATACGATGCGCGCCGAGCAGGCGCTTGCCGCGAAGTCGCTCGCCGAGCAGGCCGAACTGGAGGCGAAGGAGGCCGGATCGTTCGACGCGTTCGTCGCGGCCTATCGTGCGTACACGCTGAACCGCTTCAGCGTTTGATCGCCGCCGCCCGCTGCGCGACGCGCAGCGGGCCGGCCGGCTGCGGGCCGGGTTGTAGCGCGCTCATGCGCTCGTCCCGGTTTCTCCCGCTTCAAGCATCAATGATGCGCGTACGTGTCGCGATCGACCACCTGCGGCAGCGCCGGCTTCCCCGATTCCACATTTGCATGGCCGTTGCTGCCGTAGCCGGCCGCGTCGCCGCGCGCCTGCGCGGCACGCTGCATGACTTCCTGCATGTTTTGCGGAAAGTCGGGACTGCTGGCGAGACTCGTCCGGTAGCCGGCGGCCTGCAATTCCACGAGTTCCTGGCGAACGTCCGCACGCGTCAGCGTCGACGCGGCCTGGGCCTGGGCGGCCACGGCCGAGCCGATCAGCAGTAACGTGCAGGCCGCAAGTTTCATGGTTTTCATCGTGTTTGCTCCGTGAAGTTCCGGAGCCGCGCATTCGTCGGCGCGGGCGGAATCGATGCAGCCAGTCTAGGCTTCGGACGCCAAACGAAACATCCCGCTCGCCGTCAGGCACCTTTGCCGGCTGTGCAACATTGCGGCGACTGGCTGGCGCGCGCGTCAGCCAGCCGCCATCGGCCGTTCATCGTGCGGCCGGCGGCGTGTCGCGGGCGCCGCGCATCGGGCTTGTCCCCCCTTGTGCAAGCGCGATGCGCCTCCTAACCTTTTTAAGCGACCGATCGGTCGGCGCTGTCGCATGGTTGCATGCGCAAACGTCGGGGATCGTCGCGTCCGTGGAACGAACACTTGGCACGAGGCGAAGCACGCGCGACGGCGCAGGCTATCGCCGACTGCACAAGCCGCAAGAATCGGAGCACGCGCCGAAGCGCCAAGTCCTGCCGGCATCCGAGCGGCCACGGAGCATGGGGCTGGAGCAAGCACCCAAGCGCCAGCTCCAATCGACCGCGAAGCATGGGACTGGAGTAAAGCGCTAAAGCGCCGACTCCAATCGACCGCAAAGCATGGGATTGGAGTAAGCGCCAAAGCGCCGACTCCAATCGACCGCAAAGCATGGGATTGGAGTAAGCGCTAAAGCGCCGACTCCAATCGACCGCAAAGCATGGGATTGGAGTAAGCGCTAAAGCGCCAACTCCAATCGACAACGGAGACACGATGAATCCCACTGCAGCCCTGCCGCCCGGCATCTTGTTCGCACAGCCGTTGACGCCCGTCGCCAACTCGCTGTTCCTGTCGTTTCTCGTCGCGGTGATCCCGATCGCGGTCGCGCTGATCGCGCTCGGCGTGCTGCGCCGGCCGGCGTGGCAGGCGTCGCTGGCCGGGCTCGTCGCCGGCCTCGCGGTCGCGATCGGCGCGTGGGGCATGCCGGCCGGCCTCGCGCTCAACGCGGTCGGCGCCGGCATGGCGCTCGCGGTCGTGCCCGTGATGTGGATCGTCTTCAACGCCTTGCTGCTGTACAACATCGCGGTGAAGTCGGGGCGCTTCGACCAGTTCCGGCAGTGGATGCTCGACAACCTGCCCGACGATCGGCGCCTCGTGCTGCTCGTCGTCGCGTTCTCGTTCGGCTGCCTGCTCGAAGGGATCTCGGGCTTCGGCACGCCGGTCGCGATCACCAGCGCGCTGCTGATCGCACTCGGCTTCCCCGCGCTCGAAGCGCTCACCTACACGCTGCTGTTCAACACGGCGCCGGTCGCGTTCGGCGCGCTCGGCGTGCCGATCACCGTGCTCGGCGCGGTCACGTCGCTGCCGCCGACCACGCTTGCCGCGATGGTCGGCCGGCAACTGCCGTTCTTTGCGCTGCTGCTGCCGTTCTACGTGGTCGGCGCGTATGGCGGCCTGCGCTCGATTGCGAAGCTGTGGCCCGCGCTGCTCGTGTCCGGCGGCAGCTTCGCGATTGCGCAGTTCGTCACGTCGAACTTCCTCGGCTATCAGCTCACCGACGTGCTGGCGTCGCTCACGTCGCTGATCGTCACGATCGGCTTCCTGCAGGTGTGGAAGCCGCAGCCCGATCCGCAGTATGCGCTCGCGCGCAGCGTGCCAGCGACGGCCGGCGCCGCGCGTGCGGGTTTCGGCGGCTGGCTGCCGTGGATCGTCGTGTCGGTGGTCGTGATCGTCTGGGTGCACGCGAACATCGCCGCGATCGGCGACGTGAAGATCAAGTGGCCGGGCCTGCACAACACGGTGTTCGTGTCGCTGTACCACAAGCCGTATGCGGCGATCTGGGACTTCCAGCCGCTCGGCACCGGCACCGCGATCCTCGTGTCGGCAATCATCACGGCCGCGATGACGCGCACGGGCATCGGCGCGTTCTTCGAATGCGTGGTCAAGACGTGGCGGCAGACGTGGATCGCGATCGTCACGGTGATGATGATCGTCGGCCTCGCGTACCTGCTGAACTACTCGGGGATCAGCTACACGCTCGGCACCGGCGTCGCGTCGACCGGCGCGCTGTTCCCGCTCGTGTCGGCGTCGCTCGGCTGGATCGCGGTGTTCCTGTCCGGCAGCGATACGTCGGGCAATGCGCTGTTCGGCAACCTGCAGGTCGTCGCCGCCCGGCAGCTCGGCCTCGATCCGGTGCTGATGGCCGCGACCAACTCGTCCGGCGGCGTGATGGGCAAGATGATCTCGCCGCAGAACATCGCGACGGGCGTGTCGACGACGGACCTGAAGGGGCAGGAGGGCGTCGTGTTCGCGCGCACCTTCTGGCACAGCGTGATTCTCACGCTGCTGCTCGGCGTACTGGTGTTCCTGCAGCAGCACGTGCTGACGTGGATGATCCCGGCGCTGCCGAAGTAACGCGCGGCGCAGGGCAGGAAGGAAGGCACGAGGAAAACAACGAGGGAAGGCGCGGGAATAGCGCCGGAAAGACGATGGAAGGGCGCGGAACCGGTGAACGCGCGGCGGCTCAGCGCGCGTTCACCTGCCGCGTTGCAGGCATCGCGTCGTGCGCTGCATGCTGCGCCGGCAGGATGCACGCGAGGAACGCATCGATCGCGGGGCTGTGGCGGCGCGCCTTCAGGTAGTACACGTATTCGTCGATCGTCGTGTCGACACCGCGCAGCTCGACGATGCGCAGGTCCGGATGACGCTCGGCCTCGCCGCGCGGAAAGAGGCTCCCGCCGACGCCGTGCAGGACGGCCTCGCGGATCGCTTCGCGGCTGCCGATCTCGGCGACCGAGGTGGCCGCGACGCCGGCCGATGCGAGGATCGTCTCCGTGCAGCGGCGCGTGACCGAGCCTTCCTCGCGAATCAGCAGCCGCACGTCGGCGAGCTGCGCGGCGTCGATCGCGTCGAAGCGCGCGAGCGGATGGTCGCGATGCACGACGAGCACCAGCGGATCGGTCGAGATCACCTTGCGTTCGAGGCCTTCCGCATCATTGCGCTGCGACGACACCGCGAGATCGATGCGGAATTCGTGCAGCGCCTGCAGGATTTCCTCGGAATTGCCGATCCGGCACGTGAGCGCGATCGATGGATGCGCGTGCGAGAAACGGCCGACCGCATCCATGATGTAGTACGGCCCGGTCGCGCCGATCCGCAGCTGACCTTCGAACAGGCCGCCGATGTTGCGCAGCGTGACGTCGGCCTGCGCTTCGAGCGCGATCATCTTCTCGATGAGCGGCAGCAGCTCGATGCCGGTCTCGGTGACCTCGAGCTTGCGGCCGCTGCGGTAGAACAACTCGACGCCGTACAGCTGCTCGACCTGCCGGATCTGCGCGGCGATCGTCGGCTGGCTCACGCCGAGGTGGCGCGCGGCGCGCGTGATGCTGCCCTGCCGGACGGTCGCATGGAACGCCTTCAGCTGATCGAACACGACTCGGCTTCTCCCCCCTCTTCATCGCGCGTCAGCGTAGCGTGCGCATGTGTCGGCCGGATGAAAGGCGCGTCGCGCGCCGCTTCGCAAAAAAGCTGGGGGTGAGCGCAAGAAACCTGCTGGAACCGGTCACGGCCGGGACATGCCGGTGCGGACTAATAGCGGCAACGCACCGACCGCCGGCCCCGCTCGACCGGCGCCATCCCTCCTACGACAAACAGGATCTTCTTCATGTCCGCCACCAATCGACGCGATTTCCTGCGCCTCGCCGCCCAGTCGGCCGGCGCGATGGCCGCCTACGCCGGCTTCCCGCCGGCCATCCGCAACGCGCTGGCCATGCCGGCCGCGTATCGTACCGGCACGATCCGCGACGTCGAACACGTCGTGATCTTCATGCAGGAAAACCGCTCGTTCGACCATTACTTCGGCGGGCTGCGCGGCGTGCGCGGCTTCAACGACCCGCGCCCGCACCTGCTGCCGAACGGCGCGCCGGTGTGGCAGCAGCCGCCGGCGTCGGTGTTCACGAAGAACTACCATTCGCGCGGGCTCGATCCGGCCGCGCCGTACGTGCTGCCGTTCTACCTCGATCCGAAGCAGACGACCGAATTCCAGCCGGGCACCAACCACGGCTGGAGCAGCGGCCACCTGTCCTGGAACAACGGCCAGTGGGACCAGTGGGTGAACCAGAAGCAGGATGTCCTGACGATGGGCTACCTGAAGCGCCAGGATCTTACGTACCACTACGCACTCGCCGACGCGTTCACGATCTGTGATTCGTACTTCTGCTCCGCGCACGCCGACACGGCGCCGAACCGCATCTATCTGTGGACCGGCACGATCGACCCGCGCAACGTCTACGGCAACCCGCCGAACGGCCCGGGCATCGGCGAGCGCGACGATGTGAACGGCTACACGTGGACGACCTACGCGGAACGCCTCGAGAACGCGAAGATCAGCTGGAAGCTGTACCAGGGCGGCACCGGCATTCCGGGCGACCCGACCGACAACTACACCGACAATTCGCTGATGTTCTTCAAGCGCTTCCAGGTGAAGGAAGGCGCGAGCGGCCCGCTCGTCGACAAGGGCGCGTCGGATCACACGCTCGCCGAGCTGAAGGCGGACGTGCAGGCGAACCGGCTGCCGCAGGTGTCGTGGATCGTCGCGCCGTACAAGTACAGCGAGCACCCGCAGGCGTCGCCGACCGACGGCGCGTTCTACATCAACATGGTGCTCGAAGCGCTGACATCGAACCCCGAGGTGTGGGCGAAGACGGTGTTCATCCTGAACTACGACGAGAACGACGGGCTGTTCGACCACGTCGTGCCGCCGGTGCCGCCGGTCACGAGCGGTGTGGGCGGCCAGGGCATCGTGTCGTCGAACCTGCTGTCGAACCTCGGCGACGAACTGCTCGACCTGAACAAGTATCCGGGCGAGATGAGCCCGCTCGTGCCGGGCGCGGACCCGGGCGGCATCCAGCCGATCGGCCTCGGGCCGCGCGTGCCGCTGATCATCATCTCGCCGTGGACGAAGGGCGGCTGGGTCTGCTCGGAGACGTTCGACCATACGTCGGTGCTGCGTTTCCTCGAAGCGCGCTTCGGCGTGAAGGAGCCGAACATCAGCGCGTGGCGCCGGTCGATCTGCGGCGACCTCACGTCGGCGTTCGACTTCTCCGCGCGCCCCGACACGCGCCCGGCGAGCTTCACGGTGCCCCAGCACATCGCGACGGCCGGCCAGGCGTACCAGGTGCCCGCGCAGCAGTCGATGCCGGCGCAGGAAGCGGGCACGCGTCCGGCACGTGCGTTGCCGTACGAACTGTTCGTGCATGCCCGCGTGAACGGCCGCGACGACGCTGTATCGCTCGATTTCGCGAATTCGGGCGATGCGGGCGCCGCGTTCTACGTGTATGACCGCCGCAATCCGGCGACGCCGCCGCGCCGCTATGCGGTGTCGTCGCACGACCGGTTCGCCGATACGTGGAGCACGTCGGCCGCGGGCGGCGACTACCATCTCGCCGCGTATGGCCCGAACGGCTATCTGTGCGAATTCCAGGGCAATACGCGGCTGGCCGCTGACGCCCGCCACGCGAACCCGGAAGCGAAAATCGGCTACGACGTGTGCAACCGCCACGTGTATCTGCAACTGCGCAACAGCGGGCGCGCGAGCTGCCGCGTGGTCGTCGACAATGCATACAGCCACGCGCATGCGCGCAGCTACACGCTGGCGCCGGGCGAGCGCATCGAGGATCACTTCGAGCTGTCGTCGAGCCACGGCTGGTACGATCTGACGATCACCGCGACGACGCTGCGCGGCGGCGACGACAAGGTCGTGCGCCGCTTCGCGGGCCACGTCGAGACGGGCCGGCCGAGCCAGAGCGATCCGGGGCCGCTCAAGCAGACGGCCTGACGGCAAGCCGGCGTCGCGCGGTTCGACGGCCTGCTTGTCCGCCGCCGCGCGACGCCGCGTGCCGGTCGGTTTCATCCGGATTCCGGCACGCGGGATTGGTTTTTGGAAACTGAAAACTGTTGACAATGTGTCGGGGCGAGGGTATACAGGGATCATTCGCCGAAATGGCGCCCTCGTTTTCATTCGCAGCTTTGCTGCCTGCCGACCATGACTGCCCCGAACGCGCTCAACGCCATCGAACTCCTGCAAAGCCAGTCGCTCGCGATGATTGTCCAGGACATGCTCGAGCGCGCGATCGTGTCAGGCGAGTACGCACCCGGCGAGAAACTCAACGAAGTCGATATCGCGACCAAGCTGAACGTGTCGCGCGGCCCCGTGCGCGAGGCATTCCGCGCGCTCGAGCAGGCCGGGCTGCTGCGCAACGAGAAGAACCGCGGCGTGACGGTGCGTATCGTGCCGCTGCGTGAAGCCGAGGAGATCTACGAAGTGCGCGCGATGCTCGACGAATCGGTCGCGCGCGCGCTCGCGAAGCGCATTTCGCCCGATACGCTGAAGGTGCTGAAGGGCATCATCCAGTCGATGAAGGATGCCGCGAAGACGCACGACGTCACGCGCTATACCGAGCTGAACGTGCAGTTCCACGATGCGATGGTGGTCGGCGTCGGCAATACGCACCTCACCGATACCTATCGCCGGCTCGTGCGCCAGCTCGGGCTGCTGCGCCAGGCCGCGATCGAAGCCGAGGAGGATGCGATCGCGGTGTCGGCGGCCGAGCACGACAAGATCGTGCAGGCGCTCGCCGGCGGCGACGAGGAGAAGGCGGTTGCGCTCGTGCGCGAGCACGTCGCGCACGGCCTCGCGCGGATGCGCCGCACGCACGAACAGGGCTTGCCCGCGACGGGCAAGGCGGCGCGAGAAAAAGCTCGCGCGTGAGTGGCCGCGTGACTTGTCACCGCACATTGGCGACGCAAGGGCGCGGAGCCGCTGGATCGGGCTTTCGTTGTCGAGCCGCCGTTGCCACGGCCCTGTTTGCCTGGTCGTGCGTGACGGCCGTCCGTTCGAAGTTGATGATGTCCGGCCGAAAGCAGTGATCGCCTGCGGCTGATCATTTGCCGCGCTGTTTATCAAAGAAATCGTCCAGTACCCAGCCCGTCCCGGATTCGCAGCGCACCTGGGTGTATGCATAAACCTTTGCAACCCGATCCGTCACGGGGACACAGGACTCGCCTTTCCTGACCGTAAAGATCGGGTGGGTTCTGTCGTCGTTTGGCTCGGCGAAGGCCGGCATGTTGCGAAGGGCCGTCCAGTGCTCATCTTTATATTGCGAGCACGCATTGACCAGCGCGATGAGTAGGGTCAATAGAAGAGCGCGTGTCATTTCGTCGGATGTATTGATGAGATAGCCAATGGTATCGCGTTGCAACCGGCTTTGTTGGCAGTGCAGATAGTTTGAGGCGTTAGCTGCACCTCACGGGATTTTCGGCAGGACCTGTCTTATCGGCATGCAGTGATTCGCACGCAGATCGCCTGTTTTAGAGAAAGCCCGGCATTGATGATTTGACTTGTTCTATTGACGGGCTTCCCGCTTGTAATCCGAGGTGCGGGGTCGAATAAAAGTCAGCGACGCGGCGTCCGTGGCGCGGTGTTCTTCCCCCTCCGCATTGCGCCCGTCGGTCACGCCTTGTCTGCCTTCCCCGCCGCACTCGCAAACTTCGCGAGCCACGTGTCGACCCTCGCCGGCTGCCGGCTCTCGTCCTCCGCGCGTTCCTTGCGGCGGATCGCGTTGCGCACGACGTGCGCGCCGACATAACGGATCGGCTCCGGCGGGAAAGCCCCGAGCGGGCCGCGCACGATCGGGCTGCGCGTCCACGCGTTGTCGAGGCCGAGCACCAGCGACGATAAAATCTGCCCACCCATGTAGGTCGGCCCGACGCCGTTGCCCGAATAGCCGAAGCCGTAGAACACGTTCGGCGCGTCGTCGAGGCGGCCGAAGAACGGGAAGCCCGTCACCGAGCGGTCCGACGGACCGTTCCAGCTCGCGGTGACCGGCACGCCCGCGAGCGACGGGAAGAATTCGCGCAGGCTCTGCGTGAGTTGCGCCTCGTACGGCGAGCGCTGGTCGAACACCGGCGCGATGCGGCTGCGCCACGAGAACGTGTTGCCGCCCTTGCCGAGCATTAGCCGGCCGTCGGCGGTCGTGCGGTAGTAGTAGACGAAGATCCGCGAATCGAGCACCGACACGCCGTCCACGAGCCCGGTCTGCTCGAGCAACTCCGGGCATTTCTCGGTGATGACCATGTCGCTCGACACCACCGCTATCGTGCGTTCGAACTGCGGGAAGCGGCTCGCCATCCACGCGTTGATCGCGAAGACCAGCTTGCCCGCGCGCACGCTGCCGGACGGCGTGCGTACGACGGCCGGCTGTCCCGGCGTGAAGTCGACGAACGGCGAGCGCTCGTAGATCCGGATCCCCATCGCGAGCGCGACGCGGCGCAGCCCGCGCACGAGCTTGCCCGGATGCACGGTCGCGGCGATCGGCGAGTACACGCCGTCGAGATTGCGCGCGGAACCGGAGCGGCGCGCGACTTCGGCGGCCGGCAGCGGCGCGTAGCTGTGGATCCCGCACGCGGCGAGCGCGTCGAGCACCGGCGCGAGCGTGCCGATCTGCGCGCGGGATGTGGCGGTGTACAGCGTGCCGTCGAGCCGCAACTCGGCATCGATGCCGTGGGTACGGCAGAAGTCGGCGATGTGCTGGACGGCCGCTTCCGACGCCTTCACGAGCCGGATCGCCTCCGCTTCGCCGAACAGCCGCCGCAGCGTCAGGAATTTCGCGGACCACGTGAGCAGGCACCCGCCGTTGCGCCCGCTCGCGCCGGCGCCGCACAGATCGGCCTCGAGTATCGCGATGTCGAGCGCCGGGTTCTGCTGCTTGGCCTGGATCGCGGTCCAGAGCCCCGTGAAGCCGCCGCCGACGATACAGACGTCGGCCTGCGTCGCGCCCTGCAGCGCGGGGGCGAGATCGCCGTCGTTGAACAGTGCTTGTTCGATCCAGAAGGGTCGCATCGGGTGTCGTGCCAGTAGAGGTCCAGAGGTCGGCCGTGCCGCGCACGGCGGGAGAAAACCAAAGCGAAACCGCCGCACGGTGACGCGCGGCGGGAAGCCGGGCGCCGCCGTGCGGCCCGGGACAGCGCGTTCAGGCGGCTGCTTCGGCGGAGATGCGGCGCACGCCCATCGCCTTCAGCGTGTCGGCGATCGCGGCGACCGCGCCCGGAATGCCGGCTTCACCGAAGTGGCCGATGCAGCCGACGCGGAACGTGTCGACTTCGGTCAGCTTGCCCGGATACAGAATGTAGCCGCGCTTTTTGACCTCCTGATAAAAGCGCTTGAAGTCGTAGTTCGGATCGTCCGGCGCATGGAACGTGACGATGATCGGCGCCTGAATCGCCGGATCGAGGAAGGGCCGGAAGCCGAGCGCGAGCATCCCGTCGATCAGCGTACGGTAATTGCGCTGGTAGCGGCCGCCGCGCGCGGCGAGCCCGCCTTCGTCGACGTATTGCGCGACGGCCGCATCGAGCGCCGCGACCACGTGCGTCGGCGGCGTGAAGCGCCACTGGGTCGTGCGCTGCATGTAGACCCACTGGTCGTACAGGTCCATCGCGAGCGAGTGGCTGTTGCCTTCGCAACGCTCGAGCGTGGCGCGCTTCGCGATCACGAAGCCGAGCCCCGGCACGCCTTCGAGGCATTTGCCGGATGCGGCGATCACCGCATCGAACGGCGTCGTGCGCGCATCGATGTCGATCGCGCCGAACGAGCTCATCGCGTCGACGATCAGCCCGCGACCGTGCTGCTCGACGACCTTCGCGACGTCGTGCAGCGGGTTCAGCACGCCCGCGCCGGTTTCGCAGTGCACGAGCGCGACGTGCGTGATGGTCGGATCGGCGGCGAGCGCGCGCTCGACGTCGGCCGGATCGACGCGGCGCTCCTCGCTGTAGTCGATCGTCGTGAGCTTGCGGCCGAGCACGCGGCAGATCTTCGCGAGGCGCGCGCAGTACGCGCCGTTGTTTGGCACCAGCACGTGGCCGTCGCGCGGCACGAGCGTGCCGATCGCCGCTTCGACCGAGAACGTGCCGCTGCCTTGCAGCGGCACGCATTCGTGCGTGCCTTCGCCGTGCACGATCTGCAGCAGCCGTTCGCGCAGCCGCGCGGTGATCGCGTTGAAGTCGCTGTCCCACGATCCCCAGTCGCGCAGCATCGCGTCGCGCGTGCGGTCCGAGGTCGTCAGGGGGCCGGGGGTGAGCAGGATGGGCTGGGTGGCGAGCGTCATGGTGTCTCCTTGGTGAAGTCGGGACGTCACGTGAATGCGGCTAAGGGATCAACGGCGATGCGGATTGCGCCAGGCCTGCGTGCGGCGCAACAGACGGTGCGAGATGCAGGCGAACAGCACGCACGCGAACGACGAGGTCGCGAGCACGAGCGTCGCCATCGCGGCGGCCGGGCCCATCTGGCCCGCGTCGTCGAGGTTCAGGATCGCGACGGACGCGGGCTGCGTGTCCGGCGAGTACAGGAACGCGACGGCGGAGACCGTCGTCATCCCGTTGACGAACAGGTAGCGCGCGATCAGCAGGATCGCGGGCAGGCACACGGGCACGGTTACACGCACGAAGGTCTTGTAGAACGGCACCTTCAGCGACGCCGACACGGCCTCGAACTCGCTGTCGATCTGCCGCAGCGCGGTGACGGCGGTCAGGTGGCTCGACGCGTAGTAGTGGACGACCGTGACGATCGCGAGCAGCCACAGCGTCCCGTACAGCCCGTTCAGCGGATTGCCGGGCGCGTTGAACAGGAAGATGTAGCTGATGCCGAGCACGAGGCCGGGCACGCCCATCGGCAGGATCGCGCACAGGCTGATGAAGCCGCGCAGCCAGCGCGCGCCGCGGGTTTTCTCGATCAGGTAGGCGCCGCCGAACACGACGATCGTGCCGCCGAGCGCCACCGTCGCGGCCATCCGCAGGCTGTTCTTGTACGCGTCGAAGATGCCGGCGCCGATCAGCCCCATCTTGTAGTGCTGCAGCCCGAGGCTCATCTGGTACGGCCAGAACTTCACGAACGACGCGAACACCGAGATGCCGACCACCGCGATGAAGAACGCGCACACCAGCGCGCAGTACGCGAGCATCGCGGCGTCGAAGCCGCGCGACGGCTTCGGCTGGTACGGCGTCGAGCGCGCGCCGAGCTGCGACTGCTGGCGGCGGCGGATGAAGTAGTCGACGCCGAACGCGACGAGCGCCGGGCACAGCAGCATCAGGCTCACGACCGCGCTGCGGTTGAAGTCCTGCAGCCCGATGATCAGCTTGTAGATGTCGGTCGACAGCACGTTGTACGAACCGCCGATCACCACCGGCACGCCGAAGTCGTTGATGCACATCGTGAACGCGACCATCGTCGCGCTGATCAGCCCGTACTTCGCGCCGGGCAGCGTGATGGTGAAGAACTTGCGGAGGCGGCGCGTGCCCATCGCGTCGGCGGCCTCGTAGAGCCGGCCGTCCGCGAGCGACAGCGCGGTGACGAGGATCATCAGCACGTGCGGGAACGACGCGTACACCAGGCTCAGCACGATGCCCGGCAGCCCGTAGATCGAGTGGCCGTGCAGCAGCGGCTTGAGCAGCCCCGCGTTGCCGAACCAGTAGATGAACGACACGGCGGACAGCAGCGTCGGCGCGAGCAGCGGCAGCAGCGCGATCGTGCGGGCGGCGTTCTTCAGCGGCATGCACGAGCGCGTCAGCGCATACGCGAACGTGAACGCCATCGGCACGACGATCGCCGTGACGAGCGTGCCGACCGTCAGCGAATGCAGCATCGAGCGCAGCACGCCGCTGTCCTCGAGATACTCGATGAAGTTGTGCATGCCGACGAAGTGCCCGTCCGCATCGACGAAGCATTTCTGCACGACGAGCGCGAGCGGCAGCAGCAGGAACAGCGACATCAGCGCGGCCATCGCGACGAGCGCGAGCTGCGCGACGCGGTCGTGCCAGTGCGTGATCTGCCGCACGTCGGCGGGGGCGGCCGCGCCGCGGCGGCGTTCGGTGAGGACGGTGCTCATTGCAGTCGCTCCTTCGCGCTCGGAAACACGCGCACATGCTCTCGGTCGAGTGCGAGGTCGACGCGTGCGCCGGCCTGCACGCCGGTGTGATCGACGTCGTGATACGACAGGTCGGCGACGATCTCCTGGCCGTCGAGCCCGTCGATCTTGAAGCTCACGCGGCAGAACGCGCCGAGGAATTCGAGCTTCTCGACGCGGCCGGCCAGCACGTTGTCGGCCGTCTCGCCCGGAATGCGGATGCGCAGGTCCTCGGGGCGCACATAGACCGACACTGCCGCGCCCTGCGCCGGCCGGGTGGCGCCGTGCCGGCAGTCGAAGCCGACGCCGCCGGCGCGCAGCGTGCCGTCCTGCGCGACTTCGGCGGGAATCGTGTTGACGCGGCCGATGAAGTCCGCGACGAACGGCGACGCGGGCTGCCGGTAGATTTCGAGCGGCGTGCCGATCTGCTCGATCACGCCGTGATTCATCACGACGATGCGGTCGGCCATCGACAGCGCCTCTTCCTGGTCGTGCGTGACCATGATCGTCGTCACGCCGAGCCGCTGCTGCAGCGCGCGGATCTCCTGGCGCAGCCGCACGCGCACGCGTGCGTCGAGCGCCGACAGCGGTTCGTCGAGCAGCAGCAGGCCTGGCGACGTCGCCAGGGCGCGCGCGAGCGCGATGCGTTGCTGCTGGCCGCCGGACAACTGCCCCGGATGCTTGCGATGGCTGTCGGGCAGGCCGACGAGCGCGAGCAGCGTATGTACGCGCTCGTGGATCACCTCGCGCTTCATCTTGCGGTTCACCAGCCCGTACGCGACGTTGTCGTAGACGGTGAGGTTCGGAAACAGCGCGTACGACTGGAACACGATCCCGTAGTCGCGCAGTTGCGGCGGCAGCCGCGAGATGTCGCGGCCGTCCTGCATGATGTGGCCGGCGTTTTGCGCCTCGAGCCCCGCGATGATCCGCAGCAGCGTGGTTTTCCCGCAGCCGGACGGCCCCAGGAAGCAGATCATCTCGCCCTTCATCACGCTCAGGTTGATGTCGGTGAGGACTTGTGTGTCGTTGTACCGCTTTTCGATGCGTTCTACGCTCAGATAGGGTGCCATGCACGCCTCCACGCTGCGGGCGGCCCGCCAGCGGGCCGGATACGACGATGGGAACAGATGCGGGGCGGCGCGTGACGCGGCCCCGCTGCCGGGTGCGGCGTTACTGCCGGGTCATTGCTGCGTCTTCGCCCCGTAGCGCTTCTGCCAGGTGTCGAGAATCGACAGGCGGTTCTTCGCGGACCACACGAAGTCGTTCTTCACGAGCAGGTCCGCATAGTTGTCGGGAATGCCCGAGAGCTTGCGCGCGACGCCCGGGTACGCGACGATCGCCCACCAGCGCGCGGTGATCTCGTTCGCTTCCTTGCTCGCCATGAAGTCGGCGAGCTTCTTCGCGGCGTCCGGCTGCTTGGTCGTCTTCATGATCGCCGTGCCTTCCATGTCCCAGCCGAGGCCTTCCTTCGGGAACACCAGGTCGATCGGCGCGCCCTGCGCCTGCAGCTCGTGGCCGCGGAATTCGAACGAGATGCCGATCGGGAATTCGCCGGTGCCGGCGAGCGTGCACGGCTTCGAGCCCGAATGCACGTACTGCGCGACGTTCTTGTCGAGCGCGTCCATGAATTTCCAGCCGCGGTCGTCGCCGAAGGTCTGCAGCCACGCCGTGACGTCGAGATAGCCGGTGCCCGACGACACCGGGCTCGGCATCACGATCGCGCCCTTGTAGATCGGCTTCGTCAGGTCTTCCCACGACGTCGGCTTCGGAATGTTCTTCGCCTGCGCGGCGACGCGGTTGTAGCAGATCGTCGCGCCCCACACGTCCATGCCGACCCAGCGCGGCGGCGTGTTCGCGTCGCTGTACTTGCGCGTGAGCTGGTCGAAGCCCTTCGGCGCGTACGGCATCAGCATCCCCTGCAGGTCGAGCAGCGTGAGGCTCGATGCGGCGAGGCCGAGCACGACGTCCGCGCGCGGGTTGTTCTTTTCGGCGAGGAGTTTCGCGGTGACCGAGCCAGTCGAGTCGCGCACCCAGTGGATCTCGATATCGGGGTTCGCCTTCTCGAACGCGTCCTTGTAGGGCTTCATCGCCTCGTCTTCCAGCGCGGTGTAGACGAGCAGCGACGTCTTCGCGTGGGCCGCCTGCGCCGCGCCCAGCGCGACTGCGGCGGCCAGCGCGAGACGGGCCACGCCCGTCGCCCATCCATTCAAACGCTTGTGTACCGGCACTTCGTTCATCTTCAGACCCCTTGACTGTGGCGCCGCGGCGAGCGGCGGATGAGTGGAGACCAGCCCTCTTCGTGCTTCCTCGTGCTTTCGTATTTTGCTTTCTGTTCTCTGCATGTTGTTGACAATCTACAAATCATCCATTTTAATGTCAAGCATGGAAAACACCTCCTCGGCGCGGCGCGGGCGCCGACAGCTCAACCCCCTTCGAACCGAAAGGACTGAACGTCATGACTGAAACGCCTGTATCCGTGGAAGTGAACGGCCGCCGCTACAACTGGATGAGCCGCCCCGTGGTGGTCGTCTGCGTCGACGGCTGCGCCTATGAATATCTCGAGATGGCGGCCGAGGCCGGCGTTGCGCCGTTCCTGCGCACGCTGCTGAAGCCGGGCACGGCGCTCAAGGGCGAGTGCGTGGTGCCGAGCTTCACGAACCCGAACAACCTGTCGATCGTGACCGGCGTGCCGCCGGCGATCCACGGGATCAGCGGCAACTACTTCTACGATCGCGACACCGGCGCCGAGGTGCTGATGAACGATCCGAAGTACCTCGTCGCGCCCACCGTGCTCGCGACCTTCGCCGAACAGGGCGCGCGCGTCGCGGTCGTCACCGCGAAGGACAAGCTGCGGCGCCTGCTCGGCAAGGGGCTCAAGGGCATCTGCTTCTCGTCGGAAAAGGCCGACGAGGCGAGCATCGAGGAAAACGGCATCGACAACGTGCTCGAACTGGTCGGCAAGCCGGTGCCGAGCGTGTACAGCGCGGACCTGTCGGAATTCGTGTTCGCAGCCGGCGTGCGCCTGCTCGAGACGCGCCCGATCGACCTGATGTACCTGTCGACCACCGACTACGTGCAGCACAAGTGCGCACCCGGCACGGACGGCGCGAACGCGTTCTACCAGATGATGGACACGTACCTGAAGCGGCTCGACGAACTCGGCGCGATCGTCGCGATCACGGCCGACCACGGGATGAACGCGAAGCACGACGGCGAGACCGGCGAGCCGAACGTGATCTACCTGCAGGAGCTGTTCGACGAGTGGCTCGGCCACGATGCGGCGCGCGTGATCCTGCCGATCACCGATCCGTACGTCGTGCACCACGGCGCGCTCGGCTCGTTCGCGACGGTCTACGTGCCGGATTCCGCCGATGCCGACGCGCTGCGCGCGCGGCTCGCCGCGGTGGACGGCATCGAGGTCGTGCTGACGGGGGCCGAAGGCTGCGCGCGGTTCGAGCTGCCGCCGGCGCGGATGGGCGACCTGATCGTGATCTCGAAGCAGGACGTCGTGCTCGGCACGCGCCGCATCAAGCACGACCTGTCCGGCCTCGACGTGCCGCTGCGCTCGCACGGCGGGATCTCCGAGCAGATCGTGCCGCTGATCTTCAGCAAGCCGGTCGCGACCGACGTTTCGGGCCGCGCGCGGCTGCGCAACTTCGACATCATCGACATCGCGCTCAACCATCTGCAGTGATACGCACGTATCCGCCAGGGAGATACTCATGAACGCCATTGCAGCATCGACGGATGTCCACGCGCTTCATCGTGAAGCACTGCGAATCGATGGTGAACGGATCCATCGCGACGCGGTGATCGAGGTACGAAACCCGTACGACGGCTCGCTCGTCGGCACCGTGCCGAAGGCGACGCTCGACGACGTGCGGCGCGCATTCGCGGCTGCCCGCGCGTACCGGCCGTCGCTCACGCGCCACGAGCGGGCGGCGATCCTGCGTCGTGCGGCCGACATCGTGCGTGCCCGCACCGCCGAGATCGCCGAGCTGATCACGGCCGAAGCCGGGTTGTGCATCAAGGATTCGACGTATGAAGCGGGGCGCGTCGCCGACGTGCTCACGTTCGGCGCGGGCGAAGTGCTGAAGGACGACGGGCAGATCTTCTCGTGCGATCTGACGCCGCACGGCAAGAAGCGCCGCGTGTACACGCAGCGCGAGCCGCTGCTCGGCGTGATTTCCGCGATCACGCCGTTCAATCATCCGATGAACCAGGTCGCGCACAAGGTCGTGCCGTCGGTCGCCACCAACAACCGGATCGTCGTGAAGCCGTCGGAGAAGGTGCCGCTGTCGTGCTACCTGTTCGCGGACATCCTGTACGAAGCAGGCCTGCCGCCGCAGATGCTGCAGGTGCTGACCGGCGACCCGAAGGACATCGCGGACGAACTGATCACGAACCCGGCGATCGACCTGATCACGTTCACCGGCGGCGTGTCGATCGGCAAATCGATCGCGTCACGGATGGGCTACCGGCGCGCGGTGCTCGAGCTCGGCGGCAACGACCCGATCATCGTGATGGAGGATGCCGACCTCGACGAGGCCAGCACGCTCGCGGTGTCGGGCTCGTACAAGAACTCGGGGCAGCGCTGCACCGCGATCAAGCGGATGCTCGTGCACGAGGCGGTGGCCGACCGCTTCACCGAGCTGGTGGTCGAGAAGACCCGCGCGTGGGCGTACGGCAACCCGGCCGATCCGTCGGTCGACATGGGCACGGTGATCGACGAAGCGGCCGCGAAGTTCTGCGAGCAGCAGGTGAACGACGCGATTTCGCGCGGCGCGCGCCTGCTGGTCGGCAACGTGCGCGACGGCGCGCTGTATTCGCCGACGGTCGTCGATCGCGTGACGCCCGACATGCCGCTCGTGAAGTACGAGACGTTCGGGCCCGTGTCGCCGATCATGCGCTTTCGCGACATCGACGAGGCGATCCGGATGTCGAACAGCACCGACTATGCGTTGTCGTCGTCGGTCTGCACGAACCGCTTCGACAGCATCACGCGCTTCATCACGGAGCTCGAAGTCGGCAGCGTGAACGTGCGCGAGGTGCCGGGCTACCGGCTCGAACTGACGCCGTTCGGCGGCGTGAAGGATTCGGGGCTCGGCTACAAGGAAGGCGTGCAGGAAGCGATGAAGAGCTTCACGAATACGAAGACCTATTCGCTGCCGTGGTAAGTCGCACGTAATGTGCGGACATTCGCGCCCGCACCGGTTTCACGGCCGGTGCGGGCGTTATTCGATCGGCTCATATCGTTAGCCGATTTGCGTTTTTGCCGGGCTTGCCCGCATCGGTAGAATTCGCGGACCTCTCGAACGGCGCACGTGCGCCGGCGGGATCACTCCCTTCAATCATTCGGGGTCCGCATCATGAAAATCCTCCGCTCCATCCTGGTCGTCGCGATGCTGCAGGCCGTCGCGGCCACGAGTGCGCTCGCTGCCGACGACCTGTCGCAGATCAAGTCGGCCGGCGTGTTCCGGGTCGGCACCGAAGGCACGTATGCGCCGTTCACGTATCACGATGCGACGGGCAAGCTGACCGGCTTCGACGTCGACATCGCGACCGCGATCGCGCAGCGGCTCGGCGTGAAGCCCGAATTCGTCGAAGGCAAGTGGGACGGGCTGATCGCGGGCCTCGACGTGAACCGCTACGACGCGGTCGTCAACGAAGTGTCGATCACCGACGCGCGCAAGGCGAAATACGATTTCTCGACGCCGTACATCACGTCGCACGCGGTGCTGATCGTGCGCGCGGACAACACGTCGATCCGCTCGTTCGACGACCTGAAGGGCAAGAAATCCGCGAACACGCTGACGAGCAACTTCGGCAAGCTCGCGGCCGCGCACGGTGCGGACGTGGTGCCGGTGCAGGGCTTCAACGAATCGATCGATTTGCTGAGCTCGGGGCGCGTCGACGCGACGATCAACGACTCGCTGTCGTACCTCGATTTCCGCAAGCACAAGCCCGACGCGAAACTGAAGATCGCGGCGACCGACACGACCGGCGCCGGCGATGCGTCGGGCGTGCTGCTGCGCAAGGGCAGCCCCGCGCTGGTGGCCGCGATCGACAAGGCGCTCGCCGACATCAAGGCCGACGGCACCTACGCGAAGATCTCGCAGAAGTATTTCGGCCGCGACGTGTCGCAGCCGTGATGCGAGGCTGAACGATGCCGGCCTGGCTGCACCTGATGGCGGAATCGCTGCGGCCCCTGCTCGTTGCGGGGCTCGTGTTCACGGTTCCGCTCACGCTCGCGTCGTTCGCGATCGGCCTGCTGCTCGCGTTCGGTGCGGCGCTCGCGCGCCTGTTCGGGCCGCGCTGGGCGCAGGCCGGCGTACGCTTCTACATCTGGCTGTTTCGCGGTTCGCCGCTGCTCGTACAGTTGTTCGTGATCTTCTACGGACTACCGAATGTCGGCATCGTGCTCGATCCTTTGACCGCCGCCGTGATCGGCTTCTCGCTGAACGTCGGTGCGTACAACGCCGAGGTGATTCGCGGCGTGATCGAATCGATCCCGAAGGGGCAGTGGGAAGCCGCCTATTCGATGGCGATGACGCGCGCGCAGGCGCTGCGTCGCGCGATCCTGCCGCAGGCCGCGCGCGTCGCGCTGCCCGCGCTGTCGAATTCGTTCATTTCGCTCGTGAAGGACACGTCGCTCGCGGCCGTGCTGACCGTGCCGGAAATCTTCCAGGCCGCGCAGCGCATCGCGGCCGTGACCTACGAGCCGCTGATCCTCTACACCGAAGCCGCATTGATCTATCTGCTGTTCAGCTCGGTGCTCTCCACGCTGCAACGTCGCCTCGAACTCCGTTTCGGCCGTCACGCGCTGTTCCATGCGGAGTTGCGATGATTCGTCTCGAGCGCATCGACAAGTCGTTCGGCGCGCATCGCGTGCTGAGCGCGATCGACCTCGCATTGCAGCCCGGCAGCGTGACGGCGCTGATCGGGCCGTCCGGCAGCGGCAAGAGCACGCTGCTGCGCTGCGTGAACCTGCTCGAAGTGCCCGAGACGGGCACGCTCACGGTCGGTGACGCGCGCATCGAATTCACGGCGGGGCACCGGCCGTCGCGCGACGCCGTGTTCGCGGTGCGCCGGCAGACCGGCATGGTGTTCCAGAATTTCCAGCTGTTTCCGCACCTGAGCGTCGTGCAGAACGTGATGGAAGGGCTCGTGACCGTGCAGCGCTGGCCGCGCGAGCAGGCACGCGAACGCGCGCTCGCGTTGCTCGACAAGGTCGGCATTGCGGACAAGGCCGACGCGTGGCCCGCGACCTTGTCGGGCGGGCAGCAGCAGCGCGTCGCGATCGCGCGTGCGCTCGCGCCGTCGCCGCAGGTGCTGCTGTGCGACGAACCGACGTCGGCGCTCGATCCCGAGCTGTCCGTCGAAGTCGTCGAGGTGCTGCGCCAGCTCGCGCGCGAAGGCACGACCATGCTGATGGCCACGCACGATCTGCGTCTGGCCGCATCGGTTGCGCACGATGCGGTGTTTCTCGCGGAAGGCCGCGTAGTCGAAGCCGGCGCGTCGCGCGAGCTGTTCGGCCGGCCGCGCGACCCGCGCACCGCGAAGTTCGTCGCGACGCTCGCGCAAGGCGTGCCGGCCCTCTGACGTGCTGCGCGGCGGCGCTCAACCGCGCTCAACCGCACGCGTGCCCGTCGAGCACCGCCGCGACGATCGCTTCCGGCGCATCCTCCTGAACGAGGTGCCCCGCGCGTGGTACGCGGATCAGCTTGCCGCCCGCGATGCGATCGGCGAGCGCCTGCCCCTGCTCGAGCGGAATCCAGCCGTCGTCCTCGCCCCACACGATGCGTACCGGAAAGTCCGGCCGCGCGTAACGGGCTTCGGCTTCCTCGACGTAGCGCTGGCGCATCTGCGCGATCTGCCGATAGAACGCGGATTGGCCGGCGGGCGTGAGCCACGGCGAACGGTAGATCGACAGCACGTCGTCGCTCAACGGCCGCGCGACCGCATTGCCGATATAGGCCGACACGAGTGCGTGATGCGCATAGGCCGGCAGGCCGGCGAACGCGGCTTCATGCTGCGCGACGTGCCGCACGAACGGCGAGCCTTGCGGCGCGATCGCGACCGGGTTCACGAGCGTCAGGTCGGAATATGCAATGCCGTCGAGGAAATGCGCGCGCAGCACGGTTGCCCCGCCGTAGTCGTGTGCGAGCACGCGCGGGCGCACGATGTTCCATGCGTCGAGCATCGCGCCGAACAGCACGTTTTGCCGGCCGAGCGATACGTCCGCGTCCGGCATGTCCGACTGGCCGTAGCCGAGCAGGTCGTAGAACAACACGCGATGGCGCCGCGCGAGCCACGGGGCGATGCGTCGCCACACCTGCGATGAAAACGGCGTGCCGTGAACGAGCACCAGCGGCGGCCCTTCACCGAGCGTTCCCCATGCGATCCGGTGACCTTCGAAATCGAAGCGGTTCGGCAATTCGAGCATCGGCATCTCCGTGCTAACCTGTTTTGGTTGTTAACAGGTTACGCCGGTTTATCCGGATGTGAAATCGATAGGTGAAAATAAATGGTTACTCGATACGACCCTGAGCGACAGGCGCATGCATGGAGCGCGGCCGATTTCGTCGGCGGCCATCCGGCGCTCGACTTCCTGAACACGGTGGCCGACACGGGCAAGACGCGTGACGACGACAAGTTCGTCGACTGGCCGGCCGTGCGCGCGTGGGCCGGGAAGTCGGGCTTGCTGGCGGAGGCCGACCTGACGCGGTTTCTGCGTCATCCCCGGCAGGATGGTGTGGACGAGCTCGCCGCGCTGCACGGTTTTCGCGAGGACGCTTATGCCGCGCTCGCGCATCTGACGGCCGGCGACGGCGGCAGCGCAGGCGCGCGAGCGGCGAACCGTCTCGCGGAGGCGATTCGCGATGCGATCGGGCGCAGCACATTCGACGCGGTCGATGGCCGCTTCGCATGGCGGCCCGATGCGCGTGCCGCGTCGCGCTGGATGGATGCGGCGGCGCTCGGGTTCGAGCATCTGCTGCGCAGCGACGATCTCGCGCGCGTTCGGCAATGCGGCCGCTGTACGTGGTTCTTCGTCGATCGCGGCCGAGGCGTCGGACGACGGTGGTGCGACATGCGCACGTGCGGGAATCGCGCGAAGGTGGAGGCGTTCAGGGAGCGGTGAAGCCGACGCCGCGCGGTTTGACCGGCCCGGCTCCGTATTCGTCATTCGGCGACTTCGTGCAGCCGATGTTCGGGCCACAGCCTCGCGGCGGCGAACAGCCCGGCAACGAAGAGCGGCGCACCGATCGCGAACAGGATGCCCGCGACGCGCCAGCGATCCCAGAACTGGTCGACGACCGCACGCTCCGGCGTGACGGGGTCGTACAGCACGTTGACCGCGTCGCCTTCATGCAGCCCGCGTGGCGATGACGCCGGGCCTTGCGTGAACGTGATCGGGCGGCCGCTGTCGGTCGTGAACGCGACGATCGCCGAATGGCGCGACGAGCGTGCGGTGCCGGCCACCTCGACGACGTGGCCGATCGAGTGTGCGTAATGATGGGCGATCTGCCACTGGCGCAGGCCCGCGGCGCCTGCACCGGCCAGGAAGCCGGTGCCGATCGCGATCGGGATCAGCACGGCCGCGATGTTCCAGCGGCGCCGCACCGGTTTGGCGGCAGCGCGGCGCGGCAGTGCGCCGGATCGCCGGTTGCGGCGCTCGTTCACGTATAGCAAGCCGCCGATCGAGAGCGACACGACGGCGAGCAGCGCAGGCACGGCAGCCGGAAACCAGCGTTGCGCGAAATCGTCGATCAGGGCCGGGCGCTCGGGATGGGCGGGGTCGAGCAGGACGTCGACGCTTTCCCCGATGTCGTACGCAGGGACACTCGACGCGGTATTGCCGGCGACTTCGCGGCGCTGGCCGTCGTTCGAGAGGTAGGCGACGATCGGACGGTACGCACGCATCGCGTCGCTGTCCTGCACGATGCGTACGACCGTGCCCGGCGTGCGAACCAGCTGGCCGGCCGTGCTGCTGGCCGTGATGGCGAGCGCGGCTGCGAGCGCGAGCAGCGCAACGCCGAGTGCGAACGCGACGAACGCGTCCTTACGCGGCATGACCGGATTCGCTGCGTGTGTTGTGCGACGGATCCGGATGCGGTCGGATGGGCGACGCGCGTCGACTTGCGCGCTGCCGCCGGCGTGACCATGCCCTCTGAATGGCCCGGTCTCGTTCACATGATTCCATGTTTGACGTCCCATGCTCTCTCAGTGCCGGCAGCGATGTGGCGATCGCCGTGCCGGTCGTGTGATATTTGTCGGACGATTCTAGCGGAAACGGTGCGGGAGATGCGTGCGGCTGCATACCGCGATGCAGGCGGGGCGAATCGGCAGCGGAAATGGAAAAAGGCCGGTTAGCTTGCGCTAACCGGCCTTTGAAATTCCTGGTGGGGCGTGAGTGACTCGAACACTCGACCTACGGATTAAGAGTCCGCTGCTCTACCAACTGAGCTAACGCCCCCAACAGAAGAAAGATTATGCCCGGGTATCTCACCCTTGGCAAGTCCTTTCTGCAAATTTCTTCAAAATATTTCATCGCGACAACGGCGGCTGTCGGCGCGGTAACGAGCCATCGCTATCGGCGCGCTCCCGGTATGATGACGTCCACATGCGTTGCGCGGCGGTCGCGCAACGTTTTCTGGACATCCGAAGATGGACGAAAACGCAGTCCGCGAATTGCTGGATCGCCTGCTGGCCCCATGGGTCCGCTCGCTCGGTCTGGTCCCCGTATCGATCGGCGACGACACCGTCACGATGCGCCTGCCGTTTTCCGGCGAATTCCGTCATTCGGGCGGCATCATCTGTGGCCAGGTGTTCACGGCCGCGGCCGACACGGCGATGGTGGTCGCGATCTCGGCCGCGCTCGGCGAGTTCCGGCCGATGACGACCGTTTCGCTGAACACCAACTTCATGCGGCCGGTGCGCAAGGGCGACGTGCTCGTCACTGCGCGCGTGCTGCGGATGGGCCGCAACCTCGTGTTCGGTGAAGTCGAGTTGTTCGACGAGGACGGCAAGATGGCCGTTCACGCGACGTCGACCTACGCGCTCGTCAGTTGAGCGGCGCGATGTTCGACCAGATCGTCTTTGCGGGCGGCGGCAATCGCTGCTGGTGGCAGGCAGGCTTCTGGGACGTCGCGCAGCCGGCGCTCGGGCTGCGCCCGCGCGTGATCGCGGGCATCTCGGCGGGCGCGGCCACCGCCTGCATGCTGTATACGCGCGACGCCGCATGGGTGATGCGCTATTACGAGGAAGCGCTGCGCCACAACCGCAAGAACGCTTACTGGGGCAATCTGTTCGGCCGCGAGCCCGTGTTTCCGCATTACCGGATCTACCGCCAGGCGCTGCTCGACATCTACGGCGAGCCGTTTCCGCAACTCGCCGACGCACCGGAGATCCGCATCGGCGTGTCGCACGTGCCGCGCTGGCTCGGCGCGCGCAGCGCGGTCGCGGCGGGGCTCGTCGCGTATAACATCGAAAAATACGTGCGCAAGACGCTGCACCCGACGCTCGGCCGCAGGCTCGGCTTTCGTCCCGAGTTCGTGCGCGCGCAGGCCTGTGCGACCGTCGACGAACTCGCCGACCTGATCCTGCAGTCGTCGTGCACGCCGCCGTTCACGCCGGTGCTGCGCCGCGGCGGGCGGCCCGTGCTCGATGGCGGGATGGTCGACAACGTGCCGGTCGGCGCGCTCGACCCGTCGCCGGGCGATGTGCTGGTGCTGGTCACGCGGCTATACCCGCGCCCGCAGATGTTCACGGTCGCGCACGGCGACCAGCGACGGCTGTACGTGCAGCCGTCGAGCAAGGTGCCGATTTCGAGCTGGGATTACACGAGCCCGTCGCAGATGCGGCATGCGTACGACCTCGGGCGGCGCGACGGCGAGCATTTTCTTGCGCGCGTCGACGCGATGACGCGCGGCCGCGTGGCCGCCTGAAGAAAGGAGCGGCGAAGCGGGGCCGCGCGACATGCGCGGCCCGCGCGGCGCGGATCAGCGCTTGCGGATCGGCGTCAGCGCTTCCGGGTTCGCGACGCTGGACATGTCGCCCTGGTCGAACGCGAGGATGTTCTTGAACGCCGCGCTGAAATAGAGCTCGTAGCTTTCGCGTTCGACGTAGCCGATGTGCGGCGTGCAGATCACGTTTTCCATTCGCAGCAGGCTGTAGCCCTGCAGGATCGGTTCGCTCTCGAACACGTCGATCGCGACCATCCCCGGACGGTTGTGCGACAGCGCGTTGACGAGCGCATTTTCCTCGAGCAGCTCCGCGCGGCTCGTGTTGACGAGCAGCGACGTCGGCTTCATCCGCATCAGGTCTTCCTGCTTGACGATGCCGCGCGTGTCGTCGTGCATCCGCAGGTGCAGCGACAGCACGTCGCTCTGCTCGAACAGCGCTTCGCGGCTTTCGGCGGCCGTGTAGCCGTCGGCGCGCGCGGCCTCGAGCGAATGCTCGCGGCCCCAGATCAGCACGTTCATCCCGAATGCCTTGCCGTAGCCGGCGACGAGGCGGCCGATCTTGCCGTAGCCCCAGATGCCGAGCGTCTGGCCGCGCAGCACCTGGCCGAGGCCGAAGTTCGGCGGCATCGCCGACGTCTTCAGGCCCGATTGCTGCCATGCGCCCTGCTTGAGGTTCGCGACGTATTGCGGAATGCGGCGCTGGGCGGCCATCACGAGCGCCCAGGTGAGTTCGGCCGGCGCGACCGGCGAACCGGTGCCTTCGAGCACCGCGATGCCGCGGTCGGTACAGGCTTCGAGGTCGATGTGGCTCGACACGCGGCCGGTCTGGCTGATCATGCGCAGATTCGGCAGCTTCGCGAGCAGCTGCGACGTGATCGGCGTGCGCTCGCGGATCAGCACGAGCGCCTCGACTTCCGCCAGACGGCTCGCGAGCTGTCCCAGGCCGCGCACCGTGTTGTTGAAGACCTTCACGTCGTGATCGGCAAGCATCTCGAAGCAGTTCAGCTTGCGGACGGCGTCCTGGTAGTCGTCGAGGATGGCAATTTTCATGGTCAGCGGGAATCGCGCGTTGAAAGCGGCGGCGGCGGCGGCGCACGTTGCGCACCCGTCCCGCCCGGCCGGGGCCGACATGATGCTACGCCGGCGTGCTCCGTGGTGTCTTTTTAACAGGTTGTTACGCTCCGCCGCAATCGGCGCCGGCCTGATCCGGCGCCGCTTCCGTGCGATGCCGGCGGGTGCGCTGCTGTGTCGCATCAAACAGGTCTTTCCTGATTCAACCGCTTACCCGACGAGGTTCACCCAATTGTTGCTGCAATCAGAATAATTGGATCAATTATCCGCAATAGGTGAGGATTTTTGACTGTTTTTATCTCGTTTCGCGGTCTCGTTAGGCAACTCTGCATCTTTTCCGTTGTCGTAGGAGAATTACGCATTTGCTTCAACTTTTTGAAGTTGTAACAGCGGCAGGAGTCGTTTATGGATCATTTGCAGTCGATGCGCGTGTTCGTCAAGGTTGCGGATCTCGGCAGTTTCGCGCGGGCCGCGAGTGCAATGGATATCTCGAACGCGGTCGCGACGCGCCACGTCGCCGACCTGGAAGGCCGGCTCGGCACGCGTTTGCTGAACCGCACCACACGCAGCCTTTCGCTGACGGAGTCGGGCCAGGTCTATCTGGAGCGGGCGCGCCAGATTCTCGATGAGCTCGAGGACGTCGAACAGATGGTCGTCGCGCGCAACCACGAGCCGGTCGGCACGTTGCGCATCGTCGCGCCGGTCGTATTCGGCCTGCATAACCTCGCGCCCGTCCTGCAGTCGTACACCGAGAATTTCCCGAAAGTGGTGCCGGATCTGACGCTGGTCGATCGCCAGGTCGATCTCGTCGAGGAAGGTTTCGATGTCGGCATCGTCGTCACGCGCCAGATGCGCAGCGCGAGCATCGTCACGCGGCGGCTGACCACGGGCTGCATGACCGTGTGTGCGACGCCGAGCTATCTGGAAAAGCACGGCGTGCCGACGCATCCGGAGCAGCTCGTCGAGCACCCGGCCCTGAGCCTGCCGACCGAATACTGGGGCGACGAGCGCGTGTTCACGGGGCCGGACGGCGAAGTGCGCGTCCGGCCGACCAACGTGATCGTCGCGAACAACACCGCGATGCTGCGCCAGTTCGCGCTGCTCGGAATGGGCGTCGCGATCCTGCCGAGCTACCTGATCGGCGGCGACATCGCGCGTGGCGCGCTGGTGCGGCTGCTGCCGGATTTCCGGCTGCCGCAGGTCGAGATCAACATTGCGTATCCGAGCCGGCGTCACCTGCCCGCGAAGGTCCGCACGTTCATCGACCACCTCGTCGAGCATTTCAGCCACTCGACCGACGCGATGATGGGCGAACAATGGGCCTCGCAGGGCGCGGCGCCTGCGCCGATCGGCGTGGAAATGCGTGCCGATCCGGCCGAATCGACCGACCCGAACCTGCAGCCGCGTCTCGCGCGTTCGCCGCGTCCGCGCGTGGCGGTGCCGTCGCCGCTGTAACGGCGTGTCGCCGGGCGGCGGTTGCCCCGGCACAAAGAAAAAACGCGGATCGAGCGATCGATCCGCGTTTTTTTATCGCCATCCGCCGGCGCGCGATGCGCCGGGGACGCCCCGGCGATCAGGTCGCCATTACGAACCCGTCTTGCGCGCCGTCGTCTTGCGGGCGGCGGTCTTGCGGGCCGGTGCCGGTTTCTCTTCCGCGCCTTCCGTCACGGTTTCGGCATCCTTCGTCGCCGATTTTGCCGTCTTCTTCGCGGCTGCCGCCTTCGGTTCCTTTTTCTCGAACTCGAAACCGATCTTGCCGTCCGGCTGCTTCACGAGGAACGCCTTGAAGTTGCGGCCCGTACGCGACGACTTGAAGCCCGGCAGCAGATCCGTGCGGCCGTCGGCGAGCAGCTTGGCCATCTGCTCGCGCGTGATTTCCTGCTGCAGGATCACCTTGCCCGAGCGGAAGTCGCACGTCTTCGGGTTCGCGACCGAGTGTTCGCACACATAGCTCATCCCGTGCTCGAACACGCGGCCCTTGCACTTCGGGCATGCGCCGACCGGCTCCTGCGCGGAGAAGTCGGGCGCTTCGCCTTCCTCGCCGCCCTGGTCCTGGCCGAAGTCGAATTCGAGCTTGTAGTTCTTCGTTTCGTCGTCGAACGAGAGCTTGAGGATTGCCGAGAACGGGCGGCCCATCTTGCTGCGGAAACCGGACAACGGGCCGATGGTCTTCTCCCGCAGCAGTTCCTCGACTTCCGCGATCTCGAACTGCCGGCTGCCCGGGATCTTCGAGATCGAGAACTCGCACTTCGTGCATGCGAAGCGGCGGTAGTTTTCCTTCACCTGGCCGCCGCAGTTCGGGCACGGCGTCGCGAGCGTCGCGTAGTCGCCGGGGATCGTGTCGGAATCGTATTCCTTCGCGCGCTTGACGATCTGCTGCGTCATGCGGGCGATTTCCTGCATGAACGCGTCGCGCCCGAGGTTGCCGCGCTCCATCTGCGACAGCTTGTATTCCCATTCGCCGGTGAGCTCGGGGGCCGTGAGTTCCTTCACGCCGAGCCCGCGCAACAGCGTCATCAGCTGGAATGCCTTCGCGGTCGGGATCAGCTCGCGGCCTTCGCGCACGAGGTATTTCTCGCCGAGCAGGCCTTCGATGATGGCCGCGCGCGTGGCCGGCGTGCCGAGACCCTTCGCGGCCATCGCCTCGCGCAGTTCGTCGTCCTCGACCAGCTTGCCCGCGCCTTCCATTGCGGACAGCAGCGTCGCTTCCGAGTAGCGTGCCGGCGGTTTCGTCACGAGCGCGACTGCAGCGATCTCGTCGGTCTTGACCTTCTCGCCCTTCTGCACCGGCACGAGGTTCGCGTCCGCGCCTTCTGCGTCGCGGCCGTACACCTGCAGCCAGCCCGGCTCGACGAGCACCTTGCCTTCGGTCTTGAAGTGATGGCCGACGACTTCGGTGATCCGTGTCGTGACGCGGAATTCGGCGGCGGGGAAGAACACCGCGAGGAAGCGCTTCACGACCATGTCGTACAGCTTCTGCTCCGGCTCGGACAGCGACTTCGGCGCCTGCAGCGTCGGGATGATTGCGAAGTGGTCGCTGATCTTCGAGTTGTCGAAGATCCGCTTGTTCGGCTTCACCCAGCCCTTGTCGAGCACCTGCTTCGCGTGCGGCAGGTAGTTGTGGCTCTCCTTGAGCATCTCGAGCGTGGACTGCACCGTCGAAATGTAGTCTTCCGGCAGCGCGCGCGCGTCGGTACGCGGGTAGGTCAGCACCTTGTGCTTTTCATACAGCGCCTGCGCGAGACCGAGCGTGTTCTTCGCCGAGAAGCCGAAGCGGCTGTTCGCCTCGCGCTGCAGGCTCGTCAGGTCGAACAGCAGCGGCGACAGTTGCGTCGACGGCTTCGATTCCTCGGACACCGTGCCGATCTGATCGCGGCACGCGGCGACGATGGTTTCGGCGGCCGGCAGGCTCCACAGGCGCGAGTCGCGCTTTTCCGGATCGAATTCGTCCCGCTTGAATTTCGGGTCGAACCACTTGCCTTCGTAGAAGCCGCCCGCGCATGCGAACTCGGCCTTCACTTCCCAGTAGTCGCGCGGGACGAAGCGGCGGATTTTCTCTTCACGTTCGACGACGATCGACAGCGTTGGTGTTTGAACGCGGCCGACGGTCGTCAGGAAGAAGCCGCCGCCCTTGCTGTTGAACGCGGTCATCGCGCGCGTGCCGTTGATCCCGACGAGCCAGTCGGCTTCCGAGCGGCAGCGAGCGGCGTCGGCGAGCGGCTGCATGTCCGTGTCGCTGCGCAGGTTCGCGAAACCGTCGCGGATCGCCTGCGGCGTCATCGATTGCAGCCACAGGCGCTGGACCGGCTGCTTCGCCTTCGCGTGCTGCGCGATCAGGCGGAAAATCAGCTCGCCTTCGCGCCCCGCGTCACATGCGTTGATCAGGCGATCGACGTCCTTGCGCTTCATCAGCTTGGTGAGGACCTTCAGCCGCGATTCGCTTTTTGCGATCGGGTTGAGGTCGAAATGCGGGGGGATGACGGGCAGATGGGCGAAGCTCCATTTCCCGCGCTTGACCTCGTACTCTTCAGGGGCGGCAATTTCCAGCAGGTGGCCGACTGCGGACGAAAGGACGAATTCGTCGCTCTCGTAGTATTCGTCATGCTTGGTAAAGCCGCCCAAAGCGCGCGCGATGTCGTTCGCGACAGAAGGCTTTTCCGCAATGATCAGTGCTTTGGACATGACAGGTGTGTGTTGGTAGACCGGGATCGCCGGTGTGGGTCCCTTTTACGACGGCTTTATAGCACACGCCGCAGCGACGGCGGCGCGGCGTGTAAAAAGCGGCTCATCATAGAGGGGGGCCGCAACGGCGGCAAGCGCCCGGCATGGCGGCACGCGCAACGGTGCGAAAAGCCGCCCGGCCGGTGCGCGGTTCACGCCTCGACGTTCAGGACGTTGCGCAATTTCGGAGCGTGCGGCGTGCCGGGCACCGCACTCAGGTCGGACAGCATCCGTTCGACGATCGCCGCGTGCGGCAGCACCGTGCCGAAGAAGCGCGCGGTGTTGGCGTCCTCGATCAGGATGGTCGGAAAATTCTCGACGTCCAGATCGTCGAGCTGGTCGGCGTGGGTTTCGATGTCGATCCACGCGAAGCAGGCATCGGGATGGGCGTCGGCGAGCTGGTCGAAGGCCGTCCGGTAGTCGCGGCACGTGCCGCACCATTCGGCGCACAGGCAGGCGACCAGCAGCGTGTCGGGATCGGCGAGGCGCTCGGCGATCCGATCGGCATCGGTGTCGAGATTCAGCGCGGGCATGGAATTCCTTGGATATCGTCGGCGGCACGGCCGCCCCTATGCCGGGGAATGTAGCACGCCGGACGCAGGCGGGGTGGGCGCCGCGTCAAGCCGCGCGAAGCGTCCGCCGGGGACGCTCGCGATGCGGCCGGCCAGCTCGAGCGCGAGCAGCGCGCCGTGCAGCACGTCGTCGGACAGGCCGGTGTGCTCGGCGAGCCATTCGTAAGTAACGGGGCCGTATCCGAGGGCGACGAGCACCGATCGCTCTGCAGGAGACCCGGGCGGCGCGGCTTCGATCCGGACGGCTGCCGCTGGATCGGCCGACGCTGCTTGCACGGGACGCGCACGCGCGCGCCTGCCGGCATTGCCGGATTCATCGCCGGCGCCTGGGATCGTGCCCGAATTCGCGGAGCCTGCCGCGCCGTCGGCGGCGTGAGCCCGAGCCTGAGTCCTTGGCTCACCCAGCCCGTATTCCTCGAGCACGTCGAGCGGCGTCGCGGCGAGCTTCGCGCCGTCGCGAATCAGCGCATGGCAGCCCTGCGCGAGCGGCGCATGGATCGAACCGGGCATCGCGAACACGTCGCGGCCCAGCTCGTTCGCGAGCCGCGCGGTGATCAGCGAACCGGAGCGCGGCGCGGCTTCGACGACGAGCACGCCGAGCCCGAGCGCGGCAATCAGCCGGTTGCGCTGCGGGAAATGCGATGCCCGTGCGGGCGTGCCGAGCGGCCATTCCGACACGATCGTGCCGCGTGCGGCGATTTCGTGGGCGAGTGTGCGGTGCCGCGCCGGGTAGACGAGATCGGCGCCGGTCGCGATCACCGCGATCGTGCCGGAGCAGCCGTCGAGCCCGCCGCGATGCGCGGCCGCGTCGATGCCGAGCGCGAGGCCGGAAACGATCGCGAGCCCCGCATCGGACAGCGCGTGGGCGAAGCGCGTCGCGTCGGCGAGCCCTTGCGGTGTGGCGTGGCGGCTGCCGACCACGGCAAGGCCGCGGGCATGCAGCAGGTCGAGCCGGCCCTTTACATATAGCAGCGGCGGCGGATCGTGCAGGTCGCGCAGCCGCGCCGGGTACGCGGGATCGTTGAGCGCGACGATCGCGTTGCCCGGCGCATCGAGCCACGCGAGCGCGGCGTCGGTGCGCGTGTCGAGGTCGTCCCGCTCGCTTGCGCGTACCGCCTGCGCGGCGGCGGCGCTGCTCGCCGCGGCAATGGCGCCGTCGGACGCACGCAGCAGCGCCGTGGGCGTGCCGAATGCATCGAGCAGAATCTGCAGCACGGGCGGCGCGAGGCCCGGCGCATGCGCGAGTTGCAGCCATGCACGCAGCGCGGAAGTGGTCAGCGCTTGCGGCGACATGAGGTTCCCCTCGAATGCGACGGCCAGCGAATGACGTGGCGCCATGATAAAATTTTCATCATCCGAAATACTCGACAGGGCCGCGCGCACAGGCGTCCGGCCGATTGCAGGAGGCTTGACCCGCGGCATGGATATGCCGCGCGTTCGCCTCATCTTCATTGCATCCCGGCGGCGGCGCCAGCCGGCCGGATGGCCGATGCGGCACGCCGCTCCACCGAATACCGAACACCATGGCTTTGCTGAACATTCTTCATTACCCCGACAAGCGGCTGCACAAGGTCGCCAAGCCCGTCGACAAGGTCGACGACCGGATCCGCAAGCTCGTCGCCGACATGGCCGAAACCATGTACGCAGCACCGGGCATCGGCCTGGCGGCCACGCAGGTCGACGTGCACGAGCGCGTGATCGTGATCGACGTCTCCGAGGAGAAGAACGAGCTGCGCGCGTTCATCAATCCCGAGATCGTCTGGTCGAGCGACGCCAAGCAGGTGTACGAAGAGGGCTGCCTGTCGGTGCCGGGCATCTACGACGAAGTCGAACGTCCCGACCACGTGCGCGTGCGTGCGCTCAACGAGCGGGGCGAGACCTTCGAGCTCGACTGCGAGGGCCTGCTGGCCGTGTGCGTGCAGCACGAGATGGATCACCTGATGGGGCGCGTGTTCGTCGAATACCTGTCGCCGCTGAAGCAGACCCGCATCAAGACGAAGATGAAGAAACTCGAACGCGCGATGTAACGCGCGTTCGCCAAGCCCTCCCGAACGCTGTCATGACCCATACGTTGCGCGTGATTTTTTCCGGCACGCCGGAATTTGCCGCGGCTGCACTCGCCGCGATCCACGAGGCCGGTTTTCCGGTGCCGCTCGTGCTCACCCAGCCCGATCGCCCCGCCGGGCGCGGGATGAAACTGCAGGCGAGCGCGGTGAAGCGCTACGCCGTCGAGCACGGGATGCCCGTCGCGCAGCCGCCGTCGCTGCGCCGCGCGGGCAAATACCCGCAGGAAGCCGCCGACGCGATCGAGCTGCTGCGCACGACTCCGCACGACGTGATGGTGGTCGCGGCATACGGACTGCTGCTGCCGCAGGAGGTGCTCGATATCCCGCGCGCCGGCTGCATCAATATCCACGCGTCGCTGCTGCCGCGCTGGCGCGGCGCGGCGCCGATCCACCGCGCGATCGAGGCCGGTGACGCCGAGACGGGCGTCACGCTGATGCAGATGGATGTCGGCCTCGACACCGGCGCGATGATCGAGGAAGCGCGCATCGCGATCGCACCCGACGATACGACCGCGACGCTGCACGACCGGCTGGCCGCCGACGGCGCGCGGCTGATCGTCGACGCGCTCGTGCGGCTGGAGCGTGACGGTGCGTTGCCCGCCACGCCGCAGCCGGCCGACGGCGTGACCTACGCGGAGAAGATCGGCAAGCACGAAGCGGCGCTCGACTGGCGCAAGCCGGCCGACGTGCTCGCGCGCCAGGTGCGCGCGTTCGATCCGTTCCCGGGCGGCGTCGCGACGCTCGACGGCGCGGCAATCAAGCTGTGGGCGGCCGAGCCCGTGGCCGCACGCGGCGACGCGGCGCCCGGCACGATCGTCGAAGCCGCGCCGGAAGGCGTGATCGTCGCCTGCGGCAGCGGCGCGCTGCGCGTGACGCAACTGCAGAAGCCGGGCGGCAAGCGGCTGCCCGCGCGCGAATTCCTGGCCGGCTCGCCGCTCGCTGCCGGCCAGCGCTTCACGTTGCCCGACACGGCCTGAACACCATTCGACACGGTGTGCCGGCCGCGCACAATCGGCCGGATGGCCGAGTCGCGCGACGCGGCAGGCGCGCGTAGAATTTCCCTGCGCTTTTCGGTTTTGAGGTTTTCATGTTTGGCATCACCCATTTCGGCTTCTTCGTGCTCGCGGTTTTCCTGCTGAACGTCACGCCCGGCCCGGATACCGCGTATATCGTCGGCCGCAGCGTTGCGCAGGGCCGCGGCGCGGGGCTGATGTCGGCGCTCGGCATTTCGGCCGGCTGCTGCGTGCACGCGCTTGCCTGCGCATTCGGGCTGACCGCGCTGCTCGCGGCGTCGGCTGCCGCGTTCACGGCGATCAAGCTGGTCGGTGCCGCCTACCTGATCTACCTCGGCGTGCGCATGATCGTCACGAAGCAGGCGGCCGCGCCGGCGAATGCCGATGCGCAGGCCACTGCCGCGAAGCCGCTGCGCCAGCTGTTCATGCAGGGTTTCTGGACCAACGTGCTGAATCCGAAGGTCGTGCTGTTCTTCGTGTCGTTCTTCCCGCAGTTCGTGTCGGCCGACAGCCCGCACAAGGCACTGGCGTTCCTGGCCCTGGGGTCGGTGTTCGTCGTGATGAGCACCCTCTGGACCAGCGTCGTCGCCTGGGTCGCCGGCAGCGTCACGCAGCGCTTTTCCGGCAAGCCGGGCGTCAAGAAGTGGCTCGACCGCACGGTCGGCAGTGCGTTCGTCGGCCTCGGCCTGCGGCTGGCGGCGTCGCAACGTTGAAATTGAATTTTTCCGGCAAGACCTTATCTAACAAATCACTTACAATTTCTCGCCGCACCTGTTGATGCGCGGCGGTCCCCTGACGGATAAGGAGTGGGTATGTTCAATTGGGTCAAAACGGCGATGCTGATGGCCGGGATCACGGCCCTGTTCATCGTGATCGGCGGCATGATCGGCGGCTCGCGCGGCATGACGATCGCGCTGCTGTTCGCGCTCGGCATGAATTTCTTCTCGTACTGGTTCTCGGACAAGATGGTGCTGCGCATGTACAACGCGCAGGAAGTCGACGAGAACACGGCACCGCAGTTCTATCGGATGGTGCGCGAGCTGGCCACGCGCGCGAACCTGCCGATGCCGCGCGTCTACCTGATCAACGAAGATGCGCCGAACGCGTTCGCAACGGGCCGCAACCCCGAGCACGCGGCGGTCGCCGCGACGACGGGCATCCTGCGCGTGCTGTCCGAACGCGAAATGCGCGGCGTGATGGCGCACGAGCTCGCGCACGTGAAGCACCGCGACATCCTGATCTCGACGATCACCGCGACGATGGCGGGCGCGATTTCGGCGCTGGCCAACTTCGCGATGTTCTTCGGCGGGCGCGACGAGAACGGCCGGCCGGCCAACCCGATCGCCGGGATCGCGGTCGCGCTGCTCGCACCGATCGCAGGCGCCTTGATCCAGATGGCGATCTCGCGTGCGCGGGAATTCGAGGCCGACCGCGGCGGCGCGCAGATCTCCGGCGATCCGCAGTCGCTCGCCACCGCGCTCGACAAGATCCATCGCTATGCGGCCGGCATCCCGTTCCAGGCGGCCGAAGCGCATCCGTCCACCGCACAGATGATGATCATGAACCCGCTGCACGGCGGCGGCCTGCAGAACCTGTTCTCCACGCACCCGGCCACCGAGGAGCGCATTGCGCGGCTGATGGAGATGGCCCGTACCGGCCGTTTCGACTAAGCCGCGCCGCACTTCACGCATCGCCCCGCACGCCCCGCGCTGCGGGGCGTTTCATTTGCGCGTCCCGTAAAGGGGCCGCATGGGCCGCACGATACAATGCGCGGTTTGGGATCGCGCGGCCACGCGGCCATCGTGGCCTCGCCGCCTGCCGCGTCCCGTTTGCCGATTTTGCTCCGATGACACGAACCCGCTCCTCCGCTCCGTCCACCGCCGGCCGCCCTGCGCGCCTGTCCGCGCTGCACCTCGCGCCCGATTCGCTGGGCTTCGCGCTCGACGCGGCCGCGCAGGCAGTCGATGCGGTGCGGCGCGGTACCGCGTTGCCGGCGGCGCTCGCCGCGGTGTTCGCGCAGATGCCGGCCGGCGCGCAGGCGCTCGCGCGCGGCGCGACGCAGGACATCGCGTACCGGACGATGCGTCGCCTGGGCAGCGCGGACTGGCTGATCGGCAAGCTCGTCAGCAAGGCGCCGCCCGCACACGTGCACGCGGTGCTTGCCGGCGCGCTCGCGCTGCTGCTCGATCCGGAGGACGCGGCGGCGTATCCGGCGTTCACGATCGTCGACCAGGCCGTGACGGTGATCGGCGGGCGACGCGAATACGTATTCGCGAAGGGGATGGTCAACGCGGTGCTGCGGCGTTTCCTGCGCGAGCGCGACGCGCTCGTAGCGGCGCTGCAGGGCGATCCGGTTGCGCGCTGGAATTACCGTACGTGGTGGGTCGACGCGGTGAAGCGTGCATGGCCCGACACGTGGCAGGCGATCCTCGAGGCCGGCGAGCGCCAGGGGCCGCTGACGCTGCGTGTGAACGCTCGCCGTTCGAGCGTCGACGCGTATCTCGACACGCTGCGCGCCGGCGGAATAGAAGCGACCGCGATCGGCCGCCATGCGGTGCGGCTCGCGTCGGCGCTGCCGGTCGACCGCATTCCGGGTTTTGCCGACGGCGTCGTATCGGTGCAGGATGCCGGCGCGCAACTCGCGGCCGAATGGCTCGGTGCGCGCGACGGCATGCGCGTGCTCGACGCGTGCGCGGCACCGGGCGGCAAGACCGGTCATATCCTCGAACTGGCTGACGCGGACGTCGTCGCGCTGGAAAGCGATGCGACGCGCGCGGCGCGCATCGGCGAGAACCTCGCGCGCCTGTCGCTCACGGCGGACGTGCGCGTCGGCGATGCGGGCGCGCCGCAAGCGTGGTACGACGGCCGTCCGTTCGATCGCATCCTCGCCGACGTGCCGTGCTCGGCGTCCGGCATCGTGCGTCGCCATCCCGATATCCGCTGGCTGCGCCGCGAAGCTGACATCGCGGCGCTCGTCGTGGAACAGCGCCGCATCCTGTCGGCGCTGTGGCCGCTCGTGAAGCCGGGCGGCGAACTGCTTTACGTGACCTGTTCGATCTTTCCCGAAGAAGGCGAATTGCAGGCGCGCTGGTTTGAAGCGGCCTGTGAAGATGCGGTACGATTGGACGCGCCCGGCCAACTGCTGCCGGGCGGCGTGCGCGGCGGGGCGGCCGGCGCACTCGACCAGAACACCGATCACGACGGATTTTTCTACGCGCGGTTTCAGAAACGGTGACGATCAAACACCTTTTTCCACTTCGGCTCGCAGCCGTCCTGATGGTCGCGCTGGCGCTGTGCCTGACTGTCGTTCGGCCGGCGCGTGCCGAATCGATCGCCGTGCAGCGCGCGTCGCTGCAGGCCGACGGAAGCGGCTGGAGCCTCGATGCCCGCTTCGATTTCGAGCTGAATCCGAACCTCGAGGATGCGGTCAACAAGGGCATCCCGCTGTACTTCACGACCGACTTCGAACTGAGCCGCGCGCGCTGGTACTGGTTCGACGAGCAGCCGGTGTCGGTGTCGCAGACGATCCGCCTGTCGTTCCAGCCGCTCACCCGCGAATATCGCGTGTCGACGGGCGGCTTGCAGCTCGGCTTCCCGTCGCTGAAAGATGCGCTCGCGGTCGTCAGGCACATCACGTCGTGGCACGTGATCGACCGCAACCAGGTGCGCGGCGGCGAAACCTACACGGCGTCGGTGCGGATGCAGCTCGATACCGCGCTGATGCCGAAGCCGTTCCAGGTCGACGCGGTGAACAACCGCGACTGGACGCTCGGGTCGGACTGGAAGCGCTTCAACTTCACGGTGACCGAACGTGCTAAATAAAGTGCGCCGCGCGGCCAGCGGGAAGAGCCTCCTCATTCGCGTGATCGTATCGACCGTCGCGATCACCGCGCTGCTGCTGCTCGTGCTGCTTGCGGCCGCGAGCGCGAACACCGAATTCTTCGACCGCTACTACTCGTGGCTGTACGCGATGAACATCGTCGTCGCGCTCGTGTTCCTGCTCGTGGTGCTCGGGCTGATCGGGATGATCGTCGTGCGCCTGAGGAAGGGCAAGTTCGGCACGCGGCTGCTCGCGAAGCTCGCGGTGTTCTTCGCGCTCGTCGGCGTGGTGCCGGGCGGGATCATCTACATCGTGTCGTACCAGTTCGTGTCGCGCAGTATCGAGTCGTGGTTCGACGTGAACGTCGAGACCGCGCTGACGGCCGGCCTGAACCTCGGCCGCGGGATGCTCGACGCGTCGCTGTCCGACCTGCAGACGAAGGCGCGGCTGATGACCGACCAGCTCGCGAGCGTCGATGCGAACACGAACGGCACGACGCTCACGCTGCTGCGCTTGCGCGACCAGTTCGGCGTGCAGGACGCGACCATCGTCGAACCGAGCCGCGGCGGCTCGGGGGCCGCGCCCGACCTGCACATCGTCGCGCAGGCGTCGGGCAATTTCGCCGCGCTGATTCCGGACGACCTGCCGACCTCGCTGATGCTGAGCCAGGCGCGCGAACACGGCGTGTACGCGGCGATCGAAGGCGAAGTCGACGGCGACCCGCAGGCGCATGGCGCGAAGGGCGCGTTGCGGCTGCGCGTCGTGCGGCCGATTCCCGACGCGACGACGTCGCTGCTGCAGCCGGCCGAGCGGTTCCTGCAGCTTACGCAGCCGGTGCCGCCGACGCTCGCGCACAACGCGGACGCGGTGCAGCGCGCGTATCGCGAGTACCAGGAGAAATCGCTCGGCCGCACCGGCCTGCGCAAGATGTACATCGGCACGCTGACGCTCGCGCTGTTCCTCGCGACCTTCATCGCGATGATGCTTGCGCTCGCGCTCGGCCAGCAGCTCGCGCGGCCGCTGTTCCTGCTCGCGCAGGGCACCAAGGAGATCACGGAAGGCGACTACACGCCGAAGCGCGAAATCAAGACGCGCGACGAGCTCGGCTTCCTCACGCAGTCGTTCAACGCGATGACGCGCCAGCTGTCCGAGGCGCGGCTCGCGGTCGAGAAGAACCGGGTCGCGCTCGAGCATTCGAAGACGTATCTCGAGAGCATCCTCGCGAACCTGACGGCCGGCGTGTTCGTGCTCGATCGCCAGTTCCGGCTGACGACGGCCAACCGCGGCGCCGAGCGCATCTTCCGGCAGCCGTTCAACTCGATGATCGGCACGGCGCTCGACCGGATCGGCGTCGTTGCGGAATTCGGCGCGATGGTGCGCAAGGCGTTCGCCGATCGCGAGGCGGCATCCGACGGCGGCAGCGGCGATCGCGGTCACTGGCAGCAGCAATTCGCGGTCGAAGTGCCCGGCGAAGCCGATCCGCTGACGCTGCTCGTGCGCGGCACGCGGCTCGTATCGACGGTCGAGGGCGAGGCGGACGATCCGCAGACGTCCGGCTACGTCGTCGTGTTCGACGACATCTCCGACGTGATTTCCGCGCAGCGTTCGGTCGCGTGGGGTGAAGTCGCGCGCCGGCTCGCGCACGAGATCAAGAACCCGCTGACGCCGATCCAGCTGTCGGCCGAGCGGCTGCAGATGAAGCTGTCCGACAAGCTCGCGCCGCACGACGCGGACGTGCTCAAGCGCGGCGCGACGATGATCGTCAACCAGGTGGCCGCGATGAAGCGGATGGTCGACGATTTCCGCGAGTACGCGCGCACGCCGCCGGCAGTGCTGTCGAACCTGCAGTTGAACGAACTGGCGAGCGAGGTGCTCGGGCTGTATGGCGTCGGCGAAGGCAAGAGCGCGATCGTCGCCGAGCTCGCGCCGTCGCTGCCGGTGATTCGCGGCGACGCGACGCAATTGCGCCAGGTGATTCACAACCTGCTGCAGAACGCGCAGGATTCGGTCGCGGAAGTCGCGCATCCGCGTGTGTTGATCGAAACCAAGACAGTAGAATATGGCGATCCCGACGCCGAGGGCAAAACGCGCGTCGCGGTACGTCTTACCGTGTCCGACAACGGGCCCGGTTTTCCGGCACGCATCCTGACGCGCGCGTTCGAGCCTTACGTCACGACGAAGGCGAAGGGCACGGGGCTCGGGTTGGCCACGGTCAAGAAAATCGTCGACGAGCACGGCGCGCGGATCGATCTGCGCAATCGCATGCACGGCGAGACCGTCGAGGGGGCGCAGGTGTCGATTCTGTTCCTGCAGATGGCGAGCGATACGCCAGGCGCCGAACCTGGCGCGCAGGGCGGGACGGCTCCGGCCAAGACAAAAGCAAGTGTGCAGACAAAGGCAGCGTAAATGGCAACCATCCTGGTGGTAGATGATGAAATGGGCATCCGGGAATTGCTCTCGGAGATCCTCAGCGATGAAGGACATGTCGTCGAGGCGGCGGAGAACGCGCAGGCCGCGCGGGAGTACCGTCTGAATCAGGCGCCCGATCTCGTGCTGCTCGATATCTGGATGCCCGATACCGACGGCGTCACGCTGCTCAAGGAGTGGGCGGCACAGGGCCTGCTGACGATGCCCGTGATCATGATGTCCGGGCACGCGACGATCGACACGGCCGTCGAAGCGACGAAGATCGGCGCACTCGATTTCCTCGAGAAGCCGATCGCGTTGCAGAAGCTGTTGAAGTCCGTCGAGCACGGTCTCGCGCGCGGCGCGGCACCCGTGTCCGTCAACGCGGCGCTGAAGGCCGGTGCCGGCCAGGCCGCGGGCCCGGCAGCGGTGGCGTCCGCGGCGGCATTGCCGACGCTCGGCGACGACATGGCCGCGGCACTCGGCCTTGCGGGCCAGACGGCCGCGATCCCGTTCGACATCCCGTTGCGCGAAGCGCGCGACGCGTTCGAGCGCGCGTACTTCGAGTATCACCTCGCGCGCGAGAACGGCAGCATGACGCGCGTCGCGGAGAAGACCGGCCTCGAGCGCACGCACTTGTATCGCAAGCTCAAACAGCTTGGCGTCGAGCTCGGCAAGAAGCCGTCGGATGGCGTTGCATAAAATATTTTACGAAAACCACTTGCGCGAGTGCGTCAGGCTGGATATACTTTCTCTTCTTCGTTGGCCCGGTAGCTCAGTTGGTAGAGCAGCGGATTGAAAATCCGCGTGTCGATGGTTCGATTCCGTCCCAGGCCACCAGCAGTTCCAACCCCAAGAATCGGAAGGTTCTTGGGGTTTTTCGTTTGTGGTGGGTATTGCGTGTCGTCGGAGGCCTGCCCGGCAGTATTTTCGGGGGCGTGATAAAATCCGTGCCCGCTCAATGACTTAGCGCATCGCTTCATGCGCACGGCATGGCTGCCCGCAGGCGCCGCCGTGACGCGCGGCAACGATGCCGCGCGATGGGCGGTATAAGCGCTCCGCCGCGTTCGCGGCCGACCGCGCTGCCTATACTGGTCGAGCCGGCGCAGGCCGGCACGCGTCGGGCCGTCCGGCGGCTGTCGGCCCCGGGGCGCAGCGCGACGCGAGCCTACACATTCACGGAGTATCACGGTGATTCGGACAGACGCTAAAGACGGCGCGCTCGTGTTGTTTTCCGGCGGGCAGGACTCGGCCACGTGTGTGGCCTGGGCCCTGGAACGCTACCAGACGGTCGAGACGCTCGGCTTCGATTACGGCCAGCGCCACCGCGTCGAACTCGAATGTCGCGAAGGCGTGCGCGAAGCGCTGAAGCATCAGTTCCCCGCCTGGTCGGACCGGCTCGGCGACGATCACATGATCGACCTGTCGGTGCTCGGCGCGATCAGCGATACCGCGATGACGCGCACGATCGAGATCGAGACCACGGCGAACGGCTTGCCGAACACGTTCGTGCCGGGCCGCAACCTGCTGTTCATGACGATCGCCGCGGCGATCGCCTATCGCCGCGGGCTGCGCGTGCTGGTCGGCGGGATGTGCGAGACCGATTTCTCGGGCTACCCGGACTGCCGCGACGACACGATGAAGGCGCTGCAGGTTGCGCTGAACCTCGGGATGGACACGCGTGTCGTGCTCGAGACGCCGCTGATGTGGCTCGACAAGGCGCAGACCTGGCAGCTCGCCGAACAACTCGGCGGCGAGGCGCTCGTCGAGCTGATCCGCGTCGAGACGCACACGTGCTACGTGGGCGAGCGCGCGGAACTGCACGACTGGGGCTTCGGCTGCGGCGAATGCCCGGCCTGCAAGCTGCGCAAGCGCGGCTACGAGGCTTACCTGAAGGGCGAGCGGGTGACTGAAGCGCCGCTGTGACGCACATGCGCCGGCAGCGCTTCATCGATAACCGATTCTGATCGACAACGAGCGGCGCGAGCCGGACGAAGCACGATGACTTACGCGGTCAAGGAAATTTTCTACACGTTGCAGGGCGAGGGCGCGAACGCCGGTCGTCCGGCCGTGTTCTGCCGGTTCGCCGGCTGCAATCTGTGGTCGGGCCGCGAAGAGGATCGTGCGGACGCCGTGTGCCGCTTCTGCGATACCGACTTCGTCGGCACGGACGGCGAGAACGGCGGCAAGTTCAAGGATGCCGAAGCGCTCGTCGCGACGATCGCCGGCCTGTGGCCGGACGACGAAGCGCATCGCTTCGTCGTCTGCACCGGCGGCGAGCCGATGCTGCAGCTCGACCAGCCGCTTGTCGACGCGCTGCATGCGGCGGGCTTCGAGATCGCGATCGAGACGAACGGTTCGTTGCCGGTGCTCGAGACGATCGACTGGATCTGCGTGAGCCCTAAGGCCGACGCGCCGCTCGTCGTCACGAAGGGCAACGAACTGAAGGTGGTGATCCCGCAGGACAACCAGCGGCTCGCCGACTACGCGAAGCTCGATTTCGCGTATTTTCTGGTGCAGCCGATGGACGGCCCGTCGCGCGACATCAACACGAAGCTTGCGATCGACTGGTGCAAGCGGCATCCGCAGTGGCGGCTGTCGATGCAGACCCACAAATATCTGAACATTCCCTGAGCCACGGCTTTTGACATCGTGCTGATTACCCGAAAACTCGAATTCGACGCGGGCCACCGCATTCCCGATCACCGCAGCCAGTGCCGGAACCTGCATGGCCATCGCTACGTGCTCGAAGTCACGCTGCGCGGCGATCTCGTCGATACCGAGGGCGCGCCCGACCGCGGCATGGTGATGGATTTCGCCGACGTGAAGGCGCTCGCGGTCGAGCACCTCGTCAACAAGTGGGACCATGCGTTCCTGGTCTACGCGCGCGACGAAGTCGTGCGCTCGTTCCTCGAGCAGATGGCCGACCACAAGACGGTCGTGATCGACCGGATCCCGACTGTCGAGAACCTCGCGGCGATCGCGTTCGACATCCTCGCGAACGTGTACGACGCGCACTACGGCGTGAACCTGCGCCTGGAGCGCGTGCGCCTGTACGAAACGCCGAACTGCTGGGCCGACGTCGAGCGCCAGCCCGGCCGCTGATCCTGCCTTCCCGTCAGCCCCGCCAGCCGGCGCGGGCTGCCTGCCACCGCGCCGTACCGGCCTCGCGCGGCGCCGCTCTCTGCCCGTTCCCACATTCCGTGTAACGCCGCGCTATGATCGTTGCGTGGCACCGGAAAACGCGTCCGTGCGCCGTCGCGCGGCCCGCGTTGTCAGATCGGCCGCTTGCGACCGACTAACGTCCCAGGGCCCGGCGTGTTGCGCACGCTTCGCCTGTTGCTTGTCCCGTTCGATTGCCTGTCCGCCAGGAGGCCGTATCGATGAGCACGCTCACCAATTCCCTCAAGCAACGTCTGCATGACGGTGACGAGCCGCTGTACGGCCTCTGGCTGTCGCTCGGTTGCGACTCGGCCGCGGAAGCGCTCGCGCACGCCGGCTACGACTGGCTGTGCATCGACATGGAGCATGCGCCGAACGACAGTCGCGACGTCGCGTCGCAACTGCGTGCGCTGGCCGCCGCGCATCTGCCGAGCGAGCCCGTCGTGCGCGTGCCGGGGCGCGAGCCGTGGCTCGTGAAGCGCGCGCTCGACGCCGGCGCGCGCACGCTGATGTTTCCTGGTATCGAGACGCCCGACGACGCCGCGCATGCGGTGCGGCTCACCCGCTTCCCGTCGCCCGATGCCCCGGACGGGCTGCGCGGCGTCGCCGGGATGGTGCGCGCGGCGGCATTCGGGATGCGCCGCGATTACCTGCAGACGGCGAACGCGCAGCTCGCGGTGATCGTGCAGATCGAATCGGCGCGCGGCGTCGACGAAGTCGAGCGGATCGCCGCGACGCCCGGTGTCGACTGCCTGTTCATCGGGCCGGCCGATCTCGCGGCGAGCCTCGGGCATCTCGGCGACAGCCGCCACCCGGACGTCGAAACCGCGATGGCGCGCGTGCTCGCGGCCGGCAAGCAGGCCGGCGTCGCGGTCGGCATCTTCGCGGGCGATACGGCGAGCGCGCGCCAGTATCGCGAGGCCGGCTACCGGATGATCACGCTGTCGGCCGACGTGACGTGGCTGCTGCGCGCGACGCGGCAGGCACTGCAGGAGGTGCGATCATGAATGCGGGCGATGGCGCGGGCGGCATGCGCGCGCGGTGTGCGGCCGGTGCGATCGCTGCGCACGGGCGGATCGGTATGCTGCTCGGGCTGTGGGCCGTGTGCGTCGCCGCGGCCGCGCAGAATGCGCCGCACGCGCAACCGGATCCGGCGCACGAGACGCAATCGGCGGTCGCCGACTACAACGCCGGCGACTATCGCGCGGCGCTGGTGCAGTTCCACGACGCGGCAGAGCGCGGCGACCGGCTCGCGCAGTTCAATTACGCGATGATGCTGCTCACCGGCGTCGGCGTGACGGCGAACGTCGACGAAGGGCTGCGTTGGCTGAAGCGCGCGGCCGACGCGAACATGTCGCACGCGCAGTACGTGTACGGGCGGATGTTCGACGACGGCGAGTTCGTTGCGCGCAACCCGGTCGAAGCGCACCGCTGGTTCCTGCGGGCGGCGAAGCAGGGGCATGTGCAGGCCGAGCTGTCGCTCGCGAACCAGTTCCTCGACGGGCGCGGCACGCCGCGCGACAACCGGCAGGCGTTCGAGTGGTACAAGCTTGCGGCGGACGCCGGCGAGCCGACCGCGCAGTACGTGACCGCGTCGTTCTACGAGCGCGGTGGCGACGGCGTCACGCAGAACCTGAACATCGCGCGCGCGTATTACGCGGCGGCGGCCGCGCAGGGCGACGAGACGGCCGAGCTGAAATTCAAGGAGCTGAGCGCGCGGCTGAAGACGCAGGGGCCGGCATCGGGCGCCGGTGCGGACCACGGGAGCCTGCGCGCGACGCCGCAATGAGCGCGCGCCGCACGGCGTGACCGCGTTCGATCGACCTGCCCGACGAAAAACGGCGCCCGGGGCGCCGTTTCTTCCTTGCTGCGACTGCCGGCAGCTGCGTGCCGCACCGTGTCGTCAGGTTTTCATCAGCCGCCGCTGTCGCCCGACGCTCATGATCATCCCGATCGCGATGCCGAGCGTCGTGAGCGCGGTGCCGCCGTAGCTCATGAACGGCAACGGCACGCCGACGACGGGCAGCACGCCGCTCACCATCCCGATGTTGACGAATGCATAGACGAAGAACGCGAGCGTGAGCGAGCCCGCGAGCAGGCGGCCGAACAGCGTCGCGCCCTGCGCGGCGATATAGAGCCCGCGCGCGATCAGCGCCATGTAGAGCGTCAGCAGCACGAGGCCGCCGACGAGCCCCCATTCTTCCGAGAACACCGCGAAGATGAAGTCGGTGTGCTTTTCCGGAATGAACTCGAGGTGCGCCTGCGTGCCCTTCAGGTAGCCCTTGCCGAGCACGCCGCCCGAGCCGATCGCGATCACGGCCTGGATCGTGTGGAAGCCCTTGCCGAGCGGGTCGGACGTCGGGTCGAGCAGCGTGCACACGCGATGCTTCTGGTAGTCGTGCATCAGCGGCCACTGCACGTCGGGCTGGCAGATGCGCTGCTCGAACACGGCGATCGAGCCGACCGCGATCACGCCCGCGATCAGCACCGGCACGATCAGCTTGAACGACAGGCCCGCGAGATAGATCACGAAGAAGCCGGCCGCGAACACGAGCAGGCCCGTGCCGAGGTCGGGCTGCTTCGCGATCAGCGCGACCGGCACCAGCAGGATCCCGAACGCAGCGACGAAGTCGTACCAGCGCACCCCGCCTTCGCGGCGCTGGTAGTACCACGCGAGCATCAGCGGTGTCGCGATCTTGAGGATTTCGGACGGCTGGATCACGACGCCGACGTTCAGCCAGCGTTTCGCGCCCTTCTTGGTCATCCCGAACAGCGCGACCGCAACGAGTAGCGCGACCCCGAACGTATAGAGCGGGACCGCGAAGCGCATCAGCGTCGTTGGCGGGATGTTGGCGATCACCCACATCAGCACGAACGTCAGCATGATGTTGCGCAACTGATCCTCGACGCGGCCCGGCATGTCGATCGCCGCGCTGTACAGCGTGACGATGCCCACGCACAGCAGCAGGAACACGATGAGGGCGAGCGGGCGGTCGAAGCCCGCGAACATCTGCTTGATCTTGTCGAGCCAGGCGCGCTTGTCGAATTGCATGCCTTTCTCCGTTAATGAGCGGTGCCGGCGGTCGCCGCTTTCGCGGAGGCCGTCGCACGGTAGTTGTCGTCGCGCGGTGCGGTGGCAGCCGGCTGCGCGTCGCTGGCGGGCCGGCGCGGCCGATGCGGACGCCGGATCGGCGGCAGGCTCGCGGCCGTCGGCGCGGCGGC
>NZ_CABVLY010000032.1 GCF_902498995.1 Burkholderia anthina
CGGGCCCGGCCGCGAGCCACGAACCGAAGCGCGCGGCCGATGGCGGCGCGCGCACGCGGAAGGACGCGCCGGCCGCGAGCGGCTACGGCCCGCGTCTGTCGAAGACGGCCGCCGCGGCGCCCAAGGCGGCCGACAAGCCCGCGCTGCTGCGTCCGGCGCTGAACGGCGAGAAGCCGGCGCTGGCCGCCGCCGGCACGTCCGACGACGACTGGGAGACCTTCTAAGCCATGTCGGCCGCGCGCGCACCGTTTCGACCCGATGCACCGGACGCCTCGCCTCGCGCGGGCGAGCCGGGGCGCGACTTCGCGTTCACCGGCGCGGATTTCGCACGCATCCGCGCGCTGATTCATCAACGCGCGGGGATCTCGCTGTCCGAGCACAAGCGCGACATGGCGTACAGCCGTCTCGCGCGCCGGCTGCGCGCACGCGGGCTCGACACGTTTCGCGACTACCTCGACCTGCTCGAACAGGAGAACGATCCGCTCGAGTGGGAAGCGTTCACCAACGCGCTGACGACGAACCTGACCGCGTTCTTCCGCGAGTCGCACCATTTTCCGATCCTCGCGGATTTCGTGAAGGGCCGCGCGGCACCGGTGTCGGTGTGGTGCTCGGCGGCGTCGACCGGCGAAGAGCCGTATTCGATCGCGATCACGCTGATCGAGGCGCTCGGCGAATCGGCCGCGCGCGGCGCATCGATCCTCGCGACCGACCTCGACACGCAGGTGCTCGCGAAGGCCGAGGCCGGCATCTATACGTACGACCAGGTCAAGCATCTGGCGCCGGAGCGGCTCAAGCGCTTCTTCCTGAAAGGCACCGGCGCGCAGGCCGGCCGCGTGAAGGTGCGCCCGGAGCTGCGCGCGATGATCCGCTTCGAACAGCTGAACCTGACCGATGCCGACTACGGGATCGCGAAGCCGTTCGACGCGATCTTCTGCCGCAACGTGATGATCTATTTCGACAAGCCGACGCAAGGGCAGGTGCTGTCGCGCTTCGAGCCGCTCGTGAAGCCGGGCGGGCTGCTGTTCGCCGGTCATTCGGAAAACTTCACGTACGTCACGCAGGCATTCCGGCTGCGCGGGCAGACGGTGTACGAACTGACGCGCGATGCCGTGCCGGGCACGCGTGCGCGCGGTGTCGCGGCGGTGTCGCCGCGCGCACACGTTCGCGCCGCGGGCGCCGCGCCCGCTTACGGAGACCGCGGATGAGCGCGTTGCCGATCGCGACCAATCGCTACTTCGACAATCACTTCGAACGCCCCGGCGTGAAGCTGCTGCCGAACGAGTTCTACACGACGTCCGAGGACATGGTGCTGATGACCGTGCTCGGCTCGTGCGTCGCCGCCTGCCTGCACGATCCGTTCGCGGGCATCGGCGGGATGAATCACTTCATGCTGCCCGACGACGGCGCCGATGCGGGCGCGGCCGCGTCGGAATCGATGCGCTACGGCGCGTATGCGATGGAAGTGCTGATCAACGAACTGATCAAGGCGGGCGGGCGCCGCGAACGCTTCGAGGCGAAGGTGTTCGGCGGCGCGGCCGTGCTGGCCGGGATGACGACCATCAACATCGGCGATCGCAACGCGGATTTCGTGCGCCGCTATCTCGCGCTGGAGCGCATTCGCATTACCGCGGAGGATCTGCAGGGCGTGCATCCGCGCAAGGTCGCGTTCATGCCGCACACGGGGCGCGCGATGGTGAAGAAGCTGCGGCTGCAGGTGCCGGGCGTGACCGAGCGCGAAGCCGCGGAGGCCAACCGCGTGCGCGCCGCGCGGCCGCGCGCGCACGTCGAGCTGTTCGCGGCGCAGCGGCCGGCCGCGCCGCCGCCGGCGCGTCCGCGCATCGAGCTGTTCGGCGCGCGCGGCGCCGGTGGTGCGCCGGCGACGAGCGCGAATGCCGGCGCGGCCAACCTTTCGAGAAAGCAGGAGGCATGACCGCAGTGCAGAAGATCAAAGTGTTGTGCGTCGACGACTCGGCGCTGATTCGCAGCCTGATGACGGAGATCATCAACAGCCAGCCCGACATGACGGTGTGCGCGACCGCACCCGATCCGCTGGTCGCGCGCGAGCTCATCAAGCAGCACAACCCGGACGTGCTCACGCTGGACGTCGAAATGCCGCGCATGGACGGGCTCGACTTCCTCGAGAAGCTGATGCGGCTGCGGCCGATGCCGGTCGTGATGGTGTCGTCGCTGACCGAGCGCGGCTCGGAAATCACGCTGCGCGCGCTCGAACTCGGCGCGGTGGATTTCGTGACGAAGCCGCGCGTCGGGATCCGCGACGGCATGCTCGACTACGCGGAAAAGCTCGCCGACAAGATTCGCGCGGCGTCGCGCGCCCGCGTGCGGCAGGCGCCGCAGCCGCAGGCCGCCGCGCGCGCGGCGGGCGGCCAGCCGGCTGCGCCGATGATCAACAATCCGCTCGTCAGTACCGAGAAGCTGATCATCATCGGCGCATCGACGGGCGGCACCGAGGCGATCCGCGAAGTGCTGACGCCGCTGCCGCCGGACGCGCCGGCGGTGCTGATCGCGCAGCACATGCCGCCGGGCTTCACGAAATCGTTCGCGCAGCGGCTGAACGGCCTGTGCCGGATCGCGGTGAAGGAAGCCGAGCACGGCGAGCGCGTGCTGCCGGGCCATGCGTACATCGCGCCGGGCCATGCGCACCTGCTGCTCGCGCGCAGCGGTGCGAACTACATCGCGCAGCTGTCGGAGGAGCCGCCGGTGAACCGTCACCGGCCGTCGGTCGACGTGCTGTTCCGCTCGGCGGCGCAGCACGCGGGCAAGAACGCGATCGGCGTGATCCTCACGGGGATGGGGCGCGACGGCGCGGCCGGGCTGCTCGACATGAAGCGCGCGGGCGCCCACACGTTCGCGCAGGACGAGGCGAGCTGCATCGTGTTCGGCATGCCGCGCGAGGCGATCGCGCTCGGCGGCGCGGAAGAGGTGGCGCCGCTTGCGGAGATGAGCCGGCGCGTGATGGCGCGCCTCGCGACGATGGGCGACCGCGTACAGCGGGTCTGAATGAAATGTCACGGGACGCGTGCAAGGTTGCGCGGCCCGACGGTAACGAATCTGCAAAGGAACGACGATGGACAAGAGCATGAAAATCCTGGTGGTGGACGATTTCCCGACGATGCGCCGGATCGTCCGCAACCTGCTCAAGGAACTGGGCTACGCGAACGTCGACGAAGCCGAGGACGGCGCGGCCGGCCTGGCGCGCCTGCGCGGCGGCGGCTTCGACTTCGTGATCTCCGACTGGAACATGCCGAACCTCGACGGTCTCGCGATGCTGAAGGAAATCCGCGGGGACGCGACGCTGTCGCACCTGCCGGTGCTGATGGTCACGGCCGAGTCGAAGAAGGAGAACATCATCGCGGCCGCGCAGGCCGGCGCGAGCGGCTACGTCGTGAAGCCGTTCACGGCCGCGACGCTCGACGAGAAGCTGAACAAGATCATCGACAAGATGGCGAAGGCCGGGAGCTGACGTGAACGAGCCGATTCATGCGGCGCTCGCCGGCGCGGGGTTCGACGCCGACAGCCACGCCGAAGGCGCCGACCTCGCGAGCGACCGCATCCTCGCGCGCATCGGCCAGCTCACGCGCACGCTGCGCGATTCGATGCGCGAGCTCGGGCTCGACAAGCATGTCGAGCGCGCGGCCGAAGCCGTGCCCGACGCGCGCGACCGGCTGCGCTATGTCGCGACGATGACCGAGCAGGCGGCCGAGCGCGTGCTGAACGCGATCGAGATCGCGAAGCCCGTGCAGGAGCGCATCCAGAACGAGGCCGAGGCGCTCGATGCGCGCTGGGCGCAGTGGTACGCGGCGCCGATCGAGCACGCGGAAGTGCGCGAGCTGATGGGCGACACGCGCGCGTTCCTGCACGGCTTGCCCGACGCGACGTCCGCGACCAGCGCGCAACTGCTCGAGATCATGCTCGCGCAGGATTTCCAGGATCTGACCGGGCAGGTGATCAAGAAGATCATGGACATGGTCTACCTGATCGAGCAGCAACTGCTCACCGTGCTCGTCGAGAACATCGCGCCCGAGCGGCGCGAGCAGTTCGCGGCGACCGCGGCCGCGCTCGCGGCCGAGCACGTGAGCACGACCGGCAGCCCCGAGTCGCTGCTGAACGGGCCGCAGGTCGCGCCCGAAGGCAAGTCCGACGTGGTGCAGGACCAGGCGCAGGTCGACGATCTGCTCGCGAGCCTGGGCTTCTGACCCTGCGGCATCGCGCCGGCCCTCCATGTCGTGGAGCGGCCCGGTGCGCATGGCTTTCACGTTTCCCCCGGGCCCGCCGCGAGCGGGCCGCGCTGCGTCGATTTGACACTCGGACACACTCCGCAGGCATACTACGCGTCAGCAGCAACGAAGCGTCATTCTTACGACTTTCATTGGTTGACCTGCGGCGCCGAGCCTGACAGCGGGGCCGACGGCAACGAAGCCAGTCCCTTTGGGGGGGAACGTGAAGCTGAAACGCTTGGGCTGGACCGCCGCGCATGCGGCGGTTGCGATGGGTGTGCTGTGGACCGTCCACGCACAGGCCGAACTGGGCGGCGCGCCGATGTCGCCGCCGGCGGACGATCACGCGGCCACCGTGCGCGCGCTGCAGCGCGCGATGCGCTCGGCCGACGGCGCACAGGCGAGCGCGGCCGCCTATACCGTGCGCGAAATCACGCTCGGATCGGGCACCGTCATCCACGAATACACGTCCGCGGCCGGCACCGTGTTCGGCCTCGCGTGGCGCGGGCCGGCGATGCCGGATCTGGCGTCGCTCCTCGGCAGCTATTTCCCGCAGTACACCGCCGGCGTTCAGGCGGCGCACGCGGCGCGCGGCTGGCGCGCACCGGTGTCCGTCGACACGAGCAATCTCGTGATCCGCACGGGCGGCCACATGGGCGCGTTCGCGGGCCAGGCGTGGCTGCCGGCGGCGCTGCCTGCCGGGCTGACCGGCACCGACATCCAGTGACAGCGGGAGAGCGACCTTGCGAATTCCTCGTACATTCAAGCGCTGGCTCGGCCTGCTGAGCCTGGCGGCCGCGACGGCCATGCTCGTGACGGCATGCGGCGGCGGCGACGGCGGCGATAACAACAACAACGGTAACAACGGCAATAACGGCGGCAACGCCGGCGTATCGGACGGCAACACCGCCAATACGGCCGTGATCACCGTCGGCACCGGCGTCGCGCGCGTGATCAACATCCCGACCGTCAGCGTGAAGATCTGCGTGCCCGGCACGTCGAACTGCCAGGTGGTCAACAACGTGCTCGTCGACACGGCGTCGTACGGGCTGCGGCTGGTCGGCAGCGCCGTGTCGGGCGTGCTCGGCAGCCTGCCGCAGGTGACGAGCGGCGGCGCGCCGGTCGCCGAATGCGGCAAGTTCGTGTCCAGCTACACGTGGGGCACGGTGCGTACCGTCGATCTGACGATCGGCTCGGAGCAGGCGGGCTCGCTGCCGGTGCAGATCATCGGCGACCTCGGCACGACCGGCGTACCGAGCTCGTGCACCAACGGCGGAGCGTCGGCGAACTCGGCCAGCGATCTCGGCGCGAACGGCATTCTCGGCATCGGGCCGGCGCCGGTGGACTGCGGCACGAACTGCGCGACGTCGACGTCGGCGACCTACAACAACTACTATGCGTGCCCGAACGGCAATTCGAGCTGTGCGGTTGCGCTGGTGCCGATTGCGCAGCAGGTCGCCAACCCGGTTCATCGTTTCGCGACGGACAACAACGGCGTGATCGTGCAGATGCCGAGCATTTCCAACAGCGGGCAGAGCAGCGCGACCGGCCAGCTGACGTTCGGGATCGGCACGCAGAGCAACAACGCGCTCGCCGCGTCGACGGTGATGACGTCGGCGACGACGGGCGACGTGAGCGCGACGTTCCTCGGCGGCAGCGTGACCGCGTTCTTCGATACGGGCTCGAACGCGTATTTCTTCAGCGACTCGTCGCAGACGAAGTGCTCGACCAACACGCAGTTCTACTGCCCGTCGTCGACGGCGACCTACACGGCGACGCTGACCGGCCAGAACGGGACGACGGGCGGCGTGTCGATGTCGATCCAGAACGCCGATTCGCTGTTCGCGAACCCGTCGACGTTCGCGTTCAACGACATCGCCGGCCCGTTCGGCGCGTCCGGATGGCTCGATCTCGGCATGCCGCACTTCTACGGCAAGACGATCTACTTCGGGATGGACAAGACCGCGAGCGGCGGCGCGGCGCCTTACGTCGCGTTCTGATCGCGCACGCGGCACGGCAGCAAAAGGGGGCGAGCGATCGCCCCTTTTTTTATCCCCGGGGCGGCCTCGGGCGGCGTACGGATCCAGCGCCTACGATATAAGACCAGGCACGGATGCCCGCAAGACATCGAGGAGGCAGCATCATGAGCCGGCGCTTTCAACGCATCACGCCGTTTCTGTGGTTCGACCGCGACGCCGAGGCGGCCGCCAACTTCTACGTGTCGGTGTTCGACGACGCGCGCATCGTGCACGTCGCGCGCTACGGCAAGGCCGGTGCCCAGGTGTCCGGGCACGCGGAGGGCGCGGTGATGACCGTGTCGTTCGAGCTCGACGGGGTGGCGTTCCTCGCGCTGAACGGCGGTCCGGCGTTTCCGCTCACGCCGGCCGTGTCGTTCGTGGTGAACTGCCGCGACCAGCACGAGATCGACCGCTACTGGGCGGCGCTGTCCGATGGCGGCGACGAGCGCGCGCAGCAGTGCGGCTGGCTGCGCGACCGCTTCGGCGTGTCGTGGCAGGTCGTGCCGGTGCAGATGTCCGGGTTGATGACGGGCGACCCGGCGCGCGCCGAGCGCGTGATGGCGCAGGTGATGAAGATGAAGAAGCTCGATCTCGGGCTGCTGCAGCAGGCGGCGGCCGGGTAGGAACCGCGCCCGCATGCCGGCCTCGCGTGGCCGGCATGCGGGCCGGTGCGCCCTGGCGTGCGGCGCTGCCGCCTCGGGGCGGCTTGCCTCGCCGCTTCACCTCCGGGTCGAATCCGCCGCATTGCCGCATTGCCGCATTGCCGCATTGCCGCATCCTCCCTTCCTCCGTCGTCACCTTCACCGTCCCCCCGCCGCGCCGCCGTTCGTGCCCCCGATTCCCCCGCCTCAAGCCCGTCCGATTCCCTGAAATACCCCCCTTTCCCGGCTTTGCTCGACCGATCGGCGTTTGACGCGCGCATGAATAATCGGTGTCACTGGAAAGCGGCATTTCGCCGTACCCGACTGGAGGCCCCGTGGCAGACGAGAGCGATCTCGACAGAACCGAAGCCGCCACTCCGAGACGCCGCGAGAAGGCGCGCGAGGAGGGGCAGGTCGCGCGTTCGCGCGAACTGGCTTCGTTCGCGCTGCTCGCGGCCGGGTTCTATGGCGCATGGCTGCTCGCGGGTCCGTCGGGTGCGCATCTGCAGACGATGCTGCGCGGCGCCTTCTCGTTCGACCGCGCGACGGCGTTCGACACGAACCGGATGCTGTCCGCGGCCGGCAGCGCGAGCGCCGAAGGCTTCGCCGCGCTGCTGCCGCTGCTCGCGCTGACCGGCCTGGCCGCGCTGGCCGCGCCGATGGCGCTCGGCGGCTGGCTGATCTCGCAAAAGACCTTCGAACTGAAGTTCGACCGCCTGAACCCGATCTCCGGCCTCGGCCGCATCTTCTCGATCCAGGGGCCGATCCAGTTGGGAATGTCGCTCGCGAAGACGCTCGTCGTCGGCGGGATCGGCGGGATCGCGATCTGGCGCAGCAAGGACGAACTGCTCGGCCTCGCGACCCAGCCGCTCGGCGCGGCGCTCGCCGACGCGCTGCATCTGGTCGCCGTGTGCTGCGGCACGACCGTTGCCGGGATGCTGGTCGTCGCCGCGCTCGACGTGCCTTACCAAATCTGGCAGTACAACAAGAAGTTGCGCATGACGAAGGAAGAAGTGAAGCGCGAGCATCGCGAGAACGAAGGCGATCCGCACGTGAAGGGCCGCATCCGCCAGCAGCAGCGCGCGATCGCGCGGCGCCGGATGATGGCTGCCGTGCCGAAGGCCGACGTGGTCGTCACGAACCCGACGCACTTCGCCGTCGCGCTGCAATACACGGATGGCGAGATGCGCGCGCCGAAGGTCGTCGCGAAGGGCGTGAACCTCGTCGCCGCACGCATCCGCGAGCTCGCGGCCGAGCACAACGTGCCGCTGCTCGAAGCGCCGCCGCTCGCGCGTGCGCTGTATCACAACGTCGAACTCGAACGCGAGATTCCCGGCTCGCTGTACTCGGCCGTCGCCGAGGTGCTTGCGTGGGTCTACCAGCTCAAGCGCTTCCGCGCGGAAGGCGGCGCGTTCCCGGCGGCGCCGGTCGATCTCGCCGTGCCGGCCGAGCTCGACCAGGGCACGTCGGTGCCGGCCGACGACGCACGCGAGGAAGCCGACGACGCACTCGGCACGCGAGGCGCGGCATGAGCACCCCGACCACCGGCCTGTTCGGCAAGCGCCCGAACCCGTTTGCCGGCACCAACCTGCGCGCGCTCGCCGGCCCGATCCTCATCTGCATGATCCTGGGGATGATGATCCTGCCGCTGCCGCCGATGCTGCTGGATCTGCTGTTCACGTTCAACATCGCGCTGTCGGTGATGGTGCTGCTCGTCAGCATGTATACGATGAAGCCGCTCGATTTCGCGGCATTCCCGAGCGTGCTGCTGTTCTCGACGCTGCTGCGCCTGTCGCTGAACGTCGCGTCGACGCGCGTGGTGCTGCTCGAGGGCCACACCGGCCCCGACGCGGCCGGCCAGGTGATCGAGGCGTTCGGCCACTTCCTCGTCGGCGGCAACTTCGCGGTCGGCATCGTCGTGTTCGTGATCCTGATGATCATCAACTTCATGGTCATCACGAAGGGCGCGGGGCGGATCGCCGAAGTGTCCGCGCGCTTCACGCTCGACGCGATGCCGGGCAAGCAGATGGCGATCGACGCCGACCTGAACGCGGGCCTCATCAACGAAGAGCAGGCGCGCAAGCGCCGCACCGCGGTCGCGCAGGAAGCCGAGTTCTACGGGTCGATGGACGGCGCGTCGAAGTTCGTGCGCGGCGACGCGATCGCCGGCCTGATCATCATGGCGATCAACGTGATCGGCGGGCTGATCGTCGGGATGGTCCAGCACGACATGAGCTTCGCCGCGGCGGGCACCAACTACACGCTGCTGACGATCGGCGACGGTCTCGTCGCGCAGATTCCGTCGCTCGTGATCTCGACGGCGGCCGGCGTGATCGTGTCGCGCGTCGCGACCGACGAGGACATCGGCACGCAGATCACCGGCCAGCTGTTCGCGAACCCGCGCGTGCTGGTCATCACCGGCTCGATCATCGTGCTGATGGGGCTGATCCCGGGCATGCCGCACTTCGCGTTCCTCGCGCTCGGCGGCGGCGCGATCTGGCTGGCGCGCACCCAGACCCGCCGCGCGGCGGCCCGCGTGGCGGCCGGCGACGTGACCGAGATCGCGCCGCCCGCCGCGCTGCCGGGCGAAAGCCACGAAGCGACCTGGGACGACGTGCAGCTGATCGATCCGCTCGGCCTCGAAGTCGGCTACCGGCTGATTCCGCTCGTCGACAAGAACAGCGACGGCGAGCTGCTCAAGCGCATCAAGAGCATCCGCAAGAAATTCGCGCAGGAAATCGGCTTCCTGCCGCCGGTGATCCACATCCGCGACAACCTCGAGCTGCGGCCGAACGCGTACCGGATCGCGCTGAAGGGCGTCGAGATCGGTACCGGCGAAGTGTTCCCGGGCCAGTGGCTCGCGATCAACCCGGGCCAGGTGACGGCCGCGCTGCCGGGCGCGCTCACGCAGGATCCGGCGTTCGGGCTGCCGGCCGTGTGGATCGACGTCGCGATGCGCGAGCAGGCGCAGGTGTACGGCTACACGGTGGTCGATGCGAGCACGGTGGTCGCGACGCACCTGAACCATCTGGTCGTCCAGCATGCGGCCGAACTGCTCGGCCGCCAGGAAGTGCAGGCGCTCGTCGAGCGCACCGGCAAGGACGCGCCGTCGCTCGTCGAGGATCTCGTGCCGAAGACGATCTCGCTCACGACGCTGCAGAAAGTGCTGCAGAACCTGCTCGACGAAGGCGTGCCGATCCGCGACATGCGCACGATCCTCGAATCCGTGTCCGAACACGCGGGCCGCGGCGACGCGTACGAGATCACCGCCGCGGTACGGCTGTCGCTCGGCCGCGCGATCACGCAGCAGTGGTATCCGGGCGCGGGCGAGATGCAGGTGATGGGTCTCGATTCGAATCTCGAGCGCGTGCTGTCGCAGGCGCTCGCCACCGGCGCAAATCCGGGCCTCGAGCCGGGCCTTGCGCACAACCTTCTGACCGGCACGCAGCAAGCGATGCTGCGTCAACAGAATCTCGGGCTGCCGCCCGTGCTGCTCGTGCAGCACGCGTTGCGCGCGATGCTCGCGCGTTTCCTGCGCCGCAGCCTGCCGCAATTGAAAGTGCTGTCGTACGCCGAAGTGCCGGATACACGCACGATCAAAGTCGTTAACGTCATCGGGGGTCCCGCTTGAACATTCGCAAATTCACCGGCGCGACCAGCCGCGACGCGCTTCGCCTCGTGCGCGAAGCACTCGGCGCCGACGCCGTCGTGCTGTCGAACCGCACGCTCGATGACGGTAGCGTCGAAATCGTTGCACTCGCCGATTCGGACCTCGCCGCGGTCGCGCCGTCGGCTGCCGTCCGCCCGCGCGCGAGCGCGCCGCGCGTGCCGGAGTCCGTGCCGGCCGCCGCGGTGCCGGGCATCGTGTCGCGCCCGGGCGTCGCGCCCGCGCCCGCGCGTCCGGCCGGCAATCCGTATGCCGCCGGCGCCGGCGGCCTGCCGGACGTGTTCTCGTCGGTGTTCGGCGCCAGCGCCGAAACGACGGAGCCGGCCACGTTCGACGCCGACACGAATGCGCCGGCCGAGCTGTCGCCGTCGCGCGCCGCGTCGGCGTCCGCAGCCGCCGCGCCCGCGACGTCCTCCGAACCTGCGCCGTGGCTCGTCGAGCACGCGAAGCGCCTGACGCAGCAGCGCGACGCGCTGATGATCCGTACCCACGCGGCACCCGCCGCGCCGCAAGCGCCGGCCCCCGCACCGCAGGACGCGGCGCCGGCCGGCTGGGCGCGCGACATCGTGCGCGACGCCGAACGCCGGATGCCGGCCGCGACCGCGGCCACCGCCCGTACGAACGACACCGCCGCCGCCCGTGCGAACGACGCGGACGCCGCGAAGCCGGCCGAGCGCGCGCGCCTGTCCGCCGACGCGGCCGCCGTGGTCGCCGACGCCGTGAAGTCGCGTATCGAAAGCGTCGTCAACGACACGGTGATGCACGAGCTCGGCGCGATGCGCGGGATGATGCAGGAGCAGTTCGACAGCCTGATGTGGCACGATCGCCAGCGCCGCAGCCCGGTGCACGGCGCGCTGACCAAGCACCTGTTCGCGGCCGGCTTCTCCGCGCAGCTCGTGCGGATGCTGGTCGACAACCTGCCGCCGGGCGACGGCACGCAGACCTTCGAGCAGGCTCTCGAATGGGCGCAGTCGGTGCTCGCGGCGAACCTGCCGGTGCTCGACAGCGAGGATGCGCTGATGGAGCGCGGCGGCGTGTTCGCGCTGATGGGGCCGACCGGCGTCGGCAAGACGACCACCACCGCGAAGCTCGCCGCGCGCTGCGTGATGCGCTTCGGCGCGAGCAAGGTCGCGCTGCTGACCACCGACAGCTACCGGATCGGCGGTCACGAGCAACTGCGCATCTTCGGCAAGATCCTCGGCGTGCCGGTGCACGCGGTGAAGGATGCGGGCGATCTCGCGCTCGCGCTGTCCGAACTGCGCAACAAGCACATCGTGCTGATCGACACGATCGGCATGAGCCAGCGCGATCGCGCGCTGTCCGACCAGATCGCGATGCTGCACGGCGCGAACGCGCCGGTGCAGCGCCTGCTGCTGCTCAACGCGACGAGCCACGGCGACACGCTCAACGAAGTCGTCCAGGCGTACCGCAGCGCGGGCGAGCATCCGCAGGCGGCATCCCCGGGCCTCGCCGGCTGCATCCTGACCAAGCTCGACGAGGCGACGCACCTGGGCGGCGTGCTCGACACGGTGATCCGCTACAAGCTGCCCGTTCACTACGTGTCGACCGGCCAGAAGGTGCCGGAGAACCTGTATGTCGCGACGACCCGCTTCCTGCTGAAAAGCGCGTTCTGTGTGCCGCGTGACGGCTCGCCCTTCGTGCCGCAGGACGAGGACATGCCGACGCTGCTTTCCGCACTGACCGCACGTTCCACCGCCGAGCTGCACGAGGTGCGATTTGGATAAACGGATCATCGACCAGGCCGAAGGGCTGCGCCGCCTGCTGGCCGGACGCGCGTCGCGCGTCGTCGCGGTGACGGGCGGCCCGGCGGGCGTCGGCTGCACCACCACCGTCGTGAACCTCGCGGCGGCGCTGGCCGCGCTCGGCAAGGACGTGCTCGTCGTCGACGAGCGCGCCGGCGCGCGTTCGGCCACCGCGACGCTCGCGGGCGCACGGCTGCGCGACGGCGAACGCACGCGGGTGGCCGCCGGCTTCGGCCTGTGCGCGGCCGGGCAGGGCGGCTACAGCGATGCGCAGTTGAGCGACTTCATCGACGGCCAGGCCGACATCGTGCTGGTCGATGCGCGGCCCGGCGCCGACGGCGCGCTCTCGGCGCTCGCGCGCGAGGCGCACGACGTGCTGATCGTCACGCGGGTTTCCGCGAAGGCGATCACCGAAGCCTACGCGTGCATGAAGCGCCTGCACTTCGCGCAAGCGCTCGCGCAGTTCCGCGTGCTGACCAACCACGTCGGCAACCACGCGGACGCGAAGACCGCCTTCGACAACCTGGCGGGCGTCGCGAGCCGCTACCTGACGGTGTCGATCGCGGATGCCGGCTGCGTGAGCGCCGACCCGCTCGTCGAGCGGGCGCGCGAACTGACGCACACCGCGGTCGACGCGTTCCCGTCGTCGGCGGCCGCGCGCGACTACCGGCAGATTGCCGCCGACTTGCTGTACTGGCCGATGCGCCCGCGTTCGGGGGCGGGCCGCGCCGTCCACGCGGGCGGCAAGCCGTCGTACGAGGCGAGTGCGGCCCACGCCGCGTGAGCGAAGGAGAGAGCCATGATGTACAACGCTCAAGGAAAGATGACCCAGGCCGACGTGCTCGCGCAATACGCGCCGCTCGTGCGGCGCCTGGGGTTGCAGCTCGTCGCGAAGATGCCGGCGAGCGTCGATCTCGACGACCTGATCCAGGCCGGCATGATCGGCCTGATGGATGCGGCCGGCCGCTACAAGGAAGACCAGGGCGCGCAGTTCGAGACCTATGCGACGCAGCGCATTCGCGGCGCGATGCTCGACGAGCTGCGCAGCAACGACTGGCTGCCGCGCAGCCTGCGCAAGACGTCGCGCGAGGTCGAGCACGCGGTGCACCAGGTCGAGCAGCAGCTCGGCCGCTCGGCGAGCGAGGCCGAGATCGCGCAGCACCTGAAGATGCCGCTCGACGAATACCAGGGGATGCTGCAGGACCTGCACGGCAGCCAGCTCATCTACTACGAGGATTTCGACCGCGCGGCCGACGACGAGCCGTTCCTCGACCGCTATCGCGTCGATCACGCCGATCCGCTGTCGGCGCTGCTCGACGACCATCTGCGCGATGCGCTCGTCGACGCGATCGAGCGGCTGCCCGAGCGCGAGAAGCTGCTGATGTCGCTGTATTACGAGCGCGGGCTGAACCTGCGCGAGATCGGCGCGGTGCTCGAAGTCAGCGAGTCGCGCGTGTGCCAGCTGCACAGCCAGGCCGTTGCGCGGCTGCGCGCGCGGTTGCGCGAACAGGCGTGGGTCGGCGCGGAAACCTGACCCTTTCATTGTGCCCACGCGCGCGGACGCCGCGCGTGCCGCGCAATTCTCGCGCCGATTTGCTACAATCCCTCCCGTTTTCCGAGGAGCGTTGCGACGGACCTTCTGCGTCCGCCAGGCTCGGAGAGCTTCACCAAGCAGCCGTGCGGCGAGATGTTGGATTCGCGCCGGCCCCGCTTCCTGAACGGCGCTCACGTCACCAATCTAGAAACTTTTTAGAAAGGAGGGCGTGATGAACGCCATTATCGATTCCCAGGCTTCCAAGGATTACGTCGTCGCCGACATGGCGCTTGCCGGCTGGGGCCGCAAGGAACTGAACATCGCCGAGACCGAAATGCCGGGCCTCGTGCAGATCCGCGACGAATACAAGGCGCAGCAGCCGCTGAAGGGCGCGCGCATCGCGGGTTCGCTGCACATGACGATCCAGACCGGCGTGCTGATCGAGACGCTGAAGGCGCTCGGCGCCGATGTCCGCTGGGCGTCGTGCAACATCTTCTCGACGCAGGACCACGCGGCTGCCGCGATCGTCGAATCGGGCACGCCGGTGTTCGCGTTCAAGGGCGAGTCGCTCGACGAATACTGGGAGTTCTCGCACCGCATCTTCGAATGGCCGAACGGCGAATTCGCGAACATGATCCTGGACGACGGCGGTGACGCAACGCTGCTGCTGATCCTCGGCTCGAAGGCCGAGAAGGACCGTTCGGTGATCGCGAAGCCGACCAACGAGGAAGAAGTCGCGCTGTACAAGTCGATCGCGACGCACCTCGACGCCGACCCGACCTGGTACTCGACGCGCCTCGCGCACATCAAGGGCGTGACCGAGGAAACCACGACCGGCGTGCACCGCCTGTACCAGATGGAAAAGGACGGCCGCCTGCCGTTCCCGGCGTTCAACGTGAACGACTCGGTCACCAAGTCGAAGTTCGACAACCTGTACGGCTGCCGTGAATCGCTCGTCGACGGCATCAAGCGCGCGACCGACGTGATGATCGCGGGCAAGGTCGCGGTCGTCGCGGGCTACGGCGACGTGGGCAAGGGCTGCGCGCAATCGCTGCGCGGCCTGGGCGCGACCGTGTGGGTCACCGAAATCGATCCGATCTGCGCGCTGCAGGCGGCGATGGAAGGCTACCGCGTCGTGACGATGGAATACGCGGCCGACAAGGCCGACATCTTCGTGACGGCGACCGGCAACTTCCACGTGATCGGCCACGATCACATGAAGGCGATGCGCCACAACGCGATCGTCTGCAACATCGGCCACTTCGACTCGGAAATCGACGTCGCGTCGACCCGCCAGTACCAGTGGGAAAACATCAAGCCGCAGGTCGACCACATCATCTTCCCGGACGGCAAGCGCGTGATCCTGCTGGCCGAAGGCCGCCTGGTGAACCTCGGCTGCGCGACCGGCCACCCGTCGTTCGTGATGTCGAACTCGTTCGCGAACCAGACGCTCGCGCAGATCGAACTGTTCGTGCGCGGCGCCGAGTACGAAAACAAGGTGTACGTGCTGCCGAAGCACCTCGATGAAAAGGTCGCGCGCCTGCACCTCGCGCGCATCGGCGCGAACCTGTCCGTGCTGTCGGACGAGCAGGCTTCATATATCGGCGTGCAGAAGGACGGCCCGTTCAAGCCGAACCACTACCGCTACTGATGCGTCGCCGCTACCGTGCCGCGCACGCCCCGCTACGGGGCGCGCGGCGCGGCGGCGGCGCCTGACCGCACAGATCGACAACCGAACCGGAGCCCTCCATGAGCGTCATCCTCACCTGGGTCATCAACGCCCTCGCGCTGCTGATCATCACGTACCTCGTGCCGTCGATCCACATCAAGAGCTTCGGCACCGCGCTGATCATCGCGGTCGTGCTGGGCCTGATCAACACGGTGATTCGTCCGGTGCTGATCCTGCTGACGCTGCCCGTCACGATCGTCACGCTCGGGGTGTTCATCCTCGTCGTGAACGCGTTGTGCTTCTGGTTCGCGTCGTCGCTGCTGAAGGGCTTCGAGGTGTCGGGTTTCTGGTCCGCCTTCTTCGGTTCGATCCTGTACAGCATCGTGTCGTGGCTGCTGTCCGCGCTGATCTTCGGGCAGCGCGACTTCGGCTGACGGCGCGGGCCTCTCTTCCGAATCATGAAACCGATCGAACTCTCGTTTGAATTCTTCCCGCCGAAAACGGCGGAAGGCGTCGAGAAGCTGCGCGCGACGCGTGCGCAGCTGCTGCCGCTGAAGCCGAAATTCGTCTCCGTGACGTTCGGCGCCGGCGGCTCGACGCAGCAGGGCACGCTCGATACCGTGCTCGACATGCAGAAGGACGGCCTCGAGGCCGCCCCTCACCTGTCGTGCATCGGCTCGTCGCGCGACAGCCTGCGCGCGATCCTCGACCAATACCGCTCGCACGGCATCCGGCATATCGTCGCGCTGCGCGGCGACCTGCCGTCGGGGATGGGCGCGGTCGGCGAGCTGCGTTATGCGTCCGAGCTCGTCAGCTTCATCCGCGCCGAGCATGGCGACTGGTTCCACATCGAAGTCGCCGGTTATCCGGAGTACCACCCGCAATCGCGTTCGCCCAAGGCCGATCTCGAGAACTTCGCGCGCAAGGTGAAGGCCGGCGCGAATTCCGCGATCACGCAGTACTTCTTCAACGCCGACGCGTATTTCCGCTTCGTCGACGATGCGCGCAAGCTGGGTGTGGACGTGCCGATCGTGCCGGGCATCATGCCGATCACGAACTTCTCGCAACTGATGCGCTTCTCGGAAATGTGCGGCGCGGAAGTGCCGCGCTGGGTCGCGCGCCGGCTCGAGAGCTTCGGCGACGATCGCGACGCGATCCGTGCATTCGGCGCGGATGTCGTCACCGATCTGTGCCGGCGCCTGATCGACGCGGGCGTGCCGGGGCTGCACTTCTACACGCTGAACGCGGCGTCCGCGACCCGGACGATCTGCGATCGACTCGCCGGCTAAGCGCTGCGCGACGTCCGCATGCGAAAAGCCCCGCCGGTTCTGCCGGCGGGGCTTTTTTATTGCCGCGGCGCGGTTCGGTTCGGCCCGGCCCGGTTCAGCGCTGCGCCTGCATCAGCGGCGGGCGCCGGTCGAACCACGGCCGCGCCTGTTCGAGCTGGCGCGCGAGCCGGAGCAGCAGCGCATCGTCGGCATGGCGCGCGACGAACTGCACGCCGATCGGCAGCCCGCGTGCGTTCCAGTAGAGCGGCACCGACATCGCGGGCTGCCCGGTCAGGTTGAACAGCTCGGTGCAGCCGGCCCACGCGAACGCCTTCTCCGACGCCTTCGACAGCATTTCCTGCAGCAGCGGCTTCACCGGCAGCACGCCGAGCAGCTTCATCTGCGCGGCTTCGAACGACGTCGGCTGCAGCTCGCCGATCTTGACCGGCGGGCCCGCGAGTGTCGCGCACAGAATCGCGTCGTAGCGCGACACGAGGCCGGCCACCTGCACGGTGAGCTGGCGCTGCCATTCGAGCACGTCCGGCAGGCGCGCACGCGCCACGCGCCGGCCGACGACGGCCATCGCCCACGTCGCGGGCTCGAACTCGTTGCGCTTCGGGGGGCGCCCGGTCAGCGCGCGCGCGCCGAGCACCATCTCCTCGGCGATCGTCGCCCACAGCGTGAGGAAGGTTTCGGCCGCGCGGGCATGGTCGATGTTCAGCGTCGCCGGTTCGACGTGATGGCCGAGCGATTCGACGAGCGCGGCCGCGTCGTTCAGCGCGGCGAGCGTATCGCCGGCGAGCGCGGGCGCGAGCATCGGATCGACGACGAGGCCGATCCGCAGCGGGCCGGGCGGCGTGTCGAGCGCGCCGAGGTAGGTGCCGGGCGCGCCGGGCGGCAGCGTCTGCCCGGTCGTCACGTCGAGCAGCAGCGCGCTGTCGCGCACGCTGCGCGCGACCGCGTGCTGGACGACCAGCTCGCCGTTCGACGGCAGGTCGACCAGCAGCGGGTTGCGGCTCGGCTTCAGGCCGAACAGCCCGCAGCACGATGCCGGAATCCGGATCGAGCCGCCGCCGTCGGACGCATGCGCGATCGGCACGATGCCGGCCGCGACGGCCGCCGCCGCGCCGCCGCTCGAACCGCCCGGCGTGTGATCGAGGTTCCACGGGTTGCGGCACGCGCCGAACAGCTGGGGTTCGGTGTACGGCATCTGGCCGATCTCGGACGTGTTGGTCTTGCCGAACACGTTGAGCCCCGCCGCGCGGCTTCGCGCGATCACCGGCGAATCGTCGGCGGGCACGAAGTAGCGGTAGTGCCGGCTGCCCATCGACAGCGGCAGCCCGGCGACCGCCGCGCCGAGATCCTTCACGAGATACGGGACGCCGGCGAACGGTGCGTCGGCGCCGGCATCGGCGGCCGGCTCCGCCCGCTTGCGCGCGGCGTCGTAGTCCTGCAGCACGATCGCGTTGACCGCGCCGTTGACCGCTTCGGCCTGCCCGATCGCGGCGTCGAGCAGTTCGCGCGGGCTCGCCTTGCGTTCGCGCACGAGCGCGGCGAGGCCGATCGCGTCGTGCGCGAGATAGTCCGAGTGCATCGCTGTCACCCCCGTTGTGACTCGTGGCGATGAAAGGAGAATAACGCGGGGCCGGCCCCGCTTGCGCTTACAGCTGCTCGGCGAGGAACGTCAGCGTGCGGCCGTGCGCGAGCGCCGATGCGCGCTGATGGTACGACGCGCGGTCCGTGCAGTTGAAGCCGTGCTCGGCGCCCGGGTACACGTGGAACGACGCGTTGCCGCGGCCCGCGAATGCGCCCTTCACCTGTTCGACGGCCTCGAGCGGGATCCCGTGATCGTTTTCCGCGTAGTGGAACAGGATCGGCTGCGTGACCTTGCCGGCGAGGTCGAGCGCATTCTGGATGCCGCCGCCGTAATAGGCGACCGCCGCATCGACCTTGCCCGCGGCCGCCGCGCGATACGCGAGCTGGCCGCCGAAGCAGTAGCCGATCGCGGCGATCTTGCCGGCGACTTCGGGGCGTGCGCGCAGCGCGTCGGCGGCCGCGCCGATGTCCGCGACCGCGAGGCCGATGTCGGTCTTCTTCATCAGCTCGATGCCTTTGTCGCGATCGGCGCCTTCATAGGTCAGCTCGACGCGCGGCTGCGTGCGCCAGAACACGTCCGGCGCGAGCGCGACGAAGCCGTCGGCCGCGTACTGATCCGCGACCGCGCGGATGTGCGAGTTCACGCCGAAGATCTCCTGGATGATGATGACGGCGGGGCCTTTGCCGCGCTTGGGCAGCGCGAGATAGCCGCCGAAGCTGTCGTTACCGGTCGGGATGTCGATCCATTGGGCAGTCACGTTTGAACTCCTGGCGAACGGGTGCGCGCGATGCGCGCCGTGGGTGGAAGAGGGGCGGCCTAGTGTGCCACCAATCCCGGGGTGGTGCAGCGCGCGCAAGGTATGCGCCCGCGATGCGGACGTGCTTCTCCCGCACGTTGTCGAACCCGCTTCTCGCGCAGCGATCGTTTCGATCTCGATTATTCATTTTTCGGCGCCGCGCCGCTTCGATAGAGTCGATGTGTCGGCCTTTACAAAGCGCTTTCGCGCATCGTCATCGAAGGATTCGCCATGTCCGCCCGTTCATTCTCCACACCGTTTTCCGAACGCTTCGGCCTGCGCCTGCCGCTCGTGCAGGCGCCGATGGTCGGCGCGACCACGGCCGCGATGGTCGCGGCCGCTTCCAATGCCGGCGCGCTCGGCAGTCTCGGCGCCGGCGCGTTCGCGCCCGATCGCCTCGCGGCCGAAGTCGACGCCATTCGCGCGGCGACCGATCGTCCGTTCGCCGTGAACCTGTTCGTGCTGCCGGATGCCTCGCCCGACGCGGCGACCGTTGCGCGTGCGCTCGCCGCGATCGATCCGCTGAATGCGACGCTCGGGTTGCCGCCGGGCACCGCGCCCGCGCGGTATGCGCCCGACTTCCGCGCGCAGCTCGATGCGCTCGTCACACTGCGCGTGCCGGTCGCGAGCTTCACGTTCGGCGTGCTCGACGCGGCCGACGTCGCGCGCCTGAAGGCCGTCGGCACCTACGTGATCGGCACCGCGACGCACGTTGCCGAAGGGCTCGCGTGGCAGGCGGCCGGCGCCGACGCGTTGTCCGCGCAGGGGGCCGAGGCCGGCGGGCATCGCGGCACCTTCATCGGCCCGGCCGACGATGCGCTGATCGGCACGCTCGCGCTGGTGCCGCAGCTCGTCGATGCGACCGGCCTGCCGGTGCTCGCCGCGGGCGGCATCATGGACGGCCGCGGGATCGCCGCCGCGCTCGCGCTGGGCGCGCAGGGCGCACAGCTCGGCACCGCGTTCCTCACCTGCGCGGAGAGCGCGATCGCGGCCGACTGGAAAGCGCGCCTGCTCGCGAGCGCCGATACGTCGACGCAGGTGACGCGCGCGATCACCGGGCGCCATGCGCGCGGGTTGCGCAACACGCTGATGGCGCGGCTCGGCGAGCGTGTCGCCGACGCCGCGCCGTATCCGGTGCAGAACGCGCTGACGCAGCCGCTGCGCCAGGCGGCCGCGCGCGCGAACGACGGCGACTATCTGTCGCTGTGGGCCGGGCAGGGCGCGCCGCTCGCGCGGCGACGCGACGCCGCGCTGACGACGTCGCAACTCGTCGCGGCGCTCGACGCCGAATGGCGTGCGACGCTCGCATGAATGGAGCGACACCTGTCCGAACGGTTCGATGCCTGCATGAAAGCGTCGATGCCCGCACGAGCCGTCCGGAAGCGGCCTGAACGGTTCGTCGCCGAGCCAGAAACGCGCGTGTTGTCACGCGCGTTTCATTCAACGATCCCGTGCACAAAATACCGAATCGAAATGGCGCGGGAATGCTTTAAAGCGAGCTTTCATCCAGCTTCTGACGATTAGCGGAAACCCTTATCCGGCGGGGCTTGCAGCGATATTCGAGTGGTTATTCCAAAGCGCCGTATCGGTAGTGTTACCACTACCCCAAAAAAGTCCCACAAATTAATTTGATCACCTACACTTGCGCGCAAGTACGGGCGGGCAGTTGCTAAAAGCGGCTGTTTCTCCACGTGCTTGAGGCCAAGTGCATGAACGATGCAACCGGCGAATCGTCCAGTGAATGCAAACACAGGGATGGCAGCGGGGCACCGGGCGATGGCGTTTATTGGGACCGAAACTGGAGACTTACATGAATATCAAGATGCAAAAGCTGTTGCCGATCACCGCTGCGGCGATGCTGTGCGTTGCAGCTGCAAGCAACGCGGCCGCCGATCAAGTCGTCAAGATCGGCCACGTCGCGCCTTTGACGGGCGGTATTGCACACCTGGGCAAGGACAACGAAAACGGTGCACGTCTCGCAGTGGAGGAGATCAACGCGAAGGGTCTCTCGATCGGCGGCCAGAAGATCACGCTGCAACTGGATGCGCAGGATGACGCGGCCGACCCGCGCCAGGCCACGCAGGTTGCGCAGAAGCTCGTCGACGACAAGGTCGTCGCGGTGGTCGGCCACCTGAACTCGGGCACGTCGATCCCGGCCTCGAAGATCTACAGCGATGCGGGCATCGTGCAGATCTCGCCGTCGGCGACCAACCCGGCATACACGCAGCAAGGCTTCAAGACCACGTATCGCGTGGTGGCGACCGATGCGCAGCAGGGCCCGGCACTGGCGAACTACGCGCACTCGAAGGGCATCAAGAGCGTGGCGGTGGTCGACGATTCGACCGCGTACGGCCAGGGTCTCGCGAACGAGTTCGAGAAGAAGGCGAAAGCGCTCGGCCTGAAGGTGATGTCGCACGACGCGACCAACGACAAGGCGGTCGACTTCCGCGCGATTCTGACCAAGATCAAGGGCGAGAATCCGGACGCGATCATGTACGGCGGCATGGACGCCACCGGCGGCCCGTTCGCGAAACAGGCGAAGCAGCTCGGCCTGCGCGCGAAGATCTTCGCGGGCGACGGCGTGTGCACGGAGAAGCTGGCCGACCTGGCCGGCGATGCGACCGACAACATCGTGTGCTCGGAAGCAGGTGCGTCGCTCGAGAAGATGCCGGGCGGTGCCGCGTTCAAGGCGAAGTACGAGAAGCGTTTCGGCCAGCCGATCCAGATCTACGCACCGTTCACGTACGATGCCGTGTACATCATCGTCGATGCGATGAAGCGCGCGAACTCGACGGACCCGGCGAAGATCCTCGCGGCCATGCCGGCGACGAACTACACGGGCGTGATCGGCACGACGACCTTCGACTCGAAGGGCGACCTGCAGCACGGCGTGATTTCGCTGTACAACTACAAGAGCGGCAAGAAGACGCTGCTCGACGAAGTGAAGATGTAAGCTGAAAAGCGGTCGACAGAAGGGGTGAAAGCGCGCCTGCGGCAACGCAGGCGCGCTTTCTTTTGAGGGAGCCGCATCAGGCGCGGCGCGCCCGTCAGATCTTCAGATGCGCGAGCACCTTCGGCGCGACGCCCGCGACGAGCGCCGCGCACAGCGCGACCACCGACAGCCCGATGGTCAGGTTCGCGGCTTGCGCGACCGCGCCGATCACGACCGGACCGAACAGCAATCCGAAATACGCGAGCCCGGCCACGTGCGCGAGGCCTTCGGCCGCGTGGATTCCCTTCACGCGCGCGGCCGCGGCGAACAGCACGGGCATCATGTTCGCGAGGCCGAGGCCCATCAGCGTGAAACCCGTCAGTACCGCTATCGGGTTCGGCAGCAGCAGGGCGCCGACCATCCCCGCGCACGCGAGCGACGCGCTGACGAACACGAGCTGCGGTGCGCCGAAGCGCGCCCGCACGGCGTCGCCCGCGAAGCGCGCGATCGCCATGCCGCCGGAGAAGGCGGCATACGCGGCGCTCGCGAGCGCCGGGCTCGCCGCGACCACGTCGCGCATGTAGACCGTCGCCCAGTCGTACATCGCGCCTTCGGCGATCAGCGCGACGAGCGCGATGCCGCCGAGCATCCACAGTGCCGACGAGCGCCAGCGATTGCCGCCGCCATGCGCGTGTTCGTGATGCGGCACGTGCGGCAGCACGGCCGGGCTCGCGGCCAGCAGCACCGCCGCGCTGACGGCCGCCGCGAGCGCCAGGTGCACGGCCGGCGCCATGCCGGCCGACAGCAGCGCACCGCCGGCCGCCGCGCCCGACATCCCGCCGATGCTGAACATCCCGTGCAGCGACGACATGATCGGCTTGCCGAGCGCGATCTCGACCGCGCTCGCCTCGGCGTTCATCGCGACGTCCAGCGTGGCCATCGAGAAACCGAACAGCGCGAGCACGACGAGCAGCATCCAGTAGTCGGGCACGACGAGGATCAGCGCCGCGCACGCGGACAGCACGAGGCCGCCCGCGAGGCACGCGGTTTGCGAGCCGACGCGCGCGATCCAGCGCGCGATCGTCAGCATCGCGGCGATCGAGCCGCCCGCGACCGCGAACAGCGCGATCGACAGCAGCCCCGGGCTCAGCGCGAACTTGTCGCGCACGGTCGGCACGTGCACGCCCCAGGACGCGTACATCATGCCGGCGATGAAGAACAGCGCCATCGTCGCCGTGCGCGCGCGCTGGCGGACCGGCAGGGCCAGCACGCGATGCGCGTCGGGCGCGGCGGCGAAATCGGACGAGGATCGGGAGGAAGATTCGGACACGGGATGCTCTTCGATGGAAAATGCGCGGGCGCGTCGCGCCCGTCTGATTCGTCCGATTCTATCGAACCGCTTACCGTCTTGCCGGCGCACTGGCCGTCCGGCCGATCGGGCGCGACCGCACGCGGCATCGGCGCGGGCGCATTCGTTATCCATCCGGCCGATGCGTGGCAGGTCGCGCGCGCAGGTAACATCGATGCACATGCGTGGTGCCCGGCGCGTGGCACGCATTGCGCGCCCGTCCGCCGTCATCGCCGCGCCCGCCTTTCGACCGCAGGAGTCACCGTGAACATCGATCCCGCCCTTGCCCTGCACCTGCTGCACCGCTGCGCGCTGGGCACGCTCGCGACCCACGCGCGCGACCCGCAGGGTTTTCCGTATCCGACGGTCGTCCCGTTTGCGCCCGATGCAAGCCATCGGCCCGTGATTCTCGTGAGCCGTCTTGCCGAACATACGCGCAATCTCGCCGCCGACCCGCGCGCGGGCTTTCTCGTGGTCGACGCACCGGACGGCGACGTGCTCAATGCCGAGCGCGCGACGCTGCTCGGCCGTTTCGTGCCGCTCGGCGACGATCCGCATGTCGCCGCACGCTACGTGCGCTACGAACCGGACGCCGCGCGCTATCTCGCGCTCGGCGATTTCACGTTCTGGGCGCTGGACATCGAGCGGCTGCGCTATATCGGCGGCTTTGGCCGGATGGGCTGGGTGGACGGCGCGGGGCTCGACGCGCGGCCGCCGCTCGGGTTCGACGACGAAAGGGCGCTCTGGGGCGCCTACGATGCGAGCGATGCGCGCCGCGACGGGCTCGAACTGCTCGGCGTGGACCGCCACGGCGCCGACTGGCGCTGCGACGGCCGCCGCGTACGCACGCCATTCGATGTAACGCCGGCTGATTCGGACGCATTGCGCGATCGGCTGATTGCATGCGCGCGTGATGTGACGTGACGTCGCGCATGCCGGTTTGCACGTTTGGCAGGCCGCGAGCGGCGATTTTCGCAAACTTGTCGCCAGATGAAAGCTTCGATTTTGCGCATGCAGGGTAATTGCGTATGCTGACAGGCCTAATACGCGATCGGTAATGTCCTAATCTCTATGTAACCGCGAACAAATTTGAGAAAAGGCCGTGGCGGCCCAAAATGACGTGTGTGATTTACAATTGGTCTCGGGATTTTCATGAATCCCGCTTCTATCAAATCTTTTTTGTGCTAATCTCTGCCTTCGAAAATCCGAGGCACCAATATTCCATGAATGGTTAGCCGGCTGCAGACCGGTGCCATTGGTCATATAGAAAGGGAAACTATGTCTTCTTACAAGGACCTGCTGGCCCAGCGGGAGAAGCTGGAGAAGCAAATCGAAGAAGCCAAGTCGCGTGAATACGCTGAAGTGCTGAATGACGTGAAGCAAAAAATTGCCGACTACGGCTTTTCGCTCGCGGAACTCGGCCTGAGCCGCGCGAAGGCAGGTAAAGTCGGTCGTCCGCGCGCAGGCGTGGCGGCAAAATACCGCGATCCGGAAACGGGCGCGACGTGGTCGGGCCGCGGCAAGCCGCCGCGCTGGATCGCCGGCAAGGACCGCGAACAATTCTCGATTTAAGCAAACGTTTAAGTCGTTGTCTCAAAAGAGCCGCGTATCCGTGCAGGAGCGCGGCTTTTTTGTATGGTGGTATCGGAATGTATGCGTGGTGTCATGAAAATGTCAGAAACGCCGTGTGAATGGGAATGCAACCTGTTCGCATAACCGGTTGATTTAACTGGGGAATTTAGGGTTATCGGAATGCCCGGAGGGCTTCGTTTGATAGAATTCCGTACCCCAACCGATATCTCGTATTTCATGTCCACGTTTTCCGGTGACGCGCAAAGCGCCGATAAGCACGCGGTCGCGCGCAAGAGCACCCTCGTCAGTATTGTGCTGAATGTCGTGCTTGCGACGTTTCAGATCGTCGTGGGCGTGGTTGCGCATTCGCAGGCGTTGATTGCCGACGGCGTTCATTCGATTTCCGATTTGATCTCGGATTTTGTCGTGCTGGTTGCGAATCGTCATAGTGGCGCATCGCCGGACGCCGACCACAATTACGGGCACAGCCGTTACGAGACGGTCGCATCGTTGTTTCTCGGTGCGATCCTGATCGCGGTCGGTATCGGCATGCTCTGGCGTGCCGGCAATCGTCTCGTAAATCTCGAAAACATTCCGGCCGTGCATTTCTCCGCGCTGATTGTCGCGCTGACGGTGCTCGTGTCGAAAGAGGCGCTGTTCCGCTACATGCTGCGCGAGGCACGGCGCGTGCGTTCGGCGATGCTCGTCGCGAACGCCTGGCATGCGCGCTCGGATGCCGCATCGTCGCTCGTCGTGGCGATCGGCATCGTCGGCAGCCTGGCCGGGGTGCGGCTGCTCGATCCGATCGCGGCCGCGATCGTCGGCTTCATGGTCGCGCGCATGGGCTGGACGTTCGGCTATGACGCGTTGCAGGACCTGTCCGATCGCGCGCTCGACACGACCGACACGGACGAGATCCGTGCACTGCTCACGGCGACGCCCGGCGTGCGCGACGTGCACGACCTGCGCACGCGCAAGATGGGCGATGCCGCGCTCGTCGACGCGCATATCCTGGTCGATCCGATGATCTCGGTATCGGAAGGGCACTACATCGCGGAAACCGCGCGTGCGCGTGTGTTGCGCGATCCGCGCGTGCTGGATGCGCTGATTCACGTCGATCCGGAGAACGATGCGGCGCGTCGTCCGGCGCTCGCGCTGCCCCCGCGCGTCGAAATCACGGCGCGGCTCGACGAAGCGCTCGCGCAGCGCGGGCTGCGTGCGGACGCGATCGACCTGCACTACCTGAGCACGGGGCTGGAGATCGACGTGACGCTCGCCGCGGATGCGGGCGATACCGACGCGGCGCTGGCCGGCCGGATCGACGTCGATGCGCTGAAGCGCCAGTTCGGCGCGCGCCGGATCGGCTTCACGCGCGCGCTGCCTGCGCCGGCGTGACGCCGGCGCGCTCGCGAGCGCGCGCCGCGCGTTACAGCGGCAACTGCGTGTCGAACTTGATTTCGCGCAGCACGACGCTCGTGCGTACCTGCGATACCGCCGGGATCTTGAAGATCCGTTCGTGCAGGAAGACGTCGTAGGCCTTGATGTCGGGGGCGACGATCTTGAGGATGTAGTCGGCTTCGCCCGTCGTGCTGTAGCACTCGGTCACTTCCGGGCAGGTCGCGATCTCGCGCTCGAACTGCTCGACGCCGCCTTCGTTGTGGCGGGTCAGGTGCACGTGCGCGAGCGCGCACACGTGCAGGCCGAGCTTCTCGCGATCGAGCAGCGCGGTATAGCGCTGGATCACGCCGGATTGCTCCATGTCCTTGATGCGGCGCCAGCACGGCGTGCTCGACAGGCCGACCTGATCGGAAATTTCCTGAACGGAACGGCGCGCGTCGAGCTGCAACAGGCGAAGGATTTTTTGCGAAAAGGAATCGAGCGTCACCTGCGCCTCCATGCGGCAGCTACAACACGCTGAATGTTAGAGGGCCGGGAAAGGAAAGGCAATCTGACGGCGTGTCGATGAGCGAGATTCGCTAATTTGTGCGCGGATCCGTGGGATTTTGCCCCGCCCCCGCGTGTTCCGACCGGTCGGTGTCGGACACGGCGAGGCCCGCGAGCGCAGCCTGCTGACGGCGCAGGTCGGCGAGCATGTTGCAGAACAGCGCGCCTTGCTCGATGGCGTCGTCGAGCGCGACGTGCGTATGCGGGTGATCGTCGAACCAGTGCTTCGGAAAGCGCGGCTTGATGGCCTTGCGGTACGGCAGGCCCGTCATCGCGAACGCGAGCGTCTTGATGTCGAGCGCCGACCACGAGAACGGGCAGCGGCCCGCGAAGCGCATCATGTACCAGAACATGAACGTGAAATCGAAGCCGGCCGGCATCGCGACGAACACCGGCTTGCCGGGCAGCGCCTCGACCCACTCGACGTACGCGACGAGTGCGGCCTCGGGCGCCTGCAGGTCGCGCCGGCATGCGGCCCACGCGTCGGGTTCGGTCTTCCACCACGCTTCCTGTACCGGATGGGCGTGGGCGCCGGGCAGCGTCTCGAGGTTCGCCGAGAACGTCGCGATCAGTTGCTTGTCCTCGGTATAGGCGGCCGACGCGAAGCTCAGCATCGAGTGCGGGCCGGGAATCGGGCCGTCGGCCTCGACGTCGGTGCTGACGTAGATTTCGGGGATGGCGGTCTGGTTCATCCGTATGCCTTGTCGGACACGAACGGATTCGTGCGGCGCTCGTCGCCGAAGGTGGACACAGGGCCGTGGCCCGGCACGAACGTGACGTCGTCGCCGAGCGGCCACAGCTTTTCCTTGATCGAACGCACGAGGTCCGCGTGATTGCCGCGCGGGAAGTCGGTGCGGCCGATCGAGCCGGCGAACAATACGTCGCCGACGATCGCGACGCGATGCGCGCGGCTGAAGAACACGACGTGACCGGGCGTGTGGCCCGGGCAGTGATAGACCTCGAGCGTTTCGTCGCCGAACTGCACGGTGTCGCCGTCGTTCAGCCAGTGATCCGGCTCGAAGGTTTCGGCGGCCGGAAAGCCGAAGCGCTGGCTCTGCATCGGCAACTGCTCGATCCAGAAGCGTTCGTCTTCCTGCGGCCCCACGATCGGCACGCCGTAATGCGTGGCGAGCGCCTTCGCACCTGCGCAGTGATCGACGTGCCCGTGCGTGAGCAGCACTTTCTCGACCTGCACGTTCTGCCGCGCGATCTCGTGTTCGATCCGTTCGAGATCGCCGCCCGGATCGACGACGGCGGCGCGGCCGGTCTTTTCGCAGACGAGCAGCGAGCAGTTCTGCTGGAATGGCGTGACCGGGATGAGCGTGACTTTCATGAGGGCACCGGCGGCTAAAAGGAGCGATTGTACCGGTCGCGCGAGCCGCCTGCCGGCCCTGCCGAGGGGCGCTCGGCGCACGCCGTGCGGGCAATCCCGGAGCATCCGATTGTTACCGCCATAGTGAGAATCAATGGCTGGGGAGGGGCAGATTTCGAGATGGGGTTTTGATTTATGTATAATGCGCCCCATTGCGCGTGAATTTCACGCAATTCGCTGGTGTTTCGGCCCCGTTAAATGGGGTGTCGGATTCACCGTCAAGCATCGACCGCCGGGGAGTCCGGCGGTGTATCCAGCACCGAGCATTCGGTGCTCACGTCTTGTCCGGCCGGGTGCTGCGCGCCCGCCTGCGGCCTTGCTGCCGCGCCGCCGGATGAGGCCTGTGCCGCCGTTCCTGTGCGTTGGCTGTATGCGACGCGCGCGAACGTGAAAGCCATGTTCGATGGCGGCATGTGGGGTCTGGTCAGGCTGCCGGGGACAGGTTGCGCCAGACGTGAAAACTAATCAGGACGGTTGCGGCAGAGACGAAAGCCGCGCCCATGCTAGCCGCCTGCTCGCATCCGAGCGGGGCGTGCACGCATTTGCCGTCCGGGCCGCGTATCTGCGTTGTTGAGCAGCGTTGTATCGGTGCGGCCCGAACCAGAAGGCGACACGTCGATGAATTTTCGATTTCCGACTCGATTCGGGACCATTGCAATATTTTTTGCGTTGACGGGCTGTGCGGTGCCACCCAGCCAGACCACCGGCAACGCCAATCAGAAGGGCGCGGTCGACAAGACGGCCGCTGCCGCGAAAGCGGACAGTGACAAGCAGCAACTGAATTTCGATTCCGCGCTGGCGTCGATGCCGGCTGCCGACAGCAAGGACGCGAACAAGTCTTCGCTGGCGGATGCCGAGCCGATCGACGGCAAGGACGTATCCGATTTCCGCCAGACGGGCCGGGCTTCGTGGTATGGCCGCGATTTCCACGGCCGCCGCACCGCGAACGGCGAGCGCTTCAACATGAACGCGCTGACCGCCGCGCATCGCACGCTGCCGCTGTCTTCGTACATCAAGGTGACGAACGCGTCGACCGGCAAGTGGGTCGTCGTGAAGGTCAACGATCGCGGGCCGTTCAAGCGTGGCCGTGTGCTCGACCTGTCGTATGCGGCCGCCAAGATCATCGGTCTCGTGCATGCCGGCACGGGCCGCGTGAAGATCGAAGGGCTGTCGCCGCAGGAAGCGCGCGAGGCGCGCGACGAGATGTTCGCGTCGCTGTCGTCGAAGTAACGCGACGGTTTGTCCGTCCATGCAAAAAGGCTGCCTCGGGCAGCCTTTTTTCGCTTCAGCGGTTTGTGCCGCGCACGTCGCGCGTCAACCGTCCTTCAGCGTCAGCGCGCGTGCGTACAGTGTGTTGCGCGACGCGCCCGTCAGCGCCGCCGCGAGCTTCGCGGCGCTCTTCACCGGCACTTCTTCCAGCAGCAGCTTGAGCAGCGCGTCGTGCGCGGTGTCGTCGGCTTCGTCGCGATTGGCCGGCGCGCCTTCGACGACCAGCACGAACTCGCCGCGCTGCCGGTTCGCATCGCCGTCGAGCCAGGTCTGTCCTTCGGCCAGGGTGCCCTGGAACAACTGCTCGTGTAGCTTGGTGAGCTCGCGCGCGATCAGCAGCCGGCGCGCGGGGCCGAATGCGTCGGCCAGTGCGGCGACGGTTTCGGCGATCCGGTGCGGCGCTTCGTAGAACACCAGCGCATACGGATGCTGCACGAGCGCCTGCAGTGCGCTGGCGCGCTGCTTCGTCTTCGGCGGCAGGAAGCCCGCGAACGTGAACGTGCCGGCCCAGTCGCCCGCCACGCTCAGCGCGGTCACGGCCGCGCTCGCGCCCGGCAGCGGAACTACCGCGAAGCCCGCGGTGCGCACGGCGTCGACGAGCCGCGCGCCGGGGTCCGAAATGCCGGGCGTGCCGGCGTCCGACACGTACGCCACGCGTTCGCCTGCGCGCAGCAGCTCGATCACGCGCAGCGCGGCTTCGCGTTCGTTGTGCTCGTGCACGGCGACGAGCGGTTTCGAGATCCCGTAGCGGGCGAGCAACTGGCCCGTGTTGCGGGTGTCTTCGGCGGCGATGCGGTCGGCGAGGCCGAGCACGTGCAGCGCGCGCAGCGTGATGTCGGCGGTGTTGCCGATCGGCGTCGCGACCACGTAGAGCGCGGCGCTCGGGTAATGCTGCGTTTGCGCGAGTTCGAGGAGGGCAGTCATGGCAGGCAATGCGCGCAATCGCGGCGCAAGCGGAACAAGGACGGCATTGTGCCACGCGCAGCCGGCCGCGCCGGGCGGCGCGCGCGGTTTGCCGGCCGCCGGCGACAACTTTTCCGGCGCCGCTCGATCCAAACCCGTCGGCGCGGCGTTCGAGCAGCGTGCGCGGCAGTTCCTCGAGCGTCGCGGCCTCGCGTTCGTCGCGGCCAACGTGACGATGCGCGGCGGCGAGCTCGATCTCGTGATGCGAGCGCCCGACGGCGTGCTCGTGTTCGTCGAGGTGCGGGCGCGGCGCAGCACGCGGCATGGCGGTGCGGCCGCCAGCGTCGGCTGGCGCAAGCGGCGGCGTTTGATCGCGGCGGCGCTCGGTTTCTGGGCGCGGCACGGCGCGGACGCCGCGTGCCGCTTCGACGTCGTCGCGTTCGAGGCCGGCCGGCTCGAATGGCTGCGCGACGCATTTCGTACCGACGATGTGTAGTCGCGAGCTGTGACGAGATGTAAAGAGTTCTTGCCGTACCCCCGGAGAGTGTGCCGGAGTGCGGTAAACTCGCCGCACCCATGATGTCGCGCGCTGCGTGCCACGCGCCCAGTTCACCAGGAATCGATGTCAGTCGAACGTATTCAGCAACATTTCCGCGACAGTGCCGCGCTTCACGCCGAGGCGGCCGACGCGCTGTCGCTGCCGATCGCAGCCGCGGTCGATGCGATGTTCGCCGCGCTGGCGAACGGCAACAAGATCGTCGCGTGCGGCGACGGCCCGTCGGCCGCCGCTGCGCACTACCTCGCCGTGTCCCTCGTCGGCGGCTTCGAGCGCGAGCGCCCGGGCCTGCCGGCGATTGCGCTGGCCACCGATGCGTCGCAGGGCGGGCTTACCGGTGCGAGCGCTGCCGATCAGCTGTTCGCGCAGCAGGTGCGCGTGCTCGGGCAGACCGGCGACATCCTGCTGGTGCTCGACGCGGGCGGCGCGTCGCCGCGCGTGCTGGCCGCGATCGACGAGGCGCACGAGCGCGAGATGACCGTCGTCGCGCTGACCGGCGGCAACGGCCATGCAGTCGCCGCCGCGCTGTCCGACACCGATATCCCGATCAGCGCGCCCGCGTCTCGCGCGGCGCGCGTCCACGAAGTCCATCTGCTGACCATCCACTGCCTGTGCGACGGCATCGACGCGATGCTGCTGGGTGAGGATTGAACGAAGGAGAGCCGTCGATGAATCAAAGCCGCGTCAAAGGGACGCTCGTCAGAACCACGTTGCTCGTCGCGCTGACGGCGGGCCTTGCCGTGTCGCTGCAGGGCTGCGTGCTCGGCGTGCTGGGTGCCGCGGCAGGCGGCGGCGCGCTGATCGCGACCGACCGCCGTACGCTCGGCGCGCAGACGGAGGATCGCGAGATCCAGGTCAAGTCGCTCACGCAGATCAACAACGGGCTGCCGGATCAGTCGCACGTGAACGTGACGGTGTTCAACCGCCGCGTGCTGCTGACGGGTGAAGTGCCGAACGATGCGTCGAAGCAGCGTGCCGAAGAGATCGTGCGCGGCATCAACAACGTGAACGGGATCGTCAACGAGCTGTCGGTCGAGCCGGCGTCGTCGCTGTCGTCGCGCGCGAACGACTCGTATCTCGAAGGGCGCGTGAAGTCCGAGCTGATCGCGACGAAGGGGCTGTCGGCGAACTACTACAAGGTCGTCAGCGAGCGCGGCAATATCTACCTGATGGGCCTCGTGACGGTCGACGAAGGCAATCGCGGCGCCGATGCGGCGAGCCAGGTGCCGGGCGTCGAGAAGGTCGTGAAGGTGTTCCAGTACATCCAGCCGCAGGACGCGCAGGCGTTGCAGGCTGCGTCGCCGAGCGATGCGTCCGGCGCGCAGGCCGCCGTCCCCGCGGATTCCGCGACGGTCGGTGCGGTGCCCGATGCGTCGGTCCAGTCCACCCCGCTGCAACCGCCCGCGCCGATCTCGAATTCGTCGAGCGTGCACCCGGGCAACCCGAAGGCGACGCCGCAATGAAGCTGATGCAGATCAAACACTGGATGGTGCAGGGCGCCGCGGCTGGGGCGTTCGCGGCCGGTGTGCTCGGCACCGCGCATGCCGATGTCGCCGATGGCCTGAGGGTCGCGCGCGGCAATGCCTGCATGGGCTGCCACGCAGTGGACCGCAAGCTCGTCGGCCCGTCGTTCAAGGACATCGCCGCACGCTACAAGTCCGATCCGCAGGCTGTCGCGAAGCTGTCGAAGAAAGTGAAGGACGGCGGCTCGGGGGTGTGGGGTGCGATTCCGATGCCGGCGCACCCGCGCATGAGCGATGCGGATCTGCGTTCCGTGGTCGAATGGGTGCTGGCGGGCGCGCCGTCGAAGTGACGCATTTGGGTAGCGAACCCCTATTGCCAAGCGCAGAAATGCATGTGTATGATGGTTGTCTGTTGGGGCGGTAGCTCAGCTGGGAGAGCGTCGCGTTCGCAATGCGAAGGTCGGGAGTTCGATCCTCCTCCGCTCCACCAAGAATTCCAGTAAAAACAACGCACTACGTCTCGCGATGTAGTGCGTTGTTTTGCATTTGGAAGCAGGATTTGCCGCGCGCTGAAGACTGACAGCATGGCCGAAGCCCGGTCGTAACGGTTGGACACAAACTGACCGGCGCGTCCATTACAGGTTCGTCGTGCCTCTTCCCGCGCAACGGCGCTGCAACTTCTTGCTCGATCCATGCCGCACTCATATCTGACGGGCCTCGGCTGCAAGCGCGTTGCACCGGTACGGCAACCTGCACGACCTGTTTTATTCGTTGATAGAAATCGTACGCCGCACCTGGATTCTCGTGCCCGATGCTGCTCATACCGCCGTCCGTCACAAATTGACTGGACGCTATTCCGTGTTGCTCAATTAATCAGACAATAATTTGAGAGCATCGCGGCATGGCGTCGGTGATGATCGATATGGGGTTCGGGAAGCGCGCGACGCTGTCTGGCGGCCGCGGGTCGCGACAGTCGCTTGAACAGCGCGCCGCTGTCTCGGAACTGATGCTGCATTGGCCGAGGTATGCCGGGTTGATGACCGGGGCCATTGGCTATCTTCGAGAATTGGGGCTCGCTGGAACATCGGCGGGTGATCCGGTGGCCGCGCTCAGGTCTGCCATCGAGGACGGGAGGGTGTCCGTATCTATCGACCGCCCCGTGGCCCGTGGCGGCGTTGCTGGGCGCGCGCCCTCTACACCGCCTTTCCCAAGAGCAAGTAGGCTCGCCAGCGTGCCGGGAGTGGCCGCGCTGCCCGTAGACAAACCTCTCCCCGGTTGGGCAGTGCCCAACGACGTGTCGGCGGATGAACTGATTGGCTATTTGCAGAGCGTGGTTGCAGGGACTGCTGGAGCGGCCCCTCAATTGGCGAACTCGCTTGACCCAGGTACTCCAGGTACTCCGTTAGGCAGTGCGGACGTGTTTGACTATGCGGATGGCCCTTTGAGTGGTGACGTAGAACAGTTAGCAGCATCCACTACCAACCCGAACTATGCGGCCAAAATGCTAGGGTACGCTCGGGATATCTTTGGCGGGATGGTCCATTCGATGAAGGACGACCTTGGCCTTGGCGGTGCTGACAATGTCACTTGGCACGACAATGGCAACGTTGAATTTCAAGGCGAAGTCATCGGCAACATGCACGATTACAAATGAGGTTGAGATTGGGTTCACATCAACTCGCAAACGCGTCATTCACAATCTCAGGTGATAACGTCGCTCCGGAGTTCTGGACTGGCTATTTCGGCGTTACGCCTGATATAGCCGTCACGAAGGGGCAGCATTTTGTCACGCCGACCGGCCGAACCAGCAGCTGTCCGGGCCGAACCGGCGTATGGGGGATACGCAGCAGCGAGTCTGTCCAGGGCGATCAATTGGAACCGCATCTACGTTATCTCATCAGGCATCTGGGCCTGCCCCGCCAAGACCTACGCGAACTTATCGAGGGCGCGGGCGCGCGGGTCCGTTTCTTCTGCTACTGGGCGAACTACAGCGGCGACCGTGTACCGGATGTGCCGGACGACGTGCGATCCCTCATGGAGTCGCTTGGGGGCGTGGTAGATATCGATGAATACCGATAACGTCGGTTGGCGCAAGGGGCACTCAGCGCAAGCCCGCTTGACGGTCGCCGCGCTCACGCCGAAATGTTCCGCCGTCTGTGCGATGGTCGCCCTCCCAGCCGCCAGCCCTTAATCTCGGCGTAGTCGGCCGCGCGTTGGCGGCCGACGTATTTTCCCCTCTACCCTGGCGATGGCGACGCCTCGGCACTGCATTTCAGCGCGGCTTTCGTAATCGGCTTCACCCTGCGTTGCCTGAATGCCGGTACGGCATCGCGCGTAGTTTTCTCAATCGGGGCTGCGCGAAATGATGGCGTCTCTCGGCGGGACAGTAGAGATTGACGAGTACAGATAACCCCGAAGCGCTCCGCCACATCGCGGCCTAGCTCAGCAGGCCCTGAATCGTCTGGAATGTCGGCACCGACAACGCCGCGAACGCTGCCGCGACAATCGCGAGCAGCGCGAGCTTTTTCCGCAGCAGCACGCAGATGCCGATACCTGCCGCATAGAACGCGCAACTGAGCAGGATCGTCAGCCACATCCATCCATAACCGGCGCCGCCTTCGAAGTGCGACGTGTTCGCCGTCAGCCTCAGCGCGACATAGCCTGCGACTGTCGTGCTGGCCGGCAGGCACAGGATCGAGCAAGGCACGATGACGAGGAGCAGGCGCAGGGTCGGGTCGAGTGGCTTCATCGCGAGGCGGTTCCTTCTTGCTGGGCGGCCGCGTCGATCCGTTCGCGATGCCGGCGCGGCGACGGATCGGGCAGCCGGCAGGATGCAATCGGTTGCACGGTTTGGCAATCGTGGATCGCATTGCCTGCCGCCCCGCCATCACCCCCGCCCGAAACTCGGCCGCTTCGGATCGTACGTCCACCCCGGTACCAGATAACGCATCGCGACCGCATCGTCGCGCGCGGTACCGCCCACTTCCCGGTACAACGCATGCGCGGCCTCGACCTGCGCCATGTCGAGCTCGATCCCGAGCCCCGGCCGCTCCGGCACGGCCACCTGGCCGCCGACGATCTCCAGCGGCTCGCGCGTGAGCCGCGCATCGCCTTCCTGCCAGATCCAGTGCGTATCGATCGCGGTGATCGTGCCGGGCGCCGCCGCGGCCGCATGCGTGAACATCGCGAGCGACACGTCGAAGTGGTTGTTCGAATGCGAGCCCCACGTGAGCCCCCAGTCGCGGCACAGTTGCGCGAGCCGCACCGAGCCCTGCATCGTCCAGAAGTGCGGATCGGCGAGCGGGATGTCCACCGCCTGCAGCCGTACCGCATGATCCATCTGCCGCCAGTCGGTCGCGATCATGTTGGTCGCGGTCGGGATGCCGGTCGCGCGGCGGAATTCGGCCATCACTTCGCGGCCGGAATAACCGCCTTCCGGCCCGCATGGATCTTCGGCATACGCGAGCAGGTGGCCTTGCCCGCGGCACAGCGCGACCGCTTCGTCGAGCGACCATGCGCCGTTAGGATCGAGCGTCGCGCGCGCATCGGGAAAGCGCGCCTTGATCGCGGCGATCGCTTCCATCTCGTCCGCGCCGGCCATCACGCCGCCCTTCAGCTTGAAATCGGCGAAGCCGTAGCGCTCGACCGCAGCCTCGGCCTGCTGCGCGATCGCGGCCGGCGTGAGCGCCGCTTCGTTGCGCAGCCGGAACCACGGGTCTGCCGCGTGCGTCTCGTCGCGATACGGCAGGTCGGTGCGGCGCCGCTCGCCGATATAGAACAGGTACGCGAGCATCGGCACCGCGTCGCGCTGCTGGCCTTCGCCGAGCAGTGCCGCGACAGGCACGTCGAGATGCTGGCCCAGCAGGTCGAGCAGCGCGGCCTCGATCGCGGTGATCACGTTGTCGAGCCGCAGGTTGATCTCGTGCGGCTGGCGCAGCACGGCCGCCTCGCCGGCCGACGTCACCTCGTGCTGGATGGTGCGGCCGGCGCCTGCACCGGCGCCGGACAGCGCCGCGCGCACCGCGTTGAGCGTCGCCTGGTAGCGCCCGATCGACTGGCCGACGACGAGGTCGGTCATCCGTTCGAGCGCGTGGCGGATACCTTCGCCGCCAGGCACTTCGCCGACGCCCGTATGCCCGCTGCTGTCGTCGAGGATCACGAGGTTGCGCGTGAAATACGGTGCGTGCGCACCACACAGGTTCAGCAGCATGCTGTCGCGGCCGGCGACGGGGATCACCTGCATGCGCGTGACGCGCGGCGTGCCGGCACGGCGGGATTCGGACATCGGTTCGCTCCTGGTTCCGTAATGCGCGGGCCCGCCGGACGCACCGGCGCGGCCCGCGCCGTTCATGTCAGCTCGACGCGGCGGATCTCGCCGACGACGAACAGGTAGCAGATCACGGCGACGAGCGCGTGCGCGACGACGTAGACGAGCGCGCCGTTGAACGAGCCGCTGCGGTCGACGATATAGCCGATCGCGATCGGCGTCGTGATGCTGGAAAGGTTGCCGCACGTGTTGAGCAGCGCACCGCTCAGGCCCGCGATCTGACGCGGCGCGGTATCGGCGTTGACGGCCCAGCCGAGCGCGCCGAGCCCCTTGCCGAAGAACGACAGCGCCATGAACAGCACGACGAGCACGTGCGAGTCGGTGTAGTTGCAGACGATCATCGACATCGACAGCAGCATGCCGATCACGATCGGCACCTTGCGGGCGACCGACAGCGACCGGCCCTGCTTGAGCAGCGCGTCGGACACGACGCCGCCGAGTATCCCGCCGAGGAACCCGCATACGGCCGGGATCGACGCGACGAGCCCCGCGTTGAGGATCGACATCCCGCGCGCCTGCACGAGATAGACGGGAAACCACGTGATGAAGAAATAGGTAAGTGCGTTGATGCAGTACTGTGCGACGTACACGCCGACCAGCATCCGGTTTCTCAGCAGCGCCTTCACGTGATGCAGCGACGGGCCGCCGTCGCGCGCGCCGGTCGCCTGGTCGATGTTGACGAGCGCGCCGCCTTCGGTGAGGTAGTCGAGCTCCGCGCGGTTGATGCGCGGGTGCACCTTCGGGTCGTACATCGTGCGGTTCCACACGAGCACGAACGCGAAGCCGAGCACGCCCATCACCGCGAACACCGATTGCCAGCCGAACGCATGCACGAGCCAGCCCATCAGCGGCGCGAACACGACGGTCGCCGCGTACTGCGCGGCATTGAAGATCGCCGACGCGGTGCCGCGCTCGGGCGCCGGGAACCAGGTGGACACGATTCGGCTGTTGGCGGGGAACGACGGCGCCTCGGCCGCGCCGACCAGGAAGCGCAGCCCGAACAGCAGCGCGAACGCGGCGGCGCCGCCGAAGAAGCCGATCGTTCCCTGCAACAGCGTGAACAGCGACCAGAAGAAGATGCTGCATGCATAGACGATGCGCGACCCGAAGCGGTCGAGCAGCCAGCCGCCCGGCAGTTGCGCGACCACGTACGACCAGCCGAACGCCGAGAAGATGAAGCCGATCTGCACATGGTTCAGGTGCAGCGAACGGGCGAGGGCGGGCCCCGCGATCGCGATCGCCGCGCGATCCGCGTAGTTGATGGTCGTGACTGCGAACAGCACGGCCAGCACGAGCCAGCGCACGCGGGTGCGCCGGGCCGTTGCCGACGCGGACGCCGGCAGCGCTTGAAGCGGATTCATGACTGTCTCCTCCGAAGGGCGGAAGGTGCCGTCGTGCGGCAGGCGCGTCGGGTGCGCGCGTTTTTCGCGGGGGCGCTGCCGGCCGGAATCCGGACGCCGGACTGGCGGGCAGCGCGTCCGGATCATTCTGTCATGGCGATATTTGCGTTTTCATGCCAATTAATGACTTGATCGATTCAACATTTGAATCGATTGGTCGTGGCAGTGAACAAAAAATTTTACCCGGGTGATATTGACATCCAATTTATACCCGGATAAAAATATAGTCATTCCGATTCCTGCCAACGGGCAACCACGATGACCACTTCCACGCTGCTTCCTTCCTGCACGGCTTTCGACGGCCATCGGCGCATTGCGTCCGGCCCGCCCGCGACGGTGGCGCTCGCGGTCCGGCAGGCGGCCGGCGAGGCGATGTCCGGCGCGATCGTGATTTTCGACGACGCGACCGGCCGCTCGATCGACCTCGACCTGCGCGGGTCGGACGACGCAGTACGGGCGCGCTACGCGCCGCCGCCGGCCGATGCGTCTGCCGACGCCAATCCCTCTGCGTCGACCGGCGAGCCGGCCGGCGCGGGCGAACAGCGGGGTCGCGGCCGTCCGAAGCTGGGCGTCGTGTCGCGCGAAGTCACGTTGCTGCCGCGTCACTGGGACTGGCTCGCCGCGCAGCCAGGCGGCGCGTCGGTCGCGCTGCGCAAGCTCGTCGAGGATGCGCGGCGCACGCATGCGGCGGCCGACCGGCGCCGCGACGCGCAGGCGCGCGCGTACCACTTCATGTCGGCGATCGCGGGCGACTTGCCCGGTTTCGAGGAAGCCGCGCGTGCGCTGTACGCGAACGACCTCGCGCGGATGGCCGAGCTGATCGCCGGCTGGCCGGACGACGTGCGAGACCATGCGCTCGCCCTGGCGCGCGGCGATCTGCCGCCGTCGACCGAAGGCTGCTGACGGAGGGCGCGACGCGATGACGACCTTCGATCTGAACCGCGGTGCGATCGCGCCGGTCGCCGACGAAGCCGACCTCGTCGACCTGCGGGTGAGCGGCACGATCCCGCCTGACCTCGACGGCACGCTGCTGCGCAACGGCCCGAACCCGCCGGGCGGCCGCTTCGAAGGCAACGACATGCTGTCGTGGTGGCCGGAGGCCGCGATGCTGCACGCGATCGCGTTCGAAAACGGCCGCGCGGCCGGCTACCGGAACCGCTGGGCGCGCACGCAACGCTGGGCCGCCGTGCATGCGCCCGCACAGGGGCCGCATCTGCCCGACACGAATCCGAACGTGAGCGTGCTGCAGCATGCGGGCGAATTGCTCGCGCTGTCGGAGGGCGGCGCGCCGTTCGCGATCACCGCCGCGCTCGATTCGCTCGGCGTGAGCGCGCGGCACGCGGGTTTCGGCGGCGGGATGACCGCGCATCCGAAGGTCGATCCGGTGACGGGCGAACTGATCGCGTTTCGCGCGGACTGGCGCGCGCCGTGGCTGCGCTACGGTGTCGCGGACGCGCAGGGCGTGCAGCGCGTCGATATCGAGGTCGACGTGAGCGCGCCGTCGATGATGCACGATCTCGCGATCACCGAAACCCGCAGCCTGCTGCTCGACCTGAACGTGGGCTACGACTTCTCGATGCTCGAGCGGGGCCACCGGATGCCGCTGCGCTGGCACGACGACCGCGCCGCGCGGATCGGCGTGATCCCGCGCCACGGTGGCGACGTGCAGTGGTTCGGCATCGAGCCGTGCTTCATCATGCACGTCGTGAACGCATACGACTGCGACGCGTCGTGCATCGTGCTCGATGCGGTGCGCTATCCGTGGTTCCTGCGGCTCGACGCGCGCACCGGCCGCTTTGCCGAGAATCCGCTCGGCGAGCTGTGGCGCTACGTGATCGATACCGCGAACGGGCTGGTCGACGAAGGGCCGCTCGCCGACGGCGGCATCGAGTTGCCGCGCATCAACGAAAGCCGGACGGGGCGTCGCTACCGCTACCTGTATGCGGTCGAGCAGCCGAACAATGCGGAAATGCGCGGCGTGATGCGCTTCGACCACGCGCGCGGCACGAGCACGCATTACACGGTCCCGGCCGGCGACCAGAACGGCGAGCCGGTGTTCGTGCCGCGTCCGGGCGGCACCGACGAGGACGACGGCTGGCTGCTGGTGGTGGTCTACCGCGCGGCGACGGATACGAGCGACGTCGTGATCCTCGATGCGCGCGCGATCGAGGCAGGGCCGGTCGCGACCGTGCACCTGCCGCGCCGTGTGCCGGCCGGGTTCCACGGCGCATGGGTGCCGCGCGAGCGCTGAGCGTGAGCGGCTGCGTGCGTCACTGCGCGCGCAGCGCGTCGACGATGTTCAGCCGCGCGGCGCGCATCGCCGGCAGGAACCCGCCGATGAGCCCCATCACCAGCGAGAACAGCAGCGTCTTCACGATGATCGCCGGGGTCAGCACGAAACGGAACGACAGGTCCGAGAACGTCTGGAAGTTGGTCGTCGAGAACGATGCGAACCCCATCAGCGATGCGCACGCGAGCCCCATCACCCCGCCGACGAAGCCGAGCAGCAGCGCTTCCAGCAGGAACGCCGCGAGCACGTTCATGCGCTTGAAGCCGAGCGCGCGCAGCGTGCCGATCTCGGCGGTGCGGTTCGCGACCGATGCGTACATCGTGATCATCGCGCCGATCATCGCGGCGATCGAGAAGATCGTCGACAGCGTGATGCCGAGGATGTTGATGAAGGTCGACAGCGCCTTCGACTGGTCGCCGTAGAAGGTTTGCTCGCGTTTCGCTTCGTCGGTCAGGCGCGGATCGACGTCGATGTCGGCCTTGAAGCGCGCGAAGCCGTCGGCGCTCGGGATGCGCAGCACCATCGACGAATAGCTGGTGCGCCGGAACGACTGCATCAACTGATCGACGTCGCCCCAGATCTCCGAATCGAAGCCGCTGCCGCCCGCGTCGAACACGCCGACGACCGTCCAGTCGCGCTGCGCGAAATGCAGGCTGTCGCCGAGCTGCGTGCCGCTGAAACCTTTCGCGATCGCGCTGCCGACGATGATCTCCGACGAGCCCGGCGCGAACGGGCGGCCGGCCACGAGCTTCACGCGCGAACGCAGCGCGAGGCCGGCCGGCGACACGCCGCGGATCACGACGTTCGACGGCTTGCCGGTCGACGTCTTCACGAGCGAGATCAGTACGACGGCTTCTTTCGACACGAGCGGCCGGCCGTCGGGGCCGAGCGCAACGGCCGGATGCATCTCGAGCGCGTTCGCCTGCTGATGGTCGATCGAGCTTTGAATCTCGGTTTCCGCGCCTTTGCGGATCACCACGACGTTGTCCGGTTCGCCGGTCGACACGAGCGTCTGCGTGAGCCCCGCATCGAGCATCTGCACCGTCGCGAACACGAAGATGACGAGCGCCATCCCGCCCGCGGTGAGCGCGGTGGTGAGCCGCCGGGTCCACAGGTTGCGCGCGATGTAGGTGAGGGGAATCGCCATTGCAGTCTGTCCCGGCCTACCCGATCGCCCGCAGGCCTTCGACCACGCGCACGCGTGCGGCCTGCCACGCCGGCACGAGCGCGGCCGCAATGCCGACCGCGACCGAGCACGCGGCCTGCAGCGCCATCGTTTCGGTCGACACCCTGAACACCGGGAAGATGCCGCCCGCCGCCTGCTTGAAGAGGCTCGCGGCCGGCGGCGTCGCGAGCATCCCGAGGCCGCCGCCGGCCACCGCGATCACGACCGATTCGCCGAACACGATCAGCGCGAGAAAGCCGGGACCGAAGCCGAGCGCCTTCAGCGTCGCGTACTCGGCGGTGCGCTCGCGCGCGCTCATCGCCATCGCGTTGGCCATCACGGCCATGATGATCAGGATCACGACATACGACACGACACGGATCGCCGCGATGATCTGGTTTGACATCGCGACGAAACCGAGCTGGAACGCCTGCTCGGTCTCGGTCAGCGTTTCGGCGAGCGAGTTCTTGAAGACGGCATCGACGTTGCGCGCGATGGTGGCGCCGTCGTCCGGGTTCGCGACGCCGACCACGAACACGCCGACCTGGTCGGCCTGCTTCGGCGTGCGCTTGCGCACCGTCTCGTTCAGGTAGTCCCAGTGGAACACCAACTGGCGCGTGATCGTCGAATCGTCGCGGCCGTCGAGGATCCCGCGCACGACGAAGTCCCACGTGCCGGGGTAGATCGTTCCCTTCAGCGGGATCACGTCGCCGACCTTGAAGCCGAACTGCGTCGCGAGCTGGCGCCCGACGAGGCAGCCGCGGCGATCGCGGTCGTAGTCGGCGCGCTGCTGCGCGGGAAGAATGAATTCGGGGTAGAGATCGAGGTAGTTGTCCGACACCGCGAAGCTCGCGAAGAAGTTCTTCGGATCGCGATACACGCCGCCGAACCAGTTCGAGCGAACCACCGTCGTTACGCCGTCCACGCCGCGAATCCGGTTCTCGTAGCTGACCGGCAGCGGGAACACGAGCGAGATCGCGTTGCGCGTGACGAGCCGTCCGCTCGACGCGGCGGCCGCGCCCGCGTACCACGCGTCGACGACGGTATGCAGCAGCCCGAACGCCAGCACCGCGATGGTCAGCCCGAGCACGGTCAGCAGCGTGCGCAGCCGGTGCCGCAGCGCATTGCGTGCGATCAGCTTCAGCACGTACATCGTGCGCGCTCCCGTCGGTCAGACGGCGTGCCCATCGATCAGCTCCCCTTTTTCCAGATGCACGAGCGATTGCGCGGCGCCGGCCGCATGCGCGTCGTGGGTCACCATGATGATGGTCTTGCCGAGCTCGGCGTTCATCCGCTGCAGCATCGCGAGCACGTCGGTGGCCGACGCGCGGTCGAGGTCGCCGGTCGGCTCGTCCGCGACGATCAGCACGGGATCGGTGATCAGCGCGCGCGCGATCGCGACGCGCTGCTGCTGGCCGCCCGACAGCTCGGACGGGTAATGGCTCGTCCGGTCGCCCAGGTTCACCATGTCGAGCACCAGTTCGACGCGCTCGCGCCGTTCGCGGCGCGACAGGTGCGTGAGCATCAGCGGCAGCTCGACGTTCTCGAACGCGGTCAGCACCGGCATCAGGTTGTAGAACTGGAAGATGAAGCCGACGTTCGCCGCGCGCCATTCGGCCAGTTGCGCCTCCTCGAGCCGCGAGATGTCGAGGCCGCCCACGCGCAGCTCGCCGCTGTCGGGCCGGTCGATGCCGGCGACGAGATTGAGCAGCGTGCTCTTGCCGGAGCCGGACGGCCCCATCAGCGCGACGAAGTCGCCTTCGCCGATGTCGAGCGTGATGTCGGTCAGCACCGGCACGACCTGGTTGCCGCGCCGGTACGACTTCGCGACGTGGCTGATCTCGACGAGGGGCGGCGATGCGTCGTTCACGCGCGGCACGCTATTTCTTCGCGACGGTCACTTTCGCGCCGTCCTTCAGTTTTGCGCCCGGCGCGAGCACGACCGTGTCGCCGGGCTTCACGCCGCGGACCGCGACCAGCTCGCCGATCCGCGTGCCGGCCGTCACCGTCGCCGCGTGCACGGTGTCGCCCTTCACGACGAACACGACCGGCCGGCCGTCGCGCTCGACCACCGCGCTCGCCTGCACGGCCGTCACCGGCTGCCGGTCCTGCGGCGTCGCCGGCTTCGACAGGAACGCGATCTTCGCGCTCATGTCAGGCAGCACGCGCTCGTCGCGGTCGACGAAACGCACTTTCACGAGCACGGTTGCCTTCGAGCGATCGACGGTCGGGACGATGCGCGACACGCGGCCCGCGAAGCGCATGTCCGGCAGCGCGTCGAGCTGGATTTCGCACGGCTGCTCGGCGCGGATCGTCGCGATGTTCGATTCGGCGACGTCGGCTTCGACCTCGAGCGTGTCCATGTCGGCGATCGTCACGACCGCGCCCTTGCTGTCCGAGGCGGACGAGAACGGCGTGATGTTGTCGCCGACGTTCGCGTGCTTCGCGAGCACGATCCCGTCGAACGGCGCGCGGATCACCGTCTGGTCGACCGCGACCTGCGCGGCCTGCGCGTTGGCTTCGGCTGACGCGATCGCGGCCTGGTCGCTGTTGACCGATGCGCGGGCCTTGTTCACGCGGGCCGTGTCGATGTCGAGCTGCGCGGCCGGCACTGCGCCCTTCGGCGCGAGCACCGCGGTGCGGCGCAGCGCGATCTCGGCATCCTTCAGTTCGGCCTGCTCGACGCCGAGGTTTGCGCGGGCGACCTTCACCTGTGCAAGCGCCTGCGCGAGCGATGCCTCGACGTCGCTGCTTTCGAGCCGCGCGATGATCTCGTCCTTCTTCACGCGCGTGCCTTCGAGCACGCCGAGCCATTCGACGCGCCCCTGGCCCTTCGACGCGACCGCGGCCTTGCGCTGCGGCACGACATAGCCGGTCGCATTGAGCTGCGTGTCGTTCTGGTAAGGGTAGGCGGACGTGACGGACGTCGTGTCGACCGTCGGCCGGCCGGTGAGGAGAAGTGCGGCGATGATCGCGGCGATCAGGGTTGCGGCCGCGACCGCGTAGCGGACCCACCGGCGCCGGCGTGGCGCGGGCGCGATCGGACGCCGGTCGATTTTCAGTTTGTCCAGATTGTGATCGGGCAATTTGGGCGCCTCGCGACGGCGGCGGTCTCATGACCGGCCGCGATCCGTTGGAACGGAAGAAGGCCAGTATAGCGTTGCCGCAACGGGCGCGAGAGCCGGTTTGTCGGACGATTGGCAGACGCCCGGGCGGCATGTCGCGCGGGCCCGCGGCCTGCGCCTCCGGGGAAACCCGAAGATTGCAAGGAACGTGTCAACTGGCCGCGCGGGCGGTGCGTTATGGAGCCAGTGCGTCAGTATTTGTCGAGGCGAAAAGGCGAGAGCCGAGCCGCCCGGCGGCGACCGGAAACCCGGCGCGACTGACGTTCCGATGCGGATGCCTCGCATCTTTACCGGTACGTTTGACTTTTTCTCCGCTAAAGGAAGAACAATGAAGAAGACGCTCGCTTCGATCATGACCGCAGCATTCGCTCTCGCATCGGTTTCGGCATTCGCACAGGCGTCCGCGCCGGCAGCCGACACGTCGGCCGCAGCACCGGCACCGGCCAAGAAGGATCACAGCAAGCCGAAGCACGCGCTGAAGCACCACGGTTCGGCGAAGGGCAAGGCGAAGGCCGCCGCCGCTTCGGCAGCCGGCACGAACGACGCAGGCGCAGCAAACTAAGCGCGTCTCGCCGGGGCCGGCACTGCCGGCCGCCCGTCGCGAAACCCCGCACGCTTCCGGCATGCGGGGTTTTGTTTTTTCAGGCGTCTGGAAGGTCCGGCGTGCCGGCCGGCGGCGCGCGCATCGCGTCGACCACCGCGCGCATGCGCCGCCAGTGCGAGCCCTCCCAGAACACGCGTCCGCACACGTCGCACACGGCAAAGCGCCGGTGCCGCTGGCGCACGCCGGCCGGCACCCGCGGCGCGGCGGCTGCCGCATCGAGCGGGTGCAGCGGTGCATTGCAGCGCAGGCACAGCCGGAACGGGCGCATGTACGGCGCGAGGTCGAGCCGCGCGAACAGCTCGCGCAACTGCTCGGCCGGCTGCTGCGCATGCAGGTAGCAGCAGCGCACGACCGCCCGGCGCTTGAGCAGCTCGCGGTCGCGGGTCAGCACGGTGCGGTCTTCGCGCACGGCGAGCGCGACGAGCGCGTCGTCGCGGTAATGGTTGTCGTAGCAGGTGTCGAAGCCGGCGAGCCGCAGCAACTGCGCGAGGCCGCCGAGATGCGCGTCGGCGACGAAGCGCCAGCGCTCCGGTTGCGGCGCGGGCGCGCCGTTCCCGGCCGGTCGGGCGTGCTGCGGGTGGATGTCGACGTGCTCGCCGCCGCCGAGCGGCCGGTCGAGGTCGGCCGGCGCGCCGTCTACGCAGAGCTCGCCGATTTCCGTATGCGGGACGCCGAGCGCCTCGATCGCATGCTTGAGCGTCGCGTCGCGCGCAAACGCATGCGTGAACGCGCACTCGCGCCGTGCCCGCGCGAGAAACGCGTTCAGTTCGCCGTGGAAGCGGAAGGTCGCGGTCGCCATTCGCCCAGTATCGCACCGCGCACGGCCGGCGGCGGCCGCTGCAAGCCACCGTCATCTGTGTTTAACTCGCGGCTTCATGGATCGAAGGAGCAGGTAATGGATCTCGGATTTATCGGGCTGGGCGAAATGGGGCAGGCGATCGCGGCGAACCTGCTGAAGGCGGGGCACACCGTGCGCGTCTGGAACCGGTCGCGCGAGCGCGCCGAGCCGCTCGCCGCACTCGGTGCGCAGATCGTTGCGTCGCCAGCCGATGCGTTTCGCGGCGACGCCGTGTTCTCGATGCTCGCCGACGATGCCGCCGCGCGCGCAGTGTTCGACGACGCGCTGCTCGCGCAGGCGCCGCGCGGCCTGATCCACGTGAACATGGCGACGGTCTCCGTCGCGCTGGCCGAATCGCTCGCGCACGCGCATGCGTCGCGCGGGCTCGACTACGTCGCCGCGCCGGTGATGGGGCGCCCGGACGTCGCGGCCGCCGCGCGCCTGACGATCATGGCCGCCGGCCCGGCCGAGGCGATCGACCGCGTGCAGCCGCTGTTCGACGCGATCGGCCAGAAGACCTGGCGATTCGGTTCGCTGCCGCAGCACGCGAACGTCGCGAAGATCGCGGCGAACTTCACGCTCGCGTCGGCGATCGAGACGCTCGGCGAGGCGTCCGCGCTGCTCGGCGCGCACGGCGTCGCGATGCGCGATTTTCTCGACGTGATCACCAGCAGCGTGTTTCCCGGGTCGGTCTACCAGGGCTACGGCGGGATGATCGCCGAGCGCAGCTACGAACCCGCGCGCTTCAAGGCCCGGCTCGGCCTGAAGGACGTCCGGCTCGCGCTGGAAGCCGGCGACGCGGCATCGGTGCCGCTGCCGGTGGCGAGCGTCGTGCGCGACAGCCTGCTCGATGCGCTCGCGCACGGCGGCGGCGACCAGGACTTCGCGGTGCTCGGCGAAGTCGCGTTGCGCCGCGCGGGCCGCTGAGCCGGCGCGCGACAGAAGCGCGGCACACACGGCATAATCGACGTTTCGTTTTTCTTTCGGTTGAGGCGGTCATGAACCTGCATACGTGGTGGCTTTTCGTGGCGACGGTGTTCGTCGTGTCGGCGATTCCGGGCCCGAACATGCTGCTCGTGATGACGCACGGCGCGCGGCACGGGCTGCGCCGCTCGTCGTCGACGATGGCAGGCTGCCTGACCGCGCTGGTGCTGATGCTCGCGGTGTCCGCGGCGGGGCTCGGGGCGGTTCTCGAGGCATGGCCGGCGATGTTCAATGCGTTGCGCTTCTCGGGCGCCGCCTATCTGATCTATCTCGGCGTCAAGGCGTGGCGCGCGCGCGTCGACGACGCGCCGGCCGCCGACGTCGATGCGGTGTCGCCGGGCGCGTCGGCATCGCGTCTGGCGCTGTTCCGCAATGGCTTCCTGGTCGCGGGCAGCAACCCGAAGGCGATCCTGTTCGCGGCCGCGCTGCTGCCGCAGTTCATCAACGCGTCGGCGCCCACGCTGCCGCAGTTCGGCATCCTGGTCGTCACGTTCGCGGTGATCGAGGTGAGCTGGTATCTCGTCTACGCGTCGTTCGGCACGCGGATCGGCGCGACGTTGAAGAGCCAGAGCGTCGCGAAGATCTTCAACCGGCTGACGGGCGGCATCTTCGTCGGTTTCGGCGCGATGATGGCGCTGGTCCGTCACTGATTCCGGGCCCCGCGGTCCGCGCAACGCCCCGCGCCTCGTCAGAGGGCGGGGCGTTTGCATATCCGGGCCCGGCCTACGCGCGCGGCAACGCGGCTGCACCGGTCCGGCGCGCGGCCGACAGGCCGAACCCGGCGGCCGCGCCGGCGAACGCGAAGCCGACGCCGCACACGGCGCTCCATCCGCCCCACGCCCACGCGCTACCCGCGAGCGCCGCGCCCAGTGCGCCGCCGACGAAAAACAGCCCGACGAACAAGCCGTTCAGGCGCCCGCGCGCGGCCGGGTTCAGCAGGTTGATGGCACGCCGGCCGATCGTCTGGTCGACGATCACGCCCGCGTCGAGCAGCGCCGCGCCGCCGGCCAGCAGCGCCAGCGCGACGCCGCGATGCGCGTGCACGTCGAAGCCGAACCAGCCGGCGCCGGCGACGCCGAGCACGGCGAGCGCCGCGAGCATCGTCACGTGCGCGATGCGCTGTGCGGCCGGGCCGTGGCCGCGATCGCCGGCGCGGCCGGCGAGCGGCGTGACGATCGCACCGCTCGCGCCGGCGAACGCGAACAGCGCGATTCCGTGCAGGTCGAGGCCGAACGGCGGCTGCGCAAGCCGTAGCCCGATGGCCGTCCAGAACGCGCTGAACGCCGCCATCGCGAGTGCGGCCGACAGCGCATGCCGGCGCAGCACCGGTTCGTCGGCGAGCAGCCGTCCCATCGACGCGAGCAGCGTGCGATAGCCGGCCGTCACCGCCGGCTGGCGCGCCGGCAGCCGCAGCGCCAGCACGACGGCGATCGCCGCATTCGCGAGCGCGGCCAGCGCGTAGAACGCACGCCAGCCCGCCGTGCCCGCGATCAGGCTCGCGAGCGGCCGCGACAGCAGGATGCCGAGCATCAGTCCGCTCATCACGTTGCCGACCGCACGGCCGCGCTGCGCTTCGGGCGCCATCGACGCGGCCATCGGCACCAGCATCTGGATCACGCTCGACGCGGCGCCGGCGATCAGCGTCGCGACCAGGAACACGGCGCCCGAGCGCGTGAACGCGGGCAGCGCGAGCGCCGCCGCGCACGCGACGAGCGTCGCGACGATCAGCCGGCGGTTTTCGCGCAGATCGACGAGCGGCACCAGCAGCACGAGGCCGGCCGCGTAGCCGAGCTGCGGCAGCATCGCGACGAGGCCGGTGAGTCCGGGCGGCAGGTGCAGGTCGGCACTGATCGGGCCCGTCAGCGGTTGTGCGGCGAACAGGTCCATCACGATCACGCCGACCGTCGCGGCGAAGAAGAGCGTCATGCCCGTGCTGAGCGCGGGCGGGGCGCCGCGCGCGGGGCGCATGGCGGCAGGGCGGGAATCGGCGGGGCAGTTCATCGGAAGCCTGGGAAGAGGAGCGAAGGAATCCCCATCGTAGGTGGCCGATGTTTATGCGACAATTGAAATATGTCTAACATGATTATGCGAGTTTGTTTTGAATACGCGTGATCTCCAGGCGTTCGTCGCGGTAGTCGACAGCGGGTCGATGGTCGCCGCCGCCGCGAAGCTCCATCTGACCCAGCCGGGTCTCACCCGCCGCATGCAGAACCTCGAAACGCTGCTGGGCGTGCCGCTGCTCGAACGGCAGAGCAAGCCGCTGAAGCCGACTGCCGCCGGGCGCGACGTCTACGCGCTTGCACGCAACGTGCTGCGTGCGGTCGACGAGCTGATGGCCGCGGGGGCGCCGGACAGCGAGCCGTCGGGTGAGCTGCGCATCGGCGTGCCGCCGTTCCTGTCCGAGCTCGCGCTCGAGCGGCCGATCGACCGGTTGCGCGATGCGTTTCCGCGGCTGACGTTGCGCGTGACGGCCGGCTGGTCGCCGGCGCTCGTGCAGGGCATCGAGCGCGGCACGCTCGATGTCGCGACGGTGATGGTGCCGGCCAGCGCGGCGCTGCCCGACACGCTGACGGCGACCCTGCTCGGCACGCAGCCGACGGTGCTCGTCGCCGCGCGCGATTTCCCGTTGCCGGACGGTCCGCTATCGCTCGACGTGCTGTCGGGTTTTCCGTGGGTGCTGAGCCAGGACGGCTGCGGGATGCGCTCGGCGCTGAGCCGCGCGCTCGGTTCCGCCGGGCTGCCGTTCGATGTCGCGGTCGAGGCGTTCGGCTCGGAGCTGCAGTTGTCGCTCGTCGCGCGTGGCGCGGGTATCGGCATCGCGCCGCCGAACGCGCTGGCGCGCAGCGCGCATCGCGATGCGCTGAGGGTGGTGGAAACGACGGGGCTGGAAACGCGAATCAACGTGTGGATCGTGCATGCCGCGCTGCCGGGCCGCCTGACGCGGCCCGTCGCGCTGCTGCGCGATGCGCTCGGAGACGTGCTCGAGCGGGAAAGCATGAAGGGGTCGGATACAGACTAGCGATCTAGAGTACGCATTCGAGGGAAAATCCTTATTTTCTCTACGGAAATGTTGCAATGCGGAAATCGATTCGCTATAGTTACACCTGTCTCCTCCATGTCTCCTCTGATATGGATTCAGCCCGCCTCTTAGGCGGGCTTTTTTTTGCCCGCGTTTTTGGCGCGGGTCATCCATCTTTCCTCGTTTCGTTCTCCGTCGCCGGCCTTAGAACTTGTACGTCATCCCGACGTAGCTGATGATCGGGTCCGCCTTCAGGTCCGATTTCGACTCGGCGAGTGTCGTGCCGTCGGCCGCCTTGATCGTCACCGTCGATGTCGTCTTCAGCGGGATGTACGTCACCGACGCCACCAGCCCGAAATGCTCGGTCATGTTGTATTGCAGGCCCGCGTTGAACACCGGCTGCCACGACGACGACGCCTTTGCCTCCACCGATGTCGTACCCGGCTTGCCCGCGCCCGCCGCGAGAATCGCGCCGAGGTTGTCCTGCGTCTGCTTGATGAAGTTCGTATTGAGCTGCAGGTCGCTGAACCAGTTGTACGACACGCCGAGGCCGAGGAACGGCCGGAACTTCGCGGTCGCCTGTCCGAAGTAGTACTGCAGGATCACCGCCGGGCTCCACTGCCGCACGCTCTTCACGATCGGGTTGACCGACGCGAGCCCGATGTTCTGCGTGCCCAGCGCGCCGGCAGGGCCGGGCGGCTTGATCGTGCCCTGGCCCGACACCTTGAACACCGGCGGCACGCCGGCCACCGACGTGACCGCGATGTGATCGGTCAGGAAGTGGCTGACCGTCAGGCCGACGGTATCGGCGCCGCTGGTGCGCAGCCCGGTGCCCGGCGACGTGAACGACGGCGGCAGCCGCAGCGGCGTGTTGATCGGCGTCGGCGCGACGTTGGTCGTCATCGGCGTGCTGCTCTGCTGCGGCATCACGTGGAACCAGCCCAGCGTGACGACGTTGCTGCCGGCGCTCTGCGCGTGCGCCGCGAGCGGCGCCAGGGCGGCGGCGCCGGCCGCCGCGCAGAGAAGGGTCTTCTTCATCACGGCTTGCCTCCTCTTACTGGACGAACGCGCCGATCGTGAAATACGGCGTCGAACCCGCGTTGTCGAGGAAACCGAACACGCCACCCGTGAAGATGAACTTGCCGGTCGGCGCCGTGCTGCTTGCACCCACGTGGATCGTCGTGACCGTGCCCGGCACCGCCTGCGTGTAGTCGAGGTTCAGCGCGGTCGCAAGCGATGCCTGCGATGCCTGGAACGGATCGAGCAGCGTGGCCTGCGTGTCGGCCAGCGCGGTGGTGCGGTAGTCGAACTGGCTGTCGACGCCGATGTACTCGCCGTTCTGCGAGCCGAGCGCGATGGTCGTTTGCGGCGCGAGGATCGAGATGCTCGATTCGTCGTCGGCGGTCAGGCCCGGCACGCCGTTGCTGTCCGGCGTCGGGTTCGGGTTCGCGACACCCGTGCGCACGAGGATCGGCACGAGCTGGTTGCGCAGCTTGCCGACGATCATGAAGCCCTTGCCCTGCGGCGTCGCCGACAGCGTCGGCTTCAGCTGGCTCTGGTAGTTGTTGCTCTGGAACGCGCCGCTGCCGTCGGCCGACTGCGCGAAGTTCGTGCCCTGCTGCGTGCACGCGCCGCCGGCGAACTGGCCGGTCGTGTCGCATTTGGTCCACGAACCGTCGGCGTTGATCGTCACCTTCGCATCGATCGACGCCGGCGCGAAGTTCTGCGACGGCACTTCGCCGAAGCCGACGTGGCTGTACGTGCCCGCGACCTTCGTGATGTCCGTTTCGATCGACGAGAAGCCGATGAACGGGTAGTACGGGAATTTCGTATCGGGCACCGCGGCCTGGCCGAGCACGCCGTTGAACTGGATTTCCTTGCCCGGAATCGTGCCGCCCGCGACGCCTTCGCCGACGAAGATGCGCGCCGGGCGCGACGGATCGAGGCTCGCGCCGTTCAGGCGGAATGCGCACTGGTTCAGCTTGTTGGTCGGCAGCAGCGTTTCCTGCGTGAGCGTGCCGCTGTCGACCGTGCCCGCGCGGGTCGGCGTGACGGTGCCGGTCGTTGCCGGAACCGGCGATTCGACATAGGTGACCTGCCAGGTCATCTTGGTCGTGTCGAGCTGGACCTTCGCGAGTTCGCCGCTGCCCGCACCGCCCGTGAATACGGTGCTGTAGTCGAGCGACGCGGGGCAGAGCCGGTCTTCGACGAGCGGGGGCGGATTGTCGTCGCCACCGCCGCAGCCGGAAAGAAGGGGGGCGGCAAGGGCCGCCGCCAGAATGAGGTTGCGCTTCATGTTGCTCCTCCAGATTTGTCTTGTACGGCGGCCGGCTCCCTGTCGACCGCTTCTGTTTGCTTGTGCGCGTTGCGCCTGCGTCGTGCCGGACGCCGTCGTGTCGTGCCTTCCTCTTCCCGCCATACGCGGCGGCGCACCGGCCGCCGCCGCGTCCCCGATCGCTACTTGCTGATCTGCGCACCCACGCCGAAGTACGGTGTCGACGATGTCGTCGAATTCGCCGACGTCTGCGTGACGCCGCCGTTCACCGTGCCCTGGATCAGCGCCGCATACAGCCCGCCCGTCGCGATCACCACGCCCGATGCGGACGGGTAGCTCGCGCCGCTCGGCGGCGTGGTCGTTGCGTTCAGCAGGCCCGCCGTCGTCTGGCCGTAGTCGAGCGTGAAGCCGTCTTCTTCGGCCTGCGTGGTCGGATTGATGAACGACGCGTTGCTGCCGCGGATCAGTGCGGCCGTGTACTTGAAGTTCGAATCCGCGCCTGCGTAGCCGCCGTCGATCGCGCCCGACTGGATCGCGCTCGCCGCGGCGAGTACCGCGATGCCCGATTCGTCGTCGACCTTTGCGTCGGTGTGCAGCGCCGCATCGGTGCCGAGATACACGTAGCCCGTACGGACGACCACCGGCACCGTCGCGCCGTTGAGCTGGCCGATCACCATGTGCGCGGTGCCCGATTTGCCCGTCGTGCCGACCACCGGGAGCGACGTTTGCGGCAGGATCTGCGGGGCCTGCGTGCTGTCGAGGTAGCTGCCGTTCGCGTTCACCGTCCACGGATTGCCGGTCGTCTCGCAACTGCCGGAGGTCGACGTGCATGCGCCGTTCGCGTCGAACGTCTCGCTCGAGTTGATGCCCTTCGTCGCATAGTTGCCCGACGGCACGAGGTGGTAGAGCAGTGCGTTGTACGTGCCCGGCAGCTTCGTGAGATCGGTCGTCGTGTTCGCGAAGCCGAGGAACGGATAGAAATCGAAGTGGCGGTTCGGCACCTGGCCGACATTCTTGTAGAGCGGGATACCGGCGAGGCTGATCGTCAGCCCGTCGTACTGGACCGTCGCCCCCGGGATACCGCCGCCCGCGACACCCATGCCGACCAGCAGCATCGGCGGGTTCGCCTGGTTGAAGTCGGCGGCCGTCGAATAGGTCGAGCCGTTCGGCGCGGTACCGGTGCCCGGCGTGAGGACGAACGCGCAGCGCGTCTGCTCGGCCGTCGGCAGCGTGCCGGTCGGCGGGTGGATGACCTTGCCCGTGATGGTCGTGCCGGCGCGGCTCGGCGTGACCGTGCCGGTCGCGAGCGGAATCGGCGATTCGAGCCACTTGAGCGTGTAGGTCATCGCGACCGCGTCGATGTTGACGCTGACGATCTCGCCGCTACCGGCGCCACCGAGATACGTGCTCTTCACGATGTCGGCATCGGCCGGGCACAGCGTGCCGTTGACGGGCTGCGACGGCGGCGGCCCTTGCGTGCCGCAACTCGATCCGGAACATTGGGGGGTGTTGATCGGCGCGGGCGAGCCGCCGTCTCCTCCACCACAGGCAATCAGAAAAGGGGCGATGGCAAAGGCCGTTGCCACCCCCTTCGATAAGGCGTGCGACATGCCGCTGTCTCCAATCGTTTAATTGTGCGAGCTAATGTCGCTGCCTGGGTTTTTGCTGTCAATTGATGAACTCGTCTAAAAAAGGCGATTGAAACGGCTTTGGCGTTTCAATTCCTTTCTGGATGGGGTTTTACGTAAGAATTAAAACGCGACGAGGCTGGCGAGGCGCTGCCGAAGTGGGGGATCTGCCACGCGCGGCCGGCTTTCCAATGGCCTTCCCGCGTATAACGGCAGCGTTTAAAGTGGCGGTATCCGGTTTATCCCTATTCGGGATTGACTGGATAAAAAGGAGGGGGGATTAATTCACTGGTAATCGCGCAACGGAAAGCTTGTAAATATTTGTAAATGCGCGAGCGTGGTTTTATATATTGCCTGGCACGAATAAATAAAAAGCCGGCCAGCGGCCGGCTTTGCATCGCGTGCAAGGAGGATCAGCGCTTCAGGCCGCTATCCTCGGCGGCGCCGATGTTGAGGTTCATGCACTGGATCGCGGCGCCCGACGCACCCTTGCCGAGGTTGTCGAGTCGTGCGACCGTGACGAAGCGCTCTTCGTTGCCGAACACGAACAGATCGACGCGGTTCGTGTCGTTGTTCGCCTGTACGTCGAAGAAGCCGCTGTCGAGATTCGCGTCCGCGTTGAACGGTGCGACGCGCACGAACGGCTCGTCCGCGTAGTACTCGGCGAACACGCGCTGCACGTCCTGCGGCGTCGCGCGCTTCGCGAGCTGCTCGGGCGAGAAGTAGGTCGTCACGGCGAGACCCTTCAGGAACGGCCCGACGATCGGCGTGAAGATCGGCGCATGTGCGAGACCCGTGTGCGCGGCCATTTCCGGCAGGTGCTTGTGCGCAAGCGCCAGTGCGTACGGACGCGGGCTCGCGAGCTTGCCGCCCGGCGCCGCGCTTTCGTACTCGGCGATCATCGACTTGCCGCCGCCGCTGTAACCGGTGATCGAATAGCTGTGTGCGGCGAACGTCGGCGCGACGATGCCCGCGTCGACGAGCGGACGCATCGCGAGCACGAAGGCCGATGCATGGCAGCCCGGCACCGCGATGCGCTTCGACGTGCGGATCTTCTCGCGCTGCGCGCGGGTCAGTTCCGGCAGGCCGTACGCCCAGTCGGCGCTCGTGCGGAACGCGGTGCTCGCGTCGATCAGCGTCGTGTTCGGGTTCTCGACCAGCGATGCCGATTCGCGCGACGCGACGTCGGGCAGGCACAGGAACGTGATGTCCGACGCGTTGATCAGGCGGCGGCGCTCGTCGACGTCCTTGCGCTTCGCTTCATCGATGCGCAGGATCTCGATGTCGTTGCGTGCCGACAGGTATTCGAAGATCTTGAGGCCGGTCGTGCCTTCCTGGCCGTCGACAAAAACTTTGGTGCTCATTTCGCTCTCACTGAATGAAACGGGAGCCGCGGCGCCCTGAAACCAATATTTTAAGACGTCATCCGGCGGGCCTGCACCGCACGGGGCGAAAAAAAGACGGCCCGCGGGCCGTCTTGTGTCCCTTTGACGCGCGCCGGCATTGCTCCGCCGGCGGCGCGGGCGCGCTCAGCGGCCGCCGGCCACCCAGCGGGCCGTCGCTTCGGCGACGCGCCGGCCGAACGCCTTCGCGGTCTCGAGGTCGCCCGGCAGCGGGCCCTCGTCGGGCGTCGCATCCGCCGGGGACTGCGCGAGCAGGCCCGTGAAGCCGCCGACGTAGTTGATGTCGTTACGCGTGGCCGCCTTCGAGTTGGCCGGCATCATGCCCGTGCCGACCCACACCATCCCATGTTGCATCGCCAGCGTGACGAAATACTGAATCGTCGAGAACTTGTCGCCGTTCATCGTCGCCGAGTTCGTGAAGCCGGCGGCGATCTTGTCCTTCCACTTCTGCGTGAACCACGGTTTCGACGTTGCGTCGGCAAACTGCTTGAACTGCGCGGACGGCCCGCCCATGTAAGTCGGCGCGCCGAACACGATGGCATCCGCCGCGTCGAGCGCGGCCCAGCTCGCGTCGTCGAGCTCGCCGACGGCGATCAGGCGTGCGGTGGCGCCGGCGTCCTGCGCGCCCGCGTGGACGGCATCGGCCAGTTTCTGCGTGTGACCGTAGCCGCTGTGATAGACGATAACGATGTTCGACATGAAGCGTTCTCCGGAAAAGGACGACAACGGCAGGCGCCGCGGCCTGCCGCGTCACGCGTCGCGGTCAGGCGGCGCGGCGGATGCGCGGCGGGATGCCGCGACCGGTGCAGCCGAGTCTAGCAAGCCGGAATGACGGGAAAAACGCGCGCCGCGCACGCACAGAAATTCGTCGCTGCGGGGAATCGGCCTGGCGGCCGGCGCAGCGCGGCGCGGCTCACGTGATGTGCATGGCTATTGCCCGTAAGTGACCGTGAGTCGCGCTGTGCCGATCGTCAGCGTGCCGATTTCGTGCTCGAACATCGGCGCGGGGCGACCTTGCGCGACGCGCAGGTCCGTGCCCTTCAGCGCGTAGACGGTGATTACGTAGCGGTGCGGTTTGCCCGGCGGCGGGCACGGGCCGCCGTAGCCGTCGGTGCCGAAGTCGTTGCGCGCCTCGCTCGCGCCGATGCGTTGCAGGAAGCCGGACGCGCTCGCATCGGCGGGCAGGCTCGTGACGGTCGCGGGAATGCCGGCGACGGCCCAGTGCCACCAGCCGTGGCCGGGTGCGTCGGGATCGAAGATCGTGACCGCGTAGCCGCGCGTGCCGGCGGGCGGGTTGCGCCACGTGAGCTGCGGCGAGCGGTTTTCGCCCTTGCAGTCGCCGCGATCGAACACGTTCGCGAGGCCGACGCGCCCGCCCGGTTTCAGGTCGTCGCTCGACACGGTGAACGGGCCTTCGGCGCGCGCGGGCCGAATGGCGAATGCGCCGCAGACGGCGATGCAGAGAAGGGCGGCGATGAACGCAGGCGGACGACCCGAAGGCGCAGGCGAAGTGATCCGGCGATCCACACGCATATGGCGCTTCTCCCGTCACGTGGGCCGGCCCGACGAGCCCGGCGTTTGTTGGCGTTGTGCGTAGCTCGCGCAGCTGATGGCGGCGATGGATCAAGTCTAGCATTAGGGTTCGATGAGCGACGCACGTCGCGGCGCGCGACTTCGATCGTTCCTGATGCGGATCCGACGGACGAAAAAAAGCCGCTCGCGGTGAAGCGAGCGGCTTTTTCAGCCAGGATGCCGGCCTGCATGCCGGCGCGGCGTCATTCCTTCGGGGCCGTCGCGCCGCCGTGTGCAGCCGACCATTCGGCCGGCGCGTGCAGGAATTTCTCGACTTCGTCGAGCGTCTTCGTCTCGAAGTAGCCCGATGCCTTCGCGACGCGCAGCACGTCCCACCACGTCGCGAGCGCGTGCAGGTCGACGTCGATGTCCTTCAGGACCGACACGCTTTCCTTGAAGATGTTGTAGTGGAACAGCACGAAGCAGTGGTTCACCGTCGCGCCCGCGGTGCGCAGCGCGTTGACGAAGTTGATCTTGCTGCGGCTGTCGGTCGTCAGGTCTTCCACCAGCAGCACGCGCGAGCCTTCTTCCAGATGACCTTCGATCTGCGCGTTGCGGCCGAAACCCTTCGGCTTTTTGCGCACGTACTGCATCGGCACCATCATGCGGTCCGCGAGCCATGCCGCGAACGGGATGCCGGCCGTCTCGCCGCCCGCCACCGAGTCGATCTGCTCGAAGCCGACGTCGCGCATGATCGTCGTTTCCGCCATTTCCATCAGCGCACGGCGCACGCGCGGATACGAAATCAGCTTGCGGCAGTCGATATAGACGGGGCTTGCCCAGCCGGACGTGAAGATGAACGGTTTTTCGGCGTTGAAGTGCACCGCCTGCACTTCGAGCAGGATTTTGGCGGTCGTATCCGAGATCGACTGACGATCGTAGCCTGTCATGGGCATTCCTTGGGTGATGAGCGAAGAGCGGGCGCGGGCCCGGTGGCGCAGCAAGGGGAACCTGCCCGAGGGGCCGGGGCGCGATCGGAGGGCCAATCGCATCGCTGCGCGCGTAGCCCGCTATTTTACCCGATTCAGGCCGGTTTTCGGCGGAATTCGCGCAGGTTCGGCGCGCCGCTCACCACCGGCGAAACAAACGGGGTACGACCGGCCGGATGCTGATACGGAGGATGCGGCGCTGCACCAACGTGCGTCATTTAGGGGGTGTACACTAGGCGACCCTTAGAAATCGTTCAGTACTTTGTACTTTCTTCTTGCCACTACCCGCCAAGGTTCGATGGCGTGCCGACCCGGCGCGTCGCGTGCCGTCTCGCAGTCGACCATCCCCTCGATTCAAGCAGACGCGGCTGAAGGTGCTGTGTACTGAACCGTCAAAATTTCGCATGTCTCTCGCAGGTCAATCATGGACGAACAACTGAAGCAGGCAGCTCTCGCGTATCACCTGAACCCGAAACCCGGCAAGATTTCGGTCACCCCGACCAAGCCGCTGTCGAACCAGCTCGATCTGTCGCTCGCGTATTCGCCGGGCGTCGCCGCTGCGTGCGACGCGATTTACGCCGATCCGCTCGACGCGCAGAAGTACACGTCGCGCGGCAACCTCGTCGGCGTCATCACCAACGGCACGGCCGTGCTCGGCCTGGGCAACATCGGCCCGCTCGCCGCGAAGCCGGTGATGGAAGGCAAGGGCTGCCTGTTCAAGAAGTTCGCGGGCATCGACGTGTTCGACATCGAGCTGGCGGAATCCGACCCCGACAAGCTCGTCGAGGCGATCGCGATGCTCGAGCCGACGCTCGGCGGCATCAACCTCGAGGATATCAAGGCGCCGGAGTGCTTCTACATCGAGCAGAAGCTGCGCGAGCGCATGAAGATCCCCGTCTTCCACGACGACCAGCACGGCACCGCGATCATCGCGTCGGCCGCGATCCTGAACGGCCTGAAGGTCGTCGGCAAGAAGCTGTCGGAAGTGAAGCTCGTGTGTTCGGGCGCGGGCGCGGCAGCGATCGCGTGTCTGGACCTGCTGGTGAACCTCGGCCTCACGAAGTCGAACATCCTCGTCGCCGATTCGAAGGGCGTGATCTACGAAGGGCGCGGCAACCTCGATCCGTCGAAGCAGCGCTATGCGGCGACCACCGACGCACGCACGCTCGCCGATGCGATCGTCGGCGCGGACGTGTTCCTCGGCTGCTCGAGCGCGGGCGTGCTGAAGCAGGACATGGTCAAGACGATGGGCGAGCGCCCGCTGATCCTGGCGCTCGCGAACCCGGAACCGGAAATCCGCCCGGAAGACGCGAAGGCCGTGCGTCCGGACGCGATCGTCGCGACCGGCCGTTCGGACTACCCGAACCAGGTCAACAACGTGCTGTGCTTCCCGTTCATCTTCCGCGGCGCGCTCGACGTCGGCGCGACGACGATCACGGAAGAAATGAAGCTCGCATGCGTGCGCGCGATCGCCGAACTGGCCGAGGAAACCGACCAGAGCGAGGAAGTCGCGAAGGCGTATGAAGGCCACTCGCTCGAGTTCGGGCCGGACTACCTGATTCCGAAGCCGTTCGACCCGCGCCTGATCATCAAGATCGCGCCGGCCGTCGCGCAGGCCGCGATGGATTCGGGCGTCGCCACGCGCCCGATCGAGGACATGGACGCGTACCGCGAGCAGCTCGGCACGACCGTCTACCGCACGGGCATGGTGATGCGCCCGGTGTTCGCGACCGCGAAGAAGAAGCAGGCGCGCATCGTGTTCGCCGAAGGCGAAGACGAGCGCGTGCTGCGTGCCGCGCAGTTCGTGCTGCAGGAGAAGATCGCGAAGCCGATCATCGTCGGCCGTCCGTCGGTCGTCGAGATGCGTCTGCAGAAGATCGGCTCGAAGCTGAAGGCCGGCGTCGATTTCGAGATCGTGAATCCGGAAGACGACACGCGCTACCACCGCTACTGGCAGGCCTATCACGACATCGGCGCGCGCGACGGCGTGACGCCGGAAGTTGCGAAGGCCGCGCTGCGCAAGTTCAACACGCTGATTGGCGCGATGCTCGTGCACCTGGGCGATGCGGACGGGATGATCTGCGGGATGATCGACACGTACCACACGCACCTGAAGTTCATCGAGCAGGTGCTGGGCCGTGCGAAGGGCGCCGAGCACTACGCGGCGATGAACCTGCTGATGCTGCCGGGCCGCAACCTGTTCCTGTGCGACACGTACGTGAACGAGCTGCCGAGCGCGGAACAGCTCGCCGACATGACGATCCAGGCGGCGGCCGAGATCGAGCGCTTCGGCATCGCGCCGAAGGCCGCGCTGCTGTCGAACTCGAACTTCGGCAGCGCGCCGTCGGCGTCGTCGCGCCGCATGGCGGAAGCCCGCAAGCTGATCAGCGAGCGTGCACCGAACCTCGAAGTCGACGGCGAAATGCACGGCGACGCGGCCCTGTCCGAAGCGGTCCGCAAGGCTGCCTTCCCGGGCACGACGCTGTCGGGCGAAGCGAACCTGCTGATCATGCCGAATGTCGAAGCGGCGAACATCGCGTACAACCTGCTGAAGATGGTCGGCGGCGAAGGCGTGACGGTCGGCCCGTTCCTGCTCGGCGCAGCGAAGCCGGTCCATATCCTGACACCGGCCGCGACCGTGCGCCGGATCATCAACATGACGGCGGTGGCCGCCGCGAACGCGAACACGAAGTAAGTTCGCGCCCGCGTGTGCCGCGCGTCGTGCGCGGCGCAATGAAAAACGCCACGGAACCCGCGTTCCGTGGCGTTTTTTTATGGGCTTTCCGGTGAGCCACGACAGTGCGGGCGGGCCTCCTGACCGCGAACGCCCGCCGTCCGCCGTTACGCGACCTGCTGGCGCGAATGGCCGCCCGTCGGCGAACGCCACTGCGTGAGCAGCGTGTTCCACTTCTGGCGTACCGCGCGCAGGTTGTTCTCCTTGACGTGGCCGTAGCCGCGAATGCCGTCCGGCAGCGCCGCGAGCTCGAGTGCGAGCGGGCGGTTGGCTGCGCTCAGCGTGGCCGTCACTTCGCCGATCAGCGCTTCGTACTCGCCGATCAGCGCGCGCTCGGTGCGGCGCTCCTCGGTGCGGCCGAACGGGTCGAGCCCGGTGCCGCGCAGAAACTTCGCTTTCGCGAGCAGCCGGAACGCCGACATCATCCACGGGCCGTACGCCTTCTTCACGAGATGGCCGTGTGCATCCGTCTTCGCGAACAGCGGCGGCGCGAGGTGGAATTTCAGCTTCCAGTCGCCTTCGAATTGCGACGACAGGCGTGCGAGGAACGCGGGATCGGACTGCAGCCGCGCGACCTCGTATTCGTCCTTGTACGCCATCAGCTTGAACAGGTTGCGCGCGACCGCTTCGGTCAGCGGCTCCTGCACGGCGTCGCCGTCGGCCAGCGCGCGTTCGGCCGCCCGCACCTTGTCGACGAAGGCGGCATAGCGCGATGCATACGCGGCGTTCTGGTACGCGGTGAGGAACGTCACACGCTTCGCGATCAGTGCGTCGACCGCCTTCTTCGTGTGCAGCGCGATTACCGTGGCGCCCTGCGCCGGGCGTGCATCGCCGGCCGCAGCCTGCTTCACGCTCGCGAGGTCGTGCGCGGCGCGCCGGCCCCAGTCGAACGCCGCGCGGTTCTTCTCGACCGACACCGCGTTCAGCTCGATCGCGCGTTCGAGCGACGCGAGCGTGAGCGGCAGCCAGCCCTTCTGCCATGCGTAGCCGAGCACGAACGGGTTCGTGTAGATCGCGTCGCCGAGCAGCGCGAGCGCGAAGCGGTTCGCGTCGATGAAATCGACGGCCTCGCCGGCTGCCGCGCGGATGTCGTTCTCCGCGGACAGGCCCGGGAACGCCCAGTTCGGATTCTTGATGAACTCGGCGGTCGGCGTCTGCGCGCTGTTGACGACCACGCGGGTCGTGTCGTGGCGCATCCGCGACGTGCATTCGTCGCCGGCCGTGACGATCGCGTCGCAGCCGATCACGAGGTCCGCTTCGCCCATCGCGATCCGCGTTGCGTGGATGTCGGTCGGCGCGTGCGAGATCTGCACGTGGCTCATCACGGCGCCGCCCTTCTGCGCGAGGCCCGTGACGTCGAGCACGGTCACGCCCTTGTTCTCCAGGTGCGCGGCCATCCCGAGCAGCGCGCCGATCGTGACGACGCCCGTGCCGCCGACGCCCGTGACGAGCACGCCGTACGCACGCTCGATTGCCGGCAGCGTCGGTTCGGGAATCGGCGGCAGCGCACCGCCGTCGACCGCCACGGCCTTCGGCTTTTTCAACTGGCCGCCCTCGACCGTGACGAAGCTCGGGCAGAAGCCCTTCACGCACGAGAAGTCCTTGTTGCAGCTCGACTGGTTGATCTGGCGCTTCGTGCCGAACTCGGTTTCGAGCGGCTCGACCGACAGGCAGTTCGACTGCACCGAGCAGTCGCCGCAGCCTTCGCACACCGCATCGTTGATCACGACGCGCTTGGCCGGATCAGGATACGTGCCGCGTTTGCGGCGGCGGCGCTTCTCGGTCGCGCAGGTCTGGTCGTAGATCAGGATCGTCGTGCCTTCGATCTCGCGCAGCTCGCGCTGCACGTCGTCGAGCTGGTCGCGGTGATGGATCGTCACGCCCGGCGCGAGCAGCGCTTTCTGGCTGTCGTACTTTTCCGGCTCGTCGGTGACGATCACGATCTTCTTCGCGCCTTCGGACGCGAGCTGGTGCGTGATCTGCGGCACCGTCAGCACGCCGTCGACCGGCTGGCCGCCCGTCATCGCGACAGCGTCGTTGTAGAGGATCTTGTAGGTGATGTTCGCCTTCGACGAGATCGCCGCGCGCACCGCCAGCAGGCCGGAGTGGAAATAGGTGCCGTCGCCGAGGTTCGCGAACACGTGTTTTTCGTCGGTGAACGGCGCCTGGCCGATCCACGGCACGCCTTCGCCGCCCATCTGGCTGAAGGTGCTCGTGTTGCGGTCCATCCACACGGTCATGTAGTGGCAGCCGATGCCGGCGATCGCGCGCGAGCCTTCCGGCACGTTGGTCGACGTGTTGTGCGGGCAGCCCGAGCAGAACCACGGCTTGCGCTCGGTCTGCACGTGCGGCTTCGCGAGCGCCATTTCCTTTGCGTTGATCACCGCGAGCCGCGCGGCGATGCGTGCGCGCACGTCGGACGGCAGTTCGAACTTGTCGAGACGCGTCGCGATCGCCTTCGCGATGATCGCGGGCGACAGTTCGTAGTGCGCGGGCAGCAGCCAGTTGCCCATCGGCACCGACCATTCGCCGCCGGCGCCGTCCTTCTCGTCGAACTTGCCGAACACGCGCGGCCGTTGCGCATCGGGCCAGTTGTACAGCTCTTCCTTGATCGCGTATTCGAGGATCTGGCGCTTTTCCTCGACGACGAGGATTTCGTCGAGGCCGCGCGCGAATGCCTGCGCACCCTGCGCTTCGAGCGGCCACACGCAGCCGACCTTGTAGAGCCGGATGCCGATCCGCGCGCAGGTTTCGTCGTCGAGGCCGAGGTCGGTCAGCGCCTGGCGCACGTCGAGATACGCCTTGCCGCCCGTCATGATGCCGAAGCGCGCCTGCGGCGAATCGATCTCGATCCGGTCGATCTTGTTCGCGCGCACATACGCGAGCGCCGCGTACCACTTGTAGTCGAGCAGCCGCGCTTCCTGCACGAGCGGCGGATCCGGCCAGCGGATGTTCAGGCCGCCGTCCGGCATGATGAAGTCGGTCGGCAGCACGATCTCGGTGCGATGCGGGTCGATGTCGACCGATGCCGACGATTCGACCACGTCGGTCACGCACTTGAGCGCGACCCACAGACCCGAGTAGCGGCTCATCGCCCAGCCGTGCAGGCCGAAGTCGAGATATTCCTGCACGTTCGACGGGAACAGCACCGGCAGCCCGCATGCCTTGAAGATGTGTTCGGACTGGTGCGCGAGCGTCGACGATTTCGCCGCGTGGTCGTCGCCGGCGAGCACGAGCACGCCGCCATGCCGCGACGAGCCGGCCGAATTCGCATGCTTGAATACGTCGCCGGTGCGGTCGACGCCCGGACCCTTGCCGTACCACATGCCGAACACGCCGTCGTGCTTCGCGCCGGGATACAGGTTCACCTGCTGCGAGCCCCACACGGCGGTGGCGGCGAGGTCTTCGTTGAGACCGGGCTGGAATACGATCTGGTGGGCGGCGAGATGCTGCTTGGCCTTCCACAGCGACAGGTCGAGGCCGCCGAGCGGCGAGCCGCGATAGCCGGAGATGAAGCCGGCCGTATTGAGGCCGGCGGCGCGGTCGCGTTCCTGCTGGAGCATCGGCAGGCGCACCAGCGCCTGGATGCCGCTCATGTACGCGCGGCCGCGTTCGAGCGTGTATTTGTCGTCAAGCGTGACGGACTTCAGCGCGGCTTCGAGCGACGCGCGTTGGCCTGCGTCTAGCGGGGCATTCATTGAACTGTCTCCTCCACCCAGTTTGGGATCACCAAAACTTCAGTTGCTTCGACGTCTTGTGAACGTGTCGGCAGTGGCCGGCATATTGGCCGGTTTTAAGTGATGGTAGCACTGGGATAAACCCGCCGCCCACCGGCTGGCGTGCCGCGACGCATCACTGAAATCGCGCGAGGCGCTGAGTTACATCATGTAAAAGCATGTAAAGCCGCCCCCTTCTTCGTACAAATGCCGTTAATCTTGTCGGCCTGCCGGAGGTGCCCGGCCGCGTCGGCCCGATTCGACGCAACCGGGGAGGCGCCGGCAGTTTTAAAGGAGGTGCAATGAACACACGTCATATCCAGAGTTTCCTGATCGTGTCCGCCGCGTTTTTCGCGATGACCGGCCCGGTGCACGCGCAAGGCGCGAGCGCGCTGGCGGCAGCCGGCGTACAGATGCGTCAGATCGCGCCGGCGCAGGACGCCGACGCGCAGCCGGCGGCCTGCGCCGGCGCGCCGAAGGCGAGCGTGCGTTGATCCGTTTGCGCGGCCGTCGGGCCGCGCCGGAACGACAAAAGGGCGGGAATCTTGCGATTCCCGCCCTTTTTCTTTGTGCCGCCGGTTCGCGCGGACGCCCGGGCTACCCCGGGCGCAGCATCGCGCGATGGGTCAGGCCTTGTCCTGCACCACGCCGCGGCGGATCTGGTCGAGCTCGATCGATTCGAACAGCGCCTTGAAGTTGCCTTCGCCGAAGCCCTGGTTGCCCTTGCGCTGGATGATCTCGAAGAAGATCGGCCCGATCTGGTTCTCGGTGAAGATCTGCAGCAGCAGGTCGTCGCGCGCGCCGTCGATCAGGATCTTGCGCTTCTTCAGTTCGTCCAGCGATTCGCCGTGGTTCGGCACGCGGCGGTCGACCAGTTCGTAATACGTGTCGATCGTGTCGAGCAGCTTCACTTCCTTGCCGCGCAGGCCGTCGACCGCGCCGTAGATGTCGTTCGTGCCGAGCGCGATGTGCTGGATGCCTTCGCCGTGGTACGCATCGAGGTATTCCTGGATCTGGCCGGCCGTGTCCGAGCCTTCCTCGTTGATCGGGATCCGGATCTTGCCGCACGGCGACGTCATTGCCTTCGACTTCACGCCCGTCACCTTGCCTTCGATGTCGAAGTAGCGCACTTCGCGGAAGTTGAACAGGCGCTCGTAGAATTCCGCCCATTCCTGCATGCGGCCACGATGCACGTTGTGCGTCAGGTGGTCGATGTAGGTGAGGCCGTGGCCGGCCGGATTCGGGTTCGCGCCGGCGATCGGCTCGAAATCGACGTCATAGATGCTGATGTCGCCGATCGCGCCCGGCTGCGCGCCGTTCTTGCCGCGCCAGCGGTCGACGAAGTAGATCAGCGAATCGCCGATGCCCTTGATCGCCGGAATGTTCAGCTCCATCGGGCCCGTCTTGTTGTCGAAGCCCCATGCGCCGAGTTCGAGCGCGCGCTTGTACGCCTTCGCGGCGTCCTGCACGCGGAACGCGATCGCGCAGATCGACGGGCCGTGCAGGCGCGCGAAGCGCTGCGCGAACGAATCGGGTTCGGCGTTGATGATGAAGTTGATGTCGCCCTGACGGTAGACCGTCACGTCCTTGTGGCGGTGGCGTGCGATCGCGGTGAAACCCATCCGTTCGAACAGTTGTCCGAGTGCTTTCGGATCCGGTGCGGTGTATTCGATGAATTCGAAGCCGTCGGTGCCGACGGGGTTTTCCCAGTTGGGGATCTGCATGCCGTGTCTCCAGTGTGCTTTGCGATTCGCCCGGGCGTGACGAGGCTCGGGCCGGTTTCGTGTCGAAGGTGGCGCGCGCCACGAATCGGTTCATGCGACAAAGTGTAGCGGGCAGGGCGGAGCGTAAACTTGCGAACTTGATCGTCCGTGCCTACGATGGCGCAATTTCCAGTCTCAAAATAGTCGGTGGAGGGCAGAAAATGGCGCAGGTCGAATTGGATGCGATCGACCGGCGGATTCTCGCGATTCTTCAGCAGAACGGCCGGCTGTCGAATCAGGAGATCGCCGAGCGTGTGAACCTGTCGCCGAGCCCGTGTCTGCGGCGAATCCGGCGGCTCGAGGAGATCGGCGTGATCACCGGCTACGTTGCGCTGCTGGATCCGCAGAAGCTCGGTCTCGATCTGCTCGCGTACGTGAGCGTGCGGCTCGAGAAGCGCGGCGGCCTTGCGCCGGTCCGGGCCGACGAGACGTCCGCGCGTGCGGGCGCGACCCACGCGGAGCTGTTCCGCGCGGCCGTGCAGACCTGGCCGGAGGTGGTCGCGTGCCACGCGATGACGGGCGACATGGATTACCTGCTGCGCGTACAGGTCGAGGACATGGCGCATTTCTCCCGCTTCGTGCAGGAGCATCTGCTGCATCATCCGTCGGTGATCGACGTGAAGACGAGCTTTTCACTCGAATGCTTCAAGGAGACGACGGCGTTGCCGATCCGCTCGGTGCGCTAGCGTGCGGCGCCGCGAAGGAGGGAAAGGGAGAAGACCGGGCGCCGTGCGGCAGCCCGGTCGGCCCGATGTCACGCCGTCAGCGCGGCGGGCATCAGCGATTCGATGAACTTCGACGTGCGGTGTGCCTGGCGCTTGAGTGCGTAGTCGAACACCGCGGCCTGCTCCTGCAGCATCTCGGCGATGATCGTCGAGTGGTCTGCCGGCGGCAGCGACAGGTACGCGTCGGCTTCGCCGTACGCATACTCGATGCGCATCCCGGACTTCTTCGCGATGTGCATCATCGTTGCATTGCGCGACAGGCAGTGCATGTACAGCATCGTCACGCGCGTGTTGCGGCTGCGGATGGCCGCGCGCTCGAACAGCTTCGAGCCGACGCCGCGGCCGCGCGCGCTTTCGAGCACCGACACGCCGAATTCGGCCGTGCGCGTGTCGCCGTCGACCGGCAGGTATGCCAGATGGCCGACGCCGATCAGCTCGAGCGCGTGGTCGAACACGCCGAATACGGTGTCGCGACCGAAGTCGATCGTACGGACATAGTTCTCGATCACGTGGTCGGGGACCATCTGGCCGAAGCGCAGCAGGCGGTCCTCTTCGTCGAGCGAGAGAAAGTGGGTGAGCATTCGCTCACGATCTTTGGAAGCCAGTTCCCTGACGAGAACCGGCGCACTACCGGCGTTGCCGACTGCATCGGCGCGACCGTTGACTTGCGTGTTCATCGTGGGTTCCTCAGTGCGTGGCAGCACAGTGATTTGTGCATTGCAACAGCATTTTACCCGAGCAGGGTTGGGGAAAACCCGTATTTGACGTTATTTATGAAGAGGATGAATTCTAAATCCGCTTAGTTAATTTTCTATCTCTTTGATTTTTAACGGATTAAAAATTCATCACATGAAACGCGCGGCGAGCGATCGCAGTGTGCCCGCCACGCAACGCATGCTGCTGCGCGGCAATCACGCGCCTGGGGCCAGCCCGCGCTCCATCAGGTCGATGACCTGTTCGGCGAAGTCGCGGTAGCCGAGCCGGCCGCCCGGCTTCAGCCACGTGAACGTCCAGTTGATCATCCCGAACACCATCATCGTGACCGACGTCTGGTTTTCCTTCGAGATCCGGTCCGGATAGGCGCGCGCGAGCTGACGCGAGAAAGCCGCGACGATGTCGCGCTGGCGGTCGAGCACGATTTCGCGCTGCGCGTCCTCCAGATACTTCACGTCGTTGAGCAGCGCGACATGGCGGCTGTGCGACGTCTCGTACTCGGAGAGGAAGGCGCGCACGAGTTCGGCGAACGCGTCGCGCTCGCTGAGCCCGCGCCGCTGGCTCGCGCCCTCGACCTCCGCGATGATCAGCATCAACCGCTTCGTGTAGCGATCGAGCAGGTCGAACAGGATCGCTTCCTTGCTCTCGTAATAGTGATAAAGACGCGCCTTCGACGTGCCGCTCGCGGTCGCGAGATCGGACATCGACGTGCTCGGGTAGCTCGTCTGCGCGAATTTCTCGGCGGCGAGATCGAGGATCTGCTCGCGCTGGGATTCGTGGTCGGGCGCTCGGGTACGGGCCATGGTCGAATGCTGAAGAGTAGCGTTAGCGATGCGCGGCTGCCGCGCGCACCTGCGTGGAAGAGAGGGCGTTCGGCGCATCGTCCTGCAGCTCGAGCCGTCCGGCCGCCGCGAGTTCGCGACAGCGCCACCAGGCGATCGCGTCGCTGACGAACAGCCCGCCGCGGTCGGCGTCGGCCATGATGCCACCCACGAGCTGTCGCGCGGGCAGCCAGCCGGGTTGCGCATGCGTGACGATCAGCGCGTCGAGGTCGGCGTACTGGCCGCTCTTGATCGTGTTGCTGACCCAGTAGCGCAGTTCGGCATTCAGGTGTTTCGCTTCCTGCCATTCGAGCGCGAGGCGACCGATGCGCAGCACCGAGATCGGCGCGGCCACCGGCCGTTTGCGGGCCAGCGCCGCGGGCGAGAACATCCCGGTCGAGCATGCCTGGTCGCGGCGGGCCAGCGCCGCGCGTTCGGGCGCGTCGAGGTCGGCCGCGGACAGCCGGACTTCGTTCAGGCGCTGCGGCACGTTGCGCAGATGATAGGCGACGCGCCGCAGCAGCAGCTTGTCGCCGACGCTCGGCGCGTGCCAGACGACCACCTGGCCCGTATCCATCGCGAGCTGGTCGAGGCGTGCGAATTCGTGTTCGACTTCCGCGTTCCAGTCGGGAACCCGGTCGCCGAGCACGCGCTGCCAGAAGGCGGCGCGCGTGTCGGGCGTCTCGTCGGCGCCCTTCAGCGGCCCGACGGCGAGATCGTCGAGCAATCCGACGACGAGCTCGTCGCGTCCAGCCTGTGCGAGGGCCTCGCGCAGCGACGCGGCAGCGGTGCCGCCCTGAATCACGTGAATGGTACTCATCGGCCTGTCATCAACAAAAGAAAACCGCCGGCCGGGCGGACGTTGCAACGTCCAGCCGGCCGGCGGCCCCTAGTGTAAGCGAGATGTGTGACGACGAGAAACCGGTGCGGCGCGCCGATGCGACGCCGCTCAACGCTCGTCGAAGCTCACGACGACCTTGTCGCTGATCGGGTGGCACTGGCACGTGAGCACGAAGCCGTCCTTCACTTCCTGTTCCTCGAGCGTGTAGTTCTTCTCCATCCGGACTTCGCCTTCGACCACCTTCGCGCGGCACGTGCAGCACACGCCGCCCTTGCACGCGTACGGCAGTGCGAGGCCCGCGCGCAGGCCGACGTCGAGCAGGCTCACGCCTTCGTACGGCAGGCGCAGCTTGCGCCTCTTGCCGTCGAGCACGATTTCGAGGTCCGCCGCGGGCGTCTGGTCGGTGATCTCGACGACGGGCGCGCCGGCCTGCGGCAGCGGCGTGCCGAAGCGCTCGACGTGCACCTTCGCCTGCGGCACGCCGGCCGTCTTCAGCGCGGCTTCGGCCGCGTCCATCATCGGCGCGGGGCCGCAGATGAACGCTTCGTCGATTGCGTCGGCCGGCGTCAGCGTGTCGAGGAATTCCGCGCATTTCGCCTGGTCGAGCACGCCGTTGAACAGCTCGACGTCCTGCTGATCGTCCGACAGCACGTGGTACAGGACGAAGCGGTTCATGTAGCGGTTCTTCAGGTCCTCGAGTTCCTCCGCGAACATGATCGCGTCGACGCTGCGGTTGCCGTAGATCAGCGTGAACGTGCTGCGCGGTTCGAGTTCGAGCGTCGTCTTCACGATCGCGAGCACCGGCGTGATGCCCGACCCGCCGGAAAACGCGACGTACTGCTTGCCGAGGTCGGCATTCAGGTGCGTGAAGAAGCGGCCGTCCGGTGTCATCACGTCGATCGTGTGGCCCGGCTTCAGCGTGTCGAACGCGAAGTTCGAGAAGCGGCCGCCGCGCACGCGCTTGATGCCGATGCGCAGTTCGCCGTCGCGGTCGTAGTCGGTCGTGCCGACGCAGATCGAATACGAGCGGCGCGTTTCCTCGCCGTCGATGTGGGTCTTCAGCGTGACGAACTGGCCTTGCGTGAAGCGGTAAGCGTCGCGCAGCTCGGGCGGCACGTCGAAGGAGACGGTAACGGCGTCGGCGGTCTCGGGCCGCACGTCGCGGATACGCAGCGGATGAAATTGCGGGGTCGCCATGATCAATAGGGTTTGAAGTAGTCGAAGGGTTCGCGGCAGTCGACGCAGCGATACAGCGCCTTGCAGGCCGTGGACGCAAATTGCGCGAGACGCTCGGTGTTGGCGGAGCCGCAGCGCGGGCAAACGGGCGCCGCGACCGGCCGCGGCACGAAGCGCACGACGTTTTCCCGCGGCGCGGTGCTGCCGCACTGGCCGACGGGCGGCGCGATGCCGTACTCGCGCAGCTTGTCGCGCGCTTCCTGCGTGATCCAGTCGGTCGTCCACGCGGGCGCGAGCACCGTCTCGATCCGGTGCGGCGGCAGGTCGGCGGCGTGCAGCGCGGCGGCGATGTCCTCGGCGATCTGCGACATGGCCGGGCAGCCGGAGTAGGTCGGCGTGATCACGACTTCGAGCAGGCCGTCGTCCGCACGACGGACGTCGCGCAGGATGCCGAGCTCGCGGATCGACACGACCGGGATTTCGGGATCGGGCACCGCTTCGAGCACGTCCCACGCGCGCGCGAGCAACGGATCGTTGCGATGCGCGGCGGGTGCGGCGTTGGCGGGGGCGGCGGTCTGGACGGACATCGTCGGGCTCTCCGTTGGGTCGGTCGATTACCAGGTCGCGCCGGGATGCTGGCGTGCGAGGCTCTGCATTTCCGCGAGCAGGTAACCCATGTGTTCCGAGTGCTCGCCCTGCTTGCCGGTCGTTACGTGCTGCACGGGCGCCGGCAGGGTCAGCGTCGCTTCCGCGAGCGCATCGTCGACATCCGCGCGCCATGCCGCTTCGAGCGCGGCCGGTGCCGGGGCGATACCCGGCGCGGCGACGGCGTCGTCGATTGCGTCGGCTGCGAAGAATTCGCGCGTGTACGGCATCAGATAGTCGAGCGCGGCCTGCGCACGGCGATGCGATTCGTCGGTGCCGTCACCGAGGCGCACCAGCCATTCGCGCGCATGTTGCACGTGATAGCGGGTTTCCTTCACCGATTTCGCGGCGATCGCGGCGAGTTGCGTGTCCGTCGACGTTTCGAGCGCGGTCCACACGTGCAGCATCAGCGTCGCGTAGAGGAAGTTGCGCACGATCGTCACCGCGTAGTCCTTGTCGGCGTGCGCGGTGCCGGCGATCGGGCCGTAGTGCGGCAGTTCGGCGAGCGTGAAGTTCGCGAACTCGCGCTCGGTGCGAAAGTAGGCGTAATCGTCTTCCGTCTTTGCCGCGCCGTTGAGCTGGCGCTCGAGTTCGGCCGCGTGCGTATACAGCATGCGCGCCTGGCCGATGAGATCGAGGCTCATGTTGGTGAGCGCGATGTCTTCCTCGAGGACGGGGCCGTGGCCGCACCATTCGGCGTTGCGCTGACCGAGGATCAGTGCGTTGTCCGCGAGGCGCAGCACGTAGGAGAGGTGTTCGGGCGTGATCGTCATGGCGCGGCGTTACATGTGGTTGACTTCGTCGGGCAGCGTATAGAACGTCGGGTGACGGTAGATCTTGTCGCCCGCCGGCTCGAACAGCTCGGCCTTCTCGGCCGGATCCGACGCAGTGATCGCCGACGACGGCACCACCCAGATGCTCACGCCTTCCTGGCGGCGCGTGTAGACGTCGCGCGCCATGCGCAGCGCCATCGACGCGTCGGCCGCGTGCAGGCTGCCGCAATGCTTGTGGTCGAGGCCCTGCTTGCTGCGCACGAACACTTCCCAGATCGGCCATTCCTTGTTCATCACTCTCTCCTGAATCCTGTATTCGATGGTTGCCGCTCAGGCGGCGTGCTGTTCGGCGCGGGCGCGGCGCTTCGCTTCGTGCGCGAGCGCGGCTTCTCGCACCCATGCGCCGTCGTCGTGCGCCTTCACGCGGGTCGCGAGGCGTTCCTTGTTGCACGGGCCGTCGCCGTTGACGACGCGCCAGAATTCATCCCAGTCGATCGTGCCGTAGTCGTGGCGGCCGCGCGCTTCGTTCCATTTCAGGTCCGGGTCGGGCAGCGTTACGCCGAGCACCTTTGCCTGGTCGACCGTCGCGTCGACGAACTTCTGCCGCAGATCGTCGTTCGAGATCCGCTTGATGCCCCATTTCGACGACTGGCTGCTGTGGACCGAATCGGCGTCGCTCGGGCCGAACATCATCAGCACCGGCCACCACCAGCGGTTCACCGCCTGCTGGACCATCGCGCGTTGCGCGTCGGTGCCCTTCATCATCGACAGCAGCGCGTCGAAACCCTGGCGCTGGTGGAACGACTCTTCCTTGCACACGCGGATCATCGCGCGTGCGTACGGCCCGTACGTGCAGCGGCACAGCGGGATCTGGTTCATGATCGCGGCGCCGTCGACGAGCCAGCCGATCACGCCGACGTCGGCCCAGGTCGGCGTCGGGTAGTTGAAGATGCTCGAATATTTCGCCTTGCCGGCGTGCAGCGCATCGATCAGCGAATCGCGCGATACGCCGAGCGTTTCGGCTGCGCTATAAAGATAGAGGCCGTGGCCGGCTTCGTCCTGGACTTTCGCGAGCAGGATCGCCTTGCGCTTCAGGCTCGGCGCGCGCGAGATCCAGTTGCCTTCCGGCAGCATGCCGACGACTTCCGAGTGCGCGTGCTGCGAGATCTGGCGCACCAGCGTCTTGCGATAGGCGTCGGGCATCCAGTCCTGCGGTTCGATCTTGCCGTCCGCGGCCATGATCGCGTCGAACCGCGCTTGCTCGGGCGACTCGGCTGCGGCGTCGAGTGGCGCGACGTTGCCGGGGATGTCGAGGGATTGCGTGTACATGGCGGAGGTTCTCGTCCGGTTGAATGTGTGCGAAGTATAAACCAACCGACCGGTCGGTTAATAAATTTCTTGAGGATTTCCGGCGAGACTCGGGTAAACGTGGGGCGTCGGGGCGGGATCGTCGTGTGAGAAGGCAATCCGTCGCGTGAGGCGGGCGGCTTCTGCGGCACAATGCCCGCTTTCCGATGAGGATTTCGCCGATGTCATTTCGAAGCAGTTTCGTCGCGACCGTACTGGGCGCGTCCGTTTTCCTGTCGCCGCTCGCGGCCTCGGCCGCGCCCGCCGGGTGGGTCGCTGCGTGGGCGACCGCGTTGCAGCCGATTCCCGACCTGGCTGCGCCGCCGCCGCTCTATCGCGCGCCCGATGTGGCCGGGCGGACCGTCCGGCAGATCGTCTACCCGACGGTATCGGGGCGTGCCGCGCGAATTCGCGTCAGCAATGCATATGGCCGCGCGCCGCTGGTGATCGAGAATGCCGGTCTTGCGCGTGCGGGCGACGGCGCCGCATTGGCGGAACCCTCGGTTGCGCCGGTGCGCTTCGGCGGCAAGGCGTCGGTGACGCTCGCACCGGGCCAGGAACTCGAAAGCGATCCGGTGGCGATCGACGTAACTGCCGGGCGACCGTATGCGATCAGTCTCCGGATGGGGGCGAACCAGCGGATGACCGTCTGGCACCGTGTGTCGAACCAGTTCAATTACGTGTCGGCGCCGGGCGATCATGTGGACGATCCGGGCGCCGGCGCCTTCCGTACCCGCTTTACTCAATATGCATGGGTGACGGAGCTGGCGGTCGAGGCAGGTTCCGCGCGGGCGAGTGTCGCGGCGATCGGCGACTCGATCACCGATGGACTGCGTTCGAGCTTGAACCGGAACCAGCGCTGGCCGGACACGCTGACGCGTCGGCTGACTGCGTCGGGTGCGGATTCGCTGGGCGTGGTGAACCTCGGCATCAGCGGGAACCGGCTGCTGAGCGACTCGGCGTGCTACGGCACGTCGCTGGCGTCGCGGTTCGGGCGCGATGCGCTGTCGCGCTCGGGTGTGAAGGCCGTGATCGTGCTGATCGGTATCAACGACATCAACTTCGCGGCGATGCCGCCGCGCGCGGGGCTCGATTGCGACAGCCCGCATACGCAGGTCACGGCTGCGTCGTTGATCGATGGCTATCGCCGATTGATCGAGGCCGCGCACCGCCAGGGCGTGAAGGCATTCGGTGCGACGCTCACGCCGGCGGCGTTGCCGGCCGGACGCGAAGCGATCCGGCTCGAGGTGAACCGGTGGATTCGGAGTGGCGGCGGGTTCGACGGCGTGGTCGACTTCGACGCGATATTGCGTGATCCGGCTCGCCCGAGTGTGCTGCAGCGCCGGTATGACAGCGGCGATGGCATTCACCCGAGCGATGCCGGCTACGCGGCGATGGCCGAAGCGGTGCCGGTGGAGCAACTGCAGGCCGCGGCCGGCGGCAAGTGACGGCGTCTTATATATAGAGTGATGAGCTGTGGGTAAGGTCGGATTCGCAGCCCGCACGTTGCTCGTTGCCCCCAAAGCCTCCGTGCGCGGCAGCGCACGGAGGCTTTTTCAAAATATTTTCACAAAGGGGCTTGCGGAGATGAGGGTG
>NZ_CABVLY010000033.1 GCF_902498995.1 Burkholderia anthina
AGCGGCACGAGCGGCACGAGCGGCACGAGCGGCACGAGCGGCACGAGCGGCACGAGCGGCACGAGCGGCACGAGCGGCACGAGCGGAACAAGCGGAACAAGCGGAACAAGCGGAACAAGCGGAACAAGCGGAACAAGCGGAACAAGCGGAACAAGCGGCGCGCCCGGCACGAACGGCATCGTCAGCACGGTCGGCCAGGCCGTGATGGACGTCGGCACCTCGCTCGGCGGGGTGAGCCTGCCGGGTGTCGGCAAGAGTGTCACCGGGGGGGCGGGCACCACGATCACCGGCGTGGGATCGGTCATCGGCGACACGGCGAACGCGGTGAGCTCGGGGATCAGCCAGATCGGCATCACGCCGGACCCGGTTGGCAGGACGGTCACCGGGCTCGGCACCGTCATCAGCGCGACGGGCAATCCCGTCCTGGGCCTTGGCGAGACGGTGAAAGCGCTCGGCGCGGGCCCGCTGTCGCCGCTCGCGCCCATCACGACGCCGGTTGGCGGCCTGCTCGACACGGTAGCCCACGGGCTGGAGTCGGCGGGCGCGACGGTCAGCTCGGCCGTGTCGTCGGGGCCGGTGCGGCAGGTGACCCAGTTGGCCGGGTCGGCGATCACGCCGCTCGTGACGACGGCCGGCAGCCTGACCCAACAGGTCGGCACGGCGAGCGGCCTTGGCCAGCCGGTCGCCGGTCTGCTTGGGCAGGTCGGCGGGGCGATTACGTCGGCCGGGACGAAGGTATCGGCCGCGTCGTCGCAGCCGGTGGTCGGCGATGTCGGGCAACTGGTTCAGGCGGTCGGCAATACCGTAACCAACGTGGGCGGTCTCGTGAGTCCGAACGGCGCAAACGGCGCCGTGCCGATTTCGGGCCTGGTGACGAGCGTGGTTGGCGGGATACCGGCAACCGTGCACAACGGTCCCGGCGCCGGTACGGGCGGCGGGGCGACGTCGGGCGGCACGAGCAATCCGCTCGCGCCGGTCACGTCGCTCGTCGGCGGCTTGCTCGGCGCGGTCGGCAAGTGACGGCCCCGCACTGATCGTCAGCGCGCCCGGCCGGCGCGCGGCGTGCCGTCGATACCCTTGCGGCGCGAACGAATCGCCGGCCCGAACGATGCGTGCTAATCCGGTCCATCACCGGCATCGCAGCCGGGTTCGGCGAAATTCAATTCGACGCCGTTACCGGCCGGATCGCTGAAAAAGATCTGAAGCTGGCGCGTGAGCGGCACGTACCGGCGCGCGTACCGGACCTGCGCGTCGCCGAGACGCCGCTCCATGTCGGCGGCGTTCGCGCAGGAAAACGCCATATGGTCGAACGTATTGACGACGTGCGCGGGCCGCACTTCGCCCGGCCGCGCTTCCGACAGGTGGAGAATCGCTTGCGCCCCCGCGTAGAGCCAGTAGCCGTTGCTCTGGAACGGCGGCCGATAGCCGGGTTCGAGGCCCACGACGTTCACGTAGAAATCGCGCAGCGTATCGAGCGTCGCCCGATCGGCGCGCAGGTTGTAATGATCGAGTCCGATGACTGACATGGCAGGTTGTCCGGTTCGTGCAAGGGGGCATTGCACAGCATCGCGCAGCGCGGGGTGTCCTGTCATCCCCGACTGCCTTTGATCGCCGCCGCCGGGCGCGCGAGCCCGCGGGCCGGCAGCGGCGTCGACATCACGATCGACGTGCGGGTTTCGCCATACAGGTTGATGCGTTCGATCAGCTGTTCGAGGTGCGCCATGCTCGTGGCCACGAACCGCATCACGTAGGAATCCGCGCCGGTCACGTGATGGCACTCGACCACTTCGGGAATCGTCTCCAGCAGCTTCAGGAATTTCGCCTTCGCGGGCTGCTGCACCGTGATGCCGATCAGCGCGCTCACCGGGTAGCCGGCCGCGGCCGGATCGACCCGCGCCGTGTAGCCGTCGATCACGCCGGCCGATTCGAGGCGCTTCACGCGTTCCGTCACCGCCGGCACCGACAGGTGAACCTGGCGTGCCAGCGCCGTGTAGCTGATGCGACCGTCGGCCTGCAGCAGCGCGAGTACCTTCCAGTCCAGATCGTCCATGATGGCGGGAGTTTTTAAGGTGGAACAGCCATTTTTCCTTAAAAACCGTCTTCAGCGGCGATCGGACTTTCCCTACGATGCCGGTACATCCCATTGCCTGACGCGAGGAGCCGGCCATGCTGTTCATCAAGTCCGTCGTGATCGGCTTGTCGATCGCGGTGCCGGTCGGCCCGATCGGCATGCTGTGCATCCAGCGCAGCCTGACCCGCGGTTTTCGCGCGGGATTCGCCACCGGCATCGGGGCCGCCTGCGCGGATGCGATCTACGGGCTGCTCGGCGCGCTCGGTGTCGCGGGCATCGCCACGGCGTTCCCGATGCTGACCGTCGCGCTGAAGATCGGCGGCGGCGCGTTCCTCGTGTGGCTGGCGTGGTCGATCGCGCGTCAGGCGCCGGCCGCGGCGGCCGTGCAGCGCGACGGGCCGCGCACGGCCACCGTGCCGCGGGATTTCCTGACGACGTTCGGCCTGACGCTGTCGAACCCGATGACGATCGTGTCGTTCATCGGGATTTTCGCGGCGCTGGGGCCGCTGTCGGCGGCGCGGGAAGGCGCGATGCGGATGACCGTCGCGCCGATGGTCGCCGGCGTGTTCGCGGGGTCCGCGGCGTGGTGGCTGTGCCTGAGCGGTGCGACCGCCGCGTTGCGCACGAAGATGTCCGGCGCGTTCATGCTTGGGCTGTCGCGTGTGTCGGCCGTCGTGATCGCGGGGTTCGGCGCGATCCAGTTGATTGCGGGCGTGCGCGGCGTCGTGGGGGCGTGAAGGTCGACTGCGGTTCGCTGCGAACGCATTCGGTCCATCTGAACGGCTCCGCATCGGCGTCCGCGATCGCGGGCGCCGATGCGTGGGCAGCCGGGCGTCAGAACGTGTAGCTGACCTTGCCGAACGCGGTGCGGCCGAGCGTGTTGTAGCCGTACGCGGTCATGTACTGGCGGTCGAACAGGTTCGACAGCGTCGCCGATACCGTCAGGTGCGCGTTGATCCTGTACGACGCGCGCAGGTTCACCGTCAGGTACGACGGCAGGTAGGTCGTGTTCACCGGGTCGTCGAACGTCGTGCCGCCGTAGTTCAGCGACGCGCCCGTGCTCAGCGCGTGCAGGTGCAGTTCGTCCCACGTGTGGTCGACGCTCACGCTGACCGTCTGGCGCGGCCGGCGGTTGAGCCAGCTGTCGTTGGTCTCGTCCTGCGGGTCCAGCAGGCCGATCGCGATGCTGACCGGCGTGTAGCGGCCAATCGTCCCCTTGTACGACAGGTCGATGCCGCGGATATGCGAGCGGCCGATGTTCATCGGCGAGAACGTCGCGGGGTTGTACGCGATCAGGTTGTGCACCCGCGTGTCGTAGAGCGCGGCGGTGAACGTGCCGTACGACGTGTTCGCGTCGAGCGCGGCCTCGATCGAATCGCTGCGCTCCGGGTTCAGGTCCGGATTGCCGTAGCCGGGGTAGTACAGGTCGTTGAAGGCCGGCAGGCGGAACGCGTTGCCGTACGACACCCGCGCCGTGTACACCGGCGTGATCGCCCACGACAGGGCCGCGTTGCCGGTGTTCACCGACTGGCCGGCGATGATTTCATGGCGGCCCGCGACGAACATCGTCACGCTGCCGAGCGTGGCCGACTGATGCAGCGAGAACGCGGAGTCGTTGCGCGTCGGTACGCCGTCCGGAATGTCGATCGGCAGGAATGCCTGTTCGCGCGTGAAGTCGTACGCGAGCTTCGTCTCGCCCGACAGCGGCAGGCCGAACAGATGGAAGCCGCGCGCCTGATGGGTCAGCGACGTCGACGAGGTGATGCGCTGCGAATTGATCTGGTCGGTCGGGATGGCCGGGTCGCTCGCATACAGGAACTGGCGATCGTTCGCATAACCGAACGACTGGTCGAACTGCGTGTCGGGCGCGAGGTCGAGATGGAACGCGATGCCGGTCGTCAGCTGGTGATCGAGCTGGCGATCCGCATAGCCGGCGTTGTCATAGGACAGGTCGGAGCGGTGATACAGCGCGAACGTCGAGATCGACCAGTTGTCGCGCGCGTAGCCGAGGCGCGCATCGAGGTCCTGCGCGTGATACGGATTGCGGCCGTCCTCGTGGTACGGCAACACGGGCCGCGTCGCGTCGATGCCGGCCGTGTTGTAGTCGTGCAGCCCGAGCGAATACGTGAGGCCGCCGAGCGCCGCGAGCGGGCCGGTCGACGGCACGGTGCCCGACGTGCGCAGCTGGGTGTCGAACGTCTTGTTCGAGCCGCCGCCGAACGACACGGTGGTCTGGTTCGGCTGGTTGGCCGCGCGGCGCGTGAACAGCTGCACGACGCCACCCATCGCGTTCGCGCCGAACGACGCGGCGGCCGGCCCCGAAATCACTTCGACGCGCTCGAACGCCTCGGTCGGCAGGTCCGCCCACGGCGCGATGCCGGTGGTCGGCGAGCCGATCCGGATGCCGTCGATGAACACCGCGACCTGGCTGGCCGACGAGCCGCGGATGCTGACCGACGCGGACGAGCCCGGGCCGCCGTTCTGCGAGACGGTGACGCCCGGCAGCGTCGCGAGCGCCTGCGTGATGCCCGGATCGCTCGGCGACAGCCGGTCGAGGTCGGTGCGCGTGAGCACCTGCGTCGAGGCATAGCGCTGGTCGAACGACTCGGGCAGATGGCGCGTGTCGGTCACGCTGATCGTCGGCAGGTCGGCGCCGTCCGTGGTCTGCGGCGGCTGCGTGATCGCCGTGTCGCCGGCGGCGTGGGCGATCGGGGAGAGCAGCGCCGTGGCGGCGGACGTGGCAAGGAGGTGGCGGAGGTTCATAAGGCAGCGAGCGTGATGGTGTTGCGTACAGCGGGCGTAAGCGGGGCGCGGCGAGTACCGCGTTCGTTCTCGTTGGTTTATCGCGGGACCGGACAGCGTGGCCGGGCGTCGCGCAGGGCGGCGCGGCAGACGTGCGCGGACACGCCGCGTATGCCGGCGGCATGTCGGCGCGACGCTTCCGGCGTGGAAGCGGATTCGGAAAGATGGGACATCGGATGGGTCCTGAGGTCGGGCCGTCCATGCAACGAGCGACCGCCAAAGGCGGCGCGTGGCGCATCGGGACACCCCGCCCGGTGCGGCTGCTTGGACCTCGGGTCGATGGCAGGTCTCCTGGCTCGCGGGTCGTCATTCGCGCCGGCCTTCCCGGTTTTCCCAGTGGCATGCGGTGGCGCGGATTCGCCGCTTACAGTTGCGGGGGCAGCCGCAGATTCGAGGCGTTGCCTCTCCTGCGTTCCCTTTTGATCCCGTTCCCGGGAACCATCAGCGCGCAAGCGTAATGGCGAGCGCTCCGGCGCGTCAATTGCCGGTGCGAAGGGGGATGCGAAAAAACGTCACTCTTCGCCGAATTCTTTCGAAATCCTTTCTGTTGAGGCACTCGAACCGGGCTTCACGTCTGATGAAACGGCATGCCGGCAGCCGCGCAAGTGCGCCGGAACCGGCTCGGCGCCATACCCGTCCAGCGCACGAACGCCCGCCGGAACGCTTCCTCGCCGCCGAAGCCGAGATGCGCGGCAATCCGCGCGACCGGCCAGTCCGACTCGCGCAGGCAGCGTCGCGCGACGTCGGCCAGGCATTGCTCGCGCAACACGTGATAGCCGCTGCCTTCGGCCGCCAGCCGCCGTCGTAGCGTGGCGTCGCTGACGCCGAGCCACGTCGCCAGCTCCGCGAGCGCCGGCACCGCCTGCTCGCGCGCGAGCGCCGCGTCGAGAAAGCCGCGCACCTGCTGCGCCCATGACACGACGGCCGGTGCCGCATCGATCAGACGAAACGGAAAGTCGACGAGAAAGGCGTCGAGCTCGCCCGGCTGCCGGATCACGCGCGCATCGAGCCGCGCCGCGTCGAACGCGAAGCCGTAGGTTTGGCGGCCGACGTCGACCGGCGCATTGAACAGCCCGAGCAGCGGCATCGCATCGTCGCGGCGCGGATGGCCGAGCCACACTTCGTCCGGCCGCAGCGGCTGCCCGATGAGCCAGCCGAACAGTTGCAGATAGCAGAACAGGCCGGTCAGGTCGACGAGACACGCGGCCGGGCTGCGGGTGCGGCGCAGCGAATCCATCCGGAACGTCGCGCGGCCGTCGCGCACCGCGAGCGACAGCATGCCGGCACGCGGCGTCAGCATCTCGCAGAACTCGGCCGCGCAGCGGATCGCATCGGCGAGCGTCGCACAGCTGAGCAGGCAACGGCACATCAGGTCGACTTCCTGCTTGCGCATCGGCGGATGACCGTTGCCGCGCGCGACCTGCGCCTCGAGCCGTTCGATCGCGTCGCGGTACAGCGCGACGAAGCCGCCGGGCGTCGTCGCGCTAACCCCGACGGCGGGCATCGCGTGCGGTTGCGCCGACGGCGCGCCGCTGCGCGTCAGTTCGTCGAGCAGGCGTGCGCCGAGGCCCGGCAGCACGCGGCCGCGTGCCGGCAATGCGCGCTGTTTCATGTGTCTCCCGTTCTGATCGCGACGATAGGGGCCGGTGATCGGCCCGGTAGGGGTTCATCCAACGTTGCCACGCAAGAATGCTATCCACGCCGGCCGCTTCCGGCCTCGCCGGAACGGCGTAGGCGGCCGGCATCGCATCCCGCGCCACGAACCACCCGAGACGACCCGCGAATGATCCAGATCGTAGACGAAATCACGCTCGCGCCCGAGCGCATTCCCGACGTGCTTGCACTGCTGCGCGACCGCTATTTGCCGGGCCACGCGGCGCGCGGGCTGACGGCGGCCGGGCGCTGGGTGTCGCCGCCCGTCGCGGTGCCGGGGCGGCCGAGCACGCTGTGGCTGACCTGGCAGGTTGCCGATGCGCCCGCGTACTACCGGATGCGCGCGCTGACCGATGCCGACGTGGTCGCATTCTGGATGGCCGTCGATGCGCTGTGCGACGCCCGCCGCCGCCATGTGATGACGGACGCCGACACGCCGCTGCCGGCCTTGACGGAGGTCGACCATGCGGCATGACACGGCGCAGGTATTCGTTTCGGCCACTGCCGCTGCCGATGCCGGCGCAACCGAACGTGCGCTGCGCGATGCGGCGCGCGCGCTGCCCGGCGCCACCCGCGTGACGCTCGAGCGCAATCTCGACGGATGCTGGGGCGCGGGCGACTACACGCTCGACGTATTGCGCGACGAACGGGCAACCGATTGCGCGACGGATTTCACCGCGCTGGCCGGGCTGCCGGGCGTCGTGCGGATCGACGGCGCCGCGTGCCGGGCGATCGGCGGCGGCCTGCGCGAACCGGCGCTGCGCGACGGCGTCTGGCGCACGCTGATGCTGCGCGTGCGGCCACAGGCCGACGGCACGCAGGTTGCCGCACTCGAACGCGAACTGCTGCGCATGCCCGCGTTCATGCCCGGCATCCGCAACTGGCGGTTGAGCCGGATCGTGACGCCGGGCGCGTGGACGCATGTCTGGCAACAGGAATTCGCGCGCGTCGGCGATCTGCTCGGCGAATACCTGCTGCATCCCTATCACTGGGGCTGGGTCGATCGCCGGTTCGACGCCGAAAGCCCCGACTGGACCGTCGATGCGATCTCGCACGCGTTCTGTCCGCTCGCGTCGAGCCTGCTGGCCGAGACGGCGGCGTGACGCACGGCGACCGATCCCGATCCATGCGACCTATCAATACAGGAGACACCACCATGCGAGCCTTGCTGATCGACCGCGTCGGCCATTCCGACGCGCTGCGACTGGCCGACGTTCCCGCACCGACGCCGGGCCCCGGCGACGTGCTGATCCGCGTCGCGTACGCGGGCGTCAATCCCGCCGACTGGAAATGCCGGGAAGGCTATCTCGGCGCGTTCATGCGGATCGTGTTCCCGTTCGTGATCGGCTTCGATGCAGCCGGCGTGGTCGAAGCGGTCGGCGACGGTGTCGAAGGCTTCGCGCCGGGGATGCGCGTGTTCGCGCAGACCGACGTCGGCGCCGGGCGCTGGGGGGCCTATGCGGAATACGTCGCGGTGCGCCACGATTCGGTCGTGCGCCTGCCCGACGCGGTCGGCTTCGCGGAGGCGGCCGCCACGCCGACGCCCGCGCTGGCCGCATGGGCCGGCCTGTTCGACGACGGCGGGCTGCGCGCCGGGCAGACGGTGCTCATTCACGGCGGCGCGGGCGCGGTCGGCACGTTTGCGATCCAGCTTGCTGCCCAGGCCGGCGCACGCGTCGCGGCGACGTGCTCGGCGCGCAATCGCGAGACGGTCGAATCGCTCGGCGCGGCGCAGGGCATCGACTATCGCGAACAGGACATCGCCGCGGCCGTGCGGGCATGGGCGCCGGGCGGCGTCGACCTCGTGCTCGACGCGGTCGGCGGCGACACGTTGCCCGCCGCGCTCGACCTGCTCGCGCCGGACGGCACGCTCGTCAACATCATGACGCTCGCGCCCGGCGATGCGGAGCGGCTCGCCGCGACGGCGGCCGAGGCCGGCAAGCGCGGCCTGCGCACCGCGATGACCTACAGCCGGATGCCGAGCGGCGCGACGCTCGGCCTGATCGCCGAACGGCTCGGCCGGCGCGCGTTGCACGTGCCGCGTTTCGACCGTTTTCCGCTCGAACAGGCCGCGCGGGCGCTCGATCTCGTTCAAACGGGCGACGCGAAAACCAAGCTCGTGCTGCATGTTGCGGATATCGCGGACTGAAACCGAACGCTTCGCACCGAATCCCCCCTTCACCGGAGACACCATGACCGACCCCAGAACCGGACGACTCGCAGGCAAATGCGCGCTCGTGACGGGCGCGAGCCGCGGCATCGGCCGCGCCATCGCGCAGCGCCTCGCATCCGAAGGCGCGACCGTCGTCGTGACGGCGCGCAGCCTCACGCAATCGGCAACGACCGCCGGCACGCTCACCGAAACGGTCGCGTTGATCGAGCAGGCGGGCGGCCGCGCGATCGCGCTGGCCGCCGATCTGTCGAATGCCGCCGAGCGCGACGCGCTCGTCGCGCGCGCGGCCCAGGCGGCCGGCGGCCTCGACATCCTCGTGAACAACGCGGGCGTGGCCGACTACGCGTGCGTCGACGCGATGCCGATGGCGATGTTCGACACGACGATCGAACACTATCTGCGCATCCCGTTCGCGCTGGCCCAGGCCGCGATTCCGCTGATGCGCGCACGCGGCGCCGGCTGGATCGTCAATGTCGGGTCGGTCACCGCGCTCGCGCCGCTGCGGCCGTTCGACGAGTTCGCGCGCGCGGGCGGCGCGACCGTCTATGCGGCGGTCAAGGCCGCGTTGTCGCGCTTCACGCAGGGGCTCGCGGCCGAACTCGAAGCGGACGGCATCGCGGTGAACCTGGTCGCGCCGAGCACCGCGATCCGCACGCCGGGCGCGGCGCGCTATATCCCCGAAGGCTATCCGACCGAGGACGTCGCGTATCTCGCGGAAACCGCGCTGGCGCTGTGCAGCCTGCCGGCGCGCGAGCGCACGGGCCTCGTCACGCACAGCCTGCATTTCCCGCTGTCGCAGGGGCTCGCGGTGCGTTCGCTCGACGGCCGCACGCCGTTGCCGCCGCCCGAGATTCCCGCGTATGCCCATCCCCACATCGACCCGACAGGACGCTGACATGACGAACCCGATTCGCTTCGACGGCGGCACCGCCGTGATCACCGGCGCGGCCAGCGGCATCGGCAGCGGGCTTGCGCGCCACGCGGCCGCGCTCGGCATGCGCGTCGTGCTGGCCGACCTCGACCCGGAGAAGCTCGCTGCCTTTGCCGCGACGCTCGATACCGACGTGCTGTGCGTGCCGACCGACGTCAGCCGGCCGCAAGCCGTCGACGCGCTGGCCGACGCCGCGTGGCGGCGCTTCGGCGGCGTCGACCTGCTGTTCAACAACGCGGGCGTGATGGCGACCGGCTTCAGTTGGGAAATCACGCCGGAACGGTTCGAGCGCAGCTTCGCGATCAACGTGCACGGCGTGATGAACGGAATCCGCAGCTTCGTGCCGCGCATGCTGGAACGCAACGTGCCGGCGCGCATCGTGAATACCGCGTCGGTGGGCGGCTTCCTGCCGAGCCCGCTGATGTCGCCGTATTCGGCGACGAAGTTCGCGGTGGTCGCGCTGACCGAATCGCTGTACGGCGAGCTGAAGATGCTCGGCGCGCCGGTCGGCGTGTCGCTGCTCGCACCGGGGCCGGTGCAGACGGGCATCTTCAACGACCCGTTCGGCGCCGCGCACGACCGGCCGGAAGTGGAGGGCTTCGTCGACACGATGCGCGCGATGCTGAACGCGCACGGGCTCACGCCCGACGCGTTCGCCGCGCGGGTGTTCGACGGCATTCGCGACGGACGCTACTGGCTGATTCCGCAGCCGGAGACGATCGACGGCGCGCTGCAGCGGCGTACCGCCGACATCCTCGCCGCGCGCGATCCGTCGCTGCCGTCGTTGTGATGCGGCGATGCCGCGATGTCGCGATGTCGCGATGCAGGCCGGCCGACGCGGCCGGTCCACGCGGCGTTACATATGCGTGCTGCCGCGCGTGCGGCCGGACGGATCGCCGCCGCGATCGGGCGGCGTATTGTTCTGATCGATCTTCGCGAGCACGAAGCCGGCGTGCGGCAGCGCGGCGGGCGAATGGTGAGCGGGCCGCGCGACGTCGTCGCGCGGCGAGACAGCGGGAAACCCGGATGACGTCACGCCCGGTTGAGCGAACGCCGAGAGGGATGCGGCCGCGAGGGCGGCAGCGACGATCGCGTGCGTGTTCATGGCGACTCCTTCTTCACGACTGACTGCGGGACCACGCAATGAGTCTAGGTCGCGAAACTTAACGCGACGTGAAGGCGCCGTCGCACGGATGGCGGACGTTGCATGACGTCATCCGCGCGCCGCGGCGGTCATGCGGCGGCGGATACCAGCGCGCAGAATGTCTCGAGATCGACGTTGCCGCCGCTGATCACGATGCCCACGCGCTTGCCTTGCAGTTCGTCCTTCATCCGGCGTGCGGCCGCGAACGACAGGCAGCCGGTCGGCTCCACGACAATCTTCATACGGGTCGCGAAAAAGCGCATGCAGTCGACCAGTTCCGCATCGGTCGCGGTCAGGATGTCGTCGACGTCGCGCCGCAGGATCGGGAACGTCAAATTGCCGAGATGCTGCGTCTGCGCGCCGTCGGCGATCGTGCGCGGCGTGTCGATATGCACGATCGACCCCGAGCGGAACGACTGCTGGCCGTCGTTGCCGGCTTCCGGCTCGACGCCGTACAGCTTCGCATGCGGCGACAGCGCGCGCGTCGCGAGCGCCGTGCCCGACAGCAGGCCGCCGCCGCCGAGCGGCGTGAACACCGCGTCGAGCGGCCCGACCTCGTCGAACAGTTCCTTGGCCGCCGTGCCCTGGCCCGCGATCACGTCCGCGTGGTCGTAGGGCGGGACCAGCGTGAGCCCGTGCTTCTCCGCGAGCGCGCGGCCGATCTGCTCGCGGTCCTCGGTATAGCGATCGTAGGTCACCACGTTGCCGCCGTAGCCGCGCGTGGCGGCCATCTTCGCGGCCGGCGCGTCCTGCGGCATCACGATCGTTGCCGGAATGCCGAGCATGCGCGCCGACAGCGCAATCGCCTGCGCATGGTTGCCCGACGAGAACGCGACGACGCCGTTGCGGCGCTGCGTCGCGTCGAAGCGCGACAGCGCGTTGAACGCGCCGCGGAACTTGAACGCGCCCATGCGCTGCAGGTTCTCGCACTTGAAGAACACCTTGGCGCCGAGCGCTTCGTCGATCGTGCGGGATGTCATCACCGGCGTGCGGTGCGCGTGGCCGTTGAGCCGCGCCGCGGCGGCCGCGACGTCGTCGTAGGTGGGGAGGGTCGGAGTGGTCATGAGTCGCTCGTCGGAAAGGTCGGTCAACAGGTAAGCGGGGCGCGCATGCGCCTCGCATCATTTCGCATCGTTGTAGACGGTGGCGCGCGAGACGCCGAGATGCTGCGACACGATTTCCATCGCGCGGCGCACCTCGAGGAAGCCGTCGGTCTTCAGCATCTGCATCAGCTCGCGGCGCTGGTCGGTCTTCAGTTCGCGCGGCGTGGTCGCGAGGCGCGTCGCGAACGCATCGATGCGCTGCCGGATCGCGTCCGCGCCGGCCGGGTCGAGCGTTTCGGCGACCGGTTCGCCTTCCGTGCTGCAGAACTGGTTCAGCATCCCCTGGAAGCCGCGGAACAGCGTGACGTCGGCGTTCAGGCACAGCGCGGCCACGTAGCGGCCGTTCGAATCCTTGATCCCGATCGACGTGCTCTTCGCGGTGCGGCCGTCGGCGAAACGGTTTGCGTAGTTCGGGAGCACCTGCGGGAAGTCGTCGTCGGCGATGCGCGCCAGGCCGAGCTCGGTCGCCGGATCGCCGACCGCGCGGCCGGACAGGTTGTTGTGGATCGCGAGAATCGCGTGCTCGGGCGTGCGCAGGTCGTGCACGACGACCTCGGTGAACGGCGCGAACATCGCGCCGAGCCCTTCGGCGATGCGCTGCACCTGTTCGATCAGCGACGCCTGTTCCGACTGCGGTGTGGTGCGGGGCGTGGTCATGCGCTGGCCTGGAGCGTGGGCGCGTCGGTGGCGTCGGGCCGCGTGATGTCGGCCAGCAGCGGGCGGGCGATGCGCACGTAGTCGGACGCGTCGAGCACGACGGAGCGGTCGAGGCGGCCTGCGTTGAATGCGATCTCGTCGTTGCGTTCGATCAGCGCGGGATCGACGACGAGCGTCACGTTCGCGTCGAACACGAACGGTGGCACCGCGCCCATCACGCAGCGCGTGACGGCGGCCGCCAGTTCGGGCGGCGCGAGCGTCGCCTTGCGGCGGCCGAGCGCGCCGGCGACTTTCCGGAAATCGATCTTCAGATGACCGGGGATCACCGCGAGCGCGGCGGCGTCGCCGCCGTCCTTGAACGTGCAGAGCATCGCCTTCGCGCCCTGTTCGGGGCGTGTGCCGCGAATCGCGGCGATCACGTCGGATTTGCCTTCGGCCGGATGTTCCAGCACGCGGAACCGCGCGCCGGACGTATTCAGCAGGGCGCACAGCGCGTCGAAAACAGGGTAGTCGCTCATGTCGTTGCGGGCAGGCGGGCGCGCATTGCGGTACGCGGGGGACGGCGCATCGCAATGCGCTGTCGATGGATTGTCCAAGTATAGACGTTTTGTCATGTCGATGGCAAAAGCCGGAAGCACGGATCGCGATGTTTGTCCTCCCACCAACTGCCGAAAGGCCGTTTCATATCGCGGAATGCACGGCGGATTCCTGTCGCGCGGCCTTTCCGCCGCTTGAAAACCTGTTTTGCATCGCAAAATGACGCGCTTATCTCATTGAAAAACAAGAAAAATTTATATCTTATGTCTTATATAAGAGTTGGTCGCCGGCGCGCCGCACGGCGTTACTATTAAGTCCATGCAGTTCGCTTCGTCATACGGGGCGGGCAGGCTGAACCCTTTACTCAAATGCGCTTCGTTCCCAGGAGATAGACATGTCCCAATATCAAGACGACATCAAGGCAGTGGCTGGTTTGAAGGAGAAGCAAGGCAGCGCGTGGAATGCCATCAATCCGGAATCCGCTGCCCGCATGCGCGCCCAGAACAAGTTCAAGACGGGCCTGGACATCGCCAGGTACACCGCGAAGATCATGCGCGCCGACATGGCCGCGTACGATGCCGATCCGGCCAAGTACACGCAGTCGCTGGGTTGCTGGCACGGCTTCATCGGCCAGCAGAAGATGATCTCCATCAAGAAGCACTTCAACAGCACCGAACGCCGCTACCTGTACCTGTCGGGCTGGATGGTCGCCGCGCTGCGCTCGGAGTTCGGTCCGCTGCCGGACCAGTCGATGCACGAAAAGACCTCGGTCAGCGCGCTGATCCGCGAGCTGTACACGTTCCTGCGCCAGGCCGACGCCCGTGAGCTTGGCGGCCTGTTCCGCGAGCTGGACGCCGCCAAGGATGCCGCTGCCAGGGCCGCGATCCAGGAAAAGATCGACAACCACGTGACGCACGTCGTGCCGATCATCGCCGACATCGACGCCGGCTTCGGCAACGCGGAAGCAACCTACCTGCTGGCCAAGCAGTTCATTGAAGCAGGCGCATGCTGCATCCAGATCGAGAACCAGGTGTCCGACGAGAAGCAGTGCGGCCACCAGGACGGCAAGGTCACGGTGCCGCACGAGGACTTCCTCGCGAAGATCCGCGCGATCCGTTACGCGTTCCTCGAACTGGGCGTGGACGACGGCATCATCGTCGCCCGTACCGATTCGCTCGGCGCCGGCCTGACCAAGCAGATCGCCGTGACCAGCACGCCGGGCGACCTGGGCGACCAGTACAACGCGTTCCTCGACTGCGAAGAACTGTCGCCCGACCAGCTCGGCAACGGTGACGTCGTCATCAAGCGCGACGGCAAGCTGCTGCGTCCGAAGCGCCTGCCGAGCAACCTGTTCCAGTTCCGCTCGGGCACGGGTGAAGCGCGTTGCGTGCTGGATTGCATCACGTCGCTGCAGAACGGCGCCGACCTGCTGTGGATCGAAACCGAAAAGCCGCACATCGCGCAGATCGGCGGCATGGTCAACGAGATCCGCAAGGTGATCCCGAACGCGAAGCTGGTGTACAACAACAGCCCGTCGTTCAACTGGACGCTGAACTTCCGTCAGCAGGCTTACGATGCGCTGAAGGCCGAAGGCAAGGACGTGTCGGCGTACGACCGCGCACGCCTGATGAGCGTGGAGTACGACGAAACCGAGCTGGCGAAGATCGCCGACGAGAAGATCCGCACGTTCCAGGCCGACGCATCGCGTGAAGCCGGCATCTTCCACCACCTGATCACGCTGCCGACGTACCACACGGCCGCGCTGTCGACCGACAACCTGGCCAAGGAATACTTCGGCGACCAGGGCATGCTCGGCTACGTGGCCGGCGTGCAGCGCAAGGAAATCCGTCAGGGCATCGCGTGCGTCAAGCACCAGAACATGTCCGGCTCGGATATCGGCGACGACCACAAGGAATACTTCAGCGGCGAAGCAGCGCTGAAGGCGGCGGGCAAGGACAACACGATGAACCAGTTCTGATATCCGTCGGACCCGAAGCAGAAAAGCCAACCCGTTGAGGGTTGGCTTTTTTTATCCGCGCACCGCCTTCACGACATACTGGCTCGTCGGCACCACGTCGATCTTGTCGAAATCGATGAAGCGTCCGCAGCTGTCCATCATCTCCGCCACGTTGCGCTGGAATTTCTCCTCGTCGCCGACCGCATCGAAGAACGCGTGCGGATCGGTCATCGCCGCGGCCGGGAAGCATTCCTCGACGATCGCGTCGTAGCCGGGCGCCGCGTGCGTGAGCGCCCGCACGACCACGTTCTGCACGTACTGGAAATTGTCCTGCGTATCGATCGCGACGCGCGTGTGATGACCGTGCCACACGTCGAGCCACGCTTCGTGCGTGAGTCGCGGCGGGCGCTTCAGGAACGCAAGCTGCGAGAAGCCGCTCGTGCGTTCGCCGGGCCGCGCGGGAAAGCGCGTGTTCGGAATCGGCTGCGATTCGGTGACGAGATACGCGGCCATGTGCGGGACGACCGCGCGCACCGCGTCGTCGAACGGCTGGCGGAACATCGGGTTCGCGCTGTCGAGCCACACCGCGACGATGCCGTCGATGCCCGGGTGCGTATTGGTCTGCTTGAGCGCCGCAGCCGGCGCGACGTCGGCATCGGCGACGTTCGCCTGCACGCCGTGCGCGCCGAGCGACAGCAGCGTGTCCGCGAGTTGCGCGCGCACGCTGCGGCTCCACTGATCGGGCGCGACCTGCGCATCGCGCCACAACACGTAAATGACTTTCTCCATTGCTCCGGCTCCAGAGGGAATGACGGGATCGGCGGCGCTGCCGCCGGGTTTCAGGACGCGTTGACAGTGGAATCGGCCGCGTCGCGCGCACCCGGTGCGAAGCGGTTCTCGGTCAACGTGAACGACGGCGGAATCGGCGACGTGACGGTTTCGAACAGCCGCTCGTGGCGCGTCGCGTGAATGCGCCACATGCCGTCGCGCTTCACGTACTGGTCGTCGTAGAACGCGGTGCCGTGCACCAGGTAGTTATCCTCTAGATTGATCGCGTGATCCTCGAGAAACCACACGCCGCATGCGTGATCGGCCGATATCAGCGTGAGTTCGGGATGATGGCCGTGATGCATCGTCAGGACGGTCGGCTTGCCGATCAGCGCACGCAGGCTCGACACGAACGCGTCGCGGCCGTCGTATGCATAGCGGCCGCCTTGCAGCCGCACTTCGCAGTCGTCGGTCACGCATTGTTCGAGCAGCGACCAGTCGTGCGTGTCGATCGCGCGGAAATACCGGTACTTCAACTGCCGGATCTGCTCGTATTCGAAGAGCGTGCGGGTTGTCTCGTCCATCGCCGTATCTCGTGGTGGTGTCGTTCGATGGTAGGAACGAAGCCGCCCGCGTCACATCGTCTGTTCGGACGAACGCGGCGACGGCATCGTCGGCGCATGCCGATACAGACCACCGGATTCATCCAAACAGGTGATGGCCGCGCTCTCGTGCGCCTGTAACGTGGCGTCGACGCGGCTTCGAGCCGCGCACACGAGACCAAGGAGACGGCATGACCCCGATCGAACGAATGGAAGCGCGCGTGCGCAGGCTCGAGGACGCCGATGCGATCCGCCGCCTGAAGGCCCGCTACTTCACGTGCTGCGACCGGAAGGACCCGCGGGGCATGCGCGACTGTTTCGCGCCCGGCGCCGTGCACATCGACTACGGGCGGATCGGCACGTTCGACCATCGCGACGCGCTCGTCGACGTGTTCGAGCGGCTCGGCTGCCATCCGCACATCGTCGAGATGCACCACGGCGTGAACCCCGACATCACCGTGCTCGACGACACGCATGCACGCGGCACGTGGGGGCTCCATTACCAGATGCTCGATACGCACGCGCACACGCTCACGCAGCTCGGCGCGACCTACGACGACGAATACCGGAAGGTCGACGGCGAATGGAAGATCGCGGCCACGCGCTGCGTCGTCACGTCGACGCTGTCCGCCCGCTACGAAGGCGATGTGCCGGGCGTGCTGTTCGCCGGCGCGCAGCCGCCGGCCGCGTGACGCCACGCACCTCGACGCCGGTCGAGACCATTCCCCAGGAGACATCGAACATGACACAGAACCACGAGGCGCCGGTCGCCGTCGTGACGGGCGCGTCGCGCGGCGCGGGCAAGGGCATCGCGCTCGCGCTCGGCGCGGCCGGCATGACCGTCTACGTGACGGGCCGCTCGCAGCACGAAGGCGATGCGCCGCTGCCCGGCACGATCCACGAGACGGCGCGCGAGATCGACGCGCTCGGCGGCCGCGGGATCGCGGTCGCGTGCGACCACGCGGACGACGCGCAGGTGAAGGCGCTGTTCGAGCGTGTCGAACGCGAAAGCGGGCAGCTCGACATCCTCGTCAACAACGCGACCTATCTGCACGATCAGCTGATCCTGCCCGGCCCGTTCTGGGAGAAGTCGCTCGACCTCGTGAACATCCTCGACGTCGGGCTGCGCTCGGCCTACGTGGCGAGCTGGCACGCGGCGCCGCTGATGGCGAAGCGCCGCAGAGGTCTGATCGCGTTCACGTCGTCGTTCGGCGCGAGCTGCTACATGCACGGCGCGGCTTACGGCGCGCAGAAGTCCGGCGTCGACAAGTTCGCGAAGGACATGGCGGTCGACCTGAAACCGTTCGACGTGGCCGCCGTGTCGATCTGGATGGGCCCGCTGCGCACCGAGCGCACGACGCGCGTGTGGCGCGAGCATCCCGATCTGTACAAGGAATTCTCGCTCGTCGCCGAAAGCCCGGAATTCACCGGCCGCGTGATTCAGGCGATCCACGCCGATCCGCAACGCATGGCGCTGTCGGGGCAGGTGCTGGTCGGCGCGGAAGCCGCGCTGCGGTACGGCATCGCGGATCTCGACGGCAAGCAGCCGCCGTCGTATCGCGACATGCTCGGCGGCCCCGTGCAGGCGCATCCGGCGATCGTGGCGTAAGGCGCGCGCCATGGGCAATCTCGATGGCAAGGTCGCGCTCGTGACGGGCGCGGGGCAAGGCGTCGGACAAGGCGTCGCGCATGCGCTCGCGGCCGAAGGCGCGGCGGTGGCCGTGGTCGGCCGCACGCGCGACAAGCTGGTCGCGACGTGCGAGGCGATTCGCGCACGCGGCGGCGTTGCGGAGCCGTTCGTCTGCGACGTGATGGACGCCGAACAGATCGCGCAGTGCGTCGATGCGGTCGTCGAGCGGTTTCGCGGCGTGCAGATCCTGATCAACAACGCGCAGGTCGTGCCGCTCGGCCGCCTGCTCGACGTGACGGACGCGGATTTTCTCGCGGGCCTCGAATCGGGGCCGATCGCGACGCTGCGGATGATGCGCGCATGTCATTCGCATCTGAAAGGCGATGGCGTGATCGTCAATTTCGCGTCGTCGGCCGCGGTGCGCTGGGATACGTCCGGTTACGGCGCATACGCGGCGACCAAGGAAGCGATCCGCGCGCTCACGCGGGCGGCCGCCTGCGAGTGGGGCGCCGACGGCATCCGCGTGAACGCGGTCGCACCGCATGCGCTGTCTCCGGGGCTGAAGGGCTGGGTCGATGCGAACCCGGACGAAGCCGCCGCGTTCTTCCGCACGATCCCGCTCGGCCGCGTCGGCGACTGCGAGCAGGACATCGGGCGCGCGATCGTGTTGCTCGCGAGCCGCGACGCCGCGTATCTGACGGGCGCGACGTTGCCGCTCGACGGCGGACAGGCGTACTGGGGCTGACGGCGCGCGCGGGATGCGCGCATCGCCAGGCACGGGCCGCCACGCGTGCGCGCCGTCGCGCATCGCGGCCGGCAAGCCGGAACCGGAAAGCATCGGAACAATCGGAACAATCGGGAAGAGGACGACATGGGGCGACTGGAAGGGAAGGTGGCGATCGTCACGGGCGGCGCACGCGGCATGGGGGCGGCGACGTGCCGGCTGTTCGTCGAGGAAGGCGCGCGCGTCGTGATCGGCGACGTGCTCGACGCGCAAGGCGAAGCGCTCGCGCGCGAACTCGGCGACGCGGCGCGCTTCATGCGGCTCGACGTGGCCGACGAAGCGGGCTGGCAACGCGTGGCCGACGCGACCGTCGAGCAGTTCGGCCGCATCGACGTGCTCGTCAACAACGCGGCGGTGCTGATGTTCGGCGCGATCACCGCGTTGTCGAAGCGCGATTTCGAGCGCGCGGTGTCGATCAATCTCGTCGGCACGTTCGTCGGCATCCGCACGATCGCGCCGCGAATGATCGCGCAGAAGAGCGGGTCGATCGTCAACATCTCGTCGGTGGACGGGCTGCGCGGCGTGAACGCGCTGGCCGCGTACGTATCGAGCAAGTGGGGCGTGCGCGGACTCACCAAGGTTGCGGCGCTCGAACTCGGGCACCAGGGCGTGCGCGTGAATTCGATCCATCCGGGCGGCGTGAACACCGCGATGTCGAATCCGGCCGGCGCGCCGCTCGACGAGGTCAACAAGCACTACACGCACGTGCCGCTGCAGCGCGTCGGCCTGCCTGACGAAATCGCGCGCGCGACGCTGTTTCTCGCAAGCGACGAGGCGTCGTACTGCAACGGCGCAGAACTGTCCGTCGACGGCGGGATGGCGGCGGGCGCGTATTACCCCGGATTGCCGGGCGCGCCGTTTTGAGCGGTAGCGTACACAACGCATTCATGCCGGATGTTTGTGTACGCAACCTAATTCGGGGTTTGCCTGAATAGCGAAAACGCTAATTCGGGCCGAGCGGGTTCGCGTGTGCGTGCGCGAATGCGTCGCGCGGTTTTTTCCGTCTTCGCGAAACCCTTGCCGGGCGGACGTTCCAGCGGATTCGTCCCCAAAGCGACTGCGTGCGCGCAGTAAAAAGAACCTGCCGGCAAGCGTCATGCCGGCAGGGCGTCACAGTTGTTTCTTGTTGCAACGCAACGCCCGCCCGATAACGGCGATGGTATGCTGGCCGGCATGGAGTTGTACGGCAGGTTGCTTGCATGGCGAAACTCGCGTTCGCACGCTCATACGAGACATCACATTCTCTCGCCCGCATCGCGGCATCGACACGCGCTCCGCTCGCGCGTCCCGCTTTGCGCGTCGCTGCATCCTGCGCTCCGATCGCATTCCTCATCTCGCGGGCTCGCCCCGCACCCCCCATCCCCGCCCAATAATCTGGAGACATTCCCATGTCGCAAAACACTACGGCCGAAGCAACGCACGGCCCGCTGATCGCTCCGCCGGCATTCGTCAAACATCGCAAGCTGATCGACTGGGTGTCGCGCATCGCCGAGCTCACGGAGCCCGAACGCGTCGTGTGGTGCGACGGCTCGCAGGAAGAAAACGACGCACTCTGCCAGGCGATGGTCGATCAGGGCACGCTCACGCGCCTGAACCCGGCGAAGCGCCCGAACTCGTATCTCGCGCAATCCGATCCGTCGGACGTCGCGCGTGTCGAGGACCGCACCTTCATCTGCACGCCGTCGGCCGACGACGTCGGCCCGACCAACAACTGGATCGCGCCGGACGAGATGCGCGAGACGCTGAACGGGCTGTTCCGCGGCTCGATGCGCGGCCGCACGCTGTACGTCGTGCCGTTCTCGATGGGCCCGCTCGGCTCGCCGATCGCGCACGTCGGCGTCGAGCTGTCCGACAGTCCGTACGTGGCGGTGAACATGCGGATCATGACGCGCATGGGCCGCGAGGTGTACGACGTGCTCGGCGAGGACGGCGAGTTCGTGCCGTGCGTACACAGCGTCGGCCACCCGCTCGAAGCGGGGCAGAAGGACGTGCCGTGGCCGTGCAACCCGGTGAAGTACATCGTGCATTTCCCCGAGACGCGCGAGATCTGGAGCTTCGGCTCGGGCTACGGCGGCAACGCGCTGCTCGGCAAGAAGTGCTTCGCGCTGCGCATCGCATCGACGATGGGCCGCGACCAGGGCTGGCTCGCCGAACACATGCTGATCCTCGGCGTGACGTCGCCGGCCGGCAAGAAGTATCACGTCGCGGCGGCATTCCCGTCCGCGTGCGGCAAGACCAACTTCGCGATGCTGATTCCGCCGCAGGGCTTCGACGGCTGGAAGGTCACGACGATCGGCGACGACATCGCGTGGCTGAAGCCGGGCCGCGACGGCCGCCTGTACGCGATCAACCCGGAAGCCGGCTTCTTCGGCGTCGCGCCGGGCACCGGCGTGAAGACCAATCCGAACGCGATCGCGACGCTCAAGGAAAACGTGATCTTCACGAACGTCGCGCTGACGGAAGACGGCGACGTGTGGTGGGAAGGGCTGACCGACACGCCGCCCGCGAAGCTGACCGACTGGCAGGGCAACCCGTGGACGCCTGAAATCGGCAAGGAGACGGGCCGCAAGGCCGCGCATCCGAACTCGCGCTTCACCGCGCCGGCGTCGCAATGCCCGTCGATCGACGGCGAATGGGAGAACCCGGCCGGCGTGCCGATCGATGCATTCATCTTCGGCGGCCGCCGCTCGACGACCGTGCCGCTCGTGACCGAAGCGCGCGACTGGGTCGAAGGCGTGTACATGGCCGCGACGATGGGCTCGGAGACGACCGCCGCGGCCGTCGGCCAGCAAGGCATCGTGCGCCGCGACCCGTTCGCGATGCTGCCGTTCTGCGGCTACAACGTGAGCGACTATTTCGCGCACTGGCTGAAGCTCGGCAAGCAGCTCGAAGGCGCGGGCGCGAAGCTGCCGAAGATCTACTGCGTGAACTGGTTCCGCAAGGACGCGAACGGCAAGTTCGTGTGGCCGGGCTTCGGCGAGAACATGCGCGTGCTGAAGTGGATGCTCGATCGCCTCGAAGGCAACGGCGGCGGCGGCGAACATGCGTTCGGCGTGTCGCCGGCCTATGACGACCTGCATTGGGACGGGCTCGACTTCACGCGTGAGCAGTTCGATTGGGTGACGTCGATGAACGCGGACGAATGGCGCGAGGAGCTGAAGCTGCACGCGAAGCTGTTCGACACGCTGAAGCTGCGTCTGCCCGCCGAGCTGACCGACACGATGAACAAGATCGAACAGCGCATCGGCGGCTGACGATCCGCATCGACGCTACGAGGTCGCGCAGTCAACGCCCGAACGTCCCGCCGCCGGCATGCATCGCCGGCGGCGGGACGTCGTCGTTTACGCTTCGCGTCTTGTTTCGTTTCGCGTGTGTCGCGCCGTGCGCCTACGCGCCGCAATGCGCGACCACTTCGTTCACCGCGCGCTGCACGTCGCCGCGCCGGTAGCGCAGCAGCGCGGTATCGGCAGGATCGGGCTCGTACGACACGACGTTGCCGCGCCCCGTATAGATCGCGAGGTCCGGCAGCAGCGGATGCGCGTGGTCGAGCGACGGTACCGTCTGCGGATTGCCGGCCGCGCGGAAGAACGCCGCGAAGTAGTCGGCGAAGCTCAGGTTCTCGTCGCCGACGAGATAGGCCTTGCCGGTTTCGCCGCGTTGCAGCGCGCCCCGGATCGCTTCCGACAGCGATTGCGTCGAGATGAAGTTGCTGCCGCCGGCTGGCCCGTATACCGGCAATCCGGCGATCTTGCCCTGTGCGTAGCGGGTATATGCGGCGAACATCTCGTTGCGCAGCCCCGGCACCGACCCGACCACGAACGGCGCATTGACGCTGCACACCGCGAACGACGGCGACCCGAGCGCGCGCACGCGTTCGTCGGCGAGATGGCGCGAGCGCACGTACGGCACGCTGTCGACCAACTCCGGCGCGACCTGCGGATAGAAGCTGCCGACCAGCACCGCGCGCTTCACGCCGGCCTCGCGCGCGAGCGCGAAGAAGCGCGGCACAGCTTCGACGTTCGCGCGTTCCCAGTGCGCGGCTTCGTCGGTGCCCGGCGGCAGATGACGAATGTCGTTGCCGGCCGCGAACACGATCGCATCGAACGGCGCGAGATCGTCGCGCGTGAAGTTGCCGGCCACGTAGTCGCGTTGCAGCACGTCGAATTGCGTGAGCGCGCTGCCCGGTGCGGGCGGTTTGCGCGCGGCGAGCGTCACGTGGTTGCCCTGCGCGTGCAGGTGCAGCGCCGCGTGGCCGCCGATGAGGCCGGTGCCGCCGATGATCAGGATTTTCATGGTGTCTCCGGTGACGGCGCAGGCGCGCCGTATCAAATGAACGGATGCCGCTCAGACATTGCTTCGAGCGCCTGGCGCACGTCCTGCGCGCGGGCCGCGCCGATGCCGCCCGCGCCGCCCGTGACGAGCGCGGTGCGGCCGGCGAGGGGGCGTGACGAGCGCATCGTTCAGCCCTCCAGCGGCAGGTCCTGCGACCAGTCGACGTGCAGCGTGCGCGCGGCGAAGCGCCACGCCGCGCCGTCGAACACGCAGCGGTCGCGATAGCGCAGCCCCCAGTCGAGCTTGCGCTTCACGCCGTCGCGCACATAGACGTGGCACGCGACGCCGTACGTCTCGACGTCGGCCTCGCCGCCGTCGAGCGTGACGAGCTGGTTGTGCACGTGATGCTGGGTCGTCTCGTAACGCTCGATCACGTGCATGCCGGCGACGATCGCATCGCGGTCGTCGAAGCGGAAACCGGGGCCGTCGAGCCGCGCGTCGGCGGTGAAGAGGGCGGCAAGGCGCGGCCAGTCGCGCCGGTCGACGGCTTGCGCGTAACGGCACGCCAGCTCGTACAGCGCGTGGCGGGGATTCGAATCGGTCATGCAGTGCTCCCGTGGATGTACGGAAAGAGTCGGCCACGCCGCGCATGCGGACGTGGCGGCATTGCGACGTCGATGCGCAGGTTCGCATCGGACCGATCGATTCTCATCGTCCATACGGAGCAGGACGCGGCTCGGGGAAAACACCGGGAGCGGCGATCGCGCATCGTCCGATGCTGCGGCGCGGCGTGCGTGATGCGGCATTCGCCGGAGGATGACGCGGCCGGTCACGCAAGGCAGTCGCTCATGCTTTTTCCAATCGACTCGGCGAGCCACCTCACGCGATGTTGCGCCGCAAAAACGCGTCCGGCGCCTGCCTCGCGTTTGCCCCTAGTCGAAACGGACGATGGCTGCGGGCCCGGCGCTGGCTACCGTGCAGTCATCCGGTGTGGTTTGCCACCGAGCCGGATTCGAACCGCGGGAGCGGTCAACCGAAGGGGACGACGATCATGAGACTCACGACTCGCAAGCTGTGCGTATTGGCGATGGGCACGTTCGCTGCGATGGCGATGGCGCGATACGGCGCCGATCGCGTCCCGTCGCCGCCGTATGCGGCCGGCATCCTGCAATGCCGCTCGGTCGACCAGAACGGCCTGCCGACCGGTTGCGTGCCGATCGAGCCGTCGCACTTCGGTTTCGCCGCATTGCGCGGCATGTGACGCCGGCGCGGCCGCGCGCCGTGTCGGAAGGACGCCGCTGTGACACGGTGCAGCGGCGTGCGGACGGCTTGCGCGAAGGCCATCGCGGCATGGGTTGCGCATCGGCCGGATCGCATTGCCGATCCGGTCTCTCGTCATTCGATTCCCGGCCGCCGCGCGATGTCGCGCCGCCGCCCCGCATTCACGACGCCGCACCGCCCGTATCGGCATCCACGACGCGGTGACGTTCGCATCCGGCCGCGACGCAGCCAGGCCAGCCGCCACCCCGACCATCGCCTTTCACGCATTCCGTTCACGCCTATCCACGCCCATGTCATCCGAATACTCCCTGACCCGCCCCCTGAACGCCCGCGACGTGCATCGCTGGGACGCCGAACACGACGTCGTGATCGTCGGCTTCGGCGCGGCCGGCGCATGCGCGGCGATCGAAGCCGCGAGTGCCGGCGCCGACACGCTGATCGTCGAACGCGCATCGAGCTACGGCGGCACGAGCGCGCTGTCCGGCGGCGAGATCTACCTCGGCGGCAGCGGCGGCACGCCGGCGCAGCGTCAGGCCGGCTTCGTCGACGAAACCGACGACCTGTACCGCTACCTGATGCTCGCGGGCGGCCGCGACGCCGACGAAGCGAAGGTGCGCGTCTATGCGAATGAAAGCCTCGCGCACCACGACTGGCTGGTCGCACAGGGCCTCACGTACAAGAACACGTTCATTCCCGAGCGGATCGTCGAGCCGGAAAGCGACGACTGCCTGATCTGGTCCGGCAGCGAGGAAGCGTGGCCGTTCTGCGACGCCGCGAAGCCGTGCCCGCGCGGCCACACGCCGCAATGGCCGGGCTGGGGCGGCGGCCAGATGCTGATGCGCGTGCTGGCCGGGCGCGTGCAGGCGCTCGGCGTCGCGACGCGCTACGACACCCGGGCGCTCGCGCTGATCGTCGACGATGCCGGCGCGGTGCGCGGCGTCGTACTGCGCGCATACGGCGAGACGGCGTTCGTGTGCGCGCGCCGCGCGGTGATCCTGTGCGCCGGCGGCTTTGCGATGAACCGCGACATGGTGCGCCGGCACGCGCCGCAACTGCTGCGCTCGAACGAACCGATCGGCAGCCCCGGCGACGACGGTTCGGGCATCCTGCTCGGCCAGAGCGCGGGGGGCGCGGCGATCCACATGGACCAGGGCTTCGTCAGCCTGCCGTTCTACGCGCCCGAATCGCTGATCCACGGGATCTTCGTGAACGCGCGCGGCCAGCGTTTCATCAACGAGGACGGCTATCACGGCCGCACGGGCCATCACGCGTTCCATCAGGCCGACGACCGGATCTACCTGCTAGTCGATCAGGCGACCTACCAGGCACCGCCCGACATCGCGCGGATCGGCATCGCGGCGGCGGGCGAGACCTGGGAGGAAGTCGAGCGCGATCTGCGGATGCCGGCCGGCACGCTGACGGCGACCATCGACGTGTACAACCGTCATGCGGCCGAAGGCGTCGATCCGCTGTTCCACAAGGCGAAGAAATGGCTGAAGCCGCTGATCGAGCCGCCGTTCGTCGCGCTCGATTGCCGGATCGACTACGCGTTCTACCCGCATTTCACGCTGGGCGGGCTCGATACGCTGCCGACCGGGCAGGTGCTCGACGCGACGCGCACGCCGGTGGCGGGCCTCTATGCGGCCGGCCGCACGAGCTGCGGGCTGCCGCGCTGGGGCGCCGGATACAGCTCGGGGCTGTCGCTGGCCGATGCGACGTTCTTCGGCCGGCAGGCCGGCCGCCACGCGGCGCATGCGCTGACCGACGCGTTGCGCAGCGCGGCGTAGTTCATCCGAAAAAAACGACGCCCCGGGCAACTGCGTTGCGCCGGGGCGTCGTCGTTCGATGCGGACGTCACGCGGACGTCCGCCTGTCATCGCGCCGTCATGCGAGATCGAGCGCGTTGGTCAGGTCGCCCGGCGGCGTTGCGTTGCGCGCCGCGAACGCCTTGTCGCGCGCGGCGACGCCGTCGAGCGGTGCGAGCCCGTGCACGCGGCTGATGAAGCGCAGGATCGAGTTCGTGTCGTACAGCGTGTGATCGACGTGGCCCTTCTTCGCGAACGGCGAGATCACCAGCGCCGGAATCCGCGAGCCCGGGCCCCAGCGATCGCCGACCGGCGGCGCGACGTGATCCCACCAGCCGCCGTTCTCGTCGTGCGTCATCACGATCACCGTGTTCGCCCATTGCGGGCCGCGCCGGATGTGCTCGATCACGTTCGCGATGTGACGATCGCCCGATTCGACGTCCGCGTAGCCCGCGTGCATGTTCAGGTTGCCCTGCGGCTTGTAGAACGTGACGGCCGGCAGGCGGCCCGCGTCGATGTCGGCGATGAAGTGGTTGGTCGACGGTTCGTCGCCGAGGCCCGCGTCGCGCAGGTACCGGCGGCGCGCGTCGGTGCCCGGCGCGTAGTTCGCGAAGTAGTTGAACGGTTGATGGTGGTACTGGAAATCAGGCACGGTGCCGGTATCGCGGTGGTCGAGCGCGTACTGCCACGCACCGCTGTACCACGCCCAGTCGACGTTCTTTTCCGACAGGCGATCGCCGATCGTCGCATGGGCCTGCGGCGGGATCACGCGGTGATCCGACGGGTCCGCATACGCGGCGTTGCCCGGGTCGGGCGGCGGCACGTAGCTCGGCTGGTACGGCGGCGCCATCGTGTTGACGCCGTAGCCGTCGGGCGTCAGCGGGCCGTCGCCCGCGAACTTCGGCGGACCGTCGAGCGCGGACGCCGGCGAATCGGCGGCGAGCGTCAGGCGCGTGCCGGCCGGATCGTCGCCGTCGACCTTCGACAGCAGCTTCCCGGCATGCGGTTGCTTGTGCGCATCCGGATAGATCGGCGGTTGCGCGGAAATCAGGAACATGTGGTTGAGCCACGAACCGCCGAAGGCCGCCATGAAGAAGTTGTCGCACAGCGTGTATTGCCGCGCGAGATTCCACAGCCGCAGCGTGTCGGCCGAATTGCGGTAGTGGCCCATCACGAGGCCGCCCGAATCGGCCCATGCGGCGAACTGGTCGTTGCGCCCGCCCGCGATCTGCATCTGGTTCTGGTAGAAGCGGTGCCACAGGTCGCGCGTGATCACGCCGTTCGGCAGCGGCTGGCCTTGCGTGTCGGCGAGCCGGAACGGCGCGTTCGGCAGCTTGTCGATGTCGCGCTCGGCGATCGCGTAGCGCTTGCCGTCCACTTCCTGCGCCTGCGGCACGAGCCCGCCCCAGATCTTCGGCAGCACCGGCAGCGGCGTCTTGCCGTCGCGATCGAGCTGCTGCGCATGCGCGGGCTGCACGTTGCTCAACGGATAGCGCACGCCCGGGAAATCGCCGTACAGGTTCGCGAAACTGCGGTTCTCCGCATAGATCACGACGATGTGGCGCACCTGCCGGCGCAGCGCTTCGTCGAGCCGCAGGTCGGCGGCGGAGCGCGGCGCGCCGCCCGGCACGGTCTCGCAGCCGCCGAGCGCGACGCCCGCGCCGAGCGCGGCGAGGCCGCCGAGTACGCGGCGGCGCTCGGGATCAACGGGAAGGTCGTCGGGGCGATCGGGGGTGTCGTTCACGTCGTGTGCTCCTCGAATGGGCGGTTGTCGTTCGATGCGCGGCAGCGTCGCACAGCCTGCCGCGACGCGAGACGGGACGCAACAACCGCATGGGCGATTGCGCCACGCCATGCGGTTGTCACAAAAATGTCACGAATGCGACTATAACGCGGCCGGCCGCGCCGATGAAAGGTGTTTGTCGGACGCTGCGCGACGCGCGTGCGCGAACTAGACTTGAATGAGGGGCGGCGCGTCACATGGTGTTGCCCTGGAGAAGGTCGCCCGGTGGCGTCGGCCGACGGTGCCGCCGCGGTGTCATTCATGCGACGAAACGAGGCGACGATGGCGCGGGTGCATGCCGTGCGCGCCGGGCTGCCGATGCCGTGCGCCGGCCGGGCGCGCGAGCACGCGCCAGCACGCCGCACGGTGCACGCAGCCGGCCCGATGCGATGGACAGGAAACTCGACTACGCAGGATTGCTGATCGCGGCAGGCTTCTTCGTGCTGTTCGCCGCGCAGTTGCTGATGCTGCGTCCGGCGTCGACGGTGATCGCGTACAGCGATTTCCACCGGCTCGTCGCGGCACGGCTCGTCGACGATCTCGAGATCGGCTCGACCGCGATCTCGGGCACGTTGAAGATGCCGCAGGCCGGCCCGATGCTGCCGGCGTCCGAGGTCGAGGCCGTGAAGTCGGCCGGCACGCCGTGGCGCTTCTCGACCAATCGCGTGACCGACCCGCAACTGATCGATGCGCTGACCGCCGCCGGCATCCGTTATCACGGCGCGTCCGACACCGGCTGGATCACGTCGCTCGCGTCGTGGCTGGTGCCGCTGGTCGCGTTCGTGTTCATCTGGAACCTGATGCTGCGCAAGCGCGGCGGGCTGCAGGACTTCACCGGGATGGGCAAGAGCCGCGCACGCGTGTACGTGCAGCAGGAAACCGGCATCACGTTCGACGACATCGCCGGCATCGACGAAGCGAAGGCCGAGTTGCAGCAGCTCGTCGCGTTCCTGCGCAACCCCGATCGCTACCAGCGGCTCGGCGGCAAGATCCCGAAGGGCGTGCTCGTCGTCGGCGCGCCGGGCACGGGCAAGACGCTGCTCGCGCGCGCGGTGGCCGGCGAGGCGGCCGTACCGTTCTTCTCGATCAGCGGCTCCGCGTTCGTCGAGATGTTCGTCGGCGTCGGCGCCGCTCGCGTGCGCGACTTGTTCGAACAGGCGCAGCAAAAGGCGCCGTGCATCGTGTTCGTCGACGAGCTCGATGCGCTCGGCAAGGTGCGCGGCGTCGGGCCGATGTCGGGCAACGACGAGCGCGAGCAGACGCTCAACCAGTTGCTCGTCGAGATGGACGGCTTCCAGGCCGGCTCCGGCGTGATCATCATGGCCGCGACCAACCGGCCGGAAATCCTCGATCCGGCGCTGCTGCGCCCGGGCCGCTTCGATCGTCACATCGCGATCGACCGGCCCGACGTGAACGGCCGCCGCCAGATTCTCGGCGTGCACGTGAAGCGCGTGAAGCTCGCGACCGATGTCGATCTCGGCGAGCTCGCGTCGCGTACGCCGGGTTTCGTCGGCGCGGATCTCGCGAACGTCGTCAACGAGGCCGCGCTGCATGCGGCCGAACTCGGCAAGCCGGCGATCGGGATGGACGATTTCGACGAGGCGATCGATCGCGCGCTCACCGGGCTCGAGCGCAAGAGCCGCGTGATGAACGCGCAGGAGAAGCTGACGATCGCGTATCACGAAGCCGGTCACGCGCTCGTCGCGGAAAGCCGCGCGCATTGCGATCCGGTGAAGAAGGTGTCGATCATTCCGCGCGGCGTGGCGGCGCTCGGCTACACGCAGCAGGTGCCGACCGAGGATCGCTACGTCCTGCGCCGCAGCGAGCTGCTCGATCGCATCGACGCGCTGCTCGGCGGGCGTGTGGCCGAAGAGCTCGTGTTCGGCGACGTGTCGACGGGCGCGCAGAACGATCTCGAACGCGCGACCGCGATGGCGCGTCACATGGTGATGCAGTACGGAATGAGCGAGAAGATCGGGCTCGCGACGTTCGACGACGGGGACGGGCACGCCGGCATGCCGGGCGGATGGCGTGCGGGTGACGGCCGGTGCAGCGAGCACACCGCACGGATGATCGACGACGAAGTGCATACGCTGCTGACCGACGCGCATGCGCGTGTCCTGGCGACGCTGGGCGCGCGTCGCGATGCGCTGGAGCGGATCGCGCGACGGTTGCTCGAATGCGAAGTGCTCGAACGCGACGCGTTGCAGGTGTTGATCGATGGACGTATCGCACCTTCCGCACCTTCCGCGGCTTCCGCCGATTGCGCGTCAGCCACCGACGCAAATGCGCCGGATCAGGCAACGGCAGTCGAGCGCGATTTCGTCGCGTACGGGACGCCGCGCGAACCCGAACGCTGAAGCGCGGATCGCGCCCGGCGCGACGCGCGGTCCGTCAGGATCGCATCGCGTCGGCGCGATGGCCGTTACGTTGTCGGTCGGCAAGACGTGGGCCGATCTGGCGGCGGCAACGCGTGTGCTCGACCGCTTCGATGCGTATTGCGTGGTGACCGAGAGCATGCGCGACGGCATCCCGATCGCGGTGACGGTGCAGGACGTGAACGGTGCGGTGCTGGGGCCCGAGATTAGCGTGAACGGGCCCTAGACCGCGAGACGACCCGCGCGTGAGCCGTGCGGCAGGATGCGACGCGTCAGGACTCGGTCGCGGCGGCGACTTCGGCCGCTTCCGTGAGTGCATCGAGAAAGCGGGTGCGCCACCAGTGCACGTCGGTCTTGCGCACGATCGCCATCAGCGCGTCATGACGCTGGCGCCGCTCGTCGAGCGGCATCGTGAGCGCGCGCTGGATCGCCTGCGCGGTGCCTTGCGTGTCGTACGGATTGACGAGCAGCGCCGGCTTCAGTTGTTCGGCCGCGCCCGCGAAACGCGACAGCACGAGCACGCCCGGATCGGTTTCGTCCTGCGCGGCGAGAAATTCCTTCGCGACCAGGTTCATCCCGTCGCGCAGCGGCGTGACGAGCGCGACGCGGCTCGCGCGATAGAGACCCGGCAGGCGCTTGCGCGCCACCGTGCGGTGGATATAGCGCATCGGCATCCATTCGAGCTCGCCGTAGTCGCCGTTGATCGCACCGCACAGGCTGTCCATCTCGCGGCGCAGATCGTCGTACGCGCCGAGATCCTCGCGGCTCGGCGCGGCGATCTGGATCAGCGTTGCGCGATCGCGATTCTCCGGATACTGCTCGAGCAACTGGCGGAACGCATGCACGCGCTGCGGCAGCCCCTTCGTGTAGTCGAGACGGTCCACGCCGACGAGCAACTGGCGTCGCGAGTATTCGTCGCGCATCCGCTCGAACATGTCGATGCCGTCGCGATTCTCCGCGAGCGCCGCGAATTCGTCGACGTTGATGCCGATCGGAAACGCACCGGCCGACAGCGTGCGGCCGAACGCGCGCAGGCGGCCGTCGGGCAATCGTGCGGCGCCGGCTTCGGCTTCGACGTAGTGCTCGAAGTGCAGCAGGTCGGATTCGGTCTGGAAGCCGACGAGGTCGTACGCGAACAGCGAACGCATCAGCCATTCGTGCTCCGGAATCGCGGCCATGATCGGCGGCGGCGGCATCGGAATGTGCAGGAAGAAGCCGATCGGATTCCGGCAACCCATCGCACGCAGTTCGGCCGCGAGCGGAATCAACTGGTAATCGTGGACCCAGATGGTGTCGTCGGGGCGCAGCAGCGTGCCCAGCTTGCGCGCGAAGAGCTGGTTCACGCGCCGGTAGCCGTCTGCGAAGCGCCGGTCGAACTGCGCGAGGTCGAGCCGGTAGTGGAACACCGGCCACAGCACGTTGTTCGAGTAGCCGAGGTAATACGCGTCGTAATCCTGCGGATCGAGATCGATCGTCGCGAGGTGAATGCCGCCGACGTTCTGGATCTGCACCTCGTCGCCGTGCGCGGGATGCTCGCCTTCGCCACGTAGCCTGCCGCTCCATCCGAACCAGACGCCGCCCGATTCCTGCAGGCTGTCCTTCACGGCGACGGCGAGCCCGCCGGCTGCGGCTTTACGGGGATCTGCGATGCGATTGGATACGACGACGAGTCGGCTCACCGGTTCTCCTGCGAGGGTTGGGGAATTCATGCGGCCAGGGCGCGAAGCGGACGCCGCCATCGACGCAAAACGCGCGACGGGGCCGCGAGACGATCGGACGGGAGTCAGGGCATGCGATTCGCCGTTCGAACGTGAGGTGCTTTTTAAGCATACTCGTCATTCGGCTGATTTAAAAGTGCATGACCGGGATCAACGGACAGGCCAATGCGATGCGACAGTCGCTGCCCATCGCGTTTTTCGGCCGGGACCGGAAATTGCGTAGTGCTGCAAATGCAGCGTGTGCATAGGGCGCGGACGAAGGGGCGGGGGCGTTGCAGGCGGGGTGAATGATCGTGCTCGTGCAGATGTTAGGTCGAGCGAAATCGCGTCGGCATGGCGTCGATTTGATCGAATGCGATGTACCGATCGGTGCCGTGATCTTGCGCGTCAGACACGGGCCGCCACCCACCGCGATCACGATCAGGCAGATCGCCGACAAGAGTTTGCGCGCGGCCGTGTAGCGATCGGCGAATGCCGGTGCGATCGCGATTTCACGTTCGTGCATATAAGTTGCGTACGCATCGATAGATTAAACAAGTTGTGCGGGAATCCAACTGCATTACTAATCAATTTATGCGATCGCATCGTCATGCTTGCCGGCCTGCGCGAGTCCGGCGATGTTCGGCGTGAGGGGCCCGTCGCTGGTTTCGGCACGCACGATTTCGCCGACCAGTTCGCGCGAACTCCCGAACTCCGATAACCCGCATTGACGATTTATCTGATTCGTATTGCGGGTGCCGAATCGCGTTCGAGCAGAAGCCGGGGCCGGAGTCGATGCGCGGCAGCGGGCCAGGCGATGCCGGTAAACGAAAACCGGCGCCCGGTTTCCCGGGCGCCGGACAGGCCCGCGGCAGGCGCCGCAGGGTTGGGGGATCAGAACGTCGTGCGCAGGCCGGCCATCACGCTGCGGCCGCCTTCCGGCGCGAAGCCGCGCACGACCGAAGTCGCGTAGCGGATGTCCTGGTTCGTCAGGTTGTCGCCGCGCAGGTACGCGAGCCAGTGCGTCGCGCGCATGCGGAACTTGTACGTCAGCATCACGCCGAGCGACGTGTAGCCGTCCGTCGAGAAGTCGTTATCGGGCACCCGGTGCTGCGACCACGCATGCGTGAGCTGCGCGCGCGCGCCGAACGGGCCGTATCCGTAGTCGGCCGCGAGCGTCGCGCGCAGCGGGGCGATGCGCGGCAGCGGCTGGCCGGTATCGACGTTGCGCGCATGCGTGTAGTCGGCGGTGAGTTCCAGGTCGACCGTGTGGCCGCGCCGCGAGAACGCGCGCCATTTGCCGTCCAGCTCGACGCCGTAGAACTCGGCGCGCACGCCGCGATAGATCGCTTCGTTGAGCGCGTCGTCGGTGCCGGGCGCGACCGGTTCGCCGTCGTCGTCGACGACGCGGCCCGTGTTGTACTCGGTCAGGTAGTTCGAGAAGCGGTTGTAGAACACGCCGACGCTGCCGCGGTTCGGGCCGCTCGCATAGCGCAGCGACAGGTCGGTCGACACGGCCTTTTCCTTCGATGCGTTCGGGTTGCCGATCAGGAACTGGCCGGTCGCGTCGTGCGGCCCGTTCGAGTACAACTCGTAGAAGGTTGGCGCGCGCTCCGTGTACGCGACGTTCGCCGCGACCGACCACACCGGCGTCAGCGAGAACAGCGCGCCGGCCGATACGCTGCCGGCATTGAAGTCGCGCGGCTGCGCTCCCGCGAATTTCTCGACGCCGGCCGGATCGGGGTTGACCGTCACGTGCTCGAAGCGTCCGCCGAAGCTCAGCTTCAGCGCCGAATTGACCTGCCATTCCTCGAGTCCGAACAGCGCGACGCTGCTGGTGCGCGTGGACGGCACGAGCATTTCGTCGCCGAGCGCGGAGAACGTGTTCTGGCCGAACTGCACGCCGATCGCGCCTTCGAACGGGCCGATCTTGCGGTGCTGCGCCTCGATGCGCGCCTCGTAGCCGCGATTGCGGAAAGTGGTCGCCGTCTCGCCGTTGTCGACTTCCTTGTGCCGGTAGTCGGTGTACGCGAAGTCGAACTTCAGCTTCGTGAACGGCCCGCTCAGGTTGCGCACCTCGGACGCGAACGCGAGGCGTTCCTGGCGCATCCGCAGCCGCACGTCGTCCTCGGCGACGGAACCGTAGTTCGATTCGTAGCCGCTGTACGACAGGCCCGCGAAGCCGTCCGTCCACGTGTACGACGCGCCGACCGCGCCACCGTGCACGCGGCCGTCGCTGTTCGGCACGTTGCCGTACGGCTGCGGCGTGTCGGGGCCGTCGGTCGCGCGCTGCCCACTGCTGCGCGCATAGCCGGGAATCCGCAGCTTGCTCGCCTCGCGATCGAACGCGTCGACGTGGAACGCGAAGCCGCCGCTGCCGCCCTCGACCTGCGCGGCGCCTGCGCGAACCGAATTCGCCCCGCCATAGCGCGCGTCGAGCTCACCCGTCACGCCTTCGATCGCTTCGCGCGGAATCCGGTTGTCGATGGTGTTGACGACGCCGCCGACCGCGTTGCCGCCGTACAGCAGCGCGGCCGGCCCGCGCACGATCTCGACGCGCTCGATCGACAGCGGATCCTGCGGCACCGCATGGTCGTACGACAGCGACGACGCATCGTAGGCCGCGACGCCGTTCTGCAGCAGCCGGATCCGGTCGCCGTCCATCCCGCGGATGATCGGGCGGCCGACCATCGGCCCGTAGGTGGTCGTCGATACGCCGGGCAGGCCGTTGAGCGTTTCGCCGAGCGAATCGGCCTGGCGACGCGTGAGCGCGTCGCCGGACAGTTGCGTGGTCGGCGCGACCAGTTCGGTGTCGCCGAGCGGGTTCGCGGTCACGAAGATCGGTGCGAGCGTCGTGGCCGCCGGCGGATTCGCCGGGGTGGTCGTATCGGTCTGCGCGTGCGCGACGGCGGCGAAGAGCATCAGCGAAACGGGCGAGAGCGGGCGAAGCGGTAGACGAGGGAGGTCGCGCATGGTCGGTGAATCGATTGGAATCGGATCGGAAAACGAGGCATGCGGGGCATCGCTTGATACGATATATTGTTGCGTATGCGACGCGCAATGACCCGCTGGAACATGACTCGACGAGGCCCGGCCACCCGGTAGGAACGGCATTCGAGGCGGACGAGTACGCGAAATGATATGTTATATCATTTCAAATTCCAAGCAGAACGGCGGCTCGCTGTAGGGTTTCTGTCGGATCGGTGAAATGGAGGCCGGGGCGGACAATGCCGGCGGAACGACGGGGCGGCGGCGGGCGAGCGTGCTGGATCGTGTGTCGGCGAGGCTTGCCGGGTAACGCGAACGCCGTGGATCGGGCGACGCCGCGCTTTGCATGTTTCCCGGGAAATCAACGGGATGCAGACGGGGGCGCAATGCGCTGCGACCGCCGCCGGACAGCACCGCGCACAACGAATCGCCCGTCAGCGCTCCGCCGGAAACCGGTCCTGCAACGCATGCAGCCAGCGCGCGACGACGTCGAGTTCCTCGTCGGAAAACCCGTCGCACAGCTTGCCGTTGAGTTCGCGCAGCAGCACGCGTGCGCGCTTGAGCGCCGCGTGGCCTGCGTCGGTCAGGAACAGGCGCGTTGCCCGCCCGTCGTCCGAATCCGCGTGACGCGCGAGCAAGCCGGCTTTCGCCATCCGGTCCGCGAGCCCCGTCATCGCGGACGGCGCCAGTTGCAGCGCCGCGCCGACTTCGCCGATCAGCGCGCCGTCCTGCTTCGCAAGACAGAACAGCACGCCGGCCTGCGCGGCGCTCGCCCGCGTCTCGGTCTCGGCCAGGCGGTCGACCCAGCGCTGCACGCGCCGCTGGCCGATGTTCAACAGGAAAAACAGTCGTCGGTCTTCGCTCAAGCTCGGTTCCCGGTCGCAATGGAAAGGGGCGGGCGATCCGCGGCGCGTGACGCATCGAGCGCCTGCGCGAGCCAGTCGGCGACACCGGGCCATAGCACCGTGCCGGGCCGGCTGCGGAAGAAACCCATGTGTCCGACCGGTCCGCTGCCTGCCGCGTGCGGATCGATCTGGCGGCGTTCGACGGCCGCCCGGGTCAGGTAGCTTACCAGCAGGTCGATCGCGCGCGGGTTCGCCCACGGGTCGTCGTCGAAGCCGAGCGCGAGGATCGGCAACTGCTGTTTCCCGAAACGCTCCGCAGCGCCCAGCGTCGGATCGTCGAAGAAGTAGCGCGGCAGCGTGGTCCAGCGGCTCCATTCGCGGAACACGCCGGCCGGCAAGTCCTCGCCGAGCCCGAGCCGCTTGCCGGGCACGTAGCCGAGCAGCGCGGACGCGAGCGGGCCGAGCACGCGCAGGATCAGCCGCACCTTCAGGCGCTCCGCCGCGCGCGAAATCAGCCGCGTACTGCCCGCGTGCGCGGCGACGAGCACGGCCGCGCACAGATGCGCGGTGCCGGCCGACAGCCCGATCGCATGCCCGCCGACGCTATGACCGACGGCCAAGAGCGGCAGCCCGTCGTACGTTTGCCGCGCCCACGCGATCGCGGCGCCGACATCGAGCTCGACCCAGTCGCGCATCCGGGCCTGCAATGCGCTCAGGCGCGCGGGGCGCGATGCGCCGATGCCGCGATAGTTGTAGGTCAGCGCCGCGAACCCGCGCTCGGTCAGGAAGCGCGCGAAGCCCGCGTACAACCGTTCCGGCACGGCCGTGGCCGGATGGATCAGCACGAGCGCGCGCGGCGCGGCGTCCGGCGACCACAGCGTGCCGCGCAGCGGATAGCCGTCGGCGGCGGCAAATTCGATGGGTTCGGATGTCATGACGGTCCTCGGTCGGCCAGTTATTTCGTATGCGAAATATAGTCCGGGATTTATTTCGTGCACGAAATATCTATCGAGGAATCATTCGAACGGCGCGTCGCGAAGCGCTGTTCACAGCCTCTGCCGCGATCTGCACTTCATAAAATATTTGCATCTTTGCATATCAGAATATTGCGTTTGTCTCATGATGAAGATCGACGTATCTTCACCGGTTCCATCCCGTCCGCCGGCCATCGTGCACGGCGGACAACCGGGCGCCGCCGTCGCGCGGCAGCCTGCCAACCTCCGGGGAGATCACGTTGCTGAGCCGAATCGTCACGGCGCTCCTGCTCGCGCTTGCCGCGCAGCCGGGCCTCGCGAAAGACACCGTCACGCTGCGCGTCGGTGAACAGAATTACTTCAACATCCAGGCGTCGATGGAGGCGTCCGGCGTGCTGAAGGACCTGCCTTACACGATCGAGTGGAAACACTTCCAGGCCGCCGCGCCCGTCGCCGAGAGCCTGAACGGCAACGCGATCGACCTCGGCTTTCTCGGCGATTCCGCGCTGCTCACGCTGGCCGCGCGCGGCGCGCCGGTGAAGGTCGTCGCGGTGTCGCGGCAGAGCCTCGACGGTGTCGCGATCCTCGTGCCGAAGCATTCGCCGGTGCGCACCGTCGCCGACCTGCAGGGCAAGACCATCGCGGTCTGGCGCGGCGCGTGGAGCCAGCAGCTCGTGCTGCGCGCGCTCGAACACGCGGGCCTGCGCGCGGATTCCGTCAAGTACGCGTACCTGATGCCGATCGACGCGACCAATGCGCTCGCGAACGGCTCGGTCGATGCCGTGTCGCTGTGGGAGCCGTTCGTCAGCACGCTCGCCCTGCGGCAGGGCGCGCGGCCCGTGACGACCGCGCAAGGGCTGATGCCCGCGCTGAGCTTCGTCGCGGCGAACGAGCAGGCGGCTACGGGCAAGCGCGCGGAAATCACGGATTTCCTGAAGCGCGTGGTTGCCGCGCGCCAGTGGGTCGACAGCCATCCGCGCGAGTACGCGGACCTGTGGGCGAAGCGCGCGAAGCTCGAACCCGACGTCGCGTATCGCTGGCTCGACAACGCGCACCAGCGCGTGGGCCCGGTCGACGAGACGGCCGCGAAGGATGCGCAGAACACGGCCGATTTCCTGCACAAGGCCGGCGTGATTCCGGCGGCTTACGACACGTCGAAGCTGCTCGACCGCTCGTATGCGGGCGCGTTCGCGGCGCCGGCGCAAAAGACGGCCGCCGCGCAGTGACCGTGCCGCCGTGCCGCGCCGGCAGGCGGCGCACGGCGGGTTCGCGATCCCGATCATCGTTTCGGCCATTTCCGGTCGACAACCAGAAGGACACTCCGACATGCCCGTCGACATCATCGGCATGATCACCGCGACACCCGGCGCGGAGGTCGACGTACCGGGCGGCGCCGCCGTCCAGCCCGACTACGTGCGGCGCTTCGCGCACGCACACGAAACGGCCGGCTTCGACCAGATCCTGGTCGGCCATTTCAGCAACGCGGCGGACGGTTTCGTCGTCGCATCGTTCGCGGCCGCCGCGACCGAACGCATCCGCATCCTGCTGGCGCACCGGCCGGGCGTGATCGTGCCGTCGGCCGCCGCGCGGCAGATCGCGACGCTCGACGTATTCAGCGGCGGGCGGCTCGCGCTGAACGTCGTATCGGGCGGCGACGACGCCGATCTGCAGCGCGACGGCGACTTCGTGCCGCACGACGCGCGCTACCGCCGTACCGGCGAATATCTCGACGTGCTGAAACGCATCTGGCTGGCCGACGCGCCGGTCGACCACGACGGCGAGTTCTACCGGATTCGCGGCGCGTCGCCGCTCGTGAAAGGCGCGCAGCGTCCGCACGTGCCGATCTACTTCGGCGGGTCGTCGCCGGCCGCGCTGGCCGTCGCGGGGCAGCACGCGGACGTCTACATGACGTGGGGCGAACCGCTCGCATCGGTACGCGAGCAGATCGCGCGCGTGCGTGCCGCCGCCGCACCGTTCGGACGCGCGCCGCGCATCAGCGTGTCGTTTCGCCCGATCGTCGCGGACACCGAAGCCGCTGCATGGGAGAAGGCCGAGGCGATCCGCGAGCGCGTGCGGGCGGCCCGGCTCGCGAACGGCCAGCCGATCGACGGGCATGCGCCGCAGAATGCGGGTTCGCAGCGATTGATGGCCGCCGCCGCGCAGGGCGACGTGCTCGACGAACGGTTATGGATGGGCGTCGCGAACCTGACGGGCGCGCGCTGGAATTCGACCGCGCTCGTCGGCACGCCCGAACAGGTCGCGCGGGCGCTCGGCGCGTACTACCGGCTCGGCGTGTCGACGTTCCTGATTCGCGGCTTCGATCCGCTCGACGATGCGCTCGATTACGGGCGCAGGCTGATTCCGGCGATCCACGCGCACGTTGCCGAGCTCGACCGGTACGATGCGGCGGTGACCGCGTAGACGAACGCAGCCGCTACCGCGATTCGCCCCGGCATTTCCGTGACGGAGGGCCGGGGCGATGTCGTTTCGGGCGTCGTCACGGCAGTGACTCGGCCCGTCGCATCAGAACGACGGCAACCCGGGCGGGTTCGTTTCCGCGCGCGCGATCGCCTCGCTCTGCAACCCCCAGCGCGCGAGCGCCTGCCCGTAGCGGCCGTTGCCGATCAGCGCGTTCGTCGCGAGCGTGAGCGCCGGCGCGAGCCCGCTGCCGCGGCGCGTCGCGATCGCGACATCCGCGGTTGCCGGCCAGCCCGCGTTGACGACGCCGACCCGCCGGATCTTGCCGTCGCGCGCGGCCTCGTACGCCAGCGACGCGTTCGGGTTCAGCTCGGCATCGGCGCGGCCCGACAGCAGCGCGACGCGCGACGCCGCATCGTCGTCGAAATAGAGCAGTTCGGTCGCCTTCAGCCCTTGCGCGACGTTGCGCCGGCTCCATTCGAGCAGGATGTGCTCCTGGCTCGTGCCGGCGCCCGTGATGATGCGCAAGCCGGCGATGTCCTTCGGCCCGTCGATCTTCGCGATCGGGCTGGCCGTTCGGACGTAGAAGCCGTGCAGCCCGAGCCGGTAGGTCGTGAAGTCGTATTTCTCCTTGCGCTTCTCGGTCACGCCGACGTTCGAGATCACCGCGTCGTACTTGCCTGACGTGAGGCCCAGCGGCCAGTCGGCCCATGCGATCGGCAGCAGCACGAGCGTGCGGCCGAGGGTATCGGCGACCAGTTGCGCATAGTCGGGATCGGCGCCGACCACGGTGCGCGCGTCGGTCGCATAAGTCGATACGGGCGGCGCATGCGGTGCGATCGCGACCGTGAACGCGCCGTCGCGCACCCAGCGGTAGCCGCCGGCCGCGCGAATCGCCGCATCGTCGCGGGACGCGCGGATCCGGCCGGCCTGGCGCGGATCGAGGTCCGCCGTCGCGGCGGCGGCATTCGCCGTATGCCAGCGCAGGCCGGCAGCCGCGGCCAGCGCGGCGGTCATGAAGTGGCGTCGGTCGATCATCGTGCGGGGTCTCTGAAGTCGTGAGCGGCGTGCATCACAGCACCCGCGACAGGAATGCGCGCGTGCGCGCATGGACGGGGGCGTCGAGCACGATGGCGGGCGGCCCCGACTCGACGATGCGGCCGCGCTCCATGAACAGCACGTTGTCCGCGACTTCGCGCGCGAAGCCGATCTCGTGCGTGACGATCACGAGCGTGGTGCCCGAGCGGGCGAGTTCCTTGATCACGTCGAGCACTTCGTTCACGAGTTCCGGATCGAGCGCCGACGTCGGCTCGTCGAACAGCAGCACCTTCGGCCGCAACGCGAGCGCCCGCGCGATCGCGACGCGCTGTTGCTGGCCGCCGGACAACTGGCGCGGGTACGCATCGGCCTTGTCCGCGAGCCCGACGCGCGCGAGCAGCGTGCGCGCGGTGCGCTCGGCGGCATCGCGCGTCGCGCCGGCGACCGCGATTGGCGCCTCGATCAGGTTCTCGAGCACCGTCAGGTGCGGGAACAGGTTGAAGTTCTGGAACACCATGCCGACCGCCGTGCGCCGCTTCAGCACGTCGCGCTCCTTCAGCTCGTGCAGCACGTCGCCGTCGCGGCGATAGCCGATCAGCTCGCCGTCGATGTCGATGAAGCCGTCGTCGACGCGTTCGAGGTGGTTGATCGTGCGCAGCAGCGTCGACTTGCCCGAGCCGGACGGCCCGACGATCACCGTGACGCTGCCGCGCGGCGCGACGAACGACACGTTGTCGAGCACGCGCTGCATGCCGAACTGCTTCGACACGTTGTGCACGGCGACTTCGCCGCCAGTGCGCGCCGACGGCGGCGCGACCGATGCATTGGCGGCATCGCCGTGAGCCGGCACGGCCGCCGCCGCCGCACGCCGCCACAGCGCGCTGACGCGCGCCAGCACGAACGTCAGCGCCGACGGCGGCGGGTTGCGCAGCGCGCCGCGCGCATAGTGGCGCTCGACTTGCACCTGGATCGCCGACAGCACGGTCAGGATGATCAGATACCAGACGGTCGCGACCATCAGCAGCGGAATCACGTCGAGATTGCGGCGATAGATCACCTGCACCGTGTAGAACAGCTCCGGCATCGCGAGCACGTAGACCATCGAGGTGCCTTTCGCGAGCGTGATCAGGTCGTTGAACGCGGTCGGCAGGATCGCGCGCATCGCCTGCGGCAGCACGATCCGCGAGGTCTGGCGGCCGCGCGGCAGGCCGAGTGCGGCCGCGGCTTCGAGCTGCCCCTGGTCGACCGCGAGAATGCCGCCGCGGATCACTTCCGCGGAAAACGCCGCGTGGTTCAGCGTGAGGCCGAGCACGGCCGCGAAAAACGGGCTGATCAGGTCGGTGGTCGGCGTGTCGAACCACACGATGTCGGTGAACGGCACGCCGAGCCGCACGTGTTCGTACAGGTAGCCGAGGTTGTTCAGGATCAGCAGCAGCACGATCAGCGGAATCGACCGGAACAGCCAGACGAAGGTCCACGCGCTCGCGGCGAGCAGGCGCGAGCGCGACAGCCGGGCCAGCGCGACGAACGCGCCGAGCGCGAAGCCGAACACCGCGCCGAGCAGCGTCAGCACCAGCGTGCGCGCGAGCCCGGACAGCACCGGCGGCGACAGGAACCATTCGGCGAACACCGGCCAGCCCCATTGCGGATTGCCGAGGATCGAGTACAGCGCAAGCGCGATCAGCACGAGCGCGAGCGCCGTGCCGGCCGTGCGGGACCGGTGGCGGGCCGGCACGATGCGCAGGCGCGTGCCGGCGTCGCGCGCGCCGGGGGAGGAGAGCGGCGGCATTGCGCCGCCGAGGTGGGTCGTGTCGCTCATGTCGGTGAATGTCCTCGAGTCGGTCGGGAGCGCGCCGCGCAAGGCGGCGCGGCGGCATCAGGCGTGCGTTTCGGCCGCGTCGTCCTGTTTTTGCGCCGCGTTGCGCACCGCATGACGGCTCGCCTTGCGCGGCAGGCCGAGGTGATCGCGCAGCGTGCTGCCCGGCAAGTCGCGGCTGTAGCGGCCGCGCGCTTCGAGCACCGGGATCACCTGTTCGATGAAATCGTCGACGCCCTGGGCCTGCACCGCGAAGCCGAGGATGAAGCCGTCGCCGGCGCCCGCATCGTGCCAGCGGATCAGCGCGTCGGCGACGTGCTCGGCCGTGCCGATGAAGTTCGGGCGCGGCGTCGCGACGGCGAGCGCCGTCTCGCGCAGCGTCAGGTTCTGGCGCTTCGCGTCGGCCTTGATCCGGTCGGTGGTCGAGCGGAAGCTGTTGCGGCCGATGTCGCCGAGCGCCGGGAACGGCGCATCGAGCGCGTATTGCGTGAAATCGTGGTGATCGAAATAGCGGCCCAGATACGCGAGCGCCTCGTCGATCGTCAGCAGGTTGCGGATCGCCTGGTATTTGTCCTCCGCTTCGGCCGCCGTGCGGCCGACGATCGGCCCGATGCCGGGGAAGATCTTCACGTCGCCGGGCTGCCGCCCGTGCTCGACCGCGCTTTGCTTCACGCGCCGCGTGAACGCGGCCGTTTCGTCGAGCGACGGCGAATGCGTGAACACCGCGTCCGCGTATTTGCCCGCGAGCCCGATGCCGGTGTCGGACGAGCCGGCCTGGAAGATCACCGGCTGCCCCTGCGGCGAGCGCTGGATGTTCAGCGGGCCGGCGACGTTGAAGAAGCGGCCGTGGTGGTCGAGCGTATGGAGCTTGTCGCGATCGAAGAAGCGGCCGGTCGCGCGATCGCGCACGAATGCGTCGTCGTCCCAGCTGTCCCACAGCCCCTGCACGACGTCGAGGTATTCGTCGGCGATCTCGTAGCGCAACGCGTGATCGGGATGCGCCTTGCCGAAATTCTTCGCGGTGCCTTCGAGCGGCGTCGTCACGACGTTCCAGCCCGCGCGCCCGTCGCTGATCGTGTCGAGCGACGCGAGCTGGCGCGCGACCGTGAACGGCTCGCTGTACGACGTCGAGATCGTGCCGGCGAGGCCGATCTTCGTCGTCGCGACCGCGAGCGCCGACAGCACGGTCAGCGGCTCGAAGCGGTTCAGGAAGTGCGGGATCGACTTCTCGTTGATGTAGAGGCCGTCCGCGACGAACGCGAACGCGATGCCGGCGGCTTCCGCCTTGCGCGCGACGCCGATCGCGAAGTCGAGATTGATGCTCGCGTCCGGCGGGTTGCTCGGGTGCCGCCACGCGTTCATGTGGCTGCCTGCGCCTTGCAGCATCAGGCCGAAGGGAATCGGTCGTCGGGTTGTCATGGGAGCGTTACGCGTTATGGTCGGGGGAAAGGGAACGGTTGGCCGCGAGGGCCGTTTGCACGGGCGTGGTCGGCGGCGCGCCGGCGAGCCCTTCGGCCGACGCGAGCCGCGCCGCGTCGGCGGTCTGCGCGCCGTCGGCGATCGGGCTCTTGTCCAGCAATGAAAGCGAATCAGACATGGTGTTCGACGGTCCTGAGCAAGCGGGAAGGGAAAGCGCTCAGCTCTTCGGCAAGCCCGGCGGGTTCGTGCGCGACGGGTCGATCGCTTCGGACGCGAGGCTCCAGCGGTCGAGCACCTGCCGGTAGCGGCCGCTCCTGATCTGCGCGTTCAGCGCGACGGTCAGCGGATCGGCGAGCCCGCTGCCGCGGCGCGTCGCGATCGCGATGTCGGCCGTGCGCGGCCAGCCGCCGCTGATCGCGCCGACGAGCCGCGTCTTGCCTTGCTGCGCGCTCTGGTACGCAAGCACCGAATTCACGCTGAACACCGCGTCCGCGCGGCCCGACTGCACGGCGACGATGCGCATCGCCTGATCGTCGTAGTACTGGATCTGCACGGGCTTCAGGCCGCGCGCGACGTTCTCGCGGTCCCACGCGAGCAGGATTTTTTCCTGGTTGGTGCCGGCGTCGGTCACGATGCGCAGCCCCGCGACGTCCTTCGGCTCGCGGATCGACTGGATCTTGCTGTCGTTGCGCACGTAGAAGCCGACCTGATCCTTGCGGTAGGTCGAGAAATCGAACTTCTGCTTGCGCTCCTCTGTGACGGTGACGTTCGAGATCACCGCGTCGACTTTCCCCGACTCGAGCGCGAGCGGCCAGTCGGCCCATGCGAGCGGCACGATCTTCAGCTTGCGGCCGAGGCTGTCGGATACGAGCTGGCCGACGTCCGCGTCGAAGCCGACCACGGTGCGCGCGTCGGTCGCATACGTGCTGATCGACGGCAGGCTCGGCGCGATGCCGATCGTCAGCGTGCCGGCTTCGGCGAACCTGAACGATGCCGGCACCGCGCGCTCGACGGCCGCATCGGCCTTGCCGCGCGGGCGGGTGCGTTGCTCGGGGCTCAGGTCGAACGTGGCGGCGGCCGCGGCGATGGCGGTCAGGCCGATCAGCGCAGTGGCCAGCATGCGGACCGCACGCGGCATGAAAGGTACGGCTCGTGGCATGAAGGTGTCCTGGTGTTGTCGTGTCGTACGGAGCGGGATGACGCGATGCGCTCAGCGCGGCAGCGCCGCTTCGGGCAGCGGCGCCCAGAGGTCGGCGAGCGTCGACGTACGGGACGGATCGGCGAGATCCTTGCCGAAGCGCAGGTGGAAATACGCTTCCGGGTCGATCGACGCATCGAACAGCCGCGTATAGCCGGTGCGGTCGTAGAGCGCCCACGCTTCGGGCTGGCGAAAGCCGGTGGTCAGGTACACGCGCCGATAGCCCTGCTGCGCGGCGCGCAGCTCGAGCGCGTCGACGATCGCGCGTGCGAGCCCCTGGCGGCGCAGGTCCGTGCGGGTCCAGATGCGCTTGAGTTCGGCGGTCTGCGCGTCGTAGCGCTTGAAGGCGCCGCCGCCGATCGTCTCGCCGTCGCGCAGCAACAGCACGAACGCGCCTTCGGGCGGCGCGAACAGCTCGGCCGGATAGCGGGCCAGCTCGTCGCGCGCGGACGCGCGGCTGTCGGGGCGGTAGGCGTCGTAGCGTGTCGCGTATTCGTCGATCAGCGCGTCGATCAGCGGCTGGGCGCGGACATCGAGCGGCGTCGTGTCGATGATGCGGTCGTTCGTGGCCATGGGCATCGCGAAGGGCGCGCGATGCGGACGTTCCTGTCGGGCGCGGGGCACACGGCCCGGGCAGTCTGTTCCGTTATCGCGACGCGGTTGTCGTGATGACGGCGGCCGCTGCGCATCCCGCGATGCATTCGGCTGGCCGCCGCCGTTTCGAACACGTTAGCGGCGCGGCCGGCAAAGGCGAACGAAGCAATTTCGATAAGGATTTCGCGAAGGGAGTCAGAAGGCTTGCAGAGGGAGTGGGGTGCGGCGAACGGGCGTGGCCCGCGATCCGCCGCCGGGGCGGCGACGGACCCTCGGGAATGGTCGCGTCGGTGTCAAGCCCCGCCGTTGCGGGGCGATGATCCTCGACGACGGCGTTCAGGCTGCTGCCTGACGAGTCGAGTCGTGCTGATCGCCACCCAGGATATCGACAAGATCGGTCAGCATCCGCCCCAATTCCCCCGTCATCAGCGTGACGTCCGAATCGAAGCGTTCATCGTCGTTTTGCGCGGTGGGATCCGCGGCCTCCTTGATCACGTCGAGCGGCGTGACACGCTTGATCGTCAGCGACGGTGTCAGCACGAACGAGATTCTGTCATCCCAGGTCATCGCGAGGCGCATGCATTGTTTGCCGGCTTCGATGTGCCGGCGCATGTCGTTCGTTTCCAGCGCGTGGCCGACATATCGCACCGTGGCACCGCCTTCGCCGGTGGAGCGCAATTCGGCGTCCTGGTCCACGGTGAAGCCGCCCGGCGCCTCGCCGGACAGCAGCCAGTCCGTCATCGCGGCCACCGGCGAACGGGCCACGTGAACGCCGGCGAGCGGCAACGCGTCGATCGATTTGACGAGGAGGCTGCGAACGTCGTCGGCAAGCGCCTGTGCAGCCGCATCGATGACGAGCCAGCCGTTCGCCGTATCGATCCATACGCGGGTATCGCGGCGAATGCTGAACGCGCGCGGCAGCAGTTCGTCGGTGACCTGCTCCTTGAGTTCGCGCAGTTGCTTTCGGCCGACCTTGAAGCCTTGCTGCTCCTCGACTTCAAGCGCACGCGCTTTGGTTACCTGATTGACGACCGACGCCGGCAGCAGCTTCTTTTCGGCACGAAACAGCAGCAGCATCTGCCGGTTGATCGAATACACGAGCGCACCGTCGTCACGCGGCGAGGCCCATCCGGCGCGCTGCATTTCGATGCTGGTGCCCGGCTGAAACGCGTGAGGCGCCAGCCATTTTTCCATCTGGTCAGGGGTGACGGCCCAAGGTGCGGGAAGACGATGAAGCTGAAGATTCTTGAACCACATGGGAGTACGGGCAAAGCGCACCATTCTATATGACGGCGACGCTTCGCGGCCAGGAGCGGTCAGTCGGCGGCATCCGGGCGCCGGGGTTGTCCGACTGACGGCCAGCGTCCTTGCGATACGCACTGGCGTCGGCGCACGGCGCTTGCAGGATGCATTACAGGATGACCCTTGCCGGCGTCGACGCCTCCGCCAGCTGAAACAGGCAATCCCCACGCCGCACCTGCGCGGGCACGCGCTTGCACACCACTTCGCCGTCGCCCTTGAAGCGATGCAGCACCGGTTCACGCAGCGGCGTGTCGGGGAAGTGCACCCACGCGGCCGGCTGTCCGGCCTTCACCTGGTCGCCGAGTTCGACGAGCGGTTCATACAGCCCGCGTTCGTACGCGTAGACGAAGTGACGATCGCCGTCGACGCGCAGGAAGCGCGTGACGGTCGGCGGCGCGTCGGGCACGAGCGCGCCGTGCAGCAGGCCGATATAACCGAGGTAGTGCAGCAGCCCGTGGCGGCCGAGCCGGATCAGCGACGGATCGGCCATGCCTGCGCCGCCCAGTTCGGTCACGATCGAGATCGCGCCTTGCCGGCGCGCCGCCGACGCCGAATGCACGGGATTCGGCGCATGCAGCAGCGCGTTCGGCAGCCCGAAGGCGACGAGCAGCCCGTTGAGCTTCGCCGCCTCGTCGTCGTCGAGCGGGTCGATCGCGAGCATGTTGCCGCCCTGGTACAGCAGCGAGCTGCCGCCGGAATGCAGGTCGACCAGATACTGCGCGCGCGACAGCAGCGCATGCTCGATGTAGTGCGCGATCATCTGCGTCGGCGTGCCGGCCGGGTCGCCGGGGAAGCTGCGGTTCAGGTTGCCCTCGTCGAGCGGCGACACGCGCAGGCCCGCGTCGGCCGCGGGGAAGTTGGCCATCGGCAGCAGGATCAGTTGCCCGCTGATCATCTCCGGGTCGATCTCGCGCATCAGTTGCGACACGATGATCTGGCCTTCGTATTCGTCGCCGTGATTGCCGGCCATCACGAGCGCGACGGGGCCGTCGCCGTTGCGGATCGATGCGATCGGAATCGGCAGCCAGCCGTAGGCGGAGCGATGCACGGAGTGCGGCAGCCGCAGGTAGCCTGCATGCTTGCCCGGTGCATCGAGGTCGATTTCGCAGCGGATGGGATTTCGGTGTGGCGAGGAAGCGGTCATGGCGGCGTCGTTCGAAGAACGGAAGCTGCCATCTTATCGGGAAAAGAGCGCCGCGCGGCGCTTGGCGCGCACCGGATGCCGGCCGGCCCGCGCGTGAGCGCGCGGCACGCGGCACGGGCAGTCGCACGCGATGTTGCAGCGTTGAAACGCCTGCCGGCGCGCATCGCGACCAGGGCGCGCGCCGGTTCGCGCAACCCGTTGCCGGCATGCGGCCGGCGCGTGTTGCCGTGTCAGCGGCCCGACGTTTCAGCTTCGAGACGGCCTTCCTCCCACAGCACCCAGAAACGACTGCCGCCGCGATACGGATTCGCGCGATGCGCCGCGTAATCGGCAACGCCCTGCCGAAACGCACCGTATAGCGTCAGCGGCGGGTTGTCGACGCACGCGGCTTCGCGAACGGTTTCGCGGGCAGCGGCCGGGCGGCGCGACGAAACGAGCCGCCGGATCAGCGATGCACCGTCGATCACGTCCAGTTGATCGATACGCTCGGTGCGGCTGAGGACTTCGACGGTATTCATGTGCGGGCTCCCTGACATCCTGTTTCCAGGAGAAGGAGCAATAAAAGTGCCAGCCATGAAACTCCGTCCGCCGCGTCGATCGTGCCTGCTTCTGCGGCGAACGCGATGCGCGGCGCGCGGCGATGTTACGGAACACGTCACGTGACACGCGAGGCTGCGGCGAAACATGCGCGCACGCGTCGCACCACGCAAAGCGTTTCGAAATTGAATTGACGCGCGGACCGGCGATGCAGCGCCGCGGACGAACGCGCTCAGCGCGTCGCCACGGGCGCGACGCGCCGGCTGCCGGCCGAATAGAAACGGTAGATTCCCTTGCCGGCCGACTTCGCGTCGTACAGCGCGCTGTCGGCTTGCCGGATCAGTTCGTCGGGAGATCCGTGCCCGTCGTCGTCGAGCGCGATGCCGATGCTGATCCCGAGGCTCACCGTCTCTCCGATCGACAGCGCGTACGGCGCCGAGATCTGCCGGATGATGCGCGCGGCGAGAAGCGAACACGCGTGCGTCGTCGTGTCGTCGAGCGCGACGATGAATTCGTCGCCGCCGACGCGCGCCGCGATGTCGCCCGGCGGCAGCGTCTTGCCGAGCCGCTCGGCGACCTGCGTGAGCACCTCGTCGCCGGCATGGTGGCCGAAGCGGTCGTTGATCGCCTTGAACCCGTCGAGGTCGAGATACATGACGGCGAGCACGGGCCCCGGCCCGCGCGGCCGATGTGCAAGCATCCGTTTGAGTTCGGCGTGCAGTTCGTGGCGGTTCGGCAGCCCCGTCAACGCATCGTGCCGCGCGAGGTGCCGGATGTGCTGCTCGGTTTCGCGGCGCGTGGTGACGTCCTCGACGATGATCACCGTATTGCCGTCCGGCACGCGGTGGCGGGTCAGTTCGAGCTGGCGGCCGTCGGCCAGCGCGATGTCGAACGGCGCGGGTTCGTCGCGCTCCAGCCAGATCGCGCACCGCGCGGCGAGGCCGGCATCGCGCGGATCGGTCACGGCGTTGGTGCCGAGCGCCACGACGACGTCGGGCAGCGGCATGTCGAGCATGATCTCGCGCGGCGAGCCGAACAGCTGCGCGGTACGCCGGTTGGCGACGATCACGCGGCGCTCTCCGTCGATCATGCACAGGCCGTGCGGCATGTAGGTGAGCGCGGCGTCGAAGCGGGCGACGAGCTCCGCGTTGCGCTGGCGCGCGGCGATCAGCGCAACGAGCACGCGGTAATGGCGCTGGACGACCGTGCGCATCGCCGCGAGATAGATCACGAGCGGCGGCAGCAGCAGCCACCCGCCGGGCCGGGTGACCAGCAGCGCGCCGATGCCGATCGGCACCACGCCGAGCGTCACCTGCGTCATCGCGAGCCGCGGCAGTGCCGAATTGCGCGACGCGATTCCGCCGAACACGCCGCCGGCGACCATCACCGACAGCGTGCCGAGTTCCAGGTCGGACGCCGACACGCATCCCATCACGCCGAGACCGAGCACGAAACAGGCGGCGAGCGACACGGGCGCATAGCGTCGCGCCCAGTATTCGGCGCGATCGTCGCCGGCGTCGCGGTGCGCCGCGTACGCACGCGCGATCGCGAGCCGCGCGGCGAGCAGGCCGACGTCGACGACGAACCACACGAAACACCAGAGTTGATGCAGACGGATCAGTGCGATGGCCGCGACGAATGCGCTCGCGAGGCCGGACAGCGCCATCGGACGGACGTCTTCGAACAGCGTCACGAGCATCGACGGACGCAGCGCGGCCGTCACGCGGTGGTTGCCGCAGGGAGGCGTGGCGAGAACGGAGTTCAGGATGCGTGTCCTGACTGCCATGGCATTTTGACCTCGACGCGATGTCGATTCATGGCCGGCAGCCCCGCACGTGTATGTGGCGGGATGACCGGCCCCCCGGATGCGCACGACATTATCATGAAACACGGGGTGCGCGGCGTAGCCGCGCGTGCCTGCACAAGCCTGGACGAGTAGTCGTAAACCACGCCCGCGGAAGGCTTGCGCATTCGCCGGCGCGGGGGCAGGATCGTTGCCAACGGGACGATATCGGGTAGCCGGCCGCTGACCGCCTGCCCGTGTGCCGCGCGTGAGCGCCGATGGTCCGCGATGACCCGCCGCGATCGATGCGGCCCGTCCGGCGCGACGCAATCGCGCACGAATTTCGCCCCGCGACCGGGCGCCTCAGCCCCGTCCGAATCCCGTTATAAGAAATTCAATAAGTATTTCATGCGAGAAATACTATAGGCGATATATCTAAAACAATGCCAGAATGCGCGCCGCTCCGAACGTCGCGACACCCGATCGTCGTCCGAGCCGCATCAGGAGGTTCCCCCAATGAAAAACCACGGCCTGTCACGGCGGGGTTTTCTGAAAGCCAGCGTGCTGGCGGGCGTCGCGGTCTACGTCGCGCCCATCGGCAGCCGCGCATTCGCGGCGCTCTTCGAAGAAAAACTCCTCACCCCCGTCAAATGGGATAGCGTCACCGGCGTCCCCCAATTCCGCATCGACGGCATCGCGAAGGTTACGGGCTCGAAAGTGTTCGCCCGCGACGTGCGCGCCGCCGACATGCCGCACTGGCCGCAGCAGCAGTCGCACGCGCTGATCCTGCGCGTCGCGCAGGCGGACCGCACGTACGAAGGCTTCGACCTGTCGCTGCTCGGCGACGCGCTCAAGCCCGACCGCGTGGTCACGGCCGACGATCTCGCGCGCGACGGCGTCGCGTTCCCGACGTTCTACGGCGACGACATGCTGTTGCCCGCCGGCAAGACGCCCGCGTATCTCGGCCATGCGGTCGCGATCCTCATCTACCACGACTTCGCGCGCTTCCGTTTCGCGAAGAACGCACTCAAGTTCCGCGACGACGTGATCCGCTACGGCGCGGTCACGGGCCCGCTCGAGCGCGATCCGTGGGGCACGTTCCGCTACGTGCGGGTCGGCGGCAAGACGGCCTACGACGACGATGTCTATTCGAGCCTGAAGGACGCGCCGATCTTCCCGAGCATGATGCGCAAGCACCTGCCGGTCTGGCCGGACGGCAAGGAGCACGGCAAGCTCGACGAGCAGGGCATGTTCCTGGCCGGCCGGATCGCCGCCGAACTCGATCATCCGTCGGCCGACTGGCTCGTGTTCGACCGCGAGTACAACACGCAGTCGGTCGATACGGCCGCGCTCGAACCCGACAACGCGAACTGCTGGTACGACGCCGCGACGCAGTCGATGCACCTCGTCGTGCCGACCCAGTCGCCGCTCGAAGTGGCGGAGAACGCGGCCGCGATGGTCGCGACATGCCGCTTCCCGGTGAAGAAGCTGTTCGTGCATCCGTGCTACACGGTCGGCTACGGCTCGAAGGATCACTGCAACGTGCCGTTCTACGGCCTCGTCTGCGCGCTGTACGCGGACGGCCGCCCGGTGCGTTTCGCGAACGACCGCTACGAGCAGTTCCAGACGTCGCTGAAGCGTCACGCGTTCAAGATGCATTACCGGATCGCGGTCGATCGCACCACGGGCCTGCTGCAGTCGTTCAAGGGCGACTTCGAGGCGAACGGCGGCGGGCGTTCGAACTTCTCGCCGTCGGTGGCGATGGTCGGCGCCACGGCCGCGCAATCGATCTACTACTTCCCGAAGAGCGACCTCGCATCGGTCGCGATCGCGTCGCGCGCGATCGACGCCGGCTCGGCACGCGGCTACGGCACGCTGCAGAGCATGGCCGCGACCGAAATGGCGGTCGACGAAATCGCCGCGCAACTGAATCTCGACCCGATCGATTTCCGGCTGCGCAACGCGCTGCGCTCGGGGATGAAGAACACCCAGGGTGCGATTCCCGCCGGCGCGCTGCGCGTCGCGGAAGTACTGGAGCGCGCGAAACAGCATCCGTTGTGGACGCACCGTGTCGCGCGCAAGACCGAGTTCGAGGCCTCGAACCCGGGCAAGCGCTACGGCGTCGGTTTCGCGTGCGTGCAGAAGGACTTCGGCACGGGGGCGGAGGCGTCGTTCGCGAAGGTCGAATTCGACGAGAACGGCAAGGTGTCGCTGCATCACACGGCTGCCGAGATCGGCACCGGGATGTCGACGTCGCAGGCCGTCGCGGTCGCGAAGTGGCTCGGCCGTCCGGCGACGGACGTGCGCGTCGCCGTGACCGAATGGCCGGACCTGCCGGTCGAGACGAGCGGCGATCCGTACCTGATGTCGCAGGCCGACCAGGATCGCCTGAGCGCGAATCCGCGCTGGTCGCCGGGCTACGCGTCGCCGTCGAGCGCGACGAACTCCGCGTACTACTTCACGCACAGCACGCGTGAAGCCGCGCGCGCCGTGTTCCGCTACGGCCTGTGGCCGGCCGCGATGTCGATCTGGACGCGCGGCCTCGGTGGCGGTCAGGCGGCGCCGTACACGATCCGCTTCGAGGACGCGCGCTGGGTCGACGGCAAGCTGACCGCCGACGGCCTGGAGCCGCTGACGTTCGAGCAGCTCGCGAAGCAGGCGCATGCGCTCGGCCTGCCGACGGGCGCCGTCGTGCACGTGTTCAACCGCTGGCAATGGACCGACGCCGAGTTCGACGTGGGCGGCGCGGTCGATCGGCTGCCGATCGACGCGCTGTCGCTGCGCATCGGTGCGCCGAAGACGGGCGACGCCGGCCCGATCCCGGGCACCGCCGCGCCGGCCGGCGCGACCGCGATGCACGGCACGCTCGCGTCGACCGCGAACGGCTATCGCGTGCTGGACCGCAAGCGCGTGTTCATTCCGCCGACGAGCCGCAACAACGCGGCCGTCACGTATTACACGGCGGTCGGCACGCTCGTCGAGCTGGCCGTGCACGAAGCGACCGGCAAGGTCGAACTGCTCACGCATCACTCGATCATGGAGTGCGGCAACCAGATTTCGCCGCAGCTCGTGTCGGGCCAGTTGCAGGGCGGCCTCGCGATGGGCATCGGCCACGCGCTGCACGAGTACCTGCCGCTTTACGAAGACGGCCCCGGCAACGGCACGTGGAACTTCAACCGCTACCCGCTGCCGCGCGCGACCGACGTCGCCGTGTGGTCGCAGACGGGCGACATCCTGCCGCCGCTGTCCGAGACCGATCCGCCGAAGGGCGTCGCCGAAGTGGTGATGATTCCCGTCGTCGGCGCGATCGTGAACGGCATCGCGCACGCGATCGGCCATCGTTTCACCGATTTGCCGGTGACCCCGCAAAAGATTCAGGAGGTGCTCGCATGACGACCGCCCAAACCGCCGCGTCGGCCGCGAGCGCCAGCGCGGCTGCGACCGGCGCTGCCGCGCCGAACGCGGCTTCGGCCGCTCCGGCATCCGCACCCGCTGCCGCGCCGGCACCCGTCGAGCGTCCGCTCGTCCGGTTCCAGCAGAAGCCGCTGTCGGTGAACATCAACGGCAAGTCCGTCGGCCCGATGCAGGTGCCCGAGGGGCTGATGATGATCGAGTTCCTGCACGAATACGCGGGCCTCACCGGTTCGCGGCTCGGCTGCGGGCAGGGCATCTGTCACGCGTGCGTCGTGATCGTCGACAAGCCGGACGGCACCAGCGAGGAAATGCGCACCTGCATCACGGGCGCGCACTTCTTCCACGGCCGCTCGATCCGCACGATCGAAGGCCACGCGAAGCGCAACGAGGCCGGTGAAGTGGTCGAGCTGTCGCCGATCCAGCAGAAGTTCCTCGAGCATTTCAGCTTCCAGTGCGGCTATTGCACGCCGGGCTTCGTCAACGCGGCGACGGTGCTGATCGAGCGTCTGAAGCGCGAGCCGATCGCGAAGGCCGACGTCGAGCCCACGATCACCGACGCGCTGAACGCGCACCTCTGCCGCTGCACGGGCTACGTCCGCTATTACGAAGCCGTGAAGGACGTGATTTTGACGACGCCGGGACTCGTGAAGGACGCCGCATGAAACGCACATTCGCCCATCGTGTCGCGCGGGCCGCGGGCTTGCCCGCGATCGCGGCCGCCTGCGCGCTGCTGCTCGCCGCCTGCGGCGGCCATGACGCGCCGGTATCGAGCGCGGCGTCCGGCGCGCCCGGTGCCGACCCGGTCGCGCGTGGCCGCTATCTCGTGAAAGCCGCCGACTGCGCGGCGTGCCACACCGCGAAGGACGGCGCGCCGTTCGCCGGCGGCGCACCGCTCGAATCGCCGTTCGGCACGTTCTACGGCTCGAACATCACGCCCGACAAGGCGCACGGGATCGGCAACTGGAGCGCGGACGAGTTCTACGCCGCGCTGCACGACGGCAAGGCGCCGGGCAAGCGGCTGTATCCGTCGATGCCGTACACGTCGTACCGGCAGCTCACGCGCGCCGATACCGACGCGATGTACGCATACCTGCAGACGGTGAAGCCGGTCGCGCAGGAAAACCGCAAGCACGATCTGAAGTTCCCGTACAACCTGCGCTTCGGCATGGTGTTCTGGGACATGGTGTTCCTGAAAGACAGCCTGCCCGACGCGTCGAGCGGGCAATCCGCCGACTGGCAGCGCGGCCGCTATCTCGCGGGCGCGCTCGGCCACTGCGCCGAATGCCACACGCCGCGCGCGTTCACGGGCCAGCTCGACGGCGCGAAGCCGTTCGCGGGCGCCGCGCTCGGCCGCGTGGCCGCGCCCGACATCACGCCGGCCGGCCTCGCCGCGCGCGGCTGGACGGGCGCCGACCTGCAGACGTTCTTCGGCGTCGGCATCGCGCCGCAAGGCTCGGCGTTCGGCGAAATGTATCCGGTCGTGCACCTGAGCACGCAATACATGACGCAGGGCGACCTGCGCGCGCTGTCCGTGTACCTGCTCGGCGATACGCCGCCGGCACCGCAGCCGGTGAAGCCGGTGTCGGCCGACGCGCAGCAGCTCGCGGCCGGCCGCTCGGTGTATCTCGCGGTGTGCGCGGGCTGTCACGGCTTCAACGGCGAAGGCAAGCCGCACGTCGCGGTGCCGATGAACGGCAATTCGACGCTGCGTCAGGCCGACTCGCGCAACCTGCTGGTCGCGATGCTCGACGGCATCGACGAACAGAAGTTCGCCGGCCTCGAAAACCTGCAGCCGATGCCGGGTTTCGCGCACACGCTGAGCGACGACGAACTCGCGCAGCTCGCGAACTACCTGCGCGCGACGTGGGGCGGCCAGCCCGCCAGCGTCACGCCGGCCGACGTGAAGGCCATGCGTTAAGCCGTCGCGAAGGGCGGGGCGTCGCGCGCGATGCGGCCGGTTGCCGGCCGTGCTTGCGCGGGACGCTCCGTCCGCGCTTGTCCGGCGGCGCTTCAGTAGCCGCCGCCACCTCCGCCGCTCGAACTGCCGCCGCCATACCGGCTCATGCCGGGCCCTTGCGAAGCGCCGCCGCCCGGCGACGTACATCCCGCCGACAGCAGCAGCGCCAGCGCCGCAATCACCACCGCGGCCAATCTCGCCGATTTCATTTCAATCTCCTTGCAGTGCGCACGCCGCAAGACGAGCGGGTTCGTTCGAGTCGTGCGACCGCGCGATGACGAGACGTTCCGGGCGGGCGGTTTATTCCATGCTTTTTGCCTATCGTCGCGCGTGGCTCGCGCGGGGGCCGGATCGGATGCGCGCCGTGCCGGCTTGGTACACTCCGGCACGCCGCCATTCCGATTCCGACGACACAAACCATGAGTGCCACGTTCGAGCGCCCGCCGCGCAAATCGTCACGTTCATCCGCGCCTGTCGTGTTCGGCTGCGTGTCGTTCGCCGTCGGTGCGCCGCTGGTGGCCGCGCTCGTATGGCCGCTCGTGATGCTGGTTGCGTGGTCCGTGATCGACGGCCCGCAATGGGACACGCTGACGCTCTGCGCGGGCATGGTGCCGCTGATCTTCGTCGCGTCGTTCCTGTTCGGCTATGTCCTGCCGGCGATCGTTGCGGGCGGCATCATGGGTGCGATCGGCACGCGCATCCGGCGACGCGGGTTCGTGCTGCTCGGGGTGATCGTCGGCGCGAGCGCGATGACCGGCTATGCGCTGCTGAAGGCCTTCCTGCTGGGCATGGACGAGATCGGCGGCATCGACGGCGTCGCCATACTCGATTCGTTCGTCACGTCGGCGGTGATGTCGCACTGGCTGCATCGGCGGCTCGAACGCGCGAAGCGGGCGGAAAGCGGCGCGCCGGCGCATGACGGCCCCGCATAGCGATCCACATCGCATCCGCGACTTTTGCAGTCGGCGCGGCGCGGGTCTATAGTCCTATCACGAGATGACCCGTCTCCAGCGGATCGCCGCCCGTCCCATCCGACGTGCGGCGACCGACGCCCCGCAAGGCCCATACCCGCGCGACGCCTCCGTTCTGGATCGATCGCCGCATCTCGCCGCCGGCCGCGGCACTTCCCGCCCTGTTCCGAACCGGTCCCGCACGCGGCGGGGCTCGTGTCCGCCGGCCGTCGAACGGGTCAAAAAATCAATCAATCATGCAGGGGGAGGTCGTTTGCAAGGAGTCTCGCATGAGCACGACCTCAAGCCTCAACCTCGAAGGCAAGCTACGACGCGATGCCGGCATCGTCGGCTTGCTGTTCGCCAGCACGACCAGCATGGTCGGGTCAGGCTGGTTGTTCGGCGCGTATCACGCATCGAGGATCGCCGGACCGCTGAGCATCGGCAGCTGGGTGCTCGGCGCGATCATCATCCTGTTGATCGCACTGTGTTTTGCCGAGCTGGCCGCGCTGTTTCCACGTAGCGGCGCGCTCGTTCACATGAGTCACGCCAGTCACGGAGAAGGACTGGGACGCATCTGGTGCTGGCTGCTGTTTCTCGCGTACGTGCCCGTGCCGGCCGTCGAAGCCGAAGCGATCGTCACCTACGCGAACAACTATCTGCCGTGGTTCATCCGCCCGGGCAGCGCAGGGCTGCTCACCGCGACCGGCTTCGCGACGTGCGCCGCGCTGCTCGGCGTGATGGCGCTGCTGAACCTGATGGTCGTGCGCTGGCTGCTGAACGTGAATTCGACGATCACGTGGTGGAAGATCGGCGTGCCGCTCGTCACGATCGCCGGGCTGCTCGGCGCGAGCACGCACTGGGGCGTGATGCAGGCCGCGCCCGACAGCTACAGCCTGTCCGGCATGTTCACCGCGCTGCCGGCGGCCGGGATCGTGTTCAGCTATCTCGGCTTTCGCACGGCGATCGACCTGGGCGGCGAGAGCGCCAATCCGCGCCGCAACATCCCGCTCGCGGTGATCGGTGCGGTGCTGCTCGCGGCCGCGATCTACATCCTGCTGCAGGTCGCATTCATCTATGCGCTGTCGCCGGCCGATCTCGCGCGCGGCTGGAACCATCTGAGCTTCACCGGCGAAACCGGGCCGTTCGCGGGCCTCGCCGCCACGCTCGGGCTGGGCTGGATGGCGACGCTGCTTTACATCGACGCGTACGTGTCGCCGGGCGGAACCGGGCTGATGTACATGACGGGCGGCTCGCGCATCCTGTTCGCGGCGGGCGAGCTCGAAGCCGGCCCGCGCGCGCTGACACGTCTGAACGGCAACCGTATTCCGTGGATGTCGGTGGTCGTGATGTGGGCGTTCGGCGTCGTGTTCCTGCTGCCGTTTCCTGCGTGGCAGCAGATGGTCAACTACATCACGTCGGTCACGGTGCTCACTTACGGGCTCGGCCCCGTCGCGCTGATGGTCCTGCGCCGCAACCTGCCCGACATGGAGCGGCAGTTCCGCATGCGCGGTGCCGGCCTGTTCGCGCCGCTCGCGTTCGTGTGCAGCGATCTCGTGATCTACTGGACCGGCTTTCGCACCAACAACTTCCTGTTCTCGCTCGTCGCGATCGGTTTCGTCGCGTATGCGATCTACCACCACGCGATCCTGCGCCGCAGCGCGCACGATTTCGGCTGGAAGCACATTGCGTGGCTGCTGCCCTGGTTTGGCGGATTATGGTTGCTGTCGTGGCTCGGCGGAATCGGCGGCGGCCTCGGCATCATGCACTTCGGCTGGGACATCCTGATCGTGTCGGTGTGGAGCGTGATCGTGTACGGGCTCGCGCTGCGCGGCGCGCTCGGCCGCGACGAGACGGCGGGGATGATGGCGCGCATGGAACAGACGAGCTGACGCGAACCCGCGCGCGTCCGGATCGCGCAGCGGCAGACGGCCGGGGCGGGCGATTCGCCCCGGCGATGTCGCTGCGCTGCGGGTGACGCGTTGCGACGATGCCGCCGTTGCGGCGGCATCCGGTCAACGATAGACGAGATCGGCGCGGCGGTTTTGCGCCCACGACGCTTCGTCGTGACCGAGCGCGACCGGCTTTTCCTTGCCGAGGCTGACGGCCTCCAGCTGCGAGCCCGGCACGCCCAGCGTTTCGAGCGCGCTCATCACGGCCTGCGAACGGCGTTCGCCGAGCGCGAGGTTGTATTCGGACGTGCCGCGTTCGTCGGTGTTGCCCTGGATCAGCACGTGGCGCGCCGGATGGCTGCGTAGGTAGTTCGCGTGCGCCTGCAGCAGCGATTGGTATTCCGGCTTCACCGAGTAGTCGTCGAAATCGAAATAGACGCTGCGCTTCGCGAGCGGGCTGTTCGGATTGTCGAGATCGTCGGCCGTCACCGTGGCGACCGCCTGGCTCGAAGGCGGGGGCGTCATTCCGGCGTTCTCGGGGGTTTTCGCCGCGTGGTGGCAACCCGCCAGCAGTGCGAAGATTGCCAGGACCGCAAATCGGTTCGTTTTGCTCATTGTGCGTCTCCTGCGGTTGACTGCGTGGAAAGCGTCGTGCGTGCAAACGGCCACGTCACGTATCCGGCCGCGACTGGCGCGAAAGTGCCGGCTTTTCGTCAGCGACGCGAGCGCTTTCGTAAGCCGGCGGTGCGCCATATGAAAGATTGTCGAGGCCGGAACGCCGAATGACGGCGCCGCTGCAATTAGATTAGGAAAAATGTCACAGCGTGACCAGTATCTCCGTCTATTTCGAGCGGAGGCGCGCAGGACGCGTTCTTGCTCGCGCGAGCGGCGCCGGATGCGCGATCGGCGGCCGCGCCCGGGCTCGCTACGCGTTACGCGTCGCCGTGTTCGTCCCGGCCGATCACGAGTCCGGTGTGCGACGTGAACAGATAACGCGGTACGTCCAGGTTCTGCGGTGCGGGCTTGTCGCGGAACACGCGCCCCGCGAGATCGTAGGTCGAGCCGTGACACGGGCACAGGAACCCGCCGGGCCAGTCGTCGGGCAGGTTCGGCTGCGCGCCCGGCTGGAAGCGTGGAATCGGCGTGCAGCCCAGATGCGTGCAGACGCCGACAACGACCAGCAGATTACGGCGGTCGGCCCGCGCGCGGAACGGGTTGCGGCAGTAGTCGGGCAACGGCATCGAGAACGGATGCAGCGTGTCCGGATCCGCGACCATCGGCGTGGCTTTCGTGACGGCGTCGAGCATCGCCGCCGTCCGGTTGACGATGAAGACCGGTTTGCCGCGCCAGCCGACCGTCATCATCGCGCCTTCGGCCAGACCGCCGATGTCGACCGTGACCGGTGCACCGGCCGCCAGTGCGCTCGCCGGCGGCGACATCGAATCGATGAACGGAACCGCGGTCGCGATGCAGCCGATACCGCCGGTGACGGTCGTCGCGACGAGCAACGTGCGCCGATGCGTGTCGATGGGTTCAAGCGGAAGGGAAGGCGTGTTCATGACAGGCTCCGCCATCGTCGAAAGGCGCCGCGCACAGGGTGCGCGCAGCGCACGGCAAGCATGCGCCGCCGCGCCCGCATCGCGGGCGCGTCACGTTGGCTTGCCGGCTTCGCGCATGCGGATTCGCGCTCGGGGCGAACGTGCATCGCAGCGAAAAGGCCGCGCCTGCGCGCGGCCCTTTCAGCGTAGGCAGCGACGATTAAGCGAGGCTTAAAACGCGGCCCTGCGCGTGAAGCGACGTCGCCGTCAAAACTTGTGCCGCAACCCCAGCGCGACGACGAGCTGGTTGCTGTTGGCGGAAGGCGTCATCGTCCAGACGGTCGCGTTGAACGCCGGATTGCCGTTGCCGCCGCTCACGCTTTGATAGACGCCTTCCAGATACGCATCCGTGCGCTTCGAGAATGCGTAGTCGGCTTGCGCGACGACATGGTTCCATTTCGGACGCGTCTGGCCCGCGCGGCTGTCGAAACGGCCCATCGTGTACGTGTACGCGGCGGCCAGGCTGAACGCCGGCGTAACGACGAAGCGGCCATCGACCGTGAAGTTGTCGAAGACCAACGATTCGCCCTTGAGCGGCGTGATGTCGCCGCCCTGCAGCACGCCGGTCACGCCGTCGGTCGTCGAGTGCGACCATGCGGCGCCGACCGAGTGCGGGCCGAACATATAGCGCCCGGCAACCGACCAGATCTGCTGGTTGCCGCCCGTGATCGTCGCGGACCCGTCGACCGTGCTGAGCGCACCGTCCGGGTTCGGCGCGTTGCGATCGCGGCTGATCTTCAGATAGCCGGCGCCGAGCTTCACCGGCCCGTTGGCATAGCCGAGCCCGGCACTCCAGACGGCGTTGTTCGAAAACTCGCCGGCCTTGTTCGAGAACCCGAACATCGCGCCGAACGTCAGCCCGCGATAGGTCGGGCTCGTGTACTTCACCGCGTTGTTGATGCGCAGGTTGCGGTTCGAGTCGTCGTTGTCGTACGGGTGCACCGCGAGGTTGCCGCCCCAGCCGGGGCCCGCCGCGCCGAGCGGCGTCACGAACTCGAGGATCTCGTCGTACTGGCGGCCGAACGTCAGCGTGCCGGCCGCGCGCGAGCCGACGCCGATCCACGCCTGACGGCCGAACAGGTCGACGCCTTTCTGCGACAGCTTGCCGGTCGTTCCCGAGAAACCGCTTTCGAGCGCGAAGACCGCGGCCGTGCCGCCGCCGAGATCCTCGCGGCCGCGCAACCCCCAGCGCGATGCGTTCAATGCGCCGCTCGTCATCGCGACGCTGCCGCTGCCGGGCGAACCGGCGCCTTGCGTGCGCTGGTTGGTCGCGTAGGTGATCGACGTGTCGATCAGGCCGTACAGCGTGACGCTGCTTTGTGCCTGTGCGATGCCGGGCACGAACGGGACGATGCAGGCGGCAATGACCGTCCCCGCGGTCTTGCCCGATGCGAGCCGGCCGCGGCGGGCGGCGTGCGTCACGGCGGTGCGGGCGGGTCGATTCGTTTTATAGGAATGCATAGGATTTTTTATCGTTGGTCCGGCGTCGATCGCCGACGGGTCGCGTCGGCGCGCTCGGCCGACGGATCGAGCGGCCATTATTGGAGATCGTGCGACGGGCGATTAAGGCGCTGCACAGGAAAGGTCCTATGCAAAATCGCGCGGAATCGGCGTGCGGCGCTGCGGTTCAGGCATGGTGGCGTGCTTTCGTTTCGGGGGATTGCCGCGAGGCATGTTGCCGGCAAGCGCGGGAAGGGCTTCCCACTGAACCGGGCGGGATCGATCAAGATGACGCTTTCGGCAACTGGTTCGCAGGGCCACTCAGGGGCCGTGGCGTCGCCGCCTGTTGCCGCACGGCTCAAGCGTATCGCCGAACGAGTGTCGATCAAAGTCAGGGCAGGGAACCCCTGCGCGGCAGCGTTTTACCCGCGTTGAACCGCCGTATCAACGGGCGCCCCCGTACTGCGCAAACAACCAGTCGCGCATGGCCTCGAGCGCTTCCGGATGCACGTTCGCCTGCGGAAAGACAACGTAGAACCCGAGCGTCATCGGGAAGGAAAAGTCGAAGGCGCGTCGTAGCCTGCCATCCGCGATATCGCGCTCGACCAGCGGCTCGCTGGTCAGCGCGATGCCTTGCCCCGCGACTGCCGCGTCGATGGCGAGCAGGGTCTGGCTGAACCGCGGCCCTTTGGTCGGATCGGCCTGAACGTTTCCGTCGAGCTTGCGGATGAATTCGGGCCACAGATCGTGGGCGTCGTGCAGCAGCACGTGTTTCGACAAGTCGGCGGGCTTCCGGATCGGCGGATTGCCATCGAGCAATTTCGGGCTGCCGACGGCGAAAATATCGAGCGGAAACAGCAACTCGCCGGTCAACCCGGGCGGGAACGGCGGCTTGCACAGTCGAATCGCAATGTCGACGCCATCGGCCCTGAACGTCGCGAGCCGTTCGTCGGCGATGACGCGCACCTCGATGTCGGGATGCAGCCGGCTGAAGTCCGACAATCTCGGAATCAACCACTTCGACGCGAACGAAGGCGTCGTGCTGACGGTAAGAATCGTCGCGCGCCGGCCCAGCGCGTCCGTTGCGTCGGAGATGATCTGCAGCGCGCGCTGAACCGACGAGAAATACTCGAGCCCGTCGCGGGTCAGCGCGAGCCCTCGCGGCAAGCGCCGAAAGAGCTGAACGTCCACGGCGTCTTCCAGATGCCTGACCTGCTGCGCGACCGCGCCCTGGGTCACGCCGAGTTCATCGGCGGCCAGCCGGAAATTGAGGTGGCGCGCCGACGCCTCGAACGCGCGAAGCGCATTGAGCGGCGGAAACCGGCGGGTACGCAAAAGAGCCTTCATGCAGTAGAAATTCTACAGGGTGACTGGAGAAATCATCGTTCGACAATTGCATTATAGAGTCCTAGAGTGCTCGTATAGATTGATGTATCGAGATCGAATACGGCGTACCGCCGACCTATCCAGGAGAACAGCATGACTGTAGAGAAAGTGGCTTTAGTGACGGCGGCGGGCAAGGGCATGGGCGCCGCGATCGCGCGGGATCTCGCCAGCAACGGCTATCGCGTCGCGTTGATGTCGCCGTCCGGCAGTGCCGTCGAACTGGCGAAGGAACTCGGCGGGTTAGGCATCGCGGGGTCGGTCACCGAAGACGCCGATATCGAGCGCTTCGTCAACGAGACACTCGCGAAGTACGGCCGCATCGACGCGGTCGTCAACAACACCGGGCATCCGCCGAAGGGCGACTTGCTCTCACTCGAAGACAGCAAGTGGCACGAAGGGCTCGATCTGATCGTGCTCAACGTCGTGCGCGTGCTGCGCCGCGTGACGCCGGTTTTCCTGAAGCAGGGCGGCGGTGCGGTGGTCAATATTTCGAGCTTCGCGGCCGATGCGCCCGAGCAGGCCATGCCGGTGTCGTCCGCGCTGCGCTCGGCGCTCAGCTCCTTCACGCGCCTGTACGCGGATCGCTATGCGAAGGACAACATCCGCATCAATTCGGTGCTGCCGGGCTTCATCGACAGCTGGCCGGAGACGCCCGAAATCGTTGCCCGCATTCCGGTGGGCCGTTTCGGCAAGACGCAGGAGATCGCGCAAACGGTGACGTTCCTGCTGTCCGAAGGCGCCGGCTATATCACCGGGCAGAACATCCGCGTCGACGGCGGCATCGTGCGGGCGCTGTAAGTCGAGCCAGCAGCGGGGCGGCGCGCGTGCTGCCCGTCGCGCCGAAATGGTTTGCGGCAGTCCGTCGCGCTCAACCGCGACGGATGGCACGCAAAAAAGTGCGGCATCCATCCGGATGCCGCACCGAACCCAAACGCTCGCGGCGGAGCCCACTCAGGACGACGAGCAGGGCCCGTGCGCACGGGTATTGCCAGTTGAAGAACCCGCCAAGCCCCCGCGCTTATTTCGCGGTCGGCATGGCGAATTCCGCCCCCTTGCCGATGCTCGACGACCAGCGCTGCATGATCGACTTTTGCTTCGTATAGAAGCGCACGCCTTCTTCGCCGTATGCATGCATGTCGCCGAACAGGCTCTTCTTCCAGCCGCCGAACCCGTGCCACGCCATCGGCACGGGAATCGGCACGTTGATGCCGACCATGCCGACCTGGATGCGGCGCGCGAATTCTCGCGCGATGCCGCCGTCGCTCGTATAGCACGCGACGCCGTTGCCGAACTCGTGCGCATTGATCAGGTTCACGGCTTCGGCAAAATCCTTCACGCGCACGCATGCGAGCACCGGCCCGAAGATTTCTTCCTTGTAGATGCGCATATCGGTCGTCACGTTGTCGAACAGCGTGCCGCCGGTGAAGAAGCCTTCCTCGCGGCCGGGCACCTTCAGGCCGCGGCCGTCGACGACGAGCTTCGCGCCTTCCTGCACACCGATATCGATGTAGCCTTCGATCCGCTTCAGCGCCTCACCCGTGACGATCGGGCCCATTTCGACTTCCGGCGACATGCCGTCGCCGATGACGAGCGATTTCGCGCGCTCTGCGAGCTTCTCGACGATGCGATCGCCGATGTCGCCGACCAGCACCGCGACGCTGATCGCCATGCAGCGCTCGCCGGCCGAGCCGTAGGCGGCGCCGATCAGTCCGTCGACCGCTTGATCGAGGTTCGCGTCGGGCATCACGACCATATGGTTCTTCGCACCGCCGAGCGCCTGCGCGCGCTTGCCGTTTTGCGATGCGCGCTGGTGTACGTAGTGCGCGATCGGCGTCGAGCCGACGAAGCTGACCGCTTGCACGTCCGGATGATCGATGAGCGCGTCGACCGCGTTCTTGCCGCCCTGCACGACGTTGAAGACGCCCTTGGGCAGGCCCGCCTCGGTCAGCAAATCGGCGATGAACAGTGCCGCCGACGGATCGCGCTCGCTCGGCTTCAGCACGAACGTGTTGCCCGTTGCGAGTGCGACCGGGAACATCCAGCACGGCACCATGCACGGGAAGTTGAACGGCGTGATGCCCGCGACGACGCCCAGCGGCTGGCGCATCGTCCAGTTGTCGATGCCGGTGCTGACCTGATCGGTGAAGTCGCCCTTGAGCAGTTGCGGCACGCCGGCGGCGAATTCGATGATGTCGATGCCGCGCGCGACTTCGCCCTGCGCGTCGGAGAACACCTTGCCGTGTTCGGCGGTGATGATCGCGGCGAGCGTGTCGCGATGCTCGTTCATCAGTTGCAGGAAGCGGTGCATGACGCGCGCGCGACGGATCGGCGGCGTCTCGGACCACGCCGGGAAGGCGGCTTGTGCGGCGGCGACCGCCTGGGCGACCTCGTTGTCGTCGGCGAGCGCGACGCGGCGGGCGGCCTTGCCGGCTGCCGGATTGAATACGTCCTGGAAGCGGCCGCTTGCGCCCGGCACCCGGGCGCCGTTGATGTAGTGGCCGACGTCGTCGGACGAGGTGAAGGCGGGAACGGTGGTCATCAAGTCGTCTCCTGATCCGTGGTCCTGATTGAGAAGGCTCCAGTCTAGGCAAATGACGGCGGCGGGAGAAGCCCACTACAATTGATTCACTGTTCAGAATACTGAATAATCGAACGATGAATTCTCAAAATACCCAAGCCCTTTGGCCGCACATCCATTCCCTGACGGTGCTCGCCGTGACCGGGAGCTTTACTGCCGCGGCGCAGCGGCTCGGCATCAGCAAGGCGGCCATGAGCCAGCGCATCGCCGATCTCGAGGGGGCCGCCGGCGTGCCGCTCGTACGGCGGACAACGCGCAGCGTGCGGCTCACGGAAGCGGGGCAGACGCTCGTCGACAGCACGCGCGAGGCTTACGAGACCATCGAGATGAACTTCGCGCGCGTGAAGGATCTGGCCGGCGAGCCGCGCGGCCTCGTGCGCGTGACCATGCCGGTCGCGCTGGGCCGGCAGCAGATCGTGCCGCTGTTTCCGGCCTTCATCGAGCAGTATCCGGGGGTGCGCATCGAGCTGGAGTTGTCGGACCGGCTGTTTTCACTGTCGCAGGAAGGCTTCGACCTCGCGATTCGTCATACGACCACCGCGCCGCAGACGCACGTCGCGTGGAAGCTTTGCGAGACGCGCTCGCTGCTCGTCGCGAGCCGCGAGTATCTGGCGCGACGCGGCACGCCCGAGCATCCGAATGCGCTCGCCGAACACGACTGCCTGTGCTATTTGCGCGGCAACGAACCGACCGCATGGAGCTTCGAGCCGCGCGACCGGCGGCGCGCGCGCGTGAGCGTGCCCGTGCGCGGCTGTTTCGCGGCGAACAACAGCGAAGCGATGCGGGAGGCGGCGCTCGGCGGCCTCGGCATCGCGTTGCTGCCGGACTTCAGCGCACAGCGCGACATCGACGCGGGCCATCTCGTGCCGCTGCTCGGCGCGTGGCGTCCGTCGGGCGCATTCGGAGACCATATCTTCGCGATCCGCCCTTACAGCCCGGTCGTGCCTAGCGCAGTGCGCGCGCTGGTGGAGTATCTACGGGGCGAGTTGAGTGGCGGGTTCTCGCCTGCCATGGCGGCGCCTCGCTAACGCCGGGCCATCGCCCTGGTTCAGATTCGCGTCGTCTCGTAGTGGCCGGTGCGCATTGACGCCGATGCGCGGCGGCCTCGCGAAGCGCGCGTTATACATGGGGATGAAGGAGGGCGCGTAAGCGTTGGCGTCGGTCACCGTGCCGCCGTTCGCGCAGAACGTATCGATGGACGTCTGCGTCCTGCTGAAAATCGTGCATTCGCACTATGCAACAACCGCTTGCCGGAATGGGGAAACAAGCTCGGTGAGCGTACGCAGGAGGAAGGCCTTGTCGCGCCGAATCTCCGCAATGGGCCCGCCAATGCTCAGCGTCATCTGCGGGGCGCCGCGTCTCACCGGCAGGAGCACCGCCAGCGCAGCGCCACCAGGCGTGGCGGTCCCTCGCGACATCGAATAGCCATCCAGACGAACTCGCGCAATTTCCTCGCGCGCGGTCGCGAGGTCCAGACGTAGCGACACATCCTGCTCCACGACGTTGGCCCGATGCAGCAGCAACTCGATTTCGCGGTCGGTTTTCGTCGTCAGCAGCATCTTGCCGGCGGCGCTGCGGAACAACGGACGCAATGCACCGGACTTGAGCGCGAACCGGCTTCGGTCATGGGCCTGCAGCACGTGCAGGTAGCGCACGAACACGCCGTCTTGCGCGCCAATCATCACGGCGTGCCCGGTGCGTTGCTGCACGTCCCCCATCAGGCGCAACAGACTCTGCGTGCTGTACATCTCCTCCTGGATCCAGCTCGTCGACAGGGCGAGTCTCAGGTTCGGGACGTACATGCGCGTTCGCTGCTCGTAGTCGAAGTAGCCCAGATCGACGAGCGATTTCATCAGCACCGACGTGCTCGACTGAGGATAGCCGAGCGACTGGCAGATTTCCTTGATGCTCGCCGGCCGCCGGACATCGGCGAAGTACTCGAGCAATTCGAGCACGCGCTGCGCGGATTTGACTGATGCCTGCTTTTCCATGAGTGTGATTTCTAATCACATATGTGATATTTCTCGTCGTTCCGAGTATAGCGCGACTACGCTCCTGTCAGCTTCAACATGAAGCTTCGAACTCCGGATGGATGCCGTGTGCATTGCGGGCAGACCTGAGGATGCGGAACACAAGACAAGGAGACATCGATGGATAGTTCGCTGGTGGACGCATCGCCCGCCGTCAAGCAATCAGCTCGCGACGGTGGCGCCGAAGAGGCGCGCGTGTGCCGGAAGGTGATGATCCGGCTCGTCCCGCTGCTGTTCGTCGCGTATCTCTTTTGCCAGCTCGACCGGCTGAACATCAGCTTCGCGCAAATCCAGATGAAGACGATGCCCGGATTTGGCGATGCCGTCTATGGGCTGGGCGCAGGGCTGTTCTTCATTGCGTACATGATTTTCGAAGTACCCAGCGGGCTGCTCTTGCAGCGCATCGGCATACGGAAAACGCTGTGCCGGATCATGGTCGGCTGGGGGCTCGTATCCGTCCTCACGGCGCTGGTCCGTACGCCGGCCCAGTTCTACCTGGCGCGGTTGCTGCTGGGCGCATGCGAGGCCGGTTTCTTCCCCGGCGTCGTGTACTACTTCAGCACGTGGCTGCCGGTCGCATATCGCGGGCGCGTGATCGGCATCTTCATGTCGGCGGCCGTGCTCGCGGGCGTGTTCGGAGGGCCGTTGGCGGGTTTCCTGATGGACGGCATGCACGGCGCCCAGGGGTTGGCAGGCTGGCAGTGGCTGCTGATCGTCGAGGGGGTGCCGAGCATCGCGCTCGGCATCGTCGTACTCCTGCGCATCGATGACAAGCCGGCTGACGCCGGATGGCTGAGCAGGGCGGAGCTCGCCACACTCGAAGAAGCGATTGCCGCGCATCGCATCGAGGGCGCACGGCATCACCGAGGCATCGGCGAGGTAGTGCGCGACCCTTACGTGTACCGGCTGGCCGGCATCTATTTCCTGACGACGATGCCGGCGTATGGGCTGGGTTTCTGGACGCCGCAGATCATTCAGTCCTTCGGCGTGACGAGCGCGCTACACGTCGGACTGTATGCGGCGATTCCATCGGCGGCGGCATTCGTGAGCATGATCCTGCTGTCGCGGCATTCCGACCGGAAGCTGGAGCGACGCTGGCACTACGCGCTCCCGGCGTTCGTCGGCGCAGCGGCGCTGGTCGTCGCGGCGTCGCGCGGCCTGCCCATTCCCGTCGCGCTGGGCGCGCTGTCCGTCGCGTATGCCGGCCTGTTGAGCGTCGTGCCGGTGTTCTGGCCGGTTCCCACGTCGTATCTGGGAGCGGGCGCTGCCGCCAGCGGCATCGCGTTCATCAACACACTCGGCGTGTGCTCCGGATTCGTCGCGCCGGTCATGTTCGGCTTCATGCGCGAAGCGACCGGCAGCCTGGCGGGCGGGCTGCTGGTGCTGGCCGCATGCGCATGCGCCGCGGGCAGCGCGATGCTCGCCGGCGTGAAGAAGACCTTGGCCTAGCTTGCGTCGTATGACGCCTGCTTCGTTTCATCCATCGACCGGACTTGAATCATGACCGACACACACGACCCGGAACGCATCCGCCACGCCGGAACGACGCCGATCCTGAGCTATCACGGCACGGATTGGGCCGAGCTGACGCTCAATCGTCCCGCTTTTCACAACCGCCTGGAGCCCGGCGATCTCGCGACGCTGCGCGAACACATTGCGACGCTGAACGACGATCGCGCAGTGCGCGTTGTCATGCTGACCGGCAGCGGAACCAGCACGTTTTCGTCCGGCTACCACCTTGGCGCGTTCGACGCTGCGCGCACAGATGACGACACCGCGTTCGAGCAAGTCGCGAATGCGATCGAAGGCATGCGCGCGGCGACGATCGCGCGCGTGAACGGTGCAGTGTACGGCGGGGCGAGCGATCTCGCGCTGGCATGCGATTTTCGTATCGGCACACACGACACCCGGATGTCGGTGCCGGCCGCGCGGCTGGGCCTGCATTTCTATGGAAGCGGTATCCGGCGCTGGGTGTCCCGCGTCGGCGTGAACGCAACGAAGCGTGCATTCCTCGCCGCGCAGACGTTTTCGTCGCACGAACTCGTCGCCTGCGGCTTCCTCACGTTGGCCGTCGAAGCAACGGAACTGGATGCCGAGTGCAGGGCGCTCATCGACCGGCTGTGCGCGCTGGCACCGCTGGCGGTGCAAGGCATGAAGCGAATCATCAACGCGGCGGCAAATGCCGAGTACGACGAGCGGGCCGCACGAGAGCAGTGTCTCGACAGCATGCGGTCGACGGATTTCGCCGAAGGTCTGGCGGCCCTGGCGGCCAAACGGCCGCCGGTTTTCACGGGAGCGTAACGGGTAATCATGATGCGAAACACAGAACCGATCGGACATTTGCCACTTGCTGGCGTGAAGGTCATCGAGCTTGCGCAGATCATGGCCGGGCCCACGTGCGGCGTGATGCTTGCCGACCTGGGCGCCGACGTTTACAAAATCGAGAAATTCCCCGCGGGCGACGATGCGCGCTCCTATAGGCGCGGCAGCGAAGGCGGGCTACCTCCGTCGTTCATGATGCTCAACCGGGGGAAGCATTCGGTCGGACTCGATCTGAAGAGCACCGATGGTCGCGCCGTTCTGTTGCGGCTGATCGCGCGCGCCGACGTGGTGACCGAAAACTTCCGGGTCGGCGTCATGGAGCGACTCGATCTCGGCTATGACACGTTGCGCGCAATCAATCCGGCGCTCATCTACTGCGCGATTTCCGGCTACGGCAGGCAAGGTCCGCTTGCTGACAAGGGCGGCTTCGATCTGATCCTGCAGGCGTTCAGCGGGTTGATCAGCGTCACCGGGGAGCCGGGTCGCCCGCCGGTCAAGCCAGGTGTCTCGATCGCGGACGTCAACGCCGGCATTCTCGCCGCCTTCGGCATCCTGGCCGCCTATGTGCACCGGCTGAAGACCGGCATCGGACAGCGCGTGGACACCTCGCTACTGCAGGCGTCGCTGCAGCAGTTGTATTGGTACGCGGCAGCGTACTTCGCGACGGGCGCTGTCGGCAAACCATCGGGAACGGCCCATCCGCTGATCGCGCCGTACCAGGTATATCGATGCGCCGACGGCGACATCGCCGTGGGCGGCGCCAACCAGACGAACTGGGCGCGCATCACGGAACTGCTGGGGCATCCGGAGTGGATGGCCGATTCCCGCTTCGAATCTCCCCAGCAACGACTCCGCCACCGCGGCGAGCTGGAGACCCTCATCAACGCCGTACTCGCCGACGCCAGCGTCGATCACTGGGTCGCGCGGTTCGATCGAATGGGCATACCGGCCGGCCCGGTTCAGAGCGTCGCGCAGGCGCTGGAGCACGAACAATCGCGCATGGTCGGCATGGTGCGGGAAGTCGACGCGCCGGGCGGCGGCACGACGCGCACGCTTGGCTTGCCGGTGCTGCTGGGCGGACATTCGCACGTGGCGTCGCGCGCAGCGCCTCGGGTCGGCGCCGATACGGAATCCGTACTGCGCGATTTCGGATTCCGCGCCGACGAGATCCAGCGCCTCATTGATAAAAAGGTGGTGTTCCAGTGCGAGCCGGACACTCGTGCGTCAATTGATTAGGTATTCGAATCAAGAAAGCAATCGCATCAGAAATGGCCGGCCAACGAACCGGACCGATAACGCAGAACGAGGAGACGAGATGAACAAGTACGCGATGGCGGCACTGCCGCTGGCGCTGCTCGGCGGTATGGCGCATGCGCAATCGTCGGTGACGCTGTATGGCGCCGTTGACAGCGGCATACTCTATCAGAGCACCTCCGCTGCGACGCTCGCGACGAACGCGCGCGGTACCGGGAAGATCTTCCGCTTCCAGGATGCAGGCATCTATTCGAGCGGGTGGGGGATCAAGGGAACGGAGGACCTGGGTGGCGGCTACCGCGCACTGTTCCAGCTACAGGGGTCGTTTAGCAGCGGCACGGGAAAATCGAGCATCAACTCGACGCCGGGGCAGTCGGCGATCTTCAATCAGGTCGCGGCCATTGGGTTGTCGGGGCCGTTCGGCGCGCTGACGGCCGGCCGCCAGATCGTTCCGCTATTCAGGGCGATGGAAGCCACCGACGTGCGCGGCGCGCAGTACTTCGGCAGCATCTTCACGGCGCTGCTCGGACTGAATCAGGCCGCGGGCTGGCCCGGCACCAATACGAACGCGCAGATCGGGGCGGTCTACGACGACAATGCGCTGGTATATCAGTCGCCAGCTTATCGCGGGTTTTCGTTCGCGGCGGAGTATGCGCCGGGCGGTGTTGCAGGCCACTTTCAGGGCGGCACGCGCGAATCGGTCGTGATGAAGTACGCAGGCTACGGGCTGGTGTTCGCGGCTGCGTATTACAACGGACACGACACGAATCCGTATCCCGCTGCGTATGGCGTCGTGCCTGGCGTGAATCCCGCCCAGGAAACCGGCGTCGACAACAATCGATTTGTCTACGTCGGCGCACGCTATACCACGCTGGGTGGCATATCCGTGTCGGCATCCTATGCGAATGCCAGGAATCCGGCCCACGCGGAGCGAGCCAACTACGATCTTTTCTCTGCGGGGCTGGGCTATAGACTCTCGGCGGCGCTCACGCTCACGAGCGGCCTTTACTATTTGCGCAGCCGCAACGATGCCGCGCCGTACGCGGGCAGTTCGACCGAAATCGCGGTCGGCGCCGACTATCGTCTGTCTGCCCGGACTGAGGTCTATGCGCAGGTCGGGCACGTCAACAACAAAGGCGCGATGAACCAGCCGGTCGCGTATGGGCAGCCGGTCGAGCCGGGCGCCCAAACGACGGCGGCGATGATCGGTGTCAGGCATAAATTTTGATCAATTGGATGAGCCTATCGGTCAGCGTGCCAGCAGTCAAAAACACGACATCTGTAAATAGCCAGAACACGACATCTGAACTTGGGACCTACAACGTTGTCATACCCGGATTCAGATGTCGTAGCGCCAGCTAAATACAGATGTCGCATGTTTCATCGGTCTTTCCATCCTTTAACGTTGAAGCGCCGAGCTTGAAGCAGCAGGGCGCTTACGTTCACCCGCGGGCCTTCGCAGACCGCCGATTCGATTCCGTTTGATGTGTTTGTGAAGCGACCTGCAGGATGGCTGCTTCGATATCAGTTTCCGTGAACGCGCGCTGTTTCTTGGCACCTGGCAACGATGCCTTGGCTCGTACCGGTAGCCCTCGATTGGCGCGCGACGGGGAACCCGAAATCCGCCGGTTATCGCGCTGCGCCTGAATCGCTTCAGCCACTTGCAGCGCGTGGCTCAGGCGCTTGTGTTCGATGATCGCGCCTTGATCGACCTCTGCCAGTTTGTCGTAAAGACGGCATCGCAATACCTCGCCATCAGCCCGGATCTCGATCCGACCATCCGGATACTCCCAGACGTCGATGTAACGATGAATCAACTTCCGATTCTCGAGCGTATCGTCCAGCAAATACAGTACCCGGTCGTACAGCACCGTGAGCGACTTCGAGACCCGACGCGTTTCGCGCCAGGTCATCACCCGGTCCAGATTCTCGTCGTCTCGCAGCGGCCGGTGCGCATTGAAGTCGCTGCGCGGCGGCTTCGCGAAGCGACGGTTGAAATCAGCGATGAAGGAGGGCGCATACGCGTTGGCGTCGGCTACCGTGCTGATGCCGCGCAAGCGCATTTCCTTGACCAACCGGTCCTGCAGCGTCAGGTTGGCCCGTTCCACACGTCCCTTCGCCGAACTGCTGTTCGCGCAGAACGTGTCGATGTTCAGCTCGTACATGGCCCGGCCAAACTGCGTCACGCTGCTGCCGGTCTTGCCCGCAGTCGGGCTGCGGAACACGCTGTACTTGTCGCTGTAGAACGCCACGGGCTTGCCATGGCGCTCCAGATACGTCCGCGTCGCCTCGAAGTAGCTGAACGTCGATTCGGTCTGCGTGAAGTGCAGCATCATCAGCCGGCTCGTCGCGTCGTCCACATACACCAACAGCGTGCAGGCCGGTGCCCGTTCCTCGAACCACCGATGATCGCTGCCGTCGATCTGGATCAGTTCGCCGAGGCAAGCCCGGCGCGCTCGCGGCTGATAAACCTTCGGCGG
>NZ_CABVLY010000034.1 GCF_902498995.1 Burkholderia anthina
GGCAGGCCGCGACGAGCGCGGCCGCATCGGCTTCCAGGGCCAGATCGGCGTCGAGCACGGCCGCGCGGCGGCCCAGCGCGGCGACGTCGGCGACGAGGGCGTCGGCGGCCGCACGCGGCGTGCCGGGGCTGCGCTGCAGTGCGACGTCCCAGCCGCGCCGGGCGAATGCCGTCGCGAGTGCCCGACCGATCGACGCGGCGTCGGCCGCGCTGCCCAGCGCGCCTGCGACGAGCGCGATGCGCGGGGGCGACGTATCGGCTGAAACGGTCATTTACAATGCCGGGATGAACCCGAAAGCTCACGAACCCGCTAGTTTACCTGCTCCTGGCCCTGACGCGCTTGCGCAGTCCGAAACCCTTGCCGCGCAATTGCGCGACGAGATCGCGGCGGCGGGCGGCTGGCTGCCGTTCGACCGCTTCATGGAGCGCGCGCTGTACGCGCCCGGTCTCGGCTATTACAGCGGCGGTGCGCGCAAGTTCGGGCGCCGCGCCGACGACGGCAGCGACTTCGTGACGGCCCCCGAGCTGTCGCCGCTGTTCGCGCAGACGCTCGCGAATTCCGTCGCCCAGGCGCTCGCGGCGAGCGGCACGCGCAGCGTGATGGAATTCGGCGCGGGCACCGGCAAGCTCGCGGCCGGCCTGCTCGCGGCGCTCGACGCGCTCGGCGTCGCGCTCGACGAATACCGGATCGTCGACCTGTCGGGCGAACTGCGCGAGCGGCAGCGCGACACGATCGCGGCCGCGGCCCCGGCGCTGGCGGACAAGGTGCGCTGGCTCGACGCGCTGCCCGAGCGTTTCGACGGCGTCGTGATCGGCAACGAGGTGCTCGACGCGATGCCGGTGCGGCTGTTCGCGAAGGCGGGCGATGCGTGGCTCGAGCGCGGCGTCGCGCTCGACGCGCGGCACGCGTTCGTGTTCGACGACCGGCCTGCCGGGCCGGCCGGCCTGCCGCCGGTGCTCGCGACGCTCGACGTCGACGACGGCTACGTGACCGAGACGCACGAAGCCGCGCAGGCGTTCACGCGCACCGTGTGCACGATGCTCGCGCGCGGCGCGGTGCTGCTCGTCGACTACGGCTTTCCCGCGCACGAGTACTACCACCCGCAGCGCGACCGCGGCACGCTCATGTGCCACTACCGGCACCACGCGCACGACGACCCGTTCCTCTACCCGGGCCTGCAGGACATCACCGCGCACGTCGAATTCACCGGCATCTACGAGGCGGGCGTCGGCGCCGGCGCGGATCTGCTCGGCTATACGTCGCAGGCGCGCTTCCTGCTGAACGCGGGCATTACCGACGCGCTGGCCGCGATCGACCCGTCCGACATCCACGGCTTCCTGCCGGCCGCGAACGCGGTGCAGAAGCTGATCTCGGAGGCCGAGATGGGCGAGCTGTTCAAGGTGATCGCGTTCTCGCGCGGCATCGACGGCACGCTCGACGCGTTCGCGCGCGGCGACCGCTCGCACGCGCTCTGACGGAGGGCCGCATGCTGCGCTGGCTGATGACGTCGTTCGTCGCGGTGATGATCCTGACGCGCTGCTGGCCGTGGCTCGGCAAGCTCGGCATCGGGCGGATGCCGGGCGACGTCACGCTGACGCTCGGCGGGCGGCGTTATCCGTTCCCGTTCATGTCGACGCTGGTGCTGACGATGCTGGTGGCGATGGTGGCGCGGCTGCTCTGAGCCGCGTCGAAGCAGGCGGCGCGCGCAGGCAGGCCGCGGCGCCCGCGATGGCGCTGCGCGTTACAGTTCGATTTCGCCGAGGATCCGGTGCGCGAGCGCCTTCGCCTCGTCGAACGCCTCTTCCTCGCTCGGGCTCGTCGAGTGGACGTCGTAGCGCATGTTCTCCGTCTCGTCGCCGTCGTCCCGGGCGAGGATCACATAGCCCTGGAACTGCCCGTTGCCCGCGTGCTGCGTATGCGCCTTGGCCGTGTAGATGCCTTTGGTGAACGTGTTCGTGTCCATCGTGCCTCTCCCGCAAAAGGACACTTCATCGTAGCACTGCGGCGCAGCATGTACAGCGCCGCTAATCGGTGACCGATCAGCGCGCCGTCATCGTTCCGTCACCGTTCGAGCAGCGCGACGACTTCGTCGAGCGTCGGCGCGTGCGCGCCCGTGTGCCGGCACGCGGCGGCTCCCGCGGCGAGCGCGAACGCGAGATGTTCGGGCCACGTGCGTTGCGGCGCGGCCATCAGGCTGAACAGCATGCCGCCGATCGACGCGTCGCCGGCGCCGACGGTGTCGACCACTTCGACGCGCGGCGGGCTGGCCTCGTGCACGCCGCCGTCCGCGTAGAGCGTCGCGGCCTGCGCGCCGCGCGTGACGAGCACGGCCGCCCGCGGATTCAGCGCGCGCACCGCTTCGACCGCGTCCGGGCCGTCGCCGCCGAACAGGTGGCGCAGATCCTCGTCGGATACCTTGACCAGATCGGCGAGGGCCGCCATCTTCTCGAGCGTCGGCCGGTACGCGGCCGTCATCAGGTTCCGGTAGTTCGGATCGAAGCTGATCTTCACGCCGCGCGCGTGCAAGTCCTCCGCGAGCGCGACGAGCGTGCCCGCGAGCGGTTCGCGCACGAGGCTGATGCAGCCGAAATGCGCCCATTTCACGTGCTCGGTCCAGCCGGCCGGCAGCCGCGCCGGGTCGAACGCGAGGTCCGCGCTCGCGTCGCCGATGAAGAAGTACGCGGGCGGCCGCGTCTCGTGGACGATCGCGAGCAGCGGTGCGCGAGGCACGCGCTGCAGGAAGCGCAGGTCGAGCCCGGCCGCTTCGCTGGTGCGCCACAGCACGTCGGAGAAGCAGTCCTCGCCGATCGAGCCCGCGAGCGCGCTCGGCATGCCGAGCCGCGCGACCGCGCGCGCGACGTTCCAGCCGGCGCCGCCCGGCACCGACGTCCACTGCGCGTCGCCCGCGCGCACCATGTCGGTCAGGATGTCGCCCGCCGACACGAAAGCCGGAAATGCGCCGCCGCTCATTGCGTCGACTCGCTGCGCGCCGCCATGCGCGCGAGGGTCCCGAGCACGTCGTAGCACGCGCCCATCGTGTGATAGTCGGTCTTGCCGGCCGGGCTCTTCTCGTCGCTGTACTTGCGGTTGTCGCACGTGAGGATCCGGTACCATGCGCCGTAGCGGTGATCGACGAAATGCGCCCAGCTGTAGCGCCAGATCTCGTCGTACCAGTCCCAGAAGCGTTCGCTGCCGGTGCGCGCGCCGAGCATCGCGGCGGCCGCGAAGGTTTCCGCCTGCACCCAGAAATACTTGTTGTGGTCGCAGACGGTGAAATCGGGGCCGAAACCGTAGCAGAGGCCGCCGTGATCGGCGTCCCACGCGTGCGTGAGCGCGGCGTCGAACAGCTCGGCCGCGCGCGGCACGAGCCAGTCGAGCGGGCGGTGCCGCTCGAGGATCAGCAGCAGCTTCGCCCATTCGGTCTGGTGGCCGGGCTGGAAGCCCCATGGACGGAAGATGTTCGAGCTGTCTTCCTTGTTGTAGTCCCAGTCGACCGACCAGTCCGCGTGGTAGTGCTCCCACACGAGGCCGCCGGACAGCGCGGCCTGGCGCTGCGTGATGTGGGTCGCGAGCTTTTCCGCGCGGTCGAGGTAGGTGACGTGCCCGGTCGCCTCGTAGGCCGCGAGCAGCGCTTCCGTCATGTGCATGTTCGCGTTCTGGCCGCGGTACGACGACACGATCCAGTTCGGCGTCGCGTCGTCCGCGTAGAGGCCCGCGGCCGCATCCCAGAAGCGGTGTTCGGCGAGCTCGTAGGTCGACGCGATCAGCGCGCGCGCTTCGTCGATGCCGGCCATCGTCGCGTGCGCGGCGGCCAGCAGCACGAACGCGAGCCCGTAGCAGTGGCGCGTGCCGTCGAGCGTCGCGCGCTTCGCGCCGTCGCGCCAGTCGAGCTCCCAGTCGTAGCCCTGCAGCGCGTCGTCCCAGTGCGCGTCGCGCAAGAAGCGCAGGCCGTGGCGCGCGTAGTCGAGATGGCGCGGATCGCCGAAATGCCGGTACGCCATCGCGTAGTTGAAGACGAACCGGCAACTGCTGACCAGATGCCGCGACGTGCGGTTGTAGATGCTGCCGTCGTCGCGGAAGTAGTGGTAGAAGCCGCCCGTCGGGTCGAACGCGTTCGGCGCGTAGAAGCGCAGCGTGTCCTCGACGTGCGACAGCAGGAACGACGGATCGCGGAAGTTCCCGACGAACGGCGCGGCTTGCGCGTGGGTGGCCGGCGTGGCCGAGCAGGATTGGACCGGGGGCATGTTCATGATTCGGTGACCGTGGCGGTATCGAGCGCCGGTGAGCCGGCGGGCTGACTGCTGGCCCGCACGATCAGCGCGACGGGCAGGGAGATCTCGGTGCGCTCGGGCGATTCGGCGAGCAGCAGTTCGACGCCGCGGCGGCCGAGCGCTTCCTTGTCGACGGCGAGCGTCGTGAGCGGCGGATTCGCATGCGCGGCGGCCGGAATGTCGTCGAAGCCGACGAGCGCGATGTCTTCCGGAATCCGCACGCCGCGCGCGATGCACACGCGCTGCGCGGCCAGCGCGGCGGCGTCGTTGTACGCGAATACGGCGTCCGGGCGCGGGCCCGGCGCGTCGAGCAGTTGCTGCATCGCGCGCGCGGCGCCCGTGTCGGGGTCGAGCCCGGCGTCGATCGTCACTTCGTAGGCCGGGTCGAACAGCCGGCCGGCCTCGAAGAACGCGCGCCGGTAGCCGATCGCGCGCTGCGCGAGGCTGTAGTGCGCGCCCGGGCCGCCGATGAACGCGATCCGCGAGCGGCCGGTGGCGAGCAGGTGGCGCATCGCGAGCGCCGCGCCCGTCGCGTTGTCGATGTTCACCGAGCGCAGGCCGGGCGCCCACAGGTCGATCAGCACGAGCGGGCGGCCGGTCGCGGCGAGCGCCTCGATCGTCTCGGGTTCGATGAAGCCGGCCACCGCGATCGCGTCGGGCGCGTGCGGGCGCATCTGGCGCAGCACGTCGTCGTTCGGGCCGACCGTGAGCAGCGTCGGCACGATGCCGCGCTCGCGGCACGCGTCCTCGACGCCGTGCAGCACGTGCGAGAAGAACGGGCTGGCGGGAAAGCGGTTGTGCTGGCGGTGCAGCAGGAAGGTGAGCCGGCGAATCCGGGGCCGCAGCTGGGCCGGGTCGTAGCCGAGCCGCTGCGCGATCTCGACGACGCGCGCCCGCGTGGCCTCGGACAGGCCCGGCTGGTTTTTCAGCGCGCGCGAGACGGTGCCGATCGAGACCTCTGCCGCCCGCGCTACGTCGCGAATGGTGGTGCCCATCGTTCGGGATCCGGTTTGTTTAGGATGAAGGCGATTGTATAGTAAAAAACATCGCGTAATTCGGGCCGGATAACCGGGGAATACCCGAAAATAACCGGATTTTAGGCGCTAATCTGCGAAAACGCCGTTACTAAAAATACTAAACAAAACGCGAAAAAGGCAAGGTGATCGCGACGAAGAGACGGGTGGGGCGTGGCGGAGCGTTGGCGGTGTTCGGGGAACGGTGCTCGGAGAACGGAGAACGGGGGCGGCCGACACGGATCGGCGCACCGGTCGCCGTCTGGCCGCCGGCGGGAAACGAGCCGACGCCCGGCTCTGGCCGCAACGCCGTGGGCCGATGGCCGGCGGGCCGCGCGGGCCGGCGCTCAAGCGTTGCCGGGCGCGGCCCGTCGTTCAGGCCGCCGCCGCGCGCGGCGATCCGTCGCGATCGCGCAGCGCGGCGCGGCCCTCGTCGAGATCGACGAGCGCGAGCCCGCCCGGCTGCTGTTTCGCGCGCCGTTTGGCGAGCGCCGCGACCGATGCGATCTCGTCGCTGCCGTAGCGCATCGCGCGGTGCGCGCCGGCCGGCACGCCGACCGCGCCGATCGCCATCGTCACGAAGCCGAAGAATGCGGGATTGCCGTGGCGGTCCTCGCCGCTCAGTCCGCCCGCCTGCCGGTCGGCCTGCGTGTAGAAGCGCTGCGCGCCGTCGTTGAAGCGCGCGATCGCGTCTGCCGCGCGCGCGTGCCAGTCGTCGCGCTGGAACAGCACGAGGAAATCGTCGCCGCCCACGTGCCCGAGAAAGTCGCGCTGCGGATCGCACACGCCGGCCAGCACCGTCGCCGCGAACTTCAGCACTTCGTCGCCCTGCCAGTAGCCGTACTGGTCGTTGAACGGCTTGAACTGGTTCAGGTCGACGTAGCACGCGTGGAAGCCGGCGTCGCGTGCCAGCAGGCGGTCGATATGCGCGCTGATCGGGATGTTGCCGGGCAGGAACGTCAGCGGATTCGCGTAACGCGCGGCCTCGATGCGCATTTCGGTCACTGCGCGCACGAGGCTCTCGCCGGTGCCGAGCCCGACGTAGCGGCCGTGTTCGGTGATCACGAAGCCGTCCGCGAGATAGCGCTGGTCGTGGCTCGCGAGCAGCAGCGCGAGCTGCTCGACCGTCGTCGCGTTGTCGATCATCAGCGGCGTGTCGTTCGCGAACTGCAGGCACGGCTTTTTGCCGAATACCTCGCGGTGATACGGCAGCGCGAAGCGGTCGATGAAGCCGCGCCGGTTCACGAGTGCGACGGGCCGCCCGCGTTCGACGAGCGCGACCGCATGCAGCTCGGGCATCCGGTTGAACAGGTCGAGTGCGTCGTTGCTGGTCGCGTCGCGCGGCAGCGCCGGCGCGGGGACCAGCATCTTCGCGGCGATCGTGCCGGCCGGCCGCGCGGTGCGGGTCGCGCCGGGAAACACCGCGATGTGCGGCGTGCCGATCGCGTCGCGCGCGGCCGGCGCGACGAACCGCGACGGCTGCGCATCGGGCCGCCCGAGCAGGAAACCCTGCACGCAGCGGATCCCCATGTCGCGCACGACGATCAGGTCGCACGCGTTCTCGATCCCTTCCGCGATCAGCTGCGCGCCGCTGGCCTGCGCGAAGTGCTGCATCGCGCGAACCGCTTCGAACTTCAGCGGATCGCGCGCGATGTCGTGGATGAAGAAGCGGTCGATCTTCACGACGTCGGGGCGCAGGCGCAGCCACAGGCTCATGCTGGCGTTCGCGGTGCCGTAGTCGTCGAGCGCGAACTGGATGCCCGTGTCGCGCAGCGACGCGACGGCCGGCTCGATGCGCGCGACGTCCGGCATCGCGGTCTGCTCGGTCAGCTCGATCACGATGCGCTCGGCGCCGATCCGCGCGCGGCCGAGCAGCAGCCGTACGCGGTCGCGTTCCTGCGCGAGCAGCAGGATCGTGTCGGCACTGAAGTTGAGGAACAGCTTGCCGTCGCAGTCGAGCGCCGCGAACGCGTCGAGGCAGGCGAGCGCGGCCGCCTGCTCGAGTGCGACCGTCGTGCCGTCGCGGGCGGCCTGCGCGAACAGGGCGGCGGGCGGCTCGAGATCGGTGCCGCGCGGGCCGCGGATCAACCCTTCGTAACCGACGACCCTGCCCGAACCGAGATCGACGATCGGCTGGAAGACGGCGGCGAGCGCGCGTTCGGCGATCAGGCGTGCGGTCGGGGTGGCGGTGGAGCCGGAATGGGGCGCGGGCATGGGCAGGGCTGCCGAAGCGACGGGACGCCCGACTTTAACGGCAGCGCGCGCGAAGAATTAAATGAAGATTTTGTGACGGCGGGGTGACATCGGCCGGTGCGAGCGCTGGGGTGTGCCGTTGAAAGGCGGGAGGCGGAAAGCGGACGGAGGACAAAAAGCACCAAGGGCGCGGCCGCCACGCCCTCGTCAGATCAACGCTTGCCCGCGTTCAGCGCTCCGCTTCCGCGGGCGGCGCCGGCCGCCCCATCGCGGCCGTCCTGCTCGCCGCTCAGGTCGCGCGCGCCCCAGCGCTGCGCGAGCGCCGCGCACGCCATCAGCTGGATCTGGTGGAACAGCATCAGCGGCAGCACGATCGCGCCGACCGCCTGCGCCGAGAAGATCACCTTCGCCATCGGCACGCCGGCCGCGAGGCTCTTCTTCGACCCGCAGAAGATGATCGTGATCTGGTCGGCGCGGTTGAAGCCGAGCCGCTTGCTGACGAACGTGGTCAGCACCAGCGCGATCACGAGCAGCACGACGTTGACGACCAGCAGGCCGCCGAGCGCGCGCGCCGGAATCTGGTGCCACAACCCCTGGTTCACGGCTTCGCTGAACGCGACATAGACGACGAGCAGGATCGAGCCCTGGTCGACGAAGCGCAGCACGCCGCGATTGCGCTCGATCCAGCCGCCGATCACGGGCCGCAGCAGCTGGCCGGCGATGAACGGCACGAGCAGCTGCATCACGATGCTGCCGACGGTGCTCCACGGCGAGGCGGCCGCGCCCGACTGCGACGTGATCATCAGCCCGACGAGCGCCGGCGTCACGAAGATGCCGAGCAGGCTCGACGCGGACGCGGCACACACGGCGGCCGGCACGTTGCCCTTCGCGATCGACGTGAACGCGATCGACGACTGGACCGTCGACGGCAGCGTGCACAGGAACAGCACGCCCGCATACAGCGTCGGCGTGACGAGCGGCTGCAGCACGGGTTTCAGCACGAGGCCGAGCACCGGGAACAGCGCGAACGTGCTGAGCAGCACGACCGCATGCAGCCGCCAGTGCGTCGCGCCCGCGACGACGGCTTCGCGCGACAGCTTCGCGCCGTGCAGGAAGAACAGCAGGCCGACGGCGATGTTGGTCGCCCAGTTGAACGCGTGGGCGGCCGGGCCGCGGCACGGCAGCAGGCTCGCGAGCACGACGGTGCCGACGAGCGCGAGCGTGAAATTGTCGGGAAGGAAACGGGGACGGGCCATCTGGAACTCGATTCGGAAACGGTGCGCGCGCACCGCGCGCGCGAATGCCGCTATTGTCCCGGCGGATCATTCAATACACAAATTCATTGTGTGAATCGATTAATGAATCAGGTGCATATCGGGGCGCCTGTTCGCACAGGCCGCCGGTGCGCGCAACGGCAGAAGAATGTTCTGTCACGATCGCCCCCGGAAGTGAAAAAACCTAGCAGTAACATGGTGTTACACCGATGCCCGCGACATAACACTTTTTGGCTCGACACCGTTTCGGGCCGCTCATAAATTACTGCTGAAAGGCTTGCGTTGGCCGGGAACAGTCGGCAGCGCACCGCAACAGGCACTGAATGTGATGACGGAACGGGTGAAACTGAAGGTCGGACGATGGGTGGCAGGCGCGCTGTGCGCGCTGCTGATGCCGCTCGCGCTCGCCCAGCCGCCGCATGGCGGCGGCCGTGCGTTCGGCGGCCACGGTTTCGGCGGCGGCGACATGCGCGCGTACGGCCAGCCGGCCGGCGGCGCGCAGGTCTGGCGCCGCGCGGTGCCGCCGGGCGGCGCCCGTGCCGGCGGCGTGAGCGGCTACGGTTCGCGCTGGGGCCTGCGCCCGACGCCGTCCTACGGCCACTACGCCGCACAAAGCCCGTATCGCCCGATCAGCGCCGATTCGCGCCAGATGCCGCGCCCGCCGGGCGGCGGCAACGTGCCGCTGCGCGCCGGCTCGATCCGCGCCGACGTCGCGCGCTACAACGAGGAGCGCGGCGGCCGTCCGATGCCGCCGCCCCGCTCGCAGGAAGAGCCTGCGCACTCGCCGTTTTTCTCCCCGTTCTACCGAAACTGAGCGCCCCGCGCGCTCGTCCCCCCGCCGGCTGATGCGAATTCGCCACAGTCGCGCATAGATTTCCGCTGATTTTCCCGCCGCATTGCGCTATCTTTCGCGCCCGGCCCGCGCACGCCAGGCGGCCATCCCGCCGCGTGCCCGCACCGCGCGGGGCCGCCGCGCCGCGTCGGGCCATGCAGGAATTCCGCGAAGTTAATGCTGCCGCTATACCCGCAATAAGTGTGCGCAATTTTGACCGGACAAATGATCCGTAAAGATGGCTGCGCCCCATACGACGCTAGCACTCGGCTCCAAAAAACAACGCTCGCGCCACTTATCGACAATTCGACAAAACCTGGAGATCCCATGAAAGCATTCGCTCGCCGTGCGTCCCGCACGTCCGTCAAGCTGATCGCCGCAGCCGCCTGCGTGGCGGCCACCGCACCCGTCCATGCGCAGTCGAGCGTGTCGCTCTACGGTCAGGTCGACGAATGGGTCGGCGCCACCAAGTTCCCGGGCGGCGATCGCGCATGGAACGTGGGCGGCGGCGGGATGTCGACGTCGTACTGGGGCATGCACGGCGCCGAGGATCTGGGTGGCGGCTACAAGGCGATCTTCACGCTGGAAAGCTTCTTCCGCGCACAGAACGGCCAGTACGGCCGCTTCCAGGGCGACACGTTCTTCGCGCGCAACGCGTATGTCGGCATCAGCTCGCCGTACGGCACGGTGACGGCAGGCCGTCTGACGACGCACCTGTTCCTGTCGACGATCCTGTTCAACCCGTTCTACGATTCGTACACCTTCTCGCCGATGGTGTACCACGTGTTCCTCGGCCTCGGGACGTACCCGACCTATCCGAGCGACCAGGGTGCGGTCGGCGATTCGGGCTGGAACAACGCGCTGTCGTACACGTCGCCTTCGTTCGGCGGCCTGAATTTCGGCGCGATGTATGCGCTCGGCAACCAGGCGGGCGACAACCGCTCGAAGAAGTGGAGCGCGCAGTTCAACTATGCAAACGGTCCGTTCGCGGCAACGGCCGTCTACCAGTACGTGAACTTCAACAACGGCCCGCAGGATCTGAGCGCGCTGGTGGCCGGCATGAAGAGCCAGGGCATCGCGCTGGTCGGTGCAACCTACGACCTGAAGGTCGTGAAGCTGTTCGGCCAGTACATGTACACGAAGAACGACCAGGTGGCGGGCAGCTGGCACGTGAACACCGCGCAGGGCGGCGTGTCGGTGCCGCTCGGCGTCGGCAACGCGATGGCGTCGTACGCGTACTCGCGCGACGCGGGCGGCCTCGACCAGACTCGCCAGACCTGGGCCGTCGGCTACGACTATCCGCTGTCCAAGCGCACGGACGTCTACGCGGCGTACATGAACGACCACATCAGCGGCCTGTCGAGCGGCAACACGTTCGGCGCCGGCATCCGCGCGAAGTTCTGACGATTCGTTCGCCGCACGCGCGCTTCGCGCGTCCGGCCTGACGGTTTTCCGCCTCCAAGACGGCGCCGCCATCCGCGGCGCCGTTTTGCCTTTGTTGACCTTTTTATTTCCTCGCCTTTGTTACCCTATCTCGTAATTGCATGATTCCCAGGAATTGCGAGCTAGTTCGATGGATACCCTCGTCAGCATGAATGTGTTTCGCTACGTCGTCGAAGTGGGCAGCTTCGTCGGCGCGGCCGAGCGCATGCAGATGTCGGCCGCGATGGCGAGCAAGCACGTGATGCATCTCGAGCAGCAGCTCGGCGCGCGGCTGCTGCATCGCACGACACGACGTGTCGCGCCGACCGAGGCGGGACGCGAATACTATGAGCGCCTCGTGCAGGCGCTGTCGGAACTCGACGAAGCCGGGCAGGCGGTCGGCGCCGCGAGCGTCGTGCCGCAGGGCCGATTGCGCGTGACGTCGCTGTCCGCGTTCGGCTTGCGGCACGTGATGCAGGCGGTCACCGATTACGCGGGCCGCTTCCCCGACGTGACCGTCGACATGACGCTGTCCGATCGCGTGGTCGACCTCATCGAGGAAGGCTACGACGTCGCGGTGCGCGCGGCGCCGAACGGCTTGAAGTCGTCGTCGCTGGTCGCGCGGCAGATCGCGACCGCGCACATCCTGCTGGTCGCGTCGCCCGAGTATCTCGAGAAGCACGGCACGCCCCAGACGATCGCCGATCTCGCGCATCACAACTACCTGCGTCGCGATTCGAATTCGACGATGCTCGATTCGCTCGTGATCGATGCGGCCGCCGCGTCGCGCGTGAACCTGAACGGCAACCTGATCGTGAACCATCTCGAAGGGCTGCGCGCGGCCGTGCTCGCGGGCGCGGGCATCGCGCTGCTCGGCACCGAGGTGGTCGGCGACGACATCGAGTCGGGCCGGCTCGTGCCGGTGCTGCTCGATTCGGTGCCGCCGCACGAAGCGCCGATCTACGCGGTGTACGCGAGCCGCCGTCACGTGTCCGCGAAGGTGCGTTCGTTCGTCGACTTCCTCGCCGCGCGTTTCGAAGGGCAGTCGCTGTGCCCGTCGATCGAATCGCGCCTGCGCGTGCTGCCGATCACGCGGATCAAGCGCGCGGGCTGACCGGCGGCTGCCGCGCCGCGAGCGGGCATGAAAAAAGCGCGAGCCATTGCGGTTCGCGCTTTTTTGTTTTGTCGGGCCGCATGCGCGGCGGCGGCGGAACAACCCGCCGCCATCTCTGCGTCAGCGCGGGATCCCGAGCCGCGCCTTCGCGTCGTCGTATTCGCGCTTCAGCCGCTCGACGAGCGCGCCGACGCTCGGCAGGTCGTCCATCAGGCCGACGCCCTGGCCGGCACCCCAGATGTCCTTCCACGCCTTCGTCTTGTCGCCGCCGAAATTCATCTTCGACTTGTCGGATTCCGGCAGGGCGTCCGGATCGAGACCGGCTTTCTCGATGCTCTCGCGGATGTAGTTGCCGTGCACGCCGGTGAAGAGGTTCGTATAGATGATGTCGGACGATTTCGCGTTGACGATCGCGTGCTTGTAGTCCTCGACCGCGTGTGCTTCCTGCGTCGCGATGAAGCGCGTGCCCATGTACGCGAGGTCGGCGCCCATCGCCTGCGCGGCGAGGATCGAGCCGCCGTTCGCGATCGAGCCGGACAGTACGATCGGGCCGTCGAACATCTTGCGCACTTCGCCGACGAGCGCGAACGGCGAGGTCGTGCCCGCGTGGCCGCCGGCACCGGCGGCCACCAGGATCAGCCCGTCGACGCCGGCCTCGAGCGCCTTCTGCGCATGGCGCAGGTTGATCACGTCGTGCAGCACGATGCCGCCGTAGCTGTGCACCGCGTCGACGATCTCGCGCGCCGGTGCGCGCAGGCTCGTGATGAAGATCGGCACCTTGTGCTCGACGCACACCCGCACGTCATGCTCGAGCCGTACGTTGGACTGGTGGACGATCTGGTTGACCGCGATCGGGCCGATCACCGCGTCCGGGTGCTTCGCCTTGTGGTCGGCGAGCTCGGACTGGATCTGCGTGAGCCATTCGTCCAGCAGTTCGGCCGGACGGGCGTTGAGCGCGGGGAACGAACCGACGATGCCCGCCTTGCACTGCGCGAGCACGAGTTCGGGATAGCTGACGATGAACATCGGCGACGCGATGACGGGCAGCGTCAGGTTCTGCAGGACGGCGGGCAATGCCATGTGTTGTCTCCAGTCTCGAGGGGCGGCCGGAAGCGGCGCGGTCGCGCCGACGCCGGCTTCATGCTTGGCGATCGAACGGTATATCGAGTGTAGCTGCGCGACGGCACGTCCATATTAATACGAACGGTCGTGCGATTCTACGCGAGCTTAACAAAATGCGCGGCGTGGCGACAATCGAGGGAGTGTTCTCTTTCTAGGTTTTCGGCTATCTACCGCGCGCTGAACGGGGTCGGGCGCTCCTACAATAATCGCCATAACAAACCAACGAGAAACAAACCATGTCGTTTGAGGCGTTTGCACCGTTTCGCGTGACGGTGCAGGACACCGACATCTTCGGTGTCAAAGGAGGCGCGGGGCCGCCGCTTCTGCTGCTGCACGGCTATCCGCAGACCCACATGATCTGGCATCGCGTCGCCGCGACGCTGGCCAACCATTTCACGGTGATCGCGACCGACTTGCGCGGCTACGGCGCGTCGGGCAAGCCGCCGAGCGACGCGCGGCATGCGCCTTATTCGAAACGCGCGATGGCGGCCGACCAGGTCGCCGTGATGCGGCATTTCGGCTTCGGGCAATTCCACGTGTGCGCGCACGATCGCGGCGCGCGCGTGGCGCACCGGCTCGCGCTCGATCACCCGGCGGCCGTCGAGCGGATGATGCTGCTCGACATCGCGCCGACGCTCGCGATGTACGAGCAAACCGACCGCGCGTTCGCGACCGCGTATTTCCACTGGTTCTTCCTGATCCAGCCGGAGCCGCTGCCCGAATCGCTGATCGAAGGCCGTACCGACGCGTACATCGAGCGCGTGATGGGCAACCGTTCGGCCGGGCTCGCGCCGTTCGCGCCGGAAGCGCTCGCCGCCTATCGCGCCGCGCTCGCGCAGCCGGGCGCCGTGCATGCGATGTGCGAGGACTACCGCGCGTCGGCGACGATCGATCTCGAACACGACCGCGCGGATCTCGAGCGCGGCAACAAGCTCGCGTGTCCGCTGCGCGTGCTGTGGGGCGCGAACGGGATCGTCGGCCGGTGCTTCGATCCGCTCGACGAATGGCGGCGGGTCGCGCGCGATGTGAGCGGCCGCGCGCTCGAGTGCGGGCACTACATTCCGGAAGAGGCGCCCGTCGCGCTGATCGACGAACTGCTCGCGTTCTTCGAGGCGCGCGACGCGGCCGCGTAAGCGGCGCCGGCGGCGCGGCGTGTTCCGTGCGTGCGGCGTTCAGCGGTGCGCGGCGTCGCCGTCGGCGAGGGGCGGCAGGCGGCGCGGCACGGGTGTCGATTTCACGATCGCCGTGCTCGTTTCCGCCCGCTCGGTCACCTTCGCGAGGATGTCGTCGAGGTGTTCGATCGTGCGCAGGTAGAGCCGGCAGATGAAACAGTCGTCGCCGGTCACCTTGTCGCATTCGACGAATTCCGGAATCCGGCGCAACACTTCCTCGACCAGATGCAGCTGCCCCGGCAGCGGTTTCACGCGGACGATCGCCTGCAGCGTGTAGCCGAGCGCGCGCGGATCGAGCTCGACGGTGAAGCCGGCGATCACGCCTTGCGCCTCGAGCCGCCGTACGCGCTCGGCGGTGGCGGGCGCCGACAGCCCGATCTGCCGCGCGAGTTCGCTGGTCGCGATGCGCGCGTCCTCGGCGAGTGCGGCGAGGATCGCGCGGTCGGTTGCGTCGAGCGACGCGACGGCAGGCGGGGGAAGGCGTTTTGGCATGATCGCTTTGCTTTCGAAGGTGAATCGGCTATTTCACTTTAGTTTAGCCGTGGAAGCGCGGAAGGCAAGTTTCTAGAATCGAAGTCATTCTCTCTCGTCAAACGGAGTCCATGATGGCCTCGAACGAAACCCGCCGCGGCGCCGCCGAGATGGTCGTCGCGATGATGATGTCCGGCACGATCGGCTGGCTCGTGATGTCGTCGCAGCAGCCGCTCACCAATGTCGTGTTCTTCCGCTGCCTGTTCGGGGCGGCGACGCTCGCGATCGTCTGCGCGGCGCTCGGCTTCCTGCGCCGCTCGCTGTTCTCGCCGCGCATGCTCGCGCTCGCGACGCTCGGCAGCGTCGCGATCGTCGCGAACTGGCTGCTGCTGTTCGCCGCGTATTCGCGCGCGTCGATCTCGATGGCGACCGCCGTCTACAACACGCAGCCGTTCATGCTCGTCGCGCTCGGCGCGATCGTGTTCCGCGAACGGATCGGCGCGTCGACGATCGCGTGGCTCGCGCTCGCCTTCGTCGGTCTCGTGTGCGTGGTGCGCGTCGAGCCGGCCGTGCTCGCGGTGCCGGGCGAATATCTCGAAGGCGTCGCGCTGTCGCTCGGGGCCGCATTCCTGTACGCGGTGTCGTCGATCGTCACGAAGCATCTGAAGGGCACGCCGCCGCACCTGCTCGCGCTGCTGCAGGCCGGCCTCGGCATCGTGCTGCTCGCGCCGTTCGCGCACTTCGGCACGTTGCCCGCGACGCCCGCGCAGTGGCTCGATCTCGTCGTGCTCGGCGTCGTGAACACGGGGCTGATGTACGTGCTGCTGTACGGCGCGATCCAGAAGCTGCCGGTCGCGATGACGGGCGCACTGTCGTTCGTCTATCCGGTCGTCGCGATCATCGTCGATCACGTCGCGTTCGGGCAGACGCTCGCGTGGACGCAGGTGTTCGGCGCGCTCCTGATCCTGCTCGCGGCGGCCGGCGTGAACCTCGGCTGGCGCATCGTGCCCGCGCGTCGCGCGGCGGTCCGCAACTGAAACGCGCGTGCGGTTCGGTTTGCCGCTACGGGTCGCCGCCAAGGCTCGCCGGCACGGTGTGTCGGGGCGGCGGCCGGGCAGGGCGATTGCGCGCGGGGGGCCTGCGCGCATGCGTGAAAAATGCCGTAAGAAGTTGTAGGGAAACACCCGATGCGACGCTGCAGCGTCGCTCGTATGATGCGGGCTGTGACGTTGATCACGTTCACAGGATTCCGATCTCGATGCCGTTCGCCCGTGAGGCTGAACGGCTTTTTTTTATGCGCCGCTTCCCGCGAGCAGGCGCCGCCGCGCATCGAGACGCGCGAGCAGCGTGCGCCTCGCATCGTCGTCCGACGCCCGCCAGCCCTTGATTTCGTCGCGCGTGCGCAGGCAGCCCGCGCACCAGTCGGTACGCGGGTCGATCCTGCATACGTTCGTGCACGGCGATGCGACCGTGCCGGCCGTTACCGGTGCGTCGCTCATGCGTCGTTGCGCAGCGCGACGTCCGCGACCGGCGCGCCCGTCAGCGACACGAGTTCGGCCGGCGACAGGTTGAACACCGCATGCGGATGGCCGGCGGCCGCCCACAGGCTGTCGAGCTCGAGCAGGTCGGCATCGATCAGCACGACCGGTTCGACCAGATGACCGATCGGGCACACGCCGCCGATCGCATAGCCGGTGTTGTCGCGCACGAACTTCGCATCCGCGCGGCCGACCGCGCCGACCTGGGCGGCGACTTTCTTCTCGTCGACACGGTTCACGCCGCTCGCGACGACGAGCACCGGCGCGCCGTCCGACTCACGGCGAAACAGGATCGATTTCGCGATCTGCGCGACCGAGCAGCCGAGCCCGGCCGCGGCCTCGGCCGAGGTCTTGCCGGTTTCGGCGAGCATCACGATGCCTTTCGCGTGGCCGCGCTCGCGCAGCAGCAGCGCGACGCGTCGCGCGGAATCGGGGAGGGAGTCGAATGAAGCGGGTGTCGTCATGGGGGCAGTCCGTGAAAGTCGAAGTCAGACGCAGCTCGCGGCGTCGGCCGCGCTCCGGGCCTTGGCGAGCAGCGCGCGGCCGGCGCGCGACACGTTCGCGCGGCCGATCGCGTTCGAGATGAAGTCGCCGGCGGCGACGACTTGCGCGAGATCGATGCCGGTATCGATGCCGAGGCCCTGCATCAGGTACAGCACGTCCTCGGTCGCGACGTTGCCGGTCGCGCCCTTCGCATACGGGCAGCCGCCGAGGCCGGCCACCGATGCGTGGAAGATTTCGATCCCTTCGAACAGCGCCGCATAGATGTTCGCGAGCGCCTGGCCGTAGGTATCGTGGAAGTGGCCCGACAGGCGTTCGCGCGGGAACACGCGCGTGACGGCGGACAGCACTTCGCGCGTGCGCTTCGGCGTGCCGACGCCGATCGTGTCGGCGATGTCGATCTCGTCGCAGCCGAGCGCGGCGAACCGTTCGACGACGTCGACCACCGACGCGACCGGCACCTCGCCCTGGTACGGGCAGCCGAGCGTGCACGACACGCTGCCGCGCAGTCGCACGCCGGCATCCTTCGCGGCCTTCGCGACGGGCTCGAAGCGCGCGATGCTCTCGGCGATGCTGCAGTTGATGTTCCGTTGCGAGAACGCCTCGCTTGCCGCACCGAAGATCACCACTTCGTCGGCGCGTGCGGCGAGCGCATTCTCGACGCCCTTCAGGTTCGGCGTGAGCACCGAATACACGGTGCCCGCGCGGCGCTCGATGCCGGCCATCACGTCGGCGCCGTCGGCCATCTGCGGCACCCATTTCGGCGACACGAACGACGCGGCCTCGATATTGCGGAAGCCGGCGTGCGACAGGCGGTCGACGAGCGCGATCTTCACGTCGGTCGGCACGAAGGTCTTTTCGTTCTGCAGCCCGTCGCGCGGGCCGACTTCGACGATCTTGACGGCGGTGGGGAACGTCATGGTTGTCTCCGGTTTCATGTAGGACGAATTCAGTAGCCGCGCGCGTAGTCGACGACACCGCCGATGCGCTCGCCGCGCGCCAGTGCGCGGATCTTGCCGGCGATCTGGTCGACGGCTTCGTCGCGCAGCGTGTCGGCCGAGCTGTGCGGGGTGATCGTGATGCGCGGCGCGTGCCAGAACGGATGATCGGCCGGCAGCGGCTCGTGCTGGAACACGTCGAGCGTCGCGGCGGCGATCTGGCCGCTCGCGAGCGCGTCGAGCAGGTCGGCTTCGACGAGGTGCGCGCCGCGCGCGACGTTCACCACGTATGCGCCCGGTGCGAGCCGTGCGAAGGTGTGTGCCGACAGGATTCCGTCGGTGTCGCGCGTGCTCGGCAGCAGGTTCACGAGCACCTTCGCACCGTCGAGGCACGCGTCGAGCGCGCCGTCGCCCGCGAAGGTTTCGATCCCGTCGAGCTGCTTCGGGCTGCGGCTGTAGCCGCGCACCGGCAGGCCGAGCGCCGCGAGCGCCTGCGCGACCTGCGCGCCGAGCACGCCGAGGCCGAGCACGGCGACGGTGAAGCCCGCGCGCGGATGCGGCGCGAGCACCTGCCAGCGGCGCTCGCGCTGCAGCGTTTCGTATTCGTCGAAGCGGCGCAGGTAGCGCAGCACGGCATGCGCCACGTATTCGATCATCTGCTGCGCCATGCCGGAATCCTCGAGGCGCACCAGCGGCACGTCGCGCGGCAGCGTGCCGGGCTGTTCGCGCTCGAGCGCGAGCAGCGCGTCGACGCCCGCGCCGAGGTTGAAGATCGCGCGCAAGCCGTCGCGCGGCGTGAAGAACGCGCGCGGCGCCCGCCATACGAGCGCGTAATCGGCGGGGGCCGTGTCGCCCGGCTGCCACGCGCGCAACTCGGCCTCGGGCAATGCGTGCGCGATCGCGTCGCGCCACGCGGCGGCTTCCTGGTGCGGCGAATGGAACAGGATCTTCATGCGCTTACTTCGCGAACAACTGGCCGATGTCGGCGAACGCCTTGAATTCCAGCGCGTTGCCGCACGGGTCGAGAAAGAACATCGTCGCCTGCTCGCCGACCTCGCCCTTGAAGCGGATGTGCGGCTCGATCACGAAGCGCGTGTGCGCGGCCTGCAGTTTTTCGGCGAGCGCATGCCACTCGTCCATCGACAGCACGACGCCGAAATGGCGCACGGGCACGTCGTCGCCGTCGACCGGATTGACCGCGCTGGCGCCGGTTTCGTCCGGCGCGAGGTGCGCGACGAGCTGGTGGCCGAAGAAATCGAAGTCGACCCAGTGTTCCGAGCTGCGGCCTTCGGGGCATCCGAGCAGGCCGCCGTAGAATGCGCGCGCGTCGACGAGGCTCGACACGGGAAAGGCGAGATGGAACGGGCGCAGCGCGCCGGCGGGCGTAGCGGACATCGGGCGTCTCCTGTCGACCGGAACCGGCGCGGCAGCGCCCGGCCCGATCCGATGCATGGCAAGCGGGAAGCCCACATTCTACGGTCTCGCGGCGCGTTGCGCCGTCATGACGCCGCCGGCCCGTGCGGCATGGGCCGCGCGCGCGGCGAGCGGTGCAAAAGCAAAGCACAAAATATTGGTTCGGCCGCCGTGCCCGCCGCGCCACAATCGAAGCCCGTCTCCAAGCAAAGCAAGCGAGGGCAATCATGCGCGCATGCAGCAAATCGGCGTGGCCGCCGCGGCTCGTGACCGTTCCGGGCCTGCACGGCAGCGAAGGCGCTCACTGGCAGACCTGGCTGGAGCGGCAGTTCCCGCGCTCGCTGCGGGTCGAGCAGGCCGACTGGGATGCGCCCGACCTCGCGGGCTGGGCGCAGTCGGTCCGTGCACTGCTCGAGCGCGAGCGCGGCCCGTTCGTGCTCGCCGCGCACAGCTTCGGCTGCCTCGCGGCCGCGCATGCGCTCGCGCAATGGCCGCACGTGGCCGACGTCGCGGGCGTGCTGCTCGTCGCGCCTGCCAGCCCGAAGAAATTCACGTTTGCCGGGCCGTTCGACGCCCGCCGGCTCGCGGTGCCGTCGATCGTGATCGGCAGCGAAACCGATCCGTGGATGCCGCTGGCCGATGCGCGCACGCTCGCGCAGCGGCTCGGCAGCGCGTTCGTGAACCTCGGCGACGCGGGACACATCAATACCGCGGCCGGCTTCGGGCCATGGCCGCGCGCGAAATACTTCGTCGACACGCTGGTGCATTGCGCGGCGCCGCTGCGCTTTCGCGAAGCGGACGAGAACGTCGACGCCGCGCGCGTCGATCGCGCACTCGCGTACGCGATCTGACGCCGATCGGCGCGCGCGGCGCGGCTCGCACCGCGCAACGTCGCGCCGCCGTGCTTACGATGCGGACACGGGCCGCACCGCGGCCGGATCCGAGTAGCTCGGCCGGCCGTTCTCGATGTGGCCCGCGAAGCGGCGCGAGAACGTGCCGTTCGCACCGTCGCTCACCGTGACGTCATACCAGTGGTGGCTCGACGTGAGCGTCCACTGCTCGACGTGCTCGTTGCCGCCGTGCAGCGTCACCTGGCGGGCCGGTGCGCCGTACGCGTTGTCGGTCAGCGTCAGCGTGACGTGGCCCGCGCCATGGTTGCGCAGCTTCAGGTACAGGTTGCCGTTCGCGATGTCGTAGCCGGCCTTCGCTTCGGGCTGCGCCTGGTTGCGGCGGCGCGCGGTCGCGGCCGACACGTTGCCCGCGAACATCCGCACGAAGCCGTTCGGGCCATACACCGAGAACGCATACACGCCGTTTGTTGCCGTCAGGTCGAAATCCGCATGCAGCACGCGGCGCGCGCCGACCGTGTAGCGCCACGGGCCGTCGGTGCGGTTCGTCGAATACACGTGGAAGTGCGCGCCCTGGTTGCCGCGGTTCGCGAACTCGATGCGCAGCGTGTTGCCGCCGTCGATGCTCGCGTTCACGTGCAGTTCGTACGGCAGCGCACGCGCGGGCCGCACGCCGGGCTCCTGCGGCTCGACCGGCGACGGCGTCGCGGGCACGGTCGGCGCGGGCTGCGACGTGCACTGCTGGTCCGCGATCGAGCGGTACTGGCTCGTGTCGGGCAGCGTCGGGAACGTCGCGTCGGACGAGCGGAAGTCGAACGCGGCGGTGAGGTCGCCGCAGACGGTGCGGCGCCACGGCGTGATGTTCGGCTCGTCGATGCCGAAGCGCTCGCCGATGAAGCGGATCACCGACGTGTGGTCGAACACCTGCGAGCACACGAAGCCGCCCTTCGACCACGGCGACACGACCGTCATCGGCACGCGCGGCCCGAGGCCGTACGGCAGCCCGTCGGCCGTGTAGCTGCCGCCGCGCCCGGGGTTCACGACCGTGTGCAGCTCGCCGTCGGTCGTCACGGTCGACACGCCCTGCGCGGCCGACGTCGGCGGCTGCGGCGGCACGACGTGATCGAAGAAGCCGTCGTTTTCGTCGTACATGATGAACAGCACCGTCTTCGCCCACACGTCCGGATTCGACGTGAGCGCGTCGAGGATCTGCGACGTGTAGTTCGCGCCGTACGCGGGCGTGTATTTCGGATGCTCGGAGAACGCGGCGGGCGGGCACAGCCACGACACCTGCGGCAGCCGGTCGTTGATCACGTCGTCCTTCAGGTTGTCGAGCGTGCGCACCGTCTGCGCGCGCTGGTACAGCGACGAGCCCGGCTTCGCGTTGATGAAGTTCGTGAAGTTCTGCAGGATGTTCGTGCCGTAGTTGCCGTTGTACGGATCGTCGCCGGTCGTGCCCTGCTGGTAGATCTGCCACGACACGCCGTGCGCCTCGAGGCGCTCCGGGAAGGTCGTCCACGACAGCAGCTGGTACGCGGGCGGCACGTCGCCGTCGACGTAGTCGCTGTTGTCGAGCAGCGGGCCGCCGAACTTGCCGGTCGGGTCGACCGTGCCCGTCATCAGGTACGAACGGTTCGGGTGCGTCGGCCCCGGCAGCGAGCAGAAGTAGTTGTCGCACACGGTGAACGCATCGGCGAGCGCGTAGTGGAACGGAATGTCCTCGCGCACGTGATAGCCCATCGTCATGTCGGTCTTGTTCGCGGGCCACTGATCGTAGCGGCCGGCGTCGATCGCCGCGTGCGTCTTGTACCAGGAGTGATCGAGGTCGCCCACGCACTGCGCGCTCGTCGTCAGCGTGTTCAGGCGGAACGGCAGCACCGGCTTGGCCGGATCCGCTTTCGACGGCTGATACCACACCGGCTGGCCGCTCGGCAGCGGAATCGGGAAGCGGTCGTTGTAGCCGCGCACGCCGCGCAGGTGTCCGAAGTAATGATCGAACGAGCGGTTTTCCTGCATGAACACGACGATGTGCTGGACATCGCGGATCGTGCCGGTGCCGCGCGCGGCGGGAATCGCGAGCGCGCGGCGGATCGATTCGGGGAAGGCGTTGAGCGCGACGGCGGCGCCCGCCGACTGTGCGACGGTGTGCAGGAAACGGCGGCGGCTGGATGACGTCATGTTATTTCACCTCGGTTCTGCGATCGGGGGGACGGAAACACGGATCAGTGCGGCGACGATGCGACGTCGGGCGCGGCCGCGGTCGTCGCGGACTTCGCGTCGTCGTCGTCATCGGGCGGGTAATGGATGACGGGCGGTGCGAGCGGTGCGGCATCGGACGCGGCGGCGTTCGCGCCTGCGTCGTTGTTGAACGCGCTCGCGGAGCCGGACGATGCATGTGCCTGTTGCGGGGTGTCGGCCGCCTGCGCGTCGTGCGACGCATCATCGCTGCAGGCGGCGGTGACGACAGCGGCACACAGGGCGACGACGAGGGCAACGCGATGCATGACTTCTCTCCAGGCGGGCTGACGGGAAACGTTTTCGAGTATGCCGATGCCGTGCGACGTTTCGGTGAATCGTTTGCGACCCCGGTGTGATCGCAAAATGCTTTCGCAAGCCTGACCAAATGCTTTCGTTCGGGCCGCGTGCATCACGAGCGGAATTTGCCGGCGGATGCGGCACGCATCGACATCGAGCGCGGCTGGGGCGTGCAGCGCAGCGGGCCGTCGCGGCGCGATCCGGCCGCCGCGGCGATCGTGCACGCGCGCGCGGCCGGCCGATCGAAGCGCAGGCGACGACGAAACCGGGCGACGGGGCGTGCGCGATCTGTCGATCATGCTCGACAAGGTCGCGATGCGCGCGCGCCTGAGCGCGCGTCAGCGGCGCGGCGTCCTGCGTCGCACTTCGCTGCGCAGCCAGTCGAGCCACGTGCGGATCGCCGCATCGTGCGGATGATCGGGGCGCCACACCACGTAGTGCGCATACACGTCGGTCACGCGCACCGTCGATACGCGCACGAGCGTGCCGGCCGCGAGTTCGGGCTCGATCAGCGAGCGGCGTGCGAGCGCGACGCCGCGTCCTTTCAGCGTCGCGTCGATCAGCGCGTTCGCATCGGTGAAGCGCGGCGCGCGCGAGGATTCGGTGAGGTCGAGCCGCGCGGCCTGGAGCCACGGCTCCCACGGTTGCGCGGGATGGCGCAGCAGCGTCGCGCGAACCAGATCGGCCGGCACGCGTGGCGCGATGCCGTCGCGATTGCGGTAGGCGGGGCTCGCGACCGGAAAGACCGTCTCGTTCATCAGCTTCTCGACGACGACGCCCGGCCACGTGCCGGGCCCGTAGCGCAGCGCGACGTCGATGCGGTCGCGCTTGCGCAGCGGCGCGAGTGCCGCGTCCGGATGCAGCGCGATCGCGATGTGCGGATGCACGGCCGTGAAACGCGGCAGGCGCGGCGCGAGCCAGCGCTCGGCGACGCTGGGCAGCACGCTCACGTTCAGCGTGACGTCGCAGGTGCGCGGGCGATTGCGCCCGGCGAGCGCCGGCTCGAATGCGCGCTCGAGCACGCTCAGGCCCTGGCGCACCTGCAGCACGAGCGCATGCGCGGCATGCGTCGGCGTCGCGCCGTTGCGCTCGCGCGTGAACAGCGGATAGCCGAGCCGCGCTTCGAGCGTGCGGATGTGCTGGCTGATCGCGCCTTGCGTGAGCGCGAGTTCGTCGGCGGCACGCGTGAAGCTCTGCAGCCGCACGGCGGCTTCGAACGCACGCAGCGTCTGTAGCGGGGGGAGATGGATACGTCGCATCACGCATTAGTATCACTCATGCCCGAGCACGACAATTCATCGTTTGCGGCGGCGGGCCCTGCGTTCCTACACTCGGTTCCGTCTTTCAACAGGTCCGCCGGGCAACGCCATCATGAACGCATATCGTCTCTATCTTTCGCCGGGCGCATGTTCGCTCGCCGCCCACATCGCGCTCGAGGAAACCGGCGCGCCGTTCGACGTCGAGATCGTGTCCGTGCGCGAGCAGCAGAATCTCGACGCACGCTATCTCGCGATCAACCCGAAGGCGCGCGTGCCCGTGCTCGCGATTCCCGGCGAGCCGCGCGTGCTGACCGAAACGCCCGCGATCCTCACGTATCTCGCGCGTCGTCATCCGGACGCGCGACTGCTGCCGCTCGACGATCCGCTGCGCGAGGCGCGCTGCCACGAATGGCTCGCATGGCTGGTCGGCTGGGTGCACGGCGTCGGCTACGGCACGCTGTGGCGGCCGGGGCGCTTCATCGGCGATCCGGCGCTGCACGGCGCGATCAGCGAACACGGGCGCGGGCTGATCGATGCGGCGAACGCGTCGATCGAAGCCGCGCTCGCCGACGGCCGCACATGGGCCGAGCCGGGCGGCCATTCGATCGTCGATCCGTTCCTGCTCGTGCTGTATCGCTGGGGCGTCGCGATCGGGCTCGACATGACGAAGCATCCCGCGTGGAGCGCGCATGCGCGGCGCGAGGCCGAACGGCCGGCCGCGCGGCGGGCGCTGGCGCGGGAGCAAGGCTGACGACGCGAACCGCGGCCGTGCGGCGGCAGGCCCGTTTCGTTCAACGGTTCGTTCGGATAACGAAGTTCGGACATGTCCAATTGTCATGTCGCACTCAATTCTATTGAATGAGAACCATTCTCATCAATGGAGTGGAGTGAATCACATGAACCGTTGCATCCTGTCGAGCGTGACGCCGCCGCGTCGCGCGACTGCATCCGTCGCATTCGCGATGATGACCTGTGCCGCCGCACCGGCGTCCGCGGAAGAGGGCGAGCCGCGGCGCGCGCCGCACCTGAGCCCGATCGTCGTTCACGAAAACCGCGACGCCGGTTCGCGCGTCGACCGGTCGGGCTCCGCCAAATATGCGACGCCGCTGCTCGACGTGCCGCAGACGATCACCGTCGTGCCGCGCGCGGTGCTCGACGAACAGCAGGCGCTGAGCCTGCGCGAAGCATTGTCGAACGTCGCGGGCATCACGTTCAACGCGGGGGAGGGCGGCGGCGGATCGGGCGACATGTTCAATATCCGCGGCTTCGGCGCGAACGCGAACCTGCAGCTCGACGGGCTGCGCGACAGCGCGCAGAACAATCGCAGCGACCTGTTCAACGTCGAGGCGGTCGAGGTGATGAAGGGCCCGAACTCGGTGTTCGGCGGCGCCGGCACGACGGGCGGCTCGGTGAACCTGGTCAGCAAGACGCCGAAGGCTGGCGCGTTCACGGAGGCCGGCACGACGCTCGGCACGTCCGACTACCGGCGCGTGACGCTCGACGCGAACCGGCCGCTGCCCGGCACCGCCGGCCGTGCGGCGTTCCGCCTGAACGCGATGGCGCACGTCAACGACGTGCCGGGCCGCGACGACATTCGCCGGCGGCGCTGGGGTGTCGCGCCGTCGCTCGCGTTCGGGCTCGGCACGCCGACGCGCGTCACGCTCGGCTATTTTCACCAGTACGACAACAACCTGCCCGACTACGGGCTGCCGGCGCGCGACGGCCAGGTGCTGACAGGCGTGTCGCGCGACAGCTATTTCGGCTGGCGCAATCTCGATCGCGAACGCATCACGTCGGACGCCTTCACCGTGAAGGTCGAACACGACGTGTCGCCCGGCCTGAAGGTGCAGAACCTGAGCCGCTATGCGCATCTGAATCGCGACACCGTGATTTCCGCATCGCACGTGAACCGGCAGGGGTTGCCGCCGGGGCGCTACAAGCCGGCAGGCCCGCAGGGCTACGGCCGCGATGTGTCGACGGCGATGTGGGCGAACCAGACGAACGTCACGAGCGCGTTCGATACGTTCGGCGTCGGGCACTCGCTCGTCACGGGCTTCGAGATCTCGCGCGAAACGTACGGCCGCACGACCTATTCGTATGGAATCAACCGGTTCTACCCGGCCGACGGTTTCCCGCTCGCCGCGCCGTCCGGCATATGGCGAGGCCCGACGCAGCGCCAGGACAGCGCACGCAACGACACCGCGCTCGTCGTGAAGGCGCTGTACGCGTTCGACACGATCTCGTTCGGCCGCTATTGGGACGTCGACGTCGGGCTGCGGCACGACTGGATCGACGGCCGGGCGGAAGGTGCGTCGGTCGGGCAGCCCGCCGAGCGCGCGGACAGCGCCGACCGTCACCTGAGCACGCGCGCGGCGCTCGTGTTCAAGCCGACCGATAACGGCCGCGCGTATTTCGCGTACGGCACGTCGTTCAATCCGTCCGCCGAATTTCTCGTCACTACCGGCTCGGGTGTGAGCGCGGCGACCGGCGCGCTCGCGCCCGAGAAGAACGAGAGCTTCGAGCTCGGCGCCAAATGGGAGGGGCTGGCGGGCGTCGCGCTGAACGGCGCACTGTTCCAGACCGAAAAGAAGAATGCGCGCGAACGCATGGCCGACGGCAGCTATGCGCTCGCGGGCCGGCAGCGCGTGCGCGGCATCGAGCTCGGTGCCGCCGGCAAGGTCACGCCGCGGTGGGACGTGTTCGCGAACTACACGTACCTGGCGAGCGTCACGCTCAGTTCGCCGTCCACGCCTCGCCGCGACGGGCAGGCGCTCGGCAACACGCCGCGCCACGCGTTTAACCTGTGGACGACCTACCGGTTGCCGGCGGGCTGGACGGTGGGTTACGGTTCGCACTTCGTCGGCCGGCGCAACGTGACATCGCAGGGCGACGGCAAGCTCGGCGCGTACTGGGTGCACAACCTGATGGCCGGCTACGACGTGAGCCGCCGGCTGCGCTTCCAGCTGAACGTCGACAACCTGTTCGATCGTGCGTATGTCGAGCGCGTGCGGCAGGTGTCGGGAAGCGAATCGCGCTCGTCGGCCGTCGAGCTCGGCGACGGCCGGTCGGCGATGCTGTCGGCCGTGTACAAGTTCTGAACCAGGGCGCGCACGGCGGCCGCCTGCGCCGCTATCGCGCGAACAGCGGATAGGTCGCGCCCGCGATCAACGCCGCCGCGAGCCAGACCACGCTCCACGAACTCACGGCGAGCAGCGGCGGAATCGCGAGCGGCGTCGCGAACAGTCCGAGATACACGATCGTGTTCGCCATCCCGAGCGCGGTGCCCGCGTGGTTCGCGCCGGCGAGCGTGGCGAGTTCGGTGTACGCGACGCCGTGCCATGCCGACACGCAGATGCCGGCGAACACGAGAATCGCGACGATCGCGGCGAGCGGCACGTGCGGGCTGCCGGCCGTGGCGGCCGCAAGCAGCGCGAACGCGCCGGCCGCCACGCATACCGACCCGCGCAGGTACGCGCGCCGGTTGCCGTGCCGGTCGGTATGGCGGCCGCTCCATACGCGCATCGCCATCGCGCCGAGTTGCAGCGTGACCATCGCCGTGCTGATGCCCGCGAGGCCGAGCCGGCCGAAATCGTGCAGGAACACGGTCGCGAACGTGAGCACCGCGAATTGCGGCGCGCAGAGCGCACCGATGCCGAGCACGATGCGCCAGACGGCGCCGCTTGCCAGCGGATTGCGCGCGTGCCGTGCCGGCGGTTGCGGTGCGGCAGGGCGGTTCGTTGCGACGCGCACGGGTTGCGCCGCGGCCGGCGCGTCAGGCGGCTCGTGCAGCCAGCGCCACGTCAGCACGGCCGATCCGGCGCACAGCAGCATCAGTGCGCCATATACCGCGGCGAAGCCCGCGTGCGACGCGAGCGACGGCAACAGCGCCGCGCCGACGCCGCCGCCGAGCGGCACGGCCGTCTGGCGGATGCTCATCGCGAGCCCGCGTTCGCGCTCGCCGAACCAGCGCATCACCGCGCGTCCGCTCGAACCGTTCACGCTGCCGCCGAGCAGGCCGACGCAGCACATCGCGACGACGACGCGCATGAGCGGCGGCACCGCGTGCGCGGTCGGGACGATCGTGGTGACCATCAGCGCCAGCATCGCGGCGGTGGCGACGAGGCCGGCGAGCAGCACGCGGCGGTCGCCGAAGCGGTCGGCGGCCATGCCCCACGGCAGCTCGGACAGCGCGACGCCGAAGCCGAGCGCGCCCAGCACGAGGCCGAGCGCACCGTTGTCGAGGTGATAGGCCGAGCGCATCCAGACGGCGGTGGTCGGGATGCCGGCCGCGGCGGCGGAAAAGCTCATGTTCGCGGCGACGCCGGCTGCGAGCACGCGCCAGCGATGGGCCGGCCCGCGCGCGTCGCGCGCGGCCGGAGACGGAGAGGCGAGGCAGGAGGTATCCATGGCGACGGAGTCCGGTGGAAATTGACATCGCCAGTGTGGCGACCTACATTCATCCTGAAAATCGGAAAGTTTTTGATGAATCGTTCGATAAAACGGGATGATCGAGATGTCCGGACATGACAATGACCACGGCGCGGCGGCCGACGCCGCACTGGCCCGGCCGAACTTCGACGTGGCCGCGTTGCGCAGCCTCGTTGCGGGCGTGGATCTCGGCAGCTTCGCGAAGGCGGCCGATCGCGTTGCGCGCTCGTCGTCGGCGGTGAGCGCGCAGATCCGCAAGCTCGAGGAACAGGCCGGCACGCCGCTGTTCGTGAAGGCCGGGCGCGGGCTCGCGCTGACCGACGCCGGCGATGCGATGCTGCGCTATGCGCGGCGGATGATCGCGCTGAACGACGAGGCGGCCGCGGCCGTGCGCGGCGTGAATCTCGACGGCTGGGTGCGGGTCGGCCTGCAGGAGGATTTCGGCGAGGCGATCCTGCCCGACGTGCTCGGGCGTTTCGCGCGCGCGCATCCGAAGGTGAGGATCGAGGCGCGCGTCGCGCGCAATGCCGATCTGCTCGACCGGCTCGACGCGAACCAGCTCGACCTCGCGCTCGTGTGGGGCGACCCGGCGTCTGCGGCGCTGTTGACGCGGGCCGGCATCGACAGCGACGTGATCGCGCAGGTGCCGATGCAGTGGATCGCGGCGGCGGGCGCGGGCGGCTTCGGCATGCCGGACGGCGGCCCCCACGCGGATGCGGCGGACGACCGCGACACGGGCATTCGTGCCGTGCGCGCGTCGGGCGAGCCGCTGCCGCTCGTCGTGTTCGACCGGCCGTGCCGCTTCTTCGGTGCAGCCACCGACGCGCTCGACCGCGCGGGCGTGCCGTGGCGCGTCGCGTTCACGACGCCGAGCCTGGCCGGGCTGTGGGCCGCGGCGGCGGCCGGCCTCGGGCTGACGGTGCGCTCGCACTACGGATTGCCGGCGTCGGTGCGGGTGCTCGACGCGGCGTCGCTCGGGCTGCCGGCGCTGCCGAGCCTGCCGTTGATGCTGCTGCGGCGCGCGTCGTCGGTCACGCCGAGCGTCGAGCGGCTCGCGCGGATCGTCACGCAGGCGGTGCGGGATGCGACGGGGGAGGCGGTGGCGCTCGCGGCGTGATCCCGCGTCGGCAAGCACGCAAGTGTCCTTAGGCTGGACGTTTGGTCTATTGGAGCAACGGGGTGAATGTCGTGACAATGGTGAGTCACTCAATGGAGCCCATCATGCAAGTTGCCACCGTCCCCGAAGCCACGATCGATCTCCAGCGGCTTCTCGATGCCGCGATCGCTGGCGAACGCGTCGTCATCACGCAGATCGGCAAGCAGTCGGTCCGGCTTGTCCCGCTCGAGCCCATCCATCAGTTCGGTGCTCTCAAGGGAGAGATATGGATTGCCGATGATTTCGACGCACCACTTTCCGCCGAAGAGCTGGCTGAGTTCGAAGGGAAATAATGCGGTTGCTGGTCGATACGCACATCTTTCTGTGGATGTGGGGCGATGATCCGAAACTGAGCGTTCGCGCGCGCAGACTGATCACCGCTGCCGATGCCGTGTTCGTCAGCAGCGCGAGCATCTGGGAAGTGGCGATCAAGGCCGGGAAGGGAAAGCTGGATGTCGACGTGGATCGCCTAGTCGACAAGCTGAGGACCAGCAAGTACCGCGAGCTACCGGTCCGGGCCATGCACGGCGCTGCCGTGCGTCATCTGCCGCATCATCATGGCGACCCGTTCGACCGGCTGCTCGTCGCGCAGGCGTGGTGCGAACCGTTGCTGCTCGTTACGGCTGACAGCCACCTTGCGCAGTATGGCGAGACCCGAATCCTGACAGTCTGAAACAGTTTCTGGAGCGAAGTCCTAAGCCGTTGCGATAGCCGGTGTCGATGCCTCGAGCGCTGTCCAGAGTCGGGCGAGCCTCTCCCGCAACGCGTCGCTCGCCGGCACGAACGGCAGCCGCAACCCATCCTCGCACCACCCCTGCGCCGCCAGCACCGCCTTCACCGGCGCCGGATTCGGCTCCGCGAACAGCGCCGCGACGAGCGGCTGCAGTGCGACCGACAGCCGCCGCGCGTCGGCGAGCCGGCCGTCGCGCAGCAGCGCATGGATGCGCACATGCCATTCGGGCAGCACGTGCGCGCTGCTCGCGATCGCGCCGTGCGCACCGGCACACAGCGCCGCGAAGTTCTGGTTGTCGTCGCCGGAGAAAATCGCGAGCGGCGTGTCGTGCACGAGCCGGCTCATCCGGTCGAGCGTGCCGCCGCACTCCTTGATGCCCGCGACGCGCGGATCGCGCGCGAGTGCCTGCAGCGTCTCGAGTTCGACGTTCACGCCCGTGCGGTACGGGATGTTGTAGACGAGCACGGGCAGATCGGCCGCGTCGACGATCGCCTCGACGTGGCGGCGGATGCCGTCCTGTGTCGGCCGCACGTAGACGGGCGGCGTGACGAGCAGCCCGTCGGGCCGCAGCGCGGCGAGTTCGCGCGCGCGGGCGGCCGCGAAGTGCGTTGCGCTCGCGGTGAGCCCGACGACGATCGGGCGCCCGGGCGCCGCGTCGCGCAGCGTCGCGAACACGGCGTCCTGTTCGCGTGCGTCGAGCAGCACGCCTTCACCGGTCGTCGCGCCCGCGACGAAGCCCGCGATGCCCGCGGCCGCATAGTGACGGGCGAGTCGCGCGAGCGCGCCGTGATCGACTTCGCCGTGGTGGAACGGCGTGATGATCGGCAGCCAGATACCTTCGAAACGTGTGTGCATGCAAAACCTCATGGTGGAAACGGAGTGGGAAGGAACCGTTCCGCCGGCGGAGTGCCGGAGCGAGGCGTGCGAGCAAGGAGAAAGAAACGACCTGCGGGCATCCCGTCCGGCATTCGCCTGACGGGACGCGACGTCCCCGTCAGTCGAGGCGTCGTTTTTTGAGTTTCAGCCCGGCCGCGCGCGCACCTGCCGCGACGGCGGCGAGGATCGAGGGCGAGCGCAGGGCAGCGGACATGGATGAACCGGGAAAAGGGCTGAACGGCGATCTTAACACCGGATCCGGCGCATACGCGAGCGGTGCGCGCCGTTTAGCAGGATTCGAGATTTGCTTTGCATGACAGATTGGAAAGCGCGCCGCGCCCGGCCGCTAGAATGCCCGCTTACGTTTCGATGACAGCGCGTACGCGTGCCGTCACGCACATTCACCACCACTGAACGGGGCATATCACGATGGCAAGCATCAAGGGGATCGGCCGCTGGCTGCACACGGGCACGGCGGCGGCGCTGGTCGTGGCGGCGACGGCCGCGCACGCGGACACGTCGATCCTGAACGTGTCGTACGACGTGACGCGCGAGCTGTACAAGGACATCAACACGAGCTTCGCCGCCGCCTACAAGCAGCAGACCGGCGAAACGGTGACGATCAAGCAGTCGCACGGCGCGTCGAGCGCGCAGGCGCTGTCGGTGCTGCAGGGGTTGCAGGCCGACGTCGTGACGATGAACCAGCCGAACGACATCGACCTGCTCGCCGAGCGCGGCCAGTTGCTGCCGAAGGACTGGCGCGCGCGCTTCCCCGACGCCAGCTCGCCGTACTCGACGACGATGGTGTTCCTCGTGCGCAAGGGCAACCCGAAGGCGATCAAGGACTGGAGCGATCTCGCGAAGCCGGGCGTGCAGGTGATCATCGCGAACCCGAAGACGTCGGGTAACGGCCGCTACGCGTATCTCGCCGCGTGGGGCTACCAGAAGCAGAAGGGCGCGACCGACCAGCAGGCGCTCGACTTCGAGAAGGCGGTCTTCCGCAACGTGCCGGTGCTCGACTCCGGCGGCCGCGGCGCGACGACGACGTTCACGCAGCGCGGCATCGGCGACGTGCTCGTCACGTTCGAGAACGAAGTCGCGCTGATGGATACGGGGGCGTCGGGCGCGGAATTCGATGCCGTGTATCCGTCGGCGAGCATCCTCGCGGAGCCGCCGGTGGCCGTGGTCGACAAGGTCGTCGACAAGAAGGGCACGCGCAAGGTCGCGCAGGCGTATCTCGACTACCTGTACACGCCGCAGGCGCAGGAGATCATCGCGCAGCACCATCTGCGCCCGCGTGACGCGAACGTACTGAAGAAGCATGCGGCCGAGTTCAAGCCGCTGAAGACGTTCAGCGTCGAGCAGGTTTTCGGAAGCTGGGCGAACGCGCAGAAGACCCACTTCGCCGACGGCGGCACGTTCGACCGCGTGATCGTCGACCGGAAGTAAGCCGGCGCGGCGCGCGCCGCGCGCATGCCGGCAGGAAGACTGCGAAACCGGCCGCTCGTGCGGCCGGTTTTTTTTCGGGGTTGCGCGGCGGACGGCGGCTACGCATCGGCGCGCATTCCCGGCCGCCGCCGCGCGTGCTACGCTCATCGCCTCCCTGCTTCAGGCGTCGCGCGATGAACGTCGATCCGTCCTCCCCGGCTTCCCGCGGCCGTGGCCGCAAGATCTGGTCGGGCACGCGCCCCGTGATCGCATACGGGATGCCGCCGCTCGGCTGGCGCGACCTCTATCACCGGGCGCTGACGGTGAGCTGGCCCGTGTTCTTCCTGTCGCTCGCGATGCTGTTCCTGCTGCTCAACGGCGGCTTCGCGACGCTCTACCTGCTCGGCCATGCGCCGATCGCGAACCAGTCGCCGGCCGGATTCGGCGGCGCGTTCTTCTTCAGCGTCGAAACGCTCGCCACCGTCGGCTATGGCGACATGCATCCGCAGACCGTCTATGCGCACCTCGTCGCGACGTTCGAGATCTTCGCCGGGATGTCGGGCATCGCGCTGGCGACCGGCCTCGTGTTCGCGCGGTTTTCGCGGCCACAGGCGAAGATCCTGTTCGCGCGCTACGCGATCGTGCGGCCGCTGAACGGGCGCATGACGCTGATGGTGCGCGCCGCGAATGCGCGCCAGAACGTGATCGCCGAAGCGCAGGCGAAGCTGCGGCTGATGCGCGTCGAAGGCTCGCACGAGGGCTATACGCTGCGCAAGATCCACGACCTGCCGCTCGTGCGCAGCGAGCATCCGATCTTCCTGCTCGGCTGGAACCTGATGCACGTGATCGACGAAGCGAGCCCGCTGTTCGGCGAGACGCCCGAATCGCTCGCCACGCGCGACGCGTCGCTGCTGATCACGATCGAGGGCTCCGACGAGACGACCGCGCAGGTCATGCAGGCGCGCTACGCATGGGCGCATGCGGACATCCGCTGGCATCACCGCTATGTCGACCTGATGCACGACGAAGGCGGCATCACGCACATCGACTACACGCATTTTCACGAAGTCGTGCCGGTCGAGGCCGATACCGACGAACGCGGTTCGCCGGGGGCGGTGGTCGACGCCGGCGCGGCGGCGCAGGCGCCCGGGCCGGCTGCATGACGCTGCCGGTCGGCGCGCCCCGGCATTGGCAGCCGGGCGCGGCCGCCGTCACCGCATGCCGCGCCGTTCACGCGTCACGCATGCAGCAGGCGCGCCGCTTCGCGCTGTTCGACGGCGACCGCGCGGCGATAGCCGTCGCGGTCCTCGGCGCGCGCGACATAGTCGCCGAGCACGCCTTCGTGCGGCAGCAGGTGCGCGTCGAACGCGATCTTCAGCGTGCTGGCGAGCAGCAGGTCGGCCGCGGTGAAGCGGTCGCCGACGAGCCAGCGGCTATGGGCGAGCGCCTGCGCGAGCGCACGCTGCACGCGCGTGATGTTGCCCCAGCCGAACGCGACCGGATTGCCCGACGCGCCGGTGAATTTCTCGGCCATCGCGGGCTCGAGGCAGGTGGGCGTGAAGAACATCCACTGCAGGAAGCGGCCGCGCAGCGGGTCGTCGGGCGCGATGCCGAGCCGGGCGCCGGGACAGCAATCGGCGAGATAGAGCAGCACGGCGCCGGATTCGGCGAACGGTTCGCCGCCGTCGTCGAGCGCGGGCAGCTTGGCCATCGGATTGACCTGGACGAACGCGTCGCTGCCCTGTTCGTGCGACCGCAGGTCGATCGGCACGAGCTCGTAGACGGCGCCGATTTCCTCCAGCATCCACAGCGCCCGGAATGCCCGGGTTTTCGGCCAGTAGTAGAGCTTCATCGCGCCTCCGCGTCGGGTGTGCGTGTCGGTTCGGTGGATGTTCAAGCGTACCCGAGCGGGAGCGGTTCGGACAGGGGCCGGCGGCAGAGTGACGCGCGGCGGGGCATGCGGATCGACGATGAATCTCGCGCAAAGCCCGTGTGCGCGGTAGGTCATGAAGTAACTAGTTATAAATTAACTAGTCATGAATTGGCCGCTCAGGGTTTGCTCGAAACGGGATACCTCTACACTGTCCCGCCGACGTTGCCGTGGTGTCGCAACCGGTCGCACGCGCAATCGACGCCGCCCTTCGACATGCGGCAAAACGAGGAGGCCGGACCGCCGCATACCCGGCTGCACGATCATTGAAGTCGAACTCGAAGCGACGCGCTCGCGCCCGGTGAATCAGGCGCCGCGATCATACGCAGAATACGGATCGATTGCATACGGACAAGGGCCAGGAATGGCGAACGACGATCGCATCAGAATCATTCCCCGAAGAACGCCGGAGTCGGCGGCGATGCGTGCCGACCTCAAGCGGACGATGACCATCACCGCGCGGCTCAACCGCCTGACCTTCGACGATGCGGACGAAGTCCGTCGATTGTTCGGTGAACTGATCGGAAAGCCAATGGACGACGGGTTTCTCTTGATCCCGCCGTTCTACGCGACAGGCGGCGCCGATACCCGGATCGGCCGCAACGTCTTCATCAACCAGAACTGCACGTTCTACGATCTCGGCGGCCTCGACATCGGCGACGACGTGATGATCGGGCCGAACGTCAGTCTCATTACGTCCGGACATCCGGTCGAACCTTCGCGCCGGCGCGACTGCGTCGTGGCCCGGCCGATCGTGATCGGAAGAAACGTGTGGGTCGGCGCGGGCGCGACGATCATCGGCGGCGTGACGGTCGGCGAGAATTCGGTGGTCGCCGCGGGTTCTGTCGTGACCCGCGACGTTCCTCCGGATACGCTCGTCGGCGGAAACCCGGCGCAGATCATCCGGTCGATTGCGGAGTGAGATCGTTCGCGGCGGCCGGCGCGAACGATCGCCGCTGCAGGACGGATGTGGACAACCTGCCCTTCCGCTCACTCGAAATGCTGTGCAGCCGAACGGTGAGCACTCGGCCGGAGGCCGAATCGGCATGGCTTTCCGGCATTGGGTGAGCATCATGGGGCAGACGCGGAAATCGACTTGGCCGGTTCGCCGGCGGCGAATCTTCACGCAATTTCCGTTGTGGATAACCCGGCATCGAAACCACTCGACACGCTGTGCGTTCGACAGGTGAGGGTGACCGAATGCAGCCGGATACGAGGCAAGGGGTGTGGACAACCGGGGTGCACAACGACGAAAAATGCTGTGCTTCCGAATGGTGAGTGTCGAAGCCCGATGGCCCGCAGGGCTTGTCCGGCGCGGATTTCCGCGCCCTCCGCGAGAATCCGGAGCGCCGCGCATTCTAACGGCTCGTGCGGATTCGCGATAGGTTCGGGTGGAGGTCGCGGTGCGGATATCCGGTCCCGGAAGCGACTCGACGCGCTGTGTATTTCAGCGGTGAGCACAAGTGCCTGATCGAACCACGCGTCCGCTTCCTGTCCGTTGGCACCACCCGAAGCGCCGCGCATTCTAACCGCACTCGCGCATGCGTGTTCCGTTCCGATGGGGATCCCCGGCTTCCCAGGCAACTCGGCACGCTGTGCATTTCATGGGTGAGTGTGAGCGCGCGTTCGGCCGGGAGCCAGTCCCGGCGCGGCTGACGGCAAGATTCGCGACGTGCCGGGTTGCTCGTCGCTCGGGCCTGCCACGCTCGAATCGGCGCCCTTGTCCGATCGAATGCTTGATGCTCACCATTGGGATGCACAGCATTTCGAGTTGCCGCGGGTCGGTCGATTCGTCCCCCTTGACTGGCGCGCGCGTGCGACCCAATGCCAACGCTCACCATTCAAATGCACAGCATTTGGCGTTGTCGTGGATCGGGCTATCCACAACTCGATCGGCATTCTCCCGAGATTGTGCGCCGACGCTCACCATCGAAATTCACAGTGTTTCGAGTGGCTCGGGATCGAGCTATCCACAATCGGATCGATGCCATCCTGCAAGCGCGTGCCGATGACTCATCACTAAATTCCCGGCGTTAGCGGGTAGGCGATGTCGAGTCCGGGCGGCATACGCATGGTGGACAAGGGGCGTTGCCGGTATGCGCCCGAACGGCGAGAACGACCGTCGTATCGACGAAACGGGGATGAATCCATGTGGATATCTCTCGCCGGCATTCAGTCGTCGCGCTGTGAATTTCAGTGGTGAGCCTCGGCCCCCGAGCGAACGGAGGTATCGATTGCGGTGTGGAAATCCCGGCCCGACGCCAGTCGAAACCCTGTGCAACCGAAAGGTGAGGGTGCGCATCCGATTGCCCGGGTAGTCCGCGGATGTGGACATCCCGCATCTCCGGCCAGTCGGAACGCTGTGCATTTCATCGGTGAGCGTGCTTGCCGTCCGTCGCTCAAACCCTTGCCGCACGGGGCGCCAGCGCCGGCCACCCAGTCGCCCGGCGCGCCGCTCGCCCGCTGCGCATCCTCGCCGTTTCAAGGCCATTCATCCGCGCGCCCCGGCACGTCATCAACCGCCCGCCAATACCCCGCGCGAAAACTTTCTCAAATCCGGCCTAAAACCTGCGCAGTTTTTCTCGCTATCTCCGCACCCGAGCAAGATGAGAAAAAACTTTCTCGCCTCTCCGCGAAAAAATAGAGCCATCCAGCTGCCTCCGGCCGGCGTCGCCCGACGCCCCCGCGCAGCCCAGAACAGCACAATCCGGAGACATCCCCATGACCGCTCGCCTGCCCGTCGACGGCACGCCCGCACTATCCGACTACCGCCTGACCGACAACCTGACCGCCACGCGCGGCCGGATCTTCCTGACCGGCACGCAGGCGCTGGTTCGCCTGCTGCTGATGCAGCGCGCGTCCGACACCGCACAAGGGCTGAACACGGCCGGCTTCGTCAGCGGCTATCGCGGCTCGCCGCTCGGGATGGTCGACCAGCAGCTGTGGAAGGCGAAGAAACTGCTCGACGGCAGCGGCGTGCGCTTCCTGCCCGCGATCAACGAGGAACTCGGCGGTACCGCGGTACTCGGCACGCAGCGCGTCGAGGCCGATCCGGAGCGCACCGTCGATGGCGTATATGCGATGTGGTACGGCAAGGGCCCCGGCGTCGACCGCGCGGGCGATGCGCTCAAGCACGGCAACGCATACGGTTCGTCGCCGCACGGCGGCGTGCTGGTGGTGGCGGGCGACGACCACGGCTGCGTGTCGTCGTCGATGCCGCACCAGAGCGACTTCGCGATGATGGCGTGGCACATGCCGGTCGTGAACCCGTCGAACATCGCGGACATGCTCGAATTCGGCCTGTACGGCTGGGCGTTGTCGCGCTACTCGGGCGCATGGGTCGGCTTCAAGGCGATCTCGGAGACCGTCGAGTCGGGCTCGACCGTCGATCTCGACGCGCTGCAGACGCACTGGCCCGCGCCCGCGGGCTTCACGCCGCCGCCGGGCGGCCTGCACAACCGCTGGCCGGACCTGCCGAGCCTCACGATCGAGGCGCGCCTCGCCGCGAAGCTCGACGCGGTGCGCCATTTCGCGCGCACCCACAGCATCGACAAGTGGATCGCGCCGGGCGCGCAGGCGAACGTCGGCATCGTCACCTGCGGCAAGGCGCACCTCGACCTGATGGAGGCGCTGCGCCGCCTGGATCTGACGGTCGCCGATCTCGATGCGGCCGGCGTGCGGATCTACAAGGTCGGCCTGTCGTATCCGCTCGAGATGACGCGCATCGAGACCTTCGTCGACGGGCTCGCCGAGGTGCTGGTGATCGAGGAGAAGGGCCCCGTCATCGAGCAGCAGATCAAGGACTACCTGTACAACCGCGCGGACGGCGCGCGCCCGCGTGTGCTCGGCAAGCACGATGCGGCTGGCGCGTGCCTGCTGTCCGAGCTCGGCGAACTGCGCCCGTCGCGGATCCTGCCGGTGTTCGCCGACTGGCTCGCGCGCCACAAGCCGGCGCTCGATCGCCGCGAGCGCGTGGTCGATCTCGTCGCGCCGCAGATCCTGTCTAACGAAGCCGACGCGGTGAAGCGCACGCCGTACTTCTGCTCGGGCTGCCCGCACAACACGTCGACGAAGGTGCCGGAAGGCTCGATCGCGCAGGCCGGCATCGGCTGCCACTTCATGGCGTCGTGGATGGAGCGCGACACGACCGGCCTGATCCAGATGGGCGGCGAGGGCGTCGACTGGGCCGCGCACGCGATGTTCACCCACACGAAGCACGTGTTCCAGAATCTCGGCGACGGCACCTACTTCCACTCGGGCATTCTCGCGATCCGCCAGGCGGTCGCCGCGAAAGCGAACATCACGTACAAGATCCTCTACAACGACGCGGTCGCGATGACGGGCGGCCAGCCGGTCGACGGCAGCATCTCGGTGCCGCAGATCGCGCGGCAGGTCGAGGCGGAAGGCGTGTCGCGGTTCGTCGTGGTGTCCGACGAACCGCAGAAGTACGACGGCCATCACGGGCTGTTTCCCGCCGGCACGACGTTCCATCACCGCGGCGAGCTCGACACGGTGCAGCGCGCGCTGCGCGAAACGCCGGGCGTCACCGTGCTGATCTACGACCAGACCTGTGCGGCCGAGAAGCGCCGCCGCCGCAAGAAAGGCGAGTTCCCCGACCCGGACAAGCGCCTGTTCATCAACGACGCCGTGTGCGAAGGCTGCGGCGACTGCGGCGTGCAGTCGAACTGCCTGTCGGTCGAGCCGCTCGAGACGCCGCTCGGCCGCAAGCGCCGCATCGACCAGTCGTCGTGCAACAAGGACTACTCGTGCGTGAACGGCTTCTGCCCGAGCTTCGTGACGGTCGAAGGCGCGGCGCTGAAGAAGGCCGCGGGCGCGGCATTCGACGAGGCGGCGCTCGCCGTGCGCGTCGACGCGCTGCCGGTGCCCGCGACGCATCTCGACGCGGCGCCGTACGACATGCTCGTGACGGGCGTGGGCGGCACGGGTGTCGTGACGGTCGGCGCGCTGATCAGCATGGCCGCGCACCTCGAAGGCAAGAGCGCGTCGGTGCTCGACTTCATGGGCTTCGCGCAGAAGGGCGGCTCGGTGCTGTCGTTCGTGCGGATCGCGTCGAGCGACCGGTGGCTGAACCAGGTGCGAATCGACACGCAGCAGGCCGACGTGCTGCTCGCGTGCGACATGGTCGTCGGCGCGAGCGCCGAGGCGCTGCAGACGGTGCGTCACCAGCGTTCGCGGATCGTCGTCAATACGCACCGGATTCCGAACGCATCGTTCGTGCAGAACCCCGACGCGGACCTGCATGCGGACGCCCTGCTCGAAAAGATGCATCACGCGGCCGGCGACGGCTACCTGTCGAGCTGCGATGCGCAGGCGCTCGCCGCGAAATTCCTCGGCGACCCGATCGGCGCGAACATCCTGATGCTCGGCTACGCATGGCAGCTCGGCCTCGTGCCGGTGTCGCTCGCCGCGATGATGCGCGCGATCGAGCTGAACAACGTCGCGGTGCCGATGAACAAGCTCGCGTTCTCGATCGGCCGGATGGCGGCCGGCGACGCGGCAGGCCTCGACGCCTTGTGGAATGCGCGTCACGCGGTGGCCGCGCAGGCGGCATCGCAGACGCTCGCCGAGCTGATCGCCGATCGCGAGGCGCGTCTCGATGCCTACGGCGGCGCGCGTTACGTCGAACGCTACCGTGCGCTCGTGAACGCGGCGCGCGCGAAAGGCGACGAGGCGCTGACGCGCGCGGTCGCGACGACGTTCTACCGGCTGCTTGCGGTGAAGGACGAATACGAAGTCGCGCGGCTGTACGCGGATGGCACGTTCCGCACCGCGCTCGAAGCGCAGTTCGAAGGCGTGCCGGGGCAGGACTATCGCGTGAAGTTCAACCTCGCACCGCCGACCGTCGCGAAGGCGGGCAGCGACGGCAGCGTGCCGAAGAAACGCGTGTTCGGCCAGTGGATGTGGCCGGTGCTCGGCACGCTCGCGCGCGTGCGCAGCCTGCGCGGCACGTGGCTCGATCCGTTCGGCCGCACGGTCGAGCGCAGGATGGAGCGTGCGCTCGCGGACGACTACGAGACGACGCTCGCGCGCGCGCTCGCCGTGACGAATGCCGGCAATGCGGCGCAGGTCGCGCAACTGGCCGACCTGCACGCCCGCGTGCGCGGCTTCGGTCACGTGAAGGTGCGCAATCTCGCCGGCGTGAAGCGTGCGGAGCGCGAACTCGCGCTGCAGCTCGGCATCGACGCGGCGACCAGCGCGGCCGTGCAGCACGCCGTCGACGAGATGAAGGGCGCGGGGATGCTGAAGGGGATTCCGGTCGTCGTCGCGAAGTAACGCGAACGCGCGGCGGATGTGAAAACGGCGACGCTCGCGCGTCGCCGTTTTTATGGCCGGCCGGGCAGCGGCCCCGCGTGCGCCGTGCTCAGACGATGCCTTTCTTGCGCGTCGACAGCGCCGTCTCCGACAGGTCGATCTCGCGGATCAGCTTCGTCAGCGTCTCGTCCGAAATCTTGCTTTCGCTGCGCAGCCGGTACAGCACCGAACGTTCCGCGCGCACGGCCGCGATCCGCATCTGGAGTTCCATCGTTTCGGCCTGCTTCGCTTCCGCGCGCGGCGTGGGGCCGTCCTCGGCGAGTGCGGCGAGGCGGCGGCGGTACTGGTCCATCACGCGTGCGGAGATGTCGGCGCAGCGGGCAGCGCCCGATTCGTCGAGATCGGCCGAGATCGCGTCGTGCGACGCATCGATCGCGCGGATCGCGGCCTGCGCGGACGCCGCGCGGGCGGTGCGTTCTTCGTCGGCGAGCGGGTTGCGCGTCGAGCGCACGCCGCGCAGCAGCAGCGGCAGGCCGATCACCGCGACGATCAGCGAACCGAGGATCACGGCCGACGCGACGAAGATCGCGGTGTCGCGCCCGGGCAGCGGCGCGCCGTCGGACAGCGCGACGGGTATCGACAGCACGCCCGCGAGCGTGACCGCGCCGCGCACGCCGCCGACCGTCATCACCGCGATCGTGCGGATGCCGGCCATCGTGCCGGCGAGGCCCTGGCGTGCCGCGCGGCGGCTCGCGATCCAGCGCAGCAGCCACACCCACGTGAAGCGGATCGCATACAGCGCGAGCATCATCGCGCACACGTTGAAGATCATCCGGCCGACGAGCGCGTCGCTCGTGTGGTGCGCATCGACCAGCGCGCGGCCGATGATGTGCGGCAACTGCAGCCCCAGCATGATGAACACCATGCCGTTGAACACGAACTCGATCATCGCCCACGTACTTTCGGCACGCACGCGCGACGCGACCGTGCTTTTACGCGAGAAGCTCGTGTAGTTCATCATCATCCCGGCCGACACGGCCGCGAGCACGCCCGACAGGTCGAGGTGCTCGGCGAACAGATAGGCGGCGAACGGCACGAGCAGCGTCATCACGATGCCCGGGGCCGGATCGCCTTCCTGCTCGGCGTTCAGGAAGCGCGTCGACAGCGCGCTGAACACCCACGACACGACCGCCCCCGTCGCGAGCCCGCCGGCCGCGACGATCACGAACGTGACCGACGCTTCGCGCAGCGAGAACATGCCGGTGAGTGCGGCCGCGATCGCGAACTTCAGCGCGACGAGGCCGGACGCGTCGTTCATCAGCGCCTCGCCTTCGAGGATGTGCATCAGTTGCGGCGGGATGCGGCCCTTGCCGGCGATCCCCGACAGCGCGACCGCATCGGTCGGCGACAGCACGGCCGCGAGCGCGAACGCGATCGGCAGCGGCAACTCGGGTATCAGCCAGTGCGCGAAGTACCCCACTGCGAGTACCGTCATGAACACGAGCCCGAACGCGAGCATCAGGATCGCGCGGCGCTGCAGGTACAGCTCGCGCTTCGGAATCCGCCAGCCGTCCGCGAACAGCAGCGGCGGGATGAACAGCAGCATGAAGATTTCGGGGTCGAACGTGACGTGCAGGTTGAGCTTCGGCCACGCGAGCATCGCGCCGAACGCGATCTGCATCAGCGGCAGCGGCAGCCGCAACGGCAGCAGGCGCGTGATCGCACCGGACAGCGCGACGGTGAGCAACAAAATCAGGACGGTGAAGACGATTTCCATCGATACGGCAAGTGTGGAGAATGAAACGATCGTACGGAGTGTAGCGTGACAGCGTGACGGATGCGCTCGAGTGCGCCGGTGCGTACGCACGGAAATGGTGCATCGCGCGTACGCCACGATGGTGCGACGGGGCTGCGCGCGAGCGCGGCGCACGCGTTCACGGCTTGCACGGAGCTTGCTTGATGCTTGTCTGCCGTCCGGCACGGGCCGGGCAACCGAGGGTTACACCATGACATTGCGCGCGCCGTTTCGAACGCTTGCCGCATTCGACTGCATCACGAGGAGGAAGGTATGACGATCGAGCAACAGGAGCGTCCGGCCGCCGCGTCGCCGTACCGTTTCGAGCGGGAGATGAGCTCCGGCTTCGAGCGTCTGGCGACGCAGTATCGCGACCTGACGCTCACGACCGTGTTCCAGCCGATCTTCAGCCTGCCGCACCAGCGCGCGGTGGGCTACGAGGCGCTGTTGCGCGCCCATGACGGGCTCGACCGCGCGGTGTCGCCGCTCGACGTGTTCGGCGAGGCCGCGCGCCGGGGCGAGCTGCTGCAGCTCGACCGGCTCGCGCAGGCGCTGCATCTCGAGAACTTCGGGCTGCTCGGCGCCGAGCGCGAGTGGCTGTTCCTCAACGTGCATCCGGAGGTGCTGACCGATCCGTTCCAGGCCGCCGCGCTGCTCGCGAACCTGAAGCGCCTCGGCATGCCGCCGCGCCGCGTGGTGCTCGAAGTGCTCGAACAGCGCGCGGACGACGTCGAGCGGCTTGCCGACGCCGTGCGCGAATTCCGCGCGCAGGGCTTCCTGATCGCGCTCGACGATTTCGGCGCCGGTCACTCGAACCTCGAGCGGATCTGGCAACTGAATCCGGACATCGTGAAGCTCGACCGGATCATGCTGTCCCACGCGGCGCACCGCACCGGGCTCACCGCGATCCTGCACGGGCTCGTCACGCTGCTGCACGAGGCCGGCAAGCTCGTGCTCGTCGAAGGGATCGAGACCGAGCACGACGCGCAGATCGCGCTGTCGTGCGAGGCCGATTTCGTGCAGGGCTACTATTTCGGCCGCCCGGCGCCCGGGCTGCCCGATAGCGCGGCGGCGACCGGCTGCATCGGCGAGCTGACCGAGCGCTTCCGTCTGCAGACCGAAGCGCGCGAGCGGCGCGACGCGCAGCGGCTCGCGCCGTACCTGCGCGCATTCGAGCGCGCGGCCGAGCGGCTGGCGGCCGGCGAGCCGCTCGACGAAGTGTGCTGGAACTTCCTCGCGCTCGACGATGCCGCCCGCTGCTTCCTGCTCGACGCGCGGGGCCGCCAGTCGGGCCGCAACGTCGTGCTGCGCGCGGATCGTGCGCTTGCCGAGGCGCGCTTCTCGCCGCTTGCGGATGCGCAGGGTGCGAACTGGCTGCGCCGGCCGTATTTCCGCACGGCGATCGCCGAGCCGGGGCGCGTGCAGGTGACGCGCCCGTACCTGTCGATCAACGAGGCGCAGCCGTGCGTGACGCTGTCGGCGGCCCTGCGCATCGGCGATGCGCAGCACGTGCTGTGCGGCGATATCGACTGGGGCGACGAGGAGGCCGACGGCGCATAGCGCGGGCGTCGTGCTGGCGCCGTTCACGCCGCTCGGCTAGGATGCGCGAATTGTCCTGACGATTCGCGAGCCGACCATGAACCGAACCGCCGCTTCCTCCGTGCTCCTCGAAGTGATCGCCACGACCGTCGGCGATGCGAAGGCCGCCGCCCGCGCGGGCGCCGACCGGCTCGAGCTCGTCACCGCGATCAGCGAAGGCGGGCTCACGCCGGGCATCGGCCTGATCGAGGCCGTCGTGGCCGCCGTGCCGATTCCCGTCAACGTGATCGTGCGCCCGCACAGCCGCTCGTTCGTCTACGACGCCGACGATCTGCGCGTGATCGAGCGCGACGTGCGCGCGGCCGTTGCGGCTGGCGCGAACGGTGTCGTGTTCGGGGCGCTCGATGCGCGCGGCGACGTCGATCTCGACGCGCTCGCGCGCATCGCGGCCGCCGCGAACGGGCGCGACCTGACGTTCCATCGCGCGTTCGACGTGTCGCGGGATCTGAATGCCGCGTTCGACGCGCTGCTGCGCGTGCCGGCCGTCACGTCGGTGCTGACCTCCGGCGGCCATCCGTCGGTGCTCGACGCGGCCGCGACGATCACGCGCCTGGTACGGCAGGCAGCCGGCTCGACGTGCACGGTGTTGGCCGGCTCGGGGCTCACGGTCGACGCGGTCGGCGATTTCGTGCTCGCCACCGGCGTACGCGCGGTGCATTTCGGTTCGGGCGTGCGGCCGCGCGGCGAGGTGCTGGCGCCCGTGGACGAACAACTGGTCGGGCGCGTGCGGGCAGCACTCGACGGCGCGGCGGCGCACGTGTGACGCGCAGCGCAACCCGGTCCAGACGGCCGGACGAAAAAAAGCCGGGGCATGCCCCGGCTTTTTCGTCTGCACGCCAAACGCAATACGCGATACAAGCGCTTACGCGTTCTCCGCCAGCCCGTCCGCCTGGCTCGCGCGGATGCCGAGGCGTTCGAACAGCGCGCGGTCGCGCTGCGTCTGCGGGTTGCTCGTCGTCAGCAGCTGATCGCCGTAGAACATCGAGTTCGCGCCCGCGAGGAAGCACATCGCCTGCATCGCGTCGTCGAGCTGCTCGCGGCCGGCCGACAGGCGCACGACGGCCTTCGGCATCGTGATGCGCGCAACCGCGATCGTGCGCACGAACTCGAACGGGTCGAGCGGCGCGGTGCCTTCGAGCGGTGTGCCTTCGATCGCGACGAGGTTGTTGATCGGCACCGATTCCGGGTACGGGTTCAGGTTTGCGAGCTGCGAGATCAGGCCCGCGCGTTCGCGGCGCGATTCGCCCATCCCGATGATGCCGCCGCAGCACACGTTGATGCCCGCGTCACGCACGCGGTCGAGCGTGTCGAGGCGATCCTGGTACGTGCGCGTCGAGATCACCTGGCCGTAGAACTCCGGCGACGTGTCGAGGTTGTGGTTGTAGTAGTCGAGGCCGGCGTTCGCGAGCTGCTGCGCCTGCTCGTCCTCGAGCATGCCGAGCGTCATGCAGGTTTCGAGGCCCAGCTCCTTCACGCCGCGCACCATCTCGGTCAGCGCCGGCATGTGACGCTCCTTCGGATTACGCCACGCCGCACCCATGCAGAAGCGGCTCGCGCCGTTCGCCTTGGCCGCGCGCGCGGCGTCGAGCACCGTATCGACGTCCATCAGCTTCTCGGCCTTCAGGCCCGTGTCGTGATGCGACGACTGCGAGCAGTAGCCGCAATCTTCCTCGCAGCCGCCCGTCTTGATCGACAGCAGCGTCGACAGCTGCACCGCGTTCGCGTCGAAGTGCTCGCGGTGCACCTGCTGCGCGCGGAACATCAGGTCGTTGAACGGCAGCGCGAACAGCGCGACGACGTCCGCGACGCGCCAGCGCTGCGGCGCCGGTGCGGCCACGGGGATCGCGTCGGGTTGCACGGCGGCGGTCTGGGCTTGGGTCATGGTGGTTTTCCTGTCGTGGATTCGTGGATTCGGGGATGGGGGGGCGTCAATGCTGCGCGTGGCGCAGCGTATCGACGAGCGCGGCGATGTCGAGCATTGCCGCGGCGGATTCGGGGGCGGCCGGGCTCATGTGCGGAATGCGGCCAAGCAGCGGCGCGCGGTGCTCGCGCGCGAGCCAGTCGCGGATCGTCGCGACGTTCTCGTCGGCGTACGACATGGCCGGATCGACGTGGTTCGCGACCCAGCCCGCGAGCGTGAGGCCGCGCTGGCGAATCGCGTCGGCGGTCAGCAGCGCGTGGCTGATGCAGCCGAGCCGCACGCCGACGACGAGCACGACGGGCAGGCCGAGCGCGACCGCGAGATCGGCCGTGTCCTGCGTATCGTTGAGCGGCACGCGAAAGCCGCCGACGCCTTCGACGACGACGATATCCGCGCGCGTCAGCGCTTCGCGATGGCTCGCGACGATCGTGCCGATGTCGAGCGTCACACCTTCCTGCGCGGCGACGATGTGCGGGGCCGCGGGCGCCTTCAGCAGGAACGGCGTGCGCAGGTCGGGCGGCAGCACGACGTTCGCGGCCGCATCGAGCTGGTCCGCGTCTTCGTTGCGCCACACGCCGTCGCGTTCATATGCGCCGGCCGCGACGGGTTTCAGCGCGGCCGCGCGCAAGCCGTGGCGCGCGAAGCCATGCAGCAATGCGGCCGAGACGAAGGTCTTGCCGATCTCGGTGTCGGTGCCGGTGACGAACAGGGACAGGGGGGCGTTCATGCTGCCTGCCCGCTGGCTTCGGTGAGCGCGGTTGCGAGCCGCGCGAGATCGTCGAACGAATGCGCGGCCGACAGCGAGATGCGCAGCCGCGACGTGCCGGCCGGCACCGTCGGCGGCCGGATCGCGGGCACCCACAGGCCGTGCGCGTCGAGCGAGCGCATCGCGGCGAGCGTCGCGTCGTTGCTGCCGATCACGAGCGGCTGCACGGCGGTGTGCGAATCGACCGGCTGCCAGCGCGTCGTGCGCAGCAGCGCGCGCGTGCGCTCGATCAGCGCGGCCAGGTGCGTGCGCCGTGCGTCGCCTTCGTCGCCGCCGATCACCTTCAGGCTCGCCGATACCGCATGCGCGACGGCCGGCGGCGCGGCCGTCGTGAAGATGTAGCTGCGCGCGCGCTGGATCATCCATTCGATCACGGTTTCGTGCGCGATGACGAACGCGCCCGCGACGCCGGCGGCCTTGCCGAGCGTGCCGACGTACACGAGGTTCGGCGAGCGCAGCGCGGCGGCCGCGAGCGCGCCGCGCCCCTGCGGGCCGAGCACGCCGAAGCCGTGCGCGTCGTCGACGACGAGCCATGCGCCGTGGCGCTCCGCCAGCGCGACGAGTTCGGCGAGCGGCGCGATGTCGCCGTCCATGCTGAACACGGTATCGCTGACGATCAGTTTCGTTTGCGCATCGGACGCTTCGAGCAGCGCGGCGAGCGCGGCCGTGTCCGCATGCGGGTAGACCTGCACGTTCGCACGCGACAGCCGGATCCCGTCGATCAGCGACGCGTGGTTCAGCGCGTCGGAGAAGATCGTCGCGTGCTTGGCCGTCAGCGCGGTCATCGCGGCGAGGTTCGCCATGTAGCCGGTGCTGAAGTACAGCGCGCGCGGCGCATCGGAGAAGCCGCCGGCGAAGCCGGCGAGCTCGTCCTCGAGCGTCGCGTGCGCGCGCGAATGGCCGCCGAGCAGATGCGAGCCGCCGCTGCCGGAGCCATAGCGCTGCGCGCCTTCGGCGAACGCGGCGACGAGCGCCGGGTGCGCGGCGAGGCCGAGGTAGTCGTTGCTCGCGAAGCCGATGATGTCGCGGCCGTCGACGCGCATGTGCGCGTCGCACGCGGTGTCGGCGGTGCGGCGCACGCGGCGCAGCCCTTGCGCGTCGAGCTCGGCGAGGCCGCGCTGCAGCGTGTCGAGCAGGGGGGGCGTTGCCTCCCGCCGGGCCGCCCCAAGGGAGGCAGCCGCCCCCTCGGGGGGCAGCGAACGAAGTGAGCGTGGGGGCTGTTGTGTCGTCATGTTGCCTCCGCGAGCGTCGCGTCGAGCGTGTCGCGCGTGCGTTGCGCGAGCCACGCGATGTCGTCGTCGCTCATCACGTACGGCGGCATCAGGTACACGGTCGTGCCGATCGGGCGCAGCAGCAGTTCGCGTTCGAGCGCCCGTTCGAAGAAGCGCCGCGAGAAGCCGCGTGCCGCATCGCCGTCGAGCGCGACGTCGAACGCGAACAGCGTGCCGCGTTCGCGCAGGTGGCGTACCTGCGGGTGCGCATCGAGCGGCGCGAGTGCGGCGCGCAGCGCCGCCGATTTGCGCGTGTTGGCCGCGAGCACGTCGTCGCGGGCGAACAGGTCGAGCGTTGCGACCGCCGCGCGGCACGCGAGCGGGTTGCCGGTGTACGAATGCGAGTGCAGGAAGCCGCGCGTCATGTCGTCGTCGTAGAACGCCGCGTACACGTCGTCGCGCGTGAGCACGAGCGACAGCGGCAGATAACCGCCGCTGATCCCTTTCGACAGGCACAGGAAATCGGGCCAGACGCCGGCCTGCTCGCATGCGAAGAAGGTGCCGGAGCGGCCGCAGCCGACCGCGATCTCGTCGGCGATCAGGTGCACGCCGAATTCGTCGCACAGCGCGCGCAGCCCGCGCACGTACGACGGATCGTGCATCGCCATGCCGGCCGCGCACTGCACGAGCGGCTCGACGATCAGCGCGGCGATCCGGTCGGCGCGTTCGGCGAACAGGCGCCGCACGTCGTCGAGCGCGCGGCCTGCGACGTCGGCGGCCGTCTCGCCCGGCAGCGCGCCGCGCGCGTCGGGCGACGCGACCACGTGCGCATGGCGGATCAGCGGGTCGTACGCATCCTTGAACAGCGCGACGTCGGTCACGCCGAGCGCGCCGATGGTCTCGCCGTGATAGCTGTTCGCGACGCACACGAATTCGCGCTTGTCCGCGTGGCCGCGGTTGCGCCACGCGTGGAAGCTCATCTTCAGCGCGATCTCGACGGCCGATGCGCCGTCCGACGCGAAGAACGCATGCCCGAGCGTGCGCGCGGTGAGCGCGTGCAGCCGCTCGGCGAGCTCGATCGCCGGCTCGTGCGTGCAGCCCGCGAGCATCGCGTGCTCGAGCGTGTCGAGCTGGTCCTTCAGCGCCGCGTTGATGTCCGGGTTCGCATGGCCGAACAGGTTCACCCACCACGAGCTGATCGCGTCGAAGTAGCGGCGCCCGTCGCGGTCGTATAGCCATACGCCCGCGCCGCGCGCGACGGGAATGAGCGGCAGGCGCTCGTGGTGCTTCATCTGGGTACAGGGATGCCAGACCGCGCGCAGGCTGCGCGCGACCCAGTCGTCGGTGGCTGGCGTACTCAAGGCTACTCCGGGGGGTAAAACGGCGGCGGGTATCGAACGCGATACCGCGCGGCGACGGACGAAAACGCGCTGAGATTAGCGTGTTCCGCCGCCCGTTGCACTACCGGTTACAAACGCCGCAAAGCCTTGCCGGGCGGGAGTTCGGCGCAGATCGCGGGCGCTCGGAACGGTACGCGCCAGATGTCCCGAAATGACCGCAGATGACGACGTTCGAGTGATACCCCCCGACAGAAAAAAATCGTGGAGCAGGCGGGCGGCCGACGGTGAAAAATCGGGGTGGGAAGGGAAAAGGGGGAGCGGAGCAGGGCGGAATGCGTGTTGCGATGGACGGACAGTGCGCTGAATCAGGCGCCGCAGCCGTTCGGGAAGGGCGATGAGGCTGGCCCGTGCAAGTCGCCGTAGGAGGCTCGCGGGCGGCTCACCTGACACCGGGCGCGCGCGAACGTCGTCGCGAGTGGAAAACGGGCGTTCGCGAAACGGAGAAAGGGGGGATGCGGAAAAGGCGCGCGCCTGGAGGCCGTCGCGCGTCCCGTATCCGTATCAGCGCGAAGCCAGCGCGCGCGTATCGGCGTCGTGCTGCGGATTGCCGTCGCCGTTGTCGGCCGTCTGCGTCGCGTTCGCGTTCCACACGACGCGCTCGTTGACCGCATACAGCCGGCATGCGCCCGCGCCCTGTTTCGTGCAGTTGTCGAGCGCGAGCGCCATCGGGTCGTCGCCGCCTTCGGCCCACGACCAGGCGCCTTCGGCCGACACCGCGAACGCGCGGCTCGGATGCTGGCTCAGGAAGTGGCGATAGCCTTCGCGGCCGGCTTCGTCGAGGAACGGCACCGCGTCGACGGCATCGATCGACGCGTAGCCGGTCGCATTCGGTTCGTGCGGGTTGGCGACCGCGTAGCGCACCGACGTCGGCAGGTTCAGTTCGGCAAGGAACGCATGCACGGCCGGCCACCACACGGGCACGCCGTCGCGATCGACGATCAGCCGGTGCGCATCGTCCTTGTAGCGGCCGTAATCGATGAATTGCGCCTGCGTGCCGTGCGACACGTACGCGTCGTGCATTTGCGCGACGAGCGCCGGCGTCCACACCGAATCGTTGTCGCCGTACAGCCACAGCGAACGCACGGCCGTATGCGCGCCGTACTGGTCGAACGCGTCGACCAGATTGCGCTGCCAGCCGTCGCAGAGATCCTGGCGCAGCCCGCCGGAGAAATTGATGATGCCGCGCACGCCGGGCGCTGCCTCGGTGCCGTACGCGACCGACACGAGGCCGCCGTGCGACGTGCCCGCGACGACGATGCGCGACGGGTCGATGTACGACTGGCGAGACATGTAGCGGATCGTCGTGGCGACGTCGGCGGCCTGGGCGAGGCCGTTCTTCTCGACGTTGCAGCCTTCCTGCTGATACGTGCCGCCCGAACCGGCGAAGCCCTGGCGGTTCGGCGCGATGACCGCGTAGCCGCGGCGCACGAATTCGCGCGCGAACGCGACCGGACGGCTGCGCGGCTGCAGATGCAGATCGCCGGTGTTCTTGCCGTGGTTGAAGACGACGAGCGGGAACGGGCCGGGGCCGTTCGGCTTGAACAGCGTGGCCTCGAGCATGACGGAGCCCGACGCATCGGCCGGAATGCTGATGATCTGTTCGTTGAGGTTCGCGGCGACCTGCGGGAGACCCGAATCGCCGTAGTCGAAACGCTCGGCATGGGCGAGCGATCCGTTTGCCGCGGATGCGTCGGCATTTGCGTTCGGCAGCGTACCGGCCTGAGCGGCCGACAGCGCACAGGCCGCCATCCATCCCACCAATACTTTGCTGAACGCCATTCGTAAGCCCTGCCATGCAACATGACCAATCTGACGGCCATCGTAGCCCGACAAATTCGGGTTGTGCAATGCGGGAATTACCCGGCGTCTGACACAGCAACTATTTGTCAGCGTTCACTTACTTCGCCGTCGACATAGCGCCAGAAACCCTGCTCGTCGCGCTCGAAACGGCTGGTTTCATGAAGCCGGTATGCGCGTCCGCCGACCTTGTAGCGGGCCACGAATTCGACCTCCGCGTGCCGTTCGTCGAGCGGCGCATGACGCTTGACGGCGAGGCCGAGCCAGCGCGGTGCGTCGGGCGCATCGGGGTCGGCATCGAGATCGGCCGGGCAGGTGCGCGCGGCCCAGGTCGCGCGCAGGTAGCCGGTCGCGCCGAGCACGTACGCGCTGTACCGCGAGCGCATCAATTCGAGCGCGGTGGGGGCGGCTTCGCCGCCGTCGATGAAGCGGCCGCAGCAGGCCGCATAGCGCGGGGCCGGCGCTTTGCCGGCGGGCGCGGGGGACGCGCCGCCGCACGGGCACGCGTCAGGTCGGTTCGAAGTCATGCGAATCGTGAATTAACGACGCCGGGTTGTGAATCCGGCTTACCAGCTCAACTCGACGCCGTCGTACTGGAAGAATCGGCCGTTGGCCTGCGAGATGTCCGCGCCGGCTTCGGCGATCACGCGGCGCATGCCGGTCACGCTCGTTTCCGGATCGATCGCGGCCTGCGAGCCGCCCATGTCGGTGCGCACCCAGCCCGGATGCAGCGAGATGCACGCGGCGTGGCGCGTCTGCAGCGACGCGATGCGCAGCACGTCGTTCAGCGCGGCCTTGCTCGCGCGATACAGCCAGCCGGTCGTGCCGGTCGCCTCGGCGATGCTGCCCATCCGGCTCGACATGACGGCCAGCACGCCGCGCGCGTCCTCGACGAGCGGCAGCAGGATCGGCAGCAACTGCATCGGCCCGCGCACGTTCGTATGCATGACCGCGTCGAAATCCTCGGCGACGATCGTTTCGACGCCTTCGGTGCGCGGCCCGTAGACGCCGGACACGACCACCGCCGCGTCGAGCCGTTCGCCGTCGAGCTTCCAGCCGAGCGCCGCGATCTGCTCGGGCTGCGCGATGTCGAGTGCATGCGCGTGCGCGCCGAGCTCGCGCAGCGCGGCGAGCGACGCGTCGTCGCGCGCGGTGGCGATCACGTTCCAGCCGTCGCGCCGGTATTGCCGGACGAATTCGCGCCCCAGGCCGCGCGACGCGCCGACGATCAGTACGGTTTTCATGTTCGCCGCTCCTTTTCGTTGCACCGCCGAGGCGGCGGTGCCGGTGTCAGATCAGTTCGTGCCCGCGGGGATCGCCACGCCCGGGCATGCGGCGTTGACTGCCGGAAGCGGGCGGCGCATCGCGCCGCACCGGCGTCCGCGCCGGTTACTTCGCGTCGCCGCACGGCTTCAGCGTATCGGCGACCGCCTGCGCGACGCCGTCGAGCCGTGCCGCGTCCGCGGCGACCATGTCGTTGTCGGGCGCATGCTGGCCGCGCGCGGTGAGCGCCGCGACGCAGCGCCGGTAGGTCGCATCGAGCGCGTCGAAGCGCGACACGGCCATCCCGAGGTTGCGCATGCGCCCGTCGTGCACGCCGTACACGAGCCCGTGCACGGTGAGCGACTGGCCGCGCGCCCACGCGTCGTTGACGATCGTCGTGCGGCACACGTTGACGACCTGCTCGATCGAATTCAGTTCGATCAGGCGGCGATAGCGCGCTTCGCCGACCGGCCATTCGTCGAGCAGCGCCGCGTGACGCTCGCGCACGTCCTGCACGTGGTGCAGCCAGTTGTCGGCGAGGCCGACGCGCCGGTTGTGCAGCGCCGCGTTCACGCCCGAGCAGCCGTAGTGGCCGACGACCATGATGTGCTTCACGCGCAGGATGTCGACCGCGAACTGGATCACCGACAGGCAGTTCAGGTCGCTGTGCACGACGACGTTCGCGATGTTACGGTGAACGAACACTTCGCCCGGCGGCAGGCCGATGATCTGGTTCGCGGGCACGCGCGAATCCGAGCAGCCGATCCACAGATATTCCGGCGCTTGCTGGTCGGCCAGACGCGCGAAGAAATCCGGATCGTCGGCGAGCTGGCGCTTGACCCAGGCGTCGTTGTTGTCGAACAGGTGAGAAAGCGGATTGTCTTGGATATTCATCGGTGTGGATTCCGTTGGCGGAAATCGGGGCGATAACGGGTTCGAGGTGCTCGGGCGTCAGGCGGCGCGCTGCGCGTCGCCTTCGCCGTCACGGGCGTCCGTCGCGTCGAAGCGCGCGGGATAGCGCACACGAAAGCGTATCGATACGTCGTACGGGTAAAAATCGGGCAACTCGCCCTGCAGCAGCTTGTCCTTGCTCGCCTGCCACAGCGCGGGTTCGAAAAAGTCCGCGTGATGCTTCATGAACACCGAGCGCACGCGCGGGTCGCCGAGCAGGAACGGTCCGTAGGTTTCCGGAAAGATGTCGTGCGGGCCGACGGTATACCACGGTTCGCCGGACAGTTCGTCTTCTTCGTTGCGCGGCGGCGGCACGCGCCGCACGTTGCAGTCGGTCAGGTATTCGATTTCGTCGTAGTCGTAGAACACGACGCGGCCGTGGCGCGTGACGCCGAAATTCTTGTACAGCATGTCGCCGGGGAAGATGTTGGCCTTCATCAATTCCTTCACCGCGTTGCCGTACTCCTTCACGCCGTGCTCGATGTCCTCGTCGGTGCCGTTCTGCAGGAACAGGTTCAGCGGCGTCATCCGGCGCTCGATGTACAGGTGCCTGATCACGAGGTTGCCGTCCTCGTATTCGAGCAGCGACGGCACTTCCTTCTCCAGTTCGCGCACGAGCGCATGGTCGAGCCGCGCGATCGGCAGCGCGACGCTCGAATATTCGAGCGTGTCGGCCATCCGCCCGAGGCGGTCGTGACGCTTCACGAGCTGGTACTTCTCCATGATCTGCGCGCGCGTCGTTTCCTTCGGCGGCGGGAAGTGATCCTTGATGATCTTGAACACGTACGGGAACGACGGCAGCGTGAACACGAGCATCACGAGGCCCTTGATCCCGGGCGCGATGATGAAGCGGTCGCTCGAGTGCGACAGATGGTGCAGCAGGTCGCGGTAGAACAGGTTCTTGCCCTGCTTCTGCAGCCCGACCGACGTGTAGATCTCGGCCTTCGGCTTGCCCGGCATGATCGTGCAGAGGAAATCCACGTACGCGGACGGCACGCCCATGTCGACGAGGAAATACGAGTGCGAGAAGCTGAAGACGATCTGCAGCTGGTCGCGGCGCAGCAGCACGGAGTCGAGCGCGAGCACGCCCGGCCGCACGTGCCGGATCGGCACCGCGAACGGCAGCACGCGATCGGCGTTGATGATGCGGCCGACGATGTACGCGCTCTTGTTGCGGAAGAACAGCGACGACAGCACGTGGATCTGGAAATTCGGCGCTGCTTCGAACTGGCCGAATTCGTCGGTGATCGCCTGCATCACGCAGCCGATGTCGCGCGCGAGATCCTCGAACGGCGGCTCCAGCTGGAAGTTCGTGACGATGCGCTCGAGCGTGGCCGCGAGCCCGTCGGTGGCCGGGTAGTACGCGCGGTAGGTCGGCTTCGCGGCAGGCTCGTCGTTCTCGAGATATTCGGTCGAGATCGCGGGCCGCACGAAGATGAAATCGTTGCTGAAATACGAGCGGTGCAGGATCTTGCAGCACACCGAATTGAAGAACGTTTCCGCGCATTCGGGCTGCCGGTGCGACGTGAGCAGGCCGATGTAGTGCAGCTTGATCTGCTGCCAGACCTCGTCGTCGATGTCTTCCGCGTCGTATTCGTCCTGCAGCACCTCGACGCATTCCTTCACGCGATCGTCGTACGACGTGATCCGCTCGCGCGCCAGCCGCTGCAGTCCGTGCCAGTCGGTGCGCTCGTATAGCGTCTTCGCTTCGACGGCAGCCTCCCGGAAGATCCGGTAGTGGCGGTCGAAGTATTCGAGCATCGTCTGGGCGACGTCGAAACCGATCTGCGACGACAGCAGCTTGGGGAAGTGATTCATTGCGTGCAGGCTCGTTCAAGAGGGGCTGTAAGCAGTCGCCATTTTAGCGCCCAAGTCGGCGATTCAATGACTTTCGCGGTGCGGCACCGAGCGTCGTCAATGTGCAGGTTATTCGCCGTTGAGTGCCGTTCGGTGCATCTTCGCGTAAAGATACGGGTACTGAACCGATTCTGGCACGAACTTTTTTTGACCGGCGAGCGCGTGCCGGGCACGCGTTTCGCACGACGGCGATAGAATCGACGCGATGCCCGCGGCGGCGCTTTCGCATCCGCATCGGCAACCGTACTGCAACGATAACGACGAGACGCCCCACCGATGAACGCACTGGAACACCAACTCGACTATCCCTTCGCCGACACGCTGCCCGCCGCGGGCGACACGTTCGAGGTCGCGCCCGGCGTGCGCTGGCTGCGCATGCCGCTGCCGTTCTCGCTCGACCACATCAATCTCTGGCTGCTGCGCGACGAGATCGACGGGCAGGCCGGCTGGACGGTCGTCGACTGCGGGATCTCGTCGGACGCGATCCGCACGCACTGGGAACAGATCTTCGACCGGCATCTCGACGGGCTGCCGGTGCTGCGCGTGCTGGTCACGCACTGCCACCCCGATCACTTCGGTCTCGCGAACTGGCTGTGCGAGGGCGGCGACAAGGGCCGCTGGAACGTGCGGCTGTGGATGACGCTCGGCGAATACATGTTCGGCTGCCTGATGGCGGCCGGCAACGGCTCGAACGCGGGCGGCGCGGCCGCGGCCGATCACTTCGCGCGTCACGGGCTGACCGATCCCGTCGCGCTCGACAAGCTGCGCAGCCGCCGCAGCTACTACGCGGATCTCGTGCCGGCCGTGCCGCCGCGCTACCGGCGCCTGCGCGAAGGCGATACGGTGAAGATCGGCGCACGCACGTGGCGCGTCGTCACCGGCTACGGCCATTCGCCCGAGCATTGCGCCCTCCACAGCGAAGCGGACGGCGTGCTGATCTCCGGCGACATGGTGCTGCCGCGTATTTCGACGAACGTGTCCGTGTTCGATCTCGAACCGGAAGCGAACCCGCTCGCGCTGTATCTGGAATCGCTCGGCCGCTACGAGACGATGGCGCCCGACACGCTCGTGCTGCCGTCGCACGGCAAGCCGTTCCGCGGCGTGCGCACGCGCATCGCGCAACTGCGCGCCCACCACGACGCGCGGCTCGACGAAGTGCGTGTCGCGTGCGCGGAGAAGCCGGCGAGCGCGGCCGACATCGTGCCGATCATGTTCCGCCGCCGCGAGCTCGACATCCACCAGATGACGTTCGCGCTCGGCGAGGCGCTCGCGCACCTGAACCTGCTGTGGCTCGCGGGCGAACTCGTGCGCGAGCAGGGCGAAGACGGCGTGATTCGCTACGCGCGGGCCTGACTTCCCCGGTCGCCGTTGTTTCCTCCCCGATTGCCATACGATCCATGCCACGCAATGTCAGTCTCTCCGACCTCATCACGCTCCCGGCGATCCGGACACTGGCCGACGCGAAATCCTTCGAGCGCGGCCGAACCTACCATCGCGACGGCACGGTTTCGCGGCTGACCGAGCGCGACGGCGAACTGTCGGCGACCGTGCGCGGCACGCATCGCTATCACGTCGAATTCGCAATCGGCGACGACGATAGGCTGCACCATGCGTGCAATTGCCCGGTCGGCGACGACGGCGCGTTCTGCAAGCATGCGGTGGCGGTCGCGCTGTCATGGCTGGAGAACAGCGGCGAAGCGGTTTTCCACGACGATGAACGCGAGCCGGTGCGGCCGCGGCGCAAGCGCAAGACGCACGCGGAATTGATTCGAGACCATCTGGAGACGCTCGACGAGCAGGCGCTGCGCCGCTGGCTGCTCGACGCGGCCGAGCGCGACCGATCGTTGCGCGACAGGCTGCTGTTCGACGCACGTGCGGCGCAGGCCGGCGACGTCGCGAGCCTGTGCGCCGCCGTCCGGCAAATGGCTCGCGTGTCGCGGCCGCTCGCCTGGGACGAGGCGCACGTGTTTGGCGAGCGGCTGTTCGAGCTTGCAGACATGCTGCGGCGACAGTTGGCCGGTCCTCATGCGATGCAGGTCGTCGAACTGGCCGAACTCGCGATTGCCGATGCGGAAGCGAGCCTCGAACAGATCGACGACTCGGATGGTAGCGTTGCACCCGGAATCGGCGAACTGGCGGCTCTGCACCTCGATGCATGCATTCAGACACGGCCGGATCCGATGAAGCTGGCGGACCGACTGTTTCGCCTGCAGGCCGCCGGCCAGTGGGATACGTTCCGTGATGTACTGCCGGCCTACACGGAGGTGCTGGGCGACGCGGGATTGGGCCGCTATCGGGAACGCGTCGAGGAAAATTGGGCCGTGCTGCCCGCGCGGCCGCAGAACAAGCGCGACGAGTACGCGCATGACGTGGTGCGCCACAATCTCGAGCATGCGATGGAGACGCTCGCGAAACACGACGGCGACGTCGACGCGCTGATACGCATCTGGTCGACGGACCTGTCGGCGTCGTACCGGTATGCGCAGATCGCGGAGCTGTGCGCTGAGCACAAGCGTTTCGACGAAGGGCTGGCATGGGCCGAACGCGGAATGCGCGAGATGAAGGACCGGCACGACGATCGGCTGATGGGCTTCTGCATCAACGAGCATTTGCGGCGGCGCGCGTTCGATCGGGCGGACGCGCTCGCGTGGGAGCGCTTCGCGGGCCATCCAACGGCCGACGCATTCCGTGCATTGAGGAAGGTCGCGAAGCGGACGGGGCGAGACGCTACCGTGAAGGCGCGCGCGATCTCCCATCTGCAGTCTCTTGCCCGCGAGCGCGAAGCGGCGGGGCGGCCCGGCACCGGTGCGCGGCGCTGGGAGCCGCCGCCGCGCACCGAGCTGGTGAAGCTCTTGCTCGCGGAGCAGGACGCCGCCGCCGCGTGGGACGCGTTTCAGGGCGGCCCGGTCGACACCCTCGTGTGGTCGACGGTGGCCGCTGCGCGGGCGAGGACGCATCCCGAGGAGGCGATCGCGCTGTATCACCGGTATCTGCCGTTCGCGCTCGACCATGGCGCGCGCAGTGCGCGATACGACGAGGCGTTCGGCGTCGTGCGTGAAATCCGCTCGCTGCGGGCTGCGCATCGTCAGCAGGCGGCATTCGACGTGGAGCTCGACGCCATTCGCAAGACCTACCGTGCGAAGCGCAATTTCATCAAGCTGCTCGAGAAGCTCGACGCGTGATCCGGCTGACAAGGAGAGGACGGCATGGAAATGAATGTCGATCTGCAGGCAGTCGACGACGCCGTGCTCGCGCTCTTGCATCTGACGCTACATGACGGCAATCGCGCGTGGAAAAGCTTTGATTGGGATGCGCTGAATCGGTTGCACGAGCGCGGTCTGATCGGCGACCCGGTCAACAAGACGAAATCCGTCATCCTGACGGATGAAGGCTTGCGGGAATCGGAGCGGCTCTTCAGGCGGCAATTCGTCGATTCGGGCGGCGCGTGAACGGAGGCGCGATCGTAAGCGCCAATCACGCGACGGGTTCGTCATGCCACCCGTCGCGCTGCCATTGCGAAACGTGATGCAACGCGGCGCACGGGCTGCAAGCGACGGGCGAACGTGCCGTCGCTTGCGCGCCACGCGCGGTTACTGCACGGAGACCGTCGTGAAGTTCTGACGGCCGAACGGGCTGACGTGGTAGCCGCTCACGTTCGAGCGCGTGAGCGCCGCCGCCGTCGGGTAGCCGAGCGGAATCCACAGGGCCTGGTCGTGGATGATCTTCTGCGCCGTTTCGTACAGCTTCGCGCGCTTCGCCTGATCGGCGGTCGACTTGCCGTCGGTGATCAGCTTGTCGAGCGGCGCGTCGCAGAAGCGCGCGAAGTTGATGCCCGATTTCACCGCATTGCAGCTGAACAGCGGCGACAGATAGTTGTCCGGATCGCCGTTGTCGCCGGCCCAGCCCATGAACAGCATGTCATGCTGGCCGAGCTTCGCCTGCTTGATCAGCTCGCCCCATTCGATCACCTTCACTTCGGCCTTCACGCCGATCTTCGCGAGGTCGGCCTGCAGCAGTTCCGCGCCGGCCTTCGGGTTCGGGTTCAGCACGCTGCCGGTCGGGCGCGTCCAGATCGTCGTCGAGAAGCCGTTCGGGAAGCCGGCCTGCGCGAGCAGCTGCTTTGCCTTCGCGGGATCGTACGAATACGGCGCGATGTCCTTCGCGTAGCTCCACGTGTTCGGCGGATACGGGTTGTTCGCGGGCGTCGCCGTGTTGTCGAACACGACCTTCAGGTAGGTCGTGCGATCGAATGCGAGGTTCAGCGCTTCGCGCACCTTCTCGTTGTCGAGCGGCTTCTTCTGCGTGTTCAGCGCGACGAACGCGGTCATGAACGCGGGCGTCTGCACGACCTTCAGCGCGCTTTCGCCCTTCGCGGCGAGCACGTCCTGCGGCTTCGGCGACAGCGCGATCTGGCATTCGCCGGCCTTCACCTTCTGCATGCGCACCGACGCGTCGGGCGTGATCGCGTAGATCAGCCGGTCGACCTTCGGCTTCGTGCCCCAGTAGGTCGGGTTCACGTCGTAACGGATCAGCGCGTCCTTCGTGTAGCTCTTCAGCACGAACGGGCCCGTGCCGATCGGCTTCGCGTTCAGGTCGGCCTGCTTGCCGGCCTTCAGCAGCTGGTCCGCGTATTCGGACGAGTAGATCGACGCGAAGCCCATCGTCAGGATCGGCACGAACGTCGCGTTCGGCTCGTTCAGCACGAACTTCACCGTGTTGTCGTCGACCTTCGTGACCGACTTCACGAGCTTCACGAGGCCCATCGACTGCGCGTGCGGGAAGCCGCTCGCGCCGGCGACCTTGTGCCACGGGTTCGAATCGTCGAGCATCCGCGAGAACGTGAACACGACGTCGTCCGCGTTCAGCGGGCGGCCCGGCTTGAAGTAGTCGGTGGTCTGGAAGGCGACGTTCGGGCGCAGGTGGAACGTGTACGTCAGGCCGTCGGCGCTGGCGTCCCATTTGTCGGCGAGCGCGGGCACGACCTTCTTCGCGGCTTCGTCGTACGACACGAGCGTGTTGAAGATCACGTCGGCCGATGCGTTGGTCGTGACGAGCGAGTTGTACTGCACGACGTCGAAGCCGTCCGGGCTCGATTCCGTGCAGACGGTGAGCGGCTTCGCGGCGGCGAGGCCGGGAGCGGCGAGGGCGGCGGCGACCGCGGCCGCGGCGAACAGCTTGACGTGCATAGGATCTCCCACGTGGCTTGTGTTTTTTGCTGGGTGACGGGATGCGGGCGCGGCCAGGAAGCGGGCGGGGCCGGCGCGGCTGGCGAATAGCATACCGTCAAAGCGCGCGACGCGTGGAAAAAGGCGCCTGAACGCGGCGAATTGACCGAGAAACGGCTGCGTTCGCGGCGGAATGCGTGCTGGGGCGGCGGGATGAAGGCGGATGCGGGTGCGGCGGAGCGGTGAGCGCCGGCCGATTGGCCAACGCGGTGGGTGTTAGCGGCGACGAGCGGGATCAATGCGGGGGCGGCGAAATCGTCGGGATCGCCGCATCACCGAGCGACGGCGGATCGGCCAGTGCGGCGGGCGTCAGTGGCGACGAGCGGGAGCGATGCGGGGCGGTGAAATCGCCGGGGTCGCCGCATCACCGAGCGACGGCGGATCGGCCAGTGCGGCGGGCGTCAGTGGCGACGAGCAGGATCGATGCGGAGCGGAGAAATCGCCACGGTCGCCACATCATCGAGCGACGATTGCGTGCGGCTGGAAGGCGGCAGTGTGCTGCATCGGCACGGCACGACGGCGCGGACGAATCCGGCCTGGTGCCGACAATGGCGCACCGAGTGTTCGGCGCGCCCGTTGCGCTCAGTGCGCGCCGGCCTTCGGCTTGCGCGGTGCCTTCTCGAACAGGCGGTCGTAGAGCCAGCGCGGCAGCACGTGCAGCACCTTCGCGACGAGGCCCATCTGCCACGGAATCACGCGAAACGCGTGCTGCCGTGCGATCGCACGCGCGGCGCGCGCGGCGAAGCGGTCGGCGTCCATCAGGAACGGCATCCGGTACGGGTTGTGCGCGGTCATCGGCGTGCGGATGTAGCCGGGCGCGATCGTCACGACGCCGACGCCGGCGGGGCGCAGCTCGACGCGCAGCGCCTCGAGATACTTGATCGCGGCCGATTTCGACGCGCTGTACGCGCCGGAGCCGGGCAGGCCGCGCACGCCGGCGACGCTCGCGACGCCAACCAGCGTGCCGTGCCGCGCGGCCGTCATCGGGCCGACGAACGGCTCGAACGTCGCGACCATGCCGTAGTAGTTGATGTCCATCACGTCGCGGAACGCGGCGAGATCGCCCTGGCCCGTGACGGCGCCCTGGCTGATGCCCGCGTTCGCGATCACGACGTCGGGGCAGCCGTGCGCGGCGCTGAACGACGCGGCGGCCGTGGCGAGCGCATCGGCGTCGCGCACGTCGGCGCAATAGACGGAGATGGACAGCTTCGGGAAGCGCCGCGCGAATGCATCGAGTGCATCGGTGCGGCGCGCGACGAGGGCGAGTGTGGCGCCCTGGCGGGCGTACTCCTCGGCCATCGCGAGGCCGAGGCCGCTCGACGCGCCGGTGATGAAGACCTTCAGCGGAGTAGTCATGCCGGCGCGCGGGCGGGGATCAGAGCTTCTTGTCCTGAACCTGCTTCACGAGATAGTCGAGCACTTGTGCGGTGCCCGGGATGCTGTTCGTGTAAGCCGGGCCCGTCTTGTACTTGCCCTGGACGATAACCGTCGGCACGCCGTCGATCGCGTAGTTCTTCAGCAGTTCGGCCGATTGCTTCACCTCGCCCTGCACGCTGAACGAGTTGTAGGCATCCATGAACTGCTTCTTGTCGACGCCTTGCGTCGCCAGGAAGTCGGCCTGCGCCTGCGGCGTCAGCAGGTAGTTCTTCTGCTTGTGGATCGCGTTGAAGATCGCCGGCGTGACCTTCTCCGAGATGCCGAGCGCCGACACCGCGTAGTACAGCTTCGAGTGCGGGATGAAATCGTCGCGGAATGCCACCGGCACGCGCTTGAAGTCGATGTTGTTGCCCTGCTTCTTCACCCAGGCCTCGATCGTCGGCTCGAATTCGTAGCAGTGCGGGCAGCCGTACCAGAAGAACTCGATCACCTCGACCTTGCCGGCCGGCGCGGACACCGGCTGCGGCGACTTCATCACCTCGAAGTCCTTGCCGGCGGCGGGGGCGGCGGGCGAAGCCTGGGCGAAGCCGGCGGCAGCCAGGCCCAGGGACAGAAGAAGCGTGCTAAGCAGTTTTTTCATGTTGTGAACGTCGAATCAGTTGCTCGGGTTACGGAACGTAACGGGTTCTGCGCGGGCGCGGCCGGCGGCTTACTGCTTCGTGAAGCGGATCACCGCCGTGTCGACACCTGCATCGGACAGGCGCTGACGGGCCGAGTTCATATCCTCGAATTTCGAGAACGGGCCGACGCGCACGCGGAAATACGTCACGCCGCTGACATCGCGCTTCGACACCTTCGACTCGAAACCCTGGAAGCCCAGGCGCGCGCGCTGCTGCTCGGCGTCGCCTTCCGTTTTATACGCGCCGACCTGCAGGAAGTAGCCGGTGTTCGCGTCGGCCGCGGTCGGCGGCTTCGCTGCGGCGGCGGCCGTCGTGGACGACGTCGGCTTCGCCGTGTTGGCGGCTTGCTGCTGTTTCTGCGCGGCGGCCTGTTGCGCCTGCTTCTGCGCCGCGAAGCGCGCGAGATCGTCCTCGCCGCCTTGCTGCTGCTGTTGCTGCGCCTGCTGCGTCTTCTTCGGCGGCGGCGTGTTGTCGGCCGGCTTCGGCGCGACGGCGACGCCGTTACCCGACGATGCATTGTTCGACGCGCTCGTGCCGCTCGTGCTGTTCGAGCCGCTGGAGCCGTTCGCGTTGCCCGACGGCGGCACTTCGACGATCTGCGGTTCGGGCAGCAGGCCGCCCTGGGTCTGGTTCGCGGCCTGGCCGGGCGCGGTGTTCGGCGGCGCGGGCTGCGCGGCCTGCGGCACCGGCTGGCCGGGCGTTTTGCCCTGCAGTGCGCGGTTCGGGTCGAACTGCTGCGGCTGGCTCGCGCCGTTGTCGGCCGGCGGCGGCGCGACCTTCGACACGAACGGCGACGGCGAACGCGTGATATAGAGCGCCACGACCACTGCGATTGCGAGGCCGACGATCAGGCCCAGCACGATTCCAAGAAATGTCCCTCCGGCTTGTTTCGATTGCTTCGAAGTGCGGCGTGGTTGTGCCATTGCTTGAGTCACCTGCAAAAAGAATCGTGAAAAGGCCGCAGCGGCGCTGCCGCGGCCATTCGCTGCCCGTTTCGGGCTTTACATCTTGGCGGGCGCGGACACGCCGAGCACCGCCAGACCATTCTCGAGCACCTGCCGGGTCGCGGCGAGGAGCGCTGCGCGCGCATTGCGCGGCGCTTCGTCGTCGACCAGCACGCGCTCCGCATTGTAGAACGAGTGGAATTCGCCAGCGAGATCGCGCAGATAGAACGCGACGGCGTGCGGTGCCAGTTCGTTCGCCGCGTGCGTGAGCATGTCCGGATATTCGGCGAGCTTCTGCATCAGCGACACGGCCTGCGGGCTCGTGAGCTGCGACAGGTCGGCGCCCGGCAACTGCGAGGCGTCGACGTTGTAGCGCGACTTCAGTTCGTTGAGCACCGAGCAGATCCGCGCATGCGCGTACTGGACGTAGTAGACCGGGTTTTCGTCGTTCTGTTTCAGCGCGAGGTCGATGTCGAACACGAACTCGGTATCGGCCTTGCGCGAAATCAGGAAGAAGCGCACCGCGTCGCGGCCGCGCGTGATGGTCGCCTCGTCGATCAGGTCCGGCGCCGTTTCCTGGCCCGGCGCCGCGCCGCCCGACCATTCGATCAGGTCGCGCACCGTCACGTAGCTGCCCGCCCGCTTCGACAGCTTCACTTCCTGGCCGTCGCGCATCACGGTGACCATCTTGTGCAGCACGTAGTCGGGATAGCCCTTCGGGATGCCGACGTGCAGCCCCTGCAGGCCGGCGCGCACGCGCGCGATCGTGCCGTGGTGGTCCGAACCCTGGATGTTGATCACCTTCGTGAAGCCGCGCTCCCATTTCGTCACGTGGTACGCGACGTCCGGCACGAAGTACGTGTACGTGCCGTCCGACTTGCGCATCACGCGATCCTTGTCGTCGCCTTCGTCGGTCGTGCGCAGCCACAGCGCGCCGTCCTGCTCGTAGGTCATGCCGGCCTTGATCAGCGCGTCGACCGTCTTCTCGACGCGGCCTTCGCTGTACAGCGACGACTCGAGATAGTACTGGTCGAACTTCACGCCGAATGCCTGCAGGTCCATGTCCTGCTCGTGACGCAGATACGCGACCGCGAACTTGCGGATCGCGTCGAGATCCTCGATGTCGCCCGCGCCGGTGACCGGCTCGCCGTCCTTCGCGGCGACCGTCTCGCGGTTCAGGTAATCGCGCGCGATGTCGGCGATGTATTCGCCGTTGTACGCGGCTTCCGGCCAGCCCGAGTCGCCCGGTTTCAGGCCGCGTGCGCGCGCCTGCGTCGAGATCGCGAGGTTGCCGATCTGCACGCCCGCGTCGTTGTAGTAGAACTCGCGGTGCACCGCGTAGCCCTGGCTCGCGATCACGTTCGCGAGCACGTCGCCGAGCGCCGCCTGGCGGCCGTGGCCGACGTGCAGCGGGCCGGTCGGGTTGGCCGACACGAATTCGAGCAACACTTGTTTGCCTTTTTCGCGGTCCGACGTGCCGAACGCGCGGCCCTGGTCGAACACGGCGGCGATCACCGCCTGCTTCGAGGCGGCCGTCAGGCGCAGGTTGATGAAGCCGGGGCCGGCGATTTCGGCGGCCTCGACGAGCCCTTGCGCGGCCGGCTGGGCCGTGAGCGCGGCGACGATCCGTTCGGCGAGCTGGCGCGGGTTCGTGCCGAGCGGCTTGGCGAGCTGCATCGCGACGTTGCACGCGACGTCGCCGTGCGCGGCGGCCTTCGGGCGCTCCAGCGTGATGACGGGGGCCGCGAAGGCGGCGTCGGCGCCTTTCAGCGCGTGTGCGACCTGCGTGACGCTATCCGCGAGCAGGGCTTCGAGGGTCTGTTTGTGTGCTGGCAGCATGCTGGTAGAAGGCTTCGTTGGTGGCGGCCGGAAACGCCGGCCTGCCGGCGCGCTTTTCGGGCGCGCGTTTCAGGGATCGCAGAATTTTAACAGGTGCTAATATGCCGATCAGGCGCCCCGCGTCCGCGAAGGCCGGACGCCGGCCTGCCGGCGTTCCCCAACCGCGCCGCGCGGGCACAACAAGATGAAAAGGGAATTGTCATGATTACGTTCAAGAGCAAGGCGGCACAGGATCTCGATGTGCTGAAGGATTTCGCCGTGTACGTGCTGAGCCTCGTCGGCAAGCAGCTGGGCGAACGCGGCGTCATTACGCACGACGAACTGGACGGTGCGATCGCGAAGCTGGAAGGGGCGGTTGCCCAGGCCAAGCAGGAACGCGCCGAGCACGCCGGCCATTTCCACGAGGACGACGACGACCACGCGCACCACGAACTGCCGCCGAACCTGGCGCAACGGGTCGCGCCGTTCCTGATGATGCTGCGCGAAGCGAAGGCCGGCCAGGCCGACGTGCACTGGGGCTTCTGAGCCCCGCTGCCCGCGGGACGCAGGTTCGCACCGCAGAAAAAAGCCCGCTCGATAGCGGGCTTTTTCTTTTCGTCTGACCAAACGGGCGGCTGCCCGGGGATCGATCAGAGCTGCGGCGCGAGTGCGCGGCGCGCGTCGTCCAGCGACAGCGCCATGCGCTGCGCGTAGTCGTCGAGCTGATCCTGCCCGATTTTCCCGACCGAGAAATACCGGCTGTCCGGGTGCGCCAGATAGAAGCCCGACACGCTCGCGGCCGGCAGCATCGCCAGCGAATCGGTCACGCTCATCCCGATCTCCTCCGCATGCAGTGCGGCGAACATGTCGCGCTTCACGAGGTGGTCGGGGCAGGCCGGGTAGCCCGGCGCCGGGCGGATGCCCGCGTACTTTTCCGCGATCAGCGCGTCGTTGTCGAGCGTCTCGCCGCTCGCGTAGCCCCACAGCTCGCGGCGCACGCGCGCATGCAGCGCTTCGGCGAACGCTTCCGCGAAGCGGTCCGCGAGCGCTTTCAGCATGATCGCGCTGTAGTCGTCGTGATCGGCTTCGAACTGCTTTTCCTTCACGTCGACGCCGAGGCCGGCCGTCACCGCGAACATCCCGATGTAGTCGGCCACACCCGACGCCTTCGGCGCGATGAAGTCGGCGAGCGAGCGGTTCGGGCGCATCACGCCGTCGACCACCGGCCGCACGCTCTGCTGGCGCAGGTTGCGCCATGTGAGCAGCACTTCCGAGCGCGTCTCGTCGGTATAGATCTCGATGTCGTCGTCGTTGACCGTGTTGGCCGGCAGCAGCGAGATCACGCCGTTCGCGGTCAGCCAGCGGCCCTGGATCAGGCGCGCGAGCATCGACTTCGCGTCGGAGAACACGCGCCGCGCCGATTCGCCGACGATCTCGTCGTTCAGGATCGCCGGGTACGGGCCGGCGAGATCCCAGGTCTGGAAGAACGGGCCCCAGTCGATGTAGTTCGCGAGCTCGTTCAGGTCGTAGTTCTTGAACACGCGGCGGCCGATGAACTTCGGCTTGACCGGCGTGTAGCCGGCCCAGTCCACCTTGGTCTTGTTCGCGCGCGCGTCGGCGAGCGTGACCATCGGCTGCTGCTTGCGGTTCGCGTGCTGGTCGCGGATGCGCGCGTAGTCGGACTTCAGCTCGTCGAGATACTTCGTCGCGCCTTCGTCCGACAGCAGGTTCGATGCGACCGATACCGAGCGCGATGCATCGGGCACGTAGACGACCGGGCCCTCGTAGTGCGGCGCGATCTTCACGGCCGTGTGCACGCGCGAGGTCGTCGCGCCGCCGATCAGCAGCGGAATCTTCTTCACGCGGAAGTAGTCGTCGCGCTGCATTTCGGATGCGACGTACGCCATTTCCTCGAGGCTCGGCGTGATGAGGCCCGACAGCCCGATGATGTCCGCGCCTTCGACCTTCGCCTTCGCGAGGATCTCGTTGCACGGGACCATCACGCCCATGTTGACCACTTCGAAGTTGTTGCACTGGAGCACGACCGACACGATGTTCTTGCCGATGTCGTGCACGTCGCCCTTCACGGTCGCGATGACGATCTTGCCCTTCGCGCGCACGTCGCCGCCCGCTTCCGCGAGCAGGCGCTTTTCTTCCTCGATGAACGGGATCAGGTGCGCGACGGCCTGCTTCATCACGCGCGCCGACTTCACGACCTGCGGCAGGAACATCTTGCCCTGGCCGAACAGGTCGCCGACGATGTTCATCCCGTCCATCAGCGGGCCTTCGATCACGTTGATCGGACGGCCGCCCGCCGCGGCGATCTTCGCGCGCACCTCTTCGGTATCCTCGACGATGAAGGTCGTGATGCCGTGCACGAGCGCGTGCGAGAGCCGCTTCTCGACCGGCTGGTTGCGCCACTCGAGGTTCTCTTCCTTCTTCGCGCCGCCCGCCTTGAACTTGTCGGCGATTTCGAGGAGCCGGTCGGTGGAATCGTCGCGGCGGTTCAGGATCACGTCCTCGACGCGCTCGCGCAGTTCCGCGTCGAGATCGGCGTACACGCCGAGCTGGCCCGCGTTGACGATGCCCATGTCCATCCCCGCCTGGATCGCGTGGTACAGGAACACGGTGTGGATCGCCTCGCGCACCGGGTCGTTGCCGCGGAACGAGAACGACACGTTCGACACGCCGCCGCTCACCTTCGCGTACGGCAGGTGCTGCTTGATCCAGCGGGTCGCCTCGATGAAGTCGACCGCGTAGTTGTTGTGCTCCTCGATGCCGGTCGCGACCGCGAAGATGTTCGGGTCGAAGATGATGTCTTCCGGCGGGAAGCCGACTTCGTTCACGAGGAAGTCGTACGAGCGCTTGCAGATCTCGGTCTTGCGTTCGTAGGTATCGGCCTGGCCCGTTTCGTCGAACGCCATCACGACCGCCGCCGCACCGTAGCGGCGGATCAGGTTCGCGTGGTGGCGGAACGCTTCCTCGCCTTCCTTCAGCGAGATCGAGTTCACGATCGCCTTGCCCTGCACGCATTTGAGGCCGGCCTCGATCACGTCCCACTTCGACGAGTCGATCATGATCGGCACGCGCGCGATGTCCGGCTCCGACGCGATCAGATTTAGGAAGCGCACCATCGCCGCCTTCGAATCGAGCATCGCCTCGTCCATGTTGATGTCGATCACCTGCGCGCCGTTCTCGACCTGCTGGCGCGCGACGGCGAGCGCCTCGTCGAACTGGCCGTTGAGGATCATCCGCGCGAACGCCTTCGAGCCGGTGACGTTGGTGCGTTCGCCGACGTTGATGAAAAGCGTCCCGGATGTGACGTTGAACGGCTCGAGGCCGGCAAGGCGCATCATGTGATCGGTCATGGCGGTGCGAATTCGTATGAGGTAGGGCGGGCGTTGAGGCGGTCGGTCAGGCGGCGTCGCTGTACTGGCTCGGCCAGCGGCGCGGTTTCACGTCGGCGAGCGCCTTCGCGATCTCGGCGATGTGCTCGGGCGTCGTGCCGCAGCAGCCGCCCGCGAGGTTCACGAGCCCGGCTTGCGCGAATTCCTTCAGCAGGCCCGACGTGATGTCCGGCGTTTCGTCGAAGCCGGTTTCGGCCATCGGGTTCGGCAGGCCCGCGTTCGGGTAGCACGACACGTAGGTGTCGCACAGCTTCGCGAGCTCGGCGATGTACGGGCGCATCAGCGCCGCGCCGAGTGCGCAGTTCAGGCCGAACGTGAGCGGCTTCGCGTGGCGCAGCGAATTCCAGAACGCCTCGACCGTCTGGCCCGACAGGATGCGGCCCGAGGCGTCGGTGACGGTGCCCGAGATCATGATCGGCAGGCGTTCGCCGGTGTCTTCGAACAGTTCGTCGAGCGCGAACAGCGCGGCCTTCGCGTTCAGCGTGTCGAAGATCGTCTCGACCAGGAACAGGTCGACGCCGCCGTCGAGCAGCGCCTTCGCCTGCTGGTAGTACGACGTGCGCAACTCGTCGAACGTGACGTTGCGCGCGCCCGGGTCGTTGACGTCCGGCGAGATGCTCGCCGTCTTCGGCGTCGGCCCGATCGCGCCCGCGACGAAGCGCGGCTTGTCCGGCGTCGTGTATTTCGCGGCCGATTCGCGCGCGAGCTTCGCCGATTCGATGTTCATCTCGACGACGAGGTCTTCCATCTCGTAGTCGGCCTGTGCCACCGTCGTCGCGCCGAACGTGTTGGTTTCGACGATGTCGGCGCCGGCCGCGAAGTACTGGTCGTGGATCTCGCGGATGATCTGCGGCTGCGTGAGCGACAGCAGCTCGTTGTTGCCCTTGATGTCGCGCGGGAAGTCCTTGAAGCGCTCGCCGCGATACGCGGCCTCGTCGAGCTTGTAGCGCTGGATCATCGTGCCCATCGCGCCGTCGAGGATCAGGATGCGCGATTTCAGCAGCGCAGGCAGTTCGGCGCCGCGCGTGTAGGGCGCGTCGAGCGGGGCGGAAGCGGCGAGAGGGGTCGCAGACATGGCGGGAAACCGGCGAAGACGGGAAAACCGTCATTGTAGCCGGTGCGCCGGGGCGCCGCCCGGCCTCGCGCGGCGTGGCGCGCGGGTTGCGCGGCTGCGGCGGCGTGGCGCGCACGCACGGGCGTTGTCCTTGCCACGAGGCCGCGGCTTTGCCGCGTGCCGGCCGCACCAAACGAAAACCCCCGCCGGCGAACCGGGCGGGGGCTTGGATCGGAGTGCTCGCGGCACCGCGCCAGCGGCGCGGCGAATGGCCCGGCGCCGTGCCGGGCCGCTCAGGGTTCAGTGCAGGACGACCGGCATCATCATCAGGCTGTCGAACTGTCCGAGGAATTCGTCCACTTCGTCGAGCGACGGTTCGTCTTCGATCAGCTGTTTCACGTGTGCGCGGAATCGCTCGGCAAGTTCGCCGTCGATGAAGATCTCGCGCTGCGCGTTCTTGTCGACGATTTCGTATCCGCCGGCATTCATCAGATGGTGACCGGCCTGCGGCGCAAATTCGACGACGCAGTAGTTGGGGCTGTTGTAGATCATTTGCATGGCGGCACTCCTCTTCGCAGTGGCATCTGGCCTTGTTGTCCCGTAGATGGGGCAGGCCTTGCCGGTTTCAAGGGGCTTGCGCTGCACACCCCGGTCTCCCGTTTGCGTGGGGTGTATCGGTTAGAAGCCGATGTCTATCAAACGTTTCTTATTGTCGTCCGGTGTACTGAAATAGTTGTTAAAGAGTGTCATCGGCCATTTTCGTCAGCGCTTTAATCGGTCGAAATTGCCGATTTGTCGCATTCACGGCCCGGCCGGCGACGACGCAGGCGTTGCAGCCGGTGGCGCGGGCGGTTGCCCGGCGGCCGGCGGCGCGGGTTGTGCCCCGGGTTGCGCCGGTTGTGCGGCCGGCGTGGCCGGTGCCGGCGCACTCGCGGACCCGCTCGTTGCGTCGCTGTCGACTCCACCTCCAGAGGGTACACCCGGCGGTGCCAGCGTGCCGTGCCACAGCAGCTCGATTTGCGCGCCGTTCGGCTCCGTCTGCACGAGCCGCGCGGGCAGCCAGCCGAGCGACGGCGCGAGCCACATGTCGATGCGGCGCGTGTCGCCGTCGCGGCGCGGCAGGCGCATGAAGTGTCGGGCCCTGACGATACCGGCCTGGGTCTGCACGTCCTCGTCGCCGATCACGGTGATCGGCCAGGTTTCGCCGCTGTTGTTGTCGATCACGAAGAACTGCTGCGTGACGCCCGGCTTGTACGCGGACGGATTGCCGCGCAAGAGCCCCGACAGCTGCATCAGCATGCTGAAGCGATCCTGCACGCCGTCGGGCAGCGGCGCGTTGTTCGGCGTGCGCGTGAAGACAACCTGATGGATTTCCCGGTTGAAGATCGCGATGTCCTCGGGGCGCCGGCCGCGCTTTTCGACGTAACGGTCGGGCGCGACGCCGAATGCGTCGATCCGGCCTTCGCTGCGATACGTGAACGGGCCGACGAACGGCACCGGCATCGATACCGACAGGTCGTAGGTTCGTCCATCGGTGCGCCAGTGGATCGTGCCGATCATGTTCTGCATCCCGTTGTAGAACGTGTCGTACTGCAGGTCGCCCGATGGCGGCGCGGAGAACTTGACGCCGCGCGTGGCGGGCCCCGGCGTCGCGGCGCCGCTCGCCGCACCGGCCGACGCCGCCTGCG
>NZ_CABVLY010000035.1 GCF_902498995.1 Burkholderia anthina
CCCGGCTCGCCGCGCCGTTCGCCGCCGCGCGGCCCGCGCGGCGGCTGGCCGGCCTGCTGTTGCTGCTGGCGCGGCGGCTGGCCCTGCTGCTGACGCGCATCGGCCGCACCATCCGGGTGCTTCGCCGACGGCGCTTTGGCCCGCGTCGGCGCGGGACTTTTAGGTACATTCGACATGGGGGCGCATTATAATCCCGCCCATGAATTCCCAAACCGACCTCCCTCCCGCCCAGACCGACGCCGCGACGTCGCCGGCCGCCGACGATTCGGCCGCCAGCCACGCGCAGTTCGTCGACTGGATGCGCTCCGTCGCGCCCTATATCCACAAGTTCCGCAACAGCACGTTCGTCGTGGGGTTCGGCGGCGAAGTGGTGCAGCAGGGGCTGCTGAACGCGCTCGTGTCCGACATCGCGCTGCTGCAGGCGATGGGCATCCAGATCGTGCTCGTGCACGGCTCGCGGCCGCAGGTCGAGGAGCAGCTGAGCCTGCATGGTGTCGAATCCGAGTTTTCGCACGGGCTGCGCATCACCGATGCGCGCGCGCTCGAGTCCGCGAAGGAAGCGGCCGGCGAAGTGCGTCTCGACATCGAGGCCGCGATCAGCCAAGGGCTGCCGAACTCGCCGATGGCGCACGCGCACATCAGCGTCGTGTCCGGCAACTTCGTGACCGCGCGGCCGGTGGGGATTCTCGACGGGGTCGACTTCGCGCACACGGGCATCGTGCGCAAGATCGACGCCGAATCGATCCGTCATTCGCTCGCGAGCCGCAAGCTCGTGCTGCTGTCGCCGCTCGGCTTCTCGCCGACCGGCGAAGCGTTCAACCTGTCGATGGAAGACGTCGCATCGGCCGCCGCGATCGCGCTGCGCGCCGACAAGATCATCTTCCTGACCGAAGCGCCCGGCATCGTCGACGACGAAGGCGAGCTGGTCCGCGAAATGTCGCTGGATGCGGCCGCCGAGCTGCTCGATTCCGGCAACGTCCAGGGCGACGACGCGTTCTTCCTGAAGCATTCGATCCGCGCATGCCGCGGCGGCGTGACCCGGGCCCACCTGATTCCGCAGTCGCTCGACGGCAGCATGCTGCTCGAACTGTTCCTGCACGACGGCGTCGGCACGATGATCTCGTACGAGAACCTCGAGAGCCTGCGCGAAGCGACGCCGGACGACGTCGGCGGCATCCTGTCGCTGATCGAGCCGCTTGAATCCGATGGCACGCTGGTACGACGCGGCCGTCACCAGATCGAACGCGACATCGACCACTTCTCGGTGATCGAGCACGATGGCGTGCTGTTCGGCTGCGCGGCGCTGTATCCGTACCAGCAGGAAAAGATCGGCGAGATGGCGTGCCTGACGGTCGCGCCGGAAGCGCAAGGCTCCGGCGACGGCGAACGCCTGCTCAAGCGCATCGAGCAGCGCGCCCGCGCGCGCGGCCTCACGCACATCTTCGTGCTCACGACGCGCACCGAGCACTGGTTCCTCAAGCGCGGCTTCGTCAAGGTCAGCGTCGACGACCTGCCGGAAGACCGCCGCAAACTCTATAACTGGCAGCGCAAGTCGCTCGTGCTGATGAAACAGCTCTGAGCGCAGGCACGACTGCCCTCCCCCAGACACCGATTACAGGAGAAGTACACGATGGCTCGAATGATCCAATGCGCGAAGCTCGGCAAGGAAGCCGAAGCGCTCGATTTCCCGCCGCTGCCGGGCGAACTCGGCAAGCGCATCTATGAAAGCGTGTCGAAGGAAGCATGGCAAGGCTGGCTCAAGCAGCAGACGATGCTGATCAACGAGAACCGCCTGAACATGGCCGACCCGCGCGCGCGCCAGTACCTGATGAAGCAGACCGAGAAGTACTTCTTCGGCGACGGCGCGGACCAGGCGTCCGGCTACGTGCCGCCGACCGAAGGCTGAGCACCCGCGAATCGCGATGGCCGGCCATGCCGGCGCATCGCACAAAAAGCAAACGGCACCGTGTATCGCACGGTGCCGTTTGCTTTTGGCGGGGCGTTTTCCGGGAACGCGCCGCCCCGCCCGGCTTACCCCGCCGGTTTCAACGTGGCGCGCTCGTCCTCGCGCGCCGTCGTGCCGGCCGGGTTGTCGGCGCCGGCACTTTCGGTGCCCCATTCGGCCGCATCGCTGCGCTCGGCCGTCGACAGTTCGTTCGCGCGATAGCCGGTGCGATTCAGCAGCGCCAGCATGCACGCGAGCGATACGAGCGCATAGAGCCCCGACGCGATCGCGACGCCGACGATGCTGCCGGTCGCATTCAGGATCGCCTGCGCGAGCACCGGCGTGCCGCCGCCGACGACGAGCGCGCTCAACTGGTACGCGAGCGACAGCCCGGTGTAGCGGATGTTGGCCGGAAACACGCGTGCGAGCACACCGCCGACCGCGCCGTAGAACATCGCGGACGGGATCGTCGAGATGCACATGCCCGCAACGGCGACCCCGTACGAACGCGTGGCGAGCGCATGGAACATCACCGGCATCAGCACGATCTCCGGAATCAGGATCCAGCACATCGCACGCCGCATGTCGACCTTCGACACGAACCACGCGCCGATCGGCTGCATCAGGAACTGCACGACGAGCGAGATCGACAGGATGCCGAGGAAGGTGCCCTGCGCATAGCCGAGCTCCTTGGTGGCCCACGACAGCGCGAACGTGCTGCGGAAGTACGTGACGTTGATCACCGGCAGCGTGCCGGCCGCGAGCAGCACGATCGGCCAGTGGTCGCGCACGACGTCGCGCAGCGGCAGCTTCACCGTACGCTTGCGCGCGAGCACGCGCTGCATGTCGACCGATTCCTCGAGCCGCAGCCGGATCACCATCCCGATGAGCACGAGCACGGCCGACAGCAGGAACGGGATGCGCCAGCCCCACATCAGGAACGACGGCGTCGGCAGCGCGCTCAGCGCGAAGAACGCGGCCGTCGCGAGCAGGTTGCCGGTAGGCGAACCCTGCTGCGCGAATGCCGCGTACAGGATGCTGCGATGCTTCGGCGCGTTCTCGCTCGCGATCAGCACCGCGCCGCCCCACTCGCCGCCGACCGCGATGCCCTGCAGCACGCGCAGCACGACGAGCCCCACCGGCGCCCATACGCCGATCGACGAATAGCCGGGCAAGAGACCGATGCCGGTCGTCGCGAGGCCCATCATCACGAGCGTGATCACGAGCGCCGTCTTGCGGCCGACGCGATCGCCGAGATGCCCGAACACGATCCCGCCGAGCGGCCGCGCGGCGAAGCCGGCCCAGAACGTGACGAATGCGAGCAGCGTCGCGACGCCGGGATCCATCGTGCTGGAAAAGAACACCTTGCCGAACACGAGCGCCGCGGCCGTGCCGTAGATGTAGAAGTCGTACCACTCGATCGTGGTGCCGACGAATGCCGCGAGGGCGGCGCGGCCGGGCCGTGGTTGCGGTTGTGCGGCGGACGGGGATTGCGGACGGCTCATCGATGTCTCCATGTTCGTGATCGGCCGCGCGACTGTCGCGCGCGTTGCCGGATGGCCGGCATTGCGCCGCCGGCTGGCGGTGTTGCGGTGTTGCGGTGAGTCCGCCGAGGGGGTTCACGTGCAGCCGCCCCCTCGGCCGGTCACGTCGGGTCCGGTGCGACCTTCAGCACGCCGGCGTCGAGCAGTTGCTGCTGGAGCACCGGATCGACGCCGAGGCGATCGAGCACCGCGCGCGTGTCGCGCCCGAGCGCGGGCGGCGGCGTGCGGTAAGTCGCCGGCGTACGCGACAGCTTCACCGGCGATGCGGTGCCGCGATACGCGCCGAGCTCGACGAACAGGTTCCGGTGCAGCGCATGCGGATCGCGCGTGACGTCGCCGACGTTGCGCACCGGCCCGCACGGCACGCCCGCTGCCATCAGGTCGCGGGCGAGCGGCTCGCACGAATGCGCGGCGAGCCGTGCCTCCAGCTCGACCTTCAGCTGCGAGCGGTGTGCGCAGCGGCTGCGGTTGTCGACGAAGCGCGGGTCGCCGGCCAGCGCCGGCGCGCCGAGATGCGCGACGAGCCGCGCGAACTGCCGGTCGTTGCCGACCGCGAGGAAGATCGGCACGGTGGCCGTGCGGTAGCTGTCGTACGGCGCGATGTTCGGATGCGCGTTGCCGCTGCGCTCGGGCACGCGCCCCGAGCCGAAGAAGTTCGGCAGGTGCGGATGCAGCAGCGACACGCCGCAGTCGTACAGCGCGATGTCGATCGACTGGCCCTGGCCGCTCTTCTCCCGCTCCGCGAGCGCGAGCAGGATGCCGGCCAGCGCGTTGAGCCCCGTGACCATGTCGACGATCGGCAGACCGATGCGCATCGCACCGCCGTCGCGCTCGCCATTCACGCTCATCAGCCCGGCCATCGCCTGGATCACCGCGTCGTAGCCGGGCAGCCCGCCGAGCGGGCCGTCTTCGCCGAAGCCCGTCACCGCGCAGTGGATCAGGCGAGGAAAAAGCGGCCGCAGGTCGCGCGCGTAGTCCATCCCCCAGCGCGCGAGCGTGCCGGGCTTGAAGTTCTCGACGAGTACGTCGGCCTCTTCGAGCAGGCGCCACAGGATCGCGCGCCCTTCATCGCGGGACAGGTCGAGCGCGAGCCCTTCCTTGTTGCGGTTCACGCCCATGAAGTACCACGCGGTGTCGCCGAGGAACGGCGGCCCCCAGCCGCGCGTCTCGTCGCCGTCCGGCGGCTCGATCTTGACGACCGTCGCGCCGTGGTCGGCGAGCGCCTGCGTACAGTACGGGCCGCCGAGCACGCGGCTCAGGTCGACGACCTTCAGACCGTCCAGTGCCCCTCGCGTCGCGCTCATCGTTCGACCTCCGGCAGCAGGTCGAGCGCCATGTCGAGCGGCACCGGCGTGCCGCGCAGCAGCGCGTCGAACGCCGCCGGTTCGTCGTCGCGCGACGGCGGCGCGAGCGGGTCGACCGGCAGCAGCTTGTGACGCACGATCAGGTGCGCGAGCGCGAGGCGCCGGTAATCGGGCGCGAGCCGCACGCCTTCGCATGCCATCAGCACGGCCGCGCTCGCGTAATACAGCGCCGACGCGGCCTGCCGCACGCGTGCATCGTCGCCGTCCGCCGCGACCCGCGCGAGCGCGTCGCACGCGCGCGTCAGGATGCGCCGCAGTGCCGCGCGGCTCGCGTCGGGCAGCGGCGCGGCGCCGAGCCGGTCGCCGAGGAACGTACGCAGCGCGTCGAGCGCATGCTCGCGCTGCGCGGCACGCGCGACGTCGAGCGCGACGATGTTGCTCGTGCCCTCCCAGATCGAGCCGAGATGCGCATCGCGCACGAGACGCGCATCGCTCCACTCCTCGATGTAGCCGGTGCCGCCGCGCACTTCCATCGCGTCGCCCGTCACGCGGCGTGCGTCGCGGCACGCGCGGAACTTGATCAGCGGCGTCAGGATGCGCACGCAGCGCGCGGCCTGCTCGTCACCCGCATCCGCCTGCGGCAGCAGCAGCGCGATCTGCATGAACATCGCGCGCGCGGCCTCGGCGGGCAGCAGCATCTTCATCAGCTGGCGCTGCATCAGCGGCATCTCGATCAGCTTGCGGCCGAACGCGGCGCGGTTCGCCGCCACGTGCAGCGACTCGTTCAGCGCGCGCCGCATCAGCCCGGCCGCCCGCACGCCGTTCGACAGCCGCGACATGTTGATCATGTCGGCCATCTGGTGAAAGCCGCGACCGATCTCGCCGATCAGATACGCCTGCGCGCCTTCGAGCGCGATCTCGCCGCTCGCCATCGAGCGGCTGCCGAGCTTGTCCTTCAACCGCACGATCCGGTACGCGTTGCGCGTGCCGTCCGGCAGCGTCTTCGGCAACAGGAACAGCGCGAGGCCCTTGATGCCGTCCGGCGCGCCGTCGGGCCGCGCCAGCACCATCGCGAGATCGGCGTCCGCGTTCGAGCAGAACCACTTGTCGCCGTACAGACGCCAGACCGCGTTGCCCAGCGCATCCGTTTCGCGCGCCGCGCGCGTCGCGATGCGCGCGACGTCGGAGCCGGCCGCCTGCTCGGTCATGAACATCGCGCCCTGGAACAGCGTGTCGAAATCGCGCGACGCGAGCATCGGCAGGTAACGCTCGACGAGCGCCGGCTCGCCGAAACGGCGCAGCGTGCGCGTAAGCGAATCGGTCATGCTGACCGGGCAGCACAGCCCGAATTCGGCCTGCACGAACAGGAACGTCAGCGCGTATTTGACGAGCGGCGCCACCGCCTCGGGCTGGTGGCTCAGCGACGCCAGCCCGAGCTCCGCATAAGCGACGCGCTCGAGCGCGACATACGCGGGATCCTTGTCGATCCGCTGCACGGCCTCGCCACGCCGGTTGCGGTACTCGAGCACGGGCGGATGCTTGTCCGCGCGCGATGCCCATTCGTCGAGCTCGCCCGACACGCGTGCGCCGAGCGCATGCAGCCGCGGTTCGAGTGCTGCGTATTGGTCCGTGCCGAGATGCAGCTTCAGCAATGCGCCGAGATCGGGATCGGCCGTGAAGAAATTGATGCCCCGGCTGTCGGGGATATTGGATGCGCCGGCCTCCGGCGTGCGAGCGGTGTCGTTCATGCGTGCGTCTCCATGGTGGCCCGGCTGCCGGCCGCTGCCCGCGCCGTGGCGGCGCGGCCGGCCGATGCCAGTCGTTCAGCAGAGCGTAGGCGCGCGATCGATAAGCGTCCAATACAGGATTTATCCGGTACGATAGACGACGCTTATCGATGCCGATGCGGTGAGGAGACAGCATGGAACTGAGGCAGTTGCGCTACTTCGTGGCGGTCGCCGAAGAGCTGCATTTCGGGCGCGCGGCGAAGCGCCTGTTCATCTCGCAGCCGGCGCTGAGCTTCGACATCCGCAAGTTCGAGGAAGCGCTCGGCGTGCAGCTTTTTTCGCGGACCAACAAGACCGTCGCACTGACCAATGCGGGCGCGGTGCTGCTCGGCGAAGCGCGCCGGCTGCTGTTGCAGGCGGCCGAGGCCGAGCGCCTCACCGTGCGTTCGGCGTCGGGGCTCGCGGGCCGGCTGCGGATCGGCTTCGTGCATTCGATGCTGTATCGCGGGCTGCCCGATGCGGTGCGGCGCTTCGAGGCCGACTATCCGGGCGTCGAGGTCGTGCTGAGCGAGATGAACACGCAGGCGCAAGTCCAGGCGATCCAGCGCGGCCAGATCGATCTCGGCTACGCGCACTGGGGCCACTGCCCGCCCGAGGTCGAATCGGCGCCCGTCTACGCGGAACCGTTCATGTGCTGCCTGCCGGCCGCGCATCCGCTCGCGCGGCGCCGGCAGGTCGCGCTCGCCGCGCTGGCCGCGGAGCCGTTCATCCTGTTTCCGCGTGAAGCGGCGCCGCACTATCACGACCTGATCATCGCGCAATGCGTGAACGCGGGATTCAGCCCGCTGATCCGTCACGAGGCGCGGCTGTGGCAGACGATCCTGTCGATGATCGAGTTCGGGATGGGCATCGCGCTGGTGCCGCGCGTGCTGCAGCAAGTGAAGAGCGACCGGCTGGCATTCCGGCCGCTGAGGGATGGGTCGCTCGAATCGCGCACGCTCGAACTGAAGCGCAGCGGCACCGCCGAACCGGTTGCGCTGCGCTTCGCCGACTACGTGCGCGCGTCGATCGACGCGCTGCCCGCGCTGGCGGGCTGACTCGGCCCGCCGCTACTTCGCTCCCGGTTGCAGCACCGGCTGCGCGCGCCGGTACCACACTGCGTACACGACGGACAGCACGATCAGGAACGGAATCCCGAAGATCAGCGTCATGTGGAACTCGGCCGTGAAGTAGGTCGTCACCATCACCGCGAGCATCAGCCCCGCACCGAGCAGCGTCAGCAGCGGAAAGCCGCGCATCCGGAATGCGGGCGCCGGCAGGCCGAGCGCCGCGCGGCGACGCCGGAAGCAATAGTGCGTGACGAAGATCATCATCCACGTGAACAGCGCGCCGAACATCGACACCGCCATCATGATCGTGAACGACGCGTCCGGATACAGCACGCTCAACACCGTGGCGAGCGCGATGCCGAGCGTCGACAGCATCAGCGCACCGAACGGCACGCCGCGCGCGTTCACTTCGCCGAGCGCCTTCGGCGCATGGCCCGCGCGCGACAGGCTGAACATCATCCGCGTCGTGATGTAGAGCTGGCTGTTCATCGCGGACAGCGCGGCGATCAGCACGACGAAGTTGATCAGCCCCGCCGCGCCCGGCAGGTGGATCGCCTCCATCACCTTCACGAACGGGCTCTCGTCGCGCCCTGCCGCCGTCCACGGCACGATCGCGAGCATCAGCGCGAGCGTGACGAGATAGAACAGCACGAGCCGCACGATGGTCGAGCGGAATGCGCGCGTGACCGCGTGCTCGGGGTCTTCCGCCTCCCCGGCCGCGACCGCGATCATCTCGATGCTCAGGTAGCTGAAGATCGACACGATCACCGCGACCCACATCCCCCACACGCCCTTCGGAAAGAAGCCGCCGTGATCCGTGTAATGGTGGAAGCCGGCACGCGCCGCGCCGTTGCCCACGAGCGCCGGATCGCCGAACACGACGTACGCGCCGAGCACGATGAAGCCGACGATCGCCGCGATCTTCACGACGGAGAAGCCGTATTCGACCGCGCCGAACACGTCGACGCTGCGTGCATTGACGAACACGAGCAGCGCCGAGAAGCCGACGATCCATAGCCAGCCCGGCACGCCCGGGAACCAGTACTTCATGTACAGCGCGATCGCGGTGACTTCGGTGCCGACCGCGAGCACGATGCACGCCCAGTACGCATAGCGCACGAGAAACCCGGCCCACGGGCTCACGTAATGTTCGGCGTACGCACCGAACGACCCGGAGGTCGGGTGCGCGACCGTCATCTCCGCGAGACAGCCCATCAGCAACAGCGAGATGAACGCGCCGATCGCGTAGCTCACGAGCACGCTCGGGCCCGCGAAGCCGATCGCGAACCCGCTGCCGAGAAAGAGACCGGTGCCGATCGCACCGCCGATCGCGATCATCGCCATCTGCCGTGCGGAAAGCGTGCGGCGCAGACCGTGCTCGCGCGCCGCGATGTGCTGGAATTGCCCTTCTGGTTGCATCGAATGACCTCGTTCGAAAGCGATTGTCCGGTCGAAACTTCGACGGCGCGCTGGCCGGCGCCGGACCGCACCGGCCGTCGCGCGCCGTGTGCTCAGAACATGTGGCGCAGGCCGGCCGCGATGCCCGTCTGGTTGCCGCGTCCGGGCATTTCGGTGAACGCGCCGCCGCTCACGCGGTTGTAGTCGAGCGTCGCGTAGACCTGCGTGGCCTTCGACAGCGCGTACTCGGCCTCGAGCACGCCCGTATAGCGCTTTCCGCCGTTGCCCGCGACGCCGTTGACGTTGCGGATGTCGTCGTAGTACGCGACGCCCGTCACCGATACCGCGGGCGTGATCTTCACGCTCGCGCCGGTGTAGAAGATCGCGTCGCGGCGCGGGTTGTCGACGAACGAACCGTAGGTCACGTCGCGCCCCGCCGCATTCAGCAATTGCTGGTCGAGCATGCCCGTGCGGTCGATGCCGCCGAGGTAGCCCGCATACAGCGTCGCCACGCCGAACGCATAGCGTGCGCCCGCGCCCCATGCCTGCTGCGCGCGGCTCGTCAGGTCGCGCACCTGCTGGTACGTCGCGCCGACCATCAGCCCGCCGAGCGTGTACGACACGTGCGTGCCCCAGTACGCATTCGCGCTAAGACTGCCCGCCACGCCGCCGAAGCCGTAGCTCGCGCCGACGTTCAGCCCGCCGAACGTGCCGTCATAGCTGACGACGTTGCTCGCGCGACCCTGCGTGAGGAAGTACGGCCACATGTTGGCCGTGTAGTTGCCGACCGTCAGCGGATCGAGATCGCCGAACAGGTTGAACGCTTCGGTTGCCTGCCGGCCGAGCTTCACGGTGCCCCAGTCGCCGGCGAGGCCGACATATGCGTAGCGGCCGAACAATGCGCCGTCGAGCTGTCCGTTCTGCGGCTCGAAGCCGCTCTCGAGCTGGAAGATCGCCTTCAGCCCGCCGCCGAGCGCTTCGCTGCCCTTCAGGCCCCAGCGGCTGTTGGTGATCGCGCCGTTGGTCATCTGCACGCTCGCGTCGTTCGATGCGTCCGCGTGCGTCGTATAGCGGATGCTCTGGTCGACGATCCCGTACAGCGTCACGCTGCTCTGCGCCATCGCGCCGCTCGCGGCGAGCAGGCCCGCCATCGTCGGCAGTGCGAATCGACTGATTCTCTTCATGCTTGTCTCCATCCTTGTCTTTCGTTTGTTGATGTTGTCGGTATCGTGGCGACTGCTGTCCGCGCGTGGCGGCATGCGTGCTAGTCGCGCGCCGCCGGCAGCGCGACGTACGCGACGAGTTCGACGCGCATGTCCGGATGCGCGAAGCCCTGCACGCCCACGCACGTGCGGTTCGGGTACGGTTCACGGAAGTGGCGCCGGTATTCGGCGTCGAATTCCGGCATTGCGCTCACGTCGGACAGGTAGACGAGCACCTGCGCGACGTCGTCCATCGTCGCGCCCGCCGCGGCCGCGGCCTTCGCGAGATTGCCGAGCGTGATGCGCGCCTGCTCGGTCATCGTGTCGCCGACGATCGCGCCGGACGCATCGACCGGCCCGTGACCGGTAAACATCAGCCCGCCCGCGCGGGTCGCCCACGAGAACGGCTGCGCGAGCTGCGGCAAGTCGACCGGGATCCTGTCTGCCATCGTGTCCTCCTTCGATTCGAAACCGGTTGCTCAGGCCGCCTGGCGCGGCGCGCCGCCGAGCACGTCGGCGATCGCGTTCGCGACGTGCTCGACGTTCGCGTCGTTCAGCCCCGCGATGCACATGCGGCCCGAGCGCAGCAGATAGACGCCGTGCGACGTGCGCAGGCGATCCACGTCGGTCGCGGCGATGCCCGTATAGCTGAACATCCCGCGCTGCGTGACGAGTGCGTCGAAGGCCGGCGCGGGCAGGCGCGCATCGAGCCGCGCCTTCAGCGCGCCGCGCATGCGCTTGATGCGCGCGCGCACCTGTGCGACCTCGTCTTCCCAGCGCGCGCGCAGCGCGTCGTCGTTCAGCACCGTCGACACGAGCTGCGCGCCGAACAGCGGCGGGCTCGAATAGGTACGGCGCACGCCGGCCTGCAGCTGGCTCAGCACCGTCGCGGCTTCGCCCGCGCTCGCGCAGACGATCGACAGCCCGCCGACGCGCTCGCCGTACAACGAGAAATTCTTCGAGAACGAATTGCTGACGATCGCCGGCAACCCTGCCTCGACGATCGCGCGCACAGCCCATGCATCGTCGTCGAGACCGTCGCCGAAGCCCTGATACGCCATGTCGAGAAACGGAATCAGCCCGCGGCGCACGAGCACGTCGATCACCGCGCGCCATGCGTCGCGGCTCAGGTCGAGGCCCGTCGGGTTGTGGCAGCACGGCTGCAGCAGCACGATGCTGCGCGCGGGCAGCGCGTCGAGCGCCGCGAGCATCGCGTCGACGCGCAAGCCGTTGCGTGCTTCGTCGTAGTACGGATACGTGTGCACGTCGAGCCCGGCCGCCGAGAAGATCACGCGATGGTTGTCCCACGTCGGATCGCTGATCCAGATCGCGCTGTCGGGGAAATAGCGCTTCACGAACTCGGCGCCGAGGCGCAGCGCGCCCGACCCGCCGAGCGTCTGCAGCGTCGCGATGCGGCCCTGCGCGAGTGCCGCGCAATCGGCGCCGAACACGAGACGCTGCACGCCCTGCCGGTACGCGGCGAGCCCTTCCATCGGCAGGTAGGTGTGCGGCGCGCCCGCTTCGCGCAGCCGCTCGGCCGCGATGCGCGTGCTCTCGAGCACCGGGATGCGGCCCGCGTCGTCGTAGTAGAGGCCGATGCTGAGGTTGACCTTGTGCGGATGCGCATCCTGCTGGAATGCCTGGAACAGCGACAGGATCGGATCGCCCGGATAGGCGGGAATGTGTTCGTACATGGCGGAATGTCGGTAGGAGTGGAAATCGGTGCGACCGGCGGCATGGCATCGGGCCGGGCCGTGCGATCGAGGCATGGGGCGCATGTTATCGAGGACGAAATAGAATGAGCTTCACTTTTCGGTGACGATCCGAACCGATTGCAGTAGAGTCTTCGACTACCATCTCAAAATTGACGGGATTCTGCGAAATGATCCTGGATCGAACCGACATGCGGATCCTCCGGCACCTCGAACGGGACGGACGCATCAGCAATCAGGACCTGTCGAACGCGGTCGCGCTGTCGCCGTCGGCATGCCTGCGGCGCGTGAAGCTGCTCGAGGAACGCGGCGCCATTGCGGGCTACCGCTGCACGATCGAGCCGAAGAAGGTGGGCGTGGCGTTCGAGGCGCTGGTGCACGTCTCGATGCGCCCGGACGTGCCCGAGTGGCACGACCGGTTCGTGGAGGCGATCCAGCAGTGGCCGGAAGTCGTCGCCGCGCAGATCGTGACGGGCGGATCGAACTACGTGCTGACGGTGCGCGCGCGCGACCTCGACCACTACTCCGACTTCGTGATCAATCGGCTGCACCGCGCCACCGGCGTGATGTCGATCAATTCGAGCATCGTGCTCGCGACGCTCAAACGCGACGGCTCGATCCTGGATCTCGTCGAGCCGTCGACGGCCGGCTGACGGACAGTCGCGCGGCCCTGAAAATTATTTGCAGAAAGGTCTTTACGAACCCCAAAAGCTCTGACATAATTTGATTCTTCTTTGGGCGGTTAGCTCAGCGGTAGAGCACTGCCTTCACACGGCAGGGGTCACTGGTTCGATCCCAGTACCGCCCACCAAGGATTCATCGGTGTGTGAAGCCCGAAGAACAAAGGCCCTCAGGCGAAAGCCGAGGGCCTTTTTCTTTTCCGGCGACCAAGCCTAACTCGCTCACAACGCCATTAGGCGGAAAGTGGCGGAGTTGAAAAATAGCCCCAGACAAAAAGCAACACGCAAAATCGTCTGGAGCAACCAATGGCTGGAATCTGGAAGCGGGGAAAGTATTGGCGGGTCGAGATCCGCAGAATCGGCTAGCTGAGTTCCTCAACTCCATGATGCGAAGCGTCCGGAAACAGTTTGGCCTCGATCACGGCAGCTCTTGCCGCCGCCACGTCAGCGGCGAACAGCACGACTGCCAAGTCCTTCACCGCACGAGAGCAGCAAACGTAAAACAGCCGCCTCGTGCGATCGAGCACCGACTCCTTACCCTCGGCAATATTGTCTTCGTCAGTGTCGGACAGGGGCGTGTAGCCGAGATATTTGCCGTAGGAGTATTGGTTGTAGGATGCCTCCTCGTCGTCGAGTACCACGAGCACACGCTCGAACTGCGCACCTTTGACGCCGTGATGAGTCGCGAACGGCGACTCTTCAAGGATATATCTATGGTGCGCCCAAAGGTCGCCGACATTGCACTCAAGAAACGCCGCGACATTGCCAAACCCTTCCGACCCATCGTCGACCGGGTCGTCCACAAAGTGCGCGGCGAAGCGGTCGTCGAGCGCCAACAGCTCGGTGTCCCGGACGTGCCGGAGGACGTCGCGGGCCGTCGCCGCTGACCCGTCGGCCAGCAGCACGGCCAGTTGCTCGATTGCGTGCTGAAGGGCCGCGAGGACGGGAGCCACTGCCTGCCCGCGCAACCGTTCTGGTTCCAGGCACGGACAGTCTGCGCGAAGGATCGACATGATCGTGAACTGGTCACCTGCGCGCGATGCGACGATTAGCGGCAGCAGTTGCTGAACGAACGGCCGAAGCGGCCAAGCCGAACCGTCGGCAATGCCCTCGCTCAGGCTCTGCGGCGCGCGATCGTTGAGCGCCGAGTAGAGCGAAGCAAAACCTAGCCGCTTGGCGGCCATGCGATGCACGAGCACCAGCAATCGGACATCGCCGTCGCGCATGTCACTGGTCCACAGATCGTCTCCGGTCTGCGCGGCAAGCCATGCCCGCACTGCACCGAGACGGGCGGTCCTTTGATCGTCGCTTGGCAGGATGAAAATGTTGACTGTGCCGACCACGGGCTGCTCCTGCCCATCCACGGTCACGGTACGGCCACGTGTCTGGACGAGACCGTCCCCCGGCGCACGCACCGCGTTGATCACGCCCAAGACCGAGGTCGGGCAGCGGAAGTTTTCCGGTTTGGTAATCTCAGCCCAGCCGGGCAGCAGCTCGATCGGGCCGGCTCCACTACCATAGATCTTCTGCATCGGGTCACCGAAAAAGCCGACGCACAGGGGCTGCTCGCCGGCAATCTTCCGGAGCGCTTCAATGACGGCGGGCTGGGTGTCCTGACTCTCGTCGACGAAAATATAGGGAAACCGCCGCGCCACGATCTCGCATAGCAAGTGGTGCTTCTCGACGCACGCCGGGGTCAACTTGAGGATGTCGTCATGGCCGAGAATGCCCTCGGAGTAACGGCTGCCCGTTCCGTAGATGAACCTCTCGACCCGACCGACCGCCTCGAGCTCGACTTCGAGGCCAGCGATTTCCTGATCGAGCTTCATCTTGGTCGCAGCCCGTGTACCTGGCTTGTCGTAATGGGCGCGCTTCTCGGCGATCTTCTCCTCGATGCGACTGACGACCCAAGCGGCGATGTCTGACTGAAACGCGCGAACGACCGACCACAGGAAGCTGTGGATGGTCGAGATATGAAACAGCGGGGTTATGCCGACATCGGCGGAGATCTCGCCGACCGCGACTTCGGTGTAAGTGATGCAGGCGATCTGCTGGCCTGCGCGCCGCAGCGCCTTTCCGCGCGTTTCGCGAAGATGCGCGAGCGCTTTGATCAGCGATGTGGTCTTTCCCGCCCCCGCGCCTGCCACCATCACGAACGAGCGCGGCGGCGCCTGACCGAGACAGTCGCGGACATCGATGTCGGCTTGGGTGTCGGGGCTACCGATGCGGCTCGTCATGCCACCACCACGATAGCCGGATCACCAACCGCCTGCCCCTCTTGATCGCCGTCATCGGGTTCGGCCGGCGGGGCGACCTCGCCCTCGAGCCAGCGCAGCCCTTCGGCGATATAGGTCGGTACCGACCATTGCGTCGAATCCTCTGCCAACAGAGCCAAGGCGAAATCGGTCTTGCTGAAGCTCTTCGCCTGGACCCGTCGATGTATGCGGCGGGTTAGCTCGGCTAGGTCCTTGTTGCCGGACTTGGCGATGCGAAGCTGCAGCGGCTTGCGCGCGATATCTTGGCACCAGGCGAGGTTCTCGAGTGCGAATGCCTCTTCGAGAGTGCGACCGGCCAAAGCTTGCGTTTCACCTGCCCATGTCACATCGGTGCGGCACTGATAGGCAACGCGCACAATCGCCTCGCTGTTCTCGCTCCGTGCCTGCGTCTTCTGGTCGTCTGTAGCCTCCCAAAGCATGGCCACCGTGCCGAATTTCGGCAGCCATTGCAGCAGGGTCTGGTTCGAGGTCACAGCGCCGGGATGACTCGCGATGCATACCTTGCCGGGCTTGCCCTCTGCTTCGGCGTCAGCTACAGCATCCTCGTCATCATCTTCTTCCTCGGGCTCCGCCCCATCATCGCCAACCTCGGCCGGTGCCTCGGCGTTCGCGCCGTTCGCTACAGCGCCAGCAGCGGGAGCCCGGGGCCCAAAGACGCTGTCTAGGTCCGTGATGATGAGGGCTGTGAGCCCGAGGAACTCGATCAGCGTCTTAAAGCGATAGCCGAAGGCACCGCCGATCTCGAGAACAGTAAGATATGTCGACTGCAAGCGCGGCGCCGTATTGGCGATCATCTGCGGCAGCAGCAGCCGTTCGACATTGCCTTCCACGAGCACCGCGCCATCTGCGAAGAACAGATCGCAGTGGGTGAGCTTGAGATAGCGCTCGAGGAACGTCCGGACATCGTGGTCGGTGGCGTCGTAGAACGACGACATGTTCAGCACGGCCGAGGTCGAGACATGCTCGGCGCGGCTGCGGCGGAAGTAGCGAATTGGCCGGAAACCGCGCTCGTACAGAATGTGAGTTGAGTGGGTCGTGACGACGACCTGGCTTGTATAGTGTGTTCGCTCCTCCGCGCTCAAGGCGAGGATGGACATCACCTTGCGGATGAAGGCCTGCTGAAGCTGGGCGTGCAGATGGGCTTCAGGCTCCTCGATGAAGATGAGGTGCACAGGCGGCCTGTTATCCTCGATCGCGAGCCATTGGGCTTGAAGGTCAAGGAGCTCAACCACCATGAAGATCAGGTTCTTGAAGCCGAGACCGTTATAGCTGTCGGGCAGCGTCGGCGGCTCCGGTGCACCGTCGTCCGGGCCGAGCGCATAATGCACTCGCGCGCCGTGCGGACTGCTCATGATGGATGCTGGATCGAGCGCCGAGCGGATCACTAACCGGGGATTGCTGAGCCCCGGATAACCGAGTTGTGCCAAACGCTGTAGAGTCGGCCCGAACACTCGCTCGAGATGCTCGTTCAGCGAGACCTCGGACTCCGCGAGCGCCCGCAGCGCCGCAAGATCCTCACCCTTCTGCTCGAGGTTGCGTTCGTAGAAGCGGCTCAGCACGCGGGACAGGGTCTCTGCCCGCGCGCTGCCCGGTGCGTCAGCAAGATGCCGCTGCGCGTGCAGGAAGTCGATGCGCAGCAGACCATTGAGAATGTCGCGCCCACTGCGATCACGCCCGGTTAGGGCCATGGGGTCATAATTTTGCTGCGCGACCATGTTCGCGTCGAACCGGGTGGGGTCGAGCACGAAGTGGCGAAGCTCATATTCGTCGTTCAACCGGTCGCGCAGATAGTCCTGCAAATTCCGCGGCGAGGGATCGAATGCGGGGCCGTCTCCGCCAGCAACAGCCTCGAGTGCGCGTTGCCGCGCCTCGGTATACCGCGCGCGGGTCGCCTCAGAATCGATGGGTGCGAACACCACCCTCATCCCAACTAGCGAACCTTCCCATGCCAAGCTGGGCAGCAGGTCAACCACACGGTGGATGTCGTCGGCACTGATCTCCAGCCAGAGATCGACCTCGATCGTTGGCAGGACCGCATTGGCATCGCCCTCGCCGTACGCTACGATCTGCGGCCACTGATCGGCGCTGAAATCATCGACACTGAACTTTCCCCGCTCAGTAAAGAGCTGGAGCGCATGGCCGACCGAAGTCTTTCCGCTGTTGTTCGCGCCAACGAAAATCGAGATATCCGAAGCGAGATCGATCACGACGTCGCGCAGTCGTCGAAAATTGCGTACGGCTAGCTTCTTTAGGTGCATCATCCCCCCCATTAATCACGCACCGATTTTGAGCCCCACGTGAATGGGTCCCATGTTATCTGCGAAAGCGTGAACTTGCGAGCTAACGCGCGTCCGCTTTTCAAGCGCCATCCCGGGCGAATGGATTTCCGCCGTTCGGCCTCCTCGAAAGTTGGGACGATTCAGATTGGCCGCTTTCGATATCTTTTCGGTCACACGACCGTCAGATACCGACAACCACCAGCACCCCGCCGCATTGCCGCTCGGCACATCGACAGATCAATCACAATATACAGACATTCCGAATGTCTGCGCTCGTTGAAACCAGCCGGCGAATTTACTCGCCCGCCCTCCCGCAGGGTCAACATACATACTGAAGCATGCCGATGGCGAGATTATCGGCCCGCCTTCCGCAATACAAGATTCGCGTAAGCTATATGTCCGCTTATCTTAGATACATCCTTTTCCCTTACCCTTCCAGTGGACATCAAATGCCTAAACGCCCGAATCTTGTTTCTATACCCTCTCGTCAATCTTGGCACCCCTCCATCGACCAATAATCCATGCACCTTCAATCGAGATGGCTTTTCCGCAAAATACTCTTTGTCCCCTGCAAACTTCCAGTCAGAATCACGAAAAACAGCCTCAATCTCACCCTTCAACGCCGCCGGGAAGGTTCCATTTCCAGAAAACACCATATCATCTGCGTATCGCGTATATTTCACATCAAATGCGTTCGATAGCTCCATCAATCTTTGATCAAATCTCATAAACGCCAAATTTGATAGCACCGGACTCGATGGCGCCCCTTGCGCCAGCCTGCCACCATAACAGGATAATCTTGCGATCAGCTCCGCACAGTGAGGCTCATAGCCAATATCCGTCAAAGCAGCCTGAACTGTGGCGCGAGTAGTTGACGGAAAAAAATCCCTCAAATCGATCGAATAGACCCAATCCGCACCACAATGAATCGATGCAGCATCAATTGATGATCGACCAGAAACAAAGCCAAAAACGCACGGAAGCCACTCTATGTGGCGCTCGATATTCCCGCCAATCCATCTCTGGATTATCTTAACAGATACCTTCGGAGCAACTATCTCCCGTCTTTTTTTACCAGATCGAATTGTAAAAATTCGATAGTAGCGCTCTGGTCGCTTGAGTAGCGCCACGACGAAGGACGGACTATATCCAAAGAGTGTGGCTATGACATGGATCGATACAGCAGGTGGAAGATTTAAGTCACAAATCGTCCGAATCTGATACTCGTAACGTTCGCGTGTGACCGGGCTGAGAGCCGCAATAAGCTCGTCAACTGATCCAAAGTAGAGAAGAGGTGGCGGTGTGTTCACGGGAAGAGCAAAGCTGGTTGCTTTCGTTGACGCCGCCTGCCGAACGGCGGGCGATTCGAAGGATCGCCCGCCGTTCGGCAGGCGTCCTTCTGTCGAAGGGTCTTCGCATGTGAGTGTGATGCACACTCTCGCGCAACACACCGCCGTGCGTAGTCTATCACCATTTCCTCCGCGCAAGTTCTAGGGCTCGAGAGATGTCTAGGCTCCTACGACTACGAGATACCGGCACCAGCCCCAGTGCTTGCTCAGTCAACAAATATTTGCCGGCACCAATACGGCTCACTAGTCCTTTTTTTCTAAGACCGTCGAGCTTTGCATTCAACCACTTTTCGTCAATGGGCACATCCTTTCCCGCTAGCAATTCTATTTTTAATGCCCCAACATTTAGCGGCGCCTTTATCTTTAAGGCGCGAAGAATTTCCATATCATTTGGTTGTCGAACCTCAGGCACTAGAAGATACAAATTACCCGCAGCCACCCCCAATGCGGAGAGAAATTTTTCAATCAGATCTCTGACATCATGCTCTGTTATGGCTTGTGGAGATTTCCTTGCATCAACCCATACGTCACACTTATCTCCAGACAAAAACGAAATCATCACCCCGTATTCGCCCCTGCCCAACCTCCTAGAAAGAACGTCTTTTAAAGCTTGGGCGTACGCGTGGCGAGCCGAGTCGCCATTGACGACAAACTCAATTTGACAGCCAGTCTCAGCACCCAACTCAGAAGCTATCGCGTGCAGTTGCCGTCTAGTTACCACCCCCTTCCCAGAAAATTCCGACAACTTGCTCCGAGGAATTTCAACGAAAATAGAGTTAAATGCTGGCAACTCAAAATTTGATGTAAAAAAATCGACCCCCCTCTCTCGAAGGAGATCCAAAACACGATCCAATTTAGTTGCCAAGACCCCTCCAAATTTCGCGAATTTGCTCAGATATCAACATTACCTCTTCACCCCACTTTCGCGCAGCTGCCGAATCACACCCCCCAATACCAAGATTACCATCAACCAAATCAATCTTAATATCCGGCTCATAATCAGCAATCTTTCTTATGGAGTATGCATACCTCATCAAATCCGCGAGAGTTTTAAGCGAAGAATCCAGTTGATCACGAACACCTTGGGCATCCTCAGGGCTCAATATACCACCCTTCTCCTGCCTTTTTATTATCTTATTTACCCTACCCCGCAGCGTCACAGTAAGAAGATCGGGGATCTGCCCATGCTGCGGCTCATTAAGTTTATCGTCAATCTCTGCGAAAAGACTTCGCACGCGCAGAAATGCAGCGTAATAATAACGATTAAAAGCACTGCGACCGAACAGATCCTGATCTACAGCCCCTTCGATCTTTGAGACAGCTTGAACCAAATAGTCCCCGACGATCTCCACCGGAAGCCCTCCCCGTCAGCAACCACACTCGTACCCCATTTTACAACAGTCCCGGTGCCGTAATCGCAGCGAACAGGTGTCTTGCGCTCGCTGACTAATGTCGTGGAAAGCAGACCGACCAGCAAAACGTGAGCTTACTTCGTCGCGATTGCGAGTGCGTCGAAAACGACGCACTTTTGACGCACTTCGTGACGCGCCGCGCCCCCTTCCATAGCAATTACAAACGACGCAACTTCGACGCAAGAACGACGCATTGTGGAAGCGCGGTAACCACGGATCAACCTGGTTTGGCGTCGCGGCGCTTTGCGCTGGATATCTTGAACCGAGCTATGCGATTCACCTTCGGCGAATGCGTGATAGGCCTCGACGTCTCAACTATCAGTGCTTTGCCGCCCCTTTTTGTCCGTGTACCGCATGACCATACTTGCCGATCGAATAGTCGGATAGGTGCCCCATGGCCTTGGCCGCTTCCTCAAGCGATACGTTGGGGGCACTCTTGAGATCCGAAGCGTGCTGATGCCGAAAGCAATACGGGCTGACACGCGTCCTCATCTTTGGAAAGGCTGCTCTTCCAAGACCCGCGCCGTAGGCGTGGGGAGACTGCCCCGGACACCCGGCGACCGATCAACGGGTCGCGGCTCGACCTATGCGGACGCGTCGATGTGTACGGGAAGGAGGACACCACGCGGCAGTCTCGATGACTCACCCGGGGAAAATTCCGTCCTCGCTAACTGGCCAGGCTACTTTTGAGCACGGCCTGCCTGCTATGATCGTTCAGTGCGAATAAACGGGGACAATCATGCACGCTGCCGACTTGGTGATCGCTTGCGCTACGTTGCTGGGGCCGGTTCTCGGTATACAGGTCCAGAAATACCTAGATAGAAAAGGTGAGCGCAACAGGCGGCAGGTCGAGGTCTATCGAACGCTGATGATGACGCGGATCACCTCAAACTCCCCTCCGTTCGTCAACGCACTGAACGCTGTCCCTCTAGAGTTTCATGACAACAAGGCAGTCATGGATTGCTGGCGCGACTTGCTCATGCACCTAAATACCGACGCTCAGGCACAGCCGGACGTTTGGGCGCAGCGCCGAATTTCTCTTCTCATGGAGTTGTTGAAGGTTATGGGCAAAAGCTTGCACTACGGCTTTCGAGATGCCGAGTTGCAAGCGCACGCCTACGTCCCCAATTGGCAGGTTTCGCTGATGAACGATCAAGAGTTGCTACGCAAAGGGATAGTCGACCTGATATCAGGTAAGGCCACATTGCCGATGAGCATTGACAAATTCCCGACCGACCCGGACATGATGAAGCGGACTGCGGAGGTTCAAACGCTCCTAATCGAATGGCTTGAGGGAAAGCGCAGCCCGCCACTAGCGATGCAGTCTGAGAAGGTCAAAGAATAACTTCCCGCACGAGACCAACAGCATGAAGATCGCCAAGCCAATGCTCGCGCGGTATGACCCGTTTGGCTACGGTGCGATGTATGTCGATCACCCGATGGACGAGCGCAGCCCGATCTATCAGCGCACGGACGGTCTCAGCGCGCAGTGTTTCGACTGGCTTGCGGCGATGCGCAGGATGTGGGGCGGCTGGGTTCCCACCTTCTTGCGCGTCAGTCTCGTGCATGGCGAGTCGGACGAGATGTTTGACAGCATAGCGGACGACCAAGGCGACTTCGCGTCCAGCGACGACCGCGCACAGTACTGCGGTTGGTTCCCCGGTTGGCGCGGCTAGTCCGCGTGGGTCGAAAGCCTCACGGACCAGGACGTCACTGCGCTGCGCCTCGCACTCGACTGGTCGCGCGGCGCACTCCAAACATAGCGTCGCAGAACGTCCGCGAGAGTGTTCAGGCCGCTCGACTTCGGCGTAGCAGGCGTCGGTAGCTGTCCACGATCGAGAGCCGCCTCAGCGGCCCGCAAACGAGTCGCGTGAACACGTCGCAAAACTGACAGGCGTCAGCGGTCGCGCCGTGAGTCGGGATTAGCGCTTGCGGCGTCGCGGATCGATGCCGTTCTGTTCGAGTAGCTTGCGGAGGCGCGTGTTGTCCATCCATAGCGTAGCGAACGCAGACACCATCATCAAAATGGGAAACCATTCGCCAGTCCCGGCGATGATGGCCCAGCCGACAACGAAGCAAATGAGTGCCGTTCCGATAAGCAAGAGGCGATCCGCAATCCATTTCATCGCGCACCCCGGATCGCCGTGTTGGTTTTCAGACCGAGATAGCTATGCGGGCCGGGCGCGAGAACTTCGGGATGCCGCAGGATTTGCGCCATGACGAGCGGATGAATCGCCAGCCCGTAGCGTGCCCCCCATTGCGCGACCGCAAGTGACGTGTTTGCGTTGCCCTTGCCGATGCCGCAAGCAAGCGACGCATCAGTCGCGACCATCAGGCTACCGATAACCGCGCCTAGATAGATGCTGCCAAGAATCGACGTGCCGACCGTGACCATTTCCAACTTCGTCGTCGCACCGATCAATTCGGCGACCGTCGCGTTTGCGCCTAATGCCTTCAGGGCACCCATCATTGATCCTACGCTCGCGAGCGACGTTTGCAGTGTCGCGAACAGCGTTGCGGGAACGGGCATATGAAGCGCGTTCATATTGTCTTGGAAGGCTTGCGAAAAACTGGTGCAAGTCGGTGACGACATGGGGCTTTCTCCGGATTGAGCGGGAATTTTCGCATATCCGCCATACCGCCCGACCCGACAACCCTAACAGGTCATCCGGAAGATGGAGGCTACGCCAATGGTCCGCATCGGCGCTAGGGCGGGTTGCTAGGGTTAGGCCGCCGCCCAACCCTTACCCCGCATCACGAACGGCCCTACGGCCCGAAAACCAAACCGTCAAAAGGTGACAGTTTGTCGCATACAGACCTGAAAGGGATGTCAGTTTGCTTTATGCTGCCGTCGGTCTGCATGAAGCCGTCCCTTCACACGGCAGGGGTCACTGGTTCGATCCCAGTACCGCCCACCAAAGAATTCAAGGGCCTGCGTCTCACGACGCAGGCCCTTTTCGTTTTGCGCGCCGCTTTCGCATGTTTCATGCGTCGCAAGCGACAGCGCGTCACGCGACATCCGTCCGCCACGTAATATCCAGTAACGAATTCGTAACACTGATCTGATAGCGGCTGACTAGAATCGATCGACAATGACAGCCGGCCGAGCGGCACCGGCTCCCGAGTCCAATCAAGACGAACGGGGATCTGGACCGCGCGTTGCGCGGCTGGTTCATACCGTCGCGACTACCCATGACATTGTCGAATTCACACACCCTGTGGCTGACCGGCTTGAGTGGCGCCGGCAAGTCCACGCTCTCGCGCGAGATCGCCGCACACTTGCGCGCGCACAACAACATTCCTGTCTGTATTCTCGACGGCGACGAACTGCGCTCGGGTGTCTCCCCCGATCTCGGGTTCAGGCGCGACGATCGCGCCGAGAATTGCCGACGCACCGCGGAAATCGCGAAGCTGCTGAACAGCCAGGGCATCATGGTTGTGGTCGCGCTGATTTCGCCGTATGAAGTCGACCGGCAACTGGCGCGCAAGATCGTCGGTGCCGAGCGCTTCGTCGAAATCTATCTGAAGACCGACATCGAGACCTGCTCCGCGCGCGATCCGAAACGTCTGTACGCCAAGGCGATCACCGGCCAGACGCGCCAGTTCACCGGCATCTCCGATCCGTACGAAGTACCCGTGTCCCCGGATCTCGTCGTCGAAACCGGAGCGATGTCCATCTCCGAGTGCGTCGCGCGCATCATCGAATTCGACCAGCAGCGCTTCGACCACGTCTGATCGACGCACCGCGACGGCTCACTTTGCGCGCGCGACACGCTCCGCCGTCGCGTCGAACGCGCGCTTCGCCTTGTCGACGATCTCGTCGACCTCCCCCTCCCGAATCACGAGCGGCGGCGACAGCAGCATCCGGTCGCCGGTCGCACGCATGATCAGGTTGCCGTTGAAACAAAAGTCGCGGCAGATCGTGCCGACATCGACGCTCGCGTCGAAACGCTCGCGCCGGTCGCGATCGCGCGCGATCTGCACGCCGGCAACCAGCCCTGCCCCCGCAATCTCGCCGACGATCGGATGCTCGCCGAGCGCCTCTCGCAGCCGGCGCTGGAAATACGGACCGATGTCGCGCTTCACGCGCTCGACGATGCCTTCGTCGCGCAGCAGCTTCAGGTTCGCGACCGCGACGGCCGCGGCGACCGGGTGGCCCGAGTACGTGAGGCCGTGATTGAATTCGCCGTTGTCGATGATCGGGCGCGCGATGCGCTCGTGAATGCCCACCGCGCCCATCGGCACGTAGCCCGACGTCAGGCCCTTGGCCATCGTGATCAGGTCCGGCTCGAAACCGAAATGCTGGTGCGCGAACCATTCGCCGGTGCGGCCGAACCCGCCGATCACTTCGTCCGCGACGAGCAGGATGTCGTACTTGCGGCAGATCCGCTGGATTTCCGGCCAGTACGTCGACGGCGGGAAGATCACGCCGCCCGCCCCCTGGAACGGCTCGCCGATGAACGCGGCGACGTTCTCGGCACCCAGTTCGAGGATCTTCGCTTCGAGCTGCTGCGCGCGTGCGAGGCCGAATGCCTCGGGCGTCTCGCCGGCCTGCGCTTCGCCGAAGAAGTACGGCTGGTCGATGTGCACGATGTGCTCGACCTTCGACGGCATCTGCTCGTGCATGTAGCCCATCCCGCCGAGCGTGCCGCCGGCGATCGTCGAGCCGTGATAACCGTTCTTGCGCGAGATCACGTATTTCTTCTGCGGCTTGCCCTGCACGCGCCAGTACTGGTGCACGAGGCGCAGCACGGTGTCGTTGCCTTCCGAGCCGCTGTTGCAATAGAAGAAGTGATTGAAGCCCGCGGGCGTCACTTCGGCGAGCATCGCCGACAGCTCGATCACCGGCGGGTGTGTCGTCTTGAAGAACGTGTTGTAGAACGGCAGTTCCTGGAGCTGGCGATACGCGGCGTCGGCGAGTTCCTTGCGGCCGTAGCCGACGTTCACGCACCAGAGGCCGGCCATCCCGTCGATCACCTTGTTGCCGTCGGAATCCCACAGATAGACGCCGTCGGCCTTCACGATCACGCGGCTGCCCGCGCGGTTCAGCGCGCCCATGTCGGAAAACGGGTGGATGTGGTGCGCGGCGTCGAGCGCGCGGTATTCGGCGGTCGAGCGCGCGGCGACGGATTCGTTTCGTTCGGTCATGTTTTCTCCGCAAGACGATGCCGCACGCTCATACGTGCAGCAGAAGATGCCTGCGTTCCCACGAACTGATCACGCGGAAGAACGCTTCGTATTCGGTATCCTTCAACGCCAGATACGCCTTCACGAACTTGTCGCCGAGAATGCCGGCGAGCGGCGTGCACGCGGCCATCAGCGAGATGCCCTCCTCCAGATTGCGCGGCAACTGGTATGGCAGGTCGTAGCCGTCCGACGCGATCGGCTCGGTCGGCGCGAGGTTCTGCGTGAGGCCGAGATAGCCGGCGGCGAGCGTCGCCGCGAACGCCAGATACGGATTGCAGTCGACGCCCGGAATCCGGTTCTCGATGCGCCGCCCGGCCGGCGCCGACTGCGGAATGCGAAAGCCGACCGTGCGGTTGTCGTAGCCCCACTGCACGTTGATCGGCGCGGCCATGAAGCGCGACAGCCGGCGATACGAGTTGATGTACGGCGCGAAGATCGGCATCAGCGCGGGCGTGTATTTCTGCAGCCCGGCGAGATAGCTGTGGAACATCGGCGACACGGCGCCGCCTTCGTCGGCGAACAGGTTGTGCCCCGTGCGTGCATCGGCCAGGCTCTGGTGGATATGCATCGCGGAGCCCGGCTCGTTTTCCATCGGCTTGGCCATGAACGTCGCGTACATGTTGTGGCGCAGCGCGGCCTCGCGCACCGTGCGCTTGAACAGGAACACCTGATCGGCCAGCGACAGCGCATCGCCGTGCACGAAATTGATCTCCATCTGCGCGGCGCCGACTTCGTGAATCAGGGTCTCGATATCGAGGCCCTGCATCTCGCAGTATTCGTAGATGTCCTCGAACAGCGGATCGAATTCGTTGACGGCTTCGATCGAATACGACTGGCGGCCGGTTTCCGCACGGCCGGTGCGCCCGACCGGCGGACGCAACGGCAGATCGGGATCGGCGTTCATGTCGACCAGATAGAACTCGAGCTCGGGCGCGACCACCGGCCTCCAGCCCTTCGCCTTGTACAGATCGAGCACGCGGCGCAGCACGTAGCGCGGCGAGATCTCGACGGGCGAGCCGTCGAAGTGCACGCAATCGTGAATCACCTGCGCGGTCGGATCGACGGCCCACGGAATCAGGCAGATCGTCGACGGATCGGGCACGCACACCATGTCGGGATCGGTCACGCCGGTCAGCGTGCCGTCCTCCGGATAGTCGCCGGTGACGGTCTGCACCATCACGGCCTGCGGCAGGCGCATCGATTCGCCGGACTCGAATTTGTTGCGCGGAATGATCTTGCCGCGCGCGATGCCGGCCATGTCGGGAATGATCGCCTCGACTTCCGTGATGCGATGCTGACGCAGGAATTCGCTCAGTTCGGGTTGCATGATCGGCCTCGTTCAGTCGATGTCGGATGCGGCCGGCGACGGCATGGTGCCGCCTGCCGCATGAATGCGATGCGTCATGCGCGCGCGGCACGCCGCGCCGAATGCCGCGAAGATGTCGCGCGACAGCGGTTGCTCCGCGAAACGCCACTCGGGATGCCACTGCACGCCGAGCGCGAACGCGCGCGCGCCGCGCACGCTGACGGCCTCGATCAGGCCGTCGGGGGCGCTCGCCTCGATCGCGAGCCCGGCACCGAGCCGCGCGATGCCCTGGTCGTGCAGCGAATTGACCATCGCGTCGTGCGCGCCGCGCGCCACGCGTTGCAACAGCCCGCCCGGCGCGAGCTGCACACGGTGCGCGGGGCCGTACTGCCGCTCGAGCGGGTCGCCCGTGCGCTCGCGGTGATCGTCGAAACCAGGGCTCGCATGCAGCCGCTGATGCAGCGTGCCGCCATAGGCGACGTTCAGCTCCTGCATGCCGCGGCAGATCGCGAGCACGGGCACGCCCGCGTCGATCGCCGCGCGGATCAGCGGCAACGCGGTCGCATCGCGCGCGGGATCGTGCAGCGTGTCGGGCGTGCTGGCCGGACCGCCGTAATGATGGGGTTCGACGTTCGAATAGCTGCCGGTCAGCAGCAGCCCGTCGATCGACGCGACGAGCGCATCGACCGGCTGCCGCGCGCCGAGCGCGGGCAGCACGAACGCCAGCGCGCCGGCGCCGTCGACGAGCGCGACGAGGTACTTCTCGCCTGCCGTGTGGTTCGGATGAGCGCCGCGCATGATGCGATCGGCGGTGACGGCTACGATCGGGCGCGCGCGCATGGTCGCCTCCGCGGTAAGCGCGCGGCACATGCCGGCACGCACGACGAGGGAAACCCGCGCCGGCGCGGCACGCGTCCATGCGCGATGCTGCCGCGCGATCGGTGCGGCAACGTGCGGCGCGGCCCGAAGCTCAAGCGTGAAGGGACGCTAGGGTAACAACGACGCGCTGCCGTCGCACTGCACGGCACTGAACACGTACGCGGTCACGAGGTTGAAGCGGCGCAGGCCGCGATGGGACACAGCGAAGAAACGAGGCTCGCGTGGGAGGGCGGTGCGCGTGCCGCGATCTGCAGGCCGGATCGGCCCGGCTTGAGGCGGCGCGCCCGCCGACGGACTTCGGGTCCGACGTATCGAAGGGCTGGCGGCTTTCACGATCGTACTCGACTGACTGATGAAGGCAGGACACGTGTCGCGATGAAACGGGAGCGGCAATGCCGCGCGGCGACACGTCGGCAAGGTGTCTCGCAGCGGATTCCGGCACGGTACGGCGATGATCCACGCCGTCTGCACCGGTGCGCGCGCGACGACTTCCTGACATTCAGCTTATATCACCTAAAAATTGCGTCAAATTTTCAGGTGTCGAATCCGACATCGATCAGACGAAAAAAACGGCATCGACCGGGCGGGTCGATGCCGTTTTGTGCGCCGCGTCGATGCGTTCAGCCCGCGCCGGCGGGACGCGACGCGATGCTGCCTCGCGCTGCCGCATGCAGCGGCCGATGGCTCAACGATGTGCGAGCGCGGTTTCGACGAGCGTCTGCAGCAGCGGCACGATTTGCGCGGCGCGCGCTTCGTCGTATGCGTACGGACGCGTCTCTTCCATGTACGTGATCTGCGACAGTTCGAGCTGCACGGCTTCGACGCCGGTCTCGGGCACGCCATAGTGACGCGTGATGTAGCCGCCCTTGAAGCGCCCGTTCGCGACGGCCGTATAGCCGCCATGCGCGCTCACGCACGCGGCCAGCGCCTCGGCGAGGCCGGGCGCCGCACTCGCGCCGCTCGACGTGCCGAAGTTGAAGTCCGGCAGGCGCCCGTCGAAGAAGCGCGGCACGTGCGAGCGGATCGAATGCGCTTCCCACACGAGCACGCGGCCGTGCTCGCGCTTCAGGCGCGCGATCTCGCCTTGCAGCGCGTCGTGATACGGCAGCCAGTAACGGTCGCGACGGCGCATGATCTCGTCGTTGCCGGGCAGCGCGTTCGCCGGATACAGCGGCGCCTTGTCGAACGTGTCGACCGGCACGAGCCCGGTCGTGTCCTGCCCGGGATACAGGTTCTCGTTGTCGGGCGGGCGGTTCAGGTCGACGACGTAACGCGTGTGCGACGGCACGAGGATCGATGCGCCGAGCTTCGCGGCGAACCCGTACAGCCGCTCGAGATGCCAGTCGCAATCGTCGACGAAGCGCGCGTCGGGCGTCATCGTCGCGGCGATGTCGTCGGGAATATGCGTGCCAGCGTGCGGAATCGAGATCAGCAGCGGCAGCGTGCCCTGCTTCAGCGTGAATACAGCCGGTTGTTCAGTCATGTCGCTTCACCGTAAAAGTCTGCCGGCGCACGCGGACGGCGTGCGCCGGATGCTGCGCGTTCAGCGCAGCAGTTGCGCCAGCGCGGCGCGGTAGTCGGCATACGCAACGGCTTCGTCGCGATGGCGACGGCCGCTCACGACACACTCGCCGCCCGTGTAGACGTCGCGTACCGGCGTGTCGCCGTGCTCGGCGAACACCGCGCCCGACAGCCAGGACGCGCTGTCGTGTTCCGCGATCGCCGGATGATCGGGATCGAGCACGAGCCAGTCGGCGCGCGCGCCTTCGCGCAGCGCGCCGATGCGCCGCCCGCTTGCCTGCGCACCGCCCGCGAGGGACGCATCGAACAGACGATCGGCGACATGCGCCTGCGTGTCGCTCGCCAGCACGTTGCGCGCGCGATGTACGAGCCGCTGCCCGTATTCGAGCAGGCGCAGCTCAGAGCGCCAGTCGACCGACGCATGGCTGTCGGAACCGACGCCGATCACGCCGCCCTGCGCGAGATAGTCGACGGCCGGGAACACGCCGTCGCCGAGGTTCGCTTCGGTCGTCAGGCACAGGCCGGCCACCGCACGGCGCTTCGCGAGCGCCGCCGTTTCGGCCGCGTCGACGTGCGTCGCGTGCACGAGGCACCAGCGCGCATCGACGTCGAAGCGATCGAGCAGCCATTGCACGGGACGTGCGCCGTAGGCACGCACGCAGTCGTCCACTTCGGCCGTCTGCTCGGCGATATGGATGTGCACCGGCGCATCGTCGGGCAAGCCTTCGAGCAGCATGCGCAGCCCGTTCTCGGACACCGCGCGCAGCGAGTGCGGCGCGACGCCGTAGCGCAGCCCGCCATGCTCGGGCGCGACGCGGCGCATCGCGTCGAGCAGCTCGAGCAGCCCGTCCGGCGTGTTGATGAAGCGGCGCTGGTCGTCACGCGGCGGCTTGTTGCCGAAGCCGGCGAACTGGTACGACACCGGCAGCATCGTGATGCCGATGCCGGCCGAGCGCGCCGCGTCGATCACGCGCGTGCCGAGTTCCGCGATCTGCGGATAGCGCGAGCCGTCCTGCGTGTGGTGCACGTAGTGGAATTCGCACACCGACGTGTAGCCGCACTTGAGCATCTCGACGTACAGCCAGCGTGCGATCGCCGCGAGTGCATCGGGCGTGATCTTCAGCGCGAAGCGGTACATCAGGTCGCGCCAGCTCCAGAAGCTGTCGGCGGGATTCGCGCGGTATTCGGTGAGCCCCGCCATCGCGCGCTGGAACGCGTGCGAATGCAGGTTCGGCATGCCGGGCAGCACGGGCCCGGCCGCGCGCGCGACGCCTGCCGGCGCGTCGGTGTCGGGCGTCACGCCGGTCAGCGTGCCGGCCGCGTCCCAGCGCAGCAGCACGTTGCGGCGCCAGCCATCGGGCAGGTATGCGTGGTCCGCGAACAACGTCATTTCGGTCATCGTCAGTCTCGATTCGTCCAGGGCTGGCCGTTCGTCCGGCGAAACACGGTCGCACCGCCGCGCACGACCTGCTGGCACAGCGGCCGGCCGATCCAGTAAGCGAGCTCCGCCAGCGAGCCGACCGGCCAGACCGCGAAGTCGGCCTGGCGGCCGGCTTCGAGCGCACCATGGCGATCCGCGCGGCCGAGCGCCGCGGCCGCATGGCGCGTCACGCCCTGCAGCACCTCGGGTACCGTCATGCGGAACAGCGTGCAGCCCATGTTCATCGTCAGCAGCAGCGATTCGAGCGGCGACGTGCCGGGATTGTGATCGGTCGCGAGCGCGATCGGCACGCCGTGCTTGCGCAGCAGGTCGAGCGGCGGCAATTGCGTTTCGCGGATGAAGTAGTACGCGCCGGGCAGCAGCACGGCGACCGTGCCGGCCGCCTTCATGGCTTCGATGCCGGCTTCGTCGAGAAACTCGAGGTGATCGGCGGACAGCGCGCGGTAACGCGCGGCCAGTGCGGTGCCGCCCGCGTTCGACAGCTGTTCCGCGTGCAGCTTCACGGGCAAGCCGCGCCGCGTCGCGGCCTCGAATACGCGCTCGGTCTGCGCGAGCGAAAAACCGATGCGTTCGCAGAACACGTCGACCGCGTCGACGAGCCCTTCGTCGGCCAGCGCCGGCAGCATGCGTTCGCACACTTCGTCGATGTATTCGTCCGCGCGGCCCGCATATTCCGGCGGCAGCGCGTGCGCGCCGAGGAACGTGGTGTACACGGTGACCGGGAAACGCTCGCCCAGCTGGCGCGCGACGCGCAGCATCTTGCGTTCGCTCGCGAGGTCGAGCCCGTAGCCCGACTTGATCTCGAGCGCGGTCACGCCTTCGGCGAGCAGCGGCTGCAGGCGTGAGGCGGCCTGCACGAACAGCGTCGTCTCGTCGGCCGCGCGCGTCGCGCGCACCGTCGACACGATCCCGCCGCCCTGCCGCGCGATCTCCTCGTAGCTGACGCCCGCGAGGCGCTGCGCGAACTCGTCGGCGCGCGTGCCGCCGTACACGAGGTGCGTGTGGCAGTCGACGAGGCCCGGCGTCACCCACGCGCCGTGCAAATCCTCGCGCTGCCAGTGCGCATAGCCGTGCGGCAGCGCGGAGAACGCGCCGAGCCATGCGATCGTGCCGGTTTCGTCGACGGCGATCGCCGCGTCGTCGATCGTCTCGTCGGGATGGCCGTGCGGACACAGCCTCAGGTGATGCCAGACAGTCGGTTTCATGCGTTCAGTCTCGTTCGCCGACGGTGAGCGACACGGCGAGCAGCGCGCCGCCTCCGCTCACGACGACGTCAAGCGCACGCTGCGGCCCGTCGAGCCGCAGCGTGTCCATTTCCTGCAGCGCGTAGTGCGCGCCGTCGATCTCGACGCCGACCGCGCCGGTCGCGCAAAACAGCAGCACGGTATCGGCGCGCTCGACACGGTGCGTGCCTTCGGGCCACACGTCGACCGACCCGCGCGCAGCCGAACGGCGCGTCATCAGGTTGAAGTCGCGCGTCGCGCCGTCGTGCAGCGTCGCGTCGATCGCCGCTTCGCCCGCGAAATCCGCGCGCGCGAGCGGCACGTCGAGCACGTGCTTCGCACCGCCCGCTTCCGCGAGCGTCATGCCCGCGCCGGACAGCAGCACGAGCGTGCGGTCGATGCCGTCGAAACGCGAGAACGGCCCGGCCGCGCCGACGTCCGCGACGCTCACGCGCCATGCGAACGTATCGAGCGCGGCGCCCGGCGGGAACGCGCCGATTTCGCGCGTCACGCCGCCGCCGTTCTTCCACGGCGATGCGACGAGATCCGCTGCGCGGATCGTCGTCGCGATCACCGGCGCCTGGTCGAGCGCCGTCATGCTCAGCGGCCGAGCATCGGCAGCTTCAGGCCGGCTTCGCGGGCCGTCTGCTGCGCGAGTTCGTAGCCGGCATCCGCGTGGCGCATCACGCCCGTCGCCGGATCGTTCAGCAGCACGCGACCGAGACGCTCGTGCGCATCGGCGGTGCCGTCGGCGACGATCACGACGCCCGAGTGCTGCGAGAAGCCCATGCCGACGCCGCCGCCATGATGCAGCGACACCCACGATGCGCCGCCCGCGGTGTTCAGCAGCGCGTTCAGCAGCGGCCAGTCGCTCACGGCGTCCGAACCGTCCTTCATCGATTCCGTCTCGCGGTTCGGGCTCGCGACCGAACCCGTGTCGAGGTGGTCGCGGCCGATCACGATCGGGGCCTTCAGTTCGCCGTTCTTCACCATCTCGTTGAACGCCTGGCCGAGGCGATAGCGATCCTTCACGCCGACCCAGCAGATCCGTGCCGGCAGGCCCTGGAACGCGATGCGCTCACGCGCCATGTCGAGCCAGTTGTGCAGGTGCGGATCGTCGGGGATCAGCTCCTTCACCTTCTGGTCGGTCTTGTAGATGTCTTCCGGATCGCCCGACAGCGCGACCCAGCGGAACGGGCCCTTGCCTTCGCAGAACAGCGGGCGGATATACGCCGGCACGAAGCCCGGGAAGTCGAATGCGTTCTCGACGCCCATTTCCAGCGCCATCTGGCGGATGTTGTTGCCGTAGTCGAGCGTCGCCGCGCCACGTTCCTGCAGATCCAGCATCGCCTGCACCTGGACGGCCATCGACTGCTTCGCGACCTTCACGATGCTCTGCGGGTCGACCTTCTGCGCTTCGCGCCATTGCGCGACGGTCCAGCCTTGCGGCAGGTAGCCGTTGATCGGGTCGTGCGCGCTCGTCTGATCGGTCACGCAATCCGGCGTGATGCCGCGCTTGACGAGTTCCGGGAACACGTCGGCCGCGTTGCCGAGCAGGCCGATCGACACCGGCTTGCCGGTGCGCTTCGCTTCCTCGATCATGCCGAGCGCTTCGTCGAGCGTCGTCGCCTTCTTGTCGACGTAACGCGTCTTCAGACGGAAATCGATGCGCGTCTCGTCGCATTCGACCGCGATCATCGAGAAGCCGGCCATCGTCGCTGCCAGCGGCTGCGCGCCGCCCATGCCGCCCAGGCCGCCCGTCAGGATCCAGCGGCCCGACGGATCGCCGTTGAAGTGCTGGTTCGCGACCGAGAAGAACGTTTCATAGGTGCCTTGCACGATGCCCTGGCTACCGATGTAGATCCAGCTGCCGGCCGTCATCTGGCCGTACATCATCAGGCCCTTGCGGTCGAGTTCATGGAAGTGATCCCAGGTCGCCCAGTGCGGCACGAGGTTCGAGTTCGCGAGCAGCACGCGCGGCGCATCCTTGTGCGTGCGGAACACACCGACCGGCTTGCCCGACTGGATCAGCAGCGTCTCGTTCTCTTCGAGATCCTTCAGCGACGCGAGGATCTGGTCGTAGCATTCCCAGTTGCGCGCCGCGCGGCCGATGCCGCCGTAGACGACGAGCGAATGCGGATGCTCGGCGACTTCCGCGTCGAGGTTGTTCTGGATCATCCGGTAGGCCGCTTCGGCCAGCCAGGTCTTGCAGACCTTCTCGCTGCCGCGCGGTGCGCGGATCGTGCGCGTCGGATCGAGACGGGGATCGATGTGTTTCGGATGGTTCATGACGACTGCTCCCGAGGGAAAGTGAATATCAATAAGGAATCAGAAATGCCCGGTGAAGCGATAACGGCTGCCGGGATGCCACAGATTCGCCACCGAGGCGACGACGCCCTGCGACCAGGTACGCCGATGTAAAACCAGACACGGCTCGACGTCGTCCATCCGCAACTGCTCGCGCCGCTCGGGCGCCGGAGCCGCCGCTTCGATCCGGTACTCGACGCGCTGCAGCGGTGCCGCGCGCATCAGGTACAGGTTCGGCGTCGTATTCGTGAAATCCTGCTCGGCATAATCCGGCGCGACCGCCGGATTCACCCATCGTTCTTCGAGCTGGACAGGTTCGTCGTTCTCGAAGTGCAACACCTGCGAATGAAACAGCTTCGCGCGCATGGCCACCTGCATCTCGTCGGCGAGCGCCTCGTCGGCGCGGATCGTCGCGAGGCCGAGCACGCTGGCGTGATACGCATGCCCGCGCGCGCCGACCTCCTCCGAAATGCTGCGGATCGCAACCAGCGTCGACTCGTACTTCGGCCGCGCGACGTAGGTGCCGGCGCCCTTCATGCGCGTCAGCACCTGCTCGGCCGTCAACTCGCGCAACGCGCGGTTGACGGTCATGCGCGCGACCTTGAACTCGCGGGCCAGTTCGTTCTCGGAGGGCACCTGGTCGCCCTCCGCCCACTCGCCGGCGTGAATGCGGCCCAGGATGAAATCCTTGATCTCCTGGTAGACCGGCGCACTCATGGGCTTACTGTTCCGATGCGAACGAGAACGGCGCGACCTTCGCGAACGCGCGCTCGCCGACGAGCTTCGCGATCACGGCGATGTCCGGTGCGAAGTAGTGGTCGAGCTCGTAGTGCGCAACCTTGCCGCGGATCGTTTCCATCACCGGCGCCAGCTTCGGGCTCGTGTGGTACGGCGCGCGCAGGTCGACGCCTTGAGCGGCGGCCAGCAGTTCGATCGCGAGGATGTGCTTCGTGTTGTCCGCGATGTCGGCGAGCTTGCGCGCGGCGAACGTCGCCATCGACACGTGGTCTTCCTGGTTCGCCGAGGTCGGCAGCGAGTCGACCGACGCCGGGTGCGCGAGCGTCTTGTTTTCCGATGCCAGTGCGGCAGCCGTCACGTGGGCGATCATGAAGCCCGAGTTCACGCCGCCGTCCCGCACGAGGAACGGGGGCAGACCCGACAGCGTCGCGTCGATCAGCAGCGCGATGCGGCGTTCGGCCAGCGCGCCGATTTCCGATGCTGCAAGCGCGAGGTTGTCGGCCGCGAACGCGACGGGTTCGGCGTGGAAGTTGCCGCCCGACAGCACTTCGCCGGTATCCGGGAAGATCAGCGGGTTGTCCGACACGGCGTTCGCTTCGACGAGCAGCACGGCGGCCGCGTGGCGCATCTGGTCCAGGCACGCGCCCATCACCTGCGGCTGGCAGCGCAGGCTGTACGGATCCTGCACCTTGTCGCAGTCGCGGTGCGACTGGTTGATCGGCGAGCCTTCGAGCAGGTCGCGGTACGACGCCGCCGCGTCGATCTGGCCTTGATGGCCGCGCAGTTCGTGAATACGTGCGTCGAACGGCTTCACCGAGCCGGCTGCCGCGTCGACCGACAGCGCACCCGCGACGAGCGCGGTGCGGTACAGGTCTTCGATCGCGAACATGTTGTCGAGCGCCAGTGCGGTCGATGCCTGCGTGCCGTTCAGCAGCGCGAGACCTTCCTTCGCCTGCAGCGTCAGCGGCGCGAGGCCCGCGACACGCAGACCGTCGAGCGCGCTGGCGCGCTCGCCGCGGATGAACACTTCACCGACGCCGAGCAGCACGGCCGACATGTGCGCGAGCGGCGCGAGGTCGCCCGATGCGCCGACCGAGCCCTTCACCGGGATCAGCGGCAGCACGTCGGCGTTGAACAGCGTGATCAGCGCGTCCATCACTTCGCGGCGGATACCCGAGTGGCCGCGGCCGAGGCTCGACAGCTTCAGCGCCATCAGCAGGCGCACCGACGAGCGCGCCATCGGCTCGCCCACGCCGACGGCGTGCGACAGCACCAGGTTCTTCTGCAGCAACTCGAGCTGGTCGTGCGGGATGTGCGTGCTGGCCAGACGGCCGAAGCCCGTGTTGATGCCGTATGCCGGCTCGCCCTTCGCCGCGATGTCGGCGACGGCCTTCGCGCCGGCGTCGATCTTCGCGAAGCTCGCCGGGTCGAGCGTGAGCTGCACGGATTCGCGAGCGATCTTGCGCAGTTGCGGGAGGGTCAGGTGGCCGGGGGTCAACGTAATCATGTGAGCAATCCTGTCTAGACAAGTTCGGGATGGATTGCAGTTTAGCCACCGGAACTTGTCTAGACAACCCCGTTTTTCATGATTTCGACTCGGGAGTTTCCCTGATGTCCGGCGCGGCCCGCCGGGTCGGCCTGACGCACTCCGCGTTTAACATATGTTGCAATTATTTTGTCTTTGGCAACATATGAATCCTCACTCGCCTACAATCCGCCTACGGAGACTCGCCATGAACATCCCGCCCCGGTTGACCGCCCTTTTCGGCCGCAGCCTGCTCGTCGCCGCATGCGCGCTCGCGTGCGGCGCGCCGGTCGCAGCCGAGCCGCTGTCCGGCACGCTCGAGAAGATCCGGCAGAACAACCTGATCTCGATCGGCCATCGCGAAACGTCGGTGCCGTTCTCCTATGTCGACACCAGCGGCAAGGTCATCGGTTTCTCGCAGGATCTGTGCGATCGCGTGATCGCCGCCGTGAAGGCGCGCACCGGCAAGCCCGACCTGCAGGTGCGCTTCATCCCGGTCACGTCGCAGAACCGTATCCCGCTCGTGCAGAACGGCACCGTCGATCTCGAATGCGGGGTGACCACCAACCTCGCCGCACGGCACACCCAGGTCGCGTTCTCGACCACCTTCTTCGTCGCGACCACGCGCCTGCTCACGCGCACGAATTCGGGCATCCACGACTTCCCCGATCTCGCCGGCAAGACGGTCGTGACGAACCAGGGCACGACGTCCGAGCGCCTGCTGCGCAAGATGAACGAGGAAAAGAAGATGAACATGCAGATCATCAGCGCGAAGGACTACGGCGAAGGACGCCTCACGCTCGAATCGGGCCGCGCGGCCGCTTACATGATGGACGACGTGCTGCTCGCCGGCGTGCGCCAGCTCGCGGCGAAGCCGGCCGACTGGGCGATCGTCGGCACGCCGCAATCGTCGGAAGCGTACGGGTTCATGTCGCGCAAGGACGATCCGCAGTTCAAGGCGCTCGTGGATGGCGTGCTCGTGCAGCTGATGAAGAGCGGCGAGATCAACGCGCTGTACGACAAGTGGTTCATGAAGCCGGTGCCGCCGAAGGGGCTCGCGTTCGACTTCCCGATGAGCGACGTGATCAAGGCGCGCTACGCGGCGCCGAACGACGCACCGCTCGAGTAACTGGCACGGGCGGACGCCGGTTCAGCGCGTCCACGCGACGCACGCCGCGTAGCCGGGCGCGGCGTCGAGCCAGCCCGCGTCGAACGCGGCCACGCCGGCGGCCGGCGCAGCCGGCTCGACGATCGTCGTCGCCGGTGTCGCCGCATCGCGCGGCGGCACCACCGCGAACGCACGCAGCCCGCCGCCGATGCCGGTGCCGAGCGCCTTCAGCAGCGCCTCCTTCGCGGACCACACGCGCATGAACGCGTCCGCGCGGGCGGCGGGCGGCAGGCTGTCGAGATACGCGGCCTCGGCGGGGGCGCACACTTCGCTCGTCAGCGCACGCCAGTCGGTCGGCCGGTCGCAACATTCGATGTCGACGCCGACGCGCGCGGCAGCCGCCCACGCGATCAGCGCGTAATCGCCCGCGTGCGAGACGTTGAAATCGAGCGACGTGCGATGCGCCGGGTCCAGCGACGGACGTCCCGATGCGTCGACGACGATCGCGATGCGGTTCGGCACAACGCCGAGCGCGGCGCCCAGCACGTCGCGCAGCGCGGCACGCGTGCCGGCGCTGCGTACCGCGTCCTCGTGCCTGAAGTACCGTCCGGCGCGCGCGCGCTCGGCATCGCTCAGCGCCGCATACGCGGGTGACGCGAGCGGCACGTGCCAATCGAAATCGATGCGCGCGACCTGCACGCCGGCACGTGACGCGGCCGGCGGCACGTCGAGCATGTGCAAGCGCCACGCGCGGGGCGTGTCGGCAGGGAAACCGGAATCGGGTGGAATGGACATCGGCACGCAGCAGCCAGTGGCAGTGGAATGAAACGTCCGATGTTAATCGATTGCGTCGATCAGGAGCCGGTGCGGTGCGGTGCGGTGCGGTGCGATGCGATGCGATGCGATGCGGTGCGATTTGCATCATGCGCGGCGGCACCGTGCATGTGTTCGTCATCGTCTTCATCGCCGCGCCGCGCACGGCTGCACGCCGCGCACGCTCACCCGTTCGCGGCGACGCCCGGCACGCCGCTTGCCGCCCGTCGCGCACGTTGGGCCGGATGACGCGCGTGAACGCTGCCCGGCGCGTCGGCCGGCAGCGCGCCGTGCTGCAGCCAGTACAGCGCAACTGGCCACAGCGTGTCGGTGAAGCGGCTGTGGAAGAACGCGAAGTGGCCGATCGCGTCGACGCCGATATCGCGCGGCGCGATCCGCAGGTGCGTGACGTCGCTGTCCGTGTAGTAGCCGACCAGCCGTTCGATCGCGTCGACCGTGCCGAACCCGTCGTCGTCGAGACCGATCGCGAGCATCGGTGCGGCCAGCCGCGCGAAACGGCCCGGCAACGCCGCGCGGCTCGCGGCGCTCTCGGCGAGCAGGCCGTGCGTGTAGGTGTCCTCGAAGCGCGGCTGCGATCGCACCCACGACAGCGCGACGCCGCGCGGCGTATCTTCCATCCAGCCGAGCCGTTTCGCGGGCACGTAGCCGAACACGGCCGCGAGCGCCGGCATCGCGACGTGCCACTTCCACCACATGCGCCGCCGCTCTTCCGGGCGATAGTCGCGCCAGTACGCATACTGCGCGCCGACGGTCACGACGTGACGCACGTGCGCGTTCGACGCCGCGAGCCCGAGCACACACCCGCCGATGCTGTGCGCGACGACGTCGAGCGGCTGGCCGGGAAACGCATCGAGCGCGTAGCGCAGCGCGGCCTCGCAATCGAGCCGCCCCCAGTCGAGCCAGTTCGCGCGCAGCTTCGCGAGCTGCGCGGGGCGCGATCCGCCGATCCCGCGATAGTCGTACACGAGCACGTCGCGCCCCTGCGCGAACAGCCACGCCGCGAAGCGGAAGTAATAGTCGCAACGCACCGAGGTCGCGCAATTGACGACCGTCACGGGCCGCGCGGCCCCGCCGCCCCCGCGATGGCGCCACACGTAGCCGCGCAGCGTGTAGCCGTCGGCCGCGCTCAGCGTCACGGGCTCGGGCGGCAACGCACCGGCCGCGCGCTCCGTCGGGCCCGCGGCCTGCACGGCACCGCCTGCTTCGTTCGAAATCGTCATCCTGTCTCCTGTGCCGCCCCGCATGACCCCGCGCCCGCGATCGTCGGCCAGCCTCCATTGAACTTGACGCGCCCCGCGTTCTCAACCAATCTTGCTGCTCCGTTCGCATGAGCCAAACGCATGTCAACGCCGCTCGTCCGTCTCCCGTCGCTGGACCTCGTGCGCGGCTTCGTCGCCGTCGGCCGCCGCATGAGCATCACGCTCGCCGCGCAGGATCTGTGCGTCACGCAATCGGCGGTCAGCCGCCAGGTGCATGCGCTCGAAGCGCATCTCGGCGTCGCGCTGCTGCAGCGCGGCTATCGCAAGATCGCGTTCACGCCGGAAGGCGAACGGCTGTTCCGCGCCGCGGATGCGGCATTGCTCAGCCTGCAGGACACCGTCGCATCGCTCGCCGCCGTGCGCGAGCGTCAGCCCGTCACGATCACCGCGAGCATCGGCGTCACCGCGCTGTGGCTGCTGCCGCGACTCGGGCGCCTGCAGGCGCGCCTGCCCGACATCGACTTGCGCGTCGCCGCGAACGACAAGGTACTCGATTTGCGCGCGGAAGGCATCGACCTGGGGATCCGCTACTGCCCGCGCGAGCGCGCGCCGGCCGGCGCACTGCGGCTGTTCGACGAGATCGTGGTGCCGGTCGCGCACCCGGCGCTCGCCGCGCGGCCCGTCACCGACGCGGCCGCGATCGCCGATCACGTGCTGCTCGAATTCGACGGGCCGCCGCAACCGCAACTGCAGTGGCGCGCGCATCTGCACGCGGCCGGGCTCGGCGATGCGCGCCCGAAGGGCGTGCTGCGCTTCAACCAGTACGACCAGGTGATCCAGGCCGCGATCGCCGGCCAGGGCGTTGCGCTCGGACGGCTCGCGCTCGTCGCGCCGATGCTCGCGGACGGGCGGCTCGCGGTGCTCGGCCCGCACTCGCAGGCGCTGTCGGATGCGTACGGCTACTGGCTGTTCCGGCATGATCCGGCCCCGCGGCGCGAAGTCGCCGACGTGCGCGACTGGATCGTCGCGGAAGCGGTCGAGTGCGATGCGGCGATGCATGTGTACGACGTGACGCAGCCGTAAGCCGGGCGCGATTTTCCGATTTTCCGCATCGGGCCGGAAAGTGACGCCGGCGCGGCATGGCAGGCTGGATCGCGTCTCGGCAAGCGATCCGGACGTATGCCCGCTCCGCCGCCGCCATCGTCCCGATACGCGCCGCCTGTCCGCCCCGCTGCCGGCCCCGCTCCGTCCGGCATCGCCGCCAGTCCCGTCGCATTCCCGCCACGCATGCGAACCCGACCGAATGATTGCTTGAGCGGCATCGCGGCCGGATCGTCTAATCGGATCGAACGCGGCCGTCGCGCCGCATGCATTCATCCGGAGACACGCATGACCCCGATCGAACAAGACGTCCGGCGCCGCTGGCTGCCGGTGCTCGCCGGCGGCCTGATCATGGGCGCAGCGCTCGGCATCCGCCACGTGCAGGGACTGTTTCTCGCCCCCGTCACGCTCGACCACGGCTGGTCGCGCGAAGCGTTCGGCCTCGCGCTCGCGCTGCAGAACCTGATCTGGGGAATCGCGCAGCCGTTCACGGGAATGATCGCGGACCGCTTCGGGTCGCTGCGCGTGATCGTGGCCGGCATGCTGCTGTACGCGGCCGGGCTCGTCATGATGGCGCTGGCGGCATCGACCGGCGCGTTCACGGTCGGCGCGGGGCTCGTGATCGGCATCGCGCTGTCGGGTTCGGCCTTCGCGTCGATCTACGGCGCGCTGAGCCGCCTGTTTCCGCCCGACCGGCGCGGCTGGGCGCTCGGCGTCGCCGGTGCGATCGGCGGGCTCGGCCAGTTCTGCATGGTGCCGGTCGCGCAGGTGCTGATCGGCGGCATCGGCTGGCAGCATGCGTTCATCGCGCTGGCGCTCGTCGCGGCCTTGCTCGCGCCGCTCGCCATGTTCGTGCGCGACCGGCCCGCGCAGGCCGCCGGCCATGCGGACGGCCCCGACCAGTCGATCGGCGCGGCCGTGCGCGAAGCGTTCGCGCATCGCGGCTTCTGGCTGCTGAACGCCGGTTTCTTCGCATGCGGATTCCAGCTCGCGTTCATCGCGACCCACCTGCCCGCCTATCTGCTCGATCACGGCCTGCCGGCGCGCCATGCCAGCGTCGCGCTCGCGCTGATCGCGCTGACCAACGTGGCCGGCACCTATGCATGCGGCCATCTCGGCGGCCTGCTGCGGCGCAAGTACGTGCTGTCGGTGCTGTATCTCGTGCGCGCGCTGACGATGGCCGCGTTCGTCGCGGCGCCGCTGTCGCCCGCGAGCGTCTACGTGTTCGCGGCCGTGATGGGCTTCACGTGGCTCGGCACGGTGCCGCTGACCAACGGCGTGATCTCGCAGGTGTTCGGCGTGCGCTACATCGCGACGCTGTTCGGCTTCGTGTTCTTCGGCCACCAGCTCGGCAGCTTCTTCGGCGTGTGGCTCGGCGCGCTCGTGTACGACGCGACGCATTCGTACCTGCCGCTGTGGATCGGCTCGATCGCGCTCGGCGTGCTGGCGGCGCTGCTGCACCTGCCGATCGACGACGCACGCGTCGCACGCCCGGCACCGGGCAAGGCCGCATGGGCCTGATCCGCACGGCGCTCGCCGCCGGCGCGCTCGCGTTCGTCGCGTGGTGCGGCGCCGCCTACTTCGATTCGGGCGTCGCGCTCGCGCTGCTCGAGCACGCGGCGTTCTGCGAGTGACGCGGCGCGCCATGCCGCCCGCCAGGGACGATCGGCGGCGCAACGCGCCGCTAGCGACGCTTCGGCAACGTGGCCAGCGCATCGAGCGCGCGTCAGCGCGGGCTGATCGGTCACGCGCAGATCGTCACGGAACCACACGATCGCCGGAGCAACGGACGACTTGGCTGGCACTGGCACCTCGCGGCAGGAAACTGAAAAGTGACCCGTATTGTCGCGGCAGGGTCGGGCGATGTCGATATCCGGGATGCATGCTCCGCACGCCCAGGCGCCGCTGACCGGCGATGCCACATCGCCGAATCGCCGGCCCGGTGAAACGCCTTAGTCCATTCCGACGATTCTTCCCCGCGTGCACCGGCCTACGCTCGACGTCGGGTTCGCCGCGATGCGCGGCGCATCCGCCATGCCCGCATACGCCGGCGACTCAGGCGCGCACTCGCGGTCCCGCCCTCCTCTCAATTTCACCCGATACCTGCCATGACCAAACCAGCCAACCTCGTCACCTCGATCACCGTCGACATCGACGCGCCCGCTTCCGTCGTCTGGGAAGTGCTGACCGATTTCCCGCGCTACGGCGAATGGAACACGTTCTGCATCAGCCTCGAAACGACCGGCCGGATCGGCGACTTCGTGTACATGCAGGTGCGCATTCCGGGCACGGACACCGTGATTCCGGTCAACGAGATCCTCGTCGCGTGCGAGTCCGGACGCCTGCTGTCATGGGAACAGCGCCCGACCGACGACAACAAGGACGCCGCGCGCCGCGATCAATACGTCGAAGCCGACGGCGCCGAACGCTGCCGCTACTTCACGACCGACCAGTTCCTCGGCGTCAACGCGGAAACGATCATGCGCGAGCACGGCGGCTGGGTGAAACAGGGGTTCGACCAGTGCGCACGCGACGTGAAGCAGCGTGCGGAAGCCCTGCATGCGGCGCGCCGGCGCAAGCGTGCGTGACGGAGCACAATCGATGCCCGATTTGCAGACGCTCTCCGATCATCACGACATCCGCGAGCTGATCGTCGCGTATTCGAGCGCGATCGACGCGCGCGACTTCGACGCGCTCGATGCCGTGTTCACGCGCGACGCCGCGATCGACTATCGCGCGATGGGCGGCATCGCCGGCGCGTATCCGGACGTGAAGGCATGGCTGCGCACCGTGCTGCCGCAGTTTCCGCGGTACCAGCACATGGTGGGTAACGTATCGATCACGCTCGACGGCGACACCGCGCGCGGCCGCACGATCTGCTTCAATCCGATGGAAGTCGTGCTGCCGGACGGCGGCACGCAGGTGATGTTTCTCGGGCTCTGGTACGTCGACCGGTTCGTGCGTACGGCCCGGGGCTGGCGCATCGCCGAGCGTGTCGAGGAACGTTGCTACGGCCACAACGTGCCGCCCGTACTGGCGGGCGCGACCGGTTGAACCCGCACGCCGCATGACGCGCGCGCCGTGGCCTCGCGGCACGGCGCGCGTCCCGGCCCCTCGGGTCAGTCGAGACGGAATGCCGCTTCGAAACGCGCGGCGAACGCGTCGAACTCGGTTTCCGGCAAATGGTTGATGCCGCCCGCGCGCTTGCGTCCGCCGCCGGTCGGGAACCCGCGACAGAACTCGTCGGCGCCGAGCGGCCGGCCGTCGGGCACGCGCACGCTGACGACCAGCCCGCCCTGCGCACGCGGCGACAGCACCGCGAGCGCCGCATGCGGCGCGTTGCGCATCCGCTCGTTCGCGAGCATGCCGGTCGCGCGCCGCGCCCATGGATGATCCGGCATCCTGATCAGCGTCGCGCCCGGCACGTCGCGCAGCGGTGCGAGCGCGCACGCCAGCGCCATGTCGTCGCGGTAGCCGTCGCGCAGCGCGGCGAACACCGGCGTGCCGCGCACGAAGTCGAGCGGATCGACGCACGGCAGCATCGCGTCGGCCAGCACGGCAGGATCGAAATGCAGATCGCCGACGCACTCGCCATATGCGTTGTAGTTCAGATAGAGCCCGAGTTCGGCAAGCGTGCACCGCTCGGCTTCGTCGATCCCGTGCTCGCGCGCCAGCGCGTCGCCGAGCGCCGGCAATTCGTCGCCGAACGCCGCGACGATCGCCCAGCGCACGTGCCGGCCGTCGAGATAGCGATTCACGAGCGCGCTCGTGCAGACGTCGGCCGCCGTGTCGATATACGCGTCGAAACGCGCATCGCCCGGCAGATCGCCCGCGAAGTGATGATCGAAATAGCGGACCGCCGCGCCGTCGCGCAGCAGCCGTGCGCACGCGTCGCGATTCTGGTCGTGCGACACGTCGAGCACGGTCACGCGATCGCCCTCGCGCGCATCGATCCGCTCGAGCAGCTTGATGTCGCGCTTCACGCCCGTCACGAGCGTGCCCGGCCCCCCTTCCGCGAGCCGCAGCTGCTGCAGCGCGCACAGGCCGTCCGCATCGCCGTTGAACGCGAAGAAATGCCGTCCCTGATGGTTTTCCCGCATGATCCGTTACTCCCTCCTCAGGGCATGAAATCGCCGCCGTTCGCATCGAGCGTCGCGCCGGTCACCGCGTTCGCGTAATCCGACGCCAGGAACAGCGCCGCGCGCGCGCAATCGTCGTCGGTCGGCAGCTTCGCGAGCGCGATGTTCGACGCGATCGGCGCGATGATCTCGTCTTCCGTCATCCCGTATTCGGCCGCGGCCTGCCGGAAATACGCCTGCGTCGGCACGCCCCACATCCAGCCCATGTGGATGCTGTTCGCGCGGATGCCGTGCACGCCGAGTTCGCGGGCCAGGTATTTTGCCGCAACCGCGAGCGCGCCCTTCGATACAGCGTAGCCCGATTCCCCTGCAAATGGCTTGCGGGTCGCCTGCGTGTTGATCATCACGATCGCGCCGCGCTTCTGCCGCTTCATGTGCGGCACGACTTCCTGCGTGAGCGTCATCGTCCCGAACACGTTGGTGTCGAACACCGCGCGCCAGCCGTCCAGATCGGCCTCCTCGACCGGCTCCGGAAACGTGCCGTGCACGAACGCGCTGTTCACGAGCGCGTCGATCCGGCCGAAGCGCTCGATCGTCTGTGTCGCGAGCCGCCGGCATTGCGCACGCTCGGCGATGTCGGTTCGCACCTTCAGCACGTCGCACGCGACGCCCAGCTCGCGGATCCGGGCTTCCGCGTCGTCGAGCCTTTCCATCGTGCGCGCCGCGACCACCACGCCTCGCGCGCCCTCGCGCGCCGCCTCGACCGCAAGCTTCACGCCGAGCCCGGGCCCGATCCCGGAAATCACGACGATCTTGTCCTTCAGCAACATGGGTTGTCTCCTGGTTGTCGTTCGTCTTGCGGCGTGCCGTCAGCCGGCCGCCTGCAGGTGCCGCGCGCGATACGCGGCGAAGTCGTGCGCGAGCTGCGCATCGGTGAAGCCGAAGCGCGCGATCGAATAGTCGTGCGCCGCGCGCTTGTCGCGGCCGTTGCGCGCCATCCAGTCCGTCATCGCCGCGCGCTGCGCCGCATCGAGCGGCATCCCCGCGAAGCGGTACACGGCTTCGACGACGCCGAGCGGATTCGATACGGTGTCCTCGAAACGCACGTCGAGAAACCGGTCGGCGGGCAGCGCGTCGCGCGCGCTCATCGCGGCGCCTATCGCGCGCGCCATCCCCGCGTTCCACTGCGCGCCGACCGCGAGCGGGTCCGGGTCGTCCGCATACATCTGCCACAGCGTGTGCGCCATGCTCGCCATCGACGGAATCGTCTGCGCCGGATCGCGGTGCGTGAGCACGACCTGCGCACGCGGAAACACGCGGCACAGCACGTCGAGCGCGTGCAGGTGCTGCGGCGTCTTCAAGAGCCAGCGCCCGGCCGGCGCGACGCCGCGTCGCGCCTTCTGCCACTGCAGGAACTGCAGCATCCGCTTCAGGTACGTATAGACCGGCGTCAGGTCCTGCTGCGCGAGCCACGCCGTGTAGCGCGGCACGTTCGCGTACGAATCCATCGCGCACACGAACGAATGCTCCATCAGCATGAATTCTTCGTCGGCGAGCATCGCGTCGAGCGGATGGATCGTCAGGATCTGCGGAATGCAGTCGATCATCGTCGCGACTTCGGCCTGCGCGCGCGCAATGCGCACGGTCGGCGCGGCGAGCGTCTCGCCGGCGAGCGGCGCCGGATAGCGCGTTTCCCACCATGCGGCCGAATGAAACCGTGCGTCGACGGCAAGCAGCCGCTGCAACAGCGTCGTACCGGTGCGCGGCAGGCCGACGATCACGAGCGGATCGTCGATCGCGATGTCGGCGATCTCCGGATGACGGTGGAAGTAATCCTCGACGACGAGCCGGTTCACGAGCTGGCCGACGAGCTTCTCGCGCATCATCTGCGCGCCGCGCCCTGACAGCTTCGCTTCGTCGATCAGCGATGCGCACATCACGTCGAGCGCCTCGCGATACGGGCCGTCGCCGAACGCGGTGAGTCCGCCGGTGCGCGACACGGCCTCGGCAATCAGTCCGTCGGCGTCGAGCTGCGCGCGGATCGGGTCGAGCAGCGCGTTCATGCGGCCTCCTTCAGCGCGGCGAGCTTCACGACGCGCGTGCGCGGATGCACCGGCTGCGCGGCGCCGACCCAGCGCCAGCAGATCGTGCCCGTGCGATGCCCGGCCGTATCGAGCCAGTTCGCGCCGCCCGGCCGCGACGCGGCGACCACCACCGTCACGCCGCCGTCGGCATTCAGCCGTGCGCTGTGCTTGTTCACGCAGATGTCGAAGTGCCGGTAGTCCAGCGACTCCATCCAGTAGTTGTTGAGCTGCACGTTCCAGAAATCACAGGCCGGCACCGTATCGACGTCGATCACGAGCGCTTCGTCCTCGGCCAGCGACCAGCACGAGTGGTAGTAGTAGATGTTCGGGTCGCCGCCGACCGACTGGCACAGCGCCTGGTCGGCAGGCGGCAGCGCGTTCACGTGCGGCCCGTAGCTCGCGGCCCAGTCCGCGAACAGCTTCGACGTCTGCTCGACGAACTGCGCGGCGCGCGTGAGGCCGCCTTGCAGCGCGAGCGGATCGAGCGGCGCCGGCCGCTCGTGCGCGCCGATGCGCTCGATCTTCAGTTGCGCGGGCGTCTCCGCGCGCCTGTCGAGGAAGGTCTGGCGCACCAGCAGCGCGTTCGTGCCGGGCTCCATGCGCACCCAGTTGCCCGCGCGCGACGTCTCGCTCAGCACGATCTCGAAGCTGCCGTCCGGCGCGACCTCGAGTTGCTTCGCATCGAGAAAGCCCGTCTGCAGCATCTTGCCGTCGGTCTCGTACCCGCCCTTCTGCGTGCCGAAGCTCAGGTACGCGACCGTGCCGCGCCGCCCCGTCACGCGATATGCGCAGCGGCCGTCGATGCGTGCGTACTGGTAGAGGTTGTCGGGATTGTCGGCGCCGATCTTCGCGGTCTCGTGCGACGGCGAGAAGAAACCGGGCCACGCACCGTCCGCGAACTCGACGTGCATTTCGAGCGCGATGCGCATCAGCCGGCTCAGGTAGCGGAAACCTTCCGCCCGCGTAAGCGGATCGTCCGGCGCCTCGGTGCGCAGGATCTGCTGTCCGCTGCGCTTCAGGGTGTCGCAGAAATCGGCCCAGGTCTGGCCCGAAAGCAATTGCGTGGCACGTGTGTCGTCCGTCATGTGTCGTCTCCGCCGATGGTCGAGCGCTCACCTTAAGCGAGCGTCCGGCGCGCCACTTCGTCCGGGTGGACTAAGGAAAGATCCGCTGCCCGACGGCGCCCGGGGTTAGTCCACCCGGACGAAGAGCGGCACCGCCCGTGCTCGATACCTTGGTGCCATGCACGAAACGCCGCACATGTCGCGCGGCGCCGGCATGAAACAAGGAGACGAACGATGTTGACCCACTTGGAGCGGCTGGAGGCCGAGAGCATCCACATCATGCGCGAGGTGGTCGCCGAAAGCGAAAACCCGGTGATGCTCTACTCGATCGGCAAGGACAGCTCGGTGATGCTGCATCTCGCGATGAAGGCGTTCTACCCGGCGAAGCCGCCCTTTCCGCTGCTGCACGTCGATACGACGTGGAAGTTCCGCGAGATGATCGCGTTTCGCGACGAAACGGCCGAGCGCCTCGGCCTCGACCTGCGCGTGCACGTGAATCCCGACGGCCTGTCGAACGACATCAATCCGTTCGCGCACGGTTCGGCCGTGCACACCGATGTGTGGAAGACGCAGGGGCTCAAGCAGGCGCTCGACCACTACGGCTTCGACGCCGCGTTCGGCGGCGCGCGCCGCGACGAGGAGAAATCGCGCGCGAAGGAACGCATCGTGTCGCTGCGCTCGGAGCAGCACCGCTGGGATCCGAAGCGTCAGCGGCCCGAGCTCTGGTCGCTGTACAACGCACGCAAGCGCAAGGGGGAAAGCCTGCGCGTGTTCCCGATTTCCAACTGGACCGAGCTCGACATCTGGCAGTACATCCAGCTTCACGACATTCCGATCGTGCCGCTCTACTTCGCGAAGGAGCGCCCCGTCGTCGAACGCGACGGCGCACTGATCATGGTCGACGACAACCGCCTGCCGCTGCGTGACGGCGAAGTGCCGCAGATGCGCAAGGTGCGCTTTCGCACGCTCGGCTGCTATCCGCTGACCGGCGCGATCGACAGCGATGCGACATCGCTCGACGACATCCTGCAGGAGATGCGCGACACGCGCACGTCCGAGCGCCAGGGACGGCTGATCGACAGCGATTCGGCCGGTTCGATGGAAAAGAAGAAACAGGAGGGATATTTCTGATGGCACACGTTCTCGCTTCCCCCGACGCGCTCGCGCACGCGGCGTCCGATCTGCACGCCGACGATACGCAGACGAAGGACCTGCTGCGCTTCATCACCTGCGGCAGCGTCGACGACGGCAAGAGCACGCTGATCGGCCGCCTGCTCTACGAATCGAACATGCTGTTCGACGATCAGCTGACGCAGCTCGAAGCCGATTCGAAGAAAGTCGGCACGCAAGGCGGCGAACTCGATTTCGCGCTGCTCGTCGACGGCCTGTCGGCCGAGCGCGAGCAAGGGATCACGATCGACGTCGCGTACCGCTTCTTCGCGACCGCGCGGCGCAAGTTCATCGTCGCCGACACACCCGGCCACGAGCAGTACACGCGCAACATGATCACCGGCGCATCGACCGCCGATCTTGCCGTCATCCTGATCGACGCGCGCAAGGGCGTGCTCACGCAGACGCGCCGCCACAGCCATCTCGTCGCGCTGATCGGCATCAAGCGCATCGTGCTCGCGATCAACAAGATGGACCTGGTCGACTACGATCGCGCGATGTTCGAGCGCATCGACGCCGACTATCGCGCGTTCGCGGCCGAACTCGGTCTCGAGGAGATCGTCAGTATTCCCATGTCGGCACTACGCGGCGACAACGTGATCGCGCCGAGTTCTCGGATGCCGTGGTATGCGGGCCCGACGCTGATGCAGCATCTCGACACGCTGCCGCTCGTCGAGCGCGTGACGCGCGACGAACCGTTCCGGCTGCCCGTGCAATGGGTCAATCGCCCGCACCTGAACTTCCGCGGTTACGCCGGCAGCATCGCGTCCGGCGAAGTCCGCGTCGGCGAGCGCGTGCGCGTGCTGCCGTCCGGCAAGGAGAGCCGCGTCGTGTCGGTGATCACGCCGGCCGGCGAAGCCGACGTCGCGCGCGCCGGCGAAGCGGTGACGCTCACGCTCGCCGACGAAATCGACATCAGCCGCGGCGACATGATCGCGCGCGCCGACGCGCCGCCGGAAGTCGCCGACCAGTTCGAGGCGACGCTCGTGTGGATGCACGACGAACCGCTGCTGCCGGGCCGGCCTTATCTCGTGAAGCTCGGCACGCAGACCGTCAGCGCCACCTGCGCGACGCCGAAATACAAGATCGACGTGAACACGCGCGAGCATCTCGCCGCGCGTACGCTCGCGCTGAACGAGATCGGCGTGTGCAACCTGAGCTTCGACCGGCCCGTCGCCTTCGATCCGTACGACCGCAACCGCCACACCGGCGGCTTCATCGTGATCGATCGCTTCACCAACGACACGGTCGGGGCGGGGATGCTGCACTTCGCGCTGCGCCGCGCGCACAACGTGCACTGGCAGGCCGTCGACGTCGACCGCGACGCGCGTGCGCTGCAGAAGGCGCAGACGCCGCGCATCGTGTGGCTGACCGGCCTGTCGGGCGCCGGCAAGTCGACGATCGCGAATCTCGTCGAACGGCGGCTGCATGCGCTCGGCAAGCACACGTACCTGCTCGACGGCGACAACGTGCGGCACGGGCTCAATCGCGATCTCGGCTTCACCGAGGCCGATCGCGTCGAGAACATCCGGCGCGTGGCCGAAGTCGCGCGGCTGATGCTCGACGCGGGGCTCATCGCGCTCGTGTCGTTCATCTCGCCGTTCCGCGCGGAGCGCGACATGGCGCGCGCGATGGTCGGCCCGGACGAGTTCGTCGAAGTGTTCGTCGACACGCCGCTCGCGATTGCCGAGGAACGCGATCCGAAGGGGCTGTACAAGAAGGCGCGCAAGGGCGAGCTGAAGCACTTCACCGGCATCGACTCGCCATACGAGCCGCCCGCGCAGCCGGAATTGCGCATCGATACGGTGGCCGAATCGCCGGAAGCCGCGGCCGACCGGATCGTCGCGTACCTGCTGCGCGAACGCGCCGTATAAGCCGCTTCGGCGGCGTCGTACGGGCACGGCCCGCGTCGTCTACTCCGTTCGGATGACGCGGGCCGCTGGCCGGTCGGTATGCTGGGTCGGGAGCATTCACCCGATCGAGGAGAACACGAGCATGCTGATCGCGCTGGCGCCCGGCGATACGGCCGCGCACGACGGTTTCGACGACGCTGCCTGGAGCGCCCGCGAGCTGAGCGCGTGGCTTGGGCTCGTCTACCAGGGCCCGTCCGAAGCGACGCCGTGGGCGGGCTTTCTCGAAGCGATCCGCGTGCGGCTCGACGCGAGCTTCACGACGCTCGTGCTGCGCAATCCCGGCGGCACGCGGCGCGGGCTCATCATCAACGCATCGAGCCACGGCCCGCTGCTGCCCGGCGAGCCGTCGTACAGCGAACAGTTCTATGCGCTCTGCCCGTTTCTCGATCAGCCGGCCGGCCAGGTCTTCACGGCCGATGCGCTGTTCGGCGAAGCCCGCTGGCGCGCGCATGACTTCTATCGGCAATACCTGCAGCCGCTCGACCTGCGCTACATCCTCGGCGCGAACCTGCGCGGCGAGCGCGGCGTCGAATGCGCGTTCTTCGTGAGCCGCGCGCATGGCGGCCGCGAGTTCGACCCGGCCGAGCGCGCGCAAGTCGCGACGCTGCTGCCGCACCTGCAGCGCGCGGTCGAACTGCACGCGGCGCTCGACGTGCTCGATGCCGAACGCGCGCTGTACGCGGGCACCGTCGACCGGCTCGATGTCGGCACCGCGATCGTCGACGAGGACGGTCGCGTGATCAAGCGCAACCGCATCGCCGAGCGGCTGATCGAGCAGCAGGACGGCCTGTGCCTGCGCCAGGACCGGCTGCATGCGTCGTGCCCGCTCGACGAGCGCCGGCTGCAGAAGGCGCTGCAGGCCGCGCTCGAGCATTTCCGCACGGGTGCGCTCGCGCGCATCGAAGCCACCACGCTGTCGCGCCCCGGCGGCGCGATGCCGTTGAACGTACTGCTGCGCCCGCTCGCGCCCTATCGCGGCGCGCAGGACCGCCAGCACCGGCCGGCCGTGGCGGTCTTCATCCGCGATCCGGCGGCGTCGCCACAGACGTCGCGCGACATGCTGCATCGGCTGTTCCGGCTGACGCCGATGGAAACCGAGATCGCGCTGCTGCTCGTCGACGGCCTGACGCTCGACGAGGCGGCCGCCGCGACCGGCATCACGAAGAACACCGCCCGCGCACACCTGCGCGGGATCTTCGCGAAAACGGGCGCGACGCGACAGGCCGTGCTCGTGAAGACGCTGCTGAACAGCGTCGTGTCGATGGCATAACGGGCGACACACCGCCGGGCCGGCGTCGCCCGGCAGCAACCGGATACTCACACCCGATGTCATACGTCATCGGATGTGAGTATCCGCTGCACGGCTTCATGACATTCCCCAATATCTGAATAATTACCGGGTAAACCCGCAACCTCATGGATCGATCTCAGGCGTAGTATGTTGTACGACAACATACTACTTAACCCATCACCTCGACGCCAACGCGGGCCGCCGCCCCGTTCGCCGCCCGACCGGAGACTCCGTTGACCTCGCCTGCCCTGTCCGGCCGCGACCCGCTCGCGTCCGCCGTCTCGAAAGTGAAGTGGCACGTGCTGCCGCTCGTGCTGGTCATGTTCATCGCGAACTACATCGACCGCGTCAACGTCGGCTTCGTCGACCGCCACCTCGAGGCGTCGATCGGTATCGGCGCGGCCGCCTACGGGCTCGGCGCCGGCCTGTTCTTCGTCGGCTACGCACTGTTCGAAGTGCCGTCGAACCTGTTGATGCAACGCTACGGCGCGCGCCTCTGGCTCGCGCGGATCATGGCGACCTGGGGCATCGTCGCGGCCGCGATGGCGTTCGTATGGAACGACACGTCGTTCTACGTGCTGCGCTTCCTGCTCGGCGCGGCCGAGGCCGGCTTCTTCCCCGGCGTCGTGCTGTACCTGTCGCAATGGCTGCCGCCGCAGGAGCGCGGCAAGGCGATGGCGATCTTCCTCGGCGGCTCCGCGTTCGCGTCGGTGCTGTCCGGCCCCGTGACGGGCGCGCTGCTGTCGGTCCACGGCCTCGGCCTGCAGGGCTGGCAGTGGATGTTCCTGATCGAAGGGATGTTCTCGGTCGCGCTGTGCGGCGCGAGCTGGCTCCTGCTGAAATCGCACATCGGCGACGCGACGTGGCTCACCGCCGACGAACGCACGGCGCTGCAGAACGCGCTCGACGAAGAGCGTGCGATCCGCGACGGGCGCTCGACCGTGCGCGTATCGGCCGCCACGCTGCTGCGCGACCCGCAGATCGTGCTGTTCTGCTTCCTGTATTTCGCGATCCAGCTGACGATCTACGCAGCCACCTTCTGGCTGCCGACGATCATCCGCAAGATGGGCGGCCTCACCGATTTCCAGGTCGGCCTGTACAACACGATTCCGTGGATGATCGCGATCGGCGCGATGTACGGCTTCGCGGTGCTGTCCGCGAAATGGAAGCATCCGCAGCGCTGGCTGTCGTTCGCGCTCGTGCTCGCCGCGTGCGGGCTGTTCGCGTCGACGTCGCATGACCCGGTCTGGTCGTTCGCGTCGATCTGCTTCGCCGCGCTCGGCTTCAAGGCCGCGTCGTCGCTGTTCTGGCCGATTCCGCAGGGCTACCTCGACACCCGCGTGGCCGCGGCCGTGATCGCGCTGATCAACTCGATCGGCAACCTCGGCGGCTTCGTCGCGCCGACGGCCTTCGGCTATCTGAAGCAACATACGGGTTCGATCACGGGCGGCCTGTATGCGCTCGCGATCGCGTCCGTCGTCGCCGCGGTCGCCGCGCTGTTCGCGCGCACGCACCGGCGCGGCGATCCGCCGCGCGGCCTGCCGGCCGACGATTCCTTCACGAACACCGCAATGCTCCGCCATGCCGAACACTGACCGCCTGACCGTCGTCGTCTCGAATGCCGCCGACGGCGACCTCGCCACGTTCTCGCTCACGTCCGACGGCGCGCTCGCGCCGCTCGCCCGCTACCCGGCCGGCGACGTCGCGATGCCGATCGCCGTGCAGCCCGATCGCGCGCGGCTCTACGTCGCGACGCGCGGCGAGCAGCCGACGATCGTCGCGTTCCGCGTCGCGGCCGCGACCGGTGCGCTCGCGCGTATCGGCACGACCGCGATCGACGCGAGCCATGCGTACCTGTCGCTCGATCGCAGCGGCCGGTGGCTGCTCGGCGCGTCGTACGGCGGCAGTTCGCTGAGCCTCTACGACGCCGCGCGCATGCGCGACGGCGACGGCGCGCCGCTGCAGGTCGCGGACGGCATCGCGAACGCGCATGCGGTCGTCGTGTCGCCGGACAATCGGTTTGCCTACGTGAGCTCGCTCGGCTCGGACCGGATCTTCACGTTCGCGCTGGTCGAGGATGCCGGCGGCCTGCGCGCGCACGAACACGGCGAAACGCGCGTGCCGGGCGGCTTCGGCCCGCGTCACCTGCGCTTCGCGCACGACGGCCGTACGCTCGTCGTGGTCAGCGAATTCCTCGCGACGCTCGCCACGTTCCCGCGCGACGCCAACAGCGGCCGCCTCGGCGATGCACGCGTGAGCGTGCGTCACCCTGCCGTCGCCGGCCTCGCACAAGGCCATGCGCGCCCGCCCGCGCCGGTCGAGCCTTCCGTCTGGGCCGCCGACGTCCACCTGACGCCCAACGAACGCTTCGCGTACGTCAGCGAACGCACGTCGAGCCAGTTGCTCTGCTATCGCCGCAATGCGGACGGCACGTTCGAACCCGCGCACGCGACGACCACCGAAACGCAGCCGCGCGGCTTCGCGATCGATCCGTCGGGACGCTGGCTCGTCGCGTGCGGCGAGCAATCGGAATACGTGTCGGTGTACGCGATCGCGCCGGACGACGGCGTGCTGACGCCGCACGCGCGCGTGCCGGGCGGCCGCGGTGCGAACTGGGTGGCGATCGTCTGATCGATTGATCGGCGCCGGCCTCGCGAGCGATACCGGTCCGCGCCGCTCGCCGGCTCTTCGCCTTCAGCGCCTCTCGCTCGGCGCCACGCCGGTCCAGCGCTTGAACGCCCGCGTGAAATTCGCGCGGTCGGTATAGCCGACCCGCGCCGCGATCTCGTCGACCGGCAGCCGTGTGCCCTCGAGCAACCTGAGCGCGTCGCGCAACCGGATCTCGTCGAGCAGCGTCGAATAGGTCGCGCCGAATTCCGCGAGCTTGCGCTTCAACGTGCGCGCCGACACGTGCAGTTCGCGCGCGACGTCGTCGACCGACGGATAACCGGCCTCCCCGCAGATCAGCAGGTTGCGCACGCGCTCGACGATGCTTTCCGCATAGCCGAGCCGCGCGAGCTCGGCCTCGCACTGCTGGACGATCATCTGCGCGGTCTGCGCGTTCGCGGTGCCGATCGGCTCGTCGAGCAGCGCGGCGTCGCAGCGGATGCGGTTCGCGCTCGCGTCGAAATGACAGCGCGGCAACCGCGCGCGATAGCGCTCGAACCACGGCGGCTCCGGCCATTCGAAGTGCAGTTCGGCACGCGACTGCAGCGTGCGCCCGGGCGCCGGATCGAGCAGCGAATTGAACAGGATCGCCGTCTCGACCAGGAAGTTCTCCATCGCGAACTGCCGCAGCCGGCCAAGCGGAAACGCCTCCAGCACGTCGATATCGACGATTCCGTCGAGCTCCGCGAGCCGTACCGAAAAGAACGGCACGCGCGTCGGCAGGTAGCGGATGCCGAGCGCGACCGCCTCGCCGAGCGTGGCGCAACTCATCAGCCCGAAGCCGATCAACCCGGATTTCGTGAGGCTGCTGCGCAGGCCGATCTCGATCGCGATCGACGGATCGCCCGTCGCATCGAGCAGGTTGAATACGATCGCCGCCTGTTGCAGCGGCGTGATGCGCGCATCGGGCTGCGCGAGCCGCTCGCGCGCGACGCCCGAGCCGGCGAGAATGCGGCCCGCCTCGATGCCGCGCTCCTCGGCGAGCATCAGCATGAACAGCGCATACGCGGACGATACCGTCGCCTTGTTCAACTGGCGCGCGGCATCCGGGACGGACAGGGCCATGCGGCGGACTCCGGAGCGGTTTCGGCGGATTGTAGCGTCGCTGGCCCGCAATGACACCCCTGCGGCACTCTAGCCGCGCGGCGCGGGCCAGGGCGCCGGCGCATCGGCCAAGGTGGCCCGAAATGACACCATCATTGGCACCGGCGGCCCTCGCGTGCGCGCCGGTGCGCACCTATGCTTGTCACATCGGCATTGCGCCCTACTCTTTCCGCCTGGATTCCGCTCGATGAGCCAACCCGCACGAACCGTCTTTCGCAACGACGCAGACAAGGTCGCGTACGTCCGCCGCGAGGTCAACGCCGCGAGCGATGCGATTCGCGCGCGTTTTCCGCTGCTCGACCGCCAGAACGTCGTCGGTGCGACCGTGATGACCGTGTCGGTGAGCGCGATGCTCGCGATCGCGTGGCTGTATGCGCGCGGCGCGATCGCGTGGTACGTCGCGCTGCCGCTTGCCGCGTTCGTCACGTCGCTGATCCACGAGCTCGAGCACGACCTGATCCACCTGATGTACTTCAAGAAGACGCCGTGGGCCTATCACCTGATGATGGCGCTGTGCTGGCTCACGCGGCCGGGCACGATCAACCCGTGGACGCGTCGGCGCATGCACCTGCATCACCACAAGGTGTCGGGCGGCGAATCGGATCTCGAGGAATTCGGCATCACCAACGGCGAACGCTGGGGCGTGAAGCGGCTGCTGATGATCGCGGACGGGATGCTCGCCGTCGTGCTGCGGCCGGACGCGATGCGCCGCAAGGTCAAGCAGTACGTCGCCGCGCAGCCGGTGCAGGATGCGGCCGAGCGCGCGCAGTTGCGCGTCGAACAGGTGTCGTCGTACATGCCGATCGGTCACGCGTATTACGCGCTGTGGCACGCGTTCATCGTCTATCACGCCGGCCTGTTCGCGCTGCATGCGTTCGGCCATGCACCGAACGTGCCGCCGATCGTCGGGCACGTGATGAGCGTCGTCGATTTTCTCGCGGTGGTGTGGCTCGGGCCGAACTTCGTGCGCAGCTTCTGCATCAACTTCGTCAGCTCGAACATGCATTATTTCGGCGACATCGATTCGCGCAACGTGATCCAGCAGACGCAGGTGCTCAACCCGTGGTGGATGCTGCCGTTCCAGCTGTTCTGCTTCAACTTCGGCAGCACGCACGCAATCCATCACTTCGTGGTGCGCGATCCGTTCTACATCCGCCAGCTGACCGCGCGAACCGCGCATGCAGCGCTGCGTGAAGTCGGTGTGCGGTTCAACGACGTCGGCACGTTCAGGCGCGCGAATCGCTGGGGTGCTCATCAACCGTATCGCGGTACGCGTGGCGCGCAGCAGGCCGACGCATAACGCACACGGCCGCGGCCCCCTTCACCGGATCATTCGCCGATCGCCGGCATCGGGCCGTGTCCGCGAATCCACGCCCAGTTCGCCAGTTCGGCCATTTCCTTGTCGCCGCGGCTGTCGCCGTACGCGAACAGTTTCGCGGGCGGCTGATTCCCCCACCAGCCGCGCAAGCGCACGACCTTCTGCGGCCCCCAGCAATTCTCGCCGTTCAGCCGTCCGGTGAACACGCCACGCTCGAACGCGAGGCGCGTCGCGAGCACCGTGTCGATGCCGGCCGTCTTCGCCCACTTCTCCAGATACAGCGACGGCGACGCGCTGACCAGCACGACTTCGTGCCCGCGCGCCTGATGCTCGCGAATCCGCTCGAGCATGTCCGGACGCACGAGGTTCGGCAGATAGCCGTCGACGAACCGGCGCGCCAACGCGTCGAGCGCGTCCTCGCGCATCGGCCCGAACGCAAACCCGGCGAACTTCGCCTTCGCGTCGCCGCGCGACAGCAGCCCCGCCTTCATCGCGACGATCCACGGCAGCGCGCGCAGGCCGGCCCACGCGAAACGCGGCGTGCCGACCGCGTAGCGGACGAAATGACGGAAGCTGTCGGTAGTCGTGATGGTGCCGTCGAAATCGAAGGCGGCAACGATGCGGTCGGTCATGGCGAGACGGGGAAGCAGTGCGATGCCCCGGAAGATAGCAGAATCGCGCCGGTCCACGCGAAACGGCGTGCTGCCGTACGCGTCGCGCCGCGAACGCGCGCACCGGCGCGCGCGTGCGTGCGGTTCGTGGTTTGCTCAGCGCTGCGGCCGCGCCGCCAGCGCAGCCGGCAACACGACGTTCATCAGGTGATCGGCGCGCGACAGCAGATCGGTCACGCGCTCGTCGAGCCCGCGCAGTTGCGCGGGCTGCATCCGGATCTGCTGGACAGCCTGCCCGACGATGTTGCGGCGGTCGAACAGCGTGCGCTCGATACCGGCGTCATCCGGCGCGCGCACGACGTCCGACACAGCACTCAGCGCCGCGAGCACGACCACGAGGTTTTCTTCCGCATGACGGACCTTCGCGGCGAGTTCCTCGGTGCGCCGCGGGAAAAAACCGAGCGACTGCTTGAGCGCGCCGAGCGCCGCACGGTAGTCGACGTGCGCCGACGCCGCGCCGAACCAGCGGTCGAGCATGCCGGCCTTGCGCGTCGCCTGCGCGAGCATCCCGGCCATCATGTCGGCCGCGCCGAGTTCGTTGAATTCGCGCGTCGTCGCCGCGACGGCTTCGACGAGATTGCCGGCCGTCTCCAGCGCCCCGTCGCCGATCGTCGCGACCGTCGCGAGCTTGAGCGGCACCAGTTGCCGGATATGCCGCTCGATGCGCGGCGCGTAATCGGGATAGAGATTCGGGAAGCTGGCCTGCGCGGCCCGAAAGCATGCTTCGAGCTGCGGATGGTTCGATCCGCCGAACAACGCGCGGCCCAGCGCATCGGCAGGCGCCGCGCGCGTGGCCTGCCCGGGCGCCGGCCCCAGGTCGAGCGCCTGCGGCGCCGGCCGCTCGGGCGCACGCGCGGCCGGCACACCGGCCGCCGCCGGCGTGTCGAACGCAAGACGCCCGGGCGTGCGCTCGGGCGTCGTATCGAACTCGAGCCGCTTCGGCTCGTCGGACGGATTCGTCATCGATGCTTGCTGCCCGGCGCCGCGCAGTCGCGCCGGCCGGGCTGCCGCCAGTCAGACCGCGCCGCCGTACGCGCGCACGAAATCGCCGAGGCCACGGTTGTAGCCGGCGCCGACCGCCTTGAACATGAAGTGGCCGTCGCGACGATAGAAGCTGCCCACCTGCACCGACGTCTCCATCGAGAAGTCTTCCTCGAGCGTGTACTTCGCGATCACCGCGCCCGACACCTCGTCCGCGATCTGGATGTAGCTGTTGCGAACCTGCCCGAAATTCTGGCGGCGCGCTTCGGCCTGGTCGATCGTCACCACCACCGAGATTTCCTCGACGTCGGCCGCGAGCTTCGTCACGTCGATGAAGATCACCTCGTCGTCGCCGTCGCCGCTGCCCGTGCGGTTATCGCCGCTATGCACGACGCCCAGGCACTTCGAGGCGGGCATCCCGCGCTTCGGGAAATCGTCGCCCGGCTGGATGAAGGTTTCCTTGCGCTCCATCGTGCGCACTTCGCTGTTGTAGAACACGAAGTGCTGGTCCGAGATCAGCTTCGGATTGCTCTGCGCGTCGTACTTGCACAGGAACACCGACACGTCGAGATCGAAATCCGAACCCGTGTCCGTCGCGTTCGCGTCCCAACCGAGACCGATGCGGAATTTCTGCGTGCCAGGCGCTTCCTTCGACAGGTTGACGCGACCGCCTTTCGACAAATTGATCATCAGAACCTCTTCTGCTGGAACCGCCGTTGTGCCGGCGGCAATGCCGGGCCGCACCGCGCGGCCCCTGGTTGATGTGGTGCGTGCTGCGTTACTCGCCTGCCACCGCAGTCCGGTCTTCCCTGCGCTGCACGATGATCGACGACCACACGGCCGCCGCGATCATCGCCGCGCCGATCAGGCCCGTGATGACTTCGGGCACGTCGAACTTCACGCCGAGGAACATGATCGCCGCGAGCGCGCCGATCGCCCAGAACGCGCCGTGTTCGAGATAGCGGTACTGCGCGAGCGTGCCCTTCTTCAGCAGCACGAGCGTCATCTCCCGGATGTAGGCCGCGCCGACGCCGAGACCGAGCGCGATCAGGAAGATGTTGTTCGACAGCGCGAACGCGCCGATCACGCCGTCGAAGCTGAACGACGAATCGAGCACTTCGAGGTACAGGAAACCCGCGACACCTTCGCGCACCACGCGCGTGCCCGTGTCCTCGCCGCCGACCAGGTCGCCCACGCCGTGCGCGATCACGAAGCCGATCACGCCGAACGCGCCCGCGAGCAGGAAGCTCACCTGCTCCGCGGCCGGCACGTAGAACGACGCGACGATCACGATCGCGAGCGTCAGCGCCACTTCCAGCGCCGTGATGCGGCCGAGATGGCGCATCGGGCCTTCGAGAAAGCCGATCCAGTGTTCGTCCTTCTCGGTGTCGAGCATGAACTTGAAGAACACCATCAGCAGGAACGCGCCGCCGAACGCCGACACCTCGTGATGCGCGGAGGTCAGCACCGCCGCGTACTTCCCGGGCGATTCGATCGCGAGCGTCAGCGCGTCCCACAGGCCGATGTGGCCGATCACCGCGACGATCAGCAGCGGGAACACGAGCCGCATGCCGAACACGGCGACCGGCAGGCCGAACACCATGAAACGGTTGCGCCACTTCTCCGACCAGTTCTTCAGCACGGAGGCGTTGACGACCGCGTTGTCGAGCGACAACGAGATTTCGAGTACCGACAGGACCGCGACGATCAGCATGTCCTTCACGCCGCCGAGCAGATAGGCGGCAACCAGCGCGATCACCGTGAGCGACAGCGGAATCTTGAAGTCTTTCAACATGATTGGGGTATGGGGTTCCGGAAAATGGGCGTGCGGGCTGCGCTTACTTCGCGCGCACCCAGTCGCAGAATTCCTGCGTGATCAGTTGTTCGTAAATGTGTTCGTCGCTCACGTCGAGCGATTCGAGATGCAGGAAGCCGACGTTCGGCATCTCGCCCGCGACTTCCGCGAGAAAATCGAATTCGCTCGGATCGCCGACACCGACGAGCGACCAGTACAGCGGGAAGTGCTGCGACTCGGCCAGCAACTGGCGTACGCGCTTGCGGTCGTTCTTCGGGTTCTGGCCGTCGGTGACGAACAGCACCCATGCGGGCAGATCGCCGTTCACCGGTGCGGACGCGGCCGGGGCGGCGGTTTCGGCACCGCCGAACAGCCGGCTCAGAAAGCCGCGCTTTTCTTCGCGCCTGGGCTCCGGCGCGCGGAAGAAGAAGTCGACGATGTCGTTCATCACCGGCGCATACTGCGTGCCGCCCCACTTGTCGATCCGCGCTTCGAGCACGTGATCCGAAATGTACGAGCCGTAGTTTTCCGGCGTCGCGGTCGGCAGGCGGTCGTAGCCTTCGGTGAAGGTCCACGTGTCGACTTCGCCGTTGTCGTCGAACTTCAGTGCAATGCCGAGGATCCGGTCGTGCGTCTCCTGGATCACGCCCGACTGGTAAAGCGGCTTCGCGGAACCCGAGATGTCGAGCGCCGCGCCGACGCGCACGACGGGCGGCTTCAGGATCTGGCGTTTTTCGAGGACGATCGCGACCTTCGCCGCGCGTTTCTCAAGCGTAATCATGCGGTGTTCCTCAATGGTGCTTCGGAGCGAATCGGGTGATCAGGTCTTGCTCGAGCTGGCGCAGGCGCGGCGCGTCCTGCTCGCGCTGGCGCTTGCCGTCGGCGATGATCTGCTTGATGTCGTCGAACGCGCCGAACAGTTGCTGTTGCGCATATTCGAACGTGTCGGTCGAGATCACCGGGCGCTGGCCGAGCTTCGCGACTTCCTGCGCGTTCTGCCGATTCAGGTCGGCTTGCGCGCGAATCGCCTCGTCGGCCGCGTCGTACGTCGCGTTCGCGAGCGCCGCCGCGCGCTTCGTGCCGAGTTGCTCGAGGTAGAGCGCGAACGCGTTGGTCCACGCGGGAATCAGCACCGTCTTGATCGTCATGAACTTCGACGTCAGCGTGCGTTTCTGGTCCTGCTCCATCCGGATCTGCGGCGCGAGCTGCTTCGACATCAGCATCGCGCGGTCGAGATCGTCGAGCTTGCTTTCGAGCGCGTCGACCTTGCGCTTCACGTCGAGCAGGCGCTGCGCGGCAAACGCATCGTCCGCCGGCTGCTGGCCGGCCGCGAGATGCGCACGCAGCGCCGCGAGCGCCGTTTCGCCGTGCGCCTTCGCCTGCGCGAGCTCCTGGTGCAGCGCGTAGTTGTCGTTGTACATGCGCTCGAGCTCGTCGATGCCGGCCTTCTGGCGCTGCGCATGCGTCTCGAGTTCGACGACGAGCGTATCCATCCGCTTGCTCACCGACTCGTATTGCGACAGCAGCTTCTCCTTGGTCGAGCGGAACAGCCGCGTGACCTGCGTGAGCAGTCCGCCCTTGTCGGCGCCGCGCGGGTCGAGCCCCTTCGCGGTCGCGATCAGCTCGTTGAGCTTGTCGCCGAACTGGTCGGCATCCGACGCGCGCACGCTCGTGAGAATCTGCTGCGAGAAAGCGGCGATTCGCGTGCCCTGCGCCGCACCGAGCTGGTCGATCTCGTCGACGGTGATCAGGCGCACGTTCTCCGGCGCGGGTGCGACCGGCGCGACGGCGGCGACAGGAACCGCGACGGGGGGCAAAGACGGGGTGGAAGGACGATCGCTGACCGCATCGGATTTCTTGTCATCGAATAGCGGTTTCATGTGGCTGCCACGTTTCCTTTTTTGCTTTTGCTGCGTGTTGTCGTGCGCGCGAGGCGCGCATCCGATTGCCGTCGTGCTCTCTCACGGGCGGCAGACGGACAATAAATGCCGTGGCCGCATGGCGTCAAGGGATCGAATTCTTTCAAATTCCATTCATTTTGTAATCAGACACGTCGATGCCTCGGCCACGCCATGCCGCGCCTGCGGCCATGTCCGGCTGCCGCGCGGGATTCCGGCGCGTCCAGGCTTACATGTCGGATCAATGCGAAATGAAGTTGAAATAATCGGATTTCCGGAGATTCCGGACGACCTGGATGCCGTCGACGGATGCCCGCGCCGATCGACCGCGGGTTATCGGGCCTGCACGTGGAACAGACCGGCGGGGATGGGACGCGCAACCTCAACCGGTCACGAATCGTGAAATTGCGCCGTCAGTCGATGTCCACGGAACGTCGGCACGGCACGTAACGTCACGTCATGCACACATGCATGACGCGGACACCGCATCGACCGTGCATCGACCGTGCATCGCGCGTGCAACGTCGGCAGGTCCTTCAACACGCGAGCGGGCACGATGCCGGCCGCGGCGTGCCGCTTTCCCGATGCATCGGCGTGTCGTCAGTTCACGCTCTTCCGATACAACGCCACATACCCGGCGAGCATCAGCAGCAGCGATCCGCTGACCCGGTTCAGCCACTTCTCCCCGGCCGCCTTCCAGACGCGCACCGAATGCACGCCGAGCAGCGCGTAGCCGGTCATCCCGATGACGTCGATCGCGACGATCGTCGCCGCGAGGATCGCGTATTGCGGCGCGACCGCATGCGAACGGTCGACGAACTGCGGCAGCAGCGCCGACATGAACAGGTAGTACTTCGGATTGCTCATCGCGACGAAGAAGCTCTTCAGGAAGGCAGTCCGGCGATCGGGCGTCGTGAGATCCGGCTCCTGTGCGGCAGGCGCGCGGCCGCTCGACATCAGCATCCGGATGCCGACGTACGCGAGCCACGCGGCGCCCAGCAGCTTCAGCGTCACGAACGCGGTTTCGGACGCTTCGAGAATGACGCCCAAGCCGAACCCGACCAGCGCGACCAGCACCACGTCGGCCGTCACCGCACCGAGCATGCCGACCATCGCGTGACGCAACCCGTAGCGCGAACCGTTGCTCATCGCGAGCAACACCGTCGGGCCGGGCGTCGCCACGCCGACGGACAGAATCAGGGCAAATGCGAGCAGTACGGAGATCGTCATGAGCGGGCGGGCGTTGTGAAAGGGATTCGTGATTCGTGCGGACGGCATGCGCGTCGTTTCGGCCGTGGGGCTGCGCCGGCCGGTTCGCGAGACGAGGCCGGAATCGACGCGTTCAATGATCGCATGATTGCCACGCCACGCGCTTGCCGGCCGAACGGCGAACGTTCGATAAGAAACATGACTGCCGAATCTCGTGACCACGCGGCGGCGAATCCATCCGCCACCCGGATTTCGGCGCGACGAGCCGCCCTTCCCGCGCGCCCCTCCCGTCGCGCCGCCCGACACACCATTTCGAGACGATTTTCCCAAATAGAGACACGTCTCATTATCAAACGACAATGATTCTCGTTTACGCTATACTCCGCGCCCATATCCAAAACGGCGTCCGCGACAGCACGGACCCGACTCTCCGCCCGGATTCCGACTTGCCACCCTGGGACGGACCACCCGACCACATCCGTTTTGCGTCCCATGTCGACACTCTCGTTTCCTGTCCGGCGTCTTACGCCAATTGCTTTCGGCATTGCGCTTGCCTGCGCGATGCCTGCCGCCGCGCTCGCGCAGACGGCCGCCGCCGACACCGCCGTGCTGCCATCGATCAACGTCACCGGCACCGCCGATCCGCTGCCGGGCGACCTCGCGCCGACCTATGCGGGCGGTCAGGTCGCGCGCGGCGCGGACTTCGGCGTGCTCGGCCGGCAAAAGGCGAGCGACGTGCCGTTCAGCATGACCACCTATACGTCGAAACTGATCGAGGACCAGCAGGCGCGCACGCTCGCCGACGTGCTCGACAACGATCCGGCCGTGCGCAGCGCATCCGGGTACGGCAACTACTCGCAGGTGTTCGTGATCCGCGGCTTCGAGCTCGACGGTGACGACGTGTCGCTGAACGGCCTGTACGGCGTCACCCCGCGCCAGCTCGTCGAAACCGACGCGATCGAGCGCGTCGACGTCTTCAAGGGTGCGAATGCGTTCCTGAACGGCGCGTCGCCGAACGGCTCGGCGATCGGCGGCGGCGTGAACCTGCAGTTGAAACGCGCGGACGACAAGCCGCTCACGCGCGTGACCGTCGACGGCTCCGTATCCGGCTCGCTCGGCACGCACGTCGACGTCGGCCGCCGCTTCGGCGACGAAGGCCAGTTCGGCGTGCGCGTGAACCAGTCGATCGGCGGCGGCGACACGGCCGTCGACGGCGAGCGCCGCCGCAACAATGTGACGGCCGTGTCGCTCGACTGGCGCGGCGACAAGCTGCGCGTGTCCGGCGATTTCCTGTATCAGCGGCAGCGGATCGACGGCGGCCGCTCCGTCGTGCTCGTGAACGGCAACCAGTTGCCGGGCGTGCCGTCGGCCACGCACAACTATGCGCAGCCGTGGAGCTACAGCGAGCTCGAGGACACCGTCGGCATCGTGCGCGCCGAATATGACTTCCTGCCCGCGTGGACCGCCTATGTCGCGGCCGGCGTGCGTCACACGAACGAGCATGGCGACTACTACACGCCGACCTACTCGTCGTCCGGCACGACCGGCTCGCGCCTGAGCGTGCCGCACAAGGAGGACGCGCAGTCGGCCGAAGCCGGCGTGCGCGGCCGTTTCACGACCGGCCCCGTGTCGCATTTCGTGACGCTCGGCGCGTCGTTCATCCGTATCGACAGCCAGTCCGCCTACACGATGTCGAGCGCGTTCCCGACGACGCTCTACGATCCGTCGGCCGTCGCGTTTCCGTCGACCGCCTATGCGGGCGGCGACATGGATGATCCGGGCACGGTGATGAAGACGTGGCTGCGCAGCGTCGCGGTGTCCGACACCATCGGCTTCCTCAACGATCGCGTGCTGTTCACGATCGGTGCGCGCCGCCAGTCGATCTCGGTCGACAACTTCGACTACACGGGCGCGGTGTCGTCCACGTACAGCGACGCGATCACGACGCCCGTGTTCGGTCTCGTGTTGAAGCCGTGGCAGAACGTATCGATCTTCGCGAACCGCAGCGAGGCGCTCGCGCAGGGCGAAATCGCGCCGAGCACCGCGCGCAACGCAAACCAGTCGCTGTCGCCCTACCGCTCGAAGCAGGTCGAGGCCGGCATTCGCTACGACACGAACAAATACGGCGCCTCGCTTGCGCTGTTCCAGATCGAGAAGCCGATGGCGTACACCGATCCGTCGTCGAACGTGTTCGGCGCCGACGGCACGCAGCGCCATCGCGGCATCGAGACGGCCGTGTACGGCGAACCGTGGAAGGGCGTGCGATTGATCGCGGGCGCGACCTACCTGAACGCGACGCTGCAGAACACGGCCGGCGGCACCAACGACGGCAACCGGCCGATCGGCGTGCCGTCGTTCCTGCTCAATGCGGGCGCCGAATACGACGTGCCGGCGCTGCACGGCCTCACGCTGACCGCGCGCTGGATCCACACGGGGCCGCAATACCTCGACGTCGCGAACACGATGTCGATCCCGGCGTGGGACCGTTTCGATCTCGGCGCGCGTTATGCGACCGAACTGTTCGGCAAGAAGACGACGTTCCGCGCGACCGTGCGCAACGTCGCGAACAAGTCGTACTGGTCGTCGACGATCGGCGGGTATCTGACACAGGGCGATCCGCGCTCGGTATGGCTGTCGATGACGACGGACTTCTGACGCGGGCGAAGGCCCGCCGCGCGGGCCCCGGCGGGCGGATTCCGGGCAGCTTCGACGGGTCGTCGAAAGGGGGTGGCGAGGAGCCGCCAGAGTTTGCTATACTCTCGGTCTTCCGGAGAGATGGATGAGTGGTTTAAGTCGCACGCCTGGAAAGCGTGTATAGGTTAATCGCCTATCGGGGGTTCGAATCCCCCTCTCTCCGCCAGACATACTGAAAGCCCCGCAGAATCAACGATCTGCGGGGCTTTTTCTTTATCGCTCGCTGAACACCGGCGTTGCGCCCGCCGACGGAAATCCCGCGCCGCCGGGATCGGTCGCGCCCCTCACGGATGCCGGATGTAATCCACCAACGCCCGCGTATATTCATCCGGCGGCCGGTCGAGCAAGCTCACCGCAATCGCCACCGCGAACCCGGCCGGCACACCGAACACGCCCGAGCTGATCGGCTCGATCCCGAACCACGTGTGCCCGGCAAACCCCGTGAGCTGCGTGAAGTACGGATACGTCGACACGATGTAGTACACGCACACCGCGAGCCCCGTCACCATCCCGGCGATCGCACCGCGCGTCGTCGTCCGTTTCCAGAACACCCCGAGCACCAGCACCGGAAAGAAACTCGACGCCGCGAGTGAAAACGCCGCCCCCACCAGAAACAGGATCTTCCCCGTATTGAGCGACGCGACATACGACGCGAACAGCGCGACGCCGAGCAGCAGCACCTTCGAGATCGTCACGCGCCGCTGGCTCGACGCATCCGGCGCGACCATGCAGTAATAGACGTCGTGCGACAACGCATTCGCGATCGTCAGCAGCAACCCGTCCGCGGTCGACAACGCAGCCGCCAGCGCACCGGCCGCAATCAACCCCGACACGACATACGGCAACCCCGCGATCTCCGGCGCGGCCAACACGACCATGTCCGGCTGCATCTGGATTTCCGACCAGTGCACGATGCCGTCGCGAATCACCTCGACGACACTGATCAGGTCGGGTTCGAAGTGATGCCACTGCGTGACCCACGCGGGCAATTCGGCGATCGGCCGCCCGACGAGGTTCGCAAGAATCTCGTACTTGATCATCACCGCGAGCACCGGCACGCTCAGGTAGAACAGCGCGATGAAGAACAGCGTCCACCCGACCGAACGGCGCGCGGACGCCACCGACGTCGTCGTGTTGTAGCGCGTCAGGATGTGCGGCAGGCTCGCGGTGCCGAGCGACAGGCACAGCAGCAGCGCGAGGAAATTCCGCTCGCGCGGCTTGCGCTCGTCGTCGTTCGCGGCGGGAAACGGCTCGTGCATCGGCACCGGCGGCTCGGCGTGCGCAAGCAGGTCGTCGCGCGCCTGTGTCCACGCGACGCGCGCCGCCGTCGGGTCACGCGGAAAATCGGCCAGTTCGCGCTCGCGCTGATTGATCTCGCGCAGCGGACCGTTGTGGCGCCGCAAGTCGGCAAGCTGGTCGACGAGTTGTCGCCGCGCATCCGCATACGATGCCGGCAAGCGGTCGAGCTGCGTCTGGATGATCGCGGCCTGCCGCCGATACGCATCGCGCACCTGCTGCTCTTCGGCCGCGTCGCGCACCTGCGCCTCGCGCGCCGCCACCCGCTCCATCAGCTTGCCGTAATTGAACTGCGGCACCGGCCCGAGCCCGCTCTTCATCGCGATCAGCGACACCGGTATCAGGATCGCGCTGATCAGGATGATGTACTGCGCGACCTGCGTCCACGTGACCGCGCGCATCCCGCCGAGAAACGAGCACACGAGAATGCCGGCGAGCCCGCAGAAGATCCCGATCGCGAAATCGACACCGATGAAGCGCGTCGCGATCAGCCCGATCCCCTGGATCTGCGCGACCAGATAGACGAACGAGCACAGGATCGCCGCGCCGGCCGCGAGCGCGCGCACCGCGGTGCTCGAAAAGCGCGTGCCGAGAAAATCGGGAATCGTGTAGCGCGCGAGCTTGCGCACATACGGCGCGAGCAAAAACGCGACGAGGCAGAAGCCGCCCGTCCAGCCCATCACGTAGGCGAGCGCATCGTAGCCGGTGGCGTAAAGCGAGCCGGCGAGCCCGATGAACGACGCCGCCGACAGCCAGTCGGCCGCCGTCGCCATCCCGTTGAACGCGGACGGCACGCGCCGCCCGGCCACGTAGTATTCGACGAGATCGGACGTGCGCGACAACAGTCCGATCACCGCATACACGGCGATCGGCACGAACAGGAACACGTAGCCGATCCACACGCCGGAGCCGGTCGCGCGCTCGATTCGCCACAGCAACGCGATGAAGCCGAGAAAGCCGAGCGTGTAGAGCGCGTACGCGCGAATCAGTCGATGCGTCAGCATGGATCAGCGGGCATTGTGCACATCGCTCGCGTGCATGGCATGGTCGTCGTACGCGCGGCGCAGCATGCGATCCGCGCGCTGCATCAGGCCGATGTAGACGACGATCAGCACGAGATACACGAGAATCGCGCCTTGCGCGCCGACGTAGAACGGCAGGCTGAAACCGGCGAAGCGAATGCCCGCGAGCGCGGGCGCGAAGAACGGCACGACGAACGACACCGTAAAGCCGATCGCCATCAGCACCGCGATCAGCGCGACGTTGAAGCGCCAATAGCGCGCATGCGCACGCGCAAGCGGCTCGGGAACGGGTGGCGGCACGGCGCGCGCCGGACGCGGACGGGACGAAACGGTCATGCCGTTATTTAGCAAAAAGCCCCTGCGCGGGCAATCGGGATTGCCGCGCAGGGGCTCGTACGCGCAATGCGCGCAACTGGCGCGATCAGCGCACTTCGGCGAGCTGGTCGAGGATCGCCGGGTTCTCGAGCGTGGAGGTGTCCTGCGTGATCGCCTCGCCCTTCGCGAGCGAGCGCAG
>NZ_CABVLY010000036.1 GCF_902498995.1 Burkholderia anthina
CCGAGGCGCTCTGAGATAAGCATCATCGTCTCAGACGCGGCAGGAATCCGCCGCCTTCAGGCGGCGGAGGATGTCAACCAGGCCCCGATGGTCGGTTCGCTGAGCGCGCTTGCGCCCGCGTTCCCGCTCGCGACGGCCCTCGTCGATCCGCTGCGCGGTGCGTACGAACGCGACGGGCGGGCCGATTTCTCGCTGCTGTGGTCGGGCGAGGCCGCGGCGCTTGCACGCGAGGAGGACGCGGGGGTGCTGACGCAGCGCCTGTGGGGCGACGCGCTGGCATGTGCGGCGGGCTGCGCGACGCATTTCCGCCGGGCGGCTGAGCGGGCGCGGCAGGCGGCACCGGCACGGCGCGTGGAAAGGGGGGCGAAAACGGACACGGAAAGCCGACCCGAACGCGACCCTGAAAAGGCTGCGGAAAAGGCCGCCGAAACGGCCCCGGGCGGGGGCCATCGGCGTATCATCCGGGTTTTCGTCAGCCCGATCCAGGCACCCCCACCATGACCTCCGTCGACACTACCCCCGTCCTCGACCATGACAAGCTCGTTACCTTCGTCGAGCGCAAGTGGAACGATGAAATCCTCCACGCACTGACCGACTACATCGCGATCCCCGCGAAGAGTCCCGCATTCGACCCCGACTGGGCGAAGCGCGGGTATCTCGAACGGGTCGTGACCGATGCCGCGCAGTGGGCCGAACGCCAGCCGGTGAAAGGCCTGAAGCTCGAGATCGTGCGTCTGCCCGGCCGCACGCCGGTGATCTTCTTCGAAACGCCCGCCACGCGCTCGGGCAGCACCGACACGATCCTGCTGTACGGCCACCTCGACAAGCAGCCCGAATTCGACGGCTGGCGCGCGGACCTCGGCCCGTGGACGCCGAAGTTCGAGAACGGCAAGCTGTACGGCCGCGGCGGCGCGGACGACGGCTACGCGATCTACGCAAGCCTCGCGGCGCTCGGCGCGCTCGACGAGCAGGGCATCGAGCGGCCGCGCTGCGTCGGCCTGATCGAGACCTGCGAGGAATCGGGCAGCTACGACCTGCTGCCGTACGTCGACGCGCTGCGCGACCGGCTCGGCCAGGTGTCGCTCGTCGTGTGCCTCGATTCGGGCGCCGGCAACTACGACCAGATGTGGCTCACCACGTCGCTGCGCGGGCTCGTGTCCGGCGACCTGCAGGTCGAGGTGCTCGAGGAAGGCATCCATTCGGGCGTGTACGGCGGCATCGCGCCGTCGAGCTTCCGCGTGATGCGCCAATTGTTCGACCGCCTGGAAGATGCGAAGAACGGCAACCTGCTGCCGGGCGTGTTCCATTGCGAAATTCCGGACAGCCGCGTGCGCGAAGCCGACGCGGCGGCCGCGATTCTCGGCGACACCGTGTGGAAGGGGCTGCCGTGGGCCTGCGGAATGGACGGCAGGCCCGTGCTGCCGACCACGACCGATCCGCGCGAGGCGCTGCTGAATTCGACGTGGCGTCCGTCGCTGTCGGTGACGGGCGCGGCCGGCATGCCGGCGCTCGCCGATGCGGGCAACGTGCTGCGTCCGCGCACCGCGTTCAAGCTGTCGCTGCGCCTGCCGCCGCTCGTCGATGCCGCGCAGGCCGTGCAGCAGCTGAAGGCGCTGCTCGAACTCGATCCGCCGTACAACGCAAAGGTCACGTTCAAGCCGGACGCGGGCGCCGCGACCGGCTGGAGCGCGCCGGATCTCGCACCGTGGCTCGCGTCGTCGCTCGATGCCGCATCGCGCCGCCACTTCGGTGCGGACTGCGCATACATGGGCCTCGGTGGCACGATCCCGCTGATGAACGTGCTGCAGGCCGGTTTCCCGTCCGCGCAGTTCATGGTGTGCGGCGTGCTCGGGCCGAAGTCGAACGCGCACGGCCCGAACGAGTTCCTGCACGTGCCGTACGCGAAGAAGCTCACCGCGGCGGTAGCGGACGTGATCGCGTCCGCGCGCTGAGCGCCGTTGCTGCCCATCCCGCCTCGACCCGATCCGACGGAGCCTTGCCGATGACCGCGCTGCCGACACCCGATACCGAACCGCTGCGCATGCGCGCCGAACCGCTGCATGCCTTCGTCGCGGCACTGTGGGAGCGGGCCGGCAGCGGCGAGCGCGAGGCGCGGCTCGTCGCCGATCATCTGGTCGGCGCGAATCTCGCGGGTCACGATTCGCACGGGATCGGGATGATCCCGAACTACGTCGCATCGTGGCGGGAAGGGCAGTTGCAGTTGAACGGGCACGCGTCGATCGTCCGCGACGGCGGCGCGGTGCTCACGGTCGACGGCGGACGCGGCTTCGGCCAGGTGATCGCGTTCGAGGCGATGGTCGAAGGCATCGAGCGCGCGCGCCGCATGGGCATCTGCGCGATCGGGCTGCGCGACGTGCATCACCTCGGCCGCATCGGGCACTGGGCCGAGCAATGCGCGCGCTCGGGGCTCGTGTCGTTTCACTTCGTCAACGTGCCGGGCGACCTGCTGGTCGCGCCGCTGCACGGCACCGATCCGCGTTTCGGCACGAATCCGTTCTGCGCCGCGTATCCGCGCGCGGGTCGGCCGCCGCTGCTGCTCGACTTCGCGACGAGCGCGATCGCATACGGCAAGACGCGCGTCGCCCATAACCAGGGCAAGCGCGTGCCGGCCGGGGCGCTGATCGATCATCTCGGCCGGCCGACCGACGATCCGGCCGTCATGCACGCGCAGCCGTTCGGCTCGCTGCTGCCGTTCGGGCTGCACAAGGGCTATGCGCTGGCCGCGATGTGCGAGATCTTCGGCGGCGCGCTGGTCGGCGGCCATACGACGTACGGCGACACGCTGCAGAAGACGAGCGCGATCGTGAACGGGATGCTGTCGGTGCTGATCGACCCGAACGCGTTCGATGCGGCCGATGCGCAGCGCGAGGCCGATGCGTTCGTCGCGTGGGCGAAGGCGTCGCCGCAGGCGGGCGATGCGCCGGTGCGGATGCCCGGCGAGCCGGAGGAGGCGAGTCGCGCCGAGCGTGGCGCCGACGGCATTCCGGTCGATCGCGCGACGTGGCGGCAGATTCGCGAAAGCGCGGCGCTCGTCGGCTTCGACGATGCCCGGCTCGACGCGTGGACGCAGCGCTGTACCGGCGCTGCGTGACCGGCTAGCCCGAGCGAGCGGCCGATGAGCTGGCAGGCGGACAAGGCGCATGGCGAAGAGATCGCGTATCAGATCGCGAGCCTTGGCCGTGTCGGCGTCACTCGGTTCTTCAGCGGCGCGGCGATGCGGCTCGATGGCGTGATGTTCGGGTTTCTCGCGCGCGGGTCGCTGTTCCTGCGGGTCGACGACGTGAACCGGCCGGCGTTCGTCGCGGCGGGGATGGGGCCGTTCTCGTACACGGGGCGCACGCGCACCGTCGCGCTCGAAGGCTATTACGAAACGCCGGCCGACGTGCTCGAGGATGCCGGCGCGCTGTTCGACTGGTGCCGCAGCGCGTATCGCGCGGCGCTGTTGGCGGGTGCGCCGAAGCGCAAGACGAAGAAGGTGGCCGGGCCGAAACCGGCGAAGGAGCCGGAATCGGCGGGAGCGTCGAAACCGGCAGCGAAACGGAGTGCGAAGCCGGCCGCGAAAGCGGCTGCGAAATCCGCCGCGAAAGCGGGCGCGAAGCCGGCCACGAAACCCGCCGCACAGTCCGCCCCGAAACCCGCGTCGAAGCGCAAGCAACCGTAGCATCCGCCGCACGCCGTCACGGCGGCGGGATGTCCGTTGTCCTTTCTTTCCGTTTTGTTCTTGCCGGGCGAGTCGGACGACACATCGCGCGCGGGGTACACGAAAGCACCGGGCTTGCCGCACCGCACATTCCCGATGCTTCACAACGGCGGTTGCGGCGTTTATGATCGGCGCGGGTCGCATTCGCGTCTCGCGTTCCCCGTGCCGGCTCCGACGCCGGCGCCGCGAACGGCGCATCGAACGCCGCGCGGCATGCCTTCCCCACTCATCACTCCACACGGAGACAGCCGATGCGCGTCCTGATTCTCGGTTTAGCGATCTTCCTCGGTGTGCACTCGATCCGGATCGTGGCCGACGGCTGGCGTACCGCGATGATCGGGCGGATCGGCGAGAAGGGCTGGAAGGCCGGATATGCGATTGCGTCGATCGTCGGCTTCGTGCTGATCGTGCGCGGCTACGGGCTGGCGCGCGAGAACGTGACGCTGCTGTGGGTGTCGCCCGTCGGCGTGCGTCACCTGACCGGCGTGCTGACCGCCGTTGCGTTCGTGCTGATCGCCGCCGCGTACGTGCCGCGCAACCGGATCAAGCCGCTCGTCCATCATCCGATGCTGGCCGGCGTGATGGTGTGGGCGGTCGCGCACCTGCTCGTGAACGGCACGCTGCATGCGGTCGTGCTGTTCGGCGCGTTCTTCGTGTGGTCGCTGATCGATTTCGTCGTGTCGCGCACTCGCGATCGCCGCGATGGCGTCCGCTATCCGCCGGGCCGGCTGTCGGGCGACATCGTCGCCGTCGTGGCGGGGCTCATCGTGTGGGCCGGGTTCGCGCTGTTCCTGCATGGCCTGCTGATCGGCGTGCGGCCGTTCGGTTGAACGGCCGCGCCTGCCAGGGTTGACCGGCGGGCGCGCACGAACCGGCCGCCGCACCCGCGTGTGTCGCGGGTCGAGGCCGCCGCGCGGCTGCCCGACCGCTCAGCGCACCGATGCCTGTCCGAGCGACGACGACTTGCGTCGCATGAAGTACGACGCGACGATCGCCAGCGCCGTCGACACCGTGAACCAGAACTGGAACTGCGAATCCGGGTTGAACGCCTGCGAGCCGAGCACGGCGACCAGCGCGAGCAGCGCGACCCAGTTCGATACCGGATAGAACCACGCGCGGAACGCCGACGGATCGCGCTGTGCGTGTTTCGTCTGCCGGCGCATCGCGAAGTGCGCGACGATGATGAAGATCCACACGATCATCACGAACGCGCCGCTGCTTTTCGCGAGCATCAGGAACAGGTCGCCGCCGCTGACGAAGTGAATCGCGAGGATCGACACGCAGAGCGCGAGACACAGCAGGAGCGCGTTCATCGGCACGCCTTTCGCGTTGGTGCGGCCGAACATCGCGGGCGCGTGGCCGCGCTGGCTCAGCGAGAACAGCATGCGCGAGTTCGAGAACAGGAACGAGTTCATCACCGACATGAACGACACGAACAGCACGAGCTTCATCGCGATGGCCGCGCCGGTGAAACCCGCCATGGCGAACAGCGACACGTACGGCGACTTCAGGTTGGCCTTGTCGGTCCACGGCATGCACAGGATCAGGATCGACACCGAGCCGACGTAGAACAGCATCACGCGCACGATCACGCTCTTGATCGCGCGGATCACGTTCTTGCCCGGGTTCTCCGATTCGCCGGCGGCGACCGCCGCGATTTCGCTGCCGCCCAGCGAGAAGATCACGACCATCACGCCCGCGAGCACGGGCGAGATGCCGTTCGGCATGAAGCCGCCGTGATCCGTCAGGTTCACGAGGCCGGGCGCGGGAATGCGCGGCTGGAAGCCGAGCAGGATCGACAGGCCGAGCCCCATGAAGACGATGATCGTCGTCACCTTCGCGAACGACAGCCAGTATTCGGCCTCGCCGAACGCGCGCACCGAATACGCGTTGCTCGCGATCAGCGTGACCAGCATGAACAGCGCGCCGCCCCATATCGGCAGCCACGGCAGGAAATCGTGGAGGATCGCGCCGAGCAGGATCGCCTCGACCGTGATCGTCATCATCGACTTGAACCAGTACAGCCAGCCGACCGCGTAACCGGCCCATTCGCCGAGATACGCGCTCGCATACGTCGAGAACGACCCGCTGTCCGGATTGCGCGACGCCATTTCGCCGAGCATGAACATCACCAGCGTGACGATCACGCCGCCGATCAGGTACGACAGGATCGCCGCGGGGCCGGCGGTCGCGATGATCGCGCCGGAGCCGACGAACAGGCCCGCGCCGATCACGCCGCCCAGCGCGATCATCGTGATGTGTCGTTGTTTGAGGCTCTGCCTCAACGAGTTGTCCTGCATCTCCTACCTCTATTTATTGTTGGCCGGGAAGGTATCGGGCGGGGGCGGCGGCTAGCGTTCCGCCGCCGCGCGAAGCGCCGATGTCGGGAGCGTGTGTGACGCGATGTGCCGGGCCGGCGGCGGATGATGAAGGGGGGCGCCGGCCGCGGATTGCCGAGCGTTGCCCGCGAGCAGGCGATGACGATGGCAGCCCCGGATTGTCGACGGACGCGGGCGCGACCGCAAACGAGATATCCGAAAGACGTCTTGCGGTTTGCTCATCAATTGGCGGTGCGTCGCGACCGGTGGCACGTCGGTCGTCCATGCCGACGTCGACATGAAGTACATGGCGGTGCATCGATGGGCGCGGCGCGGCGCTCCGTATATCGTGGTTTCCGCGCGGCAACGTCCGGATATCCGGCAGGCGTCGCGCCGACGACAACCACTGTATGGAGACTCGAATGACGCATACCCAGGTCGTGCCGTTGACGCGGTCACGCGCGCCGCTTCCGCCCCGTAATTGCACGTTCGACACGCGCGATTGGGAAATCCTGAGCCGCTACTGGCATCCGGTGGCGTTCGCGGCCGACGTGGGCGCGCGCCCGCTCGGCGTGACGCTGCTCGACGAGCGCCTCGTGCTGTTCCGGTCCGGCGACGCCATCGTCGCGGCGCGCGACGTATGCCCGCACCGGGGCGCGCCGCTGAGCCTCGGCTGGGTGGCGGGCGACCGGCTCGTCTGTCCGTATCACGGCCTCGAATATGCGGCAGACGGCAAATGCGCGCACATTCCGTCGCAGCCCGACGGCCCGATTCCCGACCGCCTGTGCCTGACGACCTATGCGGTGCAGCAGGCATACGGGCTCGTGTGGGTGTCGCTGGGCGGCGGCGAAGTGCCGCTGCCGGATTTCCCCGCGTGGAATGCCGAGGGCTTCCAGCAGATCCTGCCGCCGTCGATCGACATCCGCGCGTCGGCCGGCCGGCAGACGGAAGGCTTCATCGACGTCGCGCACTTCGCGTGGATTCATCACGAGAGCTTCGCCGACCGGCGCAATCCGGTGGTGCCGCAGTACGCGGTCGAGCGGCGCGAGAACGGCCTGCGCGCGGAATACGTGAGCACCGTCAGCAACTTTCCGCGCGCGATGCAGCATCGCGCGCCGGAGGGTTTCCCGTGGCGGCGGGTGTTCGAGGTCGACGTGCCGTTTTTCGCGCGTCTCACCGTGCATTTTCCGGAAGGCGGCCGGCTCGCGATCCTGAATGCGGCCAGCCCGGTTTCCGCGCGTCTGACGCGTCTGTTCGTGCCGATCGCGCGCAATTTCGATCACGACCTGCCGCTCGACGACGTATATGCGTTCAATCGCCAGGTCTTCGAGGAAGATCGCGCGATCGTCGAGCAGCAGTGCCCGGAGGATCTGCCGATCGACCGTTCGCATGAAGCGCCGATCCTGGCCGATCGTTCGTCGGGCGCGTACCGGCGCGCACTCGGCGAGCTCGGTCTCGGCCAGTCTTATGCGCGCTGAGCGGCGCACGGGAGAAGCGATGAAGATCTGGGAATGCGTGATCTGCGGGTTTCGATACGACGAGGCCGAAGGCATGCCGGAGCACGGGATCGCGGCCGGCACCCGCTGGGAGGATGTGCCCGACGACTGGATGTGTCCGGACTGCGCGACCGGCAAGCACGACTTCGACATGCAGGTGGTGCAGGCATGAGCACATCCGAAACGTCGGGGAACCGGAGCGATCCGGTCGTCATCGTCGGCACGGGCCTCGCCGGTTATACGACGGCGCGCGAGTGGCGCAAGCTCGACGGCGAGACGCCGCTCGTGATGATCAGCCGTGACGATGGCAGTTTCTATTCGAAGCCGGCACTGTCGAATGCGCTCGCGCAGCGCAAGACGCCCGAGCAGCTCGCGATGTCCGACGCGCGGACGATGGCGGCGCAGTTGCGCGCGACCATCCTGACGCACTGCGCGGTGCGGCAGATTCGCGCGGCGACGCGCGAGATCGTGCTCGACGACGGCCGCGTGCAGCGCTATCGCGCGCTCGTTCTTGCAACCGGCGCGGATGCGCGGCGTGTGCACTGCGAAGGGGACGGCGCGGCCGACATCCTGTCGATCAACGATCTGGGCGACTACGCGCGCTTTCGCGACGGGCTGCGCGATTGCCGCTCGGTCGCGCTGCTCGGCGCGGGGCTCATCGGTTGCGAGTTCGCGAACGATCTGGTCGCGGCGGGGCTGCCCGTCACCGTGATCGATCCCGCCGACGCGCCGCTGTCGCGGCTGCTGCCGCCGGAGGCCGGCGACGTGTTCGGACGCGCGCTGAGCGACGCGGGCGTGCGCCTGCGGCTCGGCGCGGGCGTGCAGTCGGTTGCGCGGCTCGCACGCGGGTACCGGCTCGTCCTGACGAGCGGCGAGCCGCTCGAGGCCGACCTCGTGGTGTCGGCGATCGGCCTCGTGCCGAGAACCGCGCTCGCGCGGGAAGCGGGGCTCGACGTCGCGGACGGGATCGTGACCGACGCCTGGTGCCGCACCAGCGTGCCGGACATCTTCGCGCTCGGCGACTGCGCGGCGATCGAAGGACGTGTCCGGCCGTACGTGTTGCCCATCATGCACGCGGCACGCGCGCTCGCACAGTGCCTGCGGGGCACGCCGACGCGGGTGGCGTTTCCCGTGATGCCGATCGTCGTGAAGACGCCGGCGATTCCCGCCGTGGTGGTCGCGGCGGACGGCGGCGGGCGCTGGACCACCGACGTCGGCGTGGGGAACGCGCCGCGTGCGACGCGTGCGCTCTACGCGGATGCCGATTCCGGGCGCATCACGGGCTTTGCACTGCTCGATGCCGCGACGGCGGAAAAGGCTGCGTTGCTGAAGACGATGGCCGGCGACGCGCCGTCATAGCGCGGGCCGCATCGATCCCGAACCGGCGCTTTTCCAGGAGCGCCTTCGACAGGCAGCCCCTTCGCTGACCGACCCCTGTCGCGGACGTGGCCCGCGCGATCTGCGCGGATCCGTCCGTTCGTTGCCGCGAGCACTCGCTCGCGGCTTTTTTGCCTTTCAGTGGAGCGGGCGCACGCCGTCCGGCACCAGCGTCTTCGCAACGCCCGACACGAGGCGCCGCAACCAGACGGCGGCGGCGCTGCGATGCGTGCGGTCGTGCCAGAGCTGGTAGTAGGTCAGCGCCTGCGGCTCGCACGGAATCGGTTCGATGCGCAGCGGCAGCAGCGTGCAGAAATGCGTCGCCAGCGCGCGCGTCGTGGTGAACAGCAGGTTGGAACGCATCAGTACATACGGCGCCATGCCGAAATACGGCATCGTCGTCGTGACGTTTCTCGACAGGCCGCCGCGCGCGAGTTCGCGGTCGATGGTGCCGAGCCCCGTTGCGTGATGCGTGGTCACGCCGAGATGGTCGGCTTCGCGATAGAGGCTGGCGGTGAGCCGGCCGGGCCTGATCGGATGATCGTTGCGCATCAGGCACACGAGATCGTCTCGACACAGCGGCTGCAGATGCAGTTGCTGCGGTGGCGTGCCCCAGTTGCCGACCGCGAGATCGAGCGTGCCGCTTTCGAGCGCGTGTTCGTATCCGCCGTCGACGGTCATCAGGTGCTGGAACTCGATGCGCGCGCCTGGCGCCTCGTGCTTGAATGCGTCGACGATCGCGGGAAGAAAGAACACGTCGAGATAGTCGGGCGAGCCGATCCGGAACGTGCGGCGCGTCGTGGCGGGGTCGAACGTGCTGGCGGGATTCAGCACGGCCGCGATGCCCGCGAGCGCCTGGTCGAGCGGCTCGACCAGCGTCATCGCGTGGCTGGTCGGCACCATCCGGCTGCCGCTGCGGACGAGCAACGGATCGCCGGTGATCGCGCGCAGCCGGCGCAATGCGACGCTGATGGTCGGCTGCGATTGCCCGAGCAGCGCCGCGGTTCGCGACACGCTCGATTCGGTGATGAGCGTATGAAGAATCTTCAGAAGATGCGCGTCGATGACGTGTCGGGACATACCGGCTGCCGATGGGGTGAAGGGTAGCTCGATGTATACGTAGCGATATTTCGGGCGTCAATCGAGCGCGACGCCGGCGGTGTCCGGCAGCCCTTGCGGGGCGGACTTCATAACGGTGCGGATATCGCGTCTATGTTCGTGCGGCCATGGCCGCCGGGCGATTGCCGGTGCGCCGGCGCCGGCCGTTCCTGCGCGTGCGTCAGATCGGCTTGACGAACAACCCGACCGTGAGCGCGACGCCGATGCAGACGATGCCGATCCGCAGCACGCGCTCGTTGACGCGATGCAGTGCCCACGCGCCGAGCAGGCCGCCCACGATCGCGCCGCCGCCGAGCGCGATCGCCGCGCGCCAGTGCAGGTCGGGCGAGGTCACGAACAGCACGACCGCCGACGCGTTCATCACGCCGGCGAGCGCGTTCTTGGTCGACATCGCGTGACGCGGCGACAGGCCGGCCATCGTCAGCGCGGCCATCATCAGGAAGCCGATTCCGCCGCCGAAGTAGCCGCCGTAGATCGCGATCAGGAACTGCGAGATCGCGGCCGTGACCGGGCCGAGATGCCGTGCGCCCGCCCCGGGCTTGCGGAAGAAGCTGCCCCACGCGAACACGACCGTCGCGAACAGCACGAGCCACGGCACGAGGTGCGAGAAGATCGACGACGGGGTTTTCAGCAGCAGCAGCCCGCCGAGCGCGCCGCCGACCACGCTGATCGCGAACAGCGCGCGAAACGACAGCTTGCCCGCGCCTTGCACCATGCTCCGGCTGGCCCACCCGGTGGTGACCTGGCCGGGGAACAGCGCGACCGTCGACGTGATGTTCGCCGCGAGCGGCGACATGCCCGACACGATCAGCGCGGGCAGCGTGACGAACGAGCCGCCGCCCGCGAGGGCGTTCTGCAGGCCGGCCCACAGGCCGGCGAGGATGATGAGAGCGAGCATCGGTGCGGGGGCGCAGAGGTGGCGGGCTCGCATGCCGGAGGCGGGCACGCGCGGTGGTCGCTCGATGGTAATGCAGGATGGCCGGCGCGCAAATGGGGGCAAGCGCGGGGCTTCGGACGTGCGGGGCCGGGGGGCGAAGGGGGCTTGTCGTGTCACGCGGCCATGTCGCCATGCCGTTGTGCCGTCGTGTCGTCGTGTCGTCGTGTCGTTATCGCGCCAACGTCGGTTGGGCGAGCGTCCGGTGCCACGTCATTCGTCCGGCTGCGCGGCGGGTTCTTGCGCTGCCGCATCGCCTTCGACGTCCGGATAGACGATCGAACCGTCCGCCCGGATCACCGCGCCGGCCGTGAGGCGTGCAGGCTCCACGCGGTGCTTGCCCATGATGTGCAGCACCGTTTCGCCGCGCGCGATCAGGTAGTCGGACACGATGCGCCGGTGACAGCGCCACCACACGGCTTCCGAGCACATGATCGCGCAGCGCTGCGCGTGCCCCTGCGCGATCAGCCGGTCGAGGCCCGTTCGAAACTCGGGCGACAGCGCGTAGTCGGCGTAGCGATGGAAGCTGCGGTTCGTCCAGAAGTCGTTGACCTCGTCGGGCACGCCGCGCGACTTGCCGCGCAGGCCGCCGAGTTCCGCGATGTGCTCGTACGCGATGTCGACCGCGGCCAGCGCATCGGGCAGCGTCGCTTCGTTGAATTGCGGATTCGTGCGCGAGCGCGTCATCTTGCGGATGTCGGCGAGCAGCGCGATGTCGACCGCGTCGAGCATCTCGACGAACTCGTCGAGCGTGCGGTTCGAATGACCGATCGTGTAGAACGGGCGCGTCACACGCTGTCCTTGCCCTTGATGCGTTCGAGCACGCGGCCGCGATGCGCGGCGATGTGGTCGGTGCGGTCGCTCTTGATCTCGTATTGCGGATCGTCGGACGACGCGCGGTGCCGATGGCCCTTGTAGTCGAAATCCTGCGTGTGGATCGCGATGATCGTGCCGGTCACGTAACCGGCTTCGGAATTCCAGCGGACGTGGTCGCCCACCCTGAATCGCATCGTCATGCGGGGAGCCTCCTTGCATCGGTGCGTGCGCGGGTTGCACGGTGGTCATTATCGGCGCTGTCGGGGCGCGGAGAAAGATACAGCGGGCAGGGTAGCGCCGTGCGCAATCACCACGCCGTCCCCCATTTTCCCCTCTTGCTCTCGTGAAATTGCCGTGCTAATTTTTCATGAAATTAATTGACGAAAATTTCACGGGAGTCCGCATGTTCGTGCAGTCCGACCGTCACGTCGCAAGCTACTACGCCGGCACCTACCCGGCGCCGATTCCGCATCGTCCCGCACTGGATGAACGCATCGACGCCGACGTGCTGGTTGTCGGCGCGGGGTTCAGCGGGCTGCATACGGCGTTGCGCCTCGCGCTCGCGGGCAAGCGCGTGGTCGTGCTGGAAGCGAGCCGCGTCGCGTGGGCGGCGTCGGGCCGCAACGGCGGGCAGGCGCTGCTCGGCTGGTCGTGCGACATGCAGCCGCTCGAGGCTTCGCTCGGCCGCGACGGCGCGCGCGTGCTGTGGGACAGCATGCGCTGGGCCGCGGCCGAAGTGCGCGAGCTGCCCGCACGAAACGGTTTCGACATCGACTACCGGCCCGGCAGCCTGTGGGCGGCGGTAAGGCCACGCCGCGTGGCGATGCTCGCGCAGGCCCGCGACGAAGCGGCCGAGCGGTGGGGCTACGACCGGCTGCGCGTGATCGAGCAGGGCGAGATGCCCGAATGGATCGGCAGCGCGCGCTATCTGGCCGCGCTTTACGATCCCGAGGCCGGGCACCTGAATCCGCTGAAGCTCGCGCTCGGCCTCGCGCAGACGATCGAACGCGCGGGCGGCCGCATCTTCGAACAGAGCCGCGTGCTCGATTGTCGCGAGACGGCGGGCGGCCATGTTGCGCGCACCGCGCACGGCGAAGTGCGCGCCGACGTGCTCGTGCTCGCGTGCAACGCCTACGTCGACCGGCTCGATCCCGAGCTGTCGCGCCGGCTGCTGCCGGTCGGCACGTACCAGGTCGCGACCGCACCGCTTGCCCCGGACGTCGCGCGCGCGCTGCTGCCGCGGAACAGTTGCGTGATCGACAACCAGTTCGTGCCCGACTACTTCCGCCTGAGCCCCGACAACCGGCTGCTGTTCGGCGGCGGCTGCACCTATCTCGGCGGCATACCGGCCGACATCGCGGCGGCGACGCGTCCGCACCTCGAACGCGTGTTCCCGCAACTGAGCGGCGTGCCGCTCGATTACGTGTGGGGCGGCCACATCGACATCAGCATGCGGCGCACGCCGGACATCGGCCGCCGCGGCCAGCGCTTCTGGCTGCAGGGCTTTTCTGGGCACGGCGTGCTGCCGACGCTCGCCGGCGCGCGCGCGGTCGCCGACGCCGTGCTCGGCGACGACCGCCTGCTCGCGCAGTACCAGCGCATTCGCAACCCGCGCTTCCCCGGCGGCGACCGCCTCGCCGCGCCGCTGGAAGCGATCGGCAAGGCCTGGTACCGTTTGCGCGATACCGTCTGACGCACCGGATTCCAACATGAACGAACAGGAAGAAATAGAAAGTCTGGCGATCCTGATCCGCGATCTGCGCAAGCATCGCAAGGTCACGCTCAACGATCTCGCCGAACGGATCGGCCGCTCGGTCGGGTTTCTGTCGCAGGTCGAACGCGGGTTGTCGCGCCCGACGGTGGCCGATCTCACCGCGATCGGCGAGGCGCTCGGCGTGCCGACCACGTATTTCTACAGCCTGAGCAAGCCGCGCAGCGTGCCGTGGGTCACGCGGCCCGACGAGCGGCGCACCGTGTATTACGCGGCCGGCATCACCGACATCCTCGTGTCGCCGAACATGCGCTCGCGCTTCTCGATCCTCGAAAGCCATCTCGCGCCCGGCGCGAGCAGCGGCGAGCGGCCGGTCGACGACAGCGACGAGCAGGGCGGCTTCGTGCTCGAAGGCGAACTGACGATCTGGGTCGACGGCGACGACACGCCCGTCACGCTCGGGCCGAACGACGCGTTCCAGTTGCCCGCGCACAAGCGCTTCCGTTACGCGAACCTGAGCGATGCGCCGGCGCGCGTGATCTGGGTTTTCACCTGAGTTGTCGGCAGGGCGGCCCGACGGATCGCCGTGTTGCCGGCGTGCTGGTTTGCAGTACTGATCGACATCGGGCATGGGGCATTGATGCATGCCGATGAATCCGGGTCGCCGCAAGGCGGCACCGCCATACAGAACATGGAAAGGATGAGACATGGCTGACGTCGTTACCGTGCTGGTCGATGAAGTGCGCGCCTTTCGGCAGGCGCACCCCGAGATCCGTTATGTCGACCTGATCTGTCTCGACCTGCCCGGGCACTTCTACGGCAAGCGCTATCCGATCGATGCGCTCGAGAAGGTCGCGGCGGGCTCGCTGCTGAAGCTGCCGCAGAACTGCGTGCTGCTCGGCACGCAGGGCGGCCTCTACAAGATCGGCGATTACTGCTTCAACGACGGCGACCCCGATGCGCCGCGCCGGCTGATTCCGGGCACGCTGAAGCCGGTGCGCTGGGAGCGTCAGCCGCTCGCACAGATGCTGATCAGTTCCGACGGCACGGACGCGCCGATCGAGTTCGAGCCGCGCGAAGTGCTCGCGCGCGTGCTGCGGCGGTTCGCGGCGCGCGGGATCCGGCCGGTCGTCGCGTTCGAGCTGGAGTTCTACCTGTTCGCCGCGCAGCTCGCGGACGGGATGCCGCAGTATCCGCGCGACCGCCTGAGCGACGACCGCGACGATCAGCCGAACATGCACATCGAGCGCCTGTCGCGCTTCTCCGACGTGCTGCACGAGATGGTCGAGGCCGCGTGCGAGCAGGGCGTCGACGCGACGGTGATCACGGCCGAGCTCGGCCCCGGGCAGTTCGAGATCAACTTCGGCCATACCGACGACGCGTTGCGCGCGGCCGACTGGTCGGCGCTGTTCTGCCGCAGCACGCGCGGCGTCGCATTGCAGCACGGCTATCGCGCGAGCTTCATGGGCAAGCCGTATCTGCACGCGCCGGGCAGCGGGATGCACGTGCACGTGAGCCTGTACGACGAAGCCGGCCGCAACCTGCTCGCCGCGGACGGGCAGCGGCCGTTGCGGCATGCGGTGGCCGGCTGTCTCGCGCTGCTGCCGCATTGCATGCCGGTGTTCGCGCCGAATCACAATGCGTTCCGGCGCTACGGATCGATGGTGAACGCGGCGAGCCGCGCGAGCTGGGGTTTCGAGGATCGCGACGCGTGCATCCGGATTCCGGAGTCGGATGCGCGCAACCTGCGGATCGAGCATCGGCTCGCGAGCGCGGACGCGAATCCGTACCTGGTGCTCGCGGCGATCCTCACCGGCATGGAGCACGGGCTCGACGCGCGGAAGGAGCCGATTGCCCCGCTCAACGACGATCGCGGCAGCGGGATCGATTTCCCGAAGGAGATGCTGTCGGCCGTCGCGGCGATGCAGGATCACGCGGCCGTGCGCGACGGGCTCGGCAGCGAATTCGTGATGGTGTATTGCGAGAACAAGCGGCAGGAGGAGCTGGATTTCCGTAACGAGATCGGTGCGCGGGAGTATCGGTGGTTTCTGTGACGAAAGGGGCGGGGGAGTCCGCTCCCCCGTTCGTCTCCCGCATTTCGGTCGGTGGCCGGGCGAGGTCCGTCGGTCAGTCGTTGGCGAATCTGAAAAGGCCCAACGTCGAAATACCGAAAAAAGCTTTCAATGCGGCGGCAAGTGCAAGGCGTTGTTCCAGCCATTCCGCTTTATGGTCGAAGAATCGAGCCGCGCCTTGCTGCAGCTGCTGGCGTTCGACCCCTGCGCGCAGCAAGCCGAACGCGAGGAATCGTTCCAGGAAGTCGGCACGGTCTTCGTCGAAGCCGAGCAGATTCCTGACTTCGGACAGCGACATGCGAGCGGTCTCGTTCGCCTGATTGTCAGGGGCGGTCGAGCGACGAATGAAGGCAGTCAGTTGCTCGTGCAGCGTATTGCCCGAGTCGACGGGTTCAGGATCACTATGGAAGGTGATGTCCGAATGGTCGGTGAAGCAATAGTTGTGCTTCAGCACCTTGACCTGCGTGTGAGGGGGGATCGAGACCAGTCCTTCGAACGCCGGCAACCTGCACCATTCGTGACCACCGATACATGCGACTTCGATGGCGATGGAGGAAGGGTTGTATGTGAGCACGCATCCTCCCCGAGAGAGCGATGGCTCATGCAGCTCCATTTCCAGGCGGGTGTGAAAGATCGGCGCGACGTAAGCGACGCCGGTCGGATTCTTTTTCCACATCGCGTGAAGGATGTTGTGCTGCCAGACCGTCGGATCCTCCTTGTCGGCTGGATCGTTCGGTGCCCTGAGCGCGAAGGAGTAAAACGGCGCCAGCGGCCAGCCCTTCGTCGCACAGAACTTGTTTCGCTGGTCGTAAAGCGTTCCTTTCGTCAGAAAGTCGCTGGTCTTGAACTGACAGTAGAACGAAGTGAGCCCGACGATTTCTGCGTCGTAACCGAGGTATTTCTCTTTTCCCGGAGATATCTTCAGCATCTTGTACGCGTTGCCGGACGAGTAGAACTCGTGGACGAGAAGGCGTTGAACGTAAAGTTCCAGTTCGCTCTCAATGAAGTCACTTTTCATCGTATGAGTGGGAATCGATGACTGTTTTTATCGTGTATGCGACGCTCTTTGGTCGCGAGCGCCGCATAATGTGTCTCTGCAACCCGTCTCTGAACCCGTTACTCGCCGAGCTTCGACATCACGCATCCCGTGCTCGAACATTCGCGCTCGCGTTCGCGCAGGAACGACAGCCGCGACTGCGTCATGTCGGTCGCGCACTGCAGATCGACGAGGTAGCCGTTGTTGCGCGTCTCGCTGCATTGCGCGTCGCGCTGCTTCAGCCATGCGAGCTGGCCGGCCTTCAGCGTGGCCTGCTGGTCGCCGCTCAGTTGCTTGCGCAGGCGGCCGTACTCGTCGTTGAGGTCGCGGTCGGTCTGGGAAAATTGCGTGCTGCTGCAATACACCTGGTCGAACGCGCTGTGCGGCTTCGCACAGCCGGTCGCGTGCGCGGCGAACGGAACGGCAAGCGCGAGCAGCGCGCAGGATGCGAGCAGATTCTTCTTTTTCATGGTGATGCTCCTCGGTGGGTGAAAACCGTTGAAACCGGTCGACGTCGTCGGTTACCGGGCGGCCGTGCATGCGTCGGCGCCGCCCGCGATCGCGGTGGCCAGACGCTGGATCGTCTCGCGCTGCGCGAGCCGTTTTTCCTCGTCGGGATTGACGATCACGCCGGCCTCGACCAGCACGGCCGGAATCGGTGCGGTACGCAGCACGACCAGATCGTCGAAGCGGTGGATGCCGAGTTGCGGATCGACGAGCGGGCGGTTCTCGCCCTTGATCGGCTGCGCGTGGTACAGCGACGGCCGTTCGCCGGCCGCGACCAGCCGTTCGGCGATCGCTTTCGCGCAACGCAGGCTTGCCGCGTAATGGGGATTGCGCTCGGACACGAACACCGCGAAGCCGCGGAATTCGCGTTGACGGCCCGCGTCGATGAACTGCTGCTGCATCGAATCGTGATGGATCGATACGAACAGGTTCGCGTCGGGCGCCTGCGTCGAACGCTGGTCGAGCGCGATCTCGCGGCCGTCGGCCGACGTGCGCAGCACGCGATCGCCGTGCGCCGCGAGCTTTTCGGCGACGGCGGCGGACAGGTCGAGGTTGTACCGGTATTCGACGCGGCCGCTCGCGCCGGTGGCGCCTGGATGGGCCGGCGTATGACCGGTATCGACGACGATGTAGCGGCCCGATGCGGGCTGAGCGTCGGCGCTTGCGTCGTTGGCCGCGTGCAGCGCCAGCGGCGCGCCGAGCAACGGCGTGCATGCGAGCAGGCGCGCGGCGGCACGCACGAGCGGGCGCAGGCGTCGGAGGGTTCGATTTGTCATTGTTGTCGTCGAGGAGGGCTGCGGCGCGTCGAATGGCGCGGCACCGTCGGCCTGCTCGATGCAGTCGGAATGTGGCGCGATTATAGCGGGTGGCAGCGGCGGCGCAATGACGGCACGGCTGCCGCCGCGCGGGCGCGAGCCGGTGTTCAGGCGAGCACGCGCCGGGCCGCGAGCATGCCCCAGTAGGACGCTTCCTCGAACAGCGACAGTCCCGACAAGTCCGCATGCGCGAACACGACGGGGCCGTCGGCATCGCGCAGCGCGAGCAGCCCCGGCCGGCTCAGGAAGCCGACGTCGGGCGTCGCCATCGCGTGGCCGCGCACGGTGATCTCGAGCGCGCTCGCATGCTTCCACAGCTCGCGTCCATACACGGCCTGCAGGTCGATCGCCGCCTGCTCGCGCAGCGCATCGGGCTTCGCCTGCGCGAGCCAGCGGCGCGTGTCGTCGGGCGCGCGGGTGCTCAACGCCTGATACGCGGAGAACACCGAACGCGTGGGCGGCGACATGCGGATCAGCTGATGCGTCGATACGACATAGCCGAGCCCCGCGCCATCGTAGACGACGTTGTCCCACGCGAGCGGCACGCCGGCTTCCTCGGCCGGCATCCCGTCGAGCAGGAAGTTGGACACGAGCCACGGCGCGCGCGGCGGCAGGTCGCGTGCGGGATCGAAGCCGGAGGCCCGAAGCTGCGGAAACACGCGCGCGGCGACGAACAGCGGCATCGCGCTGACGACGCGCCGCGCCTTCAGCGTAAAGGTGGACAGCGTGCCGTCGTCGCCGACGCGCGCGCACAGCACGTCGACGCCGCCCGCGCGTTCGGTTGCATGAACCGCGAAACCGTCGCGCGACCATGCGTTCGAACCGGTACGCGCGGTGATCGAATCGCTCAGCTTCGTCACCATCGTATGCAGCCCGTCGGGCCAGGTCAGCACCGCGCCGTCGCTCGCATTGCGCGCATGGCCGCCGCGCGACGAGAAGTAGTGGAGGCCGGCCCAGGCGGACACGTGCTCGTAGCCGGCGCCGTAGTCGTCGCGGCAGCAGTAGTTCAGATACCAGTGCAACGCGGTCGCGGTGTAGCCCTCGTCGAGCAGCCACTGCCGGAACGAGCGCCGGTCGAGCGCGCGCCACTGCGGGTCGTGCGACGATTCCGCGACCGGAATGCAGAACACCTTGCGGCCGTCCGCGCCGCGCGCGGTGCGCAGGCTGTCCGTGTACGCGAAGAAGCGCGTTTGCTGCGCGAGCGCGTCGGCGCCGAGGCCGGCCGTCGGCACGATGCCGTCCTGCCACTGTCCGTTGATGAACAGCCGCTCGTCGGGGGCGTGCACGAGCACGCGTTCGTCGTACACGGGGCGTGCGGAGAACGGCGCGGATTCGATCACGCCGAGGTCGGCGAGCATGTCGCGCAGATGCGCGGATTCGAGCGACGGCAGCGGCAGATAGTGCGCGCCCTTCGGATAGTCGAGATCGCCGAAGCGGCCGCCGGCCGCATTGCCGCCGAATTCCGGGCCGGCGAGCACGACGAAGCGCCGGTGGCCGGCACACGCGAGCTGCCACGCGCACGACAGGCCCGCCGCGCCGGCGCCGAGGATCGCGACGTCGGTCTCGATCGTGCCGGACGGCAGCGGCAGCGCGGCATGATCGCGCAACGCATGGCCTTCGCGCATGCCGGGATAGCCGACGCGCGGCGTCGTCTCGATCCAGCCGGTGCGGCCGCACGCGGCGAGCGACGCGGCCGCGGACGCGACGAGGAACGTGCGGCGGTCCATCAGCGCAGCACGTGCTTCCAGTCGTCGTCGAAGCGGCGCACGAGCGGCTGGTCGTTGAGTTCGTTCGGCGACATCGACAGCGCCGGCATGTCGGCCGGGAAGTGGAACATCTCGACGGCCGTCTGCGCGTCGAGCCAGCGCGTGGGCACCGAGTAATGCGTCGGTATGGTGAAGTCGCGGCGCTTGCCCGCGATCACGAAGCCCCAGTCGCCGAACGACGGCACATAGCAGTGGTACGGCCAGGTGTTGAAGCCGGCTTCGTGCAGCGTCGCGATGATGGTCCAGTACGCATGCGGCGCGAAATACGGCGACGTCGACTGGATCACCGCATAGCCGTTCTCCGACAGATGGCGCGCGAGCAGCCGGAACACCGGCACCGAATACAGGCGGCCGAGCCCGAAGTTGGTCGGATCGGGGAAGTCGACGACGATCGCGTCGTACACGTCGGCGTTCGATTCGAGCCAGCGCACCGCGTCGTCGTTGATCACGTGCACGCGCGGGTCCTTCAGCGAACCCTGGTTCAGCTTCACGAGCGGCGCGGAGGTCGAGAACAGCTTCGTCATCGCGGGATCGAGATCGACGAGCGTGATCTGTTCGAGATTGCGGTGCTTGAGCAGTTCGCGCACCGCGAGGCCGTCGCCGCCGCCGAGCACGAGCACGTGTTTCGCCCACGGCAGCGCCTCGATCGCCGGGTGAATCAGCGCCTCGTGATAGCGATGCTCGTCGCGCGACGAGAACTGCAGGTTGCCGTTCAGGTACAGCCGCATGTCGTCGTGCCACTGCGTGAGCACGATGCGCTGATAGGGCGTCGTTTCCGAATAGATCGTCTCGTCGCCGTACACGCCGTGCTCGGCCCAGTGCGTGATGCGGTCGGACAGCGCGAGGCCGGCGACGAGCAGCCCGATCACGAGCGACGCGCGCATCAGCTTGCCGCGCACGTTGCGGATCTCGTCGCGGAACAGATGCGTGGTCCACAGCGCGACGAAAGCGTTCAGCAGCCCGAACAGGAAGCTCGTGCGCAGCAGGCCGAGACGCGGCGCGAGCACGATCGGGAAGATCAGCGACACGGCGAGCGAGCCGAGATAATCGAAGGTCAGCACTTCGCTGACGGTATGGCGGAAGGCCTGGCGGCGCTGCTGGAACGCGCGCATCACGAGCGGGATCTCCATCCCGATCAGCAGGCCGAGCGCGAGCACGAGCGCGTAGAGCGCCGCGCGGAACGGCGCGGCCAGCCACGCGAACACCGCGAACAGCAGCGCGGCCGATACGCCGCCGAGCAGGCCGACGAGCAGTTCGATGTCGACGAAGCGGTCGAGCACGTCGTCGTCCTCGATGAACTTCGCGAGCCACGAGCCGATTCCCATCGCGAACAGGTAGCAGCCGATCACCGACGAGAACTGCAGGATCGAATCGCCGAGCAGGTAGCTCGACAGTGCGCTGCTGATCAGTTCGTAGCCGAGCCCGCACGATGCGAGCACGAGAATCGACAGGACGAGCGCACGCTTATGCAGCATGGCGCATCCGTTGTGCAGTGTTCGTCAATGTGGATATACTGGCGCGGATTTTCATGGGGCGGCCATCCGTGGGGCAGCGCTGCATGGGCCGACCGGCGACGGGGCAGCGAACCGAGCACAAAATCCGAGGAAAAGAATGAATAGTGCCTATCTTTATGCGGTTCATTTGCTGTCGGCGTTCGTGCTGCTTTTTGTGTTCGCGGCAGTGTACCTGAAGGTCACCCCGTTCGACGAACTGGCGCTGATCCGCGACGGCAACGCGGCCGCTACGCTGTCGTTCGGCGGTGCGCTCGTCGGCTTCTGCCTCACGCTCGCGTCCAGCATCGCGCACAATTCGACGCTCGGCGAAGTCGTGCTGTGGGCCGTCGGCGCGATGGCCGTGCAGCTCGTCACCTATGCGGTGCTGACGCGCCTGATTCCTGGCATGAACCATGCGATCGAGGATCGCAACGTCGCGATGGGCGGCCTGATGGGCACCGCGTCGCTCGTCGTCGGCATCATCAATGCCGCCTGCCTGACCTGACGCGCCACGCGCTCGAGGAGACCGACATGAGTCTGGGATCGTTTATCCGCAAGCAGTTCATCGACGTCCTGCAATGGACGGAAGACACCGACGGCGTGCTGGCCTGGCGCTATCCGATGGAAGACCAGGAGATCCAGTACGGCGGCCAGTTGACCGTGCGCGAAACGCAGGTCGCGATCTTCGTCAACGAAGGCAAGGTCGCCGACGTGTTCCAGCCCGGGCTGTACAAGCTGGAAACGCGCACGCTGCCGGTGCTCACGTACCTGAAGAACTGGGACAAATTCTTTCAGTCGCCTTTCAAGTCGGATGTCTATTTCTTCAGCACGCGGCTGCAGCTCGGCCGGCGCTGGGGCACCGCGCAGCCGGTGACGATCCGCGATCGCGAGTTCGGTTTCGTGCAGTTGCGCGCCTTCGGCATCTATTCGTACCGGATCGTCGATGCGGCCGCGTTCCATCGCGAGGTCAGCGGCACGCGCGCGCAGTACACGGTCGACGATCTCGAACAGCAACTGCGCAACCTGGTCGTCACCGCGATGAGCACGACGTTCGGCTCGGCCGACGTGCCGTTCGTCGACATGGCCGCGAACCAGTCGCTGCTGTCGCAGCGCGTCGCCGATGCGCTGGTGCCGGTGTTCACGCGCTACGGTCTCGCGCTCGACGCGTTCGCGGTCGAGAGCGTGTCGCTGCCCGCGGAGCTGCAGAAGGCGCTCGACCTGCGGATCGGCGCGGGGATGGCCGGCGATCTCGCCCGTGCGACGCAATACCAGACCGCGCAGGCGATCCCGCTTGCCGCGCAGAACCCGGGCGGCATCGCGGGCGTCGGCGCGGGGCTCGCGGCCGGCGCGGCGATCGGGCAGGCGATGGCAGGCCAGATCACGGGAGCCGCGCAACCGGCACCGGCCGCCCCGCCCGCGCCGGTTGCGGCACCGGTTGCCGCTGCCCCGCCAGCCGTGCCGGCCGAGGCGACGGACTACGTGCAGCGGCTGGAGCAATTGAAGGCGCTGCTCGACAAGGGCCTCGTGACCGAAGAAGACTATTCGCGCGCGAAGGCGGAAATCCTCGCGAAGCTCACCCGGTAAGCGTCGCGCATGTTCAGTACCTCGTGCCCCCAGTGCGGCGCGCCGGTCGAGTTTCGCTCGGCGGCGGCGGTGATGGCCGTCTGCGCGTTCTGCCGCAGCACGCTGCTCAAGCGCGGCGCCGACGTCGAGCGCATCGGCGAGCTGGCCGCCGTGCTCGACGACGCGTCGCCGATCCAGCTCGGCACGACCGGACGCTACGGCAAGCGCACGTTCACGGTGCTCGGGCGCATCCAGATGACGTACGACGCCGGCGCGTGGAGCGAGTGGTACGTCGTCTTCGACGACGGGGCATTCGGTTGGCTGTCCGATGCGTCGGGCCAGTATGCGGTCACGGTGCGCGAGCCGGACGATACGTCCGGCGGTGCGTGGCCGTCGTTCGACACGCTCGAGCCCGGCATGCGGATCGACCACGGCGGCCGTGCGTATCTCGTGTCCGACGTGCGTACCGCACGCTGCACGGGCGGGGACGGCGAGTTGCCGTTCCGCGTCGATGCAGGCTGGGAGGCGCGTGTCGTCGACCTGCGCACCGGCAACGCGTTCGCGACCTACGACTATTCCGACGCGGATGCGAATGGCGGAAGCCCGGCCGTCTATACGGGCGAGGCGCTGGCATTCGACGCGCTGGCGTTCACGGGGCTGCGCGATAGCGAAACCGATACGCGCGAGAAACGCGGCGCGGCGATGGTGCCGTTCGCGTGCCCGAGCTGCGGCGCGCCGTTGTCGTATGCGCCGAACGTGGCCGACTATGTCGTGTGCGGCAGTTGCCACGCGGGCGTGCAGTGCACGGCCGAGCAACAGACGGTATTCGCCGCGCAGCGCAAGCTCGATGCGGTGAAGGGCGCGCTGGAACTCGGGGCGACGGGCACGTTCGACGGCGTGAAGTACACGGTAATCGGCATGATGCGCTGCCGCGTGCCGGGCGACGACGAGACGTGGGACGAATACCTGTTGCTGAACCCGAAACGCGGCTTCCTGTGGCTCGTGCAGAGCGAAGGACGCTGGGAGCGCGTGCAGGTGCTCGATCACTGGCCGACGATCGGCGGCGAATCCGACGTGACCGAAGGCGGCAAGACTTACCGGCTGCGCGAGACGTACGACTCGGAAGTGGTGTACGTGGTCGGCGCATTCAACTGGCGCGTGCAGGTGGGCGACCGCACGTCGATCGTCGACTACGGCTGGCAGAAGGACAAGCTCACGCGCGAGCGCAGCACGGCGGAAATCGTCTGGTCGCGTGCGCGGCCGCTGTCGGGCAGCGCGCTTGCCGAACGCTTCGCGACGCCGGCGCTCGCGACCGCGGCGGTTGCGTCCGCAACCGGTTCCGCGACGAAGTCGACGGGCCTGTTCGGCACGAAGCATCCGCACAGCTTTGCGCCGCTGCCGCTCATATTCAGCGCGCTGCTCGTGTTCTTCAACACGGGTTCGCTGTTCTCGTTCAGCGGCCGCTCCGTCTACGTGCTGATCGGCCTGCTCGTGCTGTGGCTGCCTGAATGGCTGTGGAAGGGTTTCGCAACGGACGGAGGCGATTCCTGATGCGCTACATCCTCTACGGCATCTACGGGCTGATCGTCGTCACGTTGTTCAGCTGCGCGTCGATCGGCGGCAGCGGCTCGGGCGGCAGCGGGTGGGGGAGTTCGTCCGCGCGCAGCGGCTACTCGTCGTACGGGTCGCACAAATGACGGCGCGCGCCCGTATCGCTCCGCCGCGCGCCACGCTCGGCTCGCACGTGCTGGCCGACCTGGCCGGCATCGATGCGGCGCTGCTGCGCGATGCAGGACGGCTCGAGACGATGCTCACCGACGCCGCGCGGCAGGCCGGTGCGCGCGTGATCGGCGCGCATTTCCATCATTTCGGCGGCGAGTGCGGCGTGACGGGCGTCGTGCTGCTTGCCGAATCGCACATCACGATTCATACGTGGCCCGAGCATGGCTTCGCGGCCGTCGATGCGTTCATGTGCGGCGCCGCGCGGGCGGCCGATGCGGTCGATGCGATCGCCGCCGCGCTCGGCACGCACGCACAGGTTCGGCAGCAGGTGGCACGCGGCGTCGCGTGAGCGACGCTCAGTGCGGCAATGCTTCGGCTTCGGCCCAGCGCTTGAACGAGTCGAGGCGTCGACGCGTCTGCACGAGATAGAACGCGCCGATCAGCGGTTCGAGCAGCCAGCGCAGCCACGCCGGTTGCACGCGGAAGTGATACGTGAACTTCACCTCCGTCGAGCCGGCCGAGCGTTCGGTGAAATTCCAGCTGCCGCTGAAGCGTTCGAGCACCTTCGGCCCGTCGACCATTTCGATGGCCGCGACCTGCGGCGGACGGTACGAGATGTAGCGCGACACCATCGTCGCGCCGGACTGGCTGCGGCAGAACGCGTCGACGCCGACGTCGGCCGTCATCCCGTCGAGCAGATAGGCGTCGGAGAGGAAACTGTCCCAGACGAGCCGCCGCGCGTAGTCCTGCGACCACGTGAAGAGGCGTCTGCGATCGACGCCGACGATCCGGCTGACTGAGATCCTCATGATGGCGGGCGAAACGGTGCGGATTGGGATGAATCGAGTGTAACCCGCCTGCGCCGCGCACTTGTTTAGACTTCGTCAAGTCGAGCAGCGATTCGATTGACGTTCTCCGGGAATTCACCTAGGATCGAATCCATGCCTTCGGGAAAGACCCGAAGCGTTTCAATCTCTTGAGGGAGCCTCATGAGTACGCAACAGAACCGGCGCTTCGACGCGCTCGTTTTCATTGGTCGTTTCCAGCCTCCGCATCGTGGTCACCAGAATGTGCTGAAGTCGGCATTGAGCCGGGCCGAGCGCGTGTGCGTGCTGATCGGATCGACCGACAAGCCCCGCACCATCAAGGATCCGTTTTCGTTCGACGAGCGCTGCCAGATGCTGGTTTCGCTGCTCGACCCGTCCGAGCGCGAGCGCGTGACGATCGCACCCGTGCAGGATTCGACGTACAACGACGGCGACTGGGTGCGCTGGGTGCAGGATGCCGTGGCGTCCGCGCTCGGCGACGTCGCGCAGCGCAAGGTCGGATTGATCGGTCACGAGAAGGACGCCACGTCCTATTACCTGCGGATGTTCCCGCAATGGGAGCTCGTCGACGTCGATGCGACCGAAGACATTTCCGCGACCGAAATCCGCGACCAGTATTTTGCCGAACGCACCAACAGCTTCGTGCAGTGGGCCGTGCCGGAACCCGTGTTCGGCTGGCTCGAGCGCTTTCGCACGCAGCCGACCTTCGCACAACTGAAGGCCGAGGCCGAATTCATTGCCGCGTATCGCAAGGCGTGGTCGGCCGCGCCGTATCCGGTCACGTTCGTGACGGTCGATGCGGTGGTCGTGCACTCGGGGCATATCCTGCTCGTGCGCCGGCGCAGCGAACCGGGCCGCGGCCTGTGGGCCTTGCCGGGCGGATTCGTGAACCAGGACGAGCGGCTCGATGCGGCCTGCATTCGCGAACTGCGCGAGGAGACCGGCGTGAAGCTGCCGGAGCCCGTGCTGCGCGGCTCGATCAAGGATCGCCAGGTATTCGATCACCCGGCCCGCTCGCTGCGCGGCCGCACGATCACGCACGCGTGCCTGTTCAACTTCCCGACTGGCGAGCTGCCGCGCGTGAAGGGCAGCGACGACGCGGACAAGGCACGCTGGGTGCCGCTCAACGAATTCGCGCAGATGCGCAACGTGATGTTCGAGGATCACTTCGAGATCGCGTATCACTTCCTGGGGAAGCTGTGATCCGCTGATTCCCCGGCACCGGTCCGCTGCGACAGACGCGGCGGCACTTCAACGGCCTAGAGGAGCTCTAGCCATGCAAAACGTTCCCGGCGGCTTTGCCGCGGTTCTCGCCAATCCGATCCTCAACACGGATTCGTACAAGGCTTCCCACTTCCTGCAATACCCGCCCGACGCGCAGGCGATGTTCTCGTACGTCGAATCGCGCGGCGGCCGCTACGACCGCACGCTGTTCTTCGGTCTGCAGATGCTGCTGAAGGAATATCTGTGCCGGCCCGTCACGCACGCGATGATCGACGACGCGCGCGATTTCTTCGCGGTGCACGGCGAGCCGTTCAACGAGGACGGCTGGCGTCATGTCGTCGAGCGCTACGACGGCTACCTGCCCGTGAAGATCCGCGCCGTGCCAGAAGGTTCGATCGTTCCGGTGCACAACGTGCTGATGACCGTCGAATGCGACGATCCGAAGGTGTTCTGGCTCGCGTCGTATCTCGAGACGATGCTGTTGCGCGTGTGGTATCCGGTGACGGTCGCCACGCGCAGCTGGCACCTGCGCCAGACGATCCGCCGCTTTCTCGAGAAGACCGACGACGATCTCGCGCAATTGCCGTTCAAGCTGCACGACTTCGGCGCGCGCGGCGTGTCGAGCGCGGAGTCGGCCGCGATCGGCGGCGCGGCGCACCTCGTGAGCTTCATGGGCTCGGACACGGTGCTCGGCGTGCTGGCCGCGAACCGCTTTTATCGCGAGCCGATGGCTGCATACTCGGTGCCGGCGGCCGAGCACAGCACGATCACGTCGTGGGGGCGCGACGGCGAGGCCGATGCGTACCGCAACATGATCGACCGCTTCGGATTGCCCGGCGCGATCGTGTCGGTCGTATCGGACTCCTACGATCTGTTCGCCGCGCTGGAAATGTGGGGCGGCCCGCTGCGTCAGGCGGTGATCGACTCGGGCGCGACGCTCGTCGTGCGTCCCGATTCGGGCGACCCGGTGACGATCATGCTGCAGACCGTGCGCGCGCTCGACGCGTCATTCGGTTCGACCGTGAACGGCAAGGGGCGGCGCGTGCTCAATCGCGTGCGCGTGATTCAGGGCGACGGTGTCGACGAGCAATCGATCGAAGCGATCCTCGCCGCGCTCGACGATGCGGGTTATGCGGCCGGCAACGTCGTGTTCGGGATGGGCGGCGCGCTGCTGCAGCAGGTGAATCGCGATACGCAGCGCTTTGCGATGAAGTGCTCGGCGATCCGGCGCGACGGCGTGTGGCACGACGTATGCAAGGATCCAGTCACCGACCAGGGCAAGCGCTCGAAGAAGGGGCGGCTCACGTTGCTGCGCAATCGACGCACGGGCGAGTATCGAACCGTGGCGCTGCCGGTCGCGTGGGACGATCGCGCACTGGAAGGCGAATGGGACGATGCGCTCGAAACGGTGTTCGACACGGGGCGGATGCTGGTCGATGCGACGTTCGCCGAGGTGCGGGCGAGGGCGCACGCGGGCGAACGGTGACACACGCGTCGGGGTGATGCGGCGGCGTGCGTCACCCTGGCGATGCCGGGGCGTGTCGCGCACCCGGTACACCGCGCACTGCGGGTAGTCCGCTGTTTCACGGCCCGGTTCGCGTGCGCATCGCATTGGTGACTGCGTCGCGCACACAACTCGCGGCGATTTCCGACGCACGCGTGCGTGCCGCACGCGCCAGACGCGCGATCACCAGCGGCTGGATCACGGTCGATTCCCGAATCGCACATTCGACGACGAGCGGCGAGCGCGTGACCGCCGGGCTTTGCGTGATCAGCAGCGACACGCCGAGCCCGCTTGCGACCATTGCCCGAACCAGTTCGATCGAGACCGCGCGATAGCGGACGTTCGGTGACAGGCCGCATTGCCAGAACGGCGCCATCAGGAAGTCGCGGCTATGCGGCAGGTCGATCAGGATGACCGGATACGCGGCGAGATCGCGCAGCGAAATCGCGCGCTTGCGTTTCGCGAGCGCGGACCCGGCCGGTACGAGCGCATAGGGCCGCAATTCGGCGAGGCACTCGCGCTCGATATCTTCGGGCAGGCCGACGTCGTACATCAACGCGAAATCGATCTGCTGCTTGTGCAGTGCCATGTCGAGCTGCGCCAGATCGCCTTCCACGAAACGGATGTCGAGGCGAGGGTGGCGCTGCTGCGCGAGTTCCAGCACGCGCGGCAAATAGACCGGCGCGATCGTGCTGAATACGCCGATATGGACGATGCCGCCCGGCTCGTCGCCGATGTCGTCGGTCGCGAATGCGGACGCCGACGCCAGCAACTGGCGCGCCTCGGCGAGCTTGCGTTCGCCGAAATGCGTGAGCGTCATCCGCGTGCCCGCGCCGCGCGTGAACAGCCGGTCGTCGAACAGCGCTTCGAGCTCGCGGATCGCCACCGAGATCGAGGGTTGCGACACGCTGAGCTGGACCGCGGCGGCGGTCGTGCTGCCCGATTCGGCGGCGGCAACGAAATAACGAAGCAATCTCAGGGACAGAGCCATGACGAACCCATATGAAAATCTTATAGGCGTTAATTTATTCCGATATTTTATCTGATTGCCCCGCTCGAACAGAATCACTGCATCGGCCGACCCGGCCCGACCTTCAGGAGAAAGATGCCGTGACTGTGTCCAGGCTGCCGCTCGACGGCATACGCGTGATCGATTTTTCCCGGGTGCTCGCGGGGCCGCTGTGTTCGGCGCTGCTCGGCGACCTCGGCGCCGACGTGATCAAGATCGAGCCGCCCGCGGGCGACGACTACCGGGCGATCGGCCCGTTCGCGAACGGCGAGAGCGGGTTGTTCGGCGCGATGAACCGCAACAAGCGCAGTGTCGTGATCGACATGAAGACGTCCGACGGCCAGGCGCTTGCGCAGTCGCTGTGCGCCGGTGCGGATGTCGTCGTCGAGAACTTTCGCCCCGGCGTGGCCGAGCGGCTCGGGATCGGTTATGCGACGCTGTCGGCCCTCAACCCGGCGCTGGTGTACGCGAGCGTGTCCGGATTCGGGCAGACCGGCCCGGAATCGCGCCGGCCGGCGTACGACATCATCCTGCAGGCGATGTGCGGGCTGATGGATGCGACCGGCGCGCCCGACGGCGAGCCGACGCTCGTCGGCGATTCGGTGTCCGATGTAGTCAGCGGGATTTTTGCGTCATGGGGCGTGCTCGCGGCGCTGGTCGCGCGCGATCGCACCGGACAGGGCACGCACGTCGACGTAGCGATGTTCGATGCGACGATGAGCCTGACCGCGGCACTCGTCGCGCGTTACGCGACCACCGGCATTGCGCCGCGGCGTGTCGGCAACCGCCATCCGACGTCCGCGCCGTTCGGCGCATATCGTGCCGCGGACGGCCATTTCGTCGTCGCGGTACTCAACAACAAGCTGTTCGGTTTGCTGGCCGACACGATCGGCCAGCCGGCGCTGGCCGACGATGCGCGTTTCGCGTCCGACACGTCGCGCTGCGAGCACGAAGCGGCGTTGCGCGCGTATATCGAGCAGTGGGCCGCAGCGCGCTCGGTCGACGAGGTCAACGCGACGCTGGCCGCGGCGGGGATTCCGGTCGCGCCGATCCGGAATATCCGGCAAGCGCTCGAAAGCGAGCAGGCACGGACACGGCGCCTGCTCGTCGATACCACCGCGGCCGACGGCTCGCCGATCCGATTGCCCGCGCAACCGCTGAAGTTTTCCGCATATCCCGACACGCGCACCACCCGCGCACCGCAGCTCGGCGAACACACGCGCGCCGTGCTCGGGCAGGTGCTCGGCCTCGACGACGCAACGATCGCCGCACTGGCGAAGGCCGGCGTGATTCATGCGGCGCCCGGCATGACCGACGGCGGCGCCGCCGAACCGTCGCCACAGACCGAAATCCATCAGGAGATGAACGATGCTTAAACGACTGGGCGTCGGCGACGCCGACCTCGAAATGGCCGACGCGATCCGCCGCTTCGCACAAGCCGAACTCGCACCGCACGCGGCGCAGGTCGATCGCGACGAGACGTCGACCACGCGTTACGTGCCCGCGCTGGCCGAACTCGGCGTGATGGGGATGAACCTGCCGGAGCGCTGGGGCGGAATCGGCGCATCGCCGGCCGCGATCATCCTGTCGCTGGCCGAGATCGCGAGCGCATGCGCGGCGACGTCGTCGATGATCGGCGCGCACTATCTGGCGACCGATTCGGTGCTGATCGGCGGCGACGACGCATTGCGCGCGCGCTATCTGCCGGACGCCGCAAGCGGCGCGAAGCTGGGCGCATTCGCGTTGACCGAGCCGCAGGCCGGCTCCAATCCGGCCGGCATGACGACGCAGGCCGTGCGCGACGGCGACAACTACCGGATTCGCGGCGTCAAGCACTTCATCTCGAACGCCGATGCCGCGCAGTTCATCGTCGTCTATGCGAAAACCTCGCCCGAGCTCGGGACGCGCGGCATCAGCGCGTTCGTCGTCGATCGCGATACGCCCGGCGTGTCGGTGTCGTCGCCGGAGAAACTGATGGGCATTCACGGCGCGCCCGCGCACGAAGTCGCATTCGATTGCGTGGTGCCGGCATCGAACCGGCTCGGCGACGAAGGGAGCGGCTTCCGCACTGCGATGAAGGTGCTCGACAACAGCCGGCTCGATGTCGCGGCGACGAGCCTCGGGATCGCGGAAGCCGCGCTCGGCGATGCGATCGACTGGGCGAAGCAGCGTCACGTCGGCGGCGAGGCGCTCGCGAACAAGCAGGGGCTGCAATGGCGATTCGCCGACATGAAGACGCAGCTCGAAGCCGCGTGGCTGCTGACGCTGCAGGCCGCGGCGCGGCGCGCTGCCGGCGAGCCGTTTACCGACATGGCGTCGATGGCGAAGCTGTATGCGTCGGAGATGGTGGCATTCGTGACCGATGCGGCCTTGCAGATCCATGGCGGCTACGGGTTCACGCGCGAAATGCGGATCGAACGGCTCGTCCGGGACGCTCGCATTCTGAGGATCTACGAAGGATCGTCGGAGATCCAGCGCACGGTGATTGCACGCACGATGCTTGCATGACGGCTCGTGAAATCGAACAAGGAGACGCGTGGTGAAAGTATTGGTGGCTGTGAAAAGAGTGGTCGATTACAACGTGAAGGTCCGCGTGAAATCGGACAACACGGGTGTGGACATCGCGAACGTGAAGATGTCGATGAACCCGTTCGACGAGATCGCGGTGGAAGAAGCCGTGCGCCTGAAGGAAGCGGGCGTGTCGACGGAAGTGATCGCGGTGTCGGTCGGTGTCGCGCAAGCGCAGGAAACGCTGCGCACGGCGCTCGCGATCGGTGCGGATCGCGCGATCCTGGTCGAGTCGAACGACAGCGTCGAGCCGCTGGCCGTCGCGAAGATCCTGAAGGCGCTGGTCGACAAGGAACAGCCGCAACTGGTGATCCTCGGCAAGCAGGCGATCGACGACGATTCGAACCAGACGGGCCAGATGCTGGCCGCGCTGGCTGGCCTGCCGCAAGCGACGTTCGCGTCGAAGGTGACGATCGCCGACGGCAAGGCGACTGTTGCACGCGAAGTCGACGGTGGCGCGGAAACGCTGTCGCTTCAACTGCCCGCGGTCGTGACGACCGACCTGCGCCTGAACGAGCCGCGCTACGTGACGCTGCCGAACATCATGAAGGCGAAGAAGAAGCCGCTGGAAACGGTGAAGCCGGAAGACCTGGGCGTGGACGTCGCGCCGCGTCTGAAGACGCTGAAGGTGGTCGAGCCGCCTAAGCGGGCGGCGGGCGTGAAGGTGCCGGACGTGAAGACGCTGGTCGAGAAGCTGAAGACCGAAGCCAAGGTGCTGTAAGAGGGAGCGGAAAGAAATGACGATTCTGGTGATTGCAGAGTGCGACGCCCCGAAGGAAGCCCCCTTGGGGGGCAACGCGTCGATCAAGGCCGCGACGCTGAACACGGTGGCGGCGGCAGCGAAGATTGGCGGCGACATCCACGTGCTGGTGGCAGGCCACAACGCGCAAGCGGCGGCTGATGCAGCAGCGAAGATCGCAGGCGTATCGAAGGTGCTGCTGGCCGACGCGCCGCAACTGGCCGCAGGCCTGGCGGAAAACGTCGAGGCGACGGCGCTGAACATCGCGAAGGACTACTCGCACATCCTCGCGCCGGCGACGGCCTACGGCAAGAACATCGCCCCGCGTATCGCCGCGAAGCTGGACGTCGCGCAGATCTCGGACATCACGGCAGTGGACTCGGCCGACACGTTCGAGCGTCCGATCTACGCCGGTAACGCGATCGCGACGGTGCAGTCGAGCGACCCGATCAAGGTCATCACGGTGCGTGCGACGGGTTTCGACCCGGTGGCAGCGGAAGGCGGAAGCGCATCGGTCGAGAAGATCGAAGCGGCAGCGGACGCAGGCAAGTCGCAGTTCGTGAGTCGTGAGGTGACGAAGCTGGACCGTCCGGAACTGACGTCGGCAAGCATCATCGTGTCGGGTGGTCGCGGTCTGGGCAGCGGCGAAAACTACACGAAGGTACTGGAGCCGCTGGCGGACAAGCTTCAGGCCGCACTCGGCGCGTCGCGCGCGGCCGTCGATGCAGGCTACGTCCCGAACGACTATCAGGTCGGCCAGACCGGCAAGATCGTCGCGCCGCAGCTGTACATCGCGGTCGGTATCTCGGGTGCGATCCAGCACCTGGCCGGCATGAAGGACTCGAAGGTGATCGTCGCGATCAACAAGGACGAAGAAGCACCGATCTTCAGCGTGGCCGACTACGGTCTCGTCGGCGATCTGTACGAACTCGTTCCGCAACTGACCGCGTCGCTCTGATCCCTGCAACCCGTCAGGATCGATCGATCCTGCCCGCATGCCGTGTCGTCGCGGCCGGCGTGCGATTCACGCGAAGGACCGTAGCCTGATGCGCCGGTCCGAGCGAACCCCCAAGCGCAGTTTTCCACCGGTCAGGAGCCGAGCATGGAACGTACCGCTTCACCTGTCGCCAATCCGTCGCTGATCGAGCGTCGCTCGATCGACCATATTCCCGATGCCGAGCGCCACGGCAACCTGTTCAGTCAATTTACCCTGTGGTTCGGCGCGAACCTGCAGGTCACGGCAGTCGTCGTCGGCGCGCTGGCGGTGGTGCTCGGCGGTGACGTGTTCTGGTCGCTGATCGGTTTGCTGGCAGGCCAGGTACTTGGCGGCGCGGTGATGGCGCTGCACGGGGCGCAAGGGCCGCAGCTCGGGCTGCCGCAGATGGTGTCGAGCCGCGTGCAGTTCGGCGTGTACGGCGCGATCGTGCCGCTCGCGCTCGTCTGCGTGATGTATGTCGGATTCTCGGCCGGCGGAACGGTGCTCGCCGGGCAGGCGATCGCCGAATTGCTGCACGTCGGCCATACCGCCGCGATCCTGATCTTCTCCGCGCTCGTCGTGCTGCTCACCGGCCTCGGCTACCGGACGATTCATGCGATGGGGCGCGTATCGAGCATCGTCGGCACGCTCGCATTCCTGTATCTGTTTGCGAGCCTGCTGCACGGGCACGCGTTCGGTGCATTGCTCGCGAATCGCCACTTCACGCCCGCATCGTTCCTGCTCGCGGTGTCGTTGTCCGCGTCGTGGCAGATCGCATACGGGCCGTACGTCGCCGACTATTCCCGGTACCTGCCCAGAGCGACGTCGCCCGTCAAGACCTTTGCCGCGGTGTTCTGCGGCACCGTGATCGGCGCACAGGTATCGATGACGTTCGGCGTGCTCGCCGCCGCGCTCGCCGGCGATCGCTTCTCGGGGCACGAGGTTGCGTTCATCGTCGGCCTCGGCGCGACCGGCGCGATCGCCGCCGTGCTCTATTTCACGATCGCGCTGGGCAAGCTGACGATCACGACGCTCAACGCGTATGGCAGCGTGATGTCGGTTGCGGCGATCCTGACCGGCTTCGGCGGGCGGCGCGAGATCTCGCCGCGCACGCGCATCGCGTTCGTACTGCTGACCGTTGCCGCATCGAGCGGGATCGCCCTGGCCGGGCAGCACGATTTCCTGAAGGCGTTCTCGTCGTTCCTGCTGTTTCTGCTGGTGTTCTTCACGCCGTGGAGCGCGATCAACCTCGTCGACTATTACTGCGTCACGCGGGAACGTTACGACGTGCCGGCATTGTTCGACCCGGACGGCCGGTACGGCCGCTGGAACGTCGTCGGCATCGCGGTCTACACGGTCGGCGTGCTCGTGCAGATGCCGTTCGTCGCGACGGGGTTTTACACCGGGCCGTGGGTCGATGCGCTGGGCGGCGTCGACGTGTCGTGGATCGTCGGCATCGTCGTGCCGGGCCTGTTGTACTACGTCGCGTCGCGCGGTGCCCTGGCGAGCGTGCCGGATCGCCTGATCCTGTCCGACTCGGCCCGCGATGCCGACTAGAGCCTGTTCACACTCTCACGAGCGGCCCAAAGGCGCAGGCAAGCACCGCGAAGGCGAGATAGTTGCCCTCGAGTTTGTCGTAACGAGTGGGGACTCGACAAAAATGTTTGATGCGATGGAAGAAGCGTTCGACGATATTCCGAGTTCGATACAGCACGCGGCTGTATCTACGCTTGGTCTTTCGATTCGAACGCGACGGGTCGTGTTCGGGATGGGCGGCTCACGTTGCCGCGCCATCGCCGTACAGGCGTGTACCGGACCGTGGCGTTGCAGGTCGCGTGGGACGATGCGCTCGAAACGGTGTCCGTCATGGAGCGGATGGTGGTCGATACGACGTTCGCCGAGGTGCGGACGAGGGCGCACGCGGCGGAGGCTCGACGGTGGGGGGCGTGAGAGAAGGCGTCACCTCGTCGCTGACGATGTCCGGTGGTGGTGAATCGAAACGGCTTTCAACGGAGGACTCCGGATGTCGGCGTGATGCGAGGATCATCGCAAAGATGCCGGCATCCGTTCTTGCATATCGGAACCAGTGTCACACCAATCTGGAGATAGCCTTCGCGGCCGGTACTGTCTTTCGGGTATGGTTTCGAAATAATGTGCGTATCCGACCATATGTTTTCGGCCTTGATACCCAATTGAACCAGATACGCCTTCAGGTTTGCCGCGCGTTGCAGCGCGAGCGCTTGCGGATCATTTTCCCCGACGTACGCGCCGGCCGCGATGATGCCGCGGATTCCGACATCCGGCCATTGGCGGGCGCGTATCACCATCGCCGCGATCTCGACGCGATCAGCGTTCGGAATGCCGGCCGAGTTGAGCGGGACGCTGTCGAGCATGTCTTCGGACACGGTACATGCCAGGAGCGGCGACGAAAATAGCAGGCACAGCCAGAGTGCCATGCCTGTCGGGCGGGGAAGCAGTTTCACCACAGGATCCTGTCGTCAAAGAATGCAATGTAGCAAGCGAGGCTGTCTGCGTTGTGGATCGCGATGTCTCCATTCTCTTGGGCCCAGTATTTCAAACCCGTTCCAAATCCGTAGACTTCATCGTTCGAGTCGAAGGTATCGACGTAGTGCGTGCATTCGTGGATCAGGACCTTGAGCTTGCAGTTGGTGGAGAGGCGAACGTCGGGCAGTGAGCAAAAATGAGGGTAGATTGCGATGATTCGCCTGTCCGAATCGGGCTTGCATATCGCTGCATCCGTGATTCCATTGTCCGGAAAAACCGTACATGTGATGTTTCGCTGTTTCTGCTCGTCCCACCGGATCACATTCTCCGGCTTCAATTCCTGCATGACGCGCAGGAGTTTCGGTAACCCGGTTCTCAGGCGAGTCCGAACTGCTTCATCGGATCGTCCGAACCAGGTCTGGATGCGTTGTTGCTCTTCGGGTGCCCAGCCCTCCACACCACGAATCCGTTCCTGAATCAACGTAACCGCAGCGTCGCGCAATCTCACGATCAGCTTGCGGAATGCATTATTCGACATGTTTTCGCAAATCCGAGCCATATCGAGTTCGATGACATGCGTGGATCCCGGGATTGTGTTGGTGCAGGCGCTGCCGACACACACCCATTCTTCATCGTCGTCGTTGACCGGGCTGTCGGGATTCAGTGGTTCGCTCATTGATTCGATAGGTCTCTTGATGAATTTGACCAGAACTATCGAGGAATCAACGAGTATGCGTCTATGAGACGAGTATGATTTTGCGAACGGGGGGATCATGAACGTTACGGATCCCTGGTCAATGAACGTTCCCCAGCATCCCTCCGTGCGTCCGCCCGCGCCGCCTCCATCGCCCGCGCAAGCGCATCGAACACCGCCGGTCCCTTGCAGCGCGACACGTTGAAGCGCATGAACGACGTCGCGCTGCGCGCCGCACTGAACACGTTCCCCGGCGCGAGCACCACGTCGTGATCGAGCGCGTGGCGCGCGACGTGCGCGGCGTCGAGCCCGTCGGGCAATTCCGCCCATACGAACAGTCCGCCGCGCGGTTCCGTCCAGATTCCGAGTCCGGAACGCGCGAGCCGCCGTACCGTCTCGCCCATCGCATCCGCGAGATGCGCGCGCAGGCTGTCGAGATGGCGGCGGTACGTGCCGTCGACGAGCAGCCGGTGCACGACGTTGGCGCCGATCTGCGCATTGCCGAACGACGTCGCGAGCTTCAGGTCGACGAGCGCGTCGATCCATTCGGGACGCGCGGCGACATAGCCGCAGCGGATCGCGGCCGACAGCGTCTTCGAGAAGCTGCCGATCGACACGACGCGCGACAGCCCGTCGAACGCCGCGAGGCGCGGCGCGGGCGTGCTCTCGAAGTCCGCGAAGATGTCGTCCTCGACGATCAGCAACCCATGCTCGGCCGCGAGCGTCAGCAGCCGGTGCGCGACCGGCGGCGCGAGCGTCGCGCCGGTCGGGTTGTGCAGCGCCGCGTTCGTGATGTAGAGCCGCGGACGATGCTCGACGAGCGCCTGTTCGAAGCGTTCGAGATCGGGGCCGTTCGGCGTGTACGGGACGCTGACGATCCGCGCGCGATGCGCGCGCAGCAGCGCCTGGAAGTTGAAGTAGCACGGGTCGTCGAGCACGACGGTGTCGCCGGGTTCCAGCAGCAGCCGGCACACGAGATCGAGCGCATGCGTGCCGCCGTCGGTCAGCATGATCTGCGCGGGCTCCGCATGGATGCCGTGCTGCGCGAGGCGCCACGCGAGCTGCTGGCGCAGGGCGGGCAGCCCGAGCGGCGTCGCATAGTCGGTCAGCGCGTCGGGTTCGTCGCGCGATACGGCGCGCAGCGCGCGGCGCAGGCTCTCGTCGGGCAGCCACGACGACGGCAGCCAGCCGCAGCCGGGTTTCACCGAGCCGGGGGCCGCTTCGAGCGCCTGGCGCGACAGCCACAGCGGATCGAGCTCGCGATCGAGGCGGGGCCCGAGTTCGGCGAGCGCGAGCGGCGGCGCATGGCCCGACACGTAGAAGCCGGAACCGCGGCGCGCGACGAGCACGCCTTCGCTCGCGAGCCGTTCGTATGCGTCGACGACGGTCGATTTCGACACGTGCAGCGCGTCGGCCATCATCCGGATCGACGGCACGCGCGCGCCGGGCATCAGCGTGCGGCTCGCGATCCGCGCGCGCAGCGTGTCCATCACGGTTTCCACACGCGTGCGCGATGCCGCGGGCGGGGCGGGGTGCGGGGCGGATTGGCTCATGGCGAAAGGTGAACTGTACGGTCGGTTGTTCAGTACAGTTTGTCCGAATTGTATTGGGCTGTAGCTTACGCGCATTTCGCGGGCGGCGGATCATCGGACATCCCCCTTTTTCCGATCAGGATGTGCCGTGCAAAAGACGACCGACGGATGGCTCAGCGGCCTGCTGGGCGTGATCATTTTCAGTGGCTCGCTGCCTGCGACGCGTGTCGCGGTGCAGGGGCTCGACCCGCTGTTCCTCACGTTCGCGCGTGCGGCGATCGCCGGGGTGCTCGGCCTCGGGTTGCTCGTCGCGCTGAAGCAGAAGCGCCCCACGCGTGCCGAGACCGCGTCGCTCGTCATCGTCGCGCTCGGGGTCGTGGTCGGTTTTCCGTTGCTGACCGCGCTTGCGCTGAAGCACGTGACGTCCGCGCACGCGATCGTGTTCGTCGGGCTGTTGCCGCTGGCGACGGCGCTGTTCGGCGTGTGGCGCGGCGGCGAACGGCCGAGGCTGCCGTTCTGGATCTTCTCGCTGCTCGGCAGCGGCGCGGTGGCCGCGTTTGCGCTGCGCAACGGCGGCAGTGCGTCGGTGGTCGGCGATGCGCTGATGCTGGCCGCGATCGTCGCCTGCGGGCTCGGCTATGCGGAAGGCGCGCGCCTGTCGCGCCAGCTCGGCGGCTGGCAGGTGATCTCGTGGGCGCTGGTGCTGTCGCTGCCGGTGATGCTGCCGCTCGCGTGGTTCACGTGGCCGGCCACGTTCGACGGCGTCGACGCCGCCGCGCTGTGGGGGCTCGCCTATGTGTCGCTGTTCAGCATGCTGATCGGCTTCGTGTTCTGGTATCGCGGGCTCGCGCTCGGCGGGATCGCGGGCGTCGGGCAGCTGCAGCTGCTGCAGCCGTTCTTCGGCTTCCTGCTCGCGGCCGGGCTGCTGCACGAGACGGTGCCGCCGTCGATGCTCGTCGTGACGGTCGTGGTCGTCGGCTGCGTCGCGGGCGCGAAGTACTTTTCGAAAATGGCGCCGGTGCAGCGTGCGGGCTGACGCGCGGCGCATGGCGACGTGACGGGCCCGGTCGAACAAGCGGATCTGCCGCGTGCCGAGCGTCGCGAAAGACGGGCCGTGCATGCCGCACGGCCCGTTCGCCGGCACCCGTCGACATCAGGCGCCCGCGGGCTTACGCAGCGTGCGCAACGCCGTATTGCGACGACAGATAGCGCCGGATATCGGCGGGCGAAGCGATGAAGCGCCGGCCGTTGTGTTCGCGAATCCCGATCGCATCGTCCTTCGGCGTCTGCCCGTTGCCCAGCACGAGCACGGGTGCCGACTGGTTGTCCTCGCCGATCAGCGCGACGATCGGCTGGCGCGGCCGCGGCGCATCGACGTACTCGACCGCGACCGCGTCGCGCAATTGCGGATAGAAACTGAGCAGCCCTTCGACGGCAACCGAGTCGCCGCAGTAGAACGGACCTTCGGCGTCCTTGAAGAAACCCGGGCGGAGAATGAACAGCGTGTCTTTCATGATGGCCTCGCTATCAGTAGTGGTCGAACGTTGAAAAAAGCGTGATGCGTCGTGATATGAACAGGCGCGCTGCATTGCCCGATATCAGGCTTCCGCGAATGCGGCGGCGGCGGCGCGCATTCTCGCGAAACCGGCGTCGAGGTCCGCGATCATGTCGTCCGGATGCTCGAGCCCCGCGTGAATGCGCAGCAGCGGGCCGGCGGCCGCCCATTGCGTCGCGGTGCGATGGCGCGACGGGTTCGACGGGATGATCAGGCTTTCGAAGCCGCCCCAGCTGTAGCCCATGCCGAAGCACGTCATGCCGTCGAGCAGCGCACGCACGGCCTCGCCGGGCTGCGGATGCAGCACCAGGCCGAACAGCCCGCACGCGCCCGTGAAGTCGCGTTGCCACAGCGCGTGGCCGGCGTCGCCGGGCCGCGCCGGATACAGGATCTGTGCGACTTCCGGCTGCCGCGCGAGCCATTCGGTCAGCACGTGCGCGTTGCGCTGGTGCCGCTCGAGCCGGACCGACAGCGTGCGCAGGCCGCGCAGCGCGAGATACGCATCGTCGCCGCTGACCGTCATCCCGAGCTGCCGGTAGCAGCGCGTGACTTTCGGCGCGAGCGCCTCGGTGGTCAGGATCACGCCCATCAGCACGTCGGAGTGGCCGGCGATGTATTTCGTCGCCGCATGGATCGACACGTCGACGCCATGCGAGAACGAACGGAAATTCAGCGGCGTGCCCCACGTGTTGTCGAGCAGCACGACCGCGCCGTGCTCGTGTGCGACGCGGCAGATCGCGGGGATGTCCTGCACTTCGAAGGTCAGCGAGCCGGGCGACTCGGCGAATATCGCGCGCGTGTTGGGCCGCATCAGCGACGCGATGCCGGCGCCGATCGACGGATCGTAGTATGTCGTTTCGATGCCGAGGCGCGCGAGCGTTTCGTCGCAGAACGAGCGCGTCGGATCGTACGCGGAGTCGACCATCAGCAGATGGTCGCCGGGATCGAGCACCGCGAGCAGCGCGGTCGTGATCGCGCTGAGTCCGCTCGGCGTCAGCAGCGCGGCGTGCGCGCCTTCGAGACGCGCGAGCGCCTTTTCGAGCGCGCGCGTGGTCGGGCTGCCGTGCCGTCCGTACGCGAGCGGCGTGCCGCGCACCGCGTCGAGCGCGTCGGTGCCGTGAAAAAGCAGCGTCGACTGGCGATACACGGGCGGATTCACCGGCGAGCCGGGCTGGCCGTGCGAGCGGCCTTCGTGAGCGAGGAGGGTGTCGGTCGAGTGCAGGTGGTTCAAGATGTCGTCCTTTGAAAGTCGGTCAATCGAAGCGGTGCGGCCGTCGTGCGCTCAGTGCAGGATCTTGTCGAGGAAGTCGCGCGCGCGGTCGGAGCGCGGCGCGGCGAAGAATGCATCGCTTGCCGCATCCTCGACCACCGCGCCCTGGTCCATGAAGATCACGCGATGCGCGACCTTTCTCGCGAAGCCCATTTCGTGCGTGACGCACACCATCGTCATCCCGTCGCGCGCCAGCTCGACCATCACGTCGAGCACTTCGTTGATCATCTCCGGGTCGAGCGCGGAGGTCGGTTCGTCGAACAGCATCGCGACCGGGTTCATCGACAGCGCGCGCGCAATCGCGACGCGTTGCTGCTGCCCGCCGGACAACTGCCCCGGATACTTGTGCGCATGGGCCTTCAGACCGACGCGATCGAGCAGCTTCATCGCGTTCTCGATCGCCTCGTCCTTGCGGCGGCCGAGCACCTTGACCTGCGCGAGCGTCAGGTTGTCGGTGATCGACAGGTGCGGAAACAGCTCGAAATGCTGAAACACCATGCCGACCCGCGCACGCAGTTGCGCGAGTTTCGCGGCGGGATCGCCGAGCCGCATCCCGTCGACGACGATGCTGCCTTTCTGGAACGGCTCGAGGCCGTTGATGGTCTTGATCAGCGTCGACTTGCCGGAGCCCGACGGCCCGCACACGACGACCACTTCGCCTTTCGAGACCGCCGCGCTGCATGCGGAAAGGACCTGATGCTTGCCATACCACTTCGATACGTTGTCGAGCGTGATCATGTTGTGTCCGTGGTTGAGGTTCATGTTGATGGGCGCGTGCCTGCTCAATGCGTGGACGGCAGCGAGAGGCGCGTTTCGACGCGGCCCTGCAGGCGCGTGAGCAGCGTGCTGAGCACCCAGTAGATCGCGGCGGCGGCGAGGTAGAGCGGCAGCGGCTGGAAGGTCGCGGCGATCACTTCCTGCGTCGAGCGCAGCAACTCGGTGACGGTGATCACCGACACGAGCGACGTGTCCTTGATCAGGCTGATCAGCGTGTTGCCGAGGCTCGGCACGGCCAGGCGCAGCGCCTGCGGGCAGACGATGTAGCGCAGGGTCTGCACGTGCGTGAGGCCGAGGCTGTGCGCGGCCGCCCATTGTCCGCGGCCGATGCCGAGGATCGCGCCGCGCATGCTTTCGGACAGGTACGCGCCGGCATTGAGCGTCAGCGTGAAGATGCCGGCCGTCGTCGGGTCGAGCGTGATGCCGAGATCGGGCAGCCCGTAGTAGACGACGAACATCTGCACGAGCAGCGGCGTGCCGCGCATCAGGCTCACGTAGCCTTGCGCGAGGCCGGACGCGAGCCGGTTGCTGCCGATGCGCATGATGGCGACCACGAGCCCGACGACGAGGCCGAGCGCCATCGACGCCACCGCGAATTTCAGCGTGAGCAGCGCGCCCTTCATCATGACGGGCAGCGTATGAATGATCAGATCGAGTGCTTCCATCGCGTGTCTCCTGATTGTGTTTTCGACGGCCCGCGCATTGGGGCGCGCGGGCTCGTGCAGCGCTGCGTTATTGCGTGACCGGCCGGGAGGTGTCCGCGCCGAACCACTGCATCGAGATCTTCTTCAGCGTGCCGTCCTGCTGCAGCGATGCGACCGCGTCGTCGATTGCCTTCGCGAATTTCGGATTGCCCTTGCGGAACGGGATGCCCATCCGGTCTTCGCCGCCCGGGAGCACGGAGCCGGGGCGCAGCGGCAGGTGCGAGTTCTTGATCAGGTAGCTCAGCATCAGGCGGTCGTTGACCGCCGCATCGATACGGCCCGCCGCGAGGTCGCGCAGGTTCTCCGGCGTGCCCGGATACACCTGCAGATCGATCGCGGGCACGGTCTTCACGAGATCGACGTAGTTGCTGCCCATCGTCACGCCGACTTTTTTGCCCTTCAGTTCGTCGAGCGACTTGAACGCACGCGTGTCGTTCTGGCGTTGCAGCAGTTGCGCGGACGAATACACGTAAGGTGTACTGAAATCGAGCGCCTGCTGGCGCGACGGCGTGATCGCCACCTGGTTCACGATCACGTCGAACTTGCCGGCCTGCAGCCCGGCGAGAATCCCGCTCCATTCGGTCGTGACGAACTGCGGCTTCACGCCGAGCCGGGCGGCGACCGCCTTCGCGACGTCGACGTCGAACCCTTCGAGCTGCCCGTCGGCATTGCGGTAGTCGAACGGCGGGTAGGTGCCTTCGAGTGCGATCTTCAGCACGCCGGCCTGCTTGACGGTGTCGAGCAGGTCCGCCGCATGCGAGGCCGTGGCCGCCACGCAGAGGAGGGTGGCGGCGAGGCCTTGCTTGAGCGTCGAGGTGAAGTGTTTCATGGTCGTCTCCGTGGTCGTTGTCGAAAATTCAGGGTGTGCGTGTCCGCGGCGACGGGCGGCGTCGCCGTGGGCGGGAATCGGATAGAAGGGGGCGCGGCGGGATGCGGCGCGGGGCAGCGTGGCGGCGAGTGCGGCGCGTGCCGTTCGCCGCGATGCGTTACGGCATGCGTTCGCGCACGCAGGCGGACCGCACGGCGTTCGTATCGAACGGGTTCCGGTGCGCGGCGAGGAGTTCAAGCATCGTGTTCATGATTGCCCGTGCGGCTTGCGAGTGAGGGTGACCGGCTGCATCGTCGATGCGTATCCGGCGACGCAAATGCTGAACGACTGAGGGCAATCTTAGTTTTGTCAAAAAGGAAAGTGCTTCCAAAAATGCGCGCACTTTCCACGTGCCGTGGAATGTTTTTCTCTCTGCGTGGAACGTGATGCAAGCGATCTGCTGCGGTTGCACGGGGTGCGCAGCATGAGGTGCTACGGCGTGCGTGAGCGGTTGCCCTGCGCGAGCGGCGCGCGCCAAAAGCAAAACGGCCAGGCATGCCGGAAGCGGCAAGCCTGGCCGTGGGCGTTCGAGCTGTGTCGAACGCGGCGTGAAGGCGCGGTTACTCGAACGTTTCGAGCGCGAGCAGTTCGTCGATCGTCTGCCGGCGGCGAATCAGCCGCGGCGTGCCGCGATCGACGAGCACTTCCGGCGCGAGCGGCCGGCTGTTGTAGTTCGAGGACATCGACGCGCCGTACGCGCCCGCGTCGTGCAGGAACAGCAGGTCGCCGATCTGCGGCTGCGCGAGCTTGCGGTGCGTGACCACGCCGCCGGCGTCCTGCGTGAACACGTCGCCGGATTCGCACAGCGGCCCGGCGATCGCGATGTCGACGAGCGGCCGGCCGGCGGGCAGCGCGCCGTCGTGCGTGTGCACGGACACCGCGTGATAGCTGCCGTACATCGACGGACGCATCAGGTCGTTGAAGCCCGCATCGATCAGCACGAAGTCGTGCTTCGGCCGGCGGTTCACGCCCTGCACTTCGGTGACGAGCGTGCCGGCTTCCGCCACGAGGAAGCGGCCCGGTTCGATCTCGATGCGCACCGCGTGGCCGAGATGTCGTTCGATCCGCTTGCGCGCGGCATCCCACTGGCTGAAGTAGTGGCCGACGTCGACACGCGGCTCGCCGTCGCGATACGGGATCGACAGCCCGCCGCCCGCGGAGATTGCTTCGATGTCGTGGCCGAGCGACGTGACGAGGTCGACCATCGCATCGCACACCTGCGACAGGTGGCCGTAGTCGACGCCCGAGCCGATGTGCATGTGAATGCCGACCAGCTTCAGCCCGTACTGGCGCACGATCTCGATCGCGCGCGGCACGTCGTCGATCCAGATTCCGTGCTTGCTCTGCGGGCCGCCGGTGTTGGTCTTGTTGCTGTGGCCGTGGCCGAAACCCGGATTCACGCGCAGCCAGACGCGATGGCCGGGCGCGTGCTCGCCGACGCGCGCGAGCATGTCGAGCGAGCCGGCGTTCACGGTCACGCCATGCTTGAGCACGGCCGCGAGCGTCGGGCGGTCGATCAGGTCGGCCGTGAACACGACGCCTTCCGGTTCGCCTGCAGGGCTGAACCCGGCCGCGAGGCTGCGTTCGATCTCGCCGAGCGACACGGCATCGACGCACGCGCCTTCTTCGCGCATCAGCTTCAGGATATGCAGGTTCGAGTTCGCCTTCTGCGCATAGCGGATCACGTCGAACTGGCGCAGTTGGGCGATGCGGTCGCGGATGACGTCGGCGTCGTACACCCACAGCGGGGTGCCGTATTGCTGCGCGAGCGCCGCGAGCTGGCGGGAATCGAGGGACATGGCGGATGAATCGGATCGAATGAACGGATAGCGTGAATGATGCGCCTGAAAGGCTATACAGTAAAATGCCTGTTTATCGATATTCGATTCATTCTGGATATAGGGTGACATGCTTACACACCGGCATATCGAGGTTTTTCGCGCGCTGATGGTCACCGGCAGCACGACGCGTGCGGCCGAGATGCTCTATACGTCGCAGCCGACGATCAGCCGCGAGCTCGCGCGCATGGAGCAGGTGGTCGGCTTTGCACTGTTCGAGCGCTCGCATGGCCGGCTGCGGCCGACGATGGCCGCGCTCACGCTGTTCGACGACGTGCGGCTCGCCTATGTGGGGCTCGAGCGGGTCGCGGCGACGGCCGCGCGGCTGCGCGAGTTTCGCGACGGACAGTTGTCGGTGATCGCGCTGCCGGCGTTCTCGCACGCGATCCTGCCCGGGGCGTGCCGGCGTTTTCACGACGCGCATGCGGGCGTCAGCGTGTCGGTCGCGACGCAGGAGTCGCCGGTGCTCGAGGAGTGGCTGACCGCGCAACGCTACGACCTCGGGCTGACCGAGCACGACGTCGCGCCGGCCGGCACCGTGCTCACGCCGCTGCTCGAAGTCGACGAGGTGTGCGTGCTGCCCGACGGTCATCCGCTGCTGGCGAAGGACGCGATCGATCTCGCGGATCTCGCCGATCGCCCGTTCGTGAGCCTGTCGCTGAACGACCCGTACCGGATCATGATCGACGAGGCGTTCGCGCAGCTCGGTGTCGCGCCGCGCTCGGTGATCGAAACGCCGTCGGCGGTGTCGGTGTGCGCGTTCGTGCGGCAGGGGCTTGGCGCCGCGATCGTCAATCCGCTGACCGCGCTCGATTTCGTCGGGCGCGATCTGCACGTGCGGCCGCTCACGCGTTCGTTTCCGTATCGCGTCAGCGTGATCGTGCCGGAGCACCGGCCGAAGAGCCTGCTCGTCGACGCCTTCGCCGACGCGCTGCGCGGCGAAGCGAAAGCGATCCGGCGCCGGCTCGCGGCGCTGCCCGGTTAGCGGCGGCCGTATGATGAACGTTTCGCCGCAGTCGTTGCCATCCTCGTCCTCACTTTCACGGAAACGGAACCCGTCATGACCGACGCTTCATCTTCCCTCGCACAACCGACGCTCGCCGGCGAGCGCATCGTACTGCGGCCGCTCGACGCGTCCGACCGGCAGGCGCTGCTGGATGCCGCCGCGGACGGTCGACTGTGGAACCTGAAGGTCACCGTCGTGCCGGGCGAAGAGACGGTCGACGCGTATATCGACACGGCGCTGCAAGGGCGCGCGAGCGGCACCGTGATGCCGTTCGTGATCGTCGATCGCGCATCGGGTCGCGTGATCGGCAGCACGCGCTTCTGGAAGATCGACCGCCGGCATCGCAAGCTCGAGATCGGCCATACGTGGCTCGGCGAATCGGCGCAGCGCACGCGCGCGAATACCGAAGCGAAATGGCTGCTGCTCGCGTACGCGTTCGACACGCTGCATTGCGTGCGCGTGCAGTTCACGACCGACGAGCTGAACGAGAAGTCCCGTGCGGCGATTCTGCGGCTCGGTGCGAAGCAGGAAGGGATCGTGCGTCACGAACGGATCATGCCCGACGGCCGCAAGCGCAATTCGGTGCGCTTCAGCATCATCGACGACGAATGGCCGGCAGTGCGCGAGCGGTTGAAGGCGAAGCTCGCGACGTAACGCGTATCGGGTGCTGCATGCATCGCGCCGCCGGAAGGGGCGCGGCGGCGCGACGATGGGGGGGAGCGGGGTGCCGCGCGATGCGCGGCCATGCATCGTGTTACTGCGCCGATGCGAGGTGGTGACGCTGCGCGAGCTTCTGCGCGTCCGCGTAGTGCGCCTGCAGGATCGGCAGCGACTGGCGTGCGACTTCCTTCAGCTTCGTGTCGCGGCCCGACGCGATTTCGGCCTGGAACGCCGAGATCGTCTTCTGCTCGCCGGCGAGCGCGACCTGCTCGATATACGCCTTGTCGAAATCCGCGCCGCGCAGGTTCTTGATGCTGTCCAGCACGGTGGTGTCGGGATTGTTGGCCGGCACGTCGACGCCGCGCGGGCTCGCTGCGCGCATCGCCTGGATGATCTTCTCATCGTCGGTCGACACGCGTTGCGCGAATGCCTTCACCTGGCTGTCCGACGTGCGCGAATCGGCGATGCGCGCGGCGTCGTGCTGCGTCGACACGGTCTTCGTGCCGTCCGTGATGAAGGTCTGGTCGGCTTCGTGGATGCGTGCCTCCGCGGCGGCCGGTGCGGACGGCGACGGTTGCGCGGTTTGCGCGTTCGCCGTCACGGCGACGAGCAGCAGGCCAGCGGCAGACAATGCAAGGCGCGAGAGGGTGGGAAAGCGGTTCATGGGACCTCCTTTCGATCGGGGCTCTGATTAACGGACGGATCGCGTGATCCGCAGCTGTGCGAGAGACCGGGCGCGCCCGGGCCGGAACCGACCGCCGCTCTGCCGCGGTGGCGGTCGAAGTGTTGCTCGGCCCGACTGATTCTAGGAGAGCGTTCGGGTAGCAGGTGCAACCGCGCTGTGCTTTGTGTAACGGTTGGTAAGACGAATCGATGGGCGCGCGAACGGGCCGGTAGCGGGTACCTGTCGCGCGTATTGCGGCGGCAATTTTTGCGTGCGTCGCGGGCTTGAAATGGCGGTGGCGTGCATGCGTGTCATCGCCGTTTCATCGTCGTGCGGGTAGGGCGCGCAGTGGATGCATAGCGCAGGAGTACCGTATGCGCGGCGTCGGTCACATGCGATCGAGCAACGCGTCGAGGCGCGGCAGCAGCGGCGTTGCGCAATGCTGCTGCAGTGCGTCGGGTGCCGTGTAGCCCCATGCGACACCCAGGAACGCGATGCGTGCGCGGCGCGCCGCATCGGCATCGCGGATTTCGTCGCCGACGTACAGCACGTCGGCGGGTTGCATGCCCGCTTCGCGCACGAGCGCGCGCAGCCGGTGCGCCTTGCCGAACAACGGAATGCCGCACGCGAAGAGATCGACGTGACGGCTTGCGCGCGGCCCGAGCCGGTCGCGCACGATGTCCTCGGTGTTCGACGTCGCGATCGCGATGCGGATCCCGCGCGCGGCGAGCGCATCGAATGTGTCGTCGACGCCGGGGAACAGCTTCACCTGCGCAATGTGCGGCCGCATCAAGCGCCGCATGTCGACCGTCACGCGCGGCACTTTCCACATCGGCACGTCGAGCGCGCGGATGATCTCGCGCGCCGACATCCCGCGCAGCGCGGGGCGCAGTTCGGGCGTGGCGTCGCGAAAGCCGTGCAGGCGCGACGCCTGCGTCAGCGCCGCGAGAAAGCAGTCGAGCGAATCGGCGAGCGTGCCGTCGAAGTCGAACGCGATGAGCCGGTAGGACATGAAGCGGTGCGGTAACGTTAGTGCGCAGGCGACGAGGCGACCGAATCGAGCCCCGTTGCGTGCACAACCGGTTGTGCCTGCGGCGATGCGAGATAGTCGAGCAGCTTCCTCGCGTCGTCCGGATGCGCGGCGCCCACCGGAATGCCGCCCGCGAAACGCGTGACGGACTGCACCGATTCGGGCACCTTGCCCGCATACGTGATGCCGGCAACCGGCAGCAGCTCGCTGACCTGCTGGAAGCCGAGTTCGTAGTCGCCGTTCGCGACGACGGACGCCACCGGAATGCGCGGCACCATCGACGCCTTCGGTTTCACCTGATCCTCGACGCCGAGCTTCCTGAACATTTCCTTCTCGATGTAGACGCCGCTCGCGCTGTCCGAATACGCGACCGATTTCGCGTGCAGCAGCACGTCCTTCAGCTTGTCGACGGTGCTGATGTCGGGCGCCGGCGCGCCGGCGCGCACGACCATGCCGATCCGCGAATCGGCGAGCTCCACGCGCGACGCGGGGATCACCTTGCCTTCCTTGATCAGCCGGTCGAGCGCGTAGCCGACCATGATCAGCACGTCGGCCTGTTCGCCGCGCGCGAGGCGGTTCGGAATCGCTTCCTTCGATTCGCCCATCGACGGGCCGGAGATCGTGTCGAGCGTGTCGCCGGACGACGCGCTGAAGCGCGGGCCGAGTTGCTTGTACGCGGCAGTGAAGCCGCCGGAGATCATCACGCGCAGTTCGGCCGCGTCGGCCGGCAGCATCGCGGACGCAAGCGCGGCGGCGGCGAGCCAGCATGCCGCACGGCGTGCGAACGGGCGGTGGCGGGTGGACGTAGTGAACGAGGCTCGGTCGCGCATTGAAGTGTCTCCTTCCAGTCTGTCGTTGTCGGCGGGCGACGCCGCAAAAGGGCTGCGCACAGGCTACCTGATTCGCCGGAATCCGTGCGTGGGGAGACCGGCGCGCAAACGATGCGCAAAGGATGCATAAAGGGGGCGCGAAAGACGGGTATGCTGTCGACGCTGCCGTTTCCCGCTGCTTCCTTTCGTCCGTATTCATCGATATGAAAATCGCTCGTACTCGCCTGACGATGTGGGTTTTCGGTACGGCCTTCGCGCTGACCGTCGCGACGCACGCCGTTGCTGCTCGTGAAAAGCGCTGCGGATGGCTCGAGAATCCGACGCCGGCCAACTGGTGGCTGGTCGACAAGGACGACAGCTGGACGCTGTCGACGCAGGGCAGTCCGCCGGTGCCGGGCTTCGACGAGATGCCCGACATGTCGACGCATGGCTGGGTTGTCACCAACGCCGGGATGCACGGCTACGGCTGCGCATGCCTCGACCTGGAAATCAACCCACGCACCCGCGAGGTGACGCGGATCGTCGTGGCCCGGCCGCTGCCGTTGAAGCGTTGCAAGGCCGATCGGACGTTGCCGGCGCCGTGAGCGGGGAAGGGGAAGGCGGTGGGGTTGGCGCTACGCGTAGTGATAGCGGCAGGACACGATGCTGATCTGAAGATCGTCCGCTTCATAGACCAGACGGTTCGTATCGTCGATACGGCGCGACCAGAATCCGGACAGATTCGCCTTCAGCGGTTCGGGTTTGCCGATACCTTCGAACGGCGTCCGTTGGGCTTCGCGAATGAGCTGGTTGATGCGCTTGAGCGTCTTGCGGTCTTGCCCCTGCCAATAAACGTAGTCGTCCCACGCGTCGGATGTAACGAGCACACGGCGGACGCTCATTCATCGTCCTCCGCGAGCTTGTGCTCTTTCGCCTTGCCCTTGCGCAATTGCGCGATCGAGCGTTCGAGGTGGGCGACATTGGCCGGCGAGCGAAGCAGGTGAACCGTCTCCATCAGGCTGTCATAGTATTCCTGCGACATGATGACTGCGTTTGGCGCGTCGCGACGCGTGATGAGCGTCACATCCGCATCGTCGACGACCTGATCGATGACCGTCTTCAGATTGCCGCGAGCATCCGAAAAGTGAATCGTGCGCATGGTCTGCCTCACTTGTACTTAAAACTGTACAGGTATAACACGGGCGGAATTATTGTACGGATTGTTGTACATGTCGAATCGCACGCCGCTTGTCGCCCACCCCGCACCGCGCTATCGTGGCTGCTCCGCCCCGATCCGACCGGAGAGCCGACGTGCCCGCTGCCACCCCTGCCACGCTGAGATTTTCCACCGACAAGCGCGAACTCGACATCGACGCGATCTTCGATTTCCTGCATCGCGACGCATACTGGTCGCAGGGCATTCCGCGCGACGTCGTCGAGCGCGCGATCGAAGGGTCGTTGTGTTTCGGCGCGTATGTCGGCGACCGGCTCGTCGGGTTTGCGCGGCTCGTCACCGATCACGCGACGTTCGCGTACCTGTGCGACGTGTTCGTGTTGCCGGCCGAGCGCGGCAACGGCTACGGCCGCGCGCTGATCGACCACGTCTTCGCACAGCCGATGGTGCAGGGCCTGCGCCGCATCATGCTGGTGACGACCGATGCGCACGCGTTGTACCGTCCGGTCGGCTTCGGGCCGTCCGCGAATCCCGAACGGCTGATGGAGATCCGCCGCCCCGATATCTACGCGAAACGCTGATGCGCGGCGAGCGCATACGAGCGCATACAATACGCGCTTTCGTTTTTGCCGAAGGAAAGCAGATCATGACCGAACAGGAAGCCGAACAGCTCGCCACGCATCGCCACTACAAGGGCGGGCTGTATCGCTACATCGGCGTCGCCCGTCATTCCGAAACCGAGGAATCGGTGGTCGTGTACGAGCATCTGTGGCCGCATGCGCGCGGTCTGTGGGTGCGGCCGGAAGCGATGTTCAACGAGAACCTGCCGGACGGCACGCCGCGTTTTCGCAAGCTGCGCGACTGAGCGGCAGCAGGCGACGTTCGCGCAAGCGCAGCGTGCATCGTCGCCTGCCAACGCAACGACGCAGGCGTCACGCGCCTGCCAGCGCCTTCTCCAGCTCCGGCGGCGCGTGCGCGACCGTCACCGCGGGCGTCCCGTGCCATGCCGCAAGCTTTTTCACGGCCTTCGCGACATCGGCCGCGAGCCCCGCGCCGAACCGCACGCCGGGCTCGACATGGAACGCCTTCAGCTCGAACGTGCCGAGCACGCGATGCGCCTTCGCGTCGACGCGCCCGATCAGCCGGCCGCGATGCAGCACCGGCAGGCAGAAATAGCCGTAGCGCCGCTTGTGCGCGGGCGTATAGCACTCGATCGTGTAGTCGAACCCGAACAGCGTCGAGGCGCGCCGCCGGTCCCACACCACCGGATCGAACGGCGACAGCAGCGTCGTGACCGTCGAGCGCAGCGTGTCGGCCGCGGCGGCCGGCAGCAGCGATTCGAGCGTGCGATGCACGTAGGCCGGCTCTTTCCAGCCGGCGATTTCCACCGGAATCAGGTCGCCCGCGTCGGCGAGCCGATCGAGCTCCGCGCGGTATGAACGGCGCGGTAGCCGATAGTAGTCGGCCACCCAGTCCGCCCGCACGACGCCGAGCGCGCGACACGTGTGGTCGAGCAGCGCGGGCAGCACGGCTTCGCGCGGCGGCAGGTCGCGCGCATCGTCCCAGCCGGGCAGCACGCGCTCGCGCACGTCGTACACACGCTGGAAGTTGCGGCGCTCGGACACCATCAGGTCGCCCGTCGTAAACAGCACTTCGAGGTGTTTCTTCTCCGGCTTGCGGTCCCACCAGCCGTTGCCTTTCGCGCCGTCTTCACGGATGAAGTCCGCCGAGCGCACCGGGCCTTTGTCGCGAATCCGCGCGAGCAGCCGTTCGATGTCGGGGCGATTCTGCGCGTGCCATTCGGCTGCGTATTTCCAGCCCATCCCCGACGGATCGAGCATCTTGTAGCGCATCAGTCCGAACTGCTCGACGGGCAGGAAGCACGCCTCATGCGACCAGTATTCGAACAGGCGCGCCTCGGCGAGATGTTCGTCGAGCCACTGCGGGGTGAAGTTGCCGAGGCGGCTGAACAGCACGAGATACGGGCTGCGCGCGACGACGTGAATGGTATCGATCTGTAACTGCGCCATCCGGCGGATCGTGTCGAGCACGTCGGCCTTGGTCGCCTTGCGGCGCGGCGGAGTCAGCAGGCCCTGCGCGGCGAGATGCAGCGCGCGGGCGGCGGCGGGCGAGAGCATAAGCATCGGAACGGCGGCTGAGGGTGGCGGTCGGGCACCACTTTAGCGCGAAAGCGGCACGCGTGTGCGGCGCGGGCGCGTGCCGGCGTCTGACAATGGTTGACAGATGCGCGACGCGAGTTTCCCTATAGTGCAGTCATGGCGCGACGAAATGTGCGCGCAACGATTCCGCTTCCGACGCACATATGTCAATGGCACGCAGGAAGCGAATCCGGGATTCTCAACCCCCAACGAGAGACCCGGAGCCCTGAGCGGACATCCATGCGGCTGTGCACCGGCCCCGAGTGGATGTCCGCTGATTTTTTTGTTGTTCCGGCTTTTCGCGGCCGACCCCGCCGACCTTTCTCCCGCCCGCCCGTTTATTGCCGCTTGCCGCGCGCGACTTCGTCGCCGGCGCCGGGCGGCAGCCGCCGCGTGATCGGAATCGATGCGAACGAGCACAGCCCGACCACGACGAACGCCGGCCAGAAATCCGACCACACCATCGTCGGGTGTCCTTGCAACCAGTGCGAGATGTGCAGCACGAGGCCCGCGACCGTCACGCCGAGCCCGAGCGACATCTGCTGCACGACGCTGCCGAGGCTGGTGGCGCGGCCCGCGTCGCTTTGCGAGATGTCCGCGTAGATCATCGAATTCAGGCTGGTGAACTGCAGCGCGGGGAAAATGCCGCCGACCAGCACGATCGTCCAGATCGCCCAGGTCGACATGCCCGGATGGAACAGGCCGTAGGCGGCGATCGCGAGCCCGGCGAACGCCGCGTTGTAGATCAGCACCGTGCGAAAGCCGAAGCGGCGCAGCGTATGCGTGGCTGTCGAGCGGCTCACCGCGCCGCCGAGCGCGGACGCGCACGTGATCAGGCCGGAATGGAACGCGCTCATCCCGAGCCCTTCCTGCAGTGCGAGCGGCAACAGGAACGGCACCGCGCCGAGGCCGACCCGGAACAGCGACCCGCCGACCACGCTCGCGTGGTACGTCGGAATTTTCAGGAAGCTGAGGTCGAGCACCGGGCGCTCCTTGCGGCGCGCATACGGCACGTAGAGCGCGAGCATCGCGGCACCCGCCACGCACATCATGATCGCGTTGCCACGCGACGTGAGCGAACCGTCGATCAGCGTCAGCCCCATCAGCAGCAGCGCCGCGCCGCTCGCCGACAGCAGGAAGCCGAACCAGTCGAGCGGGCCGGGATCGGGCTCGTGCGTGTTCGCGATGTGCTTGCTCGCGAGGTAGATTCCGTAGATCCCGATCGGCACGTTGATGAAGAAAATCATCCGCCAGTGCAGATAGGTCGTGATGAAGCCGCCGACGAGCGGCCCGAACGTGGGCCCGAACAGCGCGGGAATCGCGAGGTAGTTCATCGCGCGCACGAGATCGGCGCGCGACACCGCGCGGAAGATGATGATCCGGCCGACCGGCACCATCATCGCGCCGCCGACGCCTTGCACGAAGCGCGCGAACGTGAGCAGACCGAGGGAATTGGATGCCGCGCACATCAGCGAGCCGGCGACGAAGATGCCGATCGCGGTGCGGAATACGGAGCGTGCGCCGAAGCGGTCGGCGAGCCATCCGCAAATCGGAATGAACACGCCGAGGCCGACCACGTAGGCCGTGATCGCAATGTTCAGGGTGACGGGGCTGTGCCCGAAGTCCCTCGCCATCGCGGGCAGCGCGGTGACGATGATGTTCGCGTCGACGCTTTCCATGAACAACGCACAGGCAACGATGAGCGGTGCTAGAAAGACGGGCGACATGGGCAGGGCGCGCGGTAAAGACGCCATTATGCCCACAATGTGATCGTTGCGTCACGCGAGACAACGCTTGTTCCGCATGTTGCAACAGTCGTTCCTGCTACGGCGTTTCGGAAAAGAGACGACCGCCGCCGCGGCGCGGAACATGACACGACACATGACGGCGACGGGCGGGCACGGCAGCGAAGCTTGCATGCGCTGCGCGTTTCGTGCGACAGTCGACGCTCATCTGCGGAATACAACCACGCGCATCGATCGACGGCCATCGAGACGGGCGCACGCGCGAACGAGACCCTGCCGATCCACTCACCATCGAAAGGAGGGGACACGTCATGACGTCACGTCGTGCCGCATCGACCGAATCGCATCGCGCATCGCAACCCGACTCGCACCCGCATCCGTTCCTGCCCGCGCCGCGTCTGCGCTGGGCGGCCGTCATGGCCGTCGCGTACCTGGCCGTTGCCGGCTGCGCCGCACAGGCCGACAGCGCGAACCGGGCCGCCGCACGACCGGCAGCGCAGGCTTCCGCGCCCGCCACGGCGGCGTTCACGAGCCCCGCATCCGGCACGCTGCTGCCGCCGCCGAGCCAGCTTTACGGCGACCTGTTCGTCGCCGTGCAGACGGCCCAGCTCTATCCCGACCAGAAGACCTTCGTCGATGCGACGCCCGATACCGATCCCGCGACGATCGTGCAGTTGTATCAGCAACAAAAATCGCAGCCGGGCTTTTCGCTGAAGGCGTTCGTCGACCAGCACTTCACGCCGCCGCCCGACGGCGGGGTCACGCCGCCGGCGAACCAGACGCTGCGCCAGCACATCGACTGGTTGTGGCCGCAACTCACGCGCACGAGCGCGACGGTACCGCCGTACAGTTCGCTGATCCCGATGCCGAAGCCGTACGTGGTGCCCGGCGGCCGCTTCCGCGAAGGCTACTACTGGGATACCTATTTCACGATGCTCGGGCTGCAGGTGTCGGGCCGCGAGGATCTCGTCGACGACATGCTCGACAACTTCGCGCACCTGATCGACACGGTCGGCCACATCCCGAACGGCAACCGCACGTACTATGCGAGCCGCTCGCAGCCGCCGTTCTTCGCGTACATGGTCACGCTCGCCGCGCAGGCCGAGGGCGACCAGGTCTACCAGAAATACCTGCCGGAGCTGCGCAAGGAGTACGGGTACTGGATGCAGGGCGAAACCACGACGCCGCGCGGGCAGGCCGCGCGCCACGTGGTCGCGATGCCCGACGGCGCGGTGCTGAACCGCTACTGGGACGCGAGCGACACGCCGCGCGACGAATCGTATCTGGAGGACGTCACGACGGCGAAGGCCGTGCCGAACCGTCCGGCCAACGCGGTGTACCGCGACCTGCGCGCGGGTGCCGAAAGCGGCTGGGACTACAGCTCGCGCTGGTTCGGCGACGGCAAGACGCTCGCGACGATCCGCACGACGTCGATCGTGCCGGTCGACCTGAACAGCCTGATGTTCCACCTCGAACGCACGATCGTGAAGGGCTGCACGGTATCGCACGACGTCGCGTGCGTGACGGACTTCTCCGGGCGGGCGGCGCGCCGCGCGGCCGCGATCAACCGCTATCTGTGGAACCGTCACGGCTATTACGGCGACTACGACTGGCAACTGCGCAAGCCGCGCGACGCGGTGTCGGCCGCCGCGCTGTATCCGCTGTTCACGGGCGTCGCATGGCCCGAGCGCGCGAAGGCGACCGCGCGCGAGGTGCGCAAGACGTTGCTGCAGCCGGGCGGCCTTGCGACGACGACCGGGAACACGGGCCAGCAGTGGGACGCACCGAACGGCTGGGCGCCGCTGCAGTGGATCGCGATCGAAGGGCTGCGCCGCTACGGCGAACCGGCGCTCGCGAAGGACATCGGCACGCGCTTCCTGGCCGACGTGCGGCACGTGTATGCGACCGAAGGCAAGCTCGTCGAGAAGTACGTGGTCGAAGGTGCCGGCGAGGGCGGCGGCGGTGGCGGCGAATATCCGCTGCAGGACGGCTTCGGCTGGACCAACGGCGTCACGCTGAAGCTGCTCGGGCTGTACGGCGACGATGGACAGTAGCGGGCAGCAGCGGACAAGTCGCCGGCACGAATAGGCGGGACCGGGCGCGGCCGGGCGCGCGGGCCGGATCACGGCGCAAGCGGTGTCCGGCCCGTGTCGCATCCGCGATGCGTCAGAACGTGACGCCGAGCACGTCGCGCAGGCCGCCCATGTCGCCGAGCAGGTTCGAACGCGCGCAGACCGGTGGGGCGGGCGCGGCAGCATCGGCGGCCTGCGCGGGGGCGGCGGCGTCACTGGTGTCGCCGGCCAGTTCGGCGGCAGCAGCAGCGGCTTGTGGGCACCGATTGCGCGAACGCCGGCGCGGCGGCGAGCGACAACAGCCGCGCGGCCAGTGCGTCGACGCGCGATGCGCACAGTGCGGGCTCGACGCGGTTCTTCATGCGGGCTCCGTGGGTTAATTGATTCGTTAAACTGATGATCTGGAAAAATCGGACGATCCGGTGTGCGCGGACGGCGCGTGGCGCGTGGCACGCGGCCGCCCGGTTGCGGATGCGCTTACGGCAGCCAGCCGCCGATACGCCACACCTGCGCGAAGCCGACCCGCGATGCGACCGAGCAGAGCAGCGCGACGAGCGCGACGGCGGCGGCCATCGCGCCGAGCAATGCGCAATCGAGCGGGCGGGGCGCTGCCGGCAGGTGCGCGAGCGCCGTGCCGCGCCAGTTGCCGAATGCGTGGGCGAGCGGTGAGAGGGCCGAAACGAACGAGCGGTCGCACGCGATGTGGACGAGCCGCTTGAGTCTGAGCGCGAACGATTGAAAGGACATGACGCTGCCTCCGTCCGGTCCGGCGCATGCCGGACGACGTGAACGAGCGCGGGCGCATGACGCGACCTGCGATCGGAGGGTGGAACGTAACGGAGCGTGCGACGGGCGAACCGGCGATGCCGGCCCGGGAGGACGCGCGCTAACCCGGCGAATGCGAGCCAGCGGCGTAAGACATGCGTCTGGCTGCTATCTCGCGATGGCTTGGCCGGCCTGGACCGGCATCGAACTGCAACTAGAGCATGTGTCCACGGAGGGACTCCCTTGATGAATTGGGGCGGATTGTAGTCGCGAGTTTTGCTGCGGTGCAAGTAAAAAACGCATAAAACCAGGGCGCGTGGCGAGGGCGCCGCAGCCGATCGCTCCGGCACGGGCGGGCCGCGACGATGGGTACGACGCGGGGCGGCGCCCCGTTGTTCGTACGCGTCGCTCGCGTTGCGCACGACGCAGACTGAAAGGTTGCGGCGCGTGTTTTCGAGGGGCAATCTTTCAGTGCGGCAATGTGCGAAATTTATTTCGCGAAATGGGGTTTCAAGGGGTTGACTTCACTTTCGGGGCGTCCATAGAATCCGCCATCTTCACTCTTGGGGCCGCCGCCTTGGACGCCTGCAGTAGTCGATCTTCGAACGAAGTTTCCGCCTGAGCGACCGACGTCCGCGCCTCATCGAAGCCGCCGTTTGTCACCCAGGCAAACGGTGCGCGCAGCAGCACGCCGCAGTAACTCCCTACGTGCACCCTGATTCGCGCCGGTTAGCGTGATGCGTTTTCGCATGCGCCGTCCGGTTTTGCCGCCGCCTGGCAGGCGGCCGTATTCGCGCATCCCGCTTCCGGGCCCGCGAATGCCGGCCCGCACGCCGTGCGGCGGTCAACCGTGTTCGCTGGAACACCGCACAGGAGCCGCCATGAACGACAGTGACAGTTGTCCCTTACGCCCGTTGCACCAACAGACCCTTTTGAACCCGGGTCGCGGGGACACGCCGGCTCACTAGCCTGACACGACGTTCAGGCCCCGGACTGGCCCCGCGCCCACCACGCGGCCGGCACGCACGCCGTCGCCGCCAGGAGCCAGACCATGAACTTCGGCCTTCTGCTGTCGAATCTTCCGCACGTCACGGAATCGCGCCTGCACTACGACACGATGCTGACGCTCGACGCCCGTCCGCGGGTGTTCTCCCGTCTGCTGAACCACCTGAAAGCGTTGATCCGCTGAAGCCGCGCCGAGCGCGCCTCGGCATGCGCACGCGGACGCCGTCCGCGCGCGTATTCCAAGGTCGGACGCTTGCCCGATAAAAATCAGCCGTACGGAATTCATCATGTCCACGCCATCCAACGTTTCTCCACCGATCGCCGTCGAACGCAGCGCCGTGCTCGACGAAGCCCACCTGGGCGACATCCGCGGTGCGCTCGGCACGATCTCGCACCACGACACCGCCGCGCGTGGCACGTGGTGGGCGCGTCTGCGCACGCTGCTCGCGATCATCGGCCCCGGCCTCATCGTGATGGTCGGCGACAACGATGCCGGCGCGTTCGGCACCTATACGCAGGCCGGCCAGAACTACGGCACGACGCTGCTGTGGACGCTGCTGCTGCTCGTGCCGGTGCTGTACGTGAACCAGGAAATGGTGCTGCGCCTGGGCGCGGTCACCGGCGTCGGTCATGCGCGCCTGATCTTCGAGCGCTTCGGCAGGTTCTGGGGCGCGTTCAGCGTGATCGACCTGTTCCTGCTCAACGCGCTGACGATCGTCACCGAGTTCATCGGCATCACGTTCGTGCTCGCTTTCTTCGGATTGCCGAAGGTGGCCGGTGTGTGCGTGGCCGCGGCATTGACGATGGCCGCGGTGAGTACCGGCGACTTCAGGCGCTTCGAACGGTTCGCGATCGTGCTGTGCGTGCTGAGCCTGATCCTCGTGCCGGTGCTGGTGACGATCCACCCGCCGGTCGCGCAGATGTCGCGCGATTTCTTCATGCCGAACTGGCCCGCGCACGCAAAGTTGTCGGACGTGATGCTGCTCGTGATCGGTATCGTCGGCACGACGGTCGCGCCGTGGCAGCTGTTTTTCCAGCAGAGCTACGTGATCGACAAGCGCATCACGCCGCGCTTCATGAAGTACGAGAAGGTCGACCTGTGGATCGGTATCGCGTTCGTGCTGATCGGCGCGGTCGCGATGATCGGCTTCAGCGCCGCGCTGTTCGGCGGTCATCCGGAAGCGGGCAACTTCACCGACGCCGGCGGCGTGATCGCGGGCCTCGAAAAGTATGCGGGCCGCACGAGCGCGACGCTGTTCGCGGTCGCGCTGCTCGACGCGTGCATCATCGGCGCGGCGGCGGTGTCACTGTCGACCGCCTACGCGATCGGCGACGTGTTCAAGATCCGTCATTCGCTGCATCGCGGCGTGTCGGATGCAAAGGGCTTCTATCTCGTGTACTTCGGCATCGTCGCGGCCGCCGCCGCGCTGGTGCTGATTCCGGGCAGCCCGCTCGGCCTGCTGACCGAAGCGGTGCAGACGCTCGCGGGCGTGCTGCTGCCGAGCGCGACGGTGTTCCTGCTCGTGCTCTGCAACGACCGCCAGGTGCTCGGCCCGTGGGTCAACTCGACGAAGCTCAACGTGTTCACGGGCGCGGTGATCTGGGTGCTGGTGCTGCTGTCGATCATCCTGACCGCATCGGTGATGTATCCGGACATCAGCAGCGACGCGATCCTCGACGTTTTGGTCGGCGGCACGGTGTTTGCGATCGCGGGCTATCTCGCGACGGTGCTGATCCGTCGCAACAAGCGCGTCGTCGAGCCGGGCATCGACCGGTCGCTGCGCAGCACGTGGCGCATGCCGCCGCTCGACACGCTCGCACCGCAGAAGATGACGGTCGCGACACGCGTCTGGATGGCCGTGCTGCGCGGCTATCTGGTGATCGCGGTCGGTCTGGTGATCGTCAAGGTCGTGCAGATGACGCTGCTGAAGTAACGGCGTCGTCTGTCTGGAAGCGGCGCGGACCCGGCACCGCGCCGCAACCCGCACCTGCCGGCCCGCGAGGCCGGCAGGTGCGTTTACGCGGGACGATGCGTGCGCGTCAGATCAGTTCGAGCTTCGACGTCAGGTACGTGAGCTGGATCCGGTTGGCGACGCCGAAGCGTTTGCGCAGCTTGCGCAGGTGATAGTCGACGTTGTGCGCGCTGGTGTCGAGGCGCCGGCCGATCTCCTTGTCGGACGCGCCTTCCGCGATGCCGAGCAGCAGTTCCTGCTCGAACGGCGTGAGGCCGTTGACCGTGCGCTCGCGCGACGTCGCGATCAGTTGCGGCGACGCGAACTTGTGTACCGACAGGCCGATCGACAGCGCCTGCTCGACGGTGGCCGGCGTGATCCATTCGCGCGTGCGGCGCGGCGCGGTGAAGCTCATGAACGCGTGCAGCCGCGTGCCGGGCACGGCCATCGAATACATGATGCCGCTGCACATGCCGTCGTCCTGCATCGTCTGCAGGAACCCGTCGAGCGCGGCCGGCGTCACGCACGTGCCGTCGTCGCGCTGCCGGTGCTCGCGGCGCAACTGCTGCAGGTCCCACACGATCGGCATGTTGCACGCGCGCGCGCCGAGCGTGCGCGGGTCGACGTCGTGATGGTTGTGCCGCACGTAGTCGCCGCGATAGGTGGCGGGCGTGAACGCTTCGTGCAGATAGAGGCTCTCGACGCGCTCGCGCGCGAACTCGAGCGCGAAGTACGCGAACGTCGAGAAGCCGGTCAGGTGCAACAGGCTCGCGACGATGCGGTTGCGTTCGGCCGTGCTCTGCGCGTGGGCGAGCGTGTCGGCGACGCCGAGCGCCGGCGCGTGCGGCTGCGCGACGTCGCCGCGCCTGACGTCGTCGCACCAGACGACCTGCACGGGGCGCTGTCGCAGCGCGTCGACACAGGCGCCGGGGGCGCGCGCCGGACGGGAAAATTCTGGGGCGACTGCTTCTTCATGCAAGGCAATATCGGACATGAGCCATCCCTCGGAATCGACGCGCCTTGCCGAGCGGCGGCCGTGGCGTGCACGGCATGCGGGCAGGGCGACCGAAGCATCGTAGTGATATGCGCCGATCGTCATCCAGACGAAACGCGGGGGCATTGTACAAAAAATGCCCGTGTACGCGTAATATGCCGTAATACTAATGGCGGCGAAAGAATCATGTTCGTGCGTCTATACCCATTACCAGAAAACCATAAAGAAAAGACCGGAACGTGACGGGGCAGCTGGTTCATATATTGGGAAAGGGCGGGCTCCTCATGACATATGCTGACGGCGCGCCACTCGTCGAGTGGTTCTCGCAAGCCGATATAGCGGCCGCTGCCGCTTATTCGAACGAATATCGCGCAATCGAGCGCGACATATTTGCCGGTATTCAAATCGGTGCCGGTAAATCCGACCTCGGCCCGGTCGATTTTGCGCAATGCCATGCGCGCCTGCGCCAGATCGGTTTCAGTACGCTCGGCTACGGCGCGTACGAAATGATCGGGCGGCGCATTCTGTGCGCCCACCTGCTGCGCGACCTCGCGCCGGCCACCTTTATTCAGCCGTATATCGAGGGCATGCTCTACGAGAGCGACCCGCGGTTCGCGCAGGTGCGGCAAAGCGGCTTTCCGGTCGCGTGGCGGCTCGACGAGATCGAGTCGTCCGCGCAGGGCAGCGGCGATCGCAAGGTGCTCGCGCTCGCGGGCCATCTGCGTGCGCATGCGATGAACAGCGGCGTGATCTTCAGCCTGTCGGCGCCGCGGCTCGACCTGCGGGTGGCCGTGAACGTGACGTCGGAAGCGCACGGCACCGAGTGGATCGACGATCGCGTGATCGGCGGCGCGCTGTCGGTGAGCCTCGCCGTGCATCGCGTCGCGCTGCCGTTCCTCGAGGCGCGCATCGCGCGCATGCGCGGCTTCGCGCTCGCCGACGAGCAGCAGCAGGTGCTCGACCGGCTCGTGCACGGGCTGTCCGACCAGGAGATCGCGAGCGCGCTGCGCACGTCGCTGCACAAGGTCGGCCACCATATCCGCTCGCTCGAAAAACTCTTCAACGTGCAGAACCGCGCCCAGCTCGCGTATCTCGCCGCGCGCCGCCTGCAGCCCTGACCCGACGCGCGCGTTGGCGCGCCGCAGCATGATGGAAGCGGTTCCGGCGATGCGCTCGCGCAGGCGTCGCCGGGTTTCGTAGTCCGATCCGATCGTCGCCGGCAAACGCGCTTTCGCGCTACGAGGCGGGTGCCTTTTTCCGCCGTTTCGCGTCGCTACACTCGTCCCATTCCACGCACCGCACGGCGCGGGGCAGCGATTGCCCGCGCGATGCGGCGATAACGACAGGACGACGGCACGATGGCAGAACCGAAGGCGCTTCCCCGCGACTGGCAGCGGATGTTTTCCGCCGGCCGCGGCGTGTCCGGGCAGCGTCTCGGCGCGTCGCCTCGCGCCGATCTGTTTCTCGGCACGTTCATCGTCGCGGTCGTCGCGCTGTTCATCCTGCCGCTGCCGCAAGCCGCGCTCGACGGGATGATCTCGCTGAATCTGGCCGCGAGCGTCGTGCTGCTGACGGTGTCGACCTACGTGCCGTCGGCGGTCAGCTTCTCGTCGTTTCCCGCGCTGCTGCTGTTCACGACGCTGTTCCGGCTCGCGCTGAACATCGCGTCGTGCAAGCTGATCCTGCTGCACGCGAACGCCGGCCACGTGATCGACGCGTTCGGCCGGCTCGTGGTCGGCAACAACGTGGTGGTGGGCGGCGTGGTGTTCCTCGTGATCGCCGTCGTGCAGTTCATCGTGATCGCGAAAGGGTCGGAACGGGTGGCCGAGGTCGGCGCGCGCTTCTCGCTCGACGCGATGCCGGGCAAGCAGATGAGCATCGACGCGGATCTGCGCGCGGGCATCATCAGCGCCGACGAGGCGCGCGAGCGCCGCGAGAAGCTCGAGCAGGAATCGCAGATGCACGGCGCGATGGACGGCGCGATGAAGTTCGTGAAGGGCGATGCGATCGCGGGCCTCGTGATCGCGTTCATCAACATCGTCGCGGGGATCGCGGTCGGCACGCTGATGCACGGCATGGATATCGGCCAGGCGCTGCAGCGCTACGCGATCCTGACCGTCGGCGACGGCATGGCGTCGCAGATCCCGTCGCTGCTCGTGTCGATCGCGGCCGGCATCGTGACGACGCGCGTCGCGACGCGCGATGCGCGGCAGCGCCAGCTCGGCGAACAGCTGGGCGAGCAGCTCGGCGCGCATCCGCGCGCGCTGCTGATCGCGGCGCTCGTGCTGGCCGGCTTTCTCGTCGTGCCCGGGTTCCCGAAGTGGTCGTTCGCGCTGATCGCGCTCGGCCTCGGCGCATTCGCGTTCACGCAGCTGCGGCGCAAGACCACCGCGCCGAGCTTCAACCTGATCCAGATCGCGGGGCGCGTCGGCGCGGCCGACGACGGTCAGCCCGCGAAGGCGTCGCACGCGGCGGGCGTCACGTCGCTGATCGCGGTGTCGCTGTCCGACGACCTGCGCACGACGTTGAACCTCGCGCAGTTGCAGGCCGCGCTGTCGAGCGCGAAGGCGCGTGTCGATGCGGACATCGGCACGGTGTTTCCGCGCATCACGCTGAACGACGAAGAGGGCGCGCCGGTCGGCACCTATCGGATCTACCTGCAGGACGTGCTCGTCGCGCACGGCGCGCTGAAGCCGGGCTGGCTGCTGTGGGACGGCGTCGCGCCGCTGCCGGAGCGCGCGGAGCGCCAGCCGGCCGAGGCGTTCGGGCCGTTCGCGACCGCGCTGTGGATCAAGCCCGACGGCGCCGCGCCCGACGGCAAGTGGCTGACGAGCGAAAGCGCGCTCGCCGCGCACGTCGAGCAGATCGTGCGCCAGCATGCGGACGAGCTGCTCGGCATCCAGGAGACGCAGGCGCTCGTGCATCTCGCGCGCCGCGACCATCCGGAACTCGTCGGCGAGCTGACGCGGCTCGTGCCGCTGCAGCGCGTGACCGAAGTGCTGCGCCGGCTGCTCGTCGAGCAGGTGCCGATCCGCAACCTGCGCGTGATCTTCGAGAGCCTGATCACGTGGGCGCCGAACGAGCCGGAGGACGTGATCGCGCTGGTCGAGCTCGTGCGCGTCGACCTGCGCCGGATGATCACCGACCGCCATGCGGGCGCGACGCGCCAGCTGCGCGTCGTGCTGTTCGAGCAGAACCTGCAGGAGCGCATCGAGAACGCGGTGATGCGCACGAAGCAGGGCAATTTCCTCGCGCTGTCGAGCGCGGTCAAGCAGGACATCGGCGAGCAGGTGCGCGCGATCGTGCAGGCCGCCGGCGGTGCGCAGGGCAGTGCGCCAGGCGGCGCGCGGCTCGCGGTGATGGTCGCGCTCGGCGCGCGCCGCTACGTGAAGACGATCCTGCAGCCGGTGCTGCCCGAACTCGCGGTGCTGTCGTACCAGGAGATCGAGGAAGACGTGCAGCTTCATACGGTCGGCTGGGTGAAGAACCCGCCCGACGACGGCACGGTCGGCGCGGGCGCCGGCGTGCGCCTGCCGGGTGTCGCGCAATGACGGGCTCGACGATCCTCGACCTCACCCGGCAGGCGCTGATGCTCGTGCTGCTGCTGTCGCTGCCGATCGTGCTGATCGCGACGGTCACGGGCCTCGTCGTCGCGATCCTGCAGGCCGTGACGCAGGTGCAGGACGCCAACATCGGCATCGCGGTGCGGCTGATCGCCGTGATGGTCGCCCTGGTGCTGCTGTCGGCCTGGCTCGGCGGCGAAGTGCTGCGCTTCGCGCAGCAGGCGCTGGAACGCGTGTTCGTTTCTTCCACAGGAGTCCTTTGATGCGTCGACGCGTCACCTCGATCCGGTTTCAACCGCGCAGCCTGCAACGGGCCGCGTTCGCCCTGTGCGCGACCGCGCTGCTCACGGCGTCGCTGTGCGTGACGCTCGCGCAGCCGGTGCGCGCGGCGGAACTGCGCTGGCGCAACAAGCCGTTCACGATCGTCGCGAACGGCAAGAAGATCGGTGACTTCATTCGCGAACTCGCGTCGTCGCAGGGCGTGACGGCGGTCGTCGATCCGAAGGTCGACGGCGTGATCAGCGGCCGCTTCGCGGGCACGCCGCAGCAGACGCTCGACACGATCTGCTCGACCTACGGGCTCACGTGGTACTACGACGGCTCGTTCCTGTACGTCGATCCGGCCGACCAGTCGCAGACGCAGATGATCCCGATCCCGCCGAACGCATCGGGCGAGATCGGCCGCGCGCTGCAGGCGATGCAGATTCCCGACAAGCGCTACACGCTGGTGATCAACGATCGCGCGAACAGCGTGTACGTGGCCGGCCCGCGCCGCTACGTCGAACTCGTGCGGCAGGCGGTCGGCTCGGTCGGCGATCCGTCCGCGAACGGCGCGCATGCGGACATCCGCGCGTTCCGGCTGAAGTACGGCTGGGCGTCGGATTTCACGATCAACCGCTCGGGCAAGGAAGTCACGGTGCCGGGCGTCGCGACGATCCTGCGCCGCCTGTTCGGCAAGGGCGGCGGCACGACGCCCGCGGCGTCGAACGCGCCGCTCGGGCAGGCCGCGCGCCAGGTGAAGCTCGGCTCGGGGCTGACGATCGCGGTGCCGCGCCTCGACTTCCCCGATATCGCCGGCGGCCAGCGCGCGGGCGGCTACGGCGGCGACAGCGGCGCGGGCAGCGCGTTCTCGCCGTTCCAGGCCTCGGGCGGCGGCGACACGCTGCCGCAGATCGAGCCCGATCCGGCGATCAACGCGGTGATCGTGCGCGACCTGCCGGAGAACATGTACCGCTACCAGTCGCTGATCAACGAACTCGACGAGCGGCCGCGGATCGTCGAGATCAACGTGACGATCATCGACATCAACGAGGATTCGCTCGACAGCCTCGGGATCGACTGGCGCCTGCACACGACGCACGGCGACGTGCAGATCGGCAACGGCCAGAACCCGCTGAACGGCAACACGCAGTACAACGGCTCGGGCAACCCGCCGCTGACGTTCGGCATCGGCACGTCGGAAACCGGGCAGACGGGCACCTTCATGCCGACCGGCATCGCGCTGACCGCGTCGATCGGCGGCTCGCTGCGCAACTACCTGCTCACGCGCGTGAACGCGCTCGCGCAGAAGGGGCAGGCGCAACTGCATTCGAAGCCGAAGGTGCTCGCGCTCGACAACACCGAGGCGATCCTCGAGAACCTCACGCAGTTCTACGTGCAGGTGCAGGGCTACCAGGATTCGTCGCTGTACAGCGTGACGACCGGCACCAGCATCAAGGTGACGCCGATGATCGTCGACGAGGCGATCCGCAATGCGGCCGCCGTGTCGGGCAATCCGCAGAGCGTGATGATGTCGATCGACATCCAGGACGGCAACATCGTGCCGGGCCAGGCCGTGTCGAACGTGCCGGTGATCCAGCAGCGCAACATCGTCACGAAGACGATGATCGACGAAGGCCGCAGCCTGCTGATCGCCGGCTTCAACGACGACGAGGTTCACCTGAACAAGAGCGGCGTGCCCTGGCTGTCGGACATTCCGCTGATCGGCAACCTGTTCAAGTACACCGACAAGTCGGGCAGCCACATGGAGCGCTTCTACCTGCTCACGCCGCGCGTGGTGACGAACGCGTCGATGTACGCGCCGGACGGCTCGCCGGTGAACCCGGGCGTCGATGCGCCGGGCGACGCGAACGGGATGTCGATGTATCGCCCGCCGGACAACGACATCGCGGTGCCGCTCACGCCGAAGCCGCTGCCCGGCACGAAGTTCGGCCCGCCGGCGCTGCCGCCGCCGCCGAAGGATGCGGCGTCGCAGCCGGCGACGACCGCGGGAGTCCCTGCCCATGTCGACGAGCATCATTGAACCGCACGGCGACGGCGCATTGCCCGGCGGCGCGGGAGGCGGCGCCGCCGCGCTCGCGTCGCCGTGGAACCTGTGTTTCCTGAGCGGGCCGATGTACGGCCGCTCGATGTCGCTCGCGCGCGGCGCGAACTGGGTCGGCACCGCGGCGGATTGCGAAGTGATCCTGCCCGATCGCGAGATCGGCGCGAAGCAGGTGTGCCTGCAGGTCGGCGCGCTCGCGGTGACCGTGCAGAACCACGGCGGCGATGCGGGCGCACCGGTGCTGTTCAACGACGAGCCGCTCGGCGCGGGCCGTCGCTCGATGACGCCGCACGACGTCGTGACGGTCGGCTCGATCCGCTTCGGCATCGCGCGGCACGCGCAGGCGAGCGTCGCGCTGCCGGACGAAGCCGATGCGCCCGATGCGGCCCGCGAAGCGCGCTGGCACGGCTGGCTCACGGGCGGGCTGCACCGGCTCGGCAGCCGGCGGCTCGTGATCGCGCTGGTCGCGCTGTGGACCGGCGTGCTGCTCGGCGCGCTCGGCTACGGGTTCGTCACGTGGTCGGGGCGGCTGCCGTGGCAGCACGAATCGGTGCTCGCGCGCACGCACCGGCTGCAGCAGCTGCTGCACGCGTATCCGGAACTCGCGGTCGCGCCGCGCGACGACGGCGTGATCGTGTCGGGCTACGTGAGCGATCCGGCCGCGCGCGAGCGCGTCGCGCAGATCGTGGCGGGCGTCGACAACGCGGCGCTCGGCAACCTCTACGTGGTCAGCGACCTGGTCGCGACCGCGCAGACGTATTTCAGCGACACGGCGCTGACGGTCACGTATCTCGGCCGCGGCCGGATCGAGCTGACGGGCGCGGCGGCGCGCGCGCAGATCGAGCCGCGCATCCGCAACTACATGAAGGACGCGCGGCCGGCGCTCGAGGTCGTCGATCACGTGCGCGACGCCGACGCGGCCGCGCCGCACACGACGACGCTCGGCGGCACGGCCGGCATCCCCGAGATCACGACCGTGTTCGCGGGCGACGGCGACCAGCGCTATATCGAGACGGCCGACGGCAGCCGCTATTTCGAGGGCGCGCGGCTGAAGGAAGGGCCGACCGTCGTGTCGATCGGCCCGGACGAGGTCGTGTTCGAGCGCAACGGCCAGCGCATCACGATGCCGCTCGGCGGCCCGCAGGCGAACGTGCCGGAGCTGGCGCCGGCGCTGCCCGTGCCGCCGCTCGCGAACGGCGCGGCGGCCGGCGTCGCGCAACCGGTGCCGGGGCCGACGCTGCTGCCCGATGCGCCGGCGGCCGGCGCACCGGCATCGACGGGTTCGAAGGACGCGGCGCACTAGCGCCGAGACGGTTCATGCGCATCGCGCGGCGCGCGGTGCGCGCATTACGCGGGACGTCGCCCTCGGGCGGCGGCCCACGTCGCCGGCGGGGCATGGGGCCGCCGCCGGCAGGTGGATGAACTTCACGCAAAGGAGCGAAACATGGGTACCTCGGCAACGGGTAGCGCAGGTAGTGCAACCAACACGAACCAGGTCCAGCAGCAGGCCGACGACCTGACCAAGACGCAGCTCGAACTGACGAAGATCAACTTCCAGGTCCAGCAGTCGACCGCGACGTTCGAAACCAGCAACGCAGTGACCGCGCAGGAAGGGACGGCGAATGCCCAGGTTGCGCAACACCTGAGCTCGGCCGGCCGCGCATGAGGCCGGGCGCCGGTCGCGCCGCGCGCCGCCGCCTGTCGGGGCCGCCCGTCACGGGGCCCGGCGGCGGCGGTGCGCGTGCCGGCCGGCCCATGCCGGGCAGGCCCGACCGATCGGGTTCGGCGCCGGCTAACCAAGGAGGGCAGGAATCATGTCAGTGACAGGCGTAGGCGCGGCGCCGCCGGGCGCAGCCGCGCTCGCGGGCGCCGCGCAGCAGACGGGCAC
>NZ_CABVLY010000037.1 GCF_902498995.1 Burkholderia anthina
GGCCGCGCCGCCAAGCGCTGCCGCATCGGCCGACGTGCGCGGGGCAGCCGCGCCGCGATGCGATGCCGCGCCGCTCCAGAGCGCCGCGCCGGCAATCGCCGCGAGCCCCACCGCCCCGTAGAGCGCAACGCGCCGCGCGAGCGGCGCGCGTCCTTCACGTGCCGTCATCGATCACACGCCCGCGAGCTTCAGCCGGTTCGCATGCGTGCGGATCACCGCGACCGGATCCTCCGCGTACGCGCCGCGCACGCCGAGCAACTGGTTGATCTCGTCGAGGTGGTTCCACTTGTAGTTCGTGCTGAGCACCTTCCCGTACAGCGCGCTGCACTTCGACACCAGCCCGTCGTTCTGGCCCGAGCCGCGATTGATCATCACCGTGCCGGTGCCGAGCAGTGCGAGCGTCGACAAGTCGAGCGCGTTGGCCGGGTCGATCAACGGAATCGTGCTCGTATCCGTCGCACCCGTGACGCCGAACGCGGAGATCGTCGGCTGGACCGCCGTGCCGGCCCACGAATACAGCAGATGCGTGTTGCCGCCGACCGTCTCCGTCGGCGCGCCCGTCTGGCAACTGCCCGGCGCGCCGAGGCCGGCGCTCGGATAATTCTGGTTGTACGTTGCGGCCTGGGCGGTCGTCAGCGTCTTCAACGCGGCGAGCGCATCCTGGTCGGTGTTGTGGCTGCTGCTCGTCAGGACCCCGAACACATTGACGAACGCGGCGATCACCGACGACGACAGGCCGGTCGGATCGTTCGCGAGCACGCCCTGCACGAAGTCGGCGAACTCGGAGCCGCGATGCGGCGTGCCGATCGTCGTCACCGACGCGACGAGATCGGGCGCGACCGCGGCGACATAGCGCGACGTCAGGCCGCCCTGGCTGTGGCCGATCAGGTTCACCTTGGTCGCGCCCGTCGCGGCGAGCACCGTCTTCACGTACGCGAGCAGCTGTTCGCCGCGCCCGTTCGGGCCGTCGTCGCTCTGGAAGCCCGACAGGTTCGCGACATAGACGTTCGCGCCGTGCTGCTGCAGGTCCTCCTGGATACCGTACCAGTACTCGAGCACGCCTGCGTACTTGTCGGTGCCGGTGAGCCCGTGCACGAGGATGATCGGATAGCGCGTCGCCGCGTAGTTGTCCACCGGCGCGATTGCCGCCATCGCCGAGTGCGTCGTCGCGAGCGTCACCGCCGCGGTCGTCCCGACGAACGGCGCGACGCTCATCGCGCATGCCACTGCCCCTGCCACCACCCTGGAACGCATCGATCTGGCCATGCATGTTCTCCTGATTATTGTGCTGCCGGTACGAATGAGATCGGATCGACGTGCACGATGCGTCGCCGGCACCGTGTGCGTCGAATGCGGGAGTGAATCACGAGTCGCGAACGTTTGCGCCCCGACTAGATACGGTTCTCTAATCGGTTGACGCGCCCCGCCCGTTCAGGCGGGGCCGCGTTCGTACGCGCGCATGCTGCATCGCACATGCGCGATGGGCGTTACAGCTTCGCGCTCACGCGCACCCATGCGGTACGCCCCGGCTCCATCACCGGCGCGTTCGCCGGATAGCCGAAGCCCGCGTTGCCGGCCAGGTTCAGATGCTCGGCATAGGCTTTGTTCAGCACGTTGTCGACGCCGATCGAGACCTGCACCTTCTTGCTGACGTTGTACTGCGCGTGCAGCGACAGCACGCCGAACCCGGCGCCCGGGCCGAAGTCCTTGCCGACCACGTTGCCCTCATTCAGTGCATAGCGATGCTGCGGCGCAACGACTCGCCACAGGCCGCCGGCCGACCATGCGCCGCGCGTGTATTCAAGCCCGACGCGCGCCTCGAGCGGCGGCATCTGCGGCAAGGGCTCGCCGCTCGTCGCGTTGCGCCCCCACGCGTAGGCGAGCGACGTCTCGACGCGCAGCGGCGCGACCGGCCGCCACGACACGCCGGCTTCGCCGCCCATGATCTGCGCGTTGACGTTGGTTGCCTGCGTGGTCGAGCCCATCATCCCGGCTGCGTAGTTGAACAGGATGAAGTCCTGCACATAGCCGGCATAGGCCGACACCCATGCGTCGAAGCGGTCGCTCTTGACCTGCGCACCGATGTCGAGCTGCGTGGTCTTCTCCGGCCGCACCGCGGAGAACGCGTTGATCGAGCCGGCCGGCCCGCGCTGCGCGGAGAACAGCTCCCAGTAGTCGGGATAGCGTTCCGCGTGACCGATCCCCGCGTACCAGGTAACAGGCAGCGACGCGAGATCGCGCTCGTAGCGCACGAAGCCGCTCGGCAGCACGCGCGCGCGATCGTCGTCGAAGGTCGGATTCGGCTTGCTCGTCATCATCCCGCTCGTCGTCGCGCGCTTGTCGCGCGCGCTCGCGTAGTCGACCCGCGCGCCGCCGATCACGCGCGACGCGTCGCTCGCGTACCACGTCAGCTCGCCGAAGGCACCCGCGTTCCACATCGTCGCCTGCGCATTCCACGGCTGGTCGCCGTAGTTCTGCCACCCCATCGCCGAGCGCGCGTCGAGCCGGTTCGATTGCGCATCGACGCCGGTCACGAGCTTGAAGTCGTCGCCGAAGCGGAACGTCGCCGCTGCGCGCGCGCCGAGCGTGCGGCGCCGCACTTCGGACGCCATGCGCATCGGCATGCTGCTGGTCGGATCGGGCTGCCGCAGCGTGGTGTTGTCCATCACGTGGTCGGCTTCGTTGTAGTACACGCGCGCCTCGATCCGGTCGAGCACGTCGCCGAGATGGCGCTTGTCGAACGACAGGCCGAACGTCTCGCGACGGAAATGCGCGCCGTCCATCCCGCGTCCCGCATAACGCGCGTAGCCGTCGCCGGTGCCGGCCGTCAGTTCGACGCGCGTGTGATCGTCGGGCGTCCAGCCGAGCGCCGCGTCCGCGTTCCACTTGTCCCACTGCGACGGCACGGTATTGCCGTTGCCGTCCTTGTAGTCCTGCGCGTGCGCATGGTTCGCGCTCACGCGGCCATATCCATCCGGCGTGCCGGCCGTCACGTCGACGTTCTGGTCGTTGCGGCCGAACGAGCCGCCGACCACGCTGCCCTCGAAGCGCATGCCGGGCCGCTCGAAGCGCGGCGTCACGCGCTCGAACAGCACGGTGCCGGCCGATGCGCCGGGACCGTACAGCACGGTCTGCGGCCCCTTCACGACCGTGACCTTGTCATAGCTTTCGGGCGCGATATACGAAGTTGGCGCGTCCATCCGGTTCGGGCACGCGCCGAGCGTCGGCAGCCCGTTCGCGAGAATGTTCAGCCGCGAACCGAACATCCCGCGCAGCACCGGGTCGCCGTTGGTTCCGCCGCTGCGGATCGACGTGAAGCCGGGGATCGTCTTCAGATAATCCGCTCCGTCGCTCGCCGGCAGCGGCTGGCGCGGCGTCTTCGGATCGGTGACGACGACGAGCGGCGTCGTCAGCGGCGACGCGACGACCTCGACGGGCGGCAGCAGCGCGGTCGCGTCGTCGGTCGGCGTACCGGCCGCGCTCGCGGGTTCGGCGGCAGCCGCCGCGGTCATGGCGCTGACGGCCAGCGCGGGAACGGTGAGTTGCAGCATCCGCGGCACGCGCCGCGTACGGGAATGGCGCGACGCCGTCGGCGCGCGCAAGAAGAAAGTGTTCATGGATCGAATGCCCGAGTGACGCCCTCCACGCGGTCTCGGCGGACCGCACGGATATCGGCGATGAAAAAACGGAAGACAGCGCGTCAGGCGCGCTCGGGCGGTGCGCGTGGATACGCGCGCGGATAGCGATCGTCGCGCGCCGCGACGGCATGCGGTGCGGCGGCGGAAACGGTCGTGGCGGGGACGAACGCGAATGGTGCGGCAGCCGGGCCGCCGATCGCGGGACTATGCGCGAAGAATGCGCAGTATCCGCATGCATCGAGATGCGACGCATGATCGTGCGCGCTGGCCGCACCGGCCGACCGGTGCGCGCCATGCTCTGCACTGCAGACGATTGCATCGGGCGTCGCCGCCTGTGCGATGCGCCACTGCGACACCAGCGGCGCCGCGATCGCGATCCAGATCGCGAACACGCCGAGCCAGGCGGTCAAGTGACGATGTCGATGCAACATGCGCGGCGGTGCGTAAGCGGAATGTAAAAACAGCCGAGATGTTACAGAATGTTCGGCGCGATAGCCAGCCGTGCAGACCGGTAAACGGCCCGGGAGCGCATGGTTGTCAATACAACCATGCGCCCCCGGGGCTGCTGCGCGGCGTCAGCGCGCGGCGATCACACCATGCGTCGCAGCACGTCGTCGCGTCGAATGAAATGGTGATAGAGCGCGGCCAGCGCATGCAGGCCGATCACGAAGTAGAACGCATTGCCGATCAGTTCGTGCGCCTCCTTGATCGTCGGCCGCAGCGCCTTGTCCGGGCCGAACAGCGTAAACGACACGCCGATCCAGTCGAGCGACACGGGCTTGCCGCCCATGTTGACCATCATGATGCCGAGCAGCGGCTGCGCGATGATGAACACGTACAGCGCGAAATGCGCGAGCTTCGACAGCCACTTCAGCAGCGTCGCCTGCGGGATCGCTTCCGGCACGCGGCTGACCGCCCGCCACAGCACGCGCAACACCGACAGCACCAGCACGAACGTACCGGCCAGAAGGTGCACGTTCATCCAGAACACGCGACTGTCGCTGCCTTTCGGCCCGCGAATCTCGATGGCCAGGTAGGCCAGCGCCACCAGCAGAAAGATGGCCCAGTGAAAGAAGATCGCAGGCGAGCTGTAGCGCGTCTGTTTCGCAAGGATGTTTCTCATGCTCGGTCTCGTGTTTCTCGTGTTGTATTCGGGGAAAGCGCGCCGCGGCTGGCCTGGGCCGGGCGGCTGCCCCGATTGTAGCCGTCCGCGCGTCCGCTGTTGCGCGACCGGATCAAATAACCGAGGAATCGATGCTGTCCCGCCGCGTGCCGGCATATGGAAAATCCGCATCGCGTGCGCAAACGGCTGTGGCACGATGGAGCTTTGGTGCGACGTTACGCGGCCATCATGAGCAAGGCGTTCTTCGTTGCGGCCTATCGGCTGATCGCCGCGTTGCTCGCGGTGTCCACTACGCTGCACAGCATCGCGAACGACTGGGCCATGCCGAGCTTTCATCTCGGCAACTATCTCAGCTACTTCACGCAACTCAGCAGCCTCTACGCGGCCGCCATGCTGGCCGCGGGGCTGCGGCGCATCGCGCGCCCGGGCTCGGCCCGCTACGAATCGATGCGCGGCGCCGCCGTGCTGTACGTGCTGATCACCGCGATCGTCTACGAACTGCTGCTCGCGCGGCTCGATGCGCTGCGCCACATCACGCCGGCCCTCAACAACTGGGTACTGCACCGGATCGTGCCGCTCGTGATGCTGTGCGACTGGCTGTACGTGGAGCCGCGCTCGCCGATCGCGCGGCGCAGCGCGTTCGCGTGGCTCGGCTTTCCGGTCGTCTATCTCGGCTATACGCTGGTGCGCGGCGCGCTGGAGAACTGGTATCCGTACCCGTTCGTCGATCCGCGGCCGCACGGCTACCTGCCGGTGGCGATCCAGTGCTCGTTGATCGCGCTCGGCGCGGCGGGACTTGCGCTCGGCATCCGCTGGATCGGCAATCACGCAAGACCGTCCGGCGCCGCGACGCTCAAGGAAGGATGAAGGCGGGAGCGTGTGCACCGCACGGCGCACACGTCGTGACGCGGCCGGTCAGCCGCCGTTGCGCGGCAGGAAGTTCATCGGATCGACGACCTTGCCGTTCTGCCGGACTTCGAACTCGAACGTCGCGCGGCCGCTCGCGTCGGTGTCCATCTCGGCGACCGGCTGGCCGGCACGTACTGCGTCGCCTTCGCTGACGAGCAGCTTGCCGTTGTGCCCGTAGGCCGTGATGAGCCCGTTATCGTGTTTCAGGATCACGAGCGGCCCGTAAGCCTTCACACCCGACCCGGCATACACCACGCGCCCGTTCGCCGCCGCGCGCACCGAATGATCGGGCCCCGATGCGGCAATCACGACGCCGCGCGTCTTGCCGGCCGTAAACGGCGTCACGACGCTGCCCGTGGCCGGCCATGCGAGCGAGCCGGGTTGTGCAACGGCTGCGGACGGCTGCCCGAGCGACGTCGCGGCAGGCGGCGGCGCGACGCGCAGCACCTGGCCCGGCGACACGGCGTCGGTGGGCGCCATGTGGTTCCAGCTGGCGACGTCCTGCACGCGCTGCCCGTAGGCGGCCGCGATGCCCGCGAGCGTGTCGCCCGGATTCACGCGGTAATAGCCGGCGATCACGCCCGGCGTGGCGGCCGACGTCGGCGTCGACGGGCGCACCGGCTGCCAGTTGTCGGTCCACGGCGTCATCGTACAGCCCGTCAGCGCGGCGGCCGCGGCGACGAGTGCCGCCTGCGGCAGCCAGCGCGCCAGGGAATCGTGGATCGGAATATTTTTTTTCAAGGGTCCTCCCGGAGTTGCGTCGTCGCGCCGCCCACCGCCCCCCGGCGCGCGACGCACGATGTCCGGCCAAAAAGCCGGACCGACCAGTATCCGACCGCTCTCGCGGCCGTCAGTTTCCACAGCGGAACGTCGACGCGAACGGACTCACCGGCCCCTTTTTCGCGTCGCTCCGATCGGCAAAGATACCATTTGTCGCGGTCAGGGCCGCGACAAGCACGCGTTCCGGCAACATTCTTGCGGCGCCGCACACGGGTGCCGGCGGCCCGCAAGCCGCGCCCGGCGGGCCATCCGGCGGGCTTGCGCCGCGCCGCGAGGCCGCGGCAGTCGGCGTCGAACTACCCGCCGTCACCCGGCCGGACGCCTCCTATACTGCGGAATGCAGCACGATCCAGCGACAACGAGGAGATCACAATGAACAACGCGACGTTTCTATCCGTGCAGCTCAACGCCGAGGATTTCACTGGTTCCAGCGGCCTCGTCGAATTGCTCAACCGGCACCTGCTGTTCGCCACCGACGTCGCCGAAGCGGCCGACGCGCTCGTCCAGCTCGCAAGCGTCACGCACCTGACGGGCGCCACCCGCCACAGCGTCGAGCTGCCGGTACTCGCGATCGAGCGACTGCGCGAAGCACTCGACTCGCTCAGCGGCTACGACGAAACGTGGCTGCAGGCGCTGGAGCCGGCCGGCGGCCCCTTTGCGGCAATCGGACGCGGTCCGCGGCCGCTGCACTGATCCGCGCGGCATGCCAATGAAAACAGCCCGCCGTTCCGTGATACGGAACGGCGGGCTGCTTGTACTTCGGGGTTCGATCAGGCCGCCAGGGCGGCCGTTCGATTAACGACCCTTGTAGACCGGTGCGCCATCCGACACGCGCTTGACTTGCCAGCCGGCCTTCGCAACGGCCGGAGCGCCCGACTCTTGCTGGGCGACCGGTTGTGCACCGTAGCCGGTCGTATCGGCGGCGGCGACGTTCTGTTGCGGGTTCAGACGGGCTTCAGCGGCCTGGATGCCTGCCGGGTAGTCCGTGCGGTCGCTGCCCAGCTTGTAGCCGGCTTGTTGCAGGGCCGACAGTTCGGCCTTCACCTGCGCACGGGTGACGGGCGCGTTTTGTTGGGCGAACGACACGGCGGGAACGGCGAGGACGGCAGCTGCAGCGAACGTTGCGATCAGCGATTTCATGATTACCTCCGGAATTTTTTTGCTCCGCCGCACACACCATGTCTGCAGCGATGGAACAGAGTTTAGTCCTGGCGTCCCTTAGGGAAAACCATGAAAGAACGAAAACACTGTTTCCTTGGAACCAACAATTCCGGGATCCGGGAATCAAAAACCCTACTCAAAGAATAGAATTTCGCAACAATGCCGCCCTCGCGGGCCGGTTACGACCAGTTCGCGTGGAAGCTGCCCGGCTTGTCGGTACGCTCGAACGTGTGCGCGCCGAAGAAATCTCGCTGCGCCTGCACAAGGTTCGCCGGCAGCCGTTCGGAACGGTAGCTGTCGAAGTACGCGACCGCCGACGCGAACGCCGGCACCGGCACGCCGGCCTTCACCGCGGCGACCACGACGTCGCGCAGCGACGCCTGGTAGTGCGCGGCGATGTCCTTGAAGTATGGATCGAGCAGCAGGTTCGCGAGCGCCGGATCCTTCGCGTACGCGTCCGTGATCTTCTGCAGGAAGCGCGCGCGGATGATGCAGCCCGCGCGGAAGATCTTCGCGATCGTCCCGAGATCGAGGCTCCAGCCGTACTCTTCGGATGCCGTGCGCAGTTGCGCGAAGCCCTGCGCGTACGAGATCACCTTGCTCAGGTACAGCGCGCGGCGCACCGCTTCGATGAACGCGGCACGATCGCCGTCGAACGGCGCGGCGGCCGGGCCCGACAGGATCTTGCTGGCCGCGACGCGCTCCGTCTTCAGCGACGACAGCACGCGTGCGAACACCGATTCGGTGATGAGCGGCAGCGGCACGCCCAGATCCAGCGCGTTCTGGCTCGTCCACTTGCCGGTGCCCTTCTGCGCGGCGCGATCGAGGATCACGTCGACGAGGTGCTTGCCGGTTTCGTCGTCCTTCTTGCCGAAGATCTTCGACGTGATCTCGATCAGGTAGCTGTCGAGCTCGCCCTGGTTCCACTCGGTGTACACCGCGCCGAGTTCTTCGTTGGTCAGGCCCGCGACGTCCTTCAGCACCGCGTAGCTCTCGGCGATCAGCTGCATGTCGCCGTATTCGATCCCGTTGTGGACCATCTTCACATAGTGGCCCGCACCGTCCGGCCCCATGTACGCGACGCACGGCTCGCCGTCCGACGGCGCCTTCGCGGCAATCTGCTTGAGGATCGGCTCGACCAGATCGTACGCGTCGCGCTGGCCGCCGGGCATGATCGACGGGCCGCGCAGCGCGCCCTCTTCGCCGCCCGACACGCCGGTGCCGATGAAATGCAGGCCCGATTGCGCGAGTTCCTGGTTGCGGCGGATCGTGTCGGTGAAATGCGTGTTGCCGCCGTCGATCAGCACGTCGCCCTTCTCGAGCAGCGGCTTGAGCGACGCGATCGTCGCGTCGGTCGCTTCGCCGGCCTTCACCATCATCAGGATTCGGCGCGGCGTTTCGAGCGACGCGACGAATTCTTCGAGCGTATAGGTCGGCACGAGATTGCGGCCGGGGAATTCGGCGATCAGTTCGTCGGTTTTCTCGCGGCTGCGGTTGTACACCGACACCGCGTAACCGCGGCTCTCGATATTGAGTGCGAGATTGCGGCCCATCACCGCGAGCCCGATCACACCGATTGCTTGTTTGCCCATTATTCGATTCTCCGGAAAAAACAGGGCGCGACCCGACCCGGGCCGCGCGCACAGGCGAAAGGATAGTGGAAACCCGGCCGCGATGCGCGCATGCTCGTCACTGCTCGGCGTGCGGCAGGCGCCGGAATACGACGCTCAGGTTGTTGGCCGGCATCTCGACGACCTCGATGCAATCGAGCCCGCGGTCGAGGCCGAGCGCAACGACGGTCTCGAGATCGCGCACGCCCCACGACGGGTCGCGGCTGCGCAACTGCAGGTCGAATGCTTCGTTCGACGGCGCCGTGTGCCGGCCCTCGCGGCGATACGGGCCGTACAGGAACAGCACGCCGCCCGGGCGCAGCACGCGCGATGCGCCGGCGAACAGCGCGTCGGTGCACGCCCACGGCGAGATGTGGATCATGTTGATGCAGACGATCGCATCGAGCGCCGCGGCCGGCCACGCTGCGTCGCGCACGTCGAACGCGAGCGGCTCGGCCAGGTTCGCGAGGCCGGCATGCGCGACCCACGCGGCGATCGAGAGGCGCGCGTGCGCGTCGGGGTCGCTCGGCTGCCAGCGCAGCGCCGGCAATGCCTGCGCGAAATGGACCGCATGCTGCCCCGTGCCGCTCGCGATCTCGAGCACGCTGCCGCTCGCCGGCAGCACGCGGCGCAGCACGTCGAGGATCGGTTCGCGGTTGCGCTCGGCCGCCGGCGCCGACAACCTCACGGACGGATCGGGTGCATCCGGCGGCAACGTCGGCCCGCTCACGATGCACGCTCCGGTGCGGTATCGCCGACGCCCATCCGCGCCGTCAGCGCATCGAGCGCGGGCGCGCAGCGCGCCTCGACCTTCAGCGTCAGCATCGGATCGGCGCGCGTGTGGCCGAGATTCAGCGCGGCGACGGGCTTGTCCTGCGCCTGCGCCCACACGCAGAAGCGGTAGCCCGAATACACCATCAGCGACGAACCGACGACGAGCAGCGCATCGGCCGCGTCGAGCGCCTGCGACGCCAGCGCCACGCGTTCGCGCGGCACGTTCTCGCCGAAGAACACGACCGCCGGCTTCAGCAGCCCGCCGCATGTGGGACAGGCCGGAATGCGGAACGTGTCGAGCGCGCCCCATTCGAGGTGCGCGTCGCCGTCGGCGGCCGGCTCCGCCTGCGCGCCCAGCAATTCGGGGTTATCCGTTTCGAGTACGGTCTGGATCATCGCGCGCGCATGATGCGCGCCGCAATCGAGGCATGTCACGCCGTTGATCCCGCCGTGCAGTTCGATCACGCCACCGCTGCCCGCGCGCTGATGCAACCCGTCGACGTTCTGCGTCACGAGCCGCTCGATCCGGCCGGCACCGCCGAGCCGCGCGAGCGCGACGTGCGAGCGGTTCGGCTGCGCGCGGCCGACCACCGGCCAGCCGATCATGCTGCGCGCCCAGTAGCGTCGGCGCGCCGCATCGGAGCCGAGGAATTCGTGGAGCTGAATCGGCGGCGAGCGCATCCATTGACCGTTGCGGTCGCGATAGCCGGGAATGCCGGAATCCGTGCTGATGCCGGCGCCGGTCAACACGAGCAGCCGCGGATGGCGCTCGACGAACGTGTGCAGTGCATCGAGCGCAGCCGGCTCGATGCCGGCGGATGAAGGGTCGTGCAAGGCGGTATCGTTCATGTCGACGGTGCGTGATCGGGGTGCCGGCAGGCCGTGCGCCCGCACGGGCGGCCAGCGCGCCAGCACATGATACAGAACGCCGTGCGATCCGGCCGGCGGCCGGCACATCAAAAAAGACGCCCATCGACCTCATGGCGATGGGCGCTTCAACAATTGATCCATCGGGGTAGTGGATCAACTGACAGCACAATGTCGTCGCATCCGCCGCGATGCGGCCGGCGGACCTTTCCCCTGAATGACGTGTTCGGTTCTATGTTTTCGGTTGCCCGATGTCGCGCGGATCGCCGCCATGCGGCGCGTGCGACGCATGGATGCATGCGGCGCGCTCGCGTCTTGCGCGTCGAAGTATCGATCGGAGGTCATGCTCGCCCATCAGCGTGCACCAGCGGTTCATCCCCGACGGCCGACTGGCACCTGTCGGCCTCGTGCCTCACGCCTGCACGTCGTCGTCCAGAACGAACCTGATTCGATCAGATGGAACGGAAAGCCGTGTGCTCATGTCGCCACAATCAGCGGCGAAGCGAATCCACGGGCAGGTCGGCGATTCATGTTTGCAACACGATGCGTTGCGATTCGGTGTGTTTTCATTCTCTTGTCCCCGTCTTCTATGCGTCCGACCCACTGAAGCGATTGCCGGACCGACTCCGCCGGCGATCGCGCTCACGGCTCATACGGATATGCAAGGAGCGCACCATGCTTCGCGGCACAAGGCCGCGCGGGCAGGTGAAATGGCCCCACCGGCAATCGGGCCGCGATGAATACACGCGAACGTTTCGAAAGTGAAACGATGGGGAAAAGGCCCGCACGATCGACCTTGGCACGCAACGTTTGCCGCGGCGGCGGTGTTACAGGAATGGGACGGGATGCGGCGTCGAGAGGATCCGTGCAACGCTGACGATCTTCTTACAGTCGATCGTGTAACGGCAGTCGATCGCGTGACCAGGACGCCCGATCACCGATAGGCTTCGAGCGCCTTCACGCGGCGTTCGGTTTCGTCGACGACGCAACTGTCGTGCTCGACGAGCCCGAGCGTGCCGCCTGCATCGGGCTGCCGCGACTCCGCGCAGCGGGCATCGCGTGCCTTGAGCCAGCGGCGCTCGTCGTTGCGCAACCTCAGCTTGCCCGCCTCGTCGAGACTCGCCATCTTCGTCTTGTAGACGGCGTTCAGCCGCTTGTCGGCCGCGTCGTATTTCAGTCCGAGGCAATTGCGGATGTCGGCCGTGACGCCCGACTCTTCGGCGGTCTTGCAGATATCGGCGCGCGGCGCTTCGTCCGCGACAGCGCCGCATGCCGCCACGGACAGCACCGCGCTCGCCGCGAGGCCGGCCATCGTCTGCTGAAGTGCGTTCATTCTGATCATTGCCTGATGACGGAACGCGCCGATTATGCCGGAACCGCCGATGCGTTCGATTGCCGGCCGGCGCGCGCCGCAAGCCGCGCGCAAACACGTTAGCATGCGGGCACGGCACGACTCGCGTGGCGAGCCTACCTCCCCGACTTCAAGGATTGGACATGCCCTTGCCCGCCCCCGACCGCGCCGGCGTCGCGCACCGCGTCTTCTCGGCCGAGCGGCTGTCGATCGGCCTGACGCTGCCGCTGCTTCGCGGCGGCAACACCATCGCGGATTTCAACGAGCAGCTCGAACTCGCCGCGCTTGCCGATACGCTCGGCTTTCGCGCACTGTGGATTCGCGACGTGCCGCTGAACAGCGCCGACTATCCCGATCCGGTCGGACATCTCGATCCATGGGTGCTGCTCGGTGCGCTCGCGTCGCGCACGCGCCGGATCGTGCTCGCCAGCGGCGCGATCGTGCTGCCGCTGCGTCATCCGCTGCATGTCGCGAAAGGCGCGCTGTCGGTCGCGACGCTGTCCGGTTCGCGCTTCATCCTCGGGCTCGGCTCCGGCGACCGGCCGCCTGAATACGCGGCGTTCGGCGTGGATGCGCAAACGCGACGCGACCGGTATCGCCGGCACTGGGACATCATCGCGGCCGCGCTCGGCGTGCCGTCGCGCGTGCTGCCCGACGACGCGCCGCCCGACGCACCGGAATTCACGCTGCTGCCGCGCGGCGACGACGCGGTGCCGATGCTCGCGGTCGGCTCCGGCGGACAGAGCGTCGACTGGATCGCGCGCAACTCGATCGGCTGGATGACGTATCACCGCGATCCGGACACGCAGCGCGCCCGCCATTCGATGTGGCGCGCGGCCGTCGACCGGCTCCCGCAACCGGCATTTCGCGCATTCGGCGTATCGATGCGGCTCGACCTCGCGGCGCACCGCGATACGCCGGCCACCGCGCTGCCGCTCGGTTATGCGACCGGACGGCATGCGTTGATCGACATCCTGCGCGACATGCGCGCGGCCGGCACGCATCACGTCACGCTGAACCCCGGTTCGGACCGGCCCGTCCGCGAGATCATCGAGGAAGTCGCCGAGCACGTGTTGCCGATCTTCCATGACGATCGCGGATAATTCATCAGGAATTCGAATCAGTTTCATGCTGACGAAGCTACCGGCGGCACGCCAGCCATCGACGGCGAGCACATTTCGTTCCCGTCTCAAGCGCCATCGAGACCATCGTGTCATGTGCCGCGATCGCGCACGAACGCGATTTCCGAATCGCGGGCCGCAAGCATTCGCGGCCAGACAATTTCCCGCACGATGCACATCTTCCGGCAAGCCACACACGCCCACCGTGCCTGTCGCATGCCCGATTCAAGTATTCATCGACGGAACTATTCGGTTCCGATCGCGATCATGTTAACTTCCGCCCATCGTCCAGACCGGCGGGCCGCGTGTCAAAGCGCGCCCGCATGCCTACTCATGCGACATTTCCTGCTCGGCTGGCTGCTCGCCGCCGTCGTATCGGCCGCTCATGCGGCCGCCCCCGCTCCGGCCGCCGCATCGGCCGCCTCCGGCGCCACGCCCGCGCTGACGCCGCAACAGGCGCAGCAAGCGCTTTCCGTGCTGCAAAACCCGCGCGAACGCGAACAGGTCGAGACGACCTTGCGTGCGATCGCGGCCGTCGGCGTGTTGAGCGCGCCGGCGGTTCCCGCGAGCAGCGCGGCCGCGGCCAGCGCCGCGTCGACGGCGGCAGCGCCCACCACGCTCACGACGAACGGGCTCGCGTCGATGGTCGTCCGGCAGGGATCGCACTGGGCAGCGGAAATCGGCGGCGCGCTGAACGAATCGCTGCACTCGCTGCTCGATGTCGGCTCGGTCGGAAGCTGGTGGCACGAACGGCTGGTCCGCGCCGACGAGCGTGCGGACCTCACGCACGCGATCTTGATCATCCTCGCCGTGCTCATGCCCGCGCTCGTCGTCGAATGGTTCGCGAAGCGGCTGCTGCGGCGCGCGCTGGCCGCACTGAGCGCGCGTCGCGCGGAAGCGTCGCGACGGACCGAGGCCGGGCCATCCGGGGCCGAGCCGCCCGGGCCCGACGACGACACGGTGTCGGCGGCGGCCTCGGCCGACTCCGCCGCGAAGACCGACGACACCGATACACCCGATGCGTCGTCGCAAGGCCGCGGCCACGCGCGCCGCCACACGACCCTGCTGCGCCGGATGCCGCGCGCGCTGGTCAGCCTCGCGTTGCGGGTCGTGCCGCTGCTGGTGTTCGTCGGCGCTGCGAGCCTGACGATGTCGGCCCTCGACGCCGCCGGCACGCCGATCGAAAGCGCACTCGAATCGCTGATCGACATCTACGTGATCTGCCGCCTCGTGACGATCGTCAGCCGGCTGTTCTTCCAGCCCGATGCGCGGCAGCTGCGACTGCTGCACATCAGCGACGCGTGGGCCGCGTTCGCGCAACGCTCGATCGCGCGGATCGCGATCGTCGTCGGCGCCTGCACGGCCGCGGTCGAGATCGCCGCGAACTTCGGCCTCAGCGATGCCGGCCACGTCGCGCTGCTGAAGGCCATCGCACTCGTCGGCCACCTGATGGTCTCGGCGCTGATCCTGCAGTGCCGCCAGCCGGTCGCCGCGCGCATTCGCGCGGCCTGCGAGGACCGCCCGACCTTCGCGATGATCGGCAATGCGCTCGCCGACGCCTGGGCGCCCGCCTCGGTATTCGTCGTGATGGCGCTGTGGTTCGTGTGGGCGCTCGACGTCCACAACGGCTATCGCGTGCTGATCACGCTCGGCGGCCGCTCGATCGCCGTGATGATCGGCATGCGGATCGTGTCGATCGTCGTGTTCGGCGCGCTCGCGCGGCTGTTCCAGCACCGCGACGACGATCGCACGCTCGTCCATCTTCACGCCTATCGCTACTACCCGCTGCTGCGCCAGATCGTGTCGGCGGTGATCGCGGTCGTGACCGTCGTGCTGCTACTGCAGATCTGGGGCGTGCCGATCTTCCACGCATTCGAAAGCGGCACGATCGGCCATCGGCTCGCGTCGGCGCTGATAACGATCGCGATCGCGGCCGTCGTCGCGCTGATCGTGTGGGAAGCCGCGAACATCGCGATCGAGCGGCGCCTGCAGCAGTGGACCCGCGAAGGCAATCTCGTGCGGGCCGCGCGGCTGCGCACGCTGCTGCCGATGCTGCGTTCGCTGCTGTTCATCATGATCGCGCTCGTCGTCGTGCTGACGGGCCTCAGCGAAATCGGCGTGAACATCGGTCCGCTGCTCGCCGGCGCGAGCATCTTCGGCGTCGCGCTCGGCTTCGGCTCGCAGAAGCTCGTGCAGGATTTCATCACCGGAATCTTCCTGCTGATGGAAAACGCGATGCAGGTGGGCGACTGGGTCACGCTCGCGGGCGTGTCCGGCACGGTCGAATACCTGTCGATCCGCACGGTGCGGCTGCGCGCGGGCGACGGGTCGCTGTACACGATCCCGTTCAGCTCGGTGACGACCGTCAACAACACGAATCGCGGGCTCGGCAACGCCGCCGTGAAGGTCAGCATCGCGTACGGCCAGGACATCGATCGCGCGATCGCGACGTTGAAGGAAATCGGCGCCGCGCTGCGCGAGGACCCGAATTACAAGGACGGCATCCTGTCGGACTTCAGCTACTGGGGCATCGACCAGGTCGACGGCGCGACGATCGCGCTGGCGGGGCAAGTGCAGTGCAAGGACTCGGCGCGCTGGGGCGTGCAGCGCGAATTCAACCGGCGGATCGCGGTGATGTTCGCCGAGCGCGGGATCCGGATCGCGAATCCGCAACGTAGTCTCGTCGCGTATGAGCAGGGTTCGCGGCCTGCCGCGCCCGGGAACGACGATGGCCATGAACACGGCGACCACGCCACCGGCACGCCGGCCGCCGAACCGCCGCCGCCCGCGGCACCGGCGCGCAAGCCGGACTGATCGTGCCGATGCCGGCGGCGTTGTCGCCTGCCGACGACTGACCGCCGCGCTCAGCGCCCGGCGGTTTTCTTCGCGCGCGGGGCGCGCTTCGATGCGATTGCCGGCACGGCCGGCTTCGCGCCGACGGCCTGTTCGCCGCCCTCTACGCCGCGCTGTGCATGCCAGTGTTCGAGCAGCACACGCGTCTGATCGGCAATGGTCGCCATCAGCAGCGCGCCGCCTTCCCCGTCGAAACTGTCCCAGTCGAGCAGTTGCAGCGTCGAGCGCGGCACGAGATGGAATACCGTCAACTGCCCGAACAGGCTCATCGCACGCAGCCGCGTGACGGGGTCGTCGGCCGCCCGCCCGGAGATCCGGCCGATCAGCTCGGCGCTCACGTCGTTGAGCGGCTTGCGCACGCGCTTCATCAGGATTTCCGTCGCGCTCGCCGGCTCCTGCCCGACCTGCTCGCGCGCGAAGAACATCCGCTGCCCCAGCGTCTTCGGCACCGTGAACATCCGGTCGGCCAGCATGCGAAGGATGCCGATGAACGCGTCGATCAGCGCGTCGACGTCCGCATCCGCGTCCAGCACCGCCCGCGCATGTTCGACCGCCGGGCCCAGCACGCTCCAGCCGAGTTCGGCCATCGCGTCGACACACGCGCGGTAGACGCCTTCCTTGTTCTCGAAGTAGTACTGCAGCGCTGGTGCATTGACGCCAGCCTTCGCAGCGATGTCGCGCGTCGATGCACCGGCGAACCCGTATTCGCCGAACAGCTCGATCGCCGCCTCGATGATCCGCTGGCGCGTCTCGTCGCCGCGCGCGTAGCCGGCCGCCGACGTGCGCCGCAGCTTCTTCGCTTCGTTCATGCCTTCCTCGTCATTCGATCGACCGACATTCTACTTGACACAATTCTAGCAACTGGAATAATTCTTCCGATCGGAATAAATTGGATGTCCCGCATGTCGACGCCGCAAGACCCGTCATCGAAAGCAAATCGTCAGGAACCCGCATCATCGCCGCGCAACGGCGGCTCGAAGCGGCGCATCCTGATCGCCGTCGTCGTGCTCGCGGCGATCGGCGGCGCCGTGTGGCTCGGCCGCTGGTGGATAGTCGGCCGCTTCATCGAAAGCACCGACGACGCGTATCTGCAGGCCGACAACATGACGGCCGCACCGAAGGTCGCGGGCTACGTGACCGACGTCTACGTGCGCGACAACCAGACGGTCAAGGCTGGCGATCCGCTCGTACGGCTCGACGTCCGCCAGTACCAGGTCGCGCTCGCGCAATCGACCGCGACCGTCGACGCACGCCGCGCCGACATCGCGCGCGCGGAAGCCGACATCAGCCAGCAGCGCGCGAACCTCGAACAGGCCGAAGCGCAGGCAAAGGTGTCGCAGATCAACGCCGGGCATGCGCGCGACGAATACGCGCGCTATGCGCCGCTCGCGGCGACCGGCGCCGAAACGCACGAACGCGTCGCCGATCTGAAGAGCACGCGCGACCAGGCCGCCGCGACGCTTGCCGCGAACCACGCGTCCATCGCCGCCGCCCGCACGCAGATCGCGTCGTTTACCGCGCAGCTGCAACAGGCGCGCGCGCAGCTCGAAGCCGCGCAGGCCAGCGCCGCGCAGGCGCAACTCGATCTCGACAACACGATCGTGCGCAGCACGCTCGACGGCCGCGTCGGCGACCGCACGGTGCGCGTCGGCCAGTACGTGCAGCCCGGCACGCGCCTCCTGACCGTCGTGCCGGTGGACGCGCTCTACCTCGTCGCGAACTTCAAGGAAACGCAGATCGGCCGGATGCGCATCGGCCAGCCCGTCGAGCTGCACGTCGACGCGCTGCCGGACGACACGCTCAGCGGCACCGTCGACAGCTTCGCGCCGGGCACGGGCGCGCAGTTCGCGCTGCTGCCGCCCGAGAACGCGACCGGCAACTTCACGAAGATCGTGCAGCGCGTGCCGGTGCGCATCCGCCTCGCCGCGAATGCGCGCGCGCAACGCCTGCTGCTGCCGGGGCTGTCCGTGACCGTCGACGTCGACACGCATTCGGCCGACAACGAGAAGCATCATGGCTGACACCGCCGCCACCCCGCCCGCGCCGCCGCACGAAGGCCGCGCGAGCGCGACCGACTGGATCGCGGTTGCCGCCGGCGCACTCGGCGCGCTGATGGCGACGCTCGACATCTCGATCACGAACTCCGCGCTGCCGCAGATCCAGGGCGAAATCGGCGCGACCGGCACCGAGGGCACGTGGATCTCGACCGGCTACCTGATGTCGGAAATCGTGATGATCCCGCTCGCCGCGTGGCTCACGCGCGTTTTCGGACTCCGCAATTTCCTGCTGACGAACGCCGCGCTGTTCATCGCGTTCTCGATGATGTGCGGCTGGTCGCATTCGCTCGCGATGATGATCGCCGGGCGCATCGGCCAGGGCTTCACGGGTGGCGCGCTGATCCCGACCGCACAAACGATCATCCGCACGCGGCTGCCACTGTCGCAGTTGCCGGTCGGAATGACGCTGTTCGGCCTGATCGTGCTGCTCGGCCCGCTGTTCGGCCCCGTGCTGGGCGGCTGGCTCGCGGAGAACGTGAGCTGGAGCTGGTGCTTCTTCCTGAACCTGCCGGTGTGCCTGCTGCTGATGGCGCTGCTGGTGTTCGGGCTGCCGTCGGACAAGCCGCAATGGAACACGTTCTTCAATGCCGACTGGCTCGGGATCGCGGGCCTCGCGATCGGGCTGAGCTCGCTGACCGTCGTGCTCGAGGAAGGCCAGCGCGAACGCTGGTTCGAGTCGCAGATGATCGTGACGCTGAGCTACGTGTCGCTCGCCGGGATGATCCTGATCGCGCTGTCGCAGCGCTTCGCGAAGCGGCCGATCATGCGCCTGTCGCTGATGCGCAACCCGCGCTATGCAAGCGTGATCGTGATCGTGTCCGCGGTGGGCGCCGGGCTGTACGGCGTGTCGTACCTGCTGCCGCAGTTCCTCGCGATCGTCGCGGGCTACAACGCGGAACAGGCCGGCTCGATCATGCTGCTGTCGGGCCTGCCCGCGTTTCTGGTGATGCCGATCCTGCCGCGCCTGCTCGGCAAGGTCGACTTCCGCATCCTCGTGATTTCCGGCCTGCTGCTGTTCTGCCTGAGCTGCATGCTCGACATCAGCCTGACCGCGCAGAGCGTCGGCCACGATTTCGTGTGGTCGCAACTGATTCGCGGCGTCGCGCAGATGCTCGCGATGATGCCGTTGAACCAGGCATCGATGGCCGCCGTCGCGCGCGAGGATTCGGGTGACGCGGCCGGGCTCTACAACATGGCGCGCAACCTCGGCGGCTCGATCGGGCTCGCGATCATCGGCACCGTGATCGACCGGCGCACGACCTTCCATGCCGCCGCGCTGCGCGAATCGGTGACGGCCAATTCGCTGATCGGGCAGGCGCGGCTGTCGGACTATGCGGCGAACTGGTTCGCACACACGGGCGACCTCGCGTATTCGAACATGCGCGCGCTCGGCCAGCTCGCGCAGCAGATTCAGGTCCAGGCCGTCGTGATGACCTACTCCGAAACCTTCTACCTGCTGGGCCTCGCGCTGCTTGCGTGCGTGCCGCTCGCGCTGCTGCTGAAAACGCCGCGCGGCCCGCAACCGGTGTCATCCGGCCATTGAACCGTCTTACGCGATGAAGCCCTTCTCCCTGCCCCGCCGCCCCGCGCTCACGCTGTGCGCGGCCGCATGCCTGCTCGCCGGCTGTACCGTCGGCCCCGACTACCACGGCGCGCCCGCTGCGCCCGACGCACCGACCTTCGTGCGCGCGCCAGCATCGGGCGTCGACACCGCCGCGCCCGCGCCGAGCGCGTGGTGGCATGCGCTGCACGATCGCCAGCTCGACGACCTGATTGCCGCCGCGCTCGCGCACAACCCCGATCTGCACGCCGCGCAGGCGCGCTTGCGGGCATCCCGCGCGCAGCTCTCGCAACAGCGCGCGGCCCAGTTGCCGAAGTCGTCGGCCACCGTCGCCGCGATCCGCATGCGCGAGCCGGACGTCAGCGCGCTCGGCTCGCTGCTGCCGTCGGACGGCTCGAATCAGTCGGGCGGCTCGTCCCCGTCGCTTGGCGGCTCCGGTCCGCTGCAACTGTATTCGGCGGGCTTCGACGCGACCTGGGAAATCGACCTGTTCGGCGGCACGCGTCGCGCGGTCGAAGCCGCCTCCACGCAGGCGGAAGCGGTCGACGCCGATCTCGCCGACGCGCAGGTGTCGATCGCGGCCGAAGTGGCGACCGCGTATGTCGACCTGCGCGATCAGCAGCAACGGCTCGCGCTGTCGCAGCGCACGGCCGAGCTGCAACAGAAGATGCTCGAACTCACCGAGCAGCGCCGCGCGCGCGGCGTCGCCGCCGATGCGGACATCGAGCGCCTGACGACGCAGGTCGAGAACACGCGCGCGTCGCTGATCCCGCTCGACGCGCAGGTGACGGAGTCGCTCGACCGGCTGGCCATCCTGACCGGCCGTGCGCCCGGCGCACTCGATGCCGCGCTGTCGGCGCCGGACACGCCGCTGCCGGCGCTACCCGCGAGCGTGCCGGTCGGCGATCCGGCCGCGCTGCTGAAGCAGCGGCCGGACATCCGCGCGGCCGAGCGCCGGCTCGCATCGAGCAATGCGCAGATCGGCGAACACATCGCCGACTATTTCCCGAAAGTGACGCTGCTCGGCGATCTCGGTTTCAGCGCGACGGATCCCGGCCATCTGTTCCGCAAGCAAAACTTCACGTGGATCGGCGCGCCGTACCTGCAATGGAACCTCCTCGACTTCGGACGCACGCGCGGCGCGGTGCGCGCAGCCGAAGCGTCGCGTGACGAAGCGGAAGCGAACTACCAGAAAGCGGTGCTCGGCGCGTTGCAGGACGCGAACACGTCGCTGCAGCGCTACGGACACCAGCGCGAACACGTGGTCGCGCTGACGAAGGTGCAGACGTCGGCCACGCATTCGGCCACGCTGATGGACGAACGCTATCGCGCGGGCGTCGCATCGATGATCGATCTGCTCGATACGCAACGCGAAGCGCTCGCCGCTCAACAGAACGTGATCGCCGGGCAAGCCGAACTGATCAAGGATTACGTGTCGCTGCAGAAGAGCCTCGGGCTCGGATGGCAGACGAACGCCGGTTGACGCGCGGCAAACCGCCAGCGGCATGCAGCCGCATCGATCCGGCCAATCGAGCCGATTCGAATGATTCCTCGACAACCGCTCGCGCATTACGAATCGATTCGTCAATGATCGAGCGGATCGATCCGCTATTGCATCCGATACCGGATTTGAAAATTACAAATCTCCGCCAATCTTTTCAAAATCATTTCGCTTTATTCCATTTAATTTTGTTTCATATAATCAGAAAAAGTTTGACACCCGACTTTCATTCTTGATACCGTCCGATGCAAGCAATCTGACGAATTGCAAGACACGCAATCGCTTCCGCTCCACGCATTTCGCTTCCGCCGCACCGAAGTTCTCGTCGCCGACCCCATCCTCTTTGCGTCGGTGCATGCAACATCCGATGCATTTCATTGGGCACCTGCCGTCCGGCAGCGAGCCGAAGGATCGAACCAAATGAGCAGGACACCGAAGCTGTTGCTCTAGCCATCCCGCCTGCGTCAAATCCGGCTGCTTCGCCTCGCGGCGCAGCCCTCCCGTTACCGAGCATTCCAGCATTTCGCCCCCGGAGAACGACCGTCTTTCCGGATCGGGCGAAAGGCCCCGTTGCGTCCGCACCATCCGTGCGGGCGCGGCGGATATCGGCGGCGCACGATCGGCGCCGCTGTCGACCGTTGTTGTTCGTGCCGTTCGATGTTCAACCGGAGGGGTAATTCAAATGAATCAGGTTGCAGACAAGAAACAAAAGCACATCCGCATCGTCAAGCTCGCCTTCGCCGCCGCAGCAGCCGCTACGTTCGGCATGACGGCCGTCCATGCCGCACCGGCCGCCGGCTGGACCGAGACGCGCACCAAGGGATTTCTGCCGCTCGTCCAGCAAGGCGAAAGCAGCAGTACCGCCGGCGCGCCGGCGGCAAGCACCGCGGCAGCCGCGGCAGCCGCGACCGAAATGGCGCCCGGTGAAACGGTCGACGTCGTGCTCGGCCTGAACCTGCGCAACGAGGCGCAACTCGACCAGTACCTGCGCGACCTGCATACGCCCGGCTCGCCGCACTACAGGCAGTTCCTCACGCCTGCGCAGTTCGCGGCGCAATACGCGCCGACCGACCAGCAGGTCGCGGCCGTCGTCGCGCACCTGCGCAAGGCCGGCTTCGTCGACATCGTGGTCGCGCCGAACCGCCTGCTCGTCTCCGCGTCCGGCACCGCGGCCACGATCAAGTCCGGGTTCCGCACCACGCTCAAGCGCTTCACGCGCAACGGCCGCAGCGTCTATGCGAACACCGATGCCGCGCAGGTGCCGAACGCGATCGGCGGCGTCGTCGGCGCGGTGCTCGGGCTGCAGAACGTCGAACTGATGCATACCGGCGCGGGCAGCAAGCCGCAAGGCAACACCAGTAACCTGACGATCCCCGCGGGCGCATCCGCGGTGCCGCACAACCCGACCGAGTTCTCGTCGCTCTACGGCGGCGACGGCACGCCGACGGCGTCGCAGACCACGGTCGGCATCATCTCCGAAGGCGATCTGTCGCAAACGGTCAGCGACCTCGATACGTTCGCCGCGAACAACGGTCTCGGCACGATCAGCAGCAGCATCGTGAAGACGGGCCCGTCCGGCAGTTCGTACACCGACACCGACGGCACCGTCGAATGGAATCTCGACAGCCAGTCGATCGTCGGCGCCGCCGGCGGCAGCGTGAAGCAGGTCGTGTTCTACGTGGCGCCGTCGATGACGCTCACGGCCATCACCGCCGCATACAACAAGGCGGTGAGCGACAACGTCGCGAAGGTCATCAACGTGTCGCTCGGCGTGTGCGAATCGTCGGCGAACAGCACCGGCTCGCAGGCGACCGACGACACCATCTTCAAGCAGGCCGTCGCGCAGGGGCAGACCTTCTCCGTATCGGCCGGCGACCACGGCGCATACGAATGCGCGAGCGGCACGCCGTCGCGCTCGACCTACACGGTGAGCGAGCCGGCGACGTCGCCGTACGTGATCGCGGTAGGCGGCACGACGCTGTTCACCAACACGTCGACCAACGCGTACAACAGCGAAGTCGTGTGGAACGATCCGAGCTGGCAGCCGGGCACCGTGTGGTCGACGGGCGGCGGCTACAGCAAGTACGAAGCCGCGCCGTCGTGGCAATCGTCGAGCCTCACCGGATCGACCAAGCGTGCATTGCCGGACGTCGGCTTCGACGCCGACCTGCGCACCGGCGCGATCCTCGTGGTGAACGGCCAGACGTCCAACACGCTGTGGGGGTCCGGCTACCTGAACAACGAAGGCGGCACGAGTCTCGCCGCACCGATCTTCACGGGCATCTGGGCGCGTCTGCAATCGGCGAACAACAACGCGCTCGGCTTCCCGGCGTCGAGCATCTACAAGTACTTCCCGAGCAACGCGGCGCTGCTGCACGACGTCACGTCCGGCAACAACGGCAGCGGTAGCTACGGTTACAACGCGAAAGCCGGCTGGGACGCGACGACGGGCTTCGGCAGCGTGAACATCTCGAAGCTGAACGCATTCATCAAGAGTACGTCGGATTTCGCGCGATGACGGCACGATGACCGGTGTTCCGGCCCACGGCCGGAACCGCCCCGCCGATACAGAAAACCCGCGACGGCCTCGCGGGTTTTTTTATTTCAGGCCGGTTCGTTGCTCCTTCATGCTTTCAGACCGCAAGGCACTCACATACTGTTACACAACATGGCGACACCTTCCGCACCCGTCGCGCGTTTATCTGAATATGAATCGATCGCGGAACAACAACCATGCGGACCCGATCTTCCCGTCCGCCTCTTTCTCAGGCCGATGCCCCGGCCCATGCACGGACGGTGCCGACACCGTGCTCGAGCCGGTCGCGTGCCTCGCATCCCCGCTTACGCCTCCACTGCATCGAACGAACGCCATGACCGCTGCCTCCGCACCTCGCCATCCCGTCAGGACGCTGATTGCGTCGTCCCTCATCGTGTCGCTGCTCGGGCTGTCGGCCTGTAACAGGAACGACAGCACGTCCACGCCGTCCGCACCGGCGAGCGATGCCGGCGCCGCGTCCGCGCCGCAGCCCGCGTCGGCACCGGTTGCGTACAAGCCGCCGAGCGCCGACCAGCTCTACCAGATGGTCGCGCCGATCGCGCTCTTTCCGGACAAGCTCGTCGCACTCGTGCTCGCGGGCGCCACGTACCCGGACCAGATCGCGGCCGCCAACACCTGGGTCGGGCAGAATCCGTCGTTGAAGGGGCAGGCACTCGCGACCGCCGCCGATACGCAGCCGTGGGATCCGTCCGTCAAGGCGCTGACCGCCTTCCCCGCGGTGCTCGCGCAAATGGCGTCGAACCCGGCATGGACGACCGCGCTCGGCCAGGCGTACTACAACGACCCGACCGACGTGATGAATGCGATCCAGGGGATGCGCCAGCGTGCGCAGGCATCGGGCCATCTGCGCTCGGGCAGCCAGTTGCACGTCACGCAGGTCGCACCGGCCGCGCCGGCCAACTACGCGCCGTCCGCCGACGCACCAGCGGTCTACAGCGGCCCGGCCGTCATCCCGCCGCCGGAGCAGGCCATCGAGATCGAGCCCGCGCAGCCGGACGTCGTCTACGTGCCGTCGTACAACCCGACCGTCGTCTATGGCGAACCCGTGTCGTCCTATCCCGGCTACGTGTACCAGCCGCCCGCCTACACCACCGGCGAAGCCGTGGCGGCCGGCGTGGTCACGTTCGGTATCGGCATTGCCGTGGGCGCCGCGATCTTCGGGCACCACGACTGGGGCTGGCACGCGTGGGGCATGAACTGGGGCGCGCCGCACCGGGGCGGCCCGGACCGGAACGAAGGCTGGCAGCGTCCGGCTGTGGTGTACAACCACACCACGTACGTGACGAAGTCGACCACGGTGGTCAACAACATCACCAACATCCGCAACACGCGCATCACGAACAACGACGGCGGCAACGTCACCAACAACAATACGTTCGAGCGCAACGGCATGCGGCCGGGCGCGGAGCCGCCGCGCGAACAGGCGATGCGGCCGTCTCCCGGCGCCGCGCCGATGACGATGCCGCACTTCGGTGCAAATGACGCACGCCCGGGTGCGCGGCCGGCGCCGAATGCGTTCGAGCAGAACCGCGCGAATGCGCCGCATGCCGATGCATCGGGTCCGCAGGCGCCCGGTGGCCCGATGCATGCTCAACAGGCGATGCAGCAGGAACGGGAGCAGGCGCAGCAGCGGAACGAAGCGCAGCAACAGCAGCAACAACGCAATGCGATGCAGCAGCACAACGACGCACGGCAGCAGCAGCAACGCGAGGAGATGCAGCAACACAACGAAGCTCAGCAGCAACAACGCAAGCAAATGCAGCAGCACAACGCGGCTCAACAGCAGCAACAACGCGCGGAGATGCAGCAGCACAACGAGGCTCAGCAACAGCAACAACGGGCCGAGATGCAGCAACGCAACGAGGCTCAACAGCAACAGCAGCGCAGGGAGATGCAGCCGCATGCCCAGCCGCAACCGCAGGAACACGCAGCACCGCAGCCACGACAACCCGAGCCTGCTCAGCATCACTCCGAGCAACCGCAACAGCAACACGACCCGCACGAACACCGTCCCGAGTGAACGGTAGCGGCCGCTACATGCGCGCGTGCAGTGTCGTCAGCGCATGTGGCGACGTCTCGTACATCAAGCACGAGACCGGCTCGTTCGGTAGCGCCCGACCGCGGGCATCCGGCAACGAAAGCACGCATCGCCGGATGCCCGCATCATCGCTCATAGCTGCGACTCGATCGGGAACAAGCCGAGAAACCACACTTCCATCCGCCGCGCCGCGGACACTTCCGGCTCGTGATCGAGCTCGGTCACCTCCCCGTCCGCGTCGGTCTGCATCCACTTGAGCCGCCCTTTCCCCGCCGGGTCAGTCCTCAACTCGACGCGCCACGCGATGCGATCGAGCCGCGGCTCCAGGTCCGTCGCAACTTCGGATGCGATCGCCGGACTCTCGCAATAAACACCGATCTCGGTGTTGAGGTTCAGCGAGCGCGGGTCGAGATTCATCGATCCGATGAAGATGCTCTTGCGGTCGAACACATACGTCTTCGCATGCAACGACGCGCGCGATGAACCGATGATGACCTGCTTCGAGATGCTCTTGTCGCCGGACGGCCGGCGCTCGTAAAGCCGCACGCCGGCCTCCACCAGATCGCGCCGATAACGCCGATAACCGGCATGCACGGCCGCGACGTCGGTCGATGCGAGCGAGTTCGTCAGGATCGTCACGCGTACGCCGCGCGCGGTGAGCGCATGCAGCCGTTCGACCATGTCCTTGCCCGGCACGAAATACGGCGACACGATCAGCAACTCGTGCTCGGGCCGCAACGCAAGCGCACGCAGCTGCGGCATCAGGTGCCCTTCGCTGTCCTTCGGCGCCCGCGCGATCTTCGCGGGATCGTCGTACAGCAGCGTTGCATGCCCCCATGAGAGCTCCGTGCCCTCGCCATGCACGATCTGGTCGAGCCGGTGCCGCGCCTCGAGCACGTACGGATTGTCTTCCATCGCCCGCAGGTAATCGCGCAATCGTTCGCGCTCCTGATCGAGTCCGCCCGGCGGCGCGTCATGCCCGACCAGCGCATTGACCGGATACGCATACGGCGAATTCCAGAACGCGTCGAATTCGTTCGAGATGTCGTTCACGACCGGGCCGTGCACGACGACGTCGAGATCGCCGAACTCCAGCATCGACGACGCGCCGAAGTACTCGTCGCCGATATTGCGCCCGCCGATGATCGCCGCCTGGTTGTCCGCGATCATCGCCTTGTTGTGCATGCGCCGATTGACGCGCGCGAATTCAAACACCGTGCCGATCTTCTTGAAGTGGCGTGTCGCCACCGGATTGAAGAGCCGGATCTCGATGTTCGGATGCGAACTGATCTCGAGCAGTTTTCGGTCGTCCGCGTTCGTCCCGAGATCGTCGAGCAGCACGCGCACGCGTACGCCGCGATCGGCCGCGCGCATGATCGCGTCCGCGAGTTCATGCCCGGTCAGGTCGTCGTGCCAGATGTAGTACTGGAGGTCCAGCGAACGGTCCGCGCGATCGGCGAGCAGCACGCGCGCATCGAGCGCATCGACCGGGTCGCGCAGCAGATGAAACGCGTCCTGCCCCGGATGCGCGGCGGCCTGCTGACGAAATGCCACGCCGAGGCGCGTGTTGCCGGTATCGGCGAATGCATGCGTCGGCGCACGGTCGGCCTGCGGCGGCAGGCTCGCGCACGCGGCAAGCATCAGCAACGACAGAATCGCACCCCACGAACGCAGCATGATCATGTTGGCCGCCCCTCACTGTCGGGCGAAGTCGGATTGTGTTTGTTCTGGCTGCCGGACGGAGCGCGGCGCTGGTCCACGATGCGCGCGCTGAACGGATCAGCGTGCGACCGGATCGCGCTACAGCATACTTCGATTGATATCGGGGCGGCACGCTTTCAGTGTTTCCCCGGTGGCAAAGATGCGACATGCGGCGCCGGCGCGAACGCATTCAATACGTTCGACACATTCGGGCGGCGCACACGAGAAAAAACCCGCGACGCCGTGCGGCATCGCGGGTTTCGCGGCTTCCCCGGACAACCATGGAAGCGAATCTGGTGGGCCCCCCGGGAGTCGAACCCGGCACCAACGAATTATGAGTTCGCTGCTCTAACCAAGCATGAGCTAGGGGCCCAGACGAGAAGCAAAGCGTGCTACACGCTGCCCCGGCAACGAGGCCGGGCCGGCATTGTAACAACAAAGACGACGAAAGGGACAAACGCCGCCGGTATCACACGGATACCGGCGGCGCTCGCAACCGAGACGCTGGAAATCAGTTCCCTTCGAGGAACGACTTCAGCTTGTCGGAACGGCTCGGGTGACGCAGCTTGCGCAGCGCCTTGGCCTCGATCTGACGGATCCGCTCGCGGGTGACGTCGAACTGCTTGCCGACTTCCTCGAGCGTGTGATCGGTGCTCATCTCGATACCGAAGCGCATCCGCAGCACCTTCGCCTCGCGCGGCGTCAGCGAATCGAGCACGTCCTTCACGACGTCGCGCATGCTTGCATGTAGCGCGGCATCCGCCGGCGCGACCGTGTTGTTGTCCTCGATGAAGTCGCCGAGATGGGAATCGTCGTCGTCACCGATCGGCGTTTCCATCGAGATCGGCTCCTTCGCGATCTTCATGATCTTGCGGATCTTGTCTTCCGGCATTTCCATCTTCTCGGCGAGCGTTGCCGGATCCGGTTCGAGACCGGTTTCCTGCAGGATCTGCCGCGAGATGCGGTTCATCTTGTTGATCGTTTCGATCATGTGAACCGGAATACGGATCGTACGCGCCTGGTCCGCGATCGAACGCGTGATGGCCTGACGGATCCACCACGTCGCATAGGTCGAGAACTTGTAGCCGCGACGGTATTCGAACTTGTCCACCGCCTTCATCAGGCCGATGTTGCCTTCCTGGATCAGGTCGAGGAACTGCAGGCCGCGGTTCGTGTACTTCTTCGCGATCGAGATCACGAGACGCAGGTTCGCCTCGGTCATTTCACGCTTCGCCTGACGCGCCTTCAGTTCGCCGGCCGCCATCTGGCGGTTGGTTTCCTTCAGGTCCTTCAGCGGCAGCACGACGCGCGCCTGCAGGTCGAGCAGGCGCTGCTGCTGTTCGCGGATCGCCGGAACGTTACGCGACAGCACCGCGCTGTACGAATGACCTTCGGCCGTGACCTTCTCGGCCCAGTCGAGATCCGTCTCGCTGCCGGGGAAGCGCGCGATGAATTCCGAACGCGGCATGCCGCACTTGTCGACGACGATGTGCAGGATCTGACGTTCGACCTGACGCACTTCGTCCACTTGCGCACGCAGCGTGTCGCACAGACGTTCGACGGTACGCGCGGTGAAGCGGATCGTCATCAGTTCGGTCTGGATCGTTTCCTGCGCCTTCAGGTAGGACTTCGACTTGTAGCCTTCCTTCTCGAACGCGCGGCGCATCTTGTCGAACCACTCGCTGATCTGCGAGAACTTGTCGAGCGACGCACGCTTGAGGGCTTCGAGTTGAGCGGCGTTGGCCGATGCCTGCGCGGCACCGTCGTCCTCCTCCTCTTCCTCTTCTTCCTCCTCCTCTTCGGCTTCCTCGTCCTCGTTCTCGATCGCTTCCGCTTCCTTCGCGGAGAAACCGTCCGTATCGGCGGAGTCCGAAGCATTCGGATCGAGCAGGCCGTCGACGAGCTCGTCGACGCGGATCTCTTCGTTCGCGACGCGCTCGGCCATCGCGAGGATGTCGGCGATCGTCGTCGGGCACGCGGAGATGGCCATCACCATGTGGCGCAGGCCGTCCTCGATCCGCTTCGCGATCTCGATTTCGCCTTCGCGCGTGAGCAGCTCGACCGTGCCCATTTCACGCATGTACATCCGGACCGGATCGGTCGTGCGACCGAATTCCGAATCGACGGTGGACAGCGCGACTTCCGCTTCCTCTTCGACTTCGTCGTCCGACGACGCGGCCGGCGCGTTGTCGTTCAGGAGCAGCGTTTCCGCGTCCGGTGCCTGCTCGTAAACCGCCACGCCCATGTCGTTGAACGTGCCGATGATGCCTTCGAGGGCTTCCGTCTCGGTGAAGTTGTCCGGCAGGTGGTCGTTGATTTCGGCATACGTGAGGAAGCCGCGCTCCTTGCCGAGCTTGATCAGCGCGCGCAGCTTCACGCGGCGCTCTTCGAGCTCCTCGGCCGTGCCGGGCGTGCTCGTCGCGAACGCTTCCTTCAGCAGCGCCTTTTCCTTGGCGCGACGATCGCGCACCTTGGATTTGCCCGGAGCAGCCACGGCTGCGGGCTGCTCGTCGCTCTGATTTGCGTCGTCATCGACGGATACTTCGTTCAGCTTTTTGGTCATGGAGTTCGCCGTACCGGCTATATCGACTCGCGGCTGCTGGACGACAGCCGGTTGAACCGTTGGTGCATGAGTAGTACGTACTGCCGTTTCGTCCGCAGCGGCAGTCGTGTCCCTTGCGCTTTTCGCACTTGCCCGCTTCGCCGCCGGCTGGGCCGGCCCGGAGTCGGGTCTGGCGGCAGCCCGTGTTCTGGCTGCCGGCGCCGGCGCAGCCTGAGCAGTGCCGGCCGCGGTTTTTTTTCCTGCAGGGGCTGACGTGGCTGAAGACGTTGTCCTGATGGAAGAAGCAGACTTGGCCGCTGTGACCTTCGTGGTCGGCTCCGTCGAGCCCTTGCCTGTTGCTTTCTTTCCGCCTGTCGTCTTTGCCATCGCGAATTTCGCCTCTGCTTAGAAAACAAACCGCTGGAAACCTTATATTATAGCACGCTGGGGAGCCCTCTCCTGGCGCCCCGGCCGCCTACAGCCCGAGCCGACGCTTCATGTCGGTTCGCTGCTGGTTCAATTCCGTCAATTCAGCCAGTTCCTCGGGTGTGAAAGTGGATTGCCGCGCCAGCCTGTCGAGCCGGTCGCAGCAAGCGTCATAGCGCATCTTGAGCACCGCTGCCTGCAGTTCCTCCCCCGCGATCCGTTCCTGTTCGCGCTGCCGCTCGGGCACCGTCTCGTCTTCCGGATTCTGTAACAGCAAGTCGCGGACGTTTTCATCATAGTCCAGAATTTCGCGGAAGATTTCCTCGTAAGTCGCCCCATTCGAGGATGTCCGCAGGACATCCGACAGCAGCCGGAACTCGGCGCCGTCGCCCAGCGCGCGCGCGTGATCGACGACCTCCGCGAACAGCTCGCCGATGCGGGGCAGCGCCCGCAGGGTCGCAATCTGCTCGTCGTCGAGTTGCGACGCGATGCGCGGATGCATGACGAGCGTGCGCAATGCCCGCTTTTCGCTGTCGGTCACGCGCCGCCGTTCGCTGCGCGCGGGCGCCTGGCGCGGCGGCGCAGCGATCCGCGAATCGACGTCGGACAGCCCGGCCACTTCCTCGAACGGGATATCGAGCCGGTCGGCGAACATGTGCATGATCTGCGCGCGCAACGCGTTCGCCGGCAGCGCCTGCAGCATCGGCTTCGCATCGAACAGCGCCTTCGCACGGCCTTCCGGCTGATCGAGCGCCTTGCCGGCAATTGCTTCGTTCAACAGAAATTGCGACAACGGCATCGCGCGCTCGACCTGCTCGGAGAACGCATCCGCGCCGAATTCGCGTACATAGCTGTCCGGATCATGCTCGGACGGCAGGAAAAGGAATCGGATCGTCCGGTTATCCGCCGCATGCGGCAGGCATGCCTCGAGCGCGCGACGCGCCGCACGCCGCCCGGCCGAGTCGCCGTCGAAGCTGAAGATGACCGTATCGGTCTGGCGCAGCAGCTTCTGTACGTGAATCGGCGTACACGCCGTGCCGAGCGTCGCGACCGCGTTCGGGAAGCCGAGCTGCGCGAGCGCGACGACGTCCATGTAGCCTTCGACGACCAGCACGTACTTGCGCTCGCGAATCGCGAGACGCGCCTCGAACAGCCCGTACAGTTCGCTGCCCTTGTTGAACAGCGGCGTTTCCGGCGAGTTCAGATACTTCGGCTCGCCGCTGCCGAGCACGCGGCCGCCGAACCCGATCACCTGCCCCTTCACGTTGCGGATCGGGAACATGATTCGCTCGCGAAACCGGTCATAGCGTCGCGCGACACCTTGCCCGTCGGTCTTCTCGCTGACGATCACGAGCCCCGATTCGACGAGCGAATCGTCACGGTAGTCCGGGAACGCGGTTTCGAGGTTCTGCCAGCCGTCTGGCGCATAACCGAGCCCGAAGCGCGCGGCGATCTCGCCGGTCAGGCCCCGGTTCTTCAGATACTGGATCGCGACCGTCGCGCCGCGCAATTGCTTGCGGTAGTAGTCGCACGCGGCCGACATCACGTCGGACAACGCAGTCGCGACCGACTTCGATACGGGCGCCGGATAATCGCCGCCGCCACCGCCTGCGCCCCCACCGCGCATCGACGGCTCGTGCGGCACGGTCAACCCGACCGATTGCGCGAGTTCCTGAACCGCTTCCGGGAACGTGAGACCTGCGTGCTCCATCAGGAAGCCGATCGCCGTGCCGTGGGCGCCGCAGCCGAAGCAGTGATAGAACTGCTTGGTCGGACTGACGGTAAACGACGGACTCTTCTCGTTGTGGAACGGGCACAGCCCCATGAAGTTCGCGCCGCCCTTCTTGAGCTGCACGTACCGGCCCACCACGTCGACGATATCGACGCGGTTCAGCAAATCCTGCAGGAACGAATGCGGAATCACCGTGGGATCGAGCGAAAAATAGACAATACGACGCCCCGGCGCACACGCATGCGGCGCGCCGGAAAGCGGGATTTACTTCGAAAGCGCGGCCTTGACCTGCGCGGAAACGGCCGTCATGTCGGCACGGCCGGCGAGCTTGCCCTTCAGCACGCCCATCACCTTGCCCATGTCCTGCGGGCCCGCCGCGCCCGTTGCCGCGACCGCGGCCTGGACTTCGGCAGCCACTTCGGCGTCCGACAACTGCGCGGGCATGTACGCGCCCAGCACGGTCAGTTCGGCCTGCTCCTTCGCGACGAGATCGTCGCGGCCCGCGGCCTCGAACTGGCTGATCGAATCCTTCCGCTGCTTGATCATCTTGTCGATCACGGCCGTGATGCCCGCGTCGTCGAGGGTTACGCGATCGTCGACTTCACGTTGCTTGATCGCGGCCATCAGCAGGCGAATCGTCGCCAGACGCTCGCTTTCCTTCGCGCGCATCGCGGCCTTCATGTCTTCGCTGATCTGCTCTTTCAAACTCATCTTGCACCCGGGATGGAAATGTGAGTTCGACGCCCACAAAAGGGCGTCAACACAAAAACCCGCTTGGGACTATGTCTCAAGCGGGTTGCTCGAATCCGGCATCGGCGATTCGCCCCGCGATCGTGACCGACCGTGCAGAATCGCCGGTGCGCCGCTCGGTGAATCGCGCGGCGCTCAATCGTTCAGTACAGCTTCTTCGGCAACGTTTGGCTGCGGATACGCTTGTAATGACGCTTCACCGCGGCAGCCTTCTTGCGCTTGCGTTCGGCGGTCGGCTTCTCGTAAAACTCGCGCGCACGAAGCTCGGTCAGCAGACCGTTCTTCTCGATCGTGCGCTTGAAGCGACGCATGGCGACTTCGAACGGCTCGTTCTCTTTAACGCGAATGATCGTCATGATCCGACACGAATAAAGGTTTGCAGGGAAGATTTACGAGTATAGCAGAGCACCGCACAAAGACATAAGGGACGGGTCCCGTCATCCACGGGCCGGCCGCCGTCACGCGCCGCGCGCGAACTCCGCCGCCGCCTGCCCGGCTGCCGTGCCGGACGCCCATGCCCACTGGAAGTTGTAGCCGCCGAGCCAGCCCGTCACGTCCACGGCTTCGCCGATGAAGAACAGCCCCGGCACCCGCGCGCTCATCATCGTCGCCGACGACAGTTCGCGCGTATCGACACCGCCCTTCGTCACCTCGGCCTTCTTGTAGCCCTCGGTGCCGTTCGGCGTCAGCGTCCAGCCGGACAGCGCATCGCCGATCTGGCGCAGCGTCTTGTCGGGCAGGTCCGCGAGCCGCGCATCGGCCGCGACGCGATGCGTGTCGAGCCACACGTGCGCGAGACGCGACGGCACCCAGTCCGCGAGCAACGAGCCGATCTGGCGCTTTGACGCGCGCTTCGCGTCGAGCAGTTCGGCCACTGCGTCGCGCTGCGGCAGCAGGTCGATGCGGATCGGGTCGCCGGACTGCCAGTAGCTGGAGATCTGCAAAATGCCGGGCCCCGACAGGCCGCGATGGGTCAGCAGCAGATCCTCGACGAATTCGCCGCCGCGCTTCCTGTCGCCGGTCGACACGCGCACCTCGAGCGACACGCCGGACAGCGCCGCGAACGGCGCCCAGTCCTGCTGCGCGAACGTGAGCGGCACGAGCGCGGGCCGCGTATCGACGAGCTTGTGGCCGAACTGCTTCGCGAGCCGGTAACCGAAGTCCGTCGCGCCGATCTTCGGGATCGACAGGCCGCCCGTCGCGACGACCAGCGCGCGCGCGCGAATCGGCCCCGCCTGCTGCGTGTCGAGCGTGAAGCCATCCTCCGGCGCGTGGCGCACCGCGTCCACGACCACGGGCCGGCGCCACGCGATGCCGCCCGCATCGCATTCGTGCTTCAGTACGTCGATGATCGCGTCGCTGCCGTGGTCGCAAAAGAGCTGGCCTTTGTGCTTTTCGTGCCAGGTGACGTGATGGCGCTTGAGCAGCCCGAGGAAGTCGCGCGGCGTATAGCGCGCGAGCGCCGAGCGCGCGAAATGAGGATTCGACGACAGGTAGTTGTCGGGGCCAGCGTACAGATTCGTGAAGTTGCAGCGGCCGCCGCCCGAGATACGGATTTTCTCGGCGAGCCGCGGCGCGTGGTCGATCAGCACCACGCGGCGGCCGAGTTGCCCGGCAACCGCGGCGCTCATCATCCCGGCGGCGCCCGCGCCGATCACGGCGATGTCATAGGTTTCCATGGCGCGGATTGTACCTGCCCGGCTTCGGGACCGGGCTGCCCGCGGCGGCAGGCCAGCCCTCGCCTGCTATAATTTCAGGTTACGTTGACCTTCCTGCGGCACGCCCGATACGGCGCGCCCTGCCCGCACCCATGCTCGTTCTCGGCATCGAAAGCTCCTGCGACGAAACCGGCCTCGCGCTCTACGACACGCAGCGCGGCCTGCTCGCGCACGCGCTCCATTCGCAGATCGCGATGCATCGCGAATACGGCGGCGTCGTGCCCGAGCTCGCCTCGCGCGACCACATCCGCCGCGCGCTGCCGCTGCTCGAGGAGGTGATGGCGCAAAGCGGCACGCACCGCGACGACATCGACGCGATCGCCTTCACGCAGGGCCCCGGCCTCGCCGGCGCACTGCTGGTCGGCGCGAGCATCGCGAATGCGCTCGCGCTCGCGTGGAACAAGCCGACCGTCGGCATCCATCACCTCGAAGGCCACCTGCTGTCGCCGCTGCTCGTCGACGAGCCGCCGCCGTTCCCGTTCATCGCGCTGCTCGTGTCGGGCGGCCATACGCAGCTGATGCGCGTGACCGACGTCGGTGTGTACGAGACACTCGGCGAGACGCTCGACGACGCGGCCGGCGAAGCGTTCGACAAGACCGCGAAACTGATCGGCCTCGGCTACCCGGGCGGCCCGGAAGTCTCGAAGCTCGCGGAAACGGGCACGCCGGGCGCCGTCGTGCTGCCGCGCCCGATGCTGCATTCCGGCGATCTCGACTTCAGCTTCAGCGGCCTGAAGACGGCCGTGCTCACCCAGATGAAGAAATTCGAGGCCGCGAAGCTCGAAGGCGACACGCTGGAGCGCGCGAAGGCCGACCTCGCGCGCGGCTTCGTCGATGCGGCCGTCGACGTGCTGGTCGCGAAGTCGCTCGCCGCGCTCAAGAAGACGAAGCTCAAGCGGCTCGTGGTCGCCGGCGGCGTCGGTGCGAACCGCCAGTTGCGCGCGGCGCTGTCGGCCGCCGCGACCAAGCGCAGCTTCGACGCGCACTATCCCGACCTCGCGCTCTGCACCGACAACGGCGCGATGATCGCGCTCGCCGGCGCGCTGCGGCTCGGCCGCTGGCCCGAGCAGGCAAGTGCCGACTACGCGTTCACGGTGAAACCGCGCTGGGATCTCGCGTCGCTCGCGCGCTGAGCCGCACAACGCGATAACCCCGCACCGGCACGCGCCGAAAAGCAAAAGGCCGCTCGTTCTCGAGCGGCCTTGTTCATTGCAGCGGCAAATCGACGCAGCGTTACGCGGCGTGGCGCTTGTCGCGCTCGATCAGCGCATACGCGCTGTGATTGTGGATCGACTCGAAGTTCTCGGCTTCGAGCACGTACGCGATCACGCGCGCATCCGCATCGAGACGCTGCGCGACGTCGCGCACCAGATCCTCGACGAACTTCGGATTTTCGTACGCACGCTCCGTGACGAACTTCTCGTCCGGACGCTTCAGCAGGCCCCACAGCTCGCACGACGCCTCTTCTTCCGCGATGCGGATCAGCGCCTCGACCGGCAGGTCGGCCGCGAGCTCGGCGTCGATCGTCACGTGCGAGCGCTGGTTGTGCGCGCCGTACTGCGAGATCTTCTTCGAGCACGGGCACAGGCTCGTTACCGGCACGAGCACCTTCAGGAACAGGCGCGTCTCGCCGTTGCGGCTTTCGCCCGCGAGCGTCACTTCATAATCGAGCAGGCTCTGCACGCCCGACACCGGCGCCGTCTTGTTCACGAAATACGGGAACGTGACCTCGATGCGGCCGGCCTCGGCCTCGAGCTTCTCCAGCATCGATGCGAGCATCGCGCGGAAACGCTCGACCGTCAGCGGCGCGCGGTTGTCTTCGAGCAGCGCGACGAAGCGCGACATGTGCGTGCCCTTCTGATCGGCAGGCAGACGCACGTCGAGGTTCCAGACGCCGACGGTCGGCTGCACGTCGCCGCTTTCGGTGCGCACCGTCAACGGATGCCGGACCGCCTTCACGCCCACGCGCTGAATCGGAATCTGGCGGGTATCCACCGTGCTCTGCACGTCGGGCATCACGAAGGCGGGATTCATCTGGTTCATCTTGTTCAATCCTTGTAAGCCGCGCGTTCGACGACGCGCACGCCGCGTCATGCGGCAGCCGGAAAAGCAACATGGGCCCGCAGGCCCATGTTTTCCGAATCAATGAAGACCGGTTACGCCAGTCGCACCGACGCCGCCCGCGGGCGGCGCCAGCTTACGCGACGCGCTTCGCCTGACCGGCGACATCGGCCGCCGGGCTCAGGAAGCGTTCGCGAATCGATTTCGCGATGCCCGCGCCGTCGAGGCCGCATTGCGACAGCAGCTTCGCGGGGTCGCCGTGATCGATGAACTGGTCAGGGAGGCCCAATTGTATTACGGGTCGGATAACCCCACTCTCCATCAGGGCTTCGACGCAGGCCGAGCCCGCACCGCCCATCACGCAACCTTCCTCGACCGTGACGAGGTAGTCGTGCGTCTCGGCGAGCTCACGCACGAGCGCCGCATCGACCGGCTTCACGAAGCGCATGTTCGCCACCGTTGCGTCGAGCGCTTCGCCCGCCACGAGCGACGGCGCGACCATCGTGCCGAACGCGAGGATCGCGACGCGCTTGCCTTCCGGCTGCGACGTACGGCGACGCACCTCGCCCTTGCCGAGCGGGATTCCGGTGAGTTCCTTCACCGTCGCCACGCCCGTGCCCGCGCCGCGCGGATAACGCACCGCGGTCGGGTTCGGCTGCTGAAGCGCCGTGTGCAGCATCTGGCGGCACTCGTTCTCGTCGGACGCAGCCATGATCGTCATGTTCGGGATGCAGCGCATGAACGCGAGATCGTACGCGCCCGCGTGCGTCGCACCGTCGGCACCGACGAGGCCCGCACGGTCGATCGCGAACACGACCGGCAGGTTCTGCAGCGCGACGTCGTGGATCAGCTGATCGTAGGCACGCTGCAGGAACGTCGAGTAGATCGCGACGACGGGCTTCAGCCCTTCGGTCGCGAGGCCGCCCGCGAACGTCACCGCGTGCTGCTCGGCGATGCCGACGTCGTAGTAGCGATCCTTGAAGCGCTTCTCGAACTCGACCATGCCCGAGCCCTCGCGCATCGCGGGCGTGATGCCGACGACGCGCGAATCGCGCTCAGCTTCGTCGCACAGCCATTCGCCGAACACCTGCGTGTACGTCTTCTTCGCGGGCGTGGTCGACGGCTTGATGCCTTCTGCCGGGTTGAACTTGCCGGGGCCGTGATAGAGCACGGGATCGGCTTCGGCCAGCTTGTAGCCCTGGCCTTTCTTCGTAACCACGTGCAGGAACTGCGGACCGCGCAGTTCGCGGATGTTCTGCAGCGTCGGGATCAGCGAATCGAGATCGTGACCGTCGATCGGGCCGATGTAGTTGAAGCCGAACTCTTCGAACAGCGTGGCCGGCACGACCATGCCCTTCGCATGCTCCTCGAGCTTGCGCGCGAGTTCGAGCACCGGGGGCGCGACGCTCAGCACGCGCTCGACGCCTGCGCGCGCGGCCGCATAGAAGCGGCCCGACATCAGGCGGGCGAGATGGCGATTCAGCGCGCCGACCGGCGGCGAAATCGACATGTCGTTGTCGTTGAGGATCACGAGCAGCTTCGCGTCTTCCGACACGCCCGCGTTGTTCATCGCCTCGAACGCCATGCCGGCCGTCATCGCACCGTCGCCGATCACCGCGATCGAGAAGCGATCGTCGCCGTTCAGCTGACTGCCGATCGCCATGCCGAGCGCCGCCGAAATCGACGTGCTCGAGTGTGCGGTGCCGAACGTGTCGTATTGGGATTCGCTGCGACGCGGGAAACCCGAGATGCCGTCGTACTGGCGCAGCGAATGCATCTGGTCGCGGCGACCCGTCAGGATCTTGTGCGGGTAGGTCTGGTGACCCACGTCCCAGACGATCCGGTCGTTCGGCGTGTTGAACACGTAGTGCAACGCGATCGTCAGCTCGACCGTCCCGAGGTTGGACGACAGATGGCCGCCCGTCTTCGACACGCTGTCGAGCACGAACGCGCGCAGTTCATCCGCGAGCGGTTGGAGTTGGCGACGATCGAGGCGGCGCAAATCCGCCGGGTCGTCGATGGTTTTCAGCAAGTCGTACATCGTCGTTCCATTGTAGGAAATCAAACGCGCCCGCATTCTATTGCACGCACCGTAGCGTGTGCGCGGCGGCGGGCTTTCGCGTCAGCTGACCCGGTTCACCACCAGGTCGGCAAGTTCGGCGAGACGCTGTGCGCGTGCGCCGAACGGTTTCAGCGCGTCGTGCGCTTCGGCGCGCAGCTGGGCTGCGAGCTCGCGCGACGCGTCGAGGCCGAGGATCGATACGTAAGTCGGCTTGTCGTTCGCCGCATCCTTGCCGGCCGTCTTGCCGAGCGTCGCCGAATCGGTCGTGACGTCGAGAATATCGTCGACGACCTGGAAGGCCAGACCCACGGCCCCCGCGTATACATCGAGCGCAGCCATCGCTTCCGCCGACGGCGCCTCGCCGGCCAGTGCGCCCATCCGCACGGCCGCACGCAGCAGCGCGCCCGTCTTCATCCGGTGCATCGTCTCGAGCTGTTCGCGCGTCAGCTTGAGGCCGACGCTCGCCAGGTCGATCGCCTGACCGCCGGCCATGCCGATCGAGCCGCTCGCGAGCGCAAGCTCGCGCACGAGCGCGGCCTGCTGTACCGGCGACAGCGCAGCGGCGTCGGTCAGCGCAACGAATGCCTGCGACTGCAGCGCATCGCCGACCAGCAGCGCCGTCGGCTCGTCGTACTGCACGTGCACGGTCGGCTTGCCGCGTCGCAGCGCGTCGTCGTCCATGCACGGCATGTCGTCGTGCACGAGCGAGTAGACGTGGATCATCTCCAGCGCCGCCGCCGCCGCGTTGCGCGCCGCTTCCGTCGCGCCGGTCAGTTCGCCTGCCGCATGGCACAGCAGCGGGCGAACGCGCTTGCCGCCGCCGAGGACCGCGTAGCGCATCGCTTCGTGGAGTTGCGTGGGCACCACGTTTTCAGCCGGCAAATAGTGGCCGAGTGCGTCCTCGACGCGGCCGAGCACGGACCGCATCCATTGTTCGAATGTCATAGATCGTCGTCTTCGCCGTCCGTGGCGGCCGTTCCGGACGAAAGCGGCTTCAGCGTCGCGCCGTCGAGCACGCGGACCTGCTGCTCCACCTTCTCGAGTTGCTGTTGGCAAAATGCAACGAGGGTCGCACCGCGGCGATACGCCGCCAGTGAATCCTCGAGGCTCAGTGCGCCGCCTTCCATCCGGGCAACCAGCGTCTCGAGTTCCGCGAGCGCCGCTTCGTAATTGTCCGGCAACGGTTCGGTGCCTTCGGTGCCATTACCGGGCGGGGTAGCGCCTTGGGATGCGGTTTTCGCCATGGACGAGGGTGTCAAATTTCAAAACAAGTCGGACATTCTACGGCAAAAGAGAATTTTCCGACCTGACGACTTGGACACCCCGGCCCGGCTTCGGGCCCCTTCTGTTGCACACATTGTGCACCCGACGATCGTCGCCCGACAAAAAATTGACACAAATCAGGCACTTAATCCTAGCCTTGCGAGACGAACCGGGTATAATTCCCCGTTTCCCTAAATCGATTTTTCGATGGTTGGGTTGTTCACTGCTTTCACGCTAACACCGGGAGTGGGAATGTCCAATCTGAGCGATGCGCTTCAGTTGAAGTCGGCTCACAGCCAGCTTCCAGTCACTGCATATTTCGATGAGGCGCTACTCGAGCGCGAGATCGAAACCCTCTTCAAGAAAGGACCTCGTTACGTCGGGCACGCGTTGATGGTGCCGGAGGCGGGGGATTATTTTGCGCTGCCGTCCGAAAAGGAAGGCCGCGTGCTGGTCCGCAACCCGGCGAACCAGATCGAACTGCTGTCGAACGTGTGCCGCCACCGGCAGGCGATCATGCTCAACGGGCGCGGCCACGCGCAGAACATCGTGTGCCCGCTGCACCGCTGGACGTACGATCTGGAAGGCCAGTTGCTCGGCGCGCCGCACTTCCCCGACAAGCCGTGCCTGAACCTCGGCAAGAGCCCGCTGCAGAACTGGCAGGGGCTGCTGTTCGAGGCCGAAGGCCGCAACGTCGCGCGCGATCTGGCGAACCTCGGCACGAAGCATCACTTCGACTTCTCCGAGTACCAGTTCGATCACGTCGAAGTGCACGAGTGCGATTACAACTGGAAGACGTTCATCGAGGTCTACCTCGAGGATTACCACGTCGTTCCGTTCCACCCGGGCCTCGGCAGCTTCGTGTCGTGCGACGATCTCAACTGGGAGTTCGGCGACTGGTACAGCGTGCAGACGGTCGGCGTGCACAACGCACTCGCCAAGCCGGGCAGCGTAACCTACCAGAAGTGGCACGAGCAGGTGCTCAAGTTCCGCAACGGCGTGCCGCCGGAGTTCGGCGCGATCTGGATGGTCTATTACCCGGGCCTGATGATCGAGTGGTATCCGCACGTGCTCGTCGTGTCGTGGCTGATCCCGCGCGGCCCGCAGAAGACGACGAACATCGTCGAGTTCTATTACCCCGAGGAAATCGCGCTGTTCGAGCGCGAGTTCGTCGAGGCCGAGCGCGCCGCCTATATGGAGACGGCCGTCGAGGACGACGAAATCGCGATGCGGATGGACGCGGGCCGGCGTGCGCTGATGGCGCGCGGCGAGTCGCAGGTCGGTCCGTACCAGAGCCCGATGGAAGACGGCATGCAGCACTTCCACGAGTTCCTGCGCCGCCATCTCGGCGATCTCTGACGGCCCCAACGGCGCTCCGGCGCCGCACGGCATTCGGCATATGAAAAGACGGGTTTCGGCCCGTCTTTTTTTGTTTAGACTTGGAGTATCAGGCCGTTTGCACTCCAGGGAGCCGTCATGCCACACACCCACTACACCACGCTCATTTCCGCAGCCAATCTCGCCGAGCGCCTGGCCGCCGCGCCCGGCAGCGTCGCCGTGTTCGACTGCCGCTTCGATCTCGCCGATCCGGACGCAGGCGAAGCCGCCTATGCGGCCGGCCATATCGCGGGCGCCCGGTACCTTCATCTCGATCGCGACCTGTCCGGGCGCAAGACGGGCACCAACGGCCGCCATCCGCTGCCGACCCGGGACGCGCTCGCCACGCTGCTCGCGAGCCGCGGCGTCAAACAGGGCCAGCAGATCGTGGCCTATGACGCGCAAGGCAGCGCCTACGCGGCGCGCCTGTGGTGGCTGCTGCGCTGGCTCGGACACGATTCGGTCGCCGTGCTCGACGGCGGCCTGCAGGCATGGGAAGCGGCCGGCCAGCCGCTGACGACCGACGTGCCGCACCCTGCCGCCGGCGATTTCCGGACGGGGGCGCCGCTCGAATCGACGGTCGATGCGGCAGCCGTGCTCGCGAACGTGACGTCGCCCGCGCGCGTCGTGATCGACGCACGCGCACCGGACCGCTATCGCGGCGAAAACGAAACGATCGATCGTGTGGGCGGCCACATTCCGGGCGCACGCAACCGGTTCTTCAAGGACAACCTGAACGCCGACGGACGCTTCAAGACCGGCCACGAACTGCGCGAGACGTTCGCGACACTGCTGGCCGGCACCGAACCGAATCGCGCGATCCTGCAGTGCGGCTCGGGCGTTACCGCATGCCACAACGCGCTCGCGCTCGAGATCGCGGGGCTGCACGGCGCGTCGCTGTACCCGGGCTCGTGGAGCGAATGGAGCGCCGATCCGTCGCGGCCGGTCGCGACCGGCCCGACGCCGTAAGCACCGGCGCGGCGCGATGACGAAGCGGCGGCTCCGGCCGCCGCTTGCCGTTTACATCACGCCATACTTGTGGAACCACGCGATCGCGCGCTTCCAGCCGTCCTCGGCGTCGCCCTTCACGTAGCTCGGCCGATAGTCGGCGAAAAACGCGTGGCCGGCATCCGGATAGACGACGATCTCCGATTCGCGGGCGAGCTTCGAATCGCTCGTCTGGATCGCCTTGCGCATGTCCGCGAGCGACGCCTGCGTGATGTTCTGATCCTTCTCGCCGTACAGCCCGAGCACCGGCACCTTCAGCGACGACGCACGATCGACCGGATTGAACGGCGTCATCTCGTCGGTCTTGCCTTCGACGAACCCGTACCACGCCACCGCGGCGCGCACGTGCGGGTTGTGCTCCGCATACAGCCACGCCTGACGACCGCCCCAGCAGAACCCGGTCAGGCCGAGGCGCGACAGGTCGCCACCGTTCTTCCCGGCCCACGCGACGGTCGCATCGAGATCCTCGGTGACCTGTCGGTCCGGGACCTTGCTGATGATGTGGTCGTACAGTTCCTTCATCGTCGGATACTTCGCCGCGTTGCCCTGCCGTGCGAACAGGTCCGGCGCGATCGCGAGATAGCCGAGCTTCGCGAAGCGGCGGCAGACATCGGCGATATGCGCATGCACGCCGAAGATCTCGTGGATCACGATGACGACCGGCAGGTTCGTCTTGTCGACCGGTTGCGCGCGATACGCGGGGATGCTCGCATCGCCCGAGCGGATCTCGATGGTGTCGACGTCCAGCCCGGCGCTGTCGGTCGTGACCGTCTGCGCCGACACGGGCAGCACGGCCGCCGCGAAGGTGCCGCCCAGCGCGGCCTGCATGAACTTGCGGCGCGAGAACGGAACGTGGGGAACCAGGCTGTCGACTTCGGGTTTCAACATGAATGCACTCCTCGATTGGGCGCCGCCGTCATGGTCACGGATTCGATCTGACGGGGCATCGCGCCGGCGGACGGCGCGGATGTTGCGGCGGTTGGCACCCCGCCGCAAACGGAAACCCGGACAAGATGCCCAATAATCCGTTGTTGCGTCAACTGTCAGATGTGTAAGACTCGATTACGACGGCTCGATCGAGCGGTGTCGACGGGACCTGGAATCCACATGCGGCAGGCACGCGCAACACGCCGCTGCGCGATCGAATGCTTGCCGATCGATACGAAAAAGACGTTGCAACCAGCGGTGCGCGGCAAGCGGCGACGCTTTCCTCAGCCGCAGCAACGACGGGCAGGGAACCCGTTCCCTGCCCGCTCCATGCACGAAGCGTGCGCTCAGTGCAGCTTGACGCGCGGCAACGTCGTGCGCCGCAGCCAGTGCGCGAACGTGTCGAGCACCATGCGCGGATAGCCGTGCAGCGCCGCGATATGCAGCCGATACAGCGACATGTACATGAACCGCGCGAACAGCCCTTCGATCAGCATGTTGCCGCCGATCAGCCCGCCCATCAGGTTGCCGACCGCGCTGAAGTGACCGAGCGACACGAGCGAGCCGAAATCGCGATACGTGAACTCGGGCAGCGGACGCCCGTCGAGCCGGCAGCCGATCGCCTTCAGCAGGAAGCTCGCCTGCTGGTGCGCGGCCTGCGCGCGCGGCGGCACGTTGCGCTCGTTGCCGGGCCACACGCATGCGGCACAGTCGCCGAGCGCGAACACGTTGTCGTCGGTGAAGGTTTGCAGCGTGCGACGCACGTCGAGCTGGCCGAGCTTGTTGACCTGCAGGCCGTCGAGATGCGACAGCACCGACGGCGCCTTGATGCCGGCCGCCCAGACCGTGAGGTCCGCACGCACCGCCTTGCCGCTCGCGGTATGCACGACGCCCGGCGCGACCTCGGTCACGCGCTCGGCGAGCATCAGCCGCACGCCGAGCTTCTCGAGCAGTTCGGCCGTCGCCGCGGACACGCGTTCCTGCAGCGCCGGGAGAATCCGCGGCCCCGATTCGATCAGCACGATGCCGACGTCGTGCCGCGGATCGAGCTTGTGCAGACCGTACACGGACAGCACCTGCGCGGTGTTGCGCAACTCCGCGGACAACTCGACGCCCGTCGCACCGCCGCCGACGATCACGACCTGGATGCGCGGCTCGGACGCCGCACCCGGCACGGGCTCGGCAGGCACCTGATGTTCGGCGCGCATGCACGCAGCGATCAACCGCTTGCGGAAACGCTCGGCCTCGCCGACGGTATCCAGTGCGATCGCGTTTTCCGCCGCGCCCTGCACGCCGAAGAAGTGCGTCGTGCTGCCGATCGCGATCACGAGCGTGTCGTATTCGAGGTCACGCGCCGGCAGCAGCGCCTCGCCGTCGCTGTCGTTGACGGGCGACAGCGTGATGCGCTTCGCGGCGCGGTCGAGCGCGCTCAGTTCGCCCTGCTGGAACTCGAACCCGTGCCAGCGCGCCTGCGCCGCGTATTCGAGCTCCTGCGTGAACGGGTCCATGCTGCCGGCCGCGACCTCGTGCAGCAATGGTTTCCAGATGTGGGTCGGATTGCGGTCGACGAGCGTGACGAGCGCACGCGCGGGACGATTGCCGCGCGCGCCGTAACGGTCGCCGAGCCGCGTCGCCAGTTCCAGGCCGCCCGCGCCTCCGCCTACGATGATGATCCGATGCATCTGATTCCCCCTTTGCGATTCGAAACTTCTGCCGCCGGACGATACGGACGCGATGCGTTCGCATCGCCCGCTGGATTAACCAGTTCGGACATCATCGATGTGCAGTTCGAAGCACTTCGATGCGCCGACCCCGGAACGCGGGGCGCGCTGCCCCCGCGACAATGACCTGGCTGACATGCATTGTCCGGGAGCTTGCGCGTTGACCACAAGCAAACCATCTCGATATTCAGCATCCCTGCAACAATATGCCGCGGGAATGCGGGAATCAGGCAGCGATGCGTCAGTGTGCCTCTTCCCAGTTCGCACCGGCGCCGACTTCGGCGACGAGCGGGACCTTCAGCTTCGCGACACCGCACATCATTTCCGGCAACTTCTCGCGCACGAGCGACAGTTCGCCGTCGGGCACCTCGAGCACCAGTTCATCGTGCACCTGCATGATCATGCGCGACGCGAGCCCGTCGCGCGTGAGCCAGTCGTCCACCGCGATCATCGACAGCTTGATCAGGTCGGCCGCCGTGCCCTGCATCGGGGCATTGATGGCCGCGCGCTCGGCCGCCTGACGGCGCGGGCCGTTGCCGCCGTTGATTTCCGGCAGCCACAGGCGGCGGCCGAAAACGGTTTCGACGTAGCCCTTTTCCTTGGCCACCGCGCGCGTATTTTCCATGTACTGCGCCACACCCGGGTAACGCGCGAAGTAGCGGTCGATATAGAGCTTCGCCGCATCGCGCGTGATGCCGAGGTTCGACGCGAGGCCGAACGCGCTCATCCCGTAGATGAGCCCGAAGTTGATCACCTTCGCGATCCGGCGCTGGTCGGAATTGACCTCCAGCGGCGTCACGCCGAACACTTCGGCGGCGGTGGCACGGTGAATGTCCTCGCCCTGCGAGAACGCACGCAAGAGCGACGCGTCGCCCGAGATGTGCGCCATGATCCGCAGTTCGATCTGCGAATAATCGGCCGACACGATCCGGTGGCCCGGCGACGCGATGAATGCCTCGCGGATGCGCCGGCCTTCGGCCGTGCGCACCGGAATGTTCTGAAGATTGGGATCGTTCGACGCGAGGCGGCCCGTGACGGCGACGGCCTGCGCATAGTTCGTATGCACGCGGCCCGTTGCGGGGTTCACCATGCGCGGCAGCTTGTCGGTGTAGGTCGACTTCAGCTTCGACAGCCCGCGATGTTCGAGCAGCAGCTTCGGCAGCGGATAATCCTCGGCCAGCTTCTGCAGCACTTCCTCGTCGGTCGACGGCGCGCCGCTCGGCGTTTTCTTCACGACCGGCAACTGCAGCTTCTCGAAGAAGATCTGCCCGATCTGCTTCGGCGAGCCGAGATTGAATTCGCCGCCGGCCAGTTCGTACGCTTGGCCCTCGAGCTCGATGAGCCGCGTGGCGATCTCGCTGCTTTGCGCCTGCAACAGCGCATCGTCGATCAGCACGCCGGTGCGCTCCATCTTGCGCAACACGAGCGACACCGGCATCTCGATGTCGCGATACACGTGTTCGAGGCCCGGCTCGCGCGCGACCTGCGGATACAACGCCTGATGAAGCTGCAACGTGATGTCGGCATCTTCGGCCGCGTACGCAGCGGCCTGCTCGAGCGCGACTTCGTCGAAGCCGATCTGCTTCGCGCCCTTGCCGGCCACGTCTTCGTACTTGATCGTCTTGACGCCCAGATGACGCAGCGCGAGGCTGTCCATGTCGTGCGTGCGATGCGATTCGAGCACGTACGATTCGAGCAGCGTGTCGTGCTCGATGCCGTTCAGCGCGATGTCGTAATTCGCGAGCACCTGCGCGTCGTACTTCAGGTGCTGGCCGACCTTCTTGCGATCGGCCGATTCGAGCCACGGCTTCAGGCGCGCGAGCACATCGTCGAACGGAAGCTGCTCGGGCAGGTCGGGGCCGCGGTGCGCAACCGGCAGGTAGGCAGCCTTGCCCGGCTCGATCGAGAACGACAGCCCGACGAGTCGCGCCGCCATCGGATCGAGCGACGTGGTTTCGGTATCGAATGCGGTCAGTGCGGCCGCATCGATCTTCGCGAACCATGCATCGAACTGCTCCCACGTCTGGATCGTGTCGTATTCGCGGACAATGTCGGCCATCACCGCCGGCGCCGGCTCGCCTTCCGGCGCATCGGCGCCGCCGCCTTCCGCGGGCGCGCTCTCGACTTCGCGCAGCCACGTCTTGAAGCCGTAGCGCGCGAAGATGTCGCGCAGCAGGTCGCGCGCTTCGCCGTCGGATTTCAGCGACGCCTCGATCGATTCGAGATGCGGCGCGAGATCGCAGGCCGTATCGACGGTCACGAGCTTGCGGCCGAGCGGCAGGAAGTCGAGCGCGCGGCGCAGGTTGTCGCCGACCACGCCCTTGATCTCGCCCGCGTGTTCGATCACGCCGTCGAGGCTGTCGTATTGCGACAGCCATTTGACGGCCGTCTTCGGCCCGCACTTCTCGACGCCCGGCACGTTGTCGACGGTGTCGCCGATCAGCGACAGGTAGTCGATGATCCGCTCGGGCGGCACGCCGAACTTCGCGATCACGCCGTCGCGATCGAGCGTCTCGTCGGTCATCGTGTTGACGAGCGTGACGTGATCGGTGACGAGCTGCGCGAGATCCTTGTCGCCGGTCGACACGATCACGTTCATGCCGTGCCGCTCGGCTTCGCGCGCGAGCGTGCCGATCACGTCGTCGGCTTCGACGCCCTCGACCATCAACAGCGGCCAGCCGAGTGCGCGCACCGCGCCGTGAATCGGTTCGACCTGCAAGGCAAGATCGGGCGGCATCGACGGACGGTTTGCCTTATAGTCGGCATAAAGGTCATCGCGGAACGTCTTGCCCTTTGCATCGAACACGCAAGCGCTATACTCTGCACTGACTTCCTTGCGCATACGGCGCAGCATGTTGATGATTCCGTAGAGCGCTCCGGTCGGCTCCCCGCCAGGGCCACGCAAATCAGGCATCGCATGGTAAGCCCGATACAGATAGCTCGAACCGTCAACCAATAGCAGGGTCTTACCTTCCAGATTTCGTTCTTCAGGCATTATGAACAAGAGAAAAGTGATTCCGAGTCTGCGTTCGCTCGCAGACCAAGAACGCGCGACGGCCAAGAAGGCGCGCGCATCGTGGCAGATGTTCACGATTATGGCAGAGTTTATCGAGGCGACCGAGTACCTGTCGGAGATCCGCCCTGCCGTCAGCATCTACGGTTCTGCCCGTCTCAAACCCGACACGCCGCACTACAAGCTCGCCGTGCAGATCGCGCGCAAGCTCTCCGACGCCGGCTTCGCCGTGATCTCCGGCGGCGGCCCCGGCATCATGGAAGCCGCGAACAAGGGCGCGCACGCGGGCAAGGCACCGTCGGTCGGCCTGAACATCGAGCTGCCGCATGAGCAGGCCGGCAACCACTATCAGGACATCTCGCTGCGCTTCCGTCACTTCTTCACGCGCAAGGTCACGTTCGTGAAGAACTCCGACGCGGTGATCGTGATGCCGGGCGGCTTCGGCACGCTCGACGAACTGTCCGAAGTGCTCACGCTGATCCAGACGAAGAAGTCGCGCCTCGTGCCGATCATTCTCGTCGGCAGCGAGTTCTGGAAGGGTCTGCTGCAATGGTTCCGCGACCAGCTGATTCCGATGGGCCTCATCAATCCGGAAGACATGAACCTGATGCAGGTGATCGACGATCCCGACCAGGTGCTCGACGCCGTGCTCGCGTTCTACGAGGACAGCGGCGAAGAGGAAGGCTCGGACGATGGCGAAGGTCATCCGCCGCGGCCCGAAGAAGACCGCATGTTCTATCTGTAAATCCGTGATCGATCGATGTCGATGGCCGGCCTCATGGCCGGCGTATCGCTTCACGCGCGGCAGGCATGGCCATTCGGCCTCCTGCCGCGCATGACTTTGTAACGTCGCGTTAATCCGGTTTCACGGTCGCGTGCCGTCGAATGTCAAATCCCGGCCGCCCGCGCCGCGCGCTGCGCGGCAACGTCCCGCGCGGGCGGCTCGTCATTGTCAAATCACGCTGCGCGCGCACCATCCGGTCGCACCGCGTCACGCCAATCCGCGGTAACAAACACGTCTCGCCTTTTCGTCGCCGCGCCAGCACACTGCAGTCGTCGGCGTGGCGGCCCCCCGGTGGAACGATTCCCCCTCGCGTCCATCGCGTCGCGCCGACCTTTCAACAACGACATCACGGAAAAGAACATGCAACGCTCGCTGATCGCCCTCGCCTTCGCCGGCCTCGGCCTTTCGCTGTCCGGCCTCGCCCACGCCGTCAACGTCGACGTCAACATCGGCACGCCCGCGCCGGTCGTCGTCGCGCCTGCGCCCGTGGTGGTGGTTGGCTGGCACGGCGACCGCTACTGGGACGGCCATCGCTACTGGGAGCGCCGCGAATGGGAAGACCATCAGCGCTATCGTGGTCACGAAGGGCGCGGCTATCACTGCCCGCCGGGACACGCGAAGAAAGGCGAGTGCTGAACGCCACGACGCGAACCTAGACGGCAAGGCCGCCTGCGCACCACGGTGCCAGGCGGCCTTGCCGTTTCCGGGCCGCCGCCGGGATACGTCCCGTCAGGTCGTCACGCCGCCGCATCCGCCAGCGACAGCGGCGCCAGGTCCGGATGCGCGCCGAGCCGGTCGGCAAGGAAGTCCATCAGCAGCCGGTTTCGGCGCGGCAGATGGGTGCGCTGCGGCATGCACAGATAGAGACCGTAGCGGGATGTGACGTGCCGGGTCAGCAACGGCACGAGGCGCCCTTCGCGCACGTGCGCGTGGACGGAATAGCCGAAGAACTGGCCGATCGCGGCGCCGCTCAGTACGGTATCGAGTTCCGCATCGATATCGTTGGTCGCGATGAACGGACGCACCTGCCGGGTATGCACGCCGCCGTCGACGAGAAATTCCCACGGAAACGGCTTGCCCGTGCGCGGGTACAGGAACGCGGTGCAGCGATGCTCGGCCAATGCGTCGATCGTCTGCGGTTCGCCGTGCCGACGCAGGTACGCGGGCGCCGCGCACACGATCAGTTGCAGGTCGGCGACGCGACGCGCGACCAGTCCGCTGTCGGGCAGATTACCGGTCCGCAGCGCGATGTCGATCCGCTGCTCGACGATGTCGGCCATATCGTCGCTGACGATCAGCTCGGCGGTCACGCCCGGCTGACGGTCGCAAAACTCACCGAGCAACGGCGCAAGAAAGCGCCTCGCCAACGAATACGGCGCCGCGACACGGATCGTCCCGACCGGCTGCGCGCGATCGTCGTCCAGCATGCGCAGCGCACTCTCCAGTTCGCCGACCGCGCCACGACACTGGGCCAGCAAGCGCTCGCCCTCGGCCGTCAGCGCGATCCGGCGCGTTGAACGCTGAAACAGCCGAACGCTCAGCAGCGTCTCCAGCCCGGCGACCTGCTTGCTTGCCGCCTGCGGCGTCATGCCCAGTTCGCGGGCGCCCGCGCTGATGCTGCCCGCGACCGCGACGCGGACAAATACCGTCAACGCTTTCAAACGATCCATTCGGCACTCCGTCAAGCCCGATTCGCCCGGGCATTCATCCATGGCGTTGCAGCGCGTGCCGGTCGCGTTGAATCGGTTTCAACCGAACCGGCACTATTCGCACCGCGACCGGCTTCGCACAATGACGCTGTCTTCAACGCCCCGGCCCGGCGGGCCGCACGCCATGAACCAGCGCTCATTCTCCATCGTTTCCCGAACCGCCGTCGCGATCGCGATGATCGCCGCAGGCACATCGACCGTCGCCGCGCAGGAGGCTCGCGCGGACGAAACGGTCCTGCTGCGAACCACCCGCGCATGGGACGGCTCGCGCTACCGCGCCTACCCGCGGCAGCAACCGGAAATCACCGTCGTACGCTACACGATCCCGCCGCACGCCGTACTGCCATGGCACCAGCATCCGTCGATCAACGTCGGCTACGTGCTGTCCGGACACCTGAACGCGGTACGTCGAAGCGACGGCAAGCGGCTCGCGCTCGGTCCCGGCGACGTGGTGCCGGAAATGGTCGGCGGCGTTCATCGCGGCGAGACCGGCGACGAGCCGGCCGAGCTCATCGTGTTCTACGCGGGTGCCCCCGGGGCGCCGTTGACGGTATCCGCCGGCGAAGACTGAACGCCGGCCCGTCGACCGCCACGATTTCCCCTCATCCGGAGCCATCCATCATGTCCGACTCACGCATTCCGCGCCCCCCGCTTGCCGATACGCCGTCGCGCCTCGACGGCCGTGTCGCCCTCGTCACCGGCGGCGGCACCGGGATTGGCCGCGCCGCCGCGATCGCGTTCGCCCGGCACGGCGCCCGTGTCGTCGTCGCCGGCCGACGCCCGGCGCTGCTCGACGAAACCGTGCAGGCGATCGTCGGGGAAGGAGGCGACGCATTCGCCGTCCCTGTCGACATCACATCGTCCGACAGCGTCCGCGCCCTCGTTGCCGCAACGATCGAACGCTACGGTGCGCTGCACGCGGCATTCAACAATGCCGGCACCGAAGGCACGTTCGCGCCGATCGTCGACCAGACGGAAGCCGATTTCGACCACGTGATCGCCACCAATCTCAAGGGCACCTGGCTGTCGGTCAAGCTCGAGATGGAAGCCATGCTCGCGCACGGCGGCGGTGGCGCGATCGTCAATACGTCGTCGTGGCTCGCGCGCGGCGCGCTCGCCGGCTCGTCGGTCTATTCGGCGAGCAAGGGCGCGCTCGACGCGATGGTCCGCGCGGTCGCGCTCGAGGGCGGGCCGCACGGCATCCGCATCAACAACGTGAACCCCGGCGTCATCGACACGCCGATGGCGCGCCGCTTCGGCGACGACGAGATGCTGCGCCCGTTCGCCGCCTTCACGCCCGCGCGGCGGGTCGGCACGCCCGAGGACGTCGCGGATGCCGCCGTGTGGCTGTGCAGCGACGCCGCGCGCTTCATCACCGGCGAATCGATTCTGGTCGACGGCGGCTATACGATCGCCGGCATGCGTTGAACGACGCGGCATCGCGACCCACGACAGAGAGGAACCGATGGAATACGTGAGACTGGGCACGTCCGGGATGAAGGTATCGAGACTTTGCCTCGGCTGCATGACCTATGGCGACCCGGCATGGCGGCCGTGGGTCGCGACCGAACGCGACGCGCTGCCGTTCATCCGCGCCGCGCTCGATGCAGGCGTGACCTTCTTCGACACGGCGGACATCTATTCGCACGGCGAGAGTGAACGCATTCTCGGTCGCGCGCTGTGCGACTTCGCGACGCGCGACGACGTCGTGATCGCGACGAAGGCGTTTTTTCCGACGCGCGACGCGCCGAATGCGCGCGGACTGTCGCGCAAGCATCTGTTTTCGAGCATCGACGCATCGCTGCAGCGTCTCGGCACCGACTACATCGATCTGTACATCGTGCATCGCTTCGATCCGGACACACCGATCGAGGAAACGCTGGATGCGCTCGACGCGATCGTCAGGAGCGGCAAGGTCCGCTATCTCGGCGCATCGTCGATGCATGCGTGGCAGTTCATGAAGATGCTGGACTACCAGCGGCATCACCGTCTGGCGCCGTTCGTGTCGATGCAGAGCCAGTACAGCCTGATCTGCCGCGACGACGAGCGCGACATGCTGCCGCTGTGCATCGGCGAAGGCATCGCGTACACGCCGTGGTCGCCGCTCGGTCGCGGGCTGCTGGCCGGCTCGCGCAACGCCGCAACGACGCGCGCCGCCACCGATCAGCAGATCGCGTCGTGGTACGACGGTCGGGATGCGGTCGCGGCGACCGTGGAGACGGTCGGGCAGGTCGCGCAAGCGCGCGGCGTGCCGCCCGCGCAGATTGCACTCGCATGGGCGTTGCGCCGCCCGGGTGTCACGGCGCCGATCGTCGGGCTGTCGAAGCCGCATCACGTGACCGACGCGCTCGCGGCACTCGGTCTCACGCTCGACGATGACGAAACCGCGCTGGTCGAGGCGGCATTCGATCGCACGGTTGAACCGGTGCAATGGTGAGCCGGGCGCGCGGGCCCGGCTGAAGGCGCGCTCCGGCAGCGCCATGGTGACACTGCGGGACAACGCGCTGTCTTATTGAAACGCCACTTCCGCAAAGCTCCGCAGTTTGCGGCTATGCAGCTTGTCGAGCCCGTTCGTGCGCAGGATCTCCATCGCCTTCACGCCGATCTGCAGATGCTGGTCGACCTGCCCGCGATAGAACGTGTCGGCCATGCCCGGCAGTTTCAGCTCGCCGTGCAGCGGCTTGTCCGATACGCACAGCAGCGTGCCGTACGGCACGCGGAAGCGGAACCCGTTCGCGGCGATCGTCGCGCTTTCCATGTCGAGCGCGATCGCCCGGCTCTGCGACAGGCGCTGCACGGGCTCGCGGTGATCGCGCAGTTCCCAGTTGCGGTTGTCGACGCTCGCGACCGTCCCCGTGCGCATCACGCGCTTCAGCTCGACGCCTTCGAGCTGCGTGACTTCGGCCACGCCGCGCTCGAGTGCGAGCTGCACTTCGGCGAGCGCCGGGATCGGCACCCACAGCGGCAGGTCGGCGTCGAGCACGTGATCCTCGCGCACGTAACCGTGTGCGAGCACGTAGTCGCCGAGACGCTGCGTGTTGCGCAGGCCCGCGCAGTGACCGAGCATCACCCATGCATGCGGACGCAGCACCGCGATGTGGTCGGTGATCGTCTTCGCATTCGACGGGCCGACGCCGATGTTGACCATCGTGATCCCGCTGCCGTCCGCGCGCTTCAGGTGATACGCGGGCATCTGCGGCAGCCGCGGCGGCGCGGCGCCTTCGGCCGCCTCGCTGCCGAGATTCGCGTTGTACGTGATGACGTCGCCCGGCTCGACGAACGCGCTGTACTGGCTGCGGTACGCACGCACCTCCGGATCGCTGCTTTCGGTCATCAGCATGCGGCCCAGCTTCACGAACTCGTCGATATAGAACTGATAGTTCGTATAGAGCACGTAATTCTGGAAATGCGTGGGCGACGTGGCCGTGTAGTGACGCAGCCGGTGCAGCGAGAAGTCGACGCGCGCGGCGGTAAACAGCGCGAGCGGATGCGGCTCGCCATGCTCGGGCTCGAACGTGCCGTTGACGATGCGGTCGTCGAGATACGACAGATCGGGCGTATCGAAGATGTCGCGCATCGCGAGCAGGCGGTCGCGGTCGAGTTCGCCTTCGAGGTGGATCCCTTCGGGGAACGCAAAGTGGATCGGAATCGGCTGCGACGACACGCCGATCTCGATCTTTACATGGTGGTTCTTCGACAGCAGACGCAGTTGCTCGCGATAGTAGTTCGCGAAGAGATCGGGACGCGTGACGGTGGTCTCGAACACGCCCGGGCCCGCGACGAAACCGTACGAGCGGCGCGAATCGACGTGCGTATTGACTTCGGTGCGGATGCGTACGAACGGATAGCACGCGCGCACGTGCTCGGTGATCGGTTCGTGGCGGCGGTAGCGCGCGAATGCATCGCGCAGGAAACCGGTATTGGTATCGTAGATGGCCGACAGCCGCGCGACGGCGGTGATCGGATCGTCGAATGCTTCGACGGGCGGGCTCTCGGGCGTCAGCACCCGGTGCCGGCGGCTCAAATCGTTCTTCATTTTCATCACCTCGTCTGATCCAACGACATTACCACGGAACCCGGTCGCGCTCATGGCCGCCCGCTTGCACGCAGCTTGCAAACGAAGGCCGGGCGGCGCGCAGTATTTGCTAAAATCGGAAGGTTCACTGGAGACTCATCATGAAGCCGCTCATTCTCGTCGCCGCTGCCGCCGCGTTCGCTGGCACGTTCGCCACCGCCGGCGCCGCCTATGCCGCCGGCAGCACGCCGGCCGCCGACGCGCAGGCCCAGGCCGAGGCCAACGAAGCCGCCGGCCTGCCCGATCTCCGCAAGATCAACCGGCCGGGCGCCGAAGTCACGTCGAAAGTCGATTTCGCCGACATCCGCCGCACGCCGAGCTTCCATGAAAAGAGCAAGAACGGCACCGAGGTCACCGAGTATCGCGATCGCGGCAAGCCGGTCGAGATCGACGTGAAGTCGAACTTCGGCACGCGCTACCAGATGAGCTCGACGCTCGACACGTCGCCGAAGCCGCACGACGCGGGCGTCCCGATCACGCGCCTGCCGTCGGTCAACCTGCGCTACTGATTTCCTGCCGCGCCGCATCGATCCCGATGCGGCGCGGCGGCTCCCCCTTCACCTCCTGTCGCGCTGCACGCCCCGCGCGGGCCGACAACTGACCAGACGCATCTCGCATGGCCGTTTTCACCGCTGTTTCCGACTCCGATCTCGCGCAATGGATGCGCCACTATGAACTGGGCGACGTGCTGGCGTTCCGCGGCATTCCGTCCGGCATCGAAAACAGCAATTTCTTCCTGACGACGACGCGCGGCGAGTACGTCCTCACGATCTTCGAAAAGCTGACGGCGGAACAACTGCCGTTCTACCTGGACCTGATGCGCCATCTGGCCGGCCACGGCGTGCCGGTGCCGGATCCGGTCCCCCGCGACGACGGCGCGCTGTTCGGCGAGTTGCACGGCAAGCCGGCGGCGATCGTCACGAAGCTCGACGGGGCCGCCGAACTCGCACCGGGGGTCGAACACTGCATCGAGGTCGGGCAGATGCTCGCGCGCCTGCACCTGGCCGGCCGCGACTATCCTCGCTACCAGCCGAACCTGCGCAGCCTGCCGTGGTGGCAGGAGAACGTGCCGGCGATCGTCCCGTTCGTCTCGGACGCGCAGCGCACGCTGCTCGAGGGCGAGCTGGCGCATCAGGCCGCATTCTTCGCGTCGGACGATTACGCGGCGCTGCCGAGCGGCCCGTGCCACTGCGACCTGTTCCGCGACAACGTGCTGTTTGCGCACGCGGCGCCCGATACCGGCCATGACGTCCGGCTCGGCGGGTTCTTCGACTTCTATTTCGCCGGCTGCGACAAATGGCTGTTCGACGTCGCGGTCACCGTCAACGACTGGTGCGTCGACCTCGCCACCGGCGTGCTCGACGTCGCGCGCGCGGACGCGCTGGTGCGCGCGTACCAGACGGTGCGCCCGTTCACGGCCGAGGAACGCCGCCACTGGCGCGACATGCTGCGCGCCGGCGCGTACCGCTTCTGGGTATCGCGCCTGTACGACTTCTACCTGCCGCGTGCGGCCGAAATGCTCAAACCGCACGACCCCGGCCATTTCGAACGCATCCTGCGTGAGCGTATTGCCCATACGCCCGCGCTTCCCGAGATCCACACCGCATGCAACTGATCGAAGTGCCCGCGAAAGCGGGCTATGTCTGGTTCCGTCAAGGCATCTGGCTGTTCCGCCGGAACCCGCTCGCGTTCATCACGCTGTTCTTCACGTACCTGCTGGCGATCACGCTGGTGTCGATGGTGCCGGTGGTCGGCGCGGCGCTGCCGCTGCTGTTCATCCCCGGCATCGCGGTCGGCTTCATGGCCGCGTGCCGCGACACGGTGGCCGGCAAACCGGTGATGCCGACGATCCTCATCGACGGCTTCCGCTCGTACGGCCCGGCCACGACGCAGCGGCTGCTCGTGCTCGGCGTCGTCTATGTCGCGCTGATGGTGCTGGTGTTCGCCGGTTCGTCGATCGTGGACGGCGGCGCCCTGCTCCACATGATGCTGGGCACGACGGGCGACCCGAGCACCACGCCGGAAGCGCTCGCCGCGCAAGGCACGCTCGGCGCACTGCTCCTCGCGACGCTGCTCTACGCGCCGGTCGCGATGCTGTTCTGGTTCGCACCCGTGCTCACCGCGTGGCATGACATTCCGCCCGCCAAGGCGCTGTTCTTCAGCATCGTCAGCTGCTGGCGCAATCGCGGCGCATTCGTCGTGTACGGCCTGCTGTGGTTCGGCGTCGCGCTCGGCACGTCGTTCGGCCTGTCGCTGCTGCTGCAGGCGCTCGGCGCCGGCGCCTACGGGCTGACGATCATGATGCCGGTGACGATCATCATCGTCACGATGATGTACTGCTCCTTTTACGCGACCTATCGCGGCTGCTTCGGCGTGCAGGAACCGGGCGGCCCGACGCCCGCGTCGGGCCGCTGAGCCCGGCATCGGCCGGCGCGCGTCGCCGGCCGCCCTTCCCCGCCCGGGCCGGGCGTTGCCGGCGGCCCGTCCAGCCCGCCACCGTTTGCCCGTCTCCCCTGTTCAACCGAATCATTTGCGCGCAAAATAATTTGTGTGCAAATCGTTAGCGCGTCCGACGCGCCGCCCGAATCATGGACCGTCTGCCCCCATTACCCCAGACGCTCGACGAGCAACTCTGCTTCGCGCTGTATGCCACGTCGCATGCGATGACGAAGGCGTACAAGCCGTTGCTCGACAAGCTGTCGCTGACCTACCCCCAATATCTGGCGATGCTCGTGCTGTGGGAACGCGACGACATCGCGGTGAAGGACATCGCGGGCCGGCTCGACCTCGACCCGGCCACCGTCACGCCGCTGCTGAAACGGCTCGAGGCGCTCGGCTATGTCGAGCGCGTGCGCAGCGCGACCGACGAGCGCGTCGTGAACGTGCGCGTGACGGCGGAAGGACGCGCGCTGAAGGACAAGGCGCGCTCGGTACCCGCCGATCTCTTTTGCGCGATGCAGCAAACACCCGAATTCCTGGTGCGGCTGCGCGCGGATCTCCAGCAACTGCGCAGCGCGCTGTCGGACGCCAACGAAAGCTGACGCACCGCGCCGCCAACGGGCCCGGCACTGTCGGGCTTTTTCTTTAAAATTTCATTTGCACACAAATCATTTGTGTTCTATATTTTCTTCGTGGCCGGCGACACCCCGTCCGACCGGACCGCTTTCCTCCCTTTCCTTCGACAGGAGCTGCACGATGAACATTCTGTACAAGACGAGCGCCACGAGCACGGGCGGCCGCGACGGCCGCGCGGTATCCGCCGACAACAAGCTGGAAGTGAAGCTGGCCGCGCCGCGCGAGCTCGGCGGCACGGGCGCCGAAGGCACGAATCCGGAGCAGCTCTTTGCCGCAGGCTACTCGGCCTGTTTCCTGAGCGCGATGAAATTCGTCGCCGGCCAGAACAAGCAAGCGCTGCCGGCCGACACGCAGGTCACGGCAGAAGTGGGCATCGGCCCGAACGATGCAGGCGGCTTCGGGCTGGACATCGAGCTGCGCGTGTCGCTGCCCGGTCTCGACAAGGCCGACGCGCAGGCGCTGGTCGACAAGGCGCACCAGGTGTGCCCGTACTCGAACGCCACGCGCAACAACGTGCCGGTACGCCTGACGGTCGTCTGACGCGACGCACGGCGCCAAATGCAAAAAGGGCGTGTGCGGCTTGTGCCGCACACGCCCTTTTGCGTAATTCTCGGGGCCGACTGACGAGCCGGCCCGTGCCGCGCTGCTTAACGCGAGCCGAACGAGAACGGACGGCCCATCGCCGCTTCGCGATCGATCTTGCGCATACGGAATTCGAGATCGTAGATGTCGGTCGCTTCGGACAGGTACGCTTCGGCGCGCTCTTTCGAGGCCTTCTCGGCGTTCTTGGTCAGCATCAGGAAGAGGTGGCTCAGCAGGTACATGTTCGATCTCGCAATCCAAAGGTTCTTTGACTAGGGTTTTCCCGAATTATAGGGAAAACCCTAAACTTTGGCTAGCATCGATCAGACGGTGCGTCGTTCGGTCGCCACAGTTCGGCGATTCTGTTCGAAAAAGGACCAGATCATGGCGCTCGCATCGGGGCCGACGGCCGCGTGAAACGGCACGGCTTCGTCGCCGCCCGCCCACGCATGATCAAGCCCTTTCACGTGACACAGCCGCACGACCGGTTCGCCGTCGCGGCGCACGTCGGTGATCTGCGCGCCCGCCTCGCGCGTCTCCGCGCGGTCGCCGCCGCGCAGCGCGCCGCGGCTGTCCGCGAGCCCGTTCAGGCGCATGAACTGCACGGTCAACTGATCGGCGTTCTTCGGCGCGACGACATGGTCGCCGTCGCCCTGCACGATCAGCGCGGGCATGCCCGGATGCGAACCGGGGTCGACCAGCGCATCGACGGCCGCAGCCGGGTTCAGCCGCAGACCGCGCCGCATCACATCCATCGCGCTGATCCCGGAATTCGCCTCGCCGAGCGCCGGGCCCGAATGCAGCGCGACCGCCGCGAAGCGGTCGGGATGGTGCAGCGCGAGCAGCGACGCGAGGCCCGCGCCGGCCGACAGGCCCGCGACGTACACGCGCGACGCGTCGAAACCGCGCTCGTCGACGAGCGCGTCGACGAGCGACGCGACCGCGTCCGCTTCGCCGCGGCCCGCGCGGTCGGTGTCTTCGTACCAGTGCCAGCAGCCGTGCGCGTGCGCGCGCAGCGATTGCTCGGGATACAGCACCGCGAAACCGTGCTTGTCGGCCAGCAGGTTCATCCGGGTGCCCTGCGCGAACTCGTCGGCCGATTGCTGGCAGCCGTGCAGCATCACGACGAGCGGCATCGCGCCGCGCCGACGGCCTGGCGGCACGTAGAGGCCATATGCAAGCTGCTGGACCAGGCGGCCGAGCGCCGGCGCCATCGGATGCTCGCCGCGCGTCCATTCGCCGGCCGCCCACGCCGCCGCGCGAGGCCGCACGCGCGATTCGCGCGGCGGGGACAGATCAGCGGCAGCGGACGACGCCGCGGCCTCGAGCGTATCGCGCGTGATCCGCTGGGCATCGCGCGCCGCACGTTTGGCAGCCGGAGACAGCATGCGTTTCACGCCGCCCAGCCATACCTTCGTCAGACTTTTGGTCATCGATCGGGCTCGCAGTCAGGAAAAATGGGGACACCACACAGGGTGCATCGTTCGCGTTTGTGCAATGCACCATAACACTGTTTCTGGGATTTTTCCTGCACGCGGATAGTTCCCCGCGCCGCGAAAAACGGGCCCCGAGCACACGCGGCGCTATACTCGGGTCTGGCCGCTTGTATCCGTTGTAGTCGTTCTTTCCGGCTCGCGCGTTGATTTAAGCATTCGTCCCGCCTCTGCCTGCTCCCTTCCCGATGTTCGACCTGTCCTCTCACCTGTGGATCATGATCACCGCATTCGGCGGCGCCGGCCTGACGTTGCCGCTCGCGGTCACGATCGCTGTCTGGCTAGCGCTCGGCTACTCGTGGCAGCGTTCGGTCGCGTGGCTGGGGGTGCTCGCGGCCGCGATCGCGGTCGTCGCGCTCACGAAGATCGCGTTCCTCGGCTGGGGCATCGGCATCCGCTCGTGGGACTTCACGGGCTTCAGCGGCCACGCGATGCTGTCGACGTCGGTGTATCCCGTCGCGATCTTCCTCGCGCTGATCCGCACGCGCGCGCCGGCCCGGATCGCCGGCATCGCGCTCGGGCTCGCGGCCGGCATCGCGGTCGGCGTGTCGCGCGTCGCGCTGGATGCCCATTCGCCATCCGAATCGATCACCGGCTGCATCGTCGGCGCGATCGCCGCGATCGCGTTCATCGCCGGTTCGTGGCGCGCCATGCCGCACCGCTGGTCGGTGCCGGCCGTGGTCGCGAGCCTCGCCCTCGTCACGGTCGCGCTGCACGGCATCACGGTTCCGTCGCACCGCTGGGTCACCAAGGTCGCGCTGGAGTTGTCGGGGCACGAGCGCCCGTTCGTCCGCGCGCGCTGGAAAGCCAATCCGAACTACCGGCCGGCGTCGCAGCCGTCGTCGCTGCAGCGCAGCGAATCGGCGGCGGCATTGCTGCACGCGTGACGGGCCGCGCGAGCGTCATTCCCGCCCGCTCTCAAGTCTGACGATTTCATGTGCGCCGTCACATGAACGGTATGTCGAGCGTTATAACCCGCCCTATATTACGATTACGGTTTTCCACCATTCAAACGATCAGACCATGCGCTCAACCGTTCGCCCGCTTCGCCGCACCCTGCTCCGCTTTCTGCCGATCGCCACGCTTGCCGCCGGGATCGCGTTCAGCGCACCGGCTTCCGCTGCCGACGAACTGGTCGTCTCGGCAGCCGCAAGCCTGACGAACGCGTTCAAGGCCGTCGGCGACGCTTACCAGAAGCAGCATCCGGACACCAAGGTGCTGTTCAACTTCGGCGCGTCGGACGTGCTGATGCAGCAGATCGCCAAGGGCGCACCGGCCGACGTGTTCGCGTCCGCCGACCAGAAGGCGATGGATCGCGCGGTCAGCGAAAACGTCATCGTGCCCGGCACGCGCCGCGATTTCGCCGCGAACTCGCTCGTGCTGATCGTGCCGGCCGACAGCCACGCGGCCGCGCCGACGTCGCTGAACGACCTGACGGCGCCGGGCGTGAAGCGTGTCGCGTACGGCGACCCGGCGTCGGTGCCGGTCGGCCGCTACACCGAAGGCGCGCTGCGCGCGGCGGGCGTGTGGGACGCCATCAGCGCGAAGGGCGTGCTGGCCGCGAACGTGCGCCAGAGCCTCGATTACGTCGCGCGCGGCGAAGTCGACGCGGGCTTCGTGTTCGGCACCGACGCGGCGATCATGCCCGGCCGCGTGAAGGTCGCACTGACCGTGCCGACGCAAACGGCCATCACCTATCCGATCGCGGTGGTCAAGGACAGCCGCCATGCCGCGCAGGCGCAGTCGTTCATCGACTTCGTCGCGTCGCCGCAGGGCCAGGCCGTGCTGTCGACGTTCGGTTTCAAGCCCGCGAGCAAGTGAGCGTAGCGTGATGCAGGACGCCTGGGTACCGCTGCTGCTGTCGCTGAAGGTCGCCGGCTGGGCGACCGCGCTCGACATCGTGCTCGGCGTCGCGGCCGCCTTCGTGCTCGCACGCTGGCGCTCGCCGATGCGCGACGTCGTCGATTCGCTGCTGACGCTGCCGCTCGTGCTGCCGCCGACGGTGCTCGGCTACTACCTGCTCGTGCTGCTCGGCCGGCGTGGCGTATTCGGCGCATGGCTCGACAGGCTCGGCATCGAGCTCGTCTTCACGTGGCAGGGCGCGGTGATCGCATCGATGGTCGTCGCGTTCCCGCTGATCCTGAAGTCGGCGCGCACCGCGTTCGAGAACGTCGATCCGCATCTCGAGCGCGCGGCGCGCACGCTCGGGCTCGGCGAAGCCGCGGTGTTCTTCCGCGTGACGCTGCCGCTCGCCACGCGCGGCATCCTCGCCGGTGCGCTGCTCGCGTTCGCGCGCGCGCTCGGCGAATTCGGCGCGACGCTGATGATCGCCGGCAACCTGCCCGGCCGCACGCAGACGCTGTCGGTCGCGATCTATGCCGCCGTGCAGGCCGGCGACGACAACACCGCCAACTTCCTCGTGCTCGTGACGTCGATCACCTGCGTGCTCGTGTTGCTTGCGACCGGCTGGCTCGTGCCGTCGCGGGCCGGCCGGAGCCAACTGACATGACGCGCGCGTCACATCCGCGTCGTTCGGCCGCGCGCCGCATGACGATCCGCCTTTCCGCCACGCGCGGCGCGGCACGACGGAGGCCCGCATGAGCGTCTCCGTCGATATCCGCAAGACCTACGCGAACGCCGAGCGCCGCTTCACGCTCGACGTGTCGTTTACCGCCACCACGCAGCGCGTCGTGCTGTTCGGGCCGTCCGGCGCGGGCAAGAGCATGACGCTGCAGGCGATCGCCGGCCTGCTGTCGCCCGACGAAGGCACGGTCACGCTGAACGGCGAACCGCTGTTCGATGCCGCACGCGGCATCGACGTGCCGACGCGCGCACGCCGCGTCGCCTACCTGTTCCAGGACTACGCGCTGTTTCCGCACCTGAACGTGCGCCAGAACATCGCATTCGGACTCACGCCGGGCCTGCGCAATCCGCGCGCGAAAACGGTGCCGCCCGAAGTCGCGTACTGGCTGCACGCGTTCGAACTCGACAAGCTCGCCGGGCAGTTTCCGTCGCAGTTGTCGGGCGGACAGAAGCAGCGCGTCGCGCTTGCGCGCGCGCTGGTCGCTCAACCGCGCATCCTGCTGCTCGACGAGCCGTTCTCGGCGCTCGACGGCGCGATGCGCCAGCGCATGCGTCACGAGCTCGCGGAACTGCAGGCGCGGCTCGACATCCCGATGGTACTCATCTCGCACGACCCCGACGACGTCGCCGCGTTCGGCGACCAGGTCGTGCAATTGAGCGAAGGACGCGTGCAGGCGGCGACGCCGCACGCCGAGTGGCCGACGCACGTCACCTGAGCGCGCGAAGGCAGTGGCCCTGGCAGCCACGTTGGAGCCTGAGAGAAGCCGTACTGGCGGCATAAGTTGCAACCGGGATCGAAGCCGGCGCCTCGCCCCCCGGGCTGCGCCGGTTTCGCCTCCGTCCGGACGCGGCTACGGCAAAGGCCCGCGCCGCCGCGTATGGTCAGCCCGTCACCGCCAGAATCACGCTCGATGCCTTGAACAACGCGATCGCGCGCCGGCCCGCGTCGAGCCGCAACGCATCGACGCTGTCGTTCGTGACGACGGCCGTGAGCGTCCCGCCGCCATCGAGCGCAAGCGTCACCTCGCTGTTCACCGCACCTGCCGCAACGGCGTCGACCATACCGCGCAACTGGTTGCGCGCGGACACTGTCAACGCTTCGGCCCCTGCTTCGCCGTCGTCGTCGACGGCCAGCACGACCCACGACGCCTTCACGAGCGCGCACGCATCCGCGCCGGGCTGCAAGCCGAGCCCGTCGGCGCTTTCGTGCGTGAGCACCGCGACGATCGCCTGCCCGCCGGGCAGCACGAGCGTCACTTCGTCGTTGATCGTGCCGCGCACGATCGCTTCGACCTTGCCGAACAACTGGTTGCGCGCGCTCGTCTTCATCCCGATCCGGCCGATCAGCGCCCAGTCGACGTCGAAACCGGCCACCGCCGCGCCGGCCGCGTCGATGAAGCGGCGATGCTCGCGCTCGATCGTGCGGAACGCGGCGATCAGCGACGTCGCGCGCGGCGTCAGCGTCGTGCCGCCGCCGCCCTTGCCGCCCGTCGAACGCATCACGAGCGGTTCGCCGGCGAGATTGTTCATCGTATCGATCGCATCCCAGGCGGCCTTGTAGCTGAGACCGACGGACTTTGCCGCGCGCGTGATCGAACCGGTGTCGCCGACCGCCGCGAGCAGCGCGATGCGGGTGGCGCCGCCGAGCGTCTGCGCGCCCGCGCGCAACCATAGTTCGCCGCCCAGTTCGAGCGGTTCGGTAGCAGAGGAAGGAGGCAACGCGTCGGTCATCGGTCTGGTCGAAGAAAACGGGGAGTCATTATAGTGAGCGCGCACCGCTCAACCCGACTTCCCGTCGAGCCGCGGCGGACGCAGGCTCGCGAGCAGCGTCTCGGCGTCGCGCGCCGCACGTTGCTCGAGTGCGGCCCCGTAGCCGCGCACGAAACCGAGCTGGTACGCGGGCGCCGCCAGTTGTTCGAGATGGTGCAGCGCGACCATCGTGTCGTTCGCCTCGCCCAGCACGCTCTGCACGCGCGCGAGCGTCTTGACCGTCTCGTTGCGCGTGCGGCGCGACGCCAGCGACGCGAAGAATTCGAGCGCGTAGCGCAGCCGCTTCGCATCGATCCGCACCTGGTGCCGCGCGGCCGTGTCGAGCGACGTGAGCGACGGCGACGCATACAGATGGCCGAACAGCCGGCGCACGCGCTTGGTCGCGTGACGCCGCAGCGACGGGGTATCGTCGCCTTCCGCGGACGGCAGCGCGAGCGTGCTCAGCCATTCGAGCCAGCCCAGCGTCAGTCGCGCATAGCGCGCGGAATGCAGGGCCTGCCGCAATTCGACGCGCGCGGCCGCCGCCTGCGCACGCGCGGCGTCGAGCGTGCCGTTCCAGTCGGCGCTGCCGCCGTCGACCGCGATCAGCGCGGGCAGGCTCTCGGTCGAGAATACGTCCCAGTCGCGCACCGTGCCGAGCAGCGCGGCGAGCCAGCGCAGGTCGACGCCGAACGTGTCCTGCCATTGCTCGTCCGCGAAGCGCGGAAAGAAGCGCATCAGCGTGCGCAACCGGCGCAGCGCGACGCGCATCTGGTGCACGAATTCGGGATCGTCGCGATCGAGTACGCCGCCTTCGTTGCCGAGCCATTGCGCGACGATGTCGCCGGACAGCGCGAACAGCGCGGCGCGCTGCGTGCGGATACCGGTCAGGTCGACGAGTTGCGCCTTGACCGGCTCGGCGACGGCGGACTCGCCCGCGCACGCGCGATCGATGACGCTGGTCAGTTGCACGAACGCGGGCCACGCGCCGCTCAGCTCGCGCGCGGCGGCGAACAGCGCATGCAATGCGGCTGCGCGCGCGGGCGGCGTTTCCCAATCGGGCGCCGCGAGACGCAGCTCGACGTGACGGCGCGGCGGCTCGGTGCCGCCATGCAGCGCGATGTCGTCGAGCGTCATCTCGACCACCACGCCGCTGTCGTCCGCCCATCGCCCGCGCCGCCGCTCGCTCACGAGCTGCAACGGCGGCGGCCCGGACGACGCGGCGAGCGCCGCTTCGTCCACCGCACCGGTGCTCGCGCGATCGCGCTCATCCGTTGCGTCCGCCGATCCGGTGTCTGCCTGCGCCGCCGGCTCCGGCATCGCAACGACGATACCCGCATGCTCGGCGTCGAACAGCTCGCGCTCCGTGACACCCGGCGCGAATGCCTTCGTGCGGGACGCGACGACCCGGCGCCCCTGCGCATTCGACTCGACCCACGTCCACCAGCGCTCGCCGGGGTTCGGCTCGGCCTCCTCGATCTGGCACGGCTCGATCGTCACGCGCTCCTGGCCGCGGCGCATGCGCACCTGCGGACAGATCCGCCACGCGCGGACGAGTTCGGCACCGAAGTCGCGCTGCGCGCCTCGGGCCCGGCTTCCCGCCTTGACCGGCCAACCTTCCAACGACAGGCACAACACGATTTCCAGCACACGCGACATGGAGACTCCTGCACATGAAGAATCGCCGGCGCATGCCCGGTGCCGGCGTCGTCCGTGAAGCAGCTTCCATAGTACACGGCGCGAAAACGCGCGGGCGACGATCCGGCCCCTGTCGCCCTGTCATGCATCAAACGACGTATTGCGCGATGCCGTTGCCGAACGACCAGTCCTCCTTCAGCACCTCGACGAGGCTGATGAAGACGTCCTGCTGCCGCACGCCGGGCTGCCGCGCGAGGTTTTCCGCGATCGTCCGGTACAGCGCCTGTTTCTGCTCGAGCGTGCGCGTGTTGTTCGCGGTGATCTGGATCATCACGAGATCGTCGCTGCGTTCGATATCGAGGTAATGGCGGCCGAATACGAAGTTCTCGGCCGAATGCTCGGTCACGACCATGAAGATGTCGTCCTCGGGCACGTTGAACGTGTGCATCAGCGCGCGATGCACGCCGTCGACGAGCGCCGCGCGATAGGCGGCCGGTTTGCCTTCGCGCACTGCGATACGGGTGAATGGCATGGTGCTGCTCCTTTCGGTGACGTTGAAAAAACGAGAACGCCACGTCAGGTTAGGCGCGCTTAACTATAATGAACAGTCATCGATCAATATTTCATTCATTTACATTCGAAATGAAAGTCCTCGACCTCGATGCGGTTCGCGCGTTCGTGCTGGTGGCCGATCTCGCCAGCTTCACGCGCGCCGCCGACGCGCTCGGCACGACGCAGTCGGCCGTCAGCCTGAAACTGAAGCGGCTGGAAACCCACCTCGGCAAGCCGCTGCTCGCGCGTACGCCGCGCGTCGTCAAGCTCGCGGCCGACGGCGAGAACTTCCTGCCGGCCGCGCGCGCGCTGCTCGACGCGCACGATCACGCGCTCGGCACGATTTCCGCCGGCACGCATCGCCTGTCGCTCGGTGTCAGCGAACACGTCGCGGTGCCGGACCTGCCGGCCGTGCTGACCAGCCTGCACCGGCAGGATCCGGGGCTGTCGCTCGAAATGCATCTGGGAACGTCGTCGAACCTGCTCGTGCAGTACGACGAGCGGCGGCTCGACGCGGTGATCGTCCGGCACGAACCCGGCGAGGATCCGCCGCGCGACGACGGCACGCTGCTGTTTACCGAGCCGCTCGCATGGCTCGCCGCGCCCGACTGGGCGCCGCGCGCGGGCGAGCCGCTGCCGCTCGCGGTGCTGGCCGGCCCGTGCGGCGTGCGTGCCGCCG
>NZ_CABVLY010000038.1 GCF_902498995.1 Burkholderia anthina
GGCGCGATGCAGCCCGCGCGCGCGGCCGAGGCGGCCGCGCCGTCCCCGCACGCGCACGACGACGACATCGAACCGTTCTATGGCAAGCACCAGAGCGGCATCGCGACGCCGCAGCAGCGCAATGCGTATTTCGCGGCGCTCGACCTCGCGACGACCCGGCGCGCGGACGTGATCGCGCTGCTGAAGACGTGGACCGACGCGGCCGCGCGCCTCGCGCGTGGCGAAACCGCGCAGCCGCTGCCGGCGAACGGCGCGGACGAGGCGGCGCCGGCCGATTCGGGCGACGCGCTCGGCATCGGCCCGTCGCGGCTGACCATCACGTTCGGCTTCGGGCCCGGCATGTTCACGCTCGCGGGCAAGGACCGCTACGGGCTCGAGAAGCAGCGCCCCGCCGCGCTGGTCGATCTGCCGCGCTTCAACGGCGACCAGCTGATCCCGGAGAAGACCGGCGGCGACCTGTTCATCCAGGCGTGCGCGAACGACGCGCAGGTCGCGTTCCACGCGGTGCGTCAGCTCGTGCGGCTCGGCGGCAAGACCGTGCAGATGCGCTGGGGCCAGGCCGGCTTCACGTCCGGCAAGCCGGGCGAGACGCCGCGCAACCTGATGGGCTTCAAGGACGGCACGATGAATCCGTCGAGCAAGGATCAGGGCTCGATGGACAAATTCGTGTGGGCCGGCGCCGAAGGCCCGGCATGGATGAACGGCGGCACCTACACGGTCGTGCGCCGCATCCGCATCACGCTCGAGCACTGGGACAACACCGAGCTCGGCTTTCAGGAGCAGGTGTTCGGCCGCAAAAAGTACAGCGGCGCGCCGCTCGGCGGCAAGGAAGAGTTCGAAGCGCTCGATCTCGACGCGGTCGACAAGGACGGCAACTCGGTCATCCCGGACAACGCGCACGCGCGTCTCGCATCGCCCCAACTGAACAACGGCGCGCAGATCCTGCGCCGCGCGTATTCGTACAACGACAGCACGAACTTCTACATCGAGCGCTGGCCGCCGTGGCGTCAGCAGACCGAGTACGACGCGGGGCTGATGTTCGTCGCGCACCAGCGCGACCCGCGCCACGGCTTCATTCCGATCAACGAGAAGCTCGCGAAGATGGACATCATGAACCAGTTCACCACGCACGTCGGCAGCGCGATCTTCGCGTGCCCGCCGGGCGCGCAACCGGGTTCCTACATCGGCGCCGCACTGTTCGAAGCCTGACGGCGCGACGACGTACGACGCATTTCCTGCCGGCCCGTCCGGATGCAACCTACGACCACGACATGAATACTTCACCCGTTAACCGCCCGCTGCGGCACCTGATCTCCGCGGCCGCCGCCGCGCTCATGCTGACCGGCGCGCTGCATGCCATGCCCGCGCACGCGGCCACGCTCACGCTGTACAACGCGCAGCACGAGCAGGTCGTCAACCAGCTCGTCAAGGACTTCGAAGCAGAGAGCGGCATCGCCGTGAAGGTGCGCTCGGGCGAAGGCCCGGCGCTCGCCGCGCAACTCGTCGCGGAAGGCGACCGCACGCCGGCCGACGTGTACTTCACCGAGAACTCGCCGGAACTCGTGCTGCTCGATCACAAGGGCCTGCTCGCGAAGACCGACGGCGCCGCGCTGCAGGCGGTGCCCGCGCGCTTCAACCCGGCCGACGGCAACTGGGTCGGCGTGCTCGCGCGCGAGAACGTGCTCGTCTACAACACCGCGAAGATCCAGCCGCAGCAACTGCCCGCATCGCTGCTCGACCTCGCGAAACCCGAATGGAAGGGCAAGGTCGGCATCGCGCCGAGCGACGCCGACTTCCTGCCGGTCGTGAGCGCCGTGCTCGCGCTGCACGGCGAGGCCGCGACGCTGCAATGGCTGAAGGGCCTGAAGACCAACGCGCAGATCTTCGACGACGACGAAGGCGTGACGGCGGCCGTCAACCGCGGCGGCGTCCTGACCGGCGTGATCAACAACTACTACTGGGCACGTCTGCACGCGGAGCTCGGCGACAAATCGACGAAGAGCGCGATCCATCACTTCGCCAACGGCGACGTCGGTGCGGCCGTCAACGTGTCGGGCGCCGCGGTGCTGAAGGCATCGAAGCACCAGGCGGACGCGCAGAAGTTCGTCGCGTATCTGGTGAGCGCGCGCGCACAGAAACTGATGGCCGACGGTCATATCAGCTTCGAGTATCCGCTGCGGCCCGGCGTCGCGCCCGATCCGATCCTGAAGCCGTTCAATGACCTGCACCCGCCGGCGCTGACGTTCGATCAGCTCGGCGACGACAGCCAGGCCGGCAAGCTGCTGCGCCAGGCGGGTCTCCTCTGATCATGAGCGACGCCGTGTCCGGCACGGCCCGCACGACACCCGACGGCGAGCGCAGCGCGACGCGGCGGCGCCCGTCGCGTGCGCTCGTCGCGGCCGCCGCGTGCGGGCCGCTCGCGATCCTGCTGCCGCTCGGCTTCACGCTGTACCGCGCGGCAACCTTCGGCTTCGACGATGCGATCGAGCTGCTGTGGCGGCCGCTCGTCGGCGAACTGCTCGTCAACACGCTGTCGATCACGCTGGCCGCGACGCTCGCGTGCGCGCTGCTCGGCACGGCGCTCGCGTGGTTCATCGAGCGCACCGACCTGCCCGCTCGGCCGCTGTGGGCCGCGCTCGCCGCCGCGCCGCTCGCGGTGCCGCCGTTCATCACCAGCTACGCGTGGGTGTCGCTGAGCCTCGACCTGCAGGATTTCACCGGCGCGCTGCTCGTGCTGACGTCCGCGTACTTTCCGCTCGTCTACCTGCCGGTGGCGGCCGCGTTGCGCGAGCTCGATCCCGCGCTCGAGGAAAGCGCGCGCACGCTCGGCTGCTCGCCGTGGCATACCTTCTTTCGCGTCGTGCTGCCGCAACTGCGCCCCGCGCTGTGCGGCGGCATGCTGCTCGTCGCGCTCGGCGTGCTGTCCGAGTTCGGCGCGTTCCAGCTGCTGCGCTTTCGGACCTTCACGACCGAGATCTACGCGGAATACCGCACCGCGTTCGACGGCGGCGGCGCATCGCTGCTCGGCTGCGTGCTGATCGCGCTGTGCCTGCTGTGCCTGGCCGTCGAGGCGCGCGCGCGCGGCCAGGCACGCTACGGCCATACGCACCGCTCCGCACGCCGCGTCGCGATGCGCTATCCGCTCGGCAGGCTGCGCGGCCCCGTCGCCGCGGTGTTCGCCGCCGTTGCGCTCGCCACGCTCGGCGTGCCGCTCGCGATGATCGGCTACTGGCTCACGCAACAGGGAGCGGCGGCCGTCACGCCGGCCGACGTGTCGCCCGAACTGCTGTGGCAGACCACGCTCGCCTCGGCCGGCTACGGTCTCACGGCCGCGGCCGTGACGACGCTGCTCGCGCTGCCGCTCGCGTTCCTGCTGGTGCGCCACCCGGGCCGCGTCGCGACGCTGCTCGAACGCACGGCGATGACCGTGCAGGGCGTGCCGGGCATCGTCGTCGCGCTCGCGATCGTGTCGATCACCGTGCGGCTGCTGCAACCGCTGTACCAGAGCGTGCCGGCGCTCGTCGCCGCCTACGCGATCCTGTTCCTGCCGCTCGCGATCGTGAGCGTGCGCGCGGCGCTGTCGCACGTACAGGTGCGGCTCGAGGAAACCGCGCGCGCGCTCGGTCTCGGCTGGCGCGCGACGCTCACGCGCGTGGTGTTGCCGCTCGCGGCGCCGGGCCTCGGCGCCGCCGCGACGATGGTATTCATCTCGGTCGTGACGGAGCTGAACGCGACGCTGCTGCTGTCGCCGATCGGCACGCGCACGCTCGCGACGCAGGTGTGGAGCGATACGGCGACCCTCGCGTTCGCGGCCGCGGCGCCGTATGCGGCGCTTCTGGTCGCGCTGTCGCTGGGCGCGTCGGGCCTGCTGTTCCTGCTGCTCGGCCGCGCGTCGGTGCGCCACTGAGCGCACCGCCCTCTTTCCCCCGGAACCGCTCATGAGCGAATTACGCATCCACGGCCTGTCCAAATCGTTCGGATCGCATACCGTCCTGCACGATATCGACCTCACGGTACGGCGCGGCTCGCGGCTCGCGCTGCTCGGCCCGTCCGGCAGCGGCAAGACGACGCTGCTGCGTGTGCTGTGCGGCTTCGAGCACGCCGAGCGCGGCACCGTCGAGATCGACGGCCGGCGCGTGGCCGCGCCCGACCTCCATCTGCCGCCCGAGCAGCGCCGGATCGGCTACGTGCCGCAGGAAGGCGCGCTGTTTCCGCATCTGTCGGTGGCCGACAACATCGCGTTCGGGCTGCCGCGCGCGGCACGCCGACGTCATCATCGCGTCGACGAACTGCTCGAGATGGTCGGGCTGCCCGCATCGTATGCGAGCCGCATGCCGCAACAACTGTCCGGCGGACAGCAGCAGCGCGTCGCGCTGGCGCGCGCACTCGCGCCCGAACCGTCGCTCGTGATCCTCGACGAGCCGTTCTCCGCACTCGATACGTCGCTGCGGCACGAAACGCGCAGCGCGGTCGCCGATGCCCTCGCCGCGGCAGGCGCGACGTCGGTGCTCGTCACGCACGATCAGCCCGAAGCCATGACGCTCGGCGATGAAGTCGCGGTGATGTGGCAGGGCCGGCTCGTGCAGACCGCCGCGCCGCAGACGCTGTACCGGCAGCCCGTCACGCGCGACATCGCGTCGTTCGTCGGGCAGGCCGTGCTGCTCGCGGGCCGCGTGCGCGACGGGCGCATCGTCTGCGTGCTCGGCGAGCTGCCGCTCGTCGCGCCGCTGCCCGACGGGCCGGCCGACGCGATGCTGCGTCCGGAACAGATCGGCATCGTGCCCGCCGCACAGGCCGGCACCGCGGGCAGTCATGCCGCGCGGGTGGAAGCCACGCAGTTCGCCGGGCAGGACGCCGACGTGCTCGTGCGGCTCGATGCCGATGCCGACACGCTTGTACGTGCGCGCGTGCCGGGACATCGGTGTCCGGCCGTCGGCGCGCGCGTCGCGCTCGTCGTCGACGGCGCGGTGATGGCGTACGCGCGCTGACCGGCGCGCCGGCTCACACGTCGGCGCAGTCCGCGCCCGCGGCCGGCCGGAAGGTGCGGCCGGCCGTTTCGACTTCGGCGCCGAGCCGGCGCGCGAGGCCTTTCGCGCCTTCGCGCATCACGACGTCGTGATTCCATCTGAACAGCGGGCGCGCAACCGGCTCCAGCCAGTTCATCCAGCGCTCGCGGGTGCGAATGTGCCAGTCGTAGCGCACGACGGTGCGCGTGCCGTCGGCGACGAACGACCAGCATCCGTCGCCTTCGATCGCGCCGCTCGCGCGGCCTTCGAGCACGTGAGGCGGCTCGATGCGCCGCACGCGCATGTCGAAGGTCAGCCGGTACGGCAGCGCGCCCTTCCACGTATAGCGCTGCAGCGCGCCGACGCCGCGGGCGTCGCCACGCTCGATCTCGACGGTCCGCACGGCGCTCTTCCACCAGTCGGGCCAGCGGTCGACCTGGTAGATCGCCTCCCAGACGACCGCGAGCGGCGCATCCACGCGCCACGTCGTCGAAAACCGGTATTCCGCCATGCCGCCTCCGGCGTGTCGTGCGCGTGCATGAAGCGCGATCAGGGCGCGAAAAAGCGTGCGGGAAACGCGACGTCGATCTCGACGTCGTCGAGCGTCACGGTTTCGAGCGGCTCGCCGTCGCCATCCGCGAAACTGACGACCTTCAACGGGAAGCCGTCCTCGATGTCGAGCCACAGCTCGTAGCGATGCACGCCGTGGATCGCATGCGCGGGCGCGCCCGTCACCGATACGCGCAGCGCGGTGCGGCCGCCGACGGTTTCCTCGCCCGCGGTCACCGTCGCCCCGCCCTGCTGCAGCGCATGGACGTTGCGCAGCAGCGCGCCGACGTCCGAGTGGTCGACACGGTGGCCGCTGCGATCGCGCACGAGCGGATTGGACGGCGACAGCGTCAGCGCAGGCAGTGCGTGTTCGCCGAACGGACGCAGCCGGACCTTGCCTTCGCCGGGATCGTAGGCGAGCACCGCGCCGTGATGCGGCGACACGAAATCCATCCGGACGAAGCCGGGTTTCAGGTAGGCGTAGTGAATCTCGGTGCGCTCGCCGCTTCTCCCCGACGCGCGAATCGTCGCGCGGTACGACTGGACGTGGTCGAAATGCGCCTGCGCGACGGTCACGGGATCGGCTGTCATGCTCGCTCCTATCAGGCTCGCGGCCAGCAATGCGGCGATCATGGCGCCGCCTCGACGTCGAGCACGCCTTCCATCCCGCGCTCGCGATGGCTGCGCAAGAACAGCAGCCGATGCGTGCAATAGTAGGCGAAACGACCGGGCGTCGTCGGCGTGAAGCGGAAGGTGCGCGGCGTCGTGGCCAGTTCGGTGTGCATCGCGATGCCGGCCTGCGGCGCATCGATTTCGAAACTGTGCGGCACGAGACCCGGTTCGGCCGATACGGTCAGTTCGACCGGCACGTGCGCGCGGACGATCACGTGGTTCGGACGAAAGAAATAGCTGCCGCCGACGATGCTCACCCGCTGCACGCCATCGGCGTCGACCGGCACGTGAACCGGAGCATCGCCGTCCGCCCGCGCGAGCCCCACGCCTGCCGCGAGTACCGCCACAGCCAACGTCATCGCCGTCTTCGCGTTCATGCCTTGCTCCCTGCCGGTGCCGCGCGCGTCATCCCTTCCATGCATCCGTCGGCCCGCCGAGCGCGCCGCACGCGTCGATCGCGAGCGCGCGCAGCCGCCGTTCGTCGCCTCGGCCGGACAGCGCATAACCCATGCCGCGATCCGACCAGAAATACGTGTAGCGGCCATCCGCCGACATCGCCTGCGGCGCGAGCCGCCGCGCATCGTAAGCCGTCATGTACAACGTCACGCGCGCGCCGTCCGCACGCTGATACATCAGTTGCGCGGCCGGCCCCGCGTCGCCCGGCAGCAGTCGGCCGCCCAGCAGCGCATAGCCGTATTCGTCAAGCGACGGCGCACGCACGGTCCGGCCGAGACGCGCGGACAGCCATCCGCCCAGACGCGCCGGATCGCGGGCGTCGATTTCGACCGGATGGTCGCGATCGACCGCATATACGGCATAGGCGGCATCCGCGCGCGCGGCAAACGCCGGCTGGACGCCGAACGCCGTCCAGCCCGCATGCAGCGCAATGCCGATCACCAGCCCGGCCGCCAGCCCCGCGAATGCATACGCGACCCCGCGCCGGCGCGACGCGCGCCGCTGCACGAACAGCGCCGGCGCGGCGGCCGGCAACGGAAACAGCGCGTGCAACGCATCGCGCTGCGCGCCGTAATGCGCGAATCGGCCGGCTTCGCGCGGATCGGCCTGCAGCCGCTCGAGCACCTCGCGGCGCGCCGCCCCGGACAGCTCGCCGTCGAGCAGCGCGGACAGCAGCTGGGCCGAGGCATCGGCGCCGTCGTCCCGGTCGTTCGAAGGTCTGCGCGGATCGTCGTCCATCATGTCTTCCCGATCACCCTGAGTGCAGCCGCGCGGTGCGCGGGCTGCTCGCCGGACAGTAGCGCACGCATCTGTTCGCGCGCCCGCGACAGCCGCGACATCACCGTCCCCACCGGCACGCCCAGCACCTGTGCTGCGTCGCGGTAGCTCAATTCCTCGAGCGCGACCAGCAGCAGCACCTCGCGCTGCTCGACCGGCAGCCGGTACAACGCGCGCTGCACGTCGCGCAACATCAGGCCGCCGACCTCGTCATCGGGTGCAGCCATCGTCTGCCAGGGCGCGGTCGCATCGTCGACCGCGAACTCGCGCCGCGCGCGCAACTGGTCGATGAAGCGGTGGCGCAGCAGCGTCAGCAGCCACGCGCGCAGGTTGCCGCCATCGCGCGGCGGCCGGTTCAGCGCGCGCTCGAGCGTGTCCTGCACGAGATCGTCCGCCCAGGCCCGGTCGCCCGTCAACGCGCGCGCATACCGCGTGAGATGCGGCAGCCATACCAGCAGATCCGATTCGTAGCTCATCCGGATGCCTCGCGCGTCGCCGCGCCGTCACTCCGTCGGTCGCTCAGGGACGCGCGACGTGCCACATCCCGCCGACCCCGTCGCCGCCCGCGTCGCCGGCCTTGCGGTCCATCTTCCAGCGATACAGCGGGCGGCCGTGATATGCCCATTGCTTCTTGCCGTCGCCGCGCACCACGAGGCTCAGTGCGCCCGACGCCTTGTCGTAGCCGTCGGCGAGCACCGGCGGCCAGTTGACCGCGCACGCGCCGGTGCACGTGCTCTTGCCCGGCGCGTCGTGATCGAACACGTACAGCGTCATGTGATCTTCGTCGATCAGTTTCCCGTCGACGGTCTGCGGCGGCTCCGCGGCGGCGGGCCGCGCGATCGCGGCAGTCAGCGCGACGGCGAACAGCATCGTCTTCATTCCCGTTCTCCCTGGCATGGCATGACGGCACGGCGCCGACGCACGGGACGGTCGACTTCGTCATGACCATTATCCCGCCGCTCGATCGCGCCGCGACTCGGTATGTAAACGGACGGGCCCGGCCGGTTATTCCATACCGCCCCGCAATGTGGCTGGCGGCAAGCACGCACCGGCCATTCATCCGACGAACGCATTCGGGGATCCAACGAAAACGCGGCATGACATTGCTGTCATGCCGCGTTGCGCGACCCGGTTCGCGCGGCTGACGATGCGTCGCCGCCGCGCGTTCGCGCCGGTTACTTCGGCAGTGCGCCTGTCACCGACTGAAGCAGCGTCGACACCGGTGCGAGCGGGTTGTTCGCCGAACCGCCGCCCGGGTGCGACGCGCCCGACAGGCCCGGCACGGAACCGAGCGCCGTGCCCAGCGTGGTGCCGACCGCGTTGACGACCGCCGTCGTCGCATTGGTGCCCGTCGACAGCAGCGAGCCGGCCGCCTGCCCGAGCGCCGCCGGGCCGTTCGCGAGCGCCCCCGTCACCGAGCCGAGCGCACCGGTCAGCGCGCCTGCCGCGTTGCCGCCGCCGGCGCCCGACAGCGTACCGACGACCTGGTTCACGACGCCTTGCACCGGCGCGAGCGCGTTCGAGCCGCCGAGATTGCCAAGATTGCCGAGCGCGCCCGTCACCGAGTTGACCGCGTTGCTCAGCGCGCCCGCGGGGTTGCTGCCGCCGAGCGTGCCGACGACCTGGTTCACGACGCCCTGCACCGGCGCGAGCGGATTCGAGCCGCCGAGGTTGCCGAGCGCGCCCCGCACCGAGCCGAGCGCACCGGTGAGCGCGCCTGCCGCGTTGCCGCTCGTCGGCAGCGCGTTCTGCAGGCCGCCGACGAGGTTCGTGATCGGCGTGATCGGGCTGCCGCTGCCGGCGCCGGCACCGGACAGCGTGCCGACGACCTGATTCACGACACCCTGTACCGGCGCGAGCGGGTCCGACCCGCCGAGGTTGCCGAGCGTGCCGGTCAGCGAGTTCACCGCGCCCGTTATCGCGCCTGCCGGGTTATCGCTGCCCAGCGTGCCGGCGAGTTGCGTGACGGCGCCTTGCACCGGCGCGAGCGGATTCGATGTGCCGCCGGCGTTGCCGGGCGTCCCCGCGATCGTATTGACCGCGTTGCCCAGCGTGCCGGCCGGGTTGCCGCTGCCCGGCGTGCCCGTGACCTGGTCGACGACGCTCTGGAGCGGCGCGATCGGGGTCGCGCTGCCGGCGGCGCCCAACGCGCCGGTGACGGTGCCCAGGACACCGGTCAGTGCATTTGCCGGATTGCTGCCGACGAGGTTGCCCAATGCGCCGGTCAGCGCGCGTGCCGGGTTGCCGCCGCCGAGCGGGCCCGTTACCTGATTCACCGCACCGTGAAGCGGCGCCAGCGGGTTCGTCGCGCCGCCGGCGTTACCCAGCGCGCCCGTTGCCGTGCCGAGTGCGTTGCTCAACGCGCCCGCCCCCGTATTCAGCGCGCCGCCCAACGCACCAGCCGGGTTGTTGCCGCCGAGCGCACCGGTCACCTGACTCGCAACGCCCTGCACCGGCGCGAGCGGCGTCGCCGTGCCGCCACTGCCGCCAAGCGCGCCCGTCAGCCCGCTCACCGCACCCGACAGCGCCTGGCCGGGATTGCCGAGCGATGTCTGAACCGAACCCGATGCGCCCGTCACCACGGCAACCGAACCGAGCGGCGACGTGGCCGTCGCGACCAGCCCGACGGATACGTTGTTGGCCGGCGGATTGACGATCGCTTGCGGAATCGGCAGCGCACCGAGCGACTCGGCCATGGCCGCCCCCGAAGCGAGCCCGCCGAACGCCGTCGCGACCGACAACGCCATCCCCGTCAATTTGAGTTTTTGCCGCATCGCTACCCCGTCTCGGTTGGCACTCCGTTAATCCAGCATGGGGACCGATTGCACGAAGCGTGCCACCGCGACGAAGCGGATTCATTCGTTGGCTCATTGCAAGCCAATGACGGGTTTTTCAGGAATTTCCGGGCAAACGGGCGCGCCGGATCGCCTTGACCGTCCGACGAAGAAGGCGTGCGGAACGCCGATGTAACGTAACGCTTGCGAGGCTGCGGTAACGTGTTCCGGTACATGCCGGATTGCCCGGGCGGACTTCCCGCTCTGCTTTTCGTCGCAATGGTGACTACATTGACGAATCGCGATTTCTGGATTTTTCTATTTCGCGATTTCTTTCCGCCCGATTACGCGGATCGTTTGCACTCGCGCGTCAATCCAGTCGACCATCGCTCCGGCCGGCTCGACGAACAACCGTGGAGCCGCACGCGCGGCCGCCACGGTCTGGCGCGCTCAGCCGAAGCGCGCGGGGCGATACGGATGCGGATCGATGTAGGTCGGCGCGCCCGTCATCATTTCCGCGAGGAGCCGCCCGGTCGCGGGGCCGAGCGTGAGCCCGTGGTGGCAATGGCCGAACGCGAACCACAGATGACGATGGCGCGGCGCAGGCCCGATCACCGGCCGCATGTCGGGTGTACACGGCCGCATCCCGAGCCACGGCGCCGGGTCGAGACGCTCGCCGATGCCGAACGCGTCGCGCGCGAGCGGCTCCGCGCGCGCAAGCTGCACGCCGGTCGGCGGCGCGCCGCGCAGCGCGATCTCGACGCCGGTCGTGAGCCGCAGGCGGCCGCCTTCCATCGGCGCGACGACGAAACCTTCCTCGGTATCGCACACCGGCACGTTCAGCGGCGTGCGCGTCGGCCGGTAGTGCATGTGATAGCCGCGCTTCGCGCGCAGCGGAATCCGGTAGCCGAGCGGCGCGAACACGTGATCGGACCACGGCCCGAGCGCCACCACGACCGACTTCGCCGACACCGGACCGTGCCCGGTATCGACCTGCCAGCCGTCGCGCACCTGCGCCAGCGTCGTCGCGTCGCCGGACACGAACGTGCCGCCGTCGCGCTCGAACAGCCGCGCGTAGGCCTTCGTCAGCCCGCCCGGGCTCGACACGGTCTTCGGATCCTGCCAGTGGAAGGCGCCGCAGAAGGCATCGCCGATGCCGGGTTCGCGATCGTGCAGCGCACGCGCATCGAGCACACTCATGCGCAACCCGTGCGCGTCGGCCACGCGCTGCTGCGCGCGCGTTTCCGCGTCGAACAGCGCGGGCGAACGGAATGCCTCGATCCACCCGCCGTCGTGCACGAGCGGCTGCGCGTCGGTGCGCGCGAGCAACGCGTCGTGCTCGACGACGCTCGCCGCCACCAGCGGCAGCATGTCGCGCGCGGCGGCCGCGAGCCGTTGCGGCGACGATTCGCGCCAGAAGCGCGCGAGCCAGCCCGCATACGCGGGCAATGCTTTGTAGTCCCAATAGAGATCGACCGAGCGGTTGCGCGCGTAGCGCAGCAGCGTGCCGAGCCGGCGCGGGAACGCGTACGGCACGACCGACGAGCGCTCGATCAGCCCGGCATTGCCGTGGCTCGTTTCCTCGCCGGGCGCGCGCCGGTCGACGAGCGCGACGCGCAGCCCGCGATCCTGCAGATGCAGCGCCGACGACACGCCGACGATGCCGGCCCCCAGAACGATGACGTCGAAATCCATGCTTTTCCGTACTGCGTCGAGATTCGGTGCGACGCGCACCGGCCCCGCGGCCGGCGCGCGGGGAAGCTTACTTCGCGATGATGTCGCGCTTGAAGTACTTCTGCGACAGCGCGCCGAGCGTGCCGTCCTGCTTCAGCGCATCGAGCGCGCCGACGATCTTCGCCTGCAGCGCCTTGTCGCCCTTGCGCATCCCGAAGCCGGTGCCTTCGCCGAGCGTCGCGGGATCCTTCAGCGGATCGCCGACGATCTGGTAATCGCGCCCGGCCGGCTTGTCGAGGAAACCGTCCTGCGCGGTCTGCGCTTCCTGCACGGCCGCGTCGAGACGGCCGGCTGCGAGATCCGCGTAGATCTGGTCCTGATCCTGATACGACACGACGGCGACGCCCGCGTTGGCCCAGTGCGCCTTCAGGAAATCCTCCTGCGACGACCCCTGCAGCACGCCGACGTGCTTGCCGCGCAGGCTCGCCGCATCCGGCCGCAGCGGCGAGCCGCGCCGCGCGACCATCACGATCGGCACCACGTAGATCGCCGGCGTGAAGTCGATGCTCTGCTTGCGCTTCGCGGTGATGTTCATCGCCGAATTGATCGCGTCGAACTTGCGCGCCTGCAACGCCGGAATCAGCCCGTCGAACGCGTTCTCGACCCACACGCACTTCATGTTCAGCTTCGCGCACACCGCGTTGCCGATGTCGACGTCGAAACCCTGCAACTGGCCGGCCGGCGTCTTGCTCTCGAACGGCGGGTAGGCGGCTTCGATCCCGAAGCGCAGCGTGGTCTGTTCCGCGTGGGCCGTGACGGCCGCGCACGCAAGCGCCGCGACGGCGCAAAGGGAAAGCTTCCAGTTCATGACGGAGATCCTTCGGTTCTGGATTGAGGCGATGAAGACCGGTCGCATGGCGCCGTGCGGCGGCACGCTGGTCTGCACGTCAAATATAGACTCTTAGTCTACTATAGACTATAGGGGATACGATAATCCGGACCGGGGTGCTGCCTGTCGAAATGCTGCAGGGTGCAAAGAATGCCGTTGATTTGTCGATGTTTTTCCAAAAACTGCCGGAACCCTCCCGTCCCGAAAAGAAAAACTCACCCGACTTTCTTTGTCTATATTAGACTTTTAATCCATCACGAACATCGCCGGACGCCGTCTTTCGAGACTGCGTTGTCCGGCTCCCGACCGGAGAAGTGCCATGACGCAACCCGCCCCGACCCTGCCGCTGACCGTCGACGAAGCCGCGGTGCGCGCTGCGCTGCCGTCGCTCGACGTGCTCGGCACGCTGCGCCGCATGTTCGCGTCGCTCGCGTCGGCCCGCGCGGTGCAGCCGCCGCAAACCCTCACGCTGTTCCCGGAACAGGCCGGCGACTTCATCACGTACCTCGGCGCGCTCGCCGACGAACAGGTGTTCGGCGCGAAGCTGTCGCCGTACATCGTGACCGGCGGCAAACCCGACGGGAGACCGATCGTCACGGCATGGACCGCGCTGATGTCGATGCGCACCGGCCAGCCGCTGATGTGGTGCGACGCCGGGCTGCTGACGGTCGAGCGCACGGCCGGCACGACCGCGCTCGCGGTCGACTGCCTCGCGCCGCGCGATGCGCGCCGGCTCGCCGTGATCGGCACGGGCGCGGTCGGCCTCGCGCATCTGCGCCACACCGCGGGATTGCGCGACTGGGCATCGATCAGCGTCCATTCGCCGGCGCTCGCCGGCGACGCCGCGCTGCAGGCGGCGCTCGCGCGGATCGATCCGCGCGCGCGGCCGGCCGCGAGCGTCGAGGCGTGCGTGCGCGACGCGGACGTCGTCATGCTCTGCACGTCGTCGGGCACGCCGGTGCTCGCCGACGGCATGCTCACCCGCCCCGCGCTCGTCACGTCGATCAGCACCAACGTCGCGCGCGCACACGAAATCCCGCCCGCCTGGCTGCCCGGCATGGACGTGTACTGCGACGACCGGCACACGACGCCCGCGAGCGCGGGCGAGATGCAGCTCGCGGCGGCCGAACACGGCTGGTCGCCCGAGCGAATCGTCGGCGACCTGCCCGCGCTCGTCGCCGGCAGTTGCGCGGCGCCGTCGCGCACGCGTCACGCGTTCTTCCGCTCGATCGGCCTCGGACTCGAGGACATCGCGATCGCGCACGCGCTGTACACGCAGCTGACGCGCGCATGAGCGTCACGCGCACGCGGGGCCGATACAATGGCGCAACCGCCGCGGCGGCGGCGCGTGCGCGCACGGACATGCCGGCCAACGGCACGCCGGCGCGGCGCGCCGACGCACCGCCCGGCCCCCGCTCACCCGAGATGGCGATTCCGATGCGCAAGAAGCAATCCCCCGTCAAAGACCTGCTGCTCACCCGCTACGCACCGATCGCCGACGGCATCGCGGCGCTGTTCTTCCCGTACGCGGAAGTCGTGATCCACGACCTGCACGACCAGACCGTGCTGTATCTCGCGAACAACCTGTCGAAACGCGAGGTCGGCGACGACTCGGCGCTCGAGGAAATCGATCATTCGGCGCGCGAGCGCGTGATCGGCCCGTACGAGAAGCTGAACTGGGACGGACGGCGCATGCGCTGCGTGAGCAACGTGTTGTTCGACGACGAAGGCCACCCGGCCGGGATGATGTGCATCAACTTCAACATCGCGGTGTTCGACGACGTCCGCACGACGCTCGACGTGTTCATCAAGGGCGCGGGCGTCGTCGCGCAGCCCGACGAGCTGTTCCGCGACGACTGGCAGGAGCGCATCAACACGTTCCTGCACGGCTGGCTGCGCGAGCGTCAGGTCGGCCTGAACGGGCTCACGCGCGAGCATCGGCGCGAGCTCGTCGAGGCGCTGCATGCGGAAGGCGCGTTCCGCGGCAAGAGCGCCGCGAACTATGTCGCGAACGTGCTCGGGATGGGCCGCGCGACCGTCTACAAGCACCTGAAGCATCTGAAGGAAACGCAGGACGACGCGTAAGCCGGCAAGCCGCGTGCCGCACCGGCGCGCGCCGGATACCGCCTGCCCGCGCGGGCAGTGCCGGGCAACGCGGCCGCGCCGCGCCCCAGCCTCGAAGCCGGAAAGTGATATAGTCTCAGTTACACTTTTTCTGCTGCCCGGAGTCCCGATGCCGACCACCGCTGCCCCGACTGCCCGCCTGCCCCTGACCGTCGAAATCTGGTCCGACCTGATCTGCCCGTGGTGCTGGATCGGCAAGCGCCGCTTCGACGAGGCGCTCGCCGCGTTCGCGCACGCCGAGCACGTCGAGGTCGTGCTGCGCGCGTACCGGCTGATGCCGGGCCATCCGGTCGAACCGGTCGAGGCGATGCTCGCGGGCAAGTACCGGATGTCGTCCGCGCAGGTCGACCAGATGCTGCGCCAGGTAACCGACGCGGCCGCGAGCGTCGGGCTCGACTACGACCTGCCCGGCACGCTCGCCGGCGACACGCTCGACGCTCACCGGCTCGTGAAGCTCGCGCAAGCGACGGGGCGCGCGCATGCGCTGACCGAGCGGCTGTACCGCGCGTATTTCTGCGAACACGGCTCGCTGTTCGACCACGCGGCACTGCTCGATTTCGCGGTCGAAGCCGGGCTGGAGCGCGCGGCTGCCGAAGCGGTGCTGCGCAGCGACGCCTACCGCGACGAAGTCGAGGCCGACATCGCGCTCGCCGAGCAGATCGGCGGACGCGGCGTGCCGCTGTTCGTGTTCGACGGCCGCTACGCGGTGTCGGGCGCGCAACCGGCGGACGTGTTCGCGCAGGCGCTCGACCAGGCATGGCGCGACGGCGGCATCGTCGAGCTGACCGGCGACGCCGCCGCCTGCGGCCCGGACGGCTGCGAACTGCCGCCGCGCGGATAACAACCCGGCGCCCGGCGCGCGCCACACCGTCGTGCGAAGCGCGCCCGTCACTACGCGTCGCTGCTGCCACAAACCGGCAGGAAGCGCGCGCGAATGACGTCTACAATGCAGCCTTTCAAATACCTATCACAAAGAAGGCTGCAAGCCCATGACCCACGGGATTCACGGCGAGAAGCGCTGGTACGCGCTGATCGTCCTCTGCCTCGGCGTGCTGATGATCGTGCTCGACAGCACGATCGTCAACGTTGCGCTGCCGTCGATCAGCACCGATCTCCATTTCACCGAGACGGCCCTCGTGTGGGTCGTCAACGCGTACCTGCTGACGTTCGGCGGCTGCCTGCTGCTCGGCGGCCGGCTCGGCGACCTGTACGGCCAGCGGCGCATGTTCCTCGCGGGCCTGGTCGTGTTCACGCTTGCATCGCTCGCCTGCGGCCTCGCGCAATCGCAGACGATGCTGATCGCCGCGCGCGCGGTGCAGGGCTTCGGCGGCGCGATCGTGTCGGCCGTGTCGCTGTCGCTGATCATGAACCTGTTCACCGAGCCCGGCGAACGGGCGCGCGCGATGGGCGTCTACGGCTTCGTGTGCGCGGGCGGCGGCAGCATCGGCGTGCTGCTCGGCGGGCTGCTGACGAGCACGCTGTCGTGGCACTGGATCTTCCTCGTCAACCTGCCGATCGGCATCGCGGTCTATGCGATGTGCGTCGCGCTGCTGCCGCGCATGCGCCCGCCCGCCGACGCCGCGCGGCTCGACGTCGCGGGCGCGATCACCGTCACCGCGTCGCTGATGCTCGCGGTCTACGGGATCGTCGGCGGCAACGAGGCCGGCTGGCTGTCGACGCAGACCGTCGTGCTGATCGGCGCGGCCGTCGCGCTGCTCGCGCTGTTCATCGCGATCGAGGCGCGCGTCGCGCATCCGCTGATGCCGCTCACGCTGTTCGCCGCGCGCAATGTCGCGCTCGCGAACGTGATCGGCGTGCTGTGGGCGGCCGCGCTGTTCGCGTGGTTCTTCCTGTCCGCGCTCTACATGCAGCGCGTGCTCGGCTACGGGCCGCTGCAGGTCGGCCTCGCGTTCCTGCCCGCGAACCTGATCATGGCGGCGTTCTCGCTCGGGCTGTCCGCGCGGATCGTGATGCGCTTCGGCATCCGCGGCCCGATCGCGGCCGGCCTGCTGATCGCGGCGTGCGGCCTCGCGCTGTTCGCGCGCGCGCCGGCGGACGGCGGCTTCGTCTGGCACGTGCTGCCCGGCATGACGCTGCTCGGCATCGGTGCGGGCGTCGCGTTCAATCCGGTGCTGCTGGCCGCGATGAACGACGTCGATCCGGCCGATTCCGGGCTCGCGTCCGGCATCGTCAACACCGCGTTCATGATGGGCGGCGCGCTCGGCCTGGCCGTGCTGGCGAGCCTCGCGGCCGCGCGCAGCGACGCGCTGGCCGCCGCCCATGCCGCGCCGCTCGAGGCGCTGAACGGCGGCTACCACGCCGCGTTCGCGGTGGGCGCGGCGTTCGCCGCTGCCGCCGGGCTGCTCGGCCTCGCGCTGCGCATCCGTCGCCAGGATGCGGTCGCCGGCGTCGGCCCCGCGATGCACTGACGGCCGGCCGGGGCACGCGCCGCCGCGCCCCCGGCCTCGCCCGCTGTTCCGTACGGCCCTGCCCCGCCGCCCGATAGCCGGCCAGCGGCACGTGCGTCGCCCTTCGGGCCCGACACACGTTCAAACGACCGTTTCACGCACGACGAACCGTCCGCCCGGCGGGCTGCTCCGGCCGATTTTTAACGTAGTCGTACACCGAAGCGCCACTTTTGCGACAATGGCAGACTTTGACGCGCGCGCCGCCGCCGAACGCCGCATAACCGCCTGCTTCCGATGTCGCTTCCCCATATCGATCTGCTGTACTCCCTGTCCGGCCTGTTCGTCGGCATTCTCGTCGGCCTGACCGGCGTCGGCGGCGGTTCGCTGATGACGCCGATCCTCGTGCTGCTGTTCGGCGTCCATCCCGCGACGGCAGTCGGCACCGACCTGCTGTACGCGGCCGCGACCAAGGGCACCGGCACGCTCGTCCACGGGCTGAAGGGGTCGATCGACTGGCGCATCACCGGCCGGCTCGCGGCAGGCAGCGTCCCGGCCGCGGCCATCACGCTGTGGGCGATGCATACGCACGGGATGAATGCGCCGGGCACCGCGCGGGTGATCCAGCTGGTGCTCGGCGTCGCGCTGCTGCTCACGTCGCTCGCGTTGATCTTCCGGCCGCAGCTCACCGCGCTCGCCGCACGCAATCCGCTCGCACCCAGCCCCGCGCGCACGCTGTGGTCGACCGTGCTGACCGGCGTCGTGCTCGGCGTGCTCGTGTCGATGACCTCGGTCGGCGCCGGCGCGATCGGCGTCACCGTGCTGCTGCTGCTGTACCCGACGCTCGCGACCACCCGCATCGTCGGGTCCGACATCGCGCACGCGGTGCCGCTCACGCTCGTCGCGGGCATGGGCCACTGGCTGCTCGGTTCGGTCGACTGGTCGATGCTGCTGTCGCTGCTGCTCGGTTCGCTGCCCGGCATCGTGCTCGGCAGCCTGTTGTCGGCGCGCGCGCCCGAGCGCCTGCTGCGCAACCTGCTCGCCGCGACGCTCGTCGCGGTCGGCGTGCGGCTCGTGCTCGCCTGAACGCCCGAACGCAACCGCCCGTTTCTCCGCCGCCAGCGTTTCGTCATCAACGGCCCGTGCATCGTCTGCCGGGCATTCGTCCGATCAAATAAAACAGCCCGACCGGCCTGCGCCGATCGGGCTGTCGTCCATCCGGGGCATCGCACACCCGCGCCGCCCGGCACGAGGCCGGGCCGCACGGATCGCTGCGCGACGCTTACCGCCCCTGCTGCTGCAGTTGCTGCTGCTTGAGCTGCTGCGTGCGCGCCTGCAGCTTCAGCACGCGTTGCAGCGCGGTCCGGTTCGCGAGGATGCCGTCGTAGAAGCTGCCGAGATCGCCCTTCAGCGCGGTGCGCGACGCGTCGTTCAGATAGATCATGTGGCCCGACGGGTAGTTCTTGATCGTCAGGTTCTGCGCCTTGAGCGTCGGATCGAGCGGCATCTGCGCGAGCGTCAGCTCGGTCTGGTGGAACGGCGTGACCGCATCGAAGTAGCCGTTCGCCGACAACACCTTCAGATCCGGGTTCACGCTCATCGTCGCCGCCAGGTCGCCGGCCGTGTACAGCGTATTGCCGCCGCCCTTGTTCGCGCCGGTCGGGTCGGTGTGGCTGAAGTCCCAGTTGTTGAAGACCTGGTCGTTCAGGTCCACGAACGACGACGTCGACGTGTACTTGAGGTCGGTGTTGATGTAGCTGTTCCACAGCACCGTGTACGCGCCGCCGACGTTCGTGATCGACGGATCGTTGCTGCCCGAGTTCGGCAGGATGTACGGCGCGATGCCCTTGCCCGTGTAGTTCGCGCGACCGTCGTACTGGCCGATCTGCGTGCCCGGCACGAGCGTCAGGAAGAACGTGTACGGCGGGTTGTCGTCCGACGACGGCACGTTGCCGAGCGCGGCCGGGTTGCCGAAGGTCTGGATCAGCGACGTCGGATCGGTGCCGATGTACGAGCCCATCTGCTGCGCGGTCTGCAGGTTCAGGTTCAGCCGCACGTTCAGGAAGCCGCCGTCCTGCGGGTTCGGCTTCTGCGCGAGCGGCGCGAGCGTGTTGTCCGCGTAGTTGCGAGCCTGGATCATGTACGCGTCGAGATCGGTCGGCGTCGGGTTGAGCGTCGTCTTCTTCCAGTAGAACGCATCGGCCGCGAGCGTCGGGAACGTGCCCGGCGCGGACAGCGCATTCGCATAGTCGAGGATCGACGACTGCAGCGTGATCCCGTTCAGGTCGATGCCGTCCTCGTGCAGCACCCACGACACGACCGCGCTGCGCGCCGTGCCGTACGACTCGCCGTACAGGAACTTCGGCGAATTCCAGCGCGAGTACTTGGTCAGGTAGCGCTGGATGAAGCGGTCGATCGAGCGCGCGTCCTGGTCGGTGCCCCAGAAATCCTTGTTCTTCGCCGGGGCGATCGCCGCCGAGTAGCCGGTACCGACCGGGTTGATGAACACGAGGTCGGTGCGGTCGAGCAGGCTGTCCGGGTTGTCGAGCAGCTTGTACGGGGCCGGCGGCGTGAAATTCGGGAACGACGACTGCAGGCGCTTCGGCCCGAACGAGCCGAGCAGCAGGTAGACCGACGACGAACCGGGGCCGCCGTTGTAGAAGAACGTGACCGGGCGCGGCTTCGACGGATCCGGGTTGTCCTGCGTGTACGCGACGTAGAACATCTTCGCGTTCGGCGCCGACGTGGTCGGGTCGATGGTGGTCAGGTGGCCGGTGGTGGCCGTGTACTTGATGGTCTTGCCGCCGATCGCGACCTGGCGGTGCACGACCGCCGCGCCTTCGGTCGAGTCCGTGACCGCATCGTCGGGCCCGGTGCCGTACACGTCGTTGTCGACGTACGGCTGGTCGGCCGCGGCCGCCGTTGCGTCGGCGCTGGCCGACGTGCTGCCGTTCGACGTCGTCGCGGCCGCCGCGGAGGTCGCGGCGGACGGCCCTGATCCGTCGTCGCCGCCGCACCCCGTGACGAGCAGCGCCGCCGCCGCGGCTGCGGCGAGCGGCACGCCCAGTGTCGTTCCAAATAGCGCGAAACCGTCTTTCAAGGACTTCAGTGTCGTCATTATTGCCTCTCGAACAGAACGATAAATACCGCCGACCGCAAAGGATCATTTGCGCCGGCGCTCCGCACCGGAATGCATTCGTTATGCGACGCACCCCGAGTTTTTTACCGGATCAGCGAGTACCGTCCGGCATGATTTACCCCACCCATATTTCGCGACTGCGCAATGGAATCCATTCCATTGCGAACGACAATTCAATAATCCGCAGCAATACGGATTCAGGCGGCAATCCGTACGCGCCATAAAGCAAACGGCAAAAACCTCCCCCGCAAAGCCCGCCAGACAAGGCGGCCTCGCTTCGAACAGACGAACGATCCCCGTCGACGAGCGGCCGGCCAATCGCAAAACAACGGCCAGTCGCTGCTCGAATCGACTTAATAAAATCGAAAGGATCGGTTAATTATGCGGAAAGGATTATTGTCTCTCGGTAATTTATTAAATTAAGTGAAAATATCGGCGCATATTAGATTCCGGGTTTTCCGCCGTAAAGTAATAATTTGTTACAGGGCAAGCCATTCGGATAAAAAATCGAGCGGAACCGATTCCGGACGCTGAAAAGAAAAAAGCCGGACGACTGTCCGGCTTCGGGCGTGCGGCGCGCCGGGCGCCGTCAGAGCGGCACGTCGATCGTGCCGGCGCCGGCGGTGATCGCGTTCGCGCCGGGCGACGACGAGATCGGCGGCAGGTTCGCGCTCGTCAGCGCGGGCGCGGCGCCCGGCGTGCCGCCGCGCGGCACCGTGCGGATCACCTGCGACGGCGGCAGCGGCGCGCCGTTCTTCAAGTGCCGCCACATCAGGTTCAGCGCCTGCAGGTTGTAGTAGTGAACCGGCACGAAGCGCGTGTCGAAGCCCGCCACCGGCAGGAACGCGTCGAAGTGCTGGCCGTTCGTCACCTCGTAGAACACGAGCTGGCTGCGGCCGCCTTCGCTGATGCCGTTTTGCGCGACGTACGCGCGCGACGCATGGTTCACCGGCACGAGCGCGTCGCTGCGGCCCTGCACGATGATCGCCGGCTTGCCCTGCAGGTTCGCGTTCACGCGCACCGCGTCGACGTTCGCGGGCATGTCGAGCATCCCGTTGGTCCACAGCTGGCGCAGGCACAGCGCGCCCGCGAAGCTCGCGTCGGGCGTCGCGAGCCGGTGATCGATGCCCGCGCCGGTGTTGAACACGAGATCGATGCCGGCCGTCGGCGGCACGCCGTTGCCGAGGCCGAACACGGCCGGCATCGGCGACGCCGCGGGCGGCGCGACCGTGCCCGTCGCCGCGCTGGTGGTCGCGAAGCTGAAATTGCACAGGTTGTCGGTCGCGCGCGAGCGCGTGTACGCATTCGCATAGGTGACCGCGATCGCCGGAATCGCCTGCGAATCCCACATCGGCGCGTGCAGCAGGTCGGAATCGGCGAGATAGCCGGCCGCGTGCAGTTGCGCGAGCGCGTCGGCGGCCTGGCTCGGCGTATCGGCGCCCGACACGAGCCCCGCCGCCGCGAGCGTCGCGCAGCGCTGCGTGCGGATCGACTGCGTGGTGGCGAGCGGCAGCGCGCTCAGGTACGGCTCGCCGGCGAGCGACGCCGATGCGGCCGCGCACGGCTGCAGCAGGTTCGCGAGCGTCGCGTAATCGGCCAGCGGCCGGCCGAACGACGGCACCGGCTGGCCGCCTTCGCGCACGAGCGCGTTCGCCGCCATCCGCACGTTGATCTGCGGCTCGCCGACCACGACCGCCGTGATCCAGCGGCGCGTGTCCTGCTCGGCCGCCGCGAGCGCGGCGCCACCGCCGTTGCTGACGGATGCGGCGATCGTCGTGATGTCGCCCGGATGGTAGCGCACGCCGCGATGCGAGCTGTCGAGCAGCGGCCCGAACCGTTCGTTGAGCGCCCAGTAAGCGAATTCGACCGACTGCAGCGTCGCACGGCCCCAGTCCTGCTCGGGATTTTGCTGCGAATGCGCGTGCTTGAACGCGTAGCGGTTCGGAAAGCGGCTGTTGTACGTGGCGAGATCGCCGCTCGTCACGTTGGCGGTGAAGAGGCTGGCGTTGCCGGCCAGCACCGCGTTGGCGAGCGTGCCGTCGATCAGCGTGATCGTGTCGGTGCCGAGCTCGTGCGCGCCGTTGCCGCCGCCCTTGTCGTTGTACGCCACGGCGCAGCCGCGCTTGAGCCCCCATTCGCCGGCCGCCGAAATCGCGCCGTACACGCCGCGCGAGCCCGACGACGTCGCCGTGACGATGCACGGCTGCGCGGGATCGAAGCTCGCGGGCACCTGCACGAGCAGCGTCACGTTCTTGCGGCCGCTGCCGTCGTCGGCATACGCGAGATATTCGGTGCCGGGGATCCTGCCTTCGCCGAGCGTGTCGTTGCCGTCGAGGTCGACGTTCGGCCCCCAGAAGCGGCCGTAGCCGCCGTTGGCGCTCATGTCGACGAGCGCGCGGTAGTTCGACCAGATCGCGACCCGGCGCAGTTCGGCACCCGTCGGCCGCGACGGATTCGCGAATGCCGGTGCGGCGGCGGCGGCGAGGCCCGTCTTGCCGAGGCCGGCCGTCAGCAGGTCGTCGCTCGCGCCGTCATAGGCGGTCGTGCGCACGCTGCCGGACACGAAGCCGGGCAGCCGGTTGCGTTCGCCCGAATCGTCGCCGTTGCAGGCGCCGAGCATCGTCGCCGCGGCCAGCGCCGCGCCGAGAAGAATCCGACTGCCCCACCCGTGCGTCGTCATTGCCGCCCTCTCGATCTCGTCATGGGTCCGCCGCCGCGTCGTGCGCGGCTCGCGGCCGTTGAAGCGCAAACGGGCCCCGGCATGCCGGGGCCCGCCTGCAAGCGGGCGCGGACGGCGCTGGCGCGCCGCCGCCCGGCGTCATTGCTGCTGGACCGTCAGCTTGTTCGTGACCGACGTCACGCCCTTCACGCCCTTGGCCGCGGCTTCCGCCTTGTCGATCTGTGCCTGATCGGGCACCGTGCCCTCCAGCGTGATCGCCCCGCCCTTCGAGCGGACGACGAGGTTCGCCACGTTCACGCCGCCATCCTTCGTAATCGCCTTGCGCACCGCGTAACCCAGCTTGCGGTTCGCCTTCTTCGCGGTCTTGGCTGCCGCCTTCGGCGAGCTCGTCGCCGCGGCCGGCGCTTCGGTGGCCGCCGCATCGCTCGACTGCGCGTAGACGCTGCCCGTCAAACAGGCCGCCACGGCCGCAACACCCAACGCTCTCAACACGATCGACTTCATGCTATCTCCTTGTGACTCCGGAACGGCCGTGCACAGTACGGCCGGAAACCCCCAAAGGCAGCCGGCCCGCGCGCAAACGGGCGGGACGGCCGATGATTTCCACGGCGATGCGAGAGAGGCGACACGGGCCGGCGACCGGCGCGCGCGAATGCGGGCCGGCCGGGCCGGACAGCCGCCGGCCGGACGCGCCCGGTCTCATTGCGTGCCGGGTCGCGCGCGAATCGGGCGCGGCTGCGTCGCACAATGTAATCCAGCGCCCGCCGAAGCGCAAAGCTTTTGACGCGCGAGCGCCCGCCGACGTGGGCGCACAGCCGCGCCGCGGCGCCCGGCTCGCGCACGCGCGGCGAAACCGGGTACCATCGCCGCCAGAACGTGCACCGCGTGCATCGTCGGTCACGGTCGCCATCGATGCGTCACACCCGTGTCATCCGCCGATTCCATGAAGCCTGCCCGCCCTCGCCCGCCACGCCGCATCCTCGCCCGCTTCGTCGCGGTGTCGTGGCGCGATCTCGCCCTGTCGATCGGCCCTACCGTGCTGCTCGCCGCGGCGGCCGTCTGGCTCGCGGTCAAGCTGATCCAGCCCGCGCCGCCGTCCACCCTCGTGATTTCGTCCGGGCCGCCCGGCAGCACGTACTGGAACGCCGCGCAGAAATACAAGACGATCCTCGCGAAAAACGGCATCACGCTCGACGTCGAGTCGTCCGAAGGATCCGCGCAGAACCTCGCGCGGCTGTCGAACCCGAACGCGCCGGTCGACGTGGGCTTCGTGCAGAGCGGCATCGGCCCGAAGGAGCGCGACGAACAGCTGGTGTCGCTCGGCAGCATCGGCTACGTGCCGCTCGCGATCATGTACCGCGGCCCGATCGTCGCGCGCCTGTCCGATTTCAAGGGCAAGCGGCTCGCGCTCGGCTCGGAAGGCAGCGGCGCGCGCGAGCTGAGCCTCGCGCTGCTGAAGATGAACGGCATCGTGCCGGGCGGTTCGACCGAACTGCTGCCGACCGCCGGCGAAGACGCCGCGACCGAACTGCTCGACGGCAAGATCGACGCCGCGTTCCTGTCCGGCGACTCGACGCAGATCCCGGTGATGGCGAAGCTGTTCCGCGCGCCCGGCGTGCACGTGTACTCGTTCACGCAGGCCGAAGCGTACGCGCGGCGTTTCCCGTACCTGACCGCGATCACGCTGCCGATGGGCGTCTACGATCTCGGCCGCAACCTGCCGCCCGCCGACATCCATACGGTCGCACCGACGATCGAGCTGGTCGCGCGCGACACGCTGCATCCGGCGCTGTCCGACCTGCTGATCGAGGCCGCGCGCGAAGTGCACGGCCACGCGACGATCCTCCAGCACGCGGGCGAATTCCCGTCGCCGATCACGCGCGGCTTCCCGCTGTCGGACGATGCGGCGCGCTACTACAAGTCGGGCAAGACCTTCCTGTACCGGCGCCTGCCGTTCTGGGTCGCGAGTCTCGTCGACCGGCTGCTCGTCGTGGTGGTGCCGCTGATCGTCGTGCTGATTCCGGGGCTGCGGCTCGTGCCGTCGCTGTACGGCTGGCGCGTGCGCTCGCGCATCTACCGCTGGTACGGCGCGCTGATCGCGCTCGAGCGCAGCGCGCTCGGCGAGCATACGGCCGAGGAACGCGTCGCGCTGCTCGACGAGCTCGACGATATCGAGGAAGCCGTGAACCGGATGAAGATGCCGCTCGCGTATGCGGGACAGTTCTATGTGCTGCGCGAGCACATCGGCTTCGTGCGCGAGCGGCTCACCGCGCAAGATCGCGACACGACGGCAGACACGCCCGGCGCCGACACCGGCGACACGTCGCCGCCGGCCGGCGCGCCCCCTCGGGCGACTCCCGGTTCCGCATGAGCGGACGATCCGCGATCATTGCTGCATCCGCGCGCCACCGCGTAACATGAAGGCCGCCGCCAGGCGCGCACGCCCCACCCTCTGGAGATCCGCCCATGACAACCGGCCTCGACACTGCCCAGCCTGCCTGGTTCTTCGACTTCGTGTCGCCGTTCTCCTACCTGCTGCTCGAACAACACGACAAGTGGCCGGACGTGCCGTTCGAACCCGTCGCCGTGTCGCTGCCCGACCTGCAACGTCACTGGGGGCAGCGCTCGAGCGCGGACGTCCCGGCCAAGCGCGTGTTCACGTACCGTCACGCGCTGTTTCGCGCCGAACAGCTCGGCATCCGCTTCAAGATGCCGCCCGCGCATCCGTTCGATTCCGACAAGGTGCTGCGCCTCGCGATCGCGCTGCGTGCCGACATCGCGACCGTGCGCGAAATGTTCCGCTTCATCTGGCGCGACGGCAACGATCCGTCGACGCCGGACGGGTTCGCCGCGCTGTGCGAGCGCGTCGGCGTCGGGCACGGCGACGAACTGATCGAATTCGAGGAAACGAGTGCGCAACTGCGCCGCAACACCGACGACGCGATCGCGCTCGGCGTGTTCGGCGTGCCGACTTTCTGGATGAACAAGCAGCTGTTCTGGGGCGAGGACGCGCTGCCGATGGTGCTGTACTGCGCGCGCACGCCGAACTGGCTCGAGTCGCGCGAGGTCAAGCGGATCAGCACGCTGCCGAAGGGCCGCGCGTGATGGCCGGTATCACGCACGGCAACGCGCGGCTGCGGTAAGGTTACGCATCCCCGAATCGACCCGTACCGATGGAAGACGACGACCGTACCGCCTCGCTCGATATCTGGCTCGTGCGCGTATTGCGCACGCTGCTGCTCGAGCGCAGCGTCACGCAAGCCGCGCTGCGGCTGAACCAGACCCAGCCCGCGATCAGCACCGCGCTGCGCAAGCTGCGCGAAACGCTGAACGACCCGATTCTCGTGCGCGGCAAATCCGGGATGGTGCCGACCGAATACGGCGCATCGCTGCTCGGCGCGGCGTCGCGCGCGCTGCGCGAAGTCGACTTCATCGCGACGCCGCACGGCGACTTCGATCCGTCGTCCGCGCGGCGCACGTTCCGCGTCGCCGCGCCCGACTACCTGAACGACTTCTTCATGCCGACGCTGATCGAGCGCTTTCGCGACGCGGCGCCGCATGCGCATCTGGAAATCGATTCGCTGAATCCCGCGCTCGATCACGCGGGCGCGCTCGAATCGGGCGCGCTCGATCTCGTGATCGGCAACTGGCCGAAACCCGACCCGCACTTCGCGCGCCAGGACCTGTTCTCCGACACGATCGTGTGCCTGATGCGCGACGCGCATCCGCTCGCGCGCGCGCCGCTCACACGCGAAGCGTACGCATCGGCCGCGCACGTGGCGCCGACGCCGTACACCGGCGACAAGCGCAACGCGATCGAAATCGGCCTCGCGCGCGCCCGTCTCACGCGGCGAATCGTGACGACGCTGCCGTACTTCGGGATCGTGCCGCAGGTGCTGCTGCAATCGGACCTGATCTTCACGACGACGCGCCGCTTCGCGACGCACTATGCGCAACTGCTGCCGCTCGTCGTCGTCACGCCGCCGGTGCCGTTTCCGCGCATCAAGAGCTACCTGCTCACGCATCCGCAACCGGATCGCCCGACCGATATCGCGTGGCTGTGCGCGCTGATGCAGAGCGTGTCCGACGAACTGACGGCGCAGCGCGGCCGCAAGCGCTGACACACACGGCCGCACGGGCCTTCGCCTTCAGCCCGCGCGGCTCGCTCACGCCGCGCAGGTCGTTTCCTGCAGATGGGTCCAGCGCACGACGCCTGCCGCGTCGCGCTCGAACACGGCCGTCGCGCGACGCGCGGGCAGCTCGCCCGACGCCGCATGCTGCGCCTCGAAATAGGTGAGCACCGCATGCGACGCATCGGCCGCGAGCACGCGGATTTCCGACAACGTGATGCGCAGCCCGGGCTTCACGCCGCCGAGCGTCGCGAACAGCGCACGCGTGCCGTCGCGATCGAGCGCGCGACCGTCGGTCATGATCATCGTGAAATCGTCGGAGAACGGCGCGATCAGCACGTCGAGCGCCGCGGATGACGTGTCGACGCCGGCTAGCCAGCGTTCGATGACGACGAGGCTCGTATCGAGCGCGTCGAGATAGACCTGATGATCGGACATGGTGCCTGCACGAAAAAAATGCGCGGCCCCATGCCGCGCATTCCGTGCAGTGTATGCAAAAACGCGCGCGGGCGCGTCGCGCACGCGCTTATCGCGCGCAGCTCACGTCGTCGCGCAGGCGGCCCGCCGCGGCCGCCTTCGCATCGGCGACCGGCGTGCCCGAGCGCGCCTGCAGCAGTTCCGCGCAGACGGCCACCGCGATCGCGCCCGGTGCCTTGTCGACGATGCCCGCGACCCCGATCGGGCACACCATCTCCGTGAGCCTGACCGGATCGACGCCGCGCGCCGCGAGCCGGCGTTCGAACTTCACGCGCTTGGTGCGCGAGCCGATCATCCCGAAGTACGCGAAGTCGCGCCGCCGCATGATCTGCGCGGCGAGCGAGAAGTCGAGCGCGTGGTTGTGCGTCATCACGAGGAAGTACGTGCCGGGTGGCGCCGCGTCGACGACGGCCTCCGGCGTGTCGGTCGGCTCCGGCTGCACGTTCGGCGGACATTCGTCCGGGAACAGTTCGTCGCGCGTGTCGACCCACTGCACGACGCACGGCAATGCGCCGAGCAGCGTGACGAGCGCGTGACCGACGTGCCCCGCGCCGAACAGCACGATGTGCATCGGCGGCGGCGCGGCGCTCGCGCGGTTGCGCCGGCCGGTGCCTTGCGCGAACGCGTAGTCCGATGCGCTTGCGCACGCGCCGTCGCACCCGGCGACGGGCGCATGCGACGCGGCACGCAGCGAGCGGGCGGGCCCGTTCATGTCGGACTCCGCCGGGCCGCCCCGCAAGCATGCCAATCGGCGTTCGAGAGACGGGGGGACTGCGCCCCCCCGGGCGAACACAGTGAGCGTGGGGGTCGTTTCATCTCAGCCTGCCCGCGCGGCGCTCGCCGCACGCACCGCACACACCGCGCGCAGGATCGACTCGCCGGTGGCCGGCGCGTCGAGCGGCGGATTCACCCGGTAGTCGCCGACCGCGGCCACGGCATCGCGCACCGCGAAGAACACCGAGAACGGCAGCAGCAGCGGCGGCTCGCCGACGGCCTTCGAACGGTGGATGCTGTCCTCGACGTTGCGGTTCTGGAACAGCCGCACGTTGAACTCGGGCGGCGTGTCGTTGACGGTCGGGATCTTGTAGGTGGACGGCGCATGCGTCATCAGCTTGCCGCCCGCGTTCCACCACAGCTCCTCGGTCGTGAGCCAGCCCATCCCCTGGATGAACGCGCCTTCGACCTGGCCGATGTCGAGCGCCGGGTTCAGCGACGCGCCGACGTCGTGCAGCGCATCGACGCGCAGCGTGCGCATTTCGCCGGTCAGCGTGTCGATCACGACTTCCGACACGGCCGCGCCGTACGAGTAGTAGTAGAACGGCCGGCCCTGCAGCTTCGACTGATCCCAGTACAGCTTCGGCGTCGCGTAGAAACCGTCCGACCACAGCTGCACGCGCGCGAGATATGCCTTCGCGATCACCTCGCCGAACGGCACGCTCGTGCCGCCGACCCACACGAAATCGTTGCCGAACTTCACGTCGGCCGCATCGACCTTGCCGTCGCCGAACTGCTTCGCGGCGAACACCGCGAGGCGCTCGCGCAGCTGGCGCGCCGCATCCTGCGCGGCCTTGCCGTTCAGGTCCGAACCCGTCGACGCCGCGGTGGCGGACGTGTTCGCGACCTTGCTCGTGTCGGTCGCCGTCACGCGAATCCGGCCGAAGCGGATGCCGAGCTCGTGCGCGACGACCTGCGCGACCTTGGTGTTGAGCCCCTGCCCCATCTCCGTGCCGCCGTGGTTCACGAGCACCGAGCCGTCGGTATAGATGTGCACCAGCGCGCCGGCCTGGTTGAAGTGCGTGACGTTGAACGCGATGCCGAACTTCACCGGCGTGAGCGCGATGCCCTTCTTCAGCACCGTGTTGCGCGCGTTGAATTCGCGCACGCCCGCGCGCCGCGCGCGGTAGCCGCTCGTCGCTTCGAGCTCGCCGAGCAGCTCCTGCAGCACGTTGTCCTCGACCGTCTGGCCGTAAGGCGTCACGTTGCGTTCCGTCTTGCCGTACAGGTTCGCGTAGCGCACGTCGAGCGGATCGCGGTCGAGCGAACGCGCGACGTCGTCGAGGATGTACTCGATCGCGAACGCGCCCTGCGGGCCGCCGAAGCCGCGGAACGCGGTGTTCGACTGCGTGTTGGTCTTGCCGCAATAGCCGGCGATGTCGACGTCGCCGAGCCAGTACGCGTTGTCGAAGTGGCACACCGCGCGCGTCATCACCGGGCCCGATAGGTCGGCCGAGAAGCCGCAGCGCGACGTCATGTCGAGCGCGACGCCGTCGAGGCGGCCGTCGTCGTCGTAGCCGACGTCGAAGCGGTAATGGAAGTCGTGCCGCTTGCCGGTGATCATCATGTCGTCGTCGCGGTCCGGGCGCAGCTTCACGGGGCACAGCAGCTTCCACGCGGCGAGCGCCGCGCAGCAGGCGAACAGGCCCGACTGCGATTCCTTGCCGCCGAACCCGCCGCCCATCCGGCGGCATTCGACCAGCACGTTGTGCGACGCGACGCCGAGCACGTGCGCGACGAGGTGCTGCATTTCGCTCGGGTGCTGCGTCGAGCAGTACACGTGCATCCCGTCGTCGTCCTTCGGCACCGCGTACGCGATCTGCCCTTCCAGGTAGAACTGCTCCTGGCCGCCGAGCAGCATCTCGCCCGACTCGCGATGCGGCGCGGCGGCAAGCCGCGCGGCCGCGTCGCCGCGCGCGAGCTTCAGCGGCGGGATCACGTAGGTTTCGGCCTTGCGCGCCTCTTGCGCGGTCAGGATCGCGGGCAGCTCTTCGTAGTCGACCTGCGCGCGGCGCGCGGCAAGCCGCGCGGTTTCATGCGACGTCGCGACGACGATGAACATCGGCTGGCCGACGAACTGCACGATGCCTTTGGCGAGCACCGGGTCGTCGTGGATGATCGGGCCGCAGTCGTTGACGCCGGGAATGTCGTCGGCCGTGAACACGGCGACCACGCCGGGCGTCGCGCGCACCGCGTCGAAGTTCATCGACACGATCCGCGCGTGCGGCTTCGCCGACAATCCGAGCGCCGCGTGCAGCGTGCCGGCGACGATCGGAATGTCGTCGGTGTAGGTCGCGCGTCCGCTCACGTGCAGGTGGGCGGATTCGTGTGCGCGTGACACGTGCACCTGCGCGGCGTCTGCCTGCGGATCGAGGGTGCTCAGGAACGGTTCTGCTTGCTGGTTCATGTTCGGTGTTCTCCCTCGTCAGACGCGCGCCGCGTCGCTGGCAACTTCGGCGGCCACTTCACGCACGCTCAGCGCCTGCGGCGGCAGCGGATCGTGCGGGCGCGTCTCCAGCCAGAACCGGATCATCAGGTTCTTCGCGGTATCGAGGCGATACGCGCTCGTCGCACGCATGTCGGACAGCGGCTGGTAGTCGCGCTCGAGCGCCTGCATCGCGGCCTGCGCGGTGGCTTCGTGCCACTGCGCGCCGTCGAGCACGGCTTCCGTGTGGGTCGCGCGCTTCGGCGTCGCGGCCATCCCGCCGAACGCGATGCGCGGCTCGCGCACCAGGTCGCCGTCCGCGATGAACGCGAACGCCGCGCACACGGCCGAGATGTCGGAGTCGAACCGCTTCGACAGCTTGTAGGTGCGGAACTGCAGCTTCGCGCGCGCGCCGGTGCGGGTCGGCACCTTCACGCCGATGACGAATTCGTGCGGCGCCATGTCCTTTTGCTGATAGCCCGTGTAGAGCGCTTCGAGCGGCAGCTCGCGCACCGTGTCGCCGCCGCGCAGCACGACCCGCGCGCCGAGCGCGATCAGGCCGGGCATCGAGTCGCCGATCGGCGAACCGTTCGCGACGTTGCCGCCGATCGTCCCCGCGTTGCGGATCGGCAGCGATGCGAAGCGCTTCCACATCTCGGTCAGCTCCGGATACGTGCCGGCAAGTGCCGCGTACGCCTTTTCGACCGTCACGCCCGCGCCGATCTCGATCCAGTCGTCGCCGTGCACGACCTGCTGCAACTCGGCGATCTGGCCGACGTAGATCAGGTCGTCGAGCCGGCGCATCTGCTTGGTGACCCACAGGCCGATGTCGGTGCTGCCGGCGAGGATCCGCGCGGCGGGACGCTCGACCTTCAGCGCGGCCAGCGCGTCGAGCGTGCGCGGCGCCGCGAATTGCGCGCCGTCGGCCGTCGTGTAGGCGAACGTGTCGTCGCGCTTGAGCGACGCGAGCGTGCGGGCGAGCACGGCCGTGTCGACCGTCGCCGACGGCTGCGGCGCACCTTCGCCGGTCGCGTCGAACATGCGCACCGCCGCGTCGACGATCGGCCGGTAGCCGGTGCAGCGGCACAGGTTGCCGGTCAGCGCATCGGCGATCTCGGTGCGCGTCGGCACGTCCTTCGCCTTCGCGCACGCGCTGCCGCAGCCTTCGTGGCCATGCTTCTCGTACAGCGCCCACATCGACATCACGAAGCCGGGCGTGCAGAACCCGCATTGCGAGCCATGGCAATCGACCATCGCCTGCTGCACCGGATGCAGCGAACCGTCCGGCTGGCGCAGGTCTTCCACCGTCAGCAACGCACGGCCGTCGAGCGTCGGCAGGAACTGGATGCACGCGTTGACGGCCTTGAACGCGACCGTGCCCGCGTCGGTCAGCTCGCCGACGACGACCGTGCACGCGCCGCAGTCGCCTTCCGCGCAGCCTTCCTTGGTGCCGGTGCAGTGCGCGTCCTCGCGCAGATACTGCAGCACGGTGCGGGTGACGTCCGCGCCGCTGACTTCGCGGACTGCGTGACGATGGTAGAAGCGGATCGGCTCACTCATGTCTCTATCATTCTTCAAGTGGGGGCAAGGCGGCCTGCGCTCAGCGCTCGACCGACGTCTTTCTGACAGTTTGCACGCTATCACCATCAAATTCCGCAACCCATAGCCCATCACGCATGAGGCCCATATAACTGCCGCGATATGCGCGCCGGGGCCGCCGGGCGCGCCCGCCGCGCGTTGCCCCGCCTGGTTTTCCCGCTGGCCCGCTCCGGTCAGCCACCGATCTGTCGCCGATTAAAACGGGCCTTCATTAACTAAACGGTACATGCAGCAAAACCGGTTCCATGGGAAAATCCCGATTCCGTTTTTCGCCGCCTTCCGTTTCGTTTCGCTCATTCGTTCAGACCCCATGTCCACCGATTCCGCCACACCGCCGCGCAGCGGGTTCGCCGTCACGCTGCAAATCGTGTCCGTCGTCTGCTTCACGTTCATCTGCTACCTGACCATCGGCCTGCCGCTCGCGGTGCTGCCGGGCTTCGTCCATGACGACCTCGGTTTTTCCGCGATCGTCGCGGGCGGCGCGATCAGCGTCCAGTATTTCGCGACGCTCGCGTCCCGGCCGCTCGCCGGGCGCTTCGCCGATACGCTCGGCCCGAAGCAGACGGTGCTGCGCGGGCTGATCGGCTGCGGCATCTCGGGCGTGCTGCTGCTCGTCGCGCTGCTGCTGGCGCACTGGCCGGTCGGGAGTCTCGTGCTGCTGGTCGCGAGCCGGCTCGTGCTCGGCGTCGGCGAGAGCCTGTGCGGCACGGGTGCGATCCTGTGGGGCATCGGCCGGGTCGGTGTCACGCACAACGCGAAGGTGATCTCGTGGAACGGCATCGCCACCTATGGCGCGCTCGCACTCGGCGCGCCGGTCGGCGTCGCGATCGCGCATACGCTGAATCCGGCGCTGATCGGCGTGATCGTGATCGCGCTCGCCGCGATCGGCTTCTATCTCGCGCGCATGATCGATTCCGTGCCGCTCGTGCACGGCGAACGGATGTCGTATGCGAGCGTGTTCACCCGCGTGCTGCCGCACGGCCTCGGCCTCGCGCTCGGCTCGGCCGGCTTCGGCTCGATCGCGACCTTCGTCACGCTGTACTACGCGGCGCGCCACTGGCCGAACGCCGCGCTGTCGCTGACCGTGTTCGGCACGCTGTTCATCGGCGCGCGCCTGCTGTTCGCGAACACGATCAAGACTTACGGCGGCTTCCGCGTCGCGATCGTGTCGTTCGCATTCGAATGCTCGGGCCTCGTGCTGCTGTGGCTCGCGCCCGTGCCGCACGTCGCGCTCATCGGCGCCGCGCTGACCGGTTTCGGCTTCGCGCTGATCTTCCCGGCGCTCGGCGTCGAGGCCGTTGCGCTGGTGCCGCCGGCGAGCCGCGGCGCGGCGCTGTCCGCGTATTCGGTGTTCCTCGACCTGTCGCTCGGCATCACGGGCCCGCTCGCCGGCTATGTCGCCGGCGCGTTCGGCTATCCGCAGGTGTTCCTGTTCGCGGCCGTGGCCGCGGCGGCCGGCGTGGCGCTGTCGATGGTGCTGTACCAGCGGCAGGCGCGGGTCGAGGGGAGCGGCGCGGCGGCTTGAGCCGCGTCGCCACGGAAGCAACGCCGTTCAGCGCAGCAACACGTTGAAGTCCTGCAACACGCGGACGGCTTGAGGATGACGCCGGAACGGAACGGCGTCCTTGAGCGAGAGCTTGGGGGCGGCACGATCGAAGAGCACGAGTGCCTCCGACGTATTGAGATGGCGTGACATGTATAGAAAGCCGTCGACCCGCCGGTGATGCCGATATACGGCAAGCGACCACTGCTGCGGAACGCCATACGGCACGATGGTCGACAACGCGCCGTCGCCACCCAGGTTTTTCAGCGACAAGCCGTGCAGGACGGCCACGGTCAACGGCGCGCCGTCAAATGACAGCACGTAGCGGTCGAGTTCGGTCGTCACGAGCGGAAAGCCGCCCTTCACCAGATCCGCAACTTCGTCGTGCAGCACCGTCTCGGCGAAAGCGCAATGCAGATCGAAACCGAAATAGCTGGTGCCGTACCGCCGCCGCTTGCGCGGATCGTCGAAGCGGTTGCCGCCCGACTTGCCGAAGTACGGCTCGCCGGTCGCGTATCGCGAAATGCGAACCAGCGCCGTCGGCTCCACCTCGCGGGTTGCCAGCGTCGCACTCGCGAAATGTTCCCCCGGCGCCGTCAGCAAATACGCCTCCTAGCGTTCCGAGAACGCCGTGGCGGCACGCTCGACCTCGTCCACCTTCCCGCGGGACAGCGCCGCCAGCGGCGTGACATTGCCGAGGGACGCCTTGGGCGTCGTGAAGAACTGCCATTTGCTCCATCCGGGCAAGCCGCCGAGACGCTGGGTCACCCTCCCCAGCACCTTGCGGTCGATATTGCCCGCCAGATAGAACGCCGGGTAGTACTGCGCGGTTCCGACATCGACCGTGAAAATGCGCCCCGATGCCACCGCCTTGCTGAGCGCCTGCCGCGTCATGCCGAGCCCGGTCCAGGTTTGCGCGGCCGGCAATAGCTTGCCGTCCGCAACCAGCACGTGGCGTTCGGCCTGTGCGCGCCGCTCCAGATCGGCGACGGCGACACCGGTGCGCGTATCCGTCGCGCCCTTCTTCCGGCCGGACGGCTTCCTGTCGCGCGTCGCGGCCGCCGCGATGCCGAACGTGATCGTACCGGCCAGATCGATGACCTGTGCAATGCCCACCTTGAACAGGTGCCCCAGTTGCTCGTCCGACAGCCTGAGCAGCGCACGGGCGCGATCCGGGCCGAGCATGGTTGCCGCGCCCACGGCACTGCGCAGTGCCTCCTCGGTCTCGACATCGAGAATCGCATCCGCGCCTTCAAGCGCATGAGCGTGCGTGGCCATCTTCACCTCCTGACACAGCCGGAGGATCCAGCCTAGCCTCGAATCTAAACCAAGTCAACCGAGTCAACCATTTCGGATGACCCCGGGGCCATGCCGTGCGGCGGCCCGCGTCATGCCAGCTCAGGCCGCCCGCAAAAACAGCCGCCGCGTCAGATCGAACGCAACGAGATTGCCGGCCAGCACGAGCAGCAGCCCGACCACCGCGAGCGGCGACCACTGGTAGCCCTCGAACACCGTCGACACCGCCAGCGCGACGATCGGGAACAACACCGTGCAGTACGCGGCGCGCTCCGGCCCGATCCGGCCGACGAGCGTCAGGTACGCGGTGAAGCCGATCACCGAACCGGGCACCGCGAGATACACGAGCGCGCCGAGATAGCGCGGGCTCGGATCGATCATGAACGGCATCCCGGCCACCGCGCTGCCGACCGTCAGGATCGCCGCGCCGATCAGCATCGCCCAGCCGTTGGTCGCGAGCGGGTGCAGCCCCATCGACTGCATCCGGCTCGACAGCAGGTTGCCGGCGGAGAAGCACATCGTGCCCGCGAACGCGATCGCGAGGCCCGTCCAGGTCGCGTGATCGTTCAGATGGCCGGCCATCTGCTGCCAGAACAGGCACGCGATGCCGGTCAGCCCGAGCAATGCGCCGGCGATCGCGGACGGCCGCAGCGGTCGGCCCATGAACAGCCGGCCGTTGATCGAATTGAGCAGCGGCGCGGTCGAGAAGATCACCGCGACGAGCCCGCTCGGCACGACCTGCTCCGCGTAATAGAAGCACAGGAAGTTCAGGCAGAACAGCGCGAAGCCCTGCGCGACGAGGTAGCGCCACGCTTCGCGCGGCGGGCGGACCGGCCGGCGCATCACGCGCAGCAGCGCGAACAGCACGGCGGCCGCAAGCCAGAAGCGCCACGCGATCGACACGGGCGGCGGCACGGCGCCCAGTTGCCACTTGATCGCGATCCAGGTGGTGCCCCAGATCAGCACGGTGACGAAATAAAGCGACAGGTTCATGGCGGCGATGCAGCGAAACGAGTGAAACGGACGCCGACTATGCGGCCGCCCCGCCCGCGCGGATTGTCCGGAATTGCGGTCTTTTTCGGCCCGCCGCACGGCGCGTCGCGCACGCGCTTATACTCGGCGCATCATGAGTTCGCCCCTGCACGCCCCGCCCGTCGATCCCGCCGCCGCCCTGGCCGGCGGCGCCATGCCGTTCGGCCTGCAGTCGGTCTGCCGTACGCTCGCCGAGGCGAACGCGACGCTTGAGCGCTTCGCGTGGCTCGGCGACCATCTCGCGATCGCCGAATGGACGCGCATCACCGACGAAAGCGAAACGATCTACGAGCAGCCCGGCCACCACACGCTGTCGTGCTATCTCGACGGCGGCTACCGGACGGAGCGCGAGCGCGTGCAGCGCTACGGCGCGCCGAGCCTGCTGTGCGCGCTGCCGGGCGACCATGAATCGCGCTGGTGGGTGCGCGGCGAGATGCACTTCATCCACCTGTACTTCCTGCCCGAGCACTTTACGCAGCGCGCGATCCGCGAGCTCGATCGCGAACCGCGCGAGCTGAAGCTCGCCGATCGCACCTATTTCGAGGATGCGCGCGTCGCGGCGCAGTTCCGGTCGCTCGCGCTGGAGCGCTGGGACGATGCCGACGGGCGGCTACGCGTCAACGAAGCCGCCCACGACGTGCTGAGCCAGTTGCTGCGCGGCCAGAGCACGACGCGCACCGACGTGCCGTTCCGCGGCGGGCTCGCGCCGGCCGTGCGCCGCCGCGTGCGCGACTATATCGACAGCTACCTGTCGCAGCCGCTGACGCTCGGCGAACTGGCGAACGTCGCCGCGCTGTCCGAATACCACTTCTCGCGGATGTTCCGGCTGTCGTTCGGCCGCGCGCCGCATGCGTGGGTCGCCGAGCAGCGGCTTGCACGGGCGCGCCTGCTGCTGCGCACGACGTCGCTGCCGCTCGCACAGGTCTCGGCCGAATGCGGCTACGCGAATGCCGGCCACTTCAGCCATCGCTTTCGCGACGCGCACGGCACGACGCCGAACGCGTACCGGCGCGCGATGCAGGGCGGCTGAGCGCCGCACGCCGGTTGCCGCGGCTGGCTGCGCGAAGCGCACCCGGCACGCCCTTCTTCCCGTTTACGCGCTACGCGCCGCGCCGCGACAGTTCCTGCTCCAGCGCCGCCACGCCGGCCGGCAGGTCGACCGGCACCTTCAGGTCGACCATCGTGCGGCCGAACGCATGCAGCGTCCGGAACAGGTTGTGTTCGCGACACTGCTCGCCCATCTGGCCGATCCGCACGATCGGCAGACCGAACGAGCCCGAGATCTCGACCTGGTACTGCTTCGAGATATGGCCGCAAACCATCCCCGGCGTCAGCCCTTCCGGCGTCTCGATCCCGACCACCGAATTGAGCCGGCAGTCTTTCGGCGCATAGAGCGTGAGCCCCATCGCCTCGACGCCCGACTGCAGCGCGAGCGAGCAGCGCAGATGGCGCGCGAAGCGGCTTTCGAGCGTCTCCGCGCAGACGAGCCGCAGCGCCTCGTGCAGCGCGAGCACGCCCGACACCGGCGCCGTGTAGTGATAGCCCGCGTTGTGCCAGAAGTTCTCCGCGAGCGCCATGTCGAGGCACCAGTGCGCGTTCGGCTCCGGACGATGCTTCATCCGCTCCCATGCGGCATCCGAGAACGCGATCAGCGACACACCCGGGATCGACGACAGCCCTTTCTGGCCGCCCGTGATCACCGCGTCGATGCCCCACGCGTCCATCTCGAGCGGCATCGTCGACAGCGTGCACACCGCATCGACGACGACCAGCGCGCCGGCCGCCTTCGCGAGCGCCGCGATGTCGCGCAGGTCGCGGTTCCACACCGTGTTCGACGTCTCGCCCTGCACGATCGTGACGATCTCGGGCCGCTCGCGCGCGATCGCGTCGGCGATCTCGTCGAGGCTCGCGACCGAGCGGTCGGCCACTTCGAGCATCGCGACGTCGGCGCCGACGCGCGTGGCCATTTCGGCCATCCGCGCGCTGAAGAAGCCGTTGCGGATCGACAGCACGCGCGTGCCGCGCCATGCGAGGTTCGAAATCGCCATTTCCATCGCGGCGGAACCGGGGCCGGCGACGCCGAGCACCCACTTCGTGCGGGTCTGGAATACGTAGCGCGCCATCTCCTTCACCTGCTCGATGATCTTCGCCATCGTCGCGCCGAGGTGGTTGATCACGATCGTGTTCGCCTTCGCGACGGCGGCCGGGATCGGAACCGGGCCGGCGCCCATCATCAGCAGCGGTTCTTCGGGCAGGATCGCGTCGAGCGGCACGACGACGGGACAGGGAATCGGCGAGTAATCGATGGACATGGCTGGCAAAAATGGAAGGAAGAAAACGCCGGGACGTCGCCCGCCGCACGGCACGGCGAACTGATCGATCATTCCGCGTTCCGCGGCTGCGCGCAAGAGGCACGCACGGCCGGACAGCGTGACGCTGGCCCGGTCGGCGGACCGGGCCAGCAGCCGCGCACGCGCCGCGCGATTGCATTTCGCATTGACCGGGAATCGCGGTCCGCATGCGAATCGGTTCCATTTGCGGTTCGATCCGCGCGATTTACTCCGGCAATATCGCGACGATTCCCCGATGCCGGTCGTTGAGCGCCACACATCTACCGACCGCAATATCCGGCATCACGATAAAAATCGCGCAGCGACAATCGGCCCGCGAAAACCGGGACGCCAAAAAACATCCATTATCACGGCATCTATTGGTGACCGATTTCACCCATTACCGCACACGGCTGCACGCAATTACATCCAACATACTGTTTTTAATGAGAAATCTTCATCCAACCCGTGCGCCCCCCAATACGTCCTCCGCTATCGTCATTGAGCCCGCGCGGCCTGGTGCCGTTTAACCGCTACCTGCGATTTCGATTTTCCGCAACCCGCCCCTTTTCTCAGGTTGACGGATATCGCTTCCGTCATGAACAATCGTCTGCGGAATCAAAAATCGATTTTTCGATACGAACGAGAACCGGGGTCGCGCGACGGTTTTCCAGGGCGGGCGACGAAAAATCACAACCATAAATCAATCAACCGGGCCAGAAATACGCGAGCCATGAACCAGATTCAGACCATGCGTGTGTTCGTCTGCGTCGCCGAGCAGCAGAGCTTCCGGCGCGCGGCGCACCATCTAGGCGTGTCCAATGCGCTCGTCACGCGTTCGATCGCGATGCTCGAGTCGCACCTGAATACGCGGTTGATCCACCGCACCACGCGCAACCTGTCGCTGACCGAGGCGGGGCTGCGCTACCTCGACGGCTGCCGTGCGCTGCTCGAGGAATTCGACCACCTCGAGGCGTCGGTCGCGCATGCGGTGCGCGAGCCGGCCGGCACGCTGCGCGTCGTCGCGTCGGGCCTGCTGTCGCCGCCGGCGCTCACGCCGCTCGTCAGCAGCTTCCGCCACCGCTACCCCGAACTGCGCGTGCAGCTCACCGTCGCCGAAGGGCCGCTCGACGTGCTCGATTCGGGCTACGACGTCGGCATCGTCACCGGCAACCGGCTCGACGGCAACCCGACGCTGATCGGTCATGCGCTCACGCCGAACCCGTTCGTCGCATGCGCGGCGCCCGCCTATCTCGAACGCCGCGGCGAGCCGCGCAGCCCCGACGACCTGCCCGGCCACGACTGGGTCGCGCTCGCCCCGCATCAGCATGCGCCCGCGTGGCGGCTCGTCGGCCATGACGGCGTCACGCATTCGGTCACGCTGCGCCCGACCTGCACGGTCAATCAGCTCGCGCTCGTGCAGGCCGCCGCCGCGGCCGGCTCGGGCATCGCGATGCTGCCCGAATCGTGCGTCGCCGACGCACTGGCGAGCGGCGCCCTCGTGCGGCTGCTGCCCGGCTACCGGATCGACGACCCGGACGCGCAACTGTCGCTCGTGTATCCCAATCGCCAATATGTGCCGGCTCGCACGCGCAGCTTCGTCGAGCACGCGCTCGAGCACTTCGGCGTGCAGGCGGCGCACGAGCGGACGAGCTACGATTTCCTGCGCCCGCCGCGCGGCCCCGATCGCGCCGATATCGTCACGGGCCTGCAGTAAACTGCCCCCGACAGCCATCGGAGGTGCAGCATGCGCGTGATCCTGTTCAGCAGCCGGCAGTACGACGACGACTCGTTTACCGCCGCCAACCGGCAGTTCGGCTATCGGCTGCACTTCCAGCCCTCGCACCTCGACGCGGAAACCGCGATCCTCGCGCACGGCTATGACGTCGTCTGCCCGTTCGTCAACGACACCGTCGACGCGGCCGTGCTCGAACGGCTCGCCGACGGCGGCACGCGCCTGATCGCGCTGCGCTCGGCCGGCTTCAACCACGTCGACCTGGCGGCCGCCGAACGGCTCGGCATCGCGGTCGTGCGCGTGCCCGCATATTCGCCGCATGCGGTCGCCGAACACGCGGTCGCGCTGATCCTCGCGCTCAATCGCCGGCTGCCGCGCGCGGTGGCGCGCACCCGCGAAGGCGACTTCTCGCTGAACGGCCTGCTCGGCTTCGACCTGCACGGCAAGACCGTCGGCGTGATCGGCACCGGCCTGATCGGCCGCGTGTTCGCGAAGATCATGATGGGCTTCGGGATGCACGTGCTCGCGCACTCGATGCCGCCGCACGACGAAGAACTGATCGCGTTCGGCGCGCGCTATGTCGAGCTCGACGAACTGCTGCGCCATGCCGATATCGTCAGCCTGCACTGCCCGCTGCTGCCGTCGACGCACCATCTGATCAACGCGCAGACGCTCGCGCGGATGAAGCACGGCGCGATGCTGATCAATACGGGGCGCGGCGGCCTCGTCGACGCGCAGGCGCTGATCGATGCGCTCAAGAGCGGCCAGCTCGGCCATCTCGGGCTCGACGTGTACGAGGAGGAAAGCGGCCTGTTCTTCGAGGATCACTCCGACCTGCCGCTGCAGGACGACGTGCTCGCGCGCCTGCTGACGTTCCCAAACGTGATCGTCACGTCGCACCAGGCGTTCTTCACGCGCGAGGCGCTCGCCGAAATCGCGCACACGACGCTGCTGAACATCGAGGCGTGGCACGCGGGCGCGCCGACCAACGTCGTCACGCCGGGCCGCTGACTCACCCCGTTCGGCATACGCGATCCGTCAACGATCCGTCATTTTGTTTCGCCTGAAGTAACGCCGCGCGCGCGGCGTCTGCTATCGTTGCGCGGATTTCTCCCTGCTTGCGCCGCCCATGCGTTTCGACGACTCCGCCATCGCCGCGGTCTACCGTGCCATCTTCGAACGGCGTGACATGCGCCACTTCACGCCGGCACCGGTCGATCCGGCCACGCTTGCGCGGCTGCTGCGCGCCGCGCACCACGCGCCGAGCGTCGGCTTCATGCAGCCGTGGCGCTTCATCCGCATCACCGATCCCGCATTGCGCACCGCGATCCACGCACTGGTCGAGGCCGAGCGCTGCGCGACCGCCGACGCGCTCGGCGAACGGCAGGACGCATTCATGCGGCTGAAGGTCGAAGGCGTGCGCGAATGCGGCGAACTGCTGGTCGTCGCGCTGACCGACGACCGCGAGCGCCATGTGTTCGGCCGCCGCACGCTGCCGGAGATGGATCTCGCGTCCGCCGCGTGCGCGATCCAGAACATGTGGCTCGCCGCGCGCGCCGAAGGGCTCGGGATGGGCTGGGTGTCGCTGTTCGACGTCGATGCGCTGCGCACGCTGCTCGGCATGCCGGCCGGCGCGAAGCCGATCGCCGTGCTGTGCGTCGGCCACGTCGACGCGTTCTACGCGAAGCCGATGCTCGAGGAGGAACGCTGGGCCGCGCGGATGCCGATCGAAGCGTGCCTGTTCGAAAACGGCTGGGACGCGCCGGCCACCTCCACCGCCTCCGATTGCGCGGCAGCCGCGGCCACCGCGGCCACCGTGTCCACGGTCATAACCGGATCGTCGCCGTCGCCCAAGATCGCCGCAGCCGACGAAGCCCCCGTCGCCGTACCGAACGCGGCCCTACCCGGCCGCTAGCCGGACGAACCGCCTGCGATATGCGCCGAGGCCGGCTCGCCGGCTTCGTTCCGACCCGACATACCCGACCGATACCCGCCTGAACCCGGCGAAATCCCACACTGTGGCGCACCGCAGCCGCGTTTTCGTCGCACGCCGACAACATCCGTTTTGGCCCCAAGCATAGGGGTTTTCACTGAAGTAGAATCGCGGCTGATGTCCTCCGCCCGCCCGTCCCGCGCATCCTGCGCCGGTCCCGGCAGCGGCTCTTTCCGTAGCCCGCCACCGCGATGCCTTTACCTCTTTTCGCCCTTGCCGTCGCCGCCTTTGGAATCGGTACCACCGAGTTCGTGATCATGGGGCTGCTGCCCAACGTCGCCCGCGACCTCGGCGTGTCGATTCCGGCCGCCGGGATGCTCGTGTCGGGCTACGCGCTCGGCGTGACGATCGGCGCGCCGATCCTCGCGATCGTCACCGCGAAGATGCCGCGCAAGCGCGCGCTGATGGGACTGATCGGCCTGTTCATCGCGGGCAACCTGTTCTGCGCGATCGCGCCCGGCTATACGGTGCTGATGGCCGCGCGCGTCGTCACCGCGTTCTGCCACGGCGCGTTCTTCGGGATCGGCTCGGTGGTCGCCAGCAACCTCGTCGCGCCGAACCGCCGCGCGCAGGCGATCGCGCTGATGTTCACCGGCCTCACGCTCGCGAACGTGCTCGGCGTGCCGCTCGGCACCGCACTCGGCCAGGCGTACGGCTGGCGCGCAACGTTCTGGGCCGTCACCGGCATCGGCATCGCCGCGGCCGCCGCGCTCGCGGTCTGCCTGCCGAAGCACCTCGCGATGCCCGACACCAGCATCACGCGCGAATTCAGCGTGCTCAAGCATCCGCAGGTGCTGATGGTGCTCGGCATCAGCGTGCTCGCGTCCGCGAGCCTGTTCAGCGTGTTCACCTACATCACGCCGATCCTCGAGGACGTGACCGGCTTCTCGCCGCACCAGGTCACCTACGTGCTGCTGCTGTTCGGCCTCGGCCTGACCGTCGGCGGCACGCTCGGCGGCAAGCTCGCCGACTGGCGCCGGATGCCGTCGCTGATCGCGACGCTCGCGCTGATCGGCATCGTCCTCGCGCTGTTCGCCGGCACGATGCACATGCCGTTCGCGACGCTCGCGACGATCTTCGTGTGGGGCATCCTCGCGTTCGCGATCGTGCCGCCGCTGCAGATCATGATCGTCGATCGCGCGAGCGACGCGCCGAACCTCGCGTCGACGCTGAACCAGGGCGCGTTCAACCTCGGCAACGCGACGGGCGCGTGGCTCGGCGGGGTGGCGATCGGCTCCGGCGTGTCGCTCGTGAACCTGCCGTGGGTCGGCACCGCGATGGCCGTCGCCGCGCTCGCGCTCACGCTGTGGTCGGCCTCGCTCGAACGCCGCCCGGTGGCCGCGCCGACCGAATACATTTGATGCGCGGCGCCCCGCTCGCGCGCCGCGGCGTTCGTTGCGCGCACAACGCCATTCGATGCTGATGGCCTTCATGGACCTTTCAGGGCCCGCGGTGTAGCATCGCGGCCGATGAAAGCCATTCTCAATCGTGATTTCCTCGCGCTGATCCTGAGCGTCGCGGTAGTCGGTCTCGGGACCGGCGCCACGCTGCCGCTCACCGCGCTCGCGCTGACCGAGGCCGGCCACGGCACCAACGTCGTCGGCATGCTGACCGCCGCGCAGGCGCTCGGCGGCCTCGCGATCGTCCCGTTCGTCACCGCGCTCGCGCGGCGCATCGGCGCGCGCCGCGCGATCGTCGTGTCCGTCGTGCTGCTCGCCGCCGCCACCGCGCTGATGCAGTTCACGTCGAACCTGATCGTGTGGGGCGTGCTGCGCGTGCTGTGCGGCGCCGCGCTGATGCTGCTGTTTACGATCGGCGAGGCGTGGGTCAACCAGCTCGCCGACGATTCGACGCGCGGCCGCGTGGTCGCGATCTACGCGACCAATTTCACGCTGTTCCAGATGGCGGGCCCCGTGCTCGTCAGCCAGATCGCCGGCGCGACCAGTATCCGCTTTGCGCTCTGCGGCGCGCTGTTCCTGCTCGCGCTGCCGACGCTCGCGACGATCCGGCGCGCGCCGCTCGCCGGCGACGATGCGCATCACGAAGCGCACGACAGCTGGCTCGCCGTGCTGCCGCGCATGCCCGCGCTGATCATCGGCACCGGCTTCTTCGCGCTGTTCGATACGCTCGCGCTGTCGCTGCTGCCGCTCTACGCGATGGATCACGGCGTCGCGAGCGCGACCGCCGTGCTGCTCGCATCGATCATGCTGTTCGGCGATACCGCGATGCAATTCCCGATCGGCTGGCTCGCCGACAAGCTCGGGCGCGAACGCGTGCATCTCGGCGCCGGCTGGATCGTGCTCGCGGGCCTGCCGCTGCTGCCGTTGGTGATCGCGAATCCGTGGCTGTGCTGGCCGCTGCTGTTCATGCTCGGCGCGGCCGCCGGCAGCATCTACACGCTGTCGCTCGTCGCGTGCGGCGAACGCTTCCGCGGCTCGGCGCTCGTCACCGCGAGCTCGCTCGTGTCGGCGTCGTGGAGCGCCGCGAGCTTCGGCGGCCCGCTGGTGGCGGGCGCGTTGATGGAGCAACTGGGCAGCAACGCGCTGGTCGGCGTGCTGGTCGTGTGCGTCGCCGCGTTCGTCGCGGCCGCGCTGTGGGAACGACGCACCGCGCTGCGGCGCGCGGTCTGATGCCGGCGCAGGTCGGCGCGCGACAGTCGGCGTATCGGCATATCGACGCCGCCCACCGGTCGAACAAAAACGGCCCGCGCAATGCGGGCCGCCCTGCTCCGGCGAATCGCGCGCGACGTATCGCGCCGCGGCCGGTTACGCGCTGCGTGCCGGCAGGATCTTGCCGGCACACGCGCCGAAGCCGACGCGATAGCCGTCGCCCTGGCACCAGCCCGCGAGCGTGAGCTCGTCGCCGTCCTCGATGAACGCGCGATTGCCGCCGCCGTTCAGCGCGAGCGGCTCCTTGCCGTTCCACGTCAGTTCGAGCAGGCTGCCGAACGAATCCCTGGTCGGCCCGCTGATCGTGCCCGAACCCATCAGGTCGCCCACGCGCGTGTTGCAGCCGGCAACCGTGTGATGCGCGAGCTGCTGCGCCATCGTCCAGTACATGTGCTTGAAGTTGGTGCGGCAGATCGACGTCGCGTCGGCGGCCCCTTCCGCGCGCAGCGTCACTTCGAGCGCGATGTCGAACGCGTGCTTGCCCGCGTGCCGCAGATACGCGAGCGGCTGCGGCGACTGTTCGGGCTGCGCGACGCGGAACGGTTCGAGCGCGTCGAGCGTGACGATCCACGGCGAGATCGTCGTCGCGAAAGTCTTTGCATTGAACGGGCCGAGCGGCACGTATTCCCACTGCTGGATGTCGCGCGCGCTCCAGTCGTTCAGCAGCACCATCCCGAAGATGTGCGCTTCCGCATCCTCGCATGCGATCGGCTCGCCGAGCGCGTTGCCCTGGCCGACGATGAAGCCCGTTTCCAGTTCGATGTCGAGCTTGCGGCACGCGCCGAACACCGGACGCTCCTGGTCGGGCAGCTTCAGTTGCCCGTTCGGACGCCGCACCGGCGTGCCGCTCACGACCACCGACGACGCACGGCCGTTGTAGCCGATCGGCATTTCCGACCAGTTCGGCAGCAGCGCATTCTTCGGATCGCGGAACATCGAACCGACGTTGGTCGCATGCTCCTTCGACGAATAGAAATCGGTATAGCCGGGAATGTCGACCGGCAGATGCAGCGTCGCGTCACGCTGCGCGACGAGCACTTGCGCGCGCAACGCGGCGTCGTCGCGCAGCCGAGCGTTGTCGCGCGAGAACAGCGCCGACAGCTGCACGCGCACGCCGCGCCACGCATCGCGGCCGAGCGCGATGAACGCGTTGAGCGTCGGCGCGGCAAACGCATCGGCGCCGGCCGGCACCGTCACGAGGCCCGCATGCGCGAGCGCGGCGAGATCGACGATCTGGTCGCCGAGCGCGACGCCCGCGCGGCGTGCCGCCTGTTTCGCATCGCTGAAGATCCCGAACGGCAGGTTCTGGATCGGGAAATCGCAGGCGGGATCGTTCGCCGTGTCGAGCCAGCTCTTGCGGGCGGGGTCCAGCGTCGCGCGCCAGTCTTGGGTATCGCTCATCTCTGCTCCGGATTGAAGTGTTTCTTGATGCCTTGCCAGCATTCGAAGTAGTCGGCCTGCAGCTGCGCGGTGTCGAGCGCGTAGCGCGTCGGCCGGATCAGCGTGCGGGTCTCGAACATGAACGCCATCGTCGCATCGACCTTGTGCGGCTTCGTCGTGTCGCCCGCGGACGCCTTCTCGAACGTGTCCGCGTCCGGCCCGTGGCCCGACATGCAGTTGTGCAGGCTCGCGCCGCCCGGCACGAAACCTTCGGCCTTCGCGTCGTACGCGCCGTGCACGAGCCCCATGAACTCGCTCGCGACGTTGCGGTGGAACCAGGGCGGGCGGAACGTATCCTCGGCCGCGAGCCAGCGCGGCGGGAAGATCACGAAGTCGATCGTGTCGACGCCCGGCGTGTCGCTTTGCGACTGCAGCACGAGGAAGATCGACGGATCCGGGTGATCGAAGCTGATCGAACCGATCGTGTTGAACAGGCGCAGGTCGTATTTGACCGGCGCGTAGTTGCCGTGCCACGCGACGACATCGAACGGCGAATGGCCGATGTCCGCGCGCCACAGGCGCCCGTTCAGCTTCGCGACGAGCTCGAACGCGCCTTCGCGATCCTCGTAAGCCGCCTGCGGCGTCAGGAAGTCGCGCGGGTTCGCGAGCCCGTTCGAGCCGATCGGGCCGAGGTCGGGCAGACGCAGCAGCGCACCGAAGTTCTCGCAGATATAGCCGCGTGCCTCGCCGTCCGGCAGCGCGACGGAAAAACGCACGCCGCGCGGGATCACCGCGATCTCGAACGGTTCGACGTCGAGCCGGCCGAATTCCGTCGCGATGAACAGCCGCCCCTGCTGCGGCACGATCAGCAGTTCGCCGTCGGCGCTATAGAAGAAACGGTCCTGCATCGAGCGATTCGCCGCGTACAGATGAATCGCGCAGCCGTTCATCGCGGCCGCCGAGCCGTTGCCGGCCATCGTCACGAGCCCTTCGACGAAATCGGTCGGCTCGACCGGCATCGGCAGCGGATCCCAGCGCAGCTGGTTCGGCGGCGTCGGCGGCACGTCGGCCGAATCGCCGAATTCCGACACGAGCCGCTGCACGCCCGTGAACGACTCGAACGGCCGGTGCACGGCCGCCGGCCGGATCCGGTACAGCCACGAGCGACGGTTGTGCCCGCGCGGCGCGGTAAACGCGGTGCCCGACAGTTGCTCCGCATACAGGCCGTACGGCGCACGCTGCGGCGAATTGCGGCCGTGCGGCAGCGCGCCGGGCAGCGCCTCGGTCGCGAATTCGTTCGCGAAACCGCTCAGGTAGCCGGCTCTCGCCGGTTTCGACAGGTCAAGCGTCATCGTTTCGTTTCTCCATCAATTCATGGCGGCGTTCGGCGCCTGCGCGCCGCTTCGCCGCGTTACGCCGGCCAGGCCGAGGACGAACAGCGCCGAGCACAGCACGGGCACCGCGGCCGCATGGAACAGCGCGCCGTTGGTCCAGTTCAGCGCAATCAGCTGTCCGCCGACGAGCGGCCCGAGCACCGAGCCGATCCGGCCGATGCCGAGGCTCCAGCCGATGCCGGTCGAGCGCAGCGACGTCGGGTAATACTGGCCCGCGAGCGCGTTCACGGCCGGCTGGCCGCCGACCACGCAGAACCCGCCCGCGAACACGACCAGCAGCAGCCACGGCAGCGCATGCGCGACCGAGCCGATCAGCCCCACCGAGACGGCCGCGCACGCGAAGCAGGCGAACAGCACGCGCACGAAGCCGTAGCGCTCGATGAACCAGCCGAGCGACAGCGTGCCGAGCACGCCGCCCGTCTGCAGCACCGTGCCGACGATCACGGCGGTGCCGGGCGAATAGCCCGCGTCGCGCATCACGGTCGGCAGCCAGTTCGACAGGAAGTACAGATCGATCAGGTTCATGAAGCTGATCGCCCACAGCAGCAGCGTGACCGGCAGCCGGCCGTGGCGGAACAGCTCGGCGACCGGGGCGCCGCTCGCGGCGCGCTCGCGCACGACGAGCCGCGTGTTCGCATCGATGCCGGCCTGCGGCGCGAAGCGCGCGAGCCAGTCGCGTGCCTGCGCGTCGCGCCCTTTCAGCACCATGAACTGCAGCGACTCGGGCAGCCGCGCGAGCATCGCGATCGTCAGCACGAACGGCACCGCGCCGCCGATGAAGAACACCGAGCGCCAGCCGAATGCCGGAATCAGCGCGGCACTGATGAAGCCGCCGAGCGCGGCGCCGAGCGTGAAGCCGCACGACACGATCATCATCCGCTTCACGCGATGCGCGGCCGGGCTGAACTCGCCGACCAGCGCCATCGCGTTCGGCATGATGCAGCCGAGGCCGAGGCCGGTGACGAAGCGCAGCGCCATCAGCACCGGGATCGAACCGGCGAACGGGGTCGCGAGCATCGTCACCGCGAAGAACAGCGTCGAGCCGATCAGCACCGGGCGCCGCCCGATCCGGTCGGCCAGCACCGACAGCCCGAGCGCGCCGAGCAGCATCCCGAACAGGCTCGCGCTGAACACGGGCCCGAGCGCCTGCTTCGGCACGCCCCATTCGGCGATCACGCTCGGCGCGACGTAACCCATCGCCTGCGCGTCGAAGCCGTCGATGACGAGACACAGCCCGCACAGCACGAGCAGCATCCAGTGAAAGCCCGGGCGATGGGTCTCGTCGATCACGTGCTCGACTTCGAGCACGCGCGTGTCGGCCGGCGCCGCGCTCATTGCACGACCTCGGCGGCCGGATGCGCGGGCGGCGTCACGCCCTGCCGTGCGAGCGCCATCGCCTCGCGCAGCACGTCGGCATCGCCGATCTGGTTCGCGAGCAACAGGATCAGCTTCGCGTTGACGAGCTGGCTGTCCGCGTCGGACAGGTCGCGATGCATGTCGATCAGCGCTTCGTAGAACGCGTCCGGATCGGCCAGGCGCGGGCGGGTATCGAGTCGGGGCATGACGGGTGTCTCCGGTGTCGTTGTCGTGTTCGATGCCGTGCTCAGCATGCGCAGGTCGCGCGCGCCAGGGCGTCGGCAATTGCCTGGCGTTCGAGCGTGCGCGTCCGCGCGCACACGTGCTGATCGGGGCGCAGCAGATAGAACGTGCCGGGCTGTGCGTCGTAGCGTTGCGCGGCGAAACCGTCGACGTCCTCCACCACGTCGACGCCGGGCACCGGTTGCGCGTGGCCGGCCGGCACCACCAGCACGGGCCGCACCGGCAGCGCGAGGCCGTCGAGCGCCTGCGCGAGCGCGGCGGCATCGCCCGGCAGCCCGAACAGCACACCCGCGAAACCGTCGCCCAGATGCTGCAGCAGCCAGCCGGACGCGCCCTGCGCGCGCACCGGCGCATCGGCCGCCGCCGCGCCCGGGCGCATCGCGCACGCGAATGCGTCGCCGTTGCGATCCGGCGTGTTCAGCGGCGAATCGGCGAGCACGGCCGGCACCGACAGGCGGCCGCTGTTCACGAGCTTGCGTGCGAACTCGCAGTCGCGCGCGAGCTTCAGCGTCGCGTCGCGGAACACGCGCGACACCGCGCTCTTCGGCGTGATGAAATCGGTCGAGCGCGTCGAGTTGCGGATGTTCTCGTCGGCCGCGAATTCGCGTTCGCTGGCATAAGTGTCGAGCAGGCGGTCGTCCGAGCGGCCGTCGAGCACGAGCTTCAGCTTCCAGGCGAGGTTGTCCGCGTCCTGCACGCCGCTGTTCGCGCCGCGCGCGCCGAACGGCGACACGCCGTGCGCGGAATCGCCCGCGAACAGCACGCGGCCGTGACGGAACGTATCCATCCGCTGGCAGCGGAACGTGTACACGCTCACCCATTCGAGCTCGAACTCGACCTCCGGCCCGAGCAGCGCGCGCACGCGCGGGATCACCCGCTCCGGCTGCTTCTCGGCGACCGGATCGGCGTCCCAGCCGAGCTGGAAGTCGATGCGCCACACGTTGTCGGGCTGGCGATGCAGCAGCACCGACTGGTTGCGGTGGAACGGCGGATCGAACCAGAACCAGCGTTCGGTCGGAAATTCCGCCTTCATCTTCACGTCGGCGATCAGGAAGCGGTCCTTGAACGTGCGGCCGCGGCTCTCCAGCCCCATCGCCGCGCGCATCGGGCTGCGCGACCCGTCGGCCGCGATCACGTACCGCGCGCGCAGCGTCTCGATGCCTTCCGGCGTCTCGACGGTCAGCGCCGCGTGCTCCGCCGACTGCGCGACGTCCGTCACCTTGTGCTTCCAGCGGATGTCGATGTTCGGCAGCGCGAACGCGCGCTCGGCCAGATAGCCTTCGACGTAGTACTGCTGCAGGTTGATGAACGCGGGGCGCGCATGCCCTTCCTCGGGCAGCAGGTCGAACGCGTACAGCTGCTCGTCCTGCAGGAACACCTTGCCGACGTGCCAGCTCACGCCCTTGTCGACGAAGCGCTCGCCGCAGCCGAGCCGGTCGAAGATCTCGAGCGTGCGCTTCGCGAAGCAGATCGCGCGCGAGCCCGTCGACAGCGTGTCGTCGTCGTCGAGCAGCACGACCGGCACGCCCTGCTGCGCCAGATCGATCGCGGCCGACAGGCCCACCGGGCCCGCGCCGACGACGATCACCGGGTGCACGGCCGCGTCCTCGCCGCCGGCTCGCGCCGCGCGCGCCCGGTATTCGAACTTCAGCGTCTGGTAATCGATGCTCATGGTCGCCATCCGCTGCTCAACCCTGCCGCGCGCGCGCCGGCGCACGCTGCTTCACCGTCGCGCCCGGGTTCGTCCCGCGCCCCTGCCCGCCCTTCTGCGTCCACTTCCAGTCAACCGCCACGTCTCGCTCCTTGCTTCCTGTTGATTCGAATCGGAACGGCGCCATTCCGGGGCGCCCGAACGCCGCGTTTCCTGATCGGCGTCAAATCTTGGATTTACGAATAGTAAAACCAATTACGAATAGTGAAATAAACGTAAACCCTAGCCATCGGTCCAGGGACGGGATAACGTTATGAGTGAAACGCCAAGCCGAGCGCGGCGCGCGCTGCTAATATCAAGATATGAGGCGGCCCCTTTCGGCCGCCATTTTTCCTTTTCACGCCGATGATTCCGCCCACCATCCCCGAGCTGGTCGCCCGTGCCGGGCAACTGCCTTACCTGCGGGAACACCTCGCGCTTGCCGACGGCGGCACCGCGTGCGCGAATCTGCCCGAGCGCATGCTCGCGAGCGCCTACGAACCGATCTACGACGTGACGATGCCCGGCGTGCCGCAGTCGACGTCGTTCGCCGACGCGATCGAGCGCTACGGCGACGAACTCGGTTTCCAGGCCGTCACGCTGGTCACGGGCGCCCCGCACGACCCGGTCGACTCGGCCATCGACGACCAGACGCTGGTCGCGATCGACCGGCTGTCGCGCGCGCTGCACGCCATCAACTTCTTCGGCGCGCAGCGCCACGGGCTGTTGTTCCTGCGCGTGCACGAGCGGCTGCTCAAGAGCGTGAAGTACGACCACGGCAAGCATTTCTCGTCGGTGCTGCAGCGCTTCGGGCTGCCGACCGAGCGGATCGTGATCGAGCTGCCGGCGGTCGCGGTCGCGCACAAGACCTTCCTCGGGTATCTCACGCGCAGCTACCAGCATCACGGCTTCAAGGTCGCGGACAAGCTGCCCGACCCGGGCCGGATCCTCGCGGTCGAATCGGAGATGGCGCGGCCCGACTACATCAAGATGGATGCAGGCATCGCGTTGCGCGACGGGATGGTCAAGGCGCTCGTCGCCTATGCGCAGCGCGTGCGGATTCCGCTGATTTTCGACGGCGTCGTCGACGAGACGCAGTGCGAACTGCTGCGCCAGCACGACGTGCGGTTCATGCAGGGGCCGGTGTTCGCGAAGGTCGTCACGGCCTGATTGCGGGGAGTGGCAAACGCGTGCGTGGGGCCGCAGGCCCGATGGTGGATTCGGCGGCCGGGGCGCCGGTGCGCTTCGTCGCTCTCGGCTCGATGCCGGCCGGTTCGTCGGCTGTCAAGCGCTGGCTATTAAGCGGAAACGTCGAATGCGCATTGAGCGCGCGTACGCTCCGATACCTGCTCGCGGCCACCGGACGACCGCGCGCTAGTCGCGTCCGCCATCGTCGTATTTCGGCAGATCGTCGTCGATCTCGATGCCCGGGAAACGATCCCCGTACCAGACATGCCACGCCGGACGCAGCCGCGACGGCTCGTCGAGCGTCGCGTAATTGATTTCGACGGTTTTCGGCGCATCGGCCAGCCGGTATTCGAGCTGCGCGCCGCAGCGCCCGCAGAAGCGCCGCTCGCCCCACGCGCTCGACGCATAGACCGTCGGCTCGCCCTGCAGGTAAGCGAATGCATCGATCGGCACCGACGCCGACGCAACGACCGCCGCGCCGGTGGTGCGCTGGCAAAGCCGGCAATGGCAGAAGCCGGCGTCGGCCGGAATGCACGCGATCCGGTAGCGGATCGCACCGCATGCGCAACCGCCTTCCATCGTCTCGGGGTGGGACATTGCGAACCTCGTCGTCGGGATGCGAACGAACGATGATGAGCGCGGTTCGCGCGCGATTCAACCTTCAACCCGTGCCGGCACCCTCTGCCGTTGTCGCGGCTCGCCGCGGTTCAGGCCGTCGGACCGAGCCGCTGCGCGAGCGCCTTCAGCTTCGGTCCCACCTGCGTGCGGAACACGTCCTCGTCCATCGACGACGCGGGCCCGCTGCAACTGAGGATCAGCCAGCGCCCTTCGCGCGGCTCGCGAAACGGCACGGCCGCCGCATTCACGTCCATGTGCCACGCCCGGAACGAATAGCAGCACCCGCCTTCGGAGAACTCCGCCACCGCTTGCTGCGCGGCCGCGACGAGCGCATCCGCGTCGGCCGCGCCGCCGGCCGCCCGGTGCAGATCCGCATAGAGCGCGCGACGCACGTCCTCCGGCTGCACGGCCAAGTACGCGCGGCCCATCGAGCTCGTCAGCATCGACAGCCGCGAACCGGGCGCGAGCCCGAGCGTAAGCGCCGTTTCGCTGCGGATCGTCTCCAGGTAGATCATGTCGAGCCCGTCGCGGCAGCCCAGCGACACGGCCGCGCCGATCTCGCGCGCGAGCGCCTGCATGTGCGGCCGCGCGAGATCGATCGTCCCCGAGCCGGACAGCAGCGCGTAGCCGAGCGACAGCACGCCGGCGTCGAGCGCATACTTTCCGAGCGTCTCGTCGTAGCGCAGGTAGCCGAGCACGGTCAGCGTATAGGCGAGCCGGTTCACGGTCGCCTTCGGCAGCCCCGTGCGCTCCGCGAAGTCGCGATTGCCGAGCATCGTCTCGCCGGGCCGGAATGCGCGCAGCAGGTCGAGCCCGCGCGCGAGTGCCACGACGAACTTGCGTTCGTCGATCATGGTTTCGTCGATGGTTGAAAACGTCATCTGATGCTACACTGGGTTCGATTTGCAAAACATTGTTCCGCACAGCGGAACTTCAGTCAAGCAAACTTTAGAGATGGGGCCAGGCGGCGAAGCGCCACCCCGGGACCGACCGCAAAGCACGGGATCGGAGTAAGCGCTGAAGCGCCGATTCTGGCCGACTGCGAAGCATGGGGCCAGAGTAAGCGCTGAAGTGCCGACTCTGGCCGACCGCGAAGCATGGGGCCAGAGTAAGCGCTAAAGCGCCAACTCTGGCCGACAGGAGATGACACGATGAGTGCTGCAACTTTTCATTGGGACGATCCGCTGCTGCTCGACCAGCAACTGACCGAAGAAGAGCGGATGGTGCGCGATGCCGCGCACGCATACGCGCAGGACAAGCTCGCGCCGCGCGTCACCGAGGCGTTCCGCCATGAACGCACCGACGCCGCAATCTTCCGCGAGATGGGCGAAGTCGGCCTGCTCGGCCCGACGATTCCCGAGGAATACGGCGGCCCCGGCCTCAATTACGTGAGCTATGGACTGATCGCGCGCGAAGTCGAGCGCGTCGACTCCGGCTACCGCTCGATGATGTCCGTGCAGTCGTCGCTCGTGATGGTGCCGATCTTCGAATTCGGCTCGGACGCGCAGAAGCAGAAATACCTGCCGAAGCTCGTGACCGGCGAATGGATCGGCTGCTTCGGGCTGACCGAGCCGAACCACGGCTCCGATCCGGGCAGCATGGTCACGCGTGCGAAGAAGGTGCCCGGCGGCTACTCGTTGTCCGGTGCGAAGATGTGGATCACGAACTCGCCGATCGCGGACGTGTTCGTCGTGTGGGCCAAACTCGAAGAAAACGGCAAGGACGCGATCCGCGGCTTCATCCTCGAGAAAGGCTGGAAGGGCCTGTCGGCGCCCGCGATCCACGGCAAGGTCGGGCTGCGTGCGTCGATCACCGGCGAAATCGTCCTCGACGAAGTGTTCGTGCCCGAAGAGAACCTGATGCCGAACGTGAGCGGCCTGCGCGGCCCGTTCACGTGCCTGAACTCGGCGCGCTACGGGATCGCGTGGGGCGCGCTCGGCGCGGCCGAGTCGTGCTGGCACACCGCGCGCCAGTACGTGCTCGATCGCAAGCAGTTCGGCCGGCCGCTCGCCGCGAACCAGCTGATCCAGAAAAAGCTCGCCGACATGCAGACCGAAATCACGCTCGGCCTGCAAGGCGTGCTGCGTCTCGGCCGGATGAAGGACGAAGGCACCGCGGCCGTCGAGATCACGTCGATCATGAAGCGCAACTCGTGCGGCAAGGCGCTCGACATCGCGCGGCTCGCACGCGACATGCTCGGCGGCAACGGCATCTCGGACGAGTTCGGCGTCGCCCGTCACCTCGTGAACCTCGAAGTGGTCAACACGTACGAAGGCACGCACGACATCCACGCGCTGATTCTCGGCCGCGCGCAGACGGGCATCCAGGCATTCTTCTGATCGATCGCGCGCGACACGCCGGCACGCCACCCCGCCGGCGGCGCATACGCTGAAAAGACACGGCCCGCCCGGCATCGCTGCCGGGCGGGCCGTTTTCGTCGGCGCTCGCGCGTGTCGCGTGTCACGCGCCGCCGATGCGGCGGCGCATGCTTACTTGTTCGGCTGCGGCGTGAGGCGCAGATACGGACGCACTGCGTTGAAGCCCTTCGGGAAACGCTTCTTCAGCTCTTCCGGATCCTGCAGCGACGGCACGATCACGACGTCGTCGCCGTCTTTCCAGTTGCCGGGCGTCGCGACCTTGTAATTGTCGGTCAGTTGCAGCGAGTCGATCACGCGCAGCACTTCGTCGAAGTTGCGACCGGTGCTGGCCGGATACGTGATGATGAGCCGCACCTTCTTGTTCGGATCGATCACGAACAGCGAGCGCACCGTCAGCGTTTCGTTCGCATTCGGGTGGATCATGTCGTACAGCTGCGAAACCTTGCGGTCCGCATCGGCGATGATCGGGAAGCCGACGACCGTCGATTGCGTCTCGTTGATGTCGTTGATCCAGCCCTTGTGCGACTCGACGCCGTCCACCGACAGCGCGATCACCTTCACGTTGCGTTTCTCGAATTCGCCCTTCAGCTTCGCGGTCAGCCCGAGCTCGGTCGTGCACACCGGCGTGTAGTCGGCCGGGTGGGAGAACAGGACGCCCCAGCCGTCGCCCAGCCACTCGTGAAACTTGATCGGGCCCAGGCTCGATTCCTGCTCGAAATCCGGTGCGATGTCGCCAAGACGCAGACTCATGATGTTCCCTCCTCGAACGATGCTGGTTGAAACCGCGCGCTGTCGGCGCGGGACAGTCCATCAGCTTACGGGAAGCAATGGGACATGCGAACGATTATTCCGTTTGATATTCATACTTTTTTGTCATTTTTGCCTGGTCGGGAGCGAGACGGGCGGCGGCACGGGAAACTTTTCGCATCGTTTGCGGCTCTGTTGATGATTACAAATCGTTTACCATGTGGGCTGGCACCGCCGTCCTGCATCTTCCCGGCTCGCCAGCAAGCAGGCGTTTCGCTACGATGTGAACCTGCAGCATGACAGCATGAAGGGAGTTGCAATGTCGGAAATCAACAAGGAGAAACTGATGTCGGATATCAAAACCGTTCTCGCGGACGCCGAAGATCTGCTCAAGCAAGCGGCGAGCAGCACGGGCGACCGTGCGGCCGAACTGCGCGAGAAAGCCATGTCGCGCCTGAAGCAGGCCAAGGAAAAGGCAACCGACGTTCAGGTCGTGGTGGTCGAAAAAGGCAAGAAGGCCGCGCGCGCGACCGACGACTACGTGCACGAGCATCCGTGGACGTCGATCAGCGTCGCTGCTGGCATCGGCGTGCTGGTCGGTCTGCTGATCAACCGCAAGTAACGCGCTCGACGCCGTTCCGCCCCCTGTGCCGCCCGCGGCGGCACAGGGGTGCTCAAGCCAGGCCGGCGGTTCGCCACCAGCCGGCTTTGACTTAGCCGCTCACTGCGCGCGCAAGCGCCTCATCCATGACGACAGACACCAACCCGCAGCCGTCCGGCCAGGGGCCGCTGCGCCGCCTCGTCGGCTCCGCGATCGGCCTTCTGCAAACGCGCCTCGAACTGGTGGGCATCGAACTCGCCGAGGAAAAGGAGCGCCTGATGGGCGTACTGTTCCTCGGGCTCGCGGCCATGATGCTCGCGACGATGGCGCTCATCAGCCTCACCGTGCTCGTCGCGATCGCGTTCTGGGACACCTATCGCTGGCAATCGCTTGCCGCGATCACCGCGGTGTACGCCGTCGGCGGCATCGTATGTGCGCTGAAGGCGCGCTCCGGCCTGCGCGATGCACCGACCGTGTTCGAGGCGACGCTGCACGAACTCGAGAAAGACCGCGACATGTTCCGCGGCAAGCCGTGAACGCACCCGCGTTCGTCCCTCTCACCTACTTCGCCGACGCGCCATGAGCCAGAACGTTACGGGCAATTCATCCCGCTCCCATTCGTCGCGATCGAACTGGAGCGCATCGCAGCATCGCGCGCTGCGCAAGGAGTTGCTGATCCTGCGCTCCGAGGTCGAGCGGCTCGAGCTTGCCGAAGCCGCCGCCGAAATGCGCCACGCCGTCACGCGCTTCAGCTGGCTCAAGGTCTTCGTGCCCGGCCTGTCGACCGGCAAGTTCAGCCAGTCCGCCAAGAACCTGAACGCGAGCCTCGGCCAGCTCGTCAACCAGTATCCGATGCTGAGTTCGCTCGCATCGCTCGTGCTCGCGAAACCCGTGCGCTCGCTGCTGCGCGCGAGCGCCGGCCCCGCGTTGAAGTGGGGTACCGTCGGCTTCGCCGCATGGGAGGTCTACCGGATCTGGAAGCAGTCGCGCGACGAGCGCGGCAGCGCCGCGAACGACGACTGACGCACGACGACGGACACGCATGCGCATGTGTTGCATGCGTCGTCGCGCGCCTTCGGTGCGCGTTCAGCGTACGCCCCAGCATGTCCCGTCCTGCCCATCGGCACTGCCGTCGCTCGATCCTGTATTCCCTTTCACCCCGTCCGAGCGCAGCGTGAATGCGCCGCACCGGTCGTCGCGCATCGGGCCGGTGTCGAGCGGGCTCGCGACGAGTTCGTAGACTACCGAAGCATCGTCGCCGCCCGGGCGGCGGAGTGCCACACGATAGACCGGCTGCCCGTCCGGCGGCGCATGCGCCAGCGTATCCGGTAATGCCTGTGGCGGCGTGCCATCGAGCGTCTCGAGATATTGAGCCGCGCGATACAGCGCGGCAACCGCGGACGCGCGATGCACGCGCGCGACGTGCTCGCGATACGACGGGATACCCCATCCGGCCAGCACGGCGACGATCGCCAGCACGATCATCAGTTCGACCAGCGTGAATGCCGCCGGTGGACGCGTGAGCGTACGCCTGTTCATTGATGCATCGCCGCGACGCGACGCCAGTGCCCTGCAACGATACGGCCATCACGCAGCGCGACCTGGCTTTGCAGCCAGACCACGCTCGATGCATGGCCGCCGACGCCACGCGCGGTGACGAGGTACGCGCGACTCCCCGCCGGGCCTGCTCCACGCCATGCCTCGATCAGGCATCGTGGCGGCTGCGCGGCCATCGGCCACGAAGCGAACGGTGCGAACGCGTCGGCAGCGCTGAGCGCCGGCGTGCGCCGCCACGCGTCCGGCTCGACGTGCGAGGCGGCTTCGTCGACATACGGCGCGGCACCGCGGAGCAATCGTGCGGTGCAGGCGGTCAACGCCGCATCGGCCGCGTGGAAGGCGATCAGCCGATCCGACAATGCACGCGCGCGGCGCGACTCCGTCAGCGCGGCTTCGAACCATGTGCCGGTCAGCGCCGCGACCGCCGCACCGACCGCGATCACGACGGGCAATGCGAGGCCGGCATCGCGGCGCCAGGCCCGGTTTGCCGATCGACCGCCTGTACGCCATTCGCGTCGGCTCATGCATGTGCCGCCCATCACGCGTTGCGCGCCGCCAGCCTCCATCGTGCTTTCGCGGACATGTCCTGCCGCGCCTCGCATTGCCGGTTCGTTCACGCACTCGTTTGCACGGTTCATCGGAACGCCTCGTGGGCATGCGCTGCGTCACGTTCGCGCTCGGGCTCGGCCATTGCGAACGCGGCGTTTCGCAACGCGACGATCCGGTGCAGCACGAGACGCGCGCGACCGTCCCGCGCAACGACCGTGCGACCGTCGCAATCGACATGGCTCATCGATTCGCGCATCGGTTCGCCGCGTGCCCGCACGCATACATGCACGGCGACGACCTCGTGCCAGCCTCCGGCGGGCATCGCCTCTGCGTTCACGAACTGCACGTCTGCATGACGCAGGTAGCGCAGGCGCAACTGATCGATCCCAGCCACGACGGGTTGCGGCGTGCCCGGGCGCCCGCTCCCTTCGCAGTACAACTCCGGCTCGCCCGTCGACGGACTCACGTGCGCGTCGAAACGGTTTTCCACGAGCGGCCGCTCACCGGCCGTGCCAACACCCTGCCCGAGACAGTCCGATACCTGGGCGCCGCTCGTCGGCCATGTCGACACGGTGTCGCCGACATACCGGATCAGCACCGCGTCCGACGCGGCGCGCACGGCCTCGCACCGCACCTGCGCGCCGTCGCCTCGCACACGCGCGGCCGAACAGCCGAATACCGGCGACAACGATGGCGCCGCTTCGGCATCGAGCGGGCGAAAGCCGGCCATCTGGAGCTGCTGACCGATCAGTGTCAGCGCGGTCGCCGCTGCATCGCGCATCCGGAAGCCGTCCTCGGCCCGTCGCTGTGCGACGCGCTGCGCGTGATACAGCGCACCGGCAGCGGCAAGCACGAGCAGACCGACGGTCATCGCAACCAGCACTTCGAGCAACGTATGCGCGCGGATGCAGCGATCAGCGTTCATCGGCGTCGGCCTCCCGAAACGGAATCCGCACGCACGACGGTGGCTTGGTCGTCACCCCCGCCGCTTCGCATCGCATCGACGCCACCGCGTCGGCGTCGCGCCAGCCGACGATCGCGTACCGCACGTGGCCCGTGCCGCGATCGAGCGTCATCGTGCCGCCCGGCAACGATGCGGCCACGAGCGCCGCGACGCTGTCGTCGGCCGTTGCAGCGACGTACAGGCGCTCGATCCGTGCATCGGCGAGCCACAGCGCGCGCTCGCGCCAGATCGTCGCCCGCTGCGCACGCGCCATCGCGAGCTGGCTGCCAGCCACCGCCAGCATCACGACCGCGAGCAGCGCAATGGCCAGCACCGCTTCGAGCAACGACGTGCCGCGTGTCGATTTGCGCACGTGCGTCATGCCACACCTCATGCCGCGCCGCACCGGCCGGCGGCGATACGCGCGCGGCCGCCCGCCGCTATCCGGATACACCGCGACACACGTGCCGCGTCGTCTCCCGGCGACTCACGCTGCGGACGCAATTCGAAACGACGCATTCCGCCGATCACCTGACCGGCAGGCGGTGCAAACGCGAGATCGTGTGCGGCCCCCGCGACGGCGATTTCCGCATCATGCGGATATCGCCGCAGCACGCGCGACTGCCCGTCGAACTGCCCGCTGACGATCCACGCGCACGACCATTCCGCCGGGCCGCAACGCTCGCCCGAACGCACGCAGGCACCGTCGCGCCCGGCCCTGCACAGCGTGACGCGCACGCCGAGACGCGTCGCCTCGGTGCGCGCGAACGACAACGCACCAAGCAGCGTGCGGGCACGCGCATCGACGCGTTCGCGCATGCGCCACTGATCGAAGGCAGGCGCCGCGTAGAGCCCCATCCCGACCACGAGCGCGATCGCAACCATCAGCTCGACGAGCGTGAACCCGCCGCAGTGTCGCCCGCCTTTTTCAACCACTCCCTGCCGGTGCCGCCCCATCGCCATCGCCCTCCGCCAACGTGATGCGACGACTGTAGCGACGCATGCGGACGCACGCCATTTGCCGAACGGCCGACTGGCGACATGCGATCGCGACCGACACAATCGGCGCGAATCGAACCCACGGAGAAGACGATGGACGAACGCAGCGCGTCAGCGCTTACGCGGAGGCTTGGAGGGGGACGCGCGACGGAACTCTTCGATCACGTCGGCAAATTCGGAGACGTCCTCGAACCGGCGATATACCGATGCGAAACGGACATAGGCAATCGTATCGAGGCCGCGCAGCTCGTTCATCACGAGTTCGCCGAGCTTCTCGCTACGCACTTCACGCTCGCCGGTCGCGAGCAGTTGATACTCGATGCGGGCGACCGCCGCGTCGATCGCGTCAGCCGCAACCGGCCGCTTGCGCAGCGCGAGTTGCATGCTGGCGACGATCTTGCGACGGTCGAATTCCGTGCGGCTGCCGTCCTTCTTCACGACGGCGGGCAGGTTCAGTTCGACCCGCTCGTACGTCGTGAAACGCTTGTCGCAAGCCGAGCAGCGACGGCGCCGACGAATCGCGGCGCCATCTTCGGACACGCGCGAGTCGACGACCTGCGTGTCTTCATGCCGGCAGAACGGGCAGCGCATCGTCGATCAGCGATAGACTGGGAAACGCTTGGTCAGCTCGGCCACTTGCGCGCGTACGCGCTCGATCGTCGCTGCATCTTCCGGATTCTCAAGCACGTCGGCGATCAGATTGCCGACCGTCTCGGCTTCCGCCGTGCCGAAGCCACGCGTCGTCATTGCCGGCGAACCGAGGCGGATGCCGCTGGTGACGAACGGCTTTTCCGGATCGTTCGGGATCGCGTTCTTGTTCACCGTGATGTGCGCCGCGCCGAGGGCTGCTTCCGCAGCCTTGCCCGTGATGTTCTTCGCGCGCAGGTCCACCAGCATCACGTGGCTTTCCGTACGGCCCGACACGATCCGCAGCCCACGCTTGACCAGCGTTTCAGCCAGCACGCGTGCGTTCTCGACCACCTTCTGCTGGTATTCCTTGAATTCCGGCGACAGCGCTTCCTTGAACGCCACGGCCTTCGCCGCGATCACGTGCATCAGCGGACCGCCCTGGATGCCCGGGAAGATCGCCGAGTTGATCGGCTTCTCGTACTCGGACTTCATCAGGATCACGCCGCCGCGCGGGCCGCGCAGGCTCTTGTGCGTGGTGGTCGTCACGAAGTCCGCGTGCGGCACCGGGTTCGGGTACACACCCGCTGCGATCAGGCCCGCGTAGTGCGCCATGTCGACCATCAGGTAGGCGCCGACCGACTTCGCGATCTTCGCCAGACGCTCGAAGTCGATCTTCAGCGCGAACGCCGATGCGCCCGCGACGATCAGCTTCGGCTTGTGCTCCTGCGCGAGCTTCTCGGCGGCTTCGTAGTCGATGTCTTCGTTTTCGTTCAGGCCGTAGCTCACCACGTTGAACCACTTGCCCGACATGTTCACCGGCGAGCCGTGCGTCAGGTGACCGCC
>NZ_CABVLY010000039.1 GCF_902498995.1 Burkholderia anthina
TCAAGCGCGACGCGAAGCGCGGGCTGGCGTCGCTGTGCATCGGCGGCGGGATGGGCGTCGCACTCGCGGTCGAACGTCCGTAACCGGCCGTTCGTCACCGCCAAACCGATCCGTGCGCCGGCCGATTGCGGCTTCGGCCGGCGCCACGTGAAGTCAGAGGGGCCTCCGGCGGCTCTCAAAACCAAGAAATGGAGTGAGATTTATGTCTCAGCGAATTGCGTACGTAACGGGCGGGATGGGCGGCATCGGCACCAGCATCTGCCAGCGTCTGTCGAAAGACGGCTTCAAGGTGGTCGCGGGTTGCGGCCCGAATTCGCCGCGCCGGGTGAAATGGATCGAGGACCAGAAGGCGCTCGGGTACGATTTCATCGCATCGGAAGGCAACGTCGGCGACTGGGAATCGACCAAGGCGGCGTTCGACAAGGTCAAGGCCGAAGTCGGCGAAATCGACGTGCTGGTCAACAACGCGGGCATCACGCGCGACGTCGTGTTCCGCAAGATGACGCATGAAGACTGGACGGCCGTGATCGACACCAACCTGACGAGCCTGTTCAACGTGACGAAGCAGGTGATCGACGGGATGGTCGAGCGCGGCTGGGGCCGGATCATCAACATTTCGTCGGTGAACGGCCAGAAAGGGCAATTCGGCCAGACGAACTACTCGACCGCGAAGGCAGGCATCCACGGTTTCACGATGTCGCTCGCGCAGGAAGTCGCAACGAAGGGCGTGACGGTCAACACTGTGTCGCCCGGCTACATCGGCACCGACATGGTGAAGGCGATCCGCCCGGACGTGCTCGAGAAGATCGTCGCGACGATTCCCGTGCGACGTCTCGGCGGCCCGGAGGAAATCGGTTCGATCGTCGCGTGGCTCGCGTCGAACGATTCCGGCTTCGCGACGGGTGCCGACTTCTCGCTGAACGGCGGCCTGCACATGGGCTGAACGTCCGGGCTGCGCAGGCGAAATGGCTGCGCGGCCCGGCGTGTCCGAAGGCCCCCGCCTCCCGGATTCGGGCGGCGGGGATTTGTCACTTGCGCTACGCTGCACACGAAGGCGTTACATGACTACTACAAAGAAAACGGCCGAGCGGCTCATCAAGAAGTACCCGAACCGCCGGCTCTACGATACCGAGACGAGCACGTACATCACGCTGACCGATGTCAAGCAGCTCGTGCTGGAACAGGAGGACTTCAAGGTCGTCGATGCGAAATCCAACGAAGACCTGACGCGCAGCATCCTGCTGCAGATCATCCTCGAGGAAGAAAGTGGCGGCGTGCCGATGTTCTCGTCGTCGATGCTGTCGCAGATCATCCGTTTCTACGGTCATGCGATGCAGGGCATGATGGGCACGTATCTGGAAAAGAACATCCAGGCGTTCATCGACATCCAGAACAAGCTCGCGGATCAATCGAAGAACCTCTACGAAGGTAACGCGATGAATCCGGAAGTCTGGTCGCAGTTCATGAACATGCAGGCGCCGATGATGCAAGGGATGATGACGAGCTACATCGAGCAGTCGAAGAACATGTTCGTGCAGATGCAGGAGCAGATGCAGAACCAGGCAAAGTCGATGTTCAGCACGTTCCCGTTCAAGCAGCCGGGCGCGCCGGAGCCGGAGAAGAAGTAACGTATTTGCGGCGCGCCGGCCGCGGGACGGTCGGCGCCGCGACGTGCGGCGGTGCGAGGCGACCGATCGTGTGCCCGGGCACGATGACGGCCGGTGGCCGGCCGCCGCAGGATGCCGCCGACGGTCGTTCCTGATCGTCGGCGCCGGATGCCCGTGCCTTCGCGCGAGGCGGGCAAGACCGTTGTCCGGTCGAGCGAATTCCAGACGTCAGTCCAGCCGAATCGGCGCATTGCGTGTCCGGTTGCACGTGTTCGCGCGCGTGCCGGCCGCGATTGCCCGCGATGACTGCCCGCGATGACGTTTCGTGCCCGTACGACACGCCACGCGCGATGCCGGCGCGGTGCGCCGGCATTCCTCGCTCAGCGTGCCGGATCGAGATCCTGATGATCGTCCGCAGGCGGAAGGTCCAGCACGAGCTTCACCGCGCTGTAGTTCGCCTTCAGCGAAAACACGCGGCCGATCACGAGAAACGTCTGCCGCGAATTCTCGAGTTCGACGAAGTCGCCGGGTTGCGGCACATGCGCGCCCTGGTCATATGAAAAGCTGGTGCTGGTTTGCTCGCCGATGGTTTCGGCGGCGTGCTCGGTGAATTCGATCGTGATGTGGGTGGTCATGCGAACCCCGTTGGGTGTGAAGAGAGCGGATGCCGAGATTTTCGCATGGCAGCGGGGCGGTTCCACGGCGATTCTTGGCGGTTTCTCGCGGCGCGGCGCGGGTCGGCCGTGTCGGCGGGCGCGTCGTGCCGCATGGAAAGGGCTGGATCGCTTTTCTCTGTCCGCCCGGCGCGCCCGCACGGGTCGCACATCGGCATCGCGATCCGCTGCGTGCCAACCGCCTGTTTTGCCTCGCTGACCCATAAATAGCTGTAAACTCACGCTTTTGCCGCCACGCCCCCACATTCCAGATGTCCCAGTCCCCCAAAGTAGGTTTCGTTTCGCTCGGGTGCCCGAAGGCGCTCGTCGACTCCGAACAAATCATCACCCAGTTGCGTGCCGAAGGTTATGAAATCTCCGGCACGTACGACGGCGCCGACCTCGTCGTCGTCAACACCTGCGGCTTCATCGACGAAGCCGTGCAGGAGAGTCTCGACGCGATCGGCGAAGCGCTGACCGAAAACGGCAAGGTGATCGTCACCGGCTGCCTGGGTGCGAAGTCGAGCGCCAGCGGCTCGAACCTCATCGAGGAAGTCCACCCGAAGGTGCTCGCCGTCACCGGCCCGCACGCGGTGGGCGAAGTGATGCAGGCCGTGCATTCGCATCTGCCGAAGCCGCACGACCCGTTCGTCGACCTGGTGCCGCCCGCCGGCATCAAGCTCACGCCGCGTCACTACGCGTACCTGAAGATCTCCGAAGGCTGCAACCACCGCTGCACGTTCTGCATCATCCCGTCGATGCGCGGCGACCTCGTGTCGCGTCCGGTCGCCGAAGTGATGCTCGAGGCGGAGAACCTGTTCAAGTCGGGCGTGAAGGAACTGCTCGTGATCTCGCAGGACACGAGTGCGTACGGCGTCGACGTGAAGTACCGCACGGGCTTCTGGAACGGCAAGCCGATCAAGACGCGCATGACCGACCTGGTCGCCGCGCTCGGCGAACTGGCCGCGCAGTACGGCGCATGGGTGCGCCTGCACTACGTGTATCCGTATCCGAGCGTCGACGAAGTGATTCCGCTGATGGCCGACGGCCCGTTCAAGGGCCACGTGCTGCCGTATCTCGACGTGCCGTTCCAGCACGCGCATCCGGAAGTGCTCAAGCGCATGAAGCGCCCGGCGAACGCGGAGAAGGTGCTCGAACGCGTGCAGAAGTGGCGCGAGATCTGCCCGGACCTGACGATCCGCAGCACGTTCATCGCGGGTTTCCCCGGCGAGACGGAAGCGCAGTTCGACACGCTGCTGGACTTCATCCGCGAGGCGGACCTCGATCGCGTCGGCTGCTTCGCGTATTCGCCGGTCGAAGGCGCGACCGCGAACGAACTGGACGGCGCGCTGCCGGACGAGGTGCGCGAGGAACGCCGCGCGCGCTTCATGGAAGTGGCCGAGGAAGTGTCGGCGCAGCGCATGCAGCGCAAGGTCGGCAAGACGCTCAAGGTGCTGATCGACGAAGTCAGCGCGGAAGGCGGGATCGGCCGCACGGCGGCGGATGCGCCGGAGATCGACGGCGTCGTCTATGTGGAGCCGGCGACGAAGGCGTCGAAGCGCTACAAGGTCGGCGATTTCGTGTCGGTGAAGATCACCGGCGCGGACGGCCATGATCTGTGGGGCGAGGTTTAAGCGATGACCGCAGCGTTTCCGCAGATCCTCGCGCTCGGCGAGGCGATGATCGAATTCAACCAGTCGCAGCCGGGCCGTCCGGAGTTCCTGCAGGGCTTCGGCGGCGACACGTCGAACTTCTGTATCGCCGCGGCGCGCCAGGGCGCGTCGACGGGCTTCGTATCGGCGATCGGCGACGATCCGTTCGGCCGGCTGCTGGCCGACATGTGGGCGTCGGAACGCGTCGACACGACGTACGTGCGGATCGACCGCACGGCGCCGACCGGCGTGTATTTCGTCACGCACGGGGCTGACGGCCATCAGTTCGACTATCTGCGCGCGGGCTCCGCGGCGAGCCGCTATGCGGTGGCCGACCTGCCGCTCGACGCGCTGGCCGCGGCGAAAGCCGTGCACCTGTCCGGCATCAGTCTCGCGATCAGCACGGCCGCGTGCGATGCCGCGTTCGCCGCGATCGACCATGCGCGCCGCAACGGCGCGCAGGTCAGCTTCGACACGAACCTGCGCCTGAAGCTGTGGCCGCTGCCGCGCGCCCGCGCGGTGATGCGCGAGGCGCTGCGCCAGACGGACATCTGCCTGCCAAGCTGGGACGACGTTACGGCACTCACCGGTGCGAACGATCGCGACGCGATCGTCGACGCGATGCTCGAACACGGGCCGCAGGTCGTCGCGCTGAAACTCGGCAAGGAAGGCGCGTACGTCGCGACGCCGCACGAGCGACGCGTCGTGCCGGGCTTCGCGGTGGAAGCCATCGATGCGACGGGCGCCGGCGACTGCTTCGGCGGCGCGTTCGTCGCGCGGATCGTCGCGGGCGACGACCCGTTCGCGGCCGCGCGCTATGCGAACGCGGCGGCGGCACTGTCGACGACGGGCTACGGCGCGGTCGCGCCGATTCCGCACCGCGATGCGGTGGAACGCCTGATGCAGGGCTGACGCGAACGACGCACACTGTCCGCGGCCGCGCACGACCGGTTCATTCGAACGACGTGACGTGGCGGCGGTCGCTGCGCGTTCGCGACGAGGCGTATCGGCGACGCACGGTCACGGTCAATCGCCGCGATCGGCGAGCGAATCTGAAGCAAGGAGCAATACAAGGTGGGTCGATATTCGGAATGGCCGCGAGCGCTCGTGCTCGCCGGTGCGCTGGCAGCGGGCTTCGCGATGCCGGGCATGGCTGCGGCACAGGTTGCCGCATCGGGTGCGCAGCAGGATGCGCCGGCGCCTGCCCGGCCGCTGCGGCCGAATCCTGAATTTGCCCGGCTGCCGCGCTACGAGGGCACGCTCGGCGATCGGCCGATCGTCGTGCATCTCGGTCCGAAGACGGACGAAGAGGGCGTGCATGGCGAATACCAGTTCACGGATACCGGCGAGGTGATCCTGCTCGCGGGCGACCGCGACGGCGATACGCTCGAGATCGAGGAATCGAACGACGGCACGAACATCACGGGCGTGTGGATCGGCCGCTTCGATTCGACCGGCGCCCTGAAAGCCGACCGGATGAATTCCGACGAATCGGATCCGCAACCCGTCGTGCTGCATCCCTCGCCGGCCAAGCGCGCGGCGCTGCAGGTCCGCAACGGTCGCGTGCAGGAAATCGAGACGGTCGGCGGCGTCGTCAACCTGCGTACCGACGACTGAGAGCGCCCGAGCGCGCGCTGGCTTGGTGTGCGCGGCGCGCATTGTACCGGGTCAAGCGCGCCGATTTTGGCTAATCTAGCAGGATATTCCGCAACCGAACGGCCTTGTGCCCGCCCTCTGCCATGACTGCATCCACACCCAAGCGCGCACTGCAAACCCGCATCGTTCAACCCGACGACGTCATTCCGGAAGGTTTTCGCTCGTTCGTGCCGCCGGTCGCGCGCGCGTCGACGGTCGTGTTCCCCGATCTCGCGACGATGCGCGCGCTGGTCTGGCACAACGACAACCAGTGGCGCTACGGTCTGCATGCGACTCCGACGTCGCTCGCGCTCGCGCAGCGGCTCGCCGAGATCGAAGGCGGCACGCACGCGCTGCTGCAGCCGTCGGGTCTCGCGGCGATCATGAACGTCTACTTCGGGATCGTGAAGGCGGGCGACGACGTGCTGATCCCGCACAACATCTACGGACCGAATGCCGATTTCGGCAACTGGCTCGCGAAGGATTTCGGCATCACCGCGCGTTTCTACGATCCGCTCGTGGGTGCGGGCATCGCCGACCTGATCCAGCCGGACACCCGGCTGATCTGGATCGAGGCACCCGGCTCCGTGACGATGGAAGTGCCCGACGTGCGCGCGATCACGACGGTCGCACAGGCGCGCGGCATCGTCACCGCGATCGACAATACGTATTCGGCCGGGCTCGCGTTCAAGCCGTTCGAGCACGGGGTCGACATCTCGGTGCAGGCGCTGACCAAGTATCAGTCGGGCGGCAGCGACGTGCTGATGGGCGCGACGATCACCGCGAACGCGGAACTGCATGCGCAACTGAAACTCGCGCGGATGCGCTGCGGGATCGGCGTGTCGGTGGACGATTGCTCGCTCGTGATGCGCAGCCTGCCGAGCATGCAGGTGCGTTTCGACGCGCACAGCAAGAGCGCGCTCGCGCTCGCGCAGTGGCTGAAGGCACGGCCGGAAATCGCGGCGGTGCTGCATCCGCAACTGCCGGACTGCCCGGGCCATGAAGCGTTCGTGCGCGACTTCACCGGCGCGGGCGGGCTGTTCTCGGTGGTGTTCGACGAACGCTACAGCGCCGAGCAGATCGACCGTTTCGTCGAGGCGCTCGAGCTGTTCGCGATCGGCTGGAGCTGGGGCGGCGCATGCAGTCTCGCGATGCCGTACGACGTCGCATCGATGCGCGCGGACTGGCCGCATCGCGGCACGCTGGTGCGTTTCTACGTCGGTCTCGAGGACGAAGCCGACCTGCGCGCGGACATCGAGCGCGCGCTGCAGGCCACGCTCGGCCGATAATCGCGGCAGAAAAACGCAACGCCGGCGCGATGCGACATCGCGCCGGCGTTTTGCATTGGCGGCTCGCGCGGATCAGAACAGCCGCAGCAGCCCGTCGAGGCCGACGTGATCGAACGCGACGGTGGCCGCATCGCGCACGACCGGCTTCGCGTGGAACGCAACCGACAGCCCGGCTTCTGCCATCATCTTCAGATCGTTCGACCCGTCGCCCATCGCGATCGCGCGGCTCGGCGCGATGCCGAGCGATGCGCACGTATCGCGCAGCATGCGCGCCTTCACGTCCGCGTTGACGATCTCGCCGAGCACCTTGCCGGTCAGCTTGCCGTCGACGATCTCGAGCGTGTTCGCGTGCGCGTAGTCGAGGCCGAGGCGCGCCTTCAGACGCTCGGTGAAGAACGTGAAGCCGCCCGACACGAGCAGCGTCTTCAGGCCGGCGGCCTTCACGCCGGCGAGCATCGTCTCGGCACCCGGCGACAGTTGCAGCCGTTCCTCGTACACGCGTTCGAGCGCCTGCGCGTCGAGGCCGGCGAGCAGCGCGACGCGGCGCGTCAGGCTTTCGTTGAAGTCGCGGATCTCGCCGCGCATCGAGGCTTCGGTGATTTCGGCGACCTGTGTCTTCAGCCCGCAGAAGTCGGCGATCTCGTCGATGCATTCGATCGTGATCAGCGTCGAATCCATGTCCATCACGACGAGCCCGAAATCGCCGAGCGCGCGGCCGGCGTCGACGAAGCCGAAGTCGAGCGCATGCGTGCCGCAGTACGCGTCGATGTCGAGGCGCTGCGCCGGATTCGCGTGTTCGATGCGCAGCGCGTGATCGTCGGTCTGCACGATGCGGGTGCCGCGCGACAGCGCGAGCAGCGGTTTGTGATGCGCGTCCGACAGCGGCGCGAGACTCTGGATGACGAGGTTCTGGGTCATGACGGAATGGTTGGAAGCGAATGAAACGCGTGCGCGGCCGGCATGCGGCCACCTGCGAGCGCGGGCCCCGTTCGGCTGCGGGCCGCGGCGTCGCGAACGCGCCATTGTAGCCGGTTGGTATCCGGTCGCGATCGGATCGACGGCGGATGCGGCCGTGAGCGGCGCCGGAAGCCGCTCTCCGTGGGATTTGCCGGGCACGGGCGCCTATCGTTCGTCCGCGCGATCCCAGTAAGGCGGATCGCCGAAGTGATCGGCGAGAAACGAGATGAATGCGAGCGTCTTCAGCGGCACGTGCGCGCGGCTCGGATAGACGGCCCAGATCGCGATGTCGTTCGCGAACGGGTAGTCGTCGAGCACGGTGACGAGCGCGCCGCTTGCGAGCAGCGGACCGACGTCCCAGGTCGACTTGATCGCGATGCCGAAGCCGTCGACGAGCGCTTCGCGGATCGCCTCGCCGTTGCTCGCGACGAGCCGGCCGCCGACCCGCACGGTGAGCGGGCCTTGCGGCGTCGCGAACGACCAGTCGCGCTGGTCGCCGAGGATCACGCATTCGTGCTGCGCGAGGTCGGCCGGATGGCGCGGCGCGCCGCGTTCGGCGAGATACGCGGGCGAGCAGCACAGCACGCGCCGGTTTGCCGCGAGCTTGCGCGCGACGAGCGTCGAATCCTTCAGCGCGCCGAGGCGGATCGCGACGTCGTAGCCGTCGTCGACGAGGTCGACGATCTCGTCGGACAGCCGCAGGTCGAGCGACACGGACGGATAGCGGCGCAGGAACGCGGGAATCACCGGCGCGACATGCTGGCGGCCGAACGACGACGACATCGACACCTTCAGCCGCCCGTACGGCTCGCTGCGGCCATGCCCGACCGACGCGCGCGCGGCGTCGGCGGCCGACAGCAGCGCCTCGGCGCGCGCCATGAAAATTTCGCCGTCCTGCGTGAGGCTGATGCGCCGCGTGGTGCGATGCAGCAGCCGTGCGCCGAGCTGGCGCTCCAGTTGCGCGATGCGCGCGCTCGCGACGGCCGCCGACACGCCGAACTCGCGCCCGGCCGCGGTCACGTTCGCGAGCAATGCGGCGCGCACGAACAGGCCGACGTCGAGCAGGTCGAGCGGCTTGTCGGGGGCGGATACCGGATCGGACGTCATTATTCGGAAATTCCTGAAAATGTTTCAGGAAATATAGCGGTTTTCTGAAATGATCGGGCGGCCTACGATGGGATTCATGGGGGCTGCGTCGCGGCCCGCCCGATTTCCGTGAACCCTGAAGGAGTGTCGTGATGAAAGCCGTTGGACTGACCCGTTACCTGCCGATCGACGACCCGCAGGCGCTGCTCGACGTGGAACTGCCGCAACCGGTGCCGGGCCCGCGCGACCTGCTGGTGAAGGTCGAGGCGATTTCCGTGAACCCGGTCGACACCAAGGTGCGCGCGCCGAAGCCGCAGGTCGAGGAAACGCCGCGCGTGCTCGGCTGGGATGCAGCCGGCACGGTCGTCGCGGTCGGCGCCGAGGTCACGCTGTTCCGGCCGGGCGACGCGGTGTTCTATGCGGGCAGCATCACGCGGCCCGGCGCGAACAGCGAATTTCACGCGGTCGACGAGCGCATCGCCGCACTCAAGCCGCGCACGCTCGATTTTGCCGCCGCGGCCGCGTTGCCGCTCACCGCGCTGACGGCCTGGGAGGCGTTGTTCGACCGGTTGCGCGTGTCGCCGCAGGGCGCGGACGCCGGCAAGTCGGTGCTGATCGTCGGCGGCGCGGGCGGGGTGGGCTCGATCGCGATCCAGCTCGCGAAGACGCTCGGCAAGCTGCACGTGATCGCGACGGCGTCGCGACCGGCATCGGCCGAATGGGTGCGCTCGCTCGGCGCGGACGACGTGGTCGATCATTTCGGCGACCTGCCGGCCCAACTGCGCGAAATCGGCCGCCCGAACGTCGACTACGTGCTGATCTTCAACGACACGGATCGCCATTTCCCTGCCGCCGCGGAAGTCATCCGGCCGCAGGGCGGCATTTGCACGATCGTCGAGAACGAGAAGCCGGTCCCGGTCGAACAACTGAAGGCGAAGAGCGCCGCGTTTCACTGGGAGTTCATGTTCACGCGGGCGATGTTCGAGACGCCGGACATGATCGAGCAGCACCGGATCCTGAGCGAGGTGGCCCGGCTCGTCGACGGCGGGACGCTGCGAACGACGCTCGGCGCGCAGCTCGGCACGATCAACGCCGCGAACGTGCGGCACGCGCACCGGTTGCTCGAAGCCGGGCGCGCGATCGGCAAGCTCGTGCTGAGCGGCTTCTGAGCGGCTGCCGAGGCGGGCATCGCGGGTACGGGATGCCGCGTCGCGAACGCAAGGGGGGTAACACCCGATGCGTTTGCGGCGCATTGCCTGCCGCTTGGCGGTAGACTGACAACGCATCATGCATCGAAAACCGCGCGGCGCGCGCGTGCCGCCGCATTACAAGGAGGTCAGCATGAGCCAACGCAGCTTGTCAGTCGCCGCATCGTGGTCGGCCGTATTCGCGGCGGCGTGCGTCAGCGCGAGCGTATTCGCGGCGCCGCCGGTCAAGGGCAGCCTGAAGGGCGGGGGGACAGGGCAGCTCGAATACACCGTCAAGGTCGATTCGAAGACCTTCGGCAACACGCAGGAGACGCGCAAGATCCGCTCGGGCGAAACGGACGACTTCAACTGGAAGTCGGTGCCGCCGAGCGGCGCGGTCGCGATGCCGGACGGCTGCCCGAACGCCGACAATCTGCCGCGCGACGAGAACGGCGCGATGGTGCGCCAGACCCAGATCCGGCTCGCGCCGTCGGTCGACGCGAAGGGCATCGCGAACGTGCAGATCAGCTTCCAGGCCGCCGCGCCGAAAGGCACGCGCAACGTGAGCGTCGGCGGCAAGTCGCTGCAATGTCCGGACGCCATATCGGTGAGCCAGGTCAAGTGGATATCGATTTCGACCAATGGCGGCTCGAAGTCCGTCACGATGAGCGACGGCACGAAGGTGACGGTGTCGATCAAGCACTGAGCGGTGCGCGCGCAACCAATTGCCATCCGGATTCGCGCGATAGCGGCGTAGCGGCACGTGAGCGTTTCGTGTTGCTACGCCGCTATCGCGCGTCGTCGCGCCGCGCACCGGCGCGCGTCAATGCGCGCGTTCCTCGAGCCGCGATGCGAGAAAGCGATGATCGGCCGAGAACAGCCGGCGATACGTCATCAGTACCGCGCCGACCGTACCGAGCGCGGATGCCGCGGCGATCAGGAACATGATCACGATCTGGTAGCGCACGGCCTGCAGCGGCGACTGGCCCGCCAGCACCTGGCCCGTCATCATCCCCGGCAGGCTCACGACGCCGACGACGGCCATCTGGTTGAGCGTCGGCAGCATGCCGGCACGCACGGCCTGGCGTGCCGCGTCCTGTGCGGCCTCCCAGCGCGTCGCGCCGAGCGCGAGCGCGGTTTCGACGCGGTCGCGCCGTGCGGTCAGTTCCTCCATCATCCGTTCGACGCCGAGCGACACGCCCGTGAGCGTATTGCCGAGGATCATCCCGAGGATCGGGATTGCATATTGCGGCGCGTACCACGGATGAATGCGGATCACGACGAACAGGCCGATCGCCGCGACGAGCCAGCTGCTGAACCAGATCGATGCGATGCTGTCGACGCGCTGCCCGCGATACGTGTGCTTGCCGCGCCCGGCGCCTGCGAAGCCGGCGATCAGCGTCATCAATGCGGTGAGCGGCAGCACGACGGTCCAGTGCGGATGGCCGAACACCCAGCCGAGCACGTAGCCGATGGCGAGCAACTGCACGACGGTTCGCACCGCCGCGAGTGCGAGCTTGCGGCCGAGCCCGAGCGACAGCGCGGCCGAGAGCGCGCCGTTGATCGCGACGAGCGCGGCGGCGATGCCGACGTCGACGAGACTGAGATCCTGCAGTGCCGGGCTCATTGCGCGGCCTCCTTCGGGTCCGTGGCGCGCAGCACGCCGGCCTGCATCACGAGCCGTGTCGCGGCGATGCGTACGGCCTGCGCCGGATCGTGCGAGATCCACATGTATGCGCGTGCATCGGACGCCGCATCGAACCACGCGCCGACGAGCGCCTCGATCGCGCGCGTCGAATCGGGATCGAGCGCGGACGTCGGTTCGTCCAGCAGCAGCACGTCGGGATCGAGTTGCAGCACGCGCAGCAGCGCGGCGATCTGCGCTTCGCCGCCCGACAGTTCGCTCGCGCGCTTGTCGAGGAAGTCGGCGCCGCGGCCGGCACGCGCGGCGAGCGATTCGACGCGCGCGCGGTCGAACGCGACGTCGCGATAGATCGCGAGCGAATACGGGTAACGCAATTGCGCTTCGACGGTGCCGTCCATTTGCGCGGGGCGCTGACGCACGTAGGCGACGCTGCGCCGGTAGCGCGGAATCGCGCTGCGCCGGATCCGTTTGCCGCGCCACAGGATGTGTCCGCCATCGAGCGGATCGAGCAACGCGAGCGCGCGCAGCAGCACGCTCTTGCCCGATCCAGACGGCCCCGTGACAGCAATTCGCGATCCCGCCGCGAGGCTGAAGTCGGTCGGGGCGAGCAGCGTCTTGCCGCTGCTGGTGTCGCGGCGCGTGATGTGCTGCGCATCGATGAGGCCGGTCGGGGCTGTCATGTCAAAAGTGAAAAAAAGCGTTAACGGTGCCGAAGCGTGTCCGCAGTGTGCGTCATAATACCGATTGAAAAGCCGCCGGTGTCGTGCGCCGTTCATTCACGCAAGCGGCCCGACATGGCGCAAAACCCGGCAGAACAACAACGGACCCGCCATGACGCTAACCCGAGCCATCGGTAAATCGGCTGCATGGATCGTCGGTATCGTCGCAATCGTCATTGCGGCAGCCGGCATCTTTCTCTTCACGTTCGACTGGAACCACGCGAAGCCGTGGATCAACGAACGGGTGACGGCTGCACTCGGCCGTCCATTCGCGATCAACGGCGACATCAAGATCGGCTGGCGTCGCCCGTCGGGCGAGACCGGCTGGCGCGCGTGGGTGCCCTGGCCGAGCTTCTCGGCCACGCAACTCGAGATCGGCAATCCCGATTGGGCGAAGGCGCCGAAGTTCGTCACGCTCGACGCCGCGCATTTCGATCTGGCGATCCTGCCGCTCTTCGCGCACGAGATCGTCATTCCGTCGATCGACGTCGTCAATCCCGCGGTCGACCTCGAACGGCTCGCCGACGGTCGCAATACGTGGACCTTCCAGTTCCAGCAATCGTCGCAGCCGTCGCCGTGGAAGGTGCGGCTGGACAGCTTCGGTTTCGCGAAGGGGACCGTCGCCTATCGTGACGCGATCACCAAGGCCGATCTCACGGTTGCGATCGATACGCTCGGCCAGCCGATTCCGCTCGGCGACGTGCTGAAGGAGCAGGAGCAGACGTCGCGTGCGGCATCGGCCCAGCGCGTCGGCAAGCGCGGCGCCGCGCAACTGAGCGCGAAGGCGCATGCCCAGGCCGCGTCGAGCGCGTCGAGCGCGTCGGCGGCGGAGGGCGCGAGTGCGGCGTCGCCCGGTGCTGTTCCGGCTGCCGCGAGTAGTTCGGGCTCCTCCGCATCGGCGGTCGCATCGGCCTCCGGTGCAAGCGGCGCCAGTGGCGCGGCCGCCGCGGCGCCGTCCGGGCCGACGTATGCGTTCGGGCTCAAGGTCGACGGCCGCTACAAGAACGTGCCGATCAACGGCACCGGCAAGGTGGGCGGCGTGCTCGCGATCGAGAATGCGACGCAACCGTTCCCGTTGCAGGCCGATGTGAAGGCGGGCGATACGCGGCTCGCGATCGTCGGCACGCTGACCGATCCGATGCATCTCGCGGCGATCGACCTGCGACTGTGGCTGCAGGGCACGTCGATGTCGCACCTGTACCAGCTTACCGGCATCACGCTGCCCGACACGCCGCCGTATGCGACCGAAGGGCGCCTGATCGGCAACTTCAAGCCGCACGCGAGCACGTTCCGCTACGAGAACTTCAACGGCCGCGTCGGCGGCAGCGATCTCGGCGGCACGCTCGCCTACGCACAGAGCGAACCGCGGCCGAAGCTGTCGGGCGAACTCGTGTCGAACCTGCTGCAGTTCTCCGATCTCGCGCCGGTGATCGGCGCGGACACCGCCGCGAGCAAGGCCAAGCGCGGCGACACGACGCGCCAGCCGCCGGGGCGCGTGCTGCCGGTCGAGACGTTCCGCACCGACCGCTGGCGCGCGCTCGACGCGGACGTGAAGTTCACCGGCCGCAAGCTGATCAAGAGCGCGAACCTGCCGATCACGAACCTGTACACGCACATCGTGCTGCAGGACGGCGTGCTGTCGCTCGAACCGCTGCAGTTCGGCGTCGCGGGCGGCACGCTCGCGACGACCGCGCATCTCGACGGCAGCGGCACGCCGCTGAAGGGCCGCTTCACGGTGGCCGCGCGGCACTTGAAGCTCAAGCAGCTGTTCCCGGCGCAGAAGGTGATGCAGTCTGCGCTCGGCGAGATCAACGGCGACGCGTCGCTGTCGGCGACCGGCAACTCGCCGGCCGCGCTCGCCGCGACCTCGAACGGCGAAGTGAAGGCGCTCGTGACGGACGGCCGCATCAGCCGCCTGCTGATGGAGGCGGCGGGGCTGAACGTCGCGAACGTCGTCTACGAGAAGCTGTTCGGCAACCGCGACGTGAACATCAATTGCGCGGCGATCGACTTCGCCGCGACCAACGGCATTCTCGATCCGAAGGTGTTCGCGCTCGATACCGACGACGCGCTGATCAACGTCGACGGCACGATCAGCCTGCGCGACGAATCGCTCGATCTGAAGATCCATCCGCATACGAAGGGCTTCCGGATCTTCTCGCTGCGCTCGCCGCTGTACGCGAAGGGCACGTTCAAGAATCCGGACGTCGGCGTCGATGCGGGCGCGCTCGCGCTGCGTGCCGGCGCGATGATCGGCCTCGGCCTGATCAACCCGTTCGCGGCGCTGATTCCGCTGATCGCGCCGAGCAACAACAAGGGCGTGCCGTGCTCGCAGCTGTTCGGGCAGATGAAGGAGAAGGCTGCGCAGAGGCAGGCGGCGAAGGCAGGGAAGTAAGGGGCGAGGGCGCTGGCGGCGCCGGGCTGCTGCGGTCGGTTGCCGTCGGCGCCGGGGGCGCGCTTCGGATGGCGCGCACGTCCATTGCCATTGCACCGGTCAGCGTACCGCCGTGTTGGCATTAAAGGGGTCTGGTTGCGCGATATGGCCCTCGGGCCGCGGGGGCGACCGTCCTGCAATTCACCGCCGGGCTCAGGGTGGCCGGGCGTGACCGCCGCCGGCTACCGTCGAAGGGGCGCGTGCCGCCGCATTCACGGGTTGCCCGGCCGCGTGGAAACCCCTTGTCACACGCCGTCGCAGTGGCGCGGTCGGCAGTTTCTCCGACACCTGCTAAAATACACGGTTTTCCGTCGATTTCTCTCTTACGGGACCTGCCGTGCTTTCTACTGCCAACATCACGATGCAATTCGGGCCGAAGCCCTTGTTCGAGAATATCTCGGTCAAATTCGGCGAGGGCAACCGCTACGGTCTGATCGGCGCGAACGGCTGTGGCAAGTCGACCTTCATGAAGATCCTCGGCGGCGACCTCGAGGCGAGCGCTGGCAACGTCGCGCTGGAGCCGAACGTGCGTCTGGGCAAGCTGCGCCAGGACCAGTTCGCGTATGAAGACGTGCGCGTGCTCGACGTCGTGATGATGGGCCACACCGAAATGTGGGCCGCGATGACCGAGCGCGACGCGATCTACGCGAACCCGGAAGCCACCGACGACGACTACATGCACGCGGCCGAGCTCGAAGGCAAGTTCGCCGAATACGGCGGCTACGACGCCGAGGCGCGCGCGGGTGCGCTGCTGCTCGGCATCGGCATCGAGGAGAAGTTCCACACCGGCACGATGGCCGACGTCGCGCCGGGCTGGAAGCTGCGCGTGCTGCTCGCGCAGGCGCTGTTCTCGAAGCCGGACGTGCTGCTGCTCGACGAACCGACCAACAACCTCGACATCAACTCGATTCGTTGGCTCGAGCAAACGCTCAACGAGTACAACTCGACGATGATCATCATTTCGCACGATCGTCACTTCCTGAACTCGGTGTGCACGCACATGGCCGACATGGACTTCGGCACGCTGAAGGTCTGGCCGGGCAACTACGACGACTACATGCTCGCATCGGCACAGGCGCGCGAGCGCCAGGCTGCGGCGAACACGCGTGCGAAGGAACGCGTGGCCGAGCTGCAGGACTTCGTGCGCCGCTTCTCGGCGAACAAGTCGAAGGCCCGCCAGGCAACCAGCCGTGCGAAGCAGATCGACAAGATCAAGATCGAGGAATTCAAGCCGTCGTCGCGTCAGAACCCGTTCATCCGCTTCGAGTTCGAGAAGAAGCTGCACAACGTCGCCGTGGTTGCCGAAGACATCACGAAGAAGTACGAGCGCACGATCTTCCAGAACTTCAACCTGTCGGTGCAGCCGGGCGAGCGTATCGCGATCATCGGCGAGAACGGCGCGGGCAAGACGACGCTGCTGCGTTCGCTGCTCGGCGCGCTGCCGCTCGAGCACGGCACGGTGAAGTGGTCCGAGAACGCGAATGTCGGCTACATGCCGCAGGACACGTACGAGGAATTCCCGAACGACATCACGCTGATGGACTGGATCGACCAGTACCGCAAGGATGGCGACGACGAAACGATGGTGCGCGGCACGCTGGGCCGCCTGCTGTTCTCGTCGGACGACATCAAGAAGTCGGTGAAGGTGCTGTCGGGCGGCGAGAAGGGCCGCATGATCTGGGGCAAGCTGATGCTCGGCCGCCACAACGTGCTGCTGATGGACGAGCCGACCAACCACATGGACATGGAGTCGATCGAGTCGCTGCAGATCGCGCTCGAGCAGTTCGAAGGCACGCTGATCTTCGTGTCGCACGACCGCGAATTCGTGAGCGGGCTGGCGAACCGGATCATCGAAGTGAAGACGGACGGCACGCTGTTCGACTTCGGCGGGAATTACGAGGATTTCCTGACGAGCCAGGGGCAGGAATAATTGCCCGGGCGGTCATGCCCGACCTGATGGATCAGCAGCCCGCCAGGTGGAAGCCTGGCGGGCTTTTTCGTATCCGGAATATCCGGGCCGGCCGCTCGTCGTGACTGAACCGGCTCGATACGCAGCGGACACCGGCCGACGGGGCGCAGCGCGTGCCCGTCCATTCGCGCGATCGGCCGCCGCCGCCGGAAATGATTGTAAAACGACCCGCGCACACCATCCGCACACCATCGCTCCGCACCGCATTCCCCGTCAAGTATTGTCAAATCCGCCGCAATATCACGATGCCTGACGTTTCGCGCCGGTGTCGAGGCTGTCATCGGCCGATTGATTGAGTATGCTTTGATTCGAATCGCGGTACTTATGCAGTCACTACAGGGAGGCTTCACATGAATGCACGTCTATACCGCGCGACCGTAGCCGGCGCGCTGATCGGATTGCTCGCGCCGTTTTCGGTCGCCCATGCGCAGCTTGGCGATGTGCTGAAGCAGGTCGGCGGCGGTGACTCGGGCAGCAGCGCGGGCGGTGCGCTGGGCAACCTGGGCGGCCTCGGCGGCGCGCTCACGGGCGGCGGCGGCGCGTCGTCGCTGATGTCGGGCAGCAGCAGCAACGTCGCGGGCCTGCTGCAGTTCTGCATCCAGAACAACTATCTCGGCGGCGCGTCCGGCGGCGCATCGTCGGTGAAGGACGCGCTGATGAGCAAGCTCGGCGGCAATGCGTCGTCCGACAGCGGCTATACGAGCGGCGCGAGCGGGATCCTCGACGCGGGCAACGGCAGCAAGGTCGACCTGAGCGGCGGCGGTCTGAAGCAGCAGGTCACCAAGCAGATCTGCGACAAGGTGCTCGCACAAGGGAAGTCGCTGCTGTAAGCCGGCGTCGCGTACCGTTCGCGCACGTCGAGTCCGTGCGCGAACGACAGAAAGGGCCGGTGTGGCGGCGGAAGCAGGCTGTCGCCGTCACCGGCGGTAACGTCCGGCCGCGTCAACCCGAAAAGTCCGTCACGACCGTCACACCGGCGCCTTCGAACCGGTTCATGTTCATCAGCGCGTCGATCGACTGTCCGAGACGGATTTCCTTGCCGATCAACCGGCTCGGCGCGAGCGTGCCGGCATGCACCATATCGAGCATCGCGTCGTAACGATGCGCCTGCATCCCGTGACTGCCGAGAATCTCCAACTCGTATGCGATGACCTTGCTCATCGGCACGGCCGGCGTCGCATGCTCGCCGAGCATCAGCCCGACCTGCACATGCTTGCCGCGGCGGCGCAGATTGCTGATCGAGTTGAAGCAGGTCGTCGGATGGCCCAGCGCGTCGAGCGACACGTGCGCGCCGCCGCGTGTGATCTCCTTCACCGCATCGACAACGTCGGCGACCTGCGACGCATTGACGGTCGCCGCGGCGCCGACCGATCGCGCCAGCGCGAGCGCCTGGTCCGAAATGTCGATCGCGACGACGTTCGCACCGATCGCATGCGCGATCATGATCGCCGACAAACCCACGCCTCCGCAGCCGTGCACGGCGACCCACTGGCCGGCCGACGTGCGGCCCTGGTCGACAACCGCGCGAAACGACGTCACGAAGCGGCATCCGAGGCTCGCCGCGGTGGGGAAATCGAGTGCATCGGGCAGTCGCACCAGATTCAGGTCCGCGTGATGGATGCCGACATATTGGGCGAACGAGCCCCAGTGCGTGAAACCGGGCTGAAACTGTTGCTCGCAGACCTGCTGGTTGCCCGAGTGGCATTCCGGGCAGCGGCCGCAGCCGCCGACGAACGGCACTGTGACGCGGTCGCCGGCCTGCCAGCGCGTGACTGCCGCACCCGTCGCGACCACGACGCCTGCCAGTTCGTGGCCCGGCACATGCGGCAGCACGATGTCCGGGTCGTGCCCCATCCAGCCGTGCCAGTCGCTGCGGCACACGCCGGTCGCCTTGACTTCGATCACGACGCCGTCGGGTGCCGGCGTCGGATCGTCGACGTTCATCAACCGCGGTGCGGCGCCGAATGCTTCGTAGACGACTGCTTTCACTATCTCCTCCTTGATCGAATGACTCTTTCAATATAGCCCGGCGAAAGTGGATTTATCTTTCGTTTCGCAATTAAGAAGCGGGTATTTTTGAGATAGTCTTGCGACCATCGCGCGATTGCCGCAAGGAGCTTTCATGGAGCAACTGGACAGGATCGATCGTGGCATGCTCGACATGCTCCAGCAGGACGGGCGCGTGTCGAATGCGCGGCTCGCCGAAGCGTTTTCGCTGAGCGAAACGTCCTGCTGGCGCCGGCTCAGGCGGCTGGAGGAAGCGGGGTTGATCGCGGGCTATCACGCGCGGCTCGACCGCAGAAAGCTCGGGCTTGGCGTGATGGCGTTCGTGCAGATTGTTTGCACGCAGCACAGCGAGGAAGTGACGGCGGAGTTCGAGCGCCTGATCCAGGCCAGCCCCAACGTGCTGGCGTGCGACAACACGACGGGCGAAGCGGATTTCCTGCTGCAGGTGGTGGCAGCCGATCTCGACGAATACAGTCATTTCGTCGAAAGAGTGCTGCGCAAGCTGCCGGGCGTGCTGAGCATCCGCTCGAACCTGTCGCTGCGGCAGCTGAAGTCGACGCAGCGGCTGCCGATCGCGTGACGGCGCGCGCCGACGCTCGCGCATGCGCGAGCGGTCAGTCGGCAAGCCGCTTGTCGGCGAGCGCCTTGCAGCAGTCTTCGTATACCCATTGCACGAGTTTCGCCCGGTAGTCGAGGTCGTCGGTATCGACGATTTCCTCGACCGCGTCGCGCGCCCACGATGCGTCGACGAAGCCGGCGTGGCGCTTTGCGATGTCCTGTGCAAGTGCGGCCAGCTTCGCGATGGCGAGCCAGTCGGACTGCCGGTGATGGCGGTCGAGCCAGCGGTGCGCGGCCTGGACCTGGAACGACGCGTCGGGCCAGGATTCGTTGAGGTAAAACGCGCCGAGATTGCCGCAGGTGAGCCAGCACAGCAGCTCCAGGCGGTCTTGCGAGCCGAGGTTGTGGGATGCGTCGGTCATGGCAGCGCTCACGAAAGGCATCGGTTCCGGATGGCGCGGTTTGCAACAGCCGGCGCCGATACTAAAAACATAGCACGATGCGGGCCACGTGGCGCGTCGGCGTGGCGCGAATGCCGCAACGGCGGGAACGGGCCGGCCGTCGGGAGTCGTGCCGGCGTCCGTGCAGCCCGTGCGCCGGACCTTGCGGTGTCGTTCGGCGTCATCGCGGCGGCGCGCCACTCTCGCTAGAATGGCCGTTTTCCGGGAGACAGGAAGCGATGAAAATCTACGATCAGTTTTACATCGACGGCGCATGGCGCAAGCCGGCCGGAACGGGCACGATCGACGTGATCGACTCGGGCACCGAGGCCGTGATCGGCCGGATTCCGGAGGGCGCCGCGTCCGATGCGCAGGACGCGGTCCGCGCCGCGCGCGCGGCCTTCGATGCGTGGGCCGCAACGCCGGCCGCGACGCGCGCGGGCTACCTGCGCAAGATCGTCGAGCGTCTGCAGGCGCGCAGCGAGGAACTCGCGCAGTCGATCACCGGCGAAGTCGGGATGCCGATCAAGCTGTCGCGCGCGATCCAGGTCGGCGGTCCGATCCATAACTGGAAGGCGTACGCGAAGCTCGCCGAATCGTTCGAATTCGAGGCGACGGTCGGCAACTCGCTGGTGGTGCGCGAGCCGGTCGGCGTCGTCGCGGCGATCACGCCGTGGAACTATCCGCTCAACCAGGTCACGCTGAAAGTCGCGCCGGCGCTCGCGGCCGGCTGTACGGTGGTCCTGAAGCCGTCGGAAGTCGCGCCGCTCAATGCCTTCATGCTCGCCGAGGCGATTCACGAAGCGGGCCTGCCGCCGGGCGTGTTCAATCTCGTGTGCGGCTACGGGCCGGTCGTCGGCGAGGTGCTGGCCACCGATCCGGACGTCGACATGGTGTCGTTTACGGGATCCACGCGCGCCGGCAAGCGCGTGGCCGAGCTGGCGGCCGCGGGCGTCAAGCGCGTCGCGCTCGAACTCGGCGGCAAGTCGGCGTCGGTGATCCTCGACGATGCCGATTTCGCGACGGCGGTGAAGGGCACGGTCAACGCGTGCTACCTGAACGCCGGCCAGACCTGTTCGGCGCATACGCGGATGCTGGTGCCGGAGGCGCGCTACGACGACGCGCGCGCGTTTGCGAAGGCGGCGGCCGAAGCGTACGTCGCGGGCGATCCGCGCCAGGAAACGACGCGTCTCGGCGCACTCGCATCGGCCGTGCAGCAGCAGCGCGTACAGGCGTACATCCAGCGTGGCATCGACGATGGCGCGGAGCTGGTGACGGGCGGCACCGGCCTGCCGGAAGGGCTTGCGAAAGGCTTCTTCGTGAAGCCGACCGTGTTCGGCCGCGTCGATCCGAAATCGGCGATCGCGCAGGAGGAGATCTTCGGGCCGGTGCTGTCGATCATCACGTACCGCGACGAAGACGAAGCCGTGCGGATCGCGAACGATTCGCCATACGGGCTCGGCGGCGCGGTGTGGGCCGGCAGCGACGAGCGCGCGATGCGCGTGGCGCGCCGCATCCGCACGGGTCAGGTCGACATCAACGGCGGCACGTGGAACGGCGCCGCGCCGTTCGGCGGCTACAAGCAGTCGGGACACGGTCGCGAGAACGGCGTGTACGGGCTCGAAGAGTATCTCGAGTACAAGTCGATGCAGCTCAGGCAGACGCCTCAGGGCTGAGCGTTTCACCCCGCACGACCGGCAACGGCACGCTCGCGTGCCGTTTTTTTATTGACGGCCGTCAAGGTGCGCGCCGGTGGATCGTCGATCATCGCGTTTCCGATTTCCGATGTTTCGACGAGGTTCCCGATGACCGCACGCACTTCCTTCCCGCCGCTGACGATTCGCGGCCGCACCTTGCTGCCCGTCGTGCAGGGCGGCATGGGCGTCGGCATCTCCGCGCACCGCCTCGCGGGCAGCGTCGCGCGCGAAGGCGCGCTCGGCACGATCGCGAGCATCGACTTGCGTCACCACCATGCGGACCTGCTCGCGCGCTGTCGCGCGAATGCCGACCGCGCGACGCTGGAGGCCGCGAACCTAGAAGCGCTCGCGCGCGAGATTCGCCTCGCGAAGACCTACGCCGAAGGGCGCGGAATGATTGCGGTCAACGTGATGAAGGCGGTGAGCGCGCATGCGGACTACGTGCGCGTCGCGTGCGAAGCGGGTGCCGACGCGATCGTGATGGGCGCCGGATTGCCGCTGGACCTGCCGGACCTCACGCAAGGCCATGACATCGCGCTGATCCCGATCCTGTCGGACAGCCGCGGGATCGCGCTGGTGCTGAAGAAATGGATGAAGAAGGGGCGACTGCCCGATGCGATCGTGATCGAGCATCCGGCGCATGCGGGCGGCCATCTCGGCGTCACGCACATCGACGACATGCACGACGCGCGCTTCGATTTCGCACGCGTGCTCGACGAGACCGCACACATCATGGCGTCGCTCGGCCTCGCGCGCGACACGATCCCGCTGATCGTTGCGGGCGGGATCAACAGTCACGACGCGGTGCGCGCGGCGCTCGAAGCCGGCGCGAACGGCGTGCAGGTCGGAACGCCGTTCGCGGTGACCGAAGAAGGCGACGCGCACCCGAACTTCAAGCGCGTGCTGGCCGACGCATGCGCCGACGACATCGTCGAATTCGTCAGCGTGACGGGGCTGCCCGCACGCGCGGTGAAGACGCCGTGGCTCGATCGCTACCTGCGCAACGAAGCGCGCATTCGCAACAAGCTCGGCGCGTTCCGGCAGCGTTGCCCGACCGCGCTCGAATGCCTGAGCGTGTGCGGGCTGCGCGACGGCATCGAGAAATTCGGCCACTTCTGCATCGACACGCGGCTGGCGGCGGCACTGCGCGGCGACGTCGCGAACGGCCTGTTCTTCCGCGGCCGCGAAACGCTGCCGTTCGGCAACGCGATCCGCAGCGTGCACGACTTGCTCGACCTGTTGCTGACCGGCCGTGCTTGCGAGCCTGCGACAAACCGCCCCATGTTTACGCTGGCTTGACGGATATCAAGATGGCGAAAAGACCCCACTGCGAGAATGGAATCAATTCTTTGGGGGTCCGTACCATGCACAAAACAATTCGAATCCAAGCCACCGTTGCCGCCGCCGTTGCGGCAGCCCTCGTCGCGATGCCTTCGCTGTCGCACGCGGCATCGCCGGGTGACGGCATCAACCAGGGCGACGTACTGGTCCGGCTGCGCGCGATCAGCATCCAGCCGAACGAGCGCGCGAGCGACACGCTCGGTGCGATCAACACCGGCGTGAACAACGCGATCGTGCCGGAGCTCGACTTCACCTACATGATCCGCGACTACCTCGGCGTGGAGCTGATCCTCGGCACGTCGCGGCATCAGATGACGTCGAGCCTCGGCAATCTCGGCGGCGTGGGCGTGCTGCCGCCGACGCTCTTGCTGCAGTACCACTTCAACCATGCCGGCAAGGTGCGTCCGTACGTCGGCGCGGGCCTGAACTACACGTACTTCTACAACAACGGGCTCAACGTCGGCGGGGAGGGCGTGTCGATCAACAAGAGCAGCTTCGGTCCGGCGCTGCAGTTCGGCGTCGACGTGCAGGTGACGAAGAAGGTGTTCATGAACGTCGACGTGAAGAAGATCTGGATGAGCACCGATGCGACGCTCGGCGACAAGGGCATCGGCACGCTGCACATCGATCCGCTGATCGTCGGCGTGGGCGTCGGGATGAAGTTCTAGACGCGCGCGGAAAAGAACAGAGTTGGGGTTGGCGGCATGGCGGTCGGCATGCCGCTCTTTTTTTGTGCGGCGGTTTTACAGCTTGTCGTACTGAAAGCGCATCGCGGTGCCTTCGCGCTTGATGCGCTCCCACACCGCGCGCTTTTCGTCGTCGCTCAGGAACACCCAGTTCGATACTTCGGCGGCCGTGCGGCCGCAGCCCTTGCAGACTTCGTCGAAGAGGGTCGAGCACACGCCGATGCAGGGGCTGTCGGGCAGGTCGTGGAGATTGGAGGTCATCGGGAGGGTGCGTGCCATGAATCGTCAGGGCATCATTTTAATGCATCGGCGCCGGTCGGCCGGCGGGTGTCGCCGCCGTGCCGTCCGGCCGCATCGTCGTCACAGTGCGGCCCGCGCCGGCCAGGACGGCAGTGCGTGCGGCGCGGGCCGCGAATTCACCGGCGCAACGCGGGTGTGCGCGGCCGTCGCGCATGCCCGCCGTGCGGATGCCGTTTCGCCGGCGCTTTCTTTTCCTGATGGACAGCCGCCGATTACCCGATAGAATTCCCCCGGAACACCCCGCCGTGCGGCCCGCCCGGAGCGGCTCGCAGCGGGAATCTGTTCCGTTTGCGCGACACCGGCATGATTTTTTTGTGACGGCGCGTGAATGATGGTAGTTTTCGGGGTTTTCGAGGGGCGGAGCACCAGGATGCGCCGCCATGACGAGGCAGACGGCAGCCGGGCAACGTGTCCGGTCGGAGGGAGAACGGGATGAAAGCAAAGGTAGTGGGCCGGTTCGCAGCGCTCGCGCTGTGCGTGGGTGCATCGGCGGCGGCGGCGAAGGATACGCAGCTCAATGTCTACAACTGGTCGGACTACATTGCGAAGGACACGATCCCGAACTTCGAGAAGCAGACCGGCATCAAGGTTCGCTACGACAACTACGACAGCGACGACACGCTGCAGGCGAAGCTGCTGACGGGCAGCTCGGGCTACGACATCGTCGTGCCGACCAGCAACTATGCCGGCAAGCAGATCGCGGCCGGCATCTTCGCGCCGCTCGACAAGTCGAAGCTGCCGAACCTCAAGTACCTCGATCCGCAACTGATGGCGCTCGTCGCCGGCGCCGACCCGGGCAACAAGTTCTCGGTGCCCTGGGCGTACGGCACGACCGGCCTCGCCTACAACCTGACGAAGGCGCAGCAGGCGCTCGGCAAGGTGCCGCTCGACAACTGGGACATCCTGTTCAAGCCGGAAAACCTGTCGAAGCTGAAGACCTGCGGCGTGTCGGTGCTCGACGCACCCGACCAGATGTTCGCAGCGGCGCTGCACTACATCGGCAAGGATCCGATGAGCACGAACCCGGCCGACTACAAGGCCGCGATGGACGTGCTGAAGAAGATCCGCCCGTACATCACGCAATTCAACTCGTCGGGCTACATCAACGACCTGGTCGGCGGCGACATCTGCTTCGCGTTCGGCTGGTCGGGCGACGTCGTGATCGCGAAGCATCGCGCGATCGAGGCGAAGAAGCCGTACAAGATCGAGTACTACATTCCGAAGGGCGGCGCGCCGGTGTGGTTCGACGTGATGGCGATTCCGAAGGACGCGAAGGACAAGGATGCCGCGCTGCAGTGGATCAACTACATCGAGGATCCGAAGGTGCACGCGGCGATCACGAACGCCGTGTACTACCCGAGCGCGAACGCCGAGGCCCGCAAGTACGTGCGTCCTGACGTCGCGAACGACCCGGCGGTCTACCCGCCGGCCGACGTCGTGAAGACGCTGTTCCTGCTCAAGCCGCTGCCGCCGGAAATCCAGCGTCTGCAGACGCGTCTGTGGACCGAGCTGAAATCGGGCCGCTGACGCGAGCCGAAGTGAGCCGGCAGTCATGAAGCCCCTGGGTGCCCCCGGGGGCTTTTTCGTCAAACGCAGGAGAGAAGCAGCAGATCATGAATAGCCAGTCGGGTGCGACGGTCGCGGGCGCGCCGTCCTTCGTTCCTTCGTCCGGCGCGGATGCACGCGCCGAGAACTTTGTTCAGATCGTCGACGTCGTCAAGAAATTCGGCGAGACCGAGGTGGTGCGCAACGTGAACCTCACGGTGCGCCAGGGCGAGCTGTTCGCGCTGCTCGGCAGTTCGGGTTCCGGCAAGTCGACGCTCCTGCGGATGCTCGCGGGCCTCGAGACGGTCACGTCGGGCAAGATCCTGATCGACGGCGAGGACCTCGCGCAGATGCCGCCGTACAAGCGGCCCGTGAACATGATGTTCCAGTCGTATGCGCTGTTTCCGCACATGTCGGTCGAATCGAACGTCGCGTTCGGCCTGAAGCAGGAGGGCACGCCGAAGGCCGAGCTGAAGGAACGCGTGGCCGCGGCGCTGGACCTCGTGCAGATGGGCAAATACGCGAAGCGCAAGCCGCACCAGCTGTCGGGCGGCCAGCAGCAGCGCGTCGCGCTCGCGCGTTCGCTCGTGAAGCGTCCGAAGGTGCTGCTGCTCGACGAGCCGATGTCCGCGCTCGACAAGCAGATCCGTCAGCGTACGCAGATCGAGCTCGTCAACATCCTGAAGCAGGTCGGCGTCACCTGCATCATGGTCACGCACGACCAGGAAGAAGCGATGACGATGGCGAACCGGCTTGCCGTGATGAGCGAAGGGCAGATCGTGCAGATCGGCTCGCCGAGCGACGTCTACGAATATCCGAACAGCCGATTCTCGGCCGAGTTCATCGGCTCGACCAACCTGTTCGACGGCGTCACCGTCGAGGACGAACCCGATCACGTGTACATCGAATCGCCGGAACTGCCGAGCCGGCTGTACGTGAGCCACGGGATCACGGGCCCGCTCGGGATGCCGGTCACGGTGTCGGTGCGCCCCGAGCGGATCGCGCTCACGCGCAAGCCGCCCGAAGGCGCGTTCAACTGGGCGCACGGCAAGATCAGCAACATCGCGTACATGGGCGGCTATTCGCTGTATCACGTGCTGCTCGACGCGGGCAAGACGGTGATCGCGAACGTGTCGAGCCTCGCGATCACCGAGCTCGAGACGCCGGCGCTCGGCGACGAGATCTACGTGCGCTGGAGCGCGACGGCAGGCGTGGTGCTGACGTCATGAGCACGCTCAAGTCCCTGCTCGCCTGGCCCGTGCGGCGCTTCAACCTGACGGGCGGCTCCGCGGTCGTCGCGGGGCCGTACACGTGGCTCGTGCTGTTCTTCCTCGTGCCGTTCGTGCTGGTCGTGAAGATCAGCTTCGCGGAGCTGCAGCTCGGCATTCCGCCGTACACGGAGCTTGCGTCGTACACGGACGGCGTGGTGCACATCGCGCTGAACCTGTCGCACTACGCGTTCCTGTTCACGGACAGCCTGTATTTCGCGACCTACGTGAACTCGGTATGGGTGGCCGCGATCACGACGCTGCTGTGTCTGCTGCTCGGCTATCCGATGGCGTACTACATCGCGCGCTCGAACCCGGCGAGCCGCAACCTGCTGATGATGGGCGTGATGCTGCCGTTCTGGACGTCGTTCCTGATTCGCGTGTACGCGTGGATCGGAATCCTGAAGAACAACGGGCTGCTGAACAACTTCCTGATGTGGATCGGGCTCACCCATGCGCCGATCGAGCTGTACCGCACGAACTACGCGGTGTACATCGGGATGGTCTATTCGTACCTGCCGTTCCTCGTGATGCCGCTGTACGCGCACCTCGTGAAGATGGACCTGCGCCTGCTCGAAGCCGCGTACGACCTCGGCGCGAAGCCGTGGAAGGCGTTCGTGCAGATCACGCTGCCGCTGTCGAAGAACGGGATCATCGCGGGCTGCCTGCTGGTGTTCATTCCGGCGGTCGGCGAGTACGTGATTCCGGAGCTGCTCGGCGGCGCGAACACGCTGATGATCGGCCGCGTGATGTGGAACGAGTTCTTCAACAACGCCGACTGGCCGATGGCGTCGGCCGTGACCTGCGCGATGGTGCTGCTGCTGCTCGTGCCGATGGCGATGTTCCAGCACTTCCAGGCGAAGGAGCAGGAGGGCCGCCGTCGATGAAGCCGAATCGTTACCTGCAGTTCGCGGCGCTGTTCGCCGGCTTCGCATTCCTGTACATCCCGATCGTCAGCCTGATCGTCTATTCGTTCAACGAGTCGAAGCTCGTCACCGTGTGGTCGGGCTTTTCGCTGCGCTGGTACTCGGCGCTCGTGCAGGACGACGAACTGCTGACCGCCGCCTGGCTGTCGCTGAAGATCGGCGTGATGACCGCGTTCGCGTCGGTGTTCATCGGCACGTGGGCCGGCTTCGTGCTGGCGCGGATGGGCCGCTTTCGCGGCTTCGCGCTGTTCAGCGGGATGATCAACGCGCCGCTCGTGATTCCCGAGGTGATCCAGGGGATCTCGCTGCTGCTGCTGTTCATCGAACTGGCGAAGTGGATCGGCTGGCCGGCCGAGCGCGGCGTGTTCACGATCTGGCTCGGCCACGTGATGCTGTGCATCTCGTACGTCGCGATCATCGTGCAGTCGCGCGTGCGCGAGTTGAACCCGTCGCTGGAGGAAGCCGCGCTCGATCTGGGCGCGACGCCGCTGAAGGTGTTCTTCACGATCACGCTGCCGCTGATCTCGCAGGCGTTGATCGCGGGCTGGCTGCTGTCGTTTACGCTGTCGATCGACGACCTCGTGCTGTCGGCGTTCCTGTCGGGCCCGGGCTCGACGACGCTGCCGCTCGTCGTGTTCTCGCGCGTGCGTCTCGGCCTGAATCCGGAGATGAACGCGCTCGCGACGTTGTTCATCATCGCGGTGACGGCCGGCGTGGTGATCGCGAACTTCGTGATGCTGCGTCAGGAGCGCAAGCGGATGGCCGCGTTCGCGACCTGACGCACCGGTTGCCGACGCAACGAAAAACGCCCGGCGCCGACGATCAGTCGGGCCGGGCGTTTTGTCTGGCAGGTGCAGGCCGGAGCGGTTACGCGCCGAACGCGGCCTTCGCCAGCAACCCGAGCGCGACGCACACGAGCACGGCCGCGAAGCCGACCTGCACGTGCCGTGCCGACAGATGCCGCGACGCGCCGCGGCCGGCCGCCATGCCGATGGCGGTCGCGACCGTGAACCACAGCATCATGTCGAGTGGCGCGCGCGTGCCCGACACCAGCGTCGCGAACACGCCGCCGGTGCCGACCAGCGCGATCACCATCAGCGACGTCGCGACCACGCCGTGCATCGACACGTTCGTGAACTTGCGCAGCATCGGCACGATCACGAAACCGCCGCCGACGCCGAGCAGCCCCGTCATCAGGCCCGTCACCGCGCCGGTCGACGCCAGCGCGAGCCCGACCGGCCAGGACCACACGAGCCGGCCCGTATCGGGATTCACGCGGCCGACGCACAGCCGCGATTCGTCGGCGTCGCCGGGCGCGTTGCGCAGCGCCTGCCGCAGCAGGCGGACGGCGACGACCAGCATCGTCAGCGCGAACAACGCCAGCAGCACGTGTTGCGGCAGCACGTGCGCGAGCTTCACGCCGAGTGTCGTGAGCGGCACGCCGGCCACGGCCATCAGCAGCGCCGCGCGGTAGCGCACGAGTCCGCGGCGAAAGCCTTCGAGCGCACCGAGCGCGGCGCTGCCCGCCACCGCGACGAGCGCGACGGGCGTGGCCTGCTGCATCGGCCAGCCCATCCCGACGACGAGCGCGGGCACCGCGAGAATGCCGCCGCCCGCGCCGGTGAGACCGAGCACGGCGCCGACGAAGCCGCCCAGTACGAGGGAAATCAGCATGGCGTCATCCGGTGGGTCAACGTGCGATCGCGGGTTTCGCGAGCCATTCGCGGCCCTTGAGCATCGCCTTCCAGTAGACCGGCGGCAGCACGCGCTCCTTGAGCAGCCATGCCAGCCGCGACGGGCGCCTGCCGTCGATCAGCCAGGCGGGGAAGGTCGGCGCGACCTTGCCGCCGTACAGGAATTCCGCGAGCACGATCTTGCCGCGCTCGACGGTGAGCGGGCACGAGCCGTAGCCGTCGTACGCGGCGTGGCCTTGCGCGCGGCCGAGCGACGCGAGCACGTTGTGCGCGACGACGGGCGCCTGCTTGCGGGCGGCCGCGGCGGTTTTCGCGTTGGTCGTATTGGTGACGTCGCCGAGCGCGAAGATGTTCTCGAACTGCTTGTGGCGCAGTGTCGCCGGATCGACGTCGATCCAGCCGGCCGCGTCGGCGAGCGGGCTCGCGCGCACGAAGTCGGGCGCCTTCTGCGGCGGCACGACGTGGATCATGTCGAACGCGCGCTCGATGGTCTCGGTGCCGCCGCCGGGCAGCGTGCGCGTGAACGTCGCGCGCCGCGCCGGCCCGTCGATCGCGACGAGGTTGTGGCCGAACGACAGCGCGATGTCGTAGCTTTTCACGTATTCCATCAACGCGGGCACGTAGTCGGCCACCCCGAACAGCGCGCCGCCCGCGTTCAGGAATTCGACGTTCGCCGCGCCGAGGCGGCCGGTGCGCCGCCAGTGATCGCACGACAGGTACATCGCCTTTTGCGGCGCGCCCGCGCATTTGATCGGCATCGGCGGTTGCGTGAAAAGCGCATTGCCGCCGCGGAACGCCTGCACCAGTTCCCACGTGTACGGCGCGAGATCGTAGCGGTAGTTCGACGTCACACCGTTGCGGCCGAGCGTGTCGGCGAGACCGTCGATCGCGTGCCAGTCGAGCTTGAGCCCCGGGCACACGACGAGCTTGCGGTAGCCGATGCGCCGGCAGCCGTCGAGCACGACCGTATGCGCGTCGGGTTCGAAGCCGGCGACGGCGGCCTGGATCCATTTCACGCCGCGCGGCAGCAGGTCGGCAATCCGGCGCGCGGTCGTTTCCGGCTGGAATACGCCGGCCCCGACCATCGTCCAGCCTGGCTGGTAGTAGTGGATATCGGCGGGATCGATCACCGCGATATCGAGCGACGCGTCGCGTGCGAGCAGGCTCGATGCGACCGCGACGCCGGCCGCGCCCGCGCCGACGATCACGATGTCGTGCCGCGCGTCGACGGCCGGTGCGGCGGACCGGCCGCCTTGCGCGAGACGCGACGCGAGTGCGCCGAGGTCGTAGCCGGCCGCGGCGGCCGTCGCGACGATGTCGTTCAGCGGGCGCAGGCCGGCCTGCGACAGCGCCCACAGCGTCGCCGAGCGCGTGCCGCTGCGGCAGTACGCGAGCACCGGGCCGGCGAGCGACGCGACGAGCGCGCCGAACTGCGCGGCCTGGTCGTCGGTGACCTTGCCCGTATCGACGGGCAGGTCATGCACGGCGATACCGAGCGGCGCGGCGGCGGCGCGGATCTCGGCGACGGTCGGCTGGTCGGCGCCTTCGCCGTCGGGGCGATTGCAGACGATCGCGCGGATGCCGGCGGCGTGCAGCGCGGGCAGGTCGGTCGCGGCGATCTGGGGTGACACCGACAGCGTGTCGGTCAGCTTGCGGATGGTCATGTCGGGGGTTCTCCGGTCGGGGCGGCGGCTCAGATCGCGTCGAGCGGGATCTTCAGGTAGCGCACGCCATTGTTTTCGGGTTCGGGCAGGTGGCCGGCGCGCATGTTGACCTGCACGGACGGCAGCATCAGCACGGGCATGTCGAGGGTCGCGTCGCGCGCGGTGCGCATGTCGACGAACGCGTCCTCGGTCACGCCGTCCTTCACGTGCACGTTCGCGCGTCGCTGTTCGGCAACGGTCGTCACGTACTGCACGTCGCGGCCGCCCGGCTGGTAGTCGTGGCACAGATACAGGCGCGTGTCGGGCGGCAGTTCCAGCACGCGCGCGATCGAGCGGTACAGCGTGCGTGCGTCGCCGCCGGGGAAGTCGCAGCGGGCCGTGCCGTAGTCGGGCATGAACAGCGTGTCGCCGACGAAGGCCGCGCGCTGCGTCGCGTCGTCGACGCAGTAGGTCAGGCACGCGGGCGTATGGCCCGGCGTGTGCAGCGCGCGGATCGTCAGCGCGCCGAGCGCGAGCGTGTCGCCGTCGTCGACGAGCCGGTCGAACTGGCTGCCGTCCTGCGCGAAGCCGGGGCCGGCGTTGAACAGCGTGCCGAACACGTGCTGCACGCGGCGCACGTGCGAGCCGATCGCGATCCGGCCGCCGACGTGCGCCTTCAGGTACGGCGCGGCCGACAGATGGTCGGCATGCACGTGCGTCTCCAGCAGCCAGTGCACGGTCGCGCCGAGTTCGGCGACGCGCGCGATCAGCCGGTCGGCGCTGGCCGTGTGCGTGCGGCCGGATTTCGGATCGTAGTCGAGCACGCTGTCGATCAGCGCGCACGCGCGGCTCGCCGTATCGAGCAGCAGATAACTGACGGTGTGGGTCGCCGGGTCGAAAAAGCCTTCGACCGACAGCGTGGGAGTAGGGCTCACGGGAATGTCCTCGATCGGGTTCTGCATCTGCAATCGGGAATCTCATGTTCAAGAAGCGTGCCAACCGGCGTCGCGGCGCTTGGTGACTTGACAGGTGCTTGATTTGGCTCGTCTTTTCGGAGCGATTGCGGCGATCTGCAACGGCGGGCGACGTGCTGCCGTCCATGTGGACTGCCACGACTGGCAGTGTCGTGGCAGAATTGGCAGTCGGTCTGGCAGCCCGCCCGGCCATCCGCTTTCGAGCCTCCGCATGAATCCGCGCGACACCATTCCGATCGTTCCCGCGCCGCCGCGCGACGTGATGCCCGACGTGCGTGCGCTCGTCGCGTATCTCGAGCACGACCCGCAGCCGATGATCGTCGTCGATCCCGATTACCGCATCCTCGCAGCGAACGATGCGTACCGCCGCCAGTTCGGCGTGGCGGGCGTCGAGCACGTGGGCCGGCACTGCTTCCAGGTCTCGCATCACTACGACGTGCCGTGCGACCAGGCCGGCGAGCATTGCCCGATGAAGCAGGCGCGCGAATCGCGCAGCCTGAACCGCGTGCTGCACATCCACCATACGCCGCGCGGCCCCGAGCACGTCGACGTCGAGCTGCGGCCGATCTTCGATGCGAGCGGCACCGTGATCGCGTACGTCGAGCGGCTGACGACGGTGCGCAGTGCGTCGGCGCAGCCGAGCGCGGAAGGGCTCGTCGGCGGCGCCGACGCGTTCAATGCGGCGCTCGGCGCGTTGCAGCGGGTCGCGCCGTCGACGCTGCCCGTGCTGCTGCTCGGCGAGTCGGGCACCGGCAAGGAATTGTTCGCACGGGCGCTGCACGAGGCGAGCGATCGCGCGATGGGGCCGTTCGTGGTCGTCGATTGTTCGGGGATCGCCGAGACGCTGTTCGAGAGCGAGCTGTTCGGCTACGAGAAGGGCGCCTTTACCGGCGCAAATCAGCGCAAGCCGGGCCTCGTCGAGACCGCGCAGGGCGGCACGCTGTTTCTCGACGAGATCGGCGACGTGCCGCTGCCGATGCAGGTGAAGCTGCTGCGGCTGATCGAGTCGGGGACGTTCCGGCGCGTCGGCGGCGTCGAGGCGCTGCGCGCGGATTTCCGGCTCGTCGCGGCGACCCACAAGCCGCTGCGCGAGATGATCGACGACGGCCGGTTCCGACAGGATCTGTACTACCGGATCAACGCGTTTCCGATTCCGCTGCCCGCGCTGCGCGAACGGCGCGGCGACGTGGCGCTGCTGGCCGAATCGATCCTGCGGCGGATCGCGAATGCGCGCGCCGGCGCGGGCGATGCCGGCGCGCGGCCGTTCGCGGCCCGGCCGTTCGTGCTGACCGAGCGCGCACGGGCCTGCCTCGATGCGTATGCGTGGCCCGGCAACATCCGCGAGCTGCGCAACGTGCTCGAACGCGCGTGCCTGTTCGCGGACGACGGGACGATTCGCGTCGAGCATCTGCCGGCCGAGCTGGTCGCGGCATCGGCGGCGCCGCACGCGCGCGCGGCGGACTCGCGCGGCGTGTCGGATGCGGAACTCGTGCGGATTGCCGGCACGTTCGAAGGCACGCGCAAGGCGCTGGCCGAGCATGTCGGGATGAGCGAGCGGACGCTGTATCGGCGGATGAAGGCGCTCGGGCTCGGGATGCGCGACCGGTGAGCGCAGCGTCGCGGTAACTGGCGGCCACGGGCGGCTTTGTCGATAATGGCGCGTTCGATTCCAACGCCGTCGCCGATGAAGAATCCTCTCCTTTCAGGTTGCATGTTGCTGGCTGCCGCTACGCTGGCCAACCCGGCACAGGCCGCCGAATATGCGTGGACCGATGCGCTGGGCGCGCATGCGGTGACGTTCGCGCGGACCGAGTCCGGCGACGACGTGCAGCTCAAGGTATCCGCGACACTCGACGGCCGGCCCGACTGGACGGTGCGCGACTATGTGAAGGAATGCCCGGTCGACGTGATCCTCGACGTCGTGCCGGCGTCGATCGAGATGACCGACCTGCTCGGCAACGGTCGCAAGCAGTTCCTGTTCGCATACAAGATCGGCTGCCGCGGCGACGTCAGCGCGGACCAGGTCAAGTACTTCCTGATCGACCAGGGGACGAAATACGTGCTGCGCGGCGAGGAGACCGTCACGGTCAAAGGCAAGTTCATGGACGGCGGTGCGGCGCCCGCGCCGAGTGCGGACCTGAAGGCGCAACCCGTGTTCCTGCGCTACATGACGAAGCACTGGCGCGCGATCAGCCTGCAGGACTATCGCTGAGGGCGCGGGCGGGCGCTTCAGTGCGTGTCACGCGGAAGGTTCGGCGACAATCCGCCGACACGACGATTCTCCGGGCGGCGCGCGAAACCGCCGCGCGCCGTCCGGAAAACCGACGTCGTGCGATCAGCGCGCGGGCGCGAGTTGCGCCATCGCTTCCCGCATGAAGCCGAGCAGCGTGTCGTTGACCCATGCGTCCTTCGTCAGCGCCGGCTCGGTCATCATCGCGTGGCGGAATTTCGCGTGCGTGGCGGGATCGCGGCCGGCATAGCTGCAGAACAGGTCGAGCCAGCGTGTCGCGAGCGCACGGCCTTCCGGCGAATCAGGCTGCGCACCGGCCTCGATTGCATCGCGCACGTCCGCCATCAACTGCGGCCACTCCATCGAGCGCTCGCCATAGTGCGCCCGCATGAAACGGATCTCGTCGGGCGCCAGATAGGTCTCGAAGATCCGCATCTTGGTTTCGGCCACCGCTTTCAGCACGTAGTCGCGCAGCCCGGTCGAGATGCCGATCTGCGACTGCATCGACGGTTCGCGCTCGTGCATCAGGTTCAGCTTGGCCAGCAGGCGCGGATCGTTGTTCGTGTCGCGCACGAGCAGCGTCATCCAGCGATCGGCGAACGCACGCACGCGCGCATCCTCGGGCGGCACGCCCGCGTCGTGCAGCGCACGCACGTCGGTGATGAGCGCGATCCATTCCGCATCGCCAGTCTGGCTCTTGCTGTACATCGGCAGGCGCGCGAGTTCTTCCTCGGAAAAATAGCGGTCGTACACGGTCATCAACTCCAGTGTGGTGAGCCAGTCGGCCAGCTCCGGCGCCATACCCGCGGCGAGCTGCGCGTGCAGATGCACGAGCCGTTCGCGCAGCCGCGCGGTCTGCGCAAGCTGGTGGTCGAGCGATGCGATCTGCTTCGCGACGAGCTCGACGAGCGGTGTGCCGGGCTGGTTCAGGTGGTCGCCGATTTCGGTGAGCGACAGTCCGAAGCGACGCAGGGCCTGGATCTGGTGGAGCCGGGCGATGTCGTCGCGGTCGTACAGCCGGTAGCCGTTGTCGGCACGCGCCGAAGGCGTCAGCAAGCCGATCGCGTGATAGTGATGAAGCGTGCGGACGGTCAGCCCGCTTCGCTTCGCCAGTTCTCCCACTTTCAGCCGCATGGTGTCCTCCGTTCGGTGCGCACACTGGAGTCTCGAACGTTACGCTACGTGAGGGTCAAGCGGAAGATCGCAAATCGGCGCGCGGGTGGCTCCGCGCGCCGTGGCGCCCGACACGAAGGGCGCGTTTGCGTTATTGCGGTGACGGCGGCGCGTCGGGGGTGGCCGTGCGTGCCTGGGCGCCGGGGGTGTTTTGATCCGCGTTGCCGGTCGTGCCGGTTGAATCGGCTTTCCCGGCTTTCCCGGCCTTCGCGGCGTTGCCGGCCGGGTCGACCGGCGGCGTACCCATCGCCTGGTAGAGCCGCGCGGTGTCGGCGAAGCGCGCGCCGGTCGCGCGGATCTCGTCGAGCCGCGCATTGCGGTACTGCAGTTCGCTCGCACGCGCGGCCGACGGCGGCAACGCGCCGAGCCGCACGCGGGCGGCCGCATCGTCATAGGCGCCGCGCGCGGACAGCGCGGCACGCGACGACGCATCGAGCGCTTGCGCATCGTGTTCGAGCGCGGCGAGCGAATCGGCGACGTTCTGGAACGCGGCCAGCACGGTCTGCTTGTACTGGTCGACCGCGGCCTCGTAGGTCGCCTTTGCCGCCCGGCGCTGCGCGAGCAGCGCGCCGCCATGGAACAGCGGCTGGCTCAGCGACGCACCGACATTCCAGATCGCGCCGGCGCCCGACAGCATCGCCGGCCAACTGAAGCCGCCTTTGCCCAGCGCCGCCGACAGCGACAGTTGCGGGAACATCTGCGCGGTCGCGACGCCGACTTCGGCGGCGGCCGCCTTCAGCCCCGCATCGGCGGCCTGGACGTCGGGTCGGCTTTGCAGCAGGACCGACGGCACGACCACGGGCACCTGCGCGGGCAGGTGCAGGTCGGCGAGCGTGAGATCGGCGGGCGGCTGGTCGGGCGTACGGCCGATCAGTACCGCGAGCGCATGGCGCGCTGCGTCGCGCTGCTGGCGCAGCGCGGGCAGGCTGGCCGCGAACGTATCCGCGCTTTGTTGCGCGTTCAGCGCGTCGCTGCGCGATGCCGAACCGAGCGCATAGCGTCGCTGCGCGTCGTGCGCCTGGTCGTTCGCGAGCGCGACGAGCCGCTCGGTCGTCGCGATCTGCGCGTTGAGCACCGACACCGTGATCGACGCGGTGACGATGTTCGCGGCGAGCGCGCGCCGCGCCGATTCGAGCTGGAACGCGCTGACGTCGACGCGTTTGGCGAGCGCCCGGTTCGCGAAGCGCGACGCGCCGAACAGGTCGATCGTGTAGCTCGCCTGCAGTTGTCCGACGAAGGTGTCGTACAGCAGCGTCGGCGCGCCGAGCGCCGGAATCGGCACGCCCAGCGCGCGCTGGCGCGCGGCCTGGCCGACCGCATCGATCGACGGCAGCATCGAGCTGCCGATCTGCCCGCGCAGCTGTTCGCGTGCGGCATCGAGCGAATGCGACGCCGCGCCGAGCGTCGGGCTGTTGCGCAGCCCTTCGTCGACGAGCGCGTTCAGCGCATCGGAGCGGTACTGCGTCCACCAGTCGGGCACGGGTTGCGCGCCGACCTCGAACTGTTGCGCGACGCCTTGCGCGGCAACCGTCTGCTGCACTTGCGGCGCGGCGCCGTAATGGGCGGGCGACGGCATCGCGGGCGCCTCGCCGCTCGGCGCGAACCATGCGCAGCCGGCGAGCGGGCCGGCGAGGGTCGCGGCCGCGAGCGCCCGCGCGGCCTTCGTTTTCAGGGTCATCGACAGTTCCATGATCAGGCTCCCGACGGCGCGGCAGGCGTGCTGCCGTCGTTGGGCGGGCCGTCGCGCGGATCGCGTTCGTCGCGCTTCACGCGGAACCACGTGGCGTATAGCGCGGGCAGGTAGAACAGCGTCAGCACGGTCGCGCTCGTGATCCCGCCCATCAGCGCGGTGGCCATCGGCCCGAAGAAGTTCGAGCGCAGCAGCGGGATCAGCGCGAGCACGGCGGCCGCGGCGGTCAGCGTGATCGGCCGGAAGCGCCGCACGGTCGCGCCGACGATCGCGTCGAAGCGTCCGTGGCCGGCGGCGATGTCCTGTTCGATCTGGTCGACCAGAATCACCGAGTTGCGCATGATGATCCCGAACATCGCGATCACGCCGAGCATCGCGACGAAGCCGAACGGCTGGCCGAACAGCAGCAGCGTGCCGACCACGCCGATCAGGCCGAGCGGCGCGGTGAGCACGACCATCAGCACGCGCGAGAAGCTCTGCAGCTGGATCATCAGCAGCGTGAACACCGCGATCGCCATCAGCGGCATCTGCGCGTTGATCGATGCCTGCGCTTTCGCGCTTTCCTCGACCGACCCGCCGATGTTGATCTGATAGCCGACCGGCAGTTGCGCACGCAACGCATTCAGCTTCGCGTCGATCGCATGCGTGACGTCGATGCCCTGCGCGCCGGCGCGCACGTCGGACTGCACGGTGATGGTCGGCTGGCGGTCGCGCTCCCACACCACGCCGTATTCGAGCGTCGGCGTGAAGCGGCCGAGCGAGCCGAGCGGCACCGGGCCGTTCGGCGTCGGCATCGCGAGGCCCGCGAGCCGGGCCGGGTCGACGCGGTCCGCGCGCGGCGCGCGCAGATCTACCGCGATCAGCTTGTCGCGTTCGCGATACTGCGTGACGGTGGTGCCGGACAGCGTCATCGCGAGGAAGCTCGACACGTCCTGCGACGTGACGTTCAGCTCGCGTGCCTTCTTCTGGTCGAGCTCGAAGCGCACCGAGCGCTCGGCGGGCTCGTCCCAGTCGAACTGCACGTTGACCGCGCGCGCGTCGCCGCGCATCGTCGCCGCCACCTTCTCGGCGATCGCGCGCACCGTCGCGATATCGTCGCCGCTCACGCGGAACTGCACCGGGTAGCCGACGGGCGGCCCGTTCTCGAGCCGCGACAGGCGCCAGCGCACGGCCGGAAACTGGTCGCGCAGCGTGGTTTCGAGCCAGGTCGCGAGTTTTTCGCGATCCTCGACCGATTTCGCGGTGACGACGAACTGCGAGAAGTTCGGCAACTGAAGCTGCTGGTCGAGCGGCAGGTAGAAGCGCGGTGCGCCGCTGCCGACGAAGTTCACCGAATGATCGATCTCGGGCCGCTTGTCGAGCACCTTCTCCAGGCGCGCCGTCTCGCGCAGCGTCGCCGCGAACGACGCGCCTTCGGGCAGCCGCAGGTCGACCAGCAGCTCGGGGCGGTCGGAGCTCGGGAAGAACTGCTGCGGCACGAGCGTGAAGCCCATCAGCGCGACGACGAAGAGCGCGCCGGTGATCAGCAGCACGACGAAGCGCCGCTCGATGCACCAGTCGATCCAGCCGCGCAGCCGCGTATAGAAGCGCGTGTCGTAGATGTCGTGCTCGTGATCGTCCGGCAGATGCGCTTCGTGCGCGTGCTTCTTGCGCTCGGGCAGCAGGTGATAGCCGAGCAGCGGGATCAGCACGACGGCCGCGAACCACGACGCGATCAGCGCGATCGCCGACACCTCGAAGATCGAGCGCGTGTATTCGCCGGTGCTCGATTTCGCGAGGGCGATCGGCAGGAAGCCCGAGACCGTGACGAGCGTGCCGGTCAGCATCGGAAACGCGGTGCTGGTATAGGCGAACGCGGCGGCGCGGGCGCGGCTGTAGCCCTGTTCGAGCTTCACGGCCATCATCTCGACCGCGATGATCGCATCGTCGACGAGCAGCCCGAGCGCGAGCACCAGCGTGCCGAGCGACACCTTGTGCAGCCCGATGTCGAACAGGTACATGAAGAGCGCGGTGACGGCGAGCACGACCGGAATCGAGATCACCACGACCATCCCGGTGCGCAGCCCGAGCGACACGAGGCTCACGACCAGCACGATCGCCACCGCTTCGGCGACGGCTTCGAGGAAGTCGTCGACCGAATGCGCCACCGCATGCGGCATGCTCGACACCAGCGTCAGCTTCAGGCCGGCCGGCAATTGCGCCTGCAGATCCTTCGATTCGGCGTCGAGCGCCTTGCCGAGCCGGATCACGTCGCCGCCGGGCTGCATCGTCACGCCGATGCCGAGCACCGCATGACCGTTCGCACGCATCTGCGTGACGGGCGGATCGTCGTAGCCGCGCTTCACGGTGGCCAGGTCGCCGAGCCGGAACGTGCGGCCGTTGATGCGGATCAGCGTGTCGGCGATCGCCGCGACGTTGTCGAACTGGCCGCTCGGCCGCACGAACACGCGATCGTCGGCGGTGGTCAGCACGCCGGCCGACGAGATGTCGTTCTGCGCATTGATCGCCTGTCCGAGCTGCTGCGGCGAGATGCCGAGGCGCGTGAGCTGCGCGTTGTCGGCTTCGATGAAGATGCGCTGGTCGGGGTCGCCGAAGTAGTCGACCTTGCCGATGCCCGGCACGCGCAGCAGCACCGTGCGCAACTGGTCCGCGTAATCGTGAAGCTGCGCGGGCGTGAAGCCGTCGCCTTCGAGCGTCCAGATGTTGGTGTAGACGTCGCCGAACTCGTCGTTGAAGAACGGGCCCTGCACGCCCGGCGGCAGCGTATAGCCGATGTCGCCGACCTTCTTGCGGATCTGGTACCAGGTTTCGGGCACGTCCTTCACGGGCGCCGAATCCTTCATCGTGAAGAAGATCAGCGATTCGCCGGGGCGCGAATAGCTGCGCAGGAAGTCGATGGCCGGCGTTTCCTGCAGCTTGCGGCCGATCCGGTCGGTCACCTGCTCCTGCACCTGCCGCGCGCTCGCGCCGGGCCAGAACGTGCGGATCACCATCACGCGGAACGTGAACGGCGGGTCTTCGGATTGCGCGAGGCGGGTATACGCGAGGATGCCCGCGAGCGTCGCGAGCGCGATCAGGTAGACGACCAGCGCCTGGTGGCGCAGCGCCCACGCCGACAGGTTGAACCGGCCTTCTTCACGGGGGACGCTCATGACGCGAAGTCCTCCGGATGCAGCGGCGCGATCGCGCGCACCTTCTCGCCCGCGCTGACCGTATGCACGCCCTGCAGCACGACGCGCTCGCCCGGCTGCAGCCCGTTCGACACGGTGACGGTGCGCTCGTTGAAGCGTGCGACGTCGACGCGGCGCAGCGCGAGCGTGTCGTCCTTCGCGCGCACGATCCATACGGCCGGATGCGGGCCGTCATGGAACAGCGCGGTCGCGGGCAGCGTGATGGTGGGCGCGTTGCCGGCGGCCGGCGCGCCGTCGAACGCGACGTTCGCGGTCATCCCGAGACGGACGGCCGGATCGGGCGCGGCGAGCGTGAGCTTCACGCGATACGTGCGGCTTTGCGGATCGGCGGCCGGTGCGATTTCGCGCACCTTGGCCGCGAACTGGCGGCCCGGCAGCGACGGCAGCGTGACGCTGGCCGCGTGACCGGGCGCGAGCGATGCGAGCGCGGCCTCGGGCACGTCGCTGACGACGTCGACGTCGCCCGACCACGCGAGCTGGTAGACGGCCTGGCCGGCCGACACGTTCTGGCCGGTGTCGGCCTGTTCGGCGGTGATGGTGCCCGCGTGATCGGCGACGAGCGTCGCATAGCGGAGCTGGTTTTTGGCGAGCGCGAGCTGCTGCTGCGCCTGGTCGCGCTGCGCGAGCGCGGACGTGTAGCTGTTCTCGGTCTGCTCGAGCTGCGCGGTCGCGATCAGGTTCTCGTGCGCCTGCGCGCGATCGCGGTCGAGCTGCTGCTTCGCGAACGCGAGGCTGTGCGACGCGGCATCGAGCTGCGCCTGCGCGCTCGCGGCGTTCTTCTCGACGTCGGACGGATCGAGCAGCGCGACGACCTGGCCGGCCTTGACCGTGTCGCCGAGCCGCACCTTGCGCTCGACGATCTTGCCCGCGATGCGGAACGACAGCGGCGTCGCGTAGCGTGGCTGGATCTCGCCGGGCAGCGTGCGCGCGGGCGCCGCATCGTCGGCATGCGCGGGCAGCGCGACGACGGGGCGCGGCGCGGGCGGCGCGGCTTCCTTCGGATGGCAGGCGGCGAGGACGAGCGCGGCGCCGATCAGCAGCGCGGCGCGGGAACCGGAGCGATTCACGAAACCCCCAGATCAGGTGAGAGCGGAACGAAGCCGGCAAGCGCGACGGGCGCTTGCCCCGAGTGGCGCCGGCCTCGGCGCGCACGAATAGAGCCGAACGAGGTCGTTCGGAAACTGTGGCGAATTCTAATACACACCTGTATCCGAGTGCAAAGATGAATCCGAAAGGGAGTTGGTGCTAGACTGCGCGCCATGAGACCACAGCGCTTAACTCGCGAGCAGAGCCGGGACCAGACGCGCGAGCGTCTGCTGACTGCCGCGCACCGGATTTTTATGAAGAAAGGCTATGTCGCGGCGAGCGTCGAGGACATCGCGGCGGCGGCCGGCTACACACGCGGCGCGTTCTATTCGAATTTCCGCAGCAAGTCGGAACTGCTGCTCGAGTTGCTCGAGCGCGACCACGATTCGGTGCGGGCCGACTTCGAAGCGATCTTCGAGGAAGGCGGCCCGCGCGAGCAGATGGAGTCGATGACGCTCGCGTACTACCGGACGCTCTTTCGCGACGACGAATATTCGCTGCTGTGGGGCGAGGCGAAGCTGCAGGCGGCGCGCGACGCGAAGTTTCGCGTGCGCTTCAACCAGTTCCTGCACGGCAAGCGGCTGCAGATGGCCGAATTCATCCAGCGTTTCGCGGAGCGCGCGGGCACGCCGCTGCTGCTGCCGGCCGAGACGCTCGCATTCGGATTGATGTGCCTGTGCGACGGCGTGCAGTCGTATTACACGGCCGATCCGCAGCACGTGTCGGCGGAGGTGGCCGAATCGGTGCTCGCGGGGTTCTTCGCACGGGTCGTGCTGGGGCGCGCGCCGGACTGAATGTCCAGGCGGGCGGCGCGCGGTGGTGCGGCGGTGGCCGCCCGGGATGCTGGGCTCGGCGCACGCAACACCGGGTCACGTGCGCCGAGCCCGTCAGCGCTCGCCCGTCATCCGCCGGTACGCGTCGAGCAGCGACGTCTTGTAGACCACGCCCGCGAGCGTCGGCTCGGCTTCGCTTTCGATCACCGGCAGCCGTTCGCCCTGGAACGCCATGAAGCGTTCGAGCGCGCTCGCGAGCGGCATGTCGGGCGTGAGCAGCGGAAACGGCGTATGCGCGTAGTGCGCGGCCGTCTTGTCGGTCGTATCGCGCTTGTCGAGCAGGTCGGACGTGATGTCCTTCAGCGCGACCGCACCGCGAAAGCGCCCGGTGTCGTCGGTCACGTACAGATACTTCACCGGATATTCGAGAAACACGCGCGTCATGTCGGCCACGCTCGCGGTGAGCGGCACGACCGTCTGCGCGGGCTGGATCAACTGGCGCATCTGCGTGGTGCGCAGGCGCACCCGTTCTTCCGCGTCCTGGTGGTGGCGCAGCGTGATCTCGTACATCGACGTCGTGCCCGTCGCACGCGCGACGAAATACGCGAACACGCACGACACCAGCAGCGGCAGCACGACCTGGTAGCTCAGCGTCATCTCGAAGATCATCAGGATCGCCATCAGCGGCGCCTGCGTGGCGCCGGCCATGAACGCGCCCATTCCGACCATCGCATACGCGAAGTACGCGGACGTGTGGCCCGGCCACAGCGCGTTCATCGCGATCCCGAACAGCGAGCCGAACACCGCGCCGACGAACAGCGTCGGCGTGAAGACGCCGCCGACCGCGCCGGAGCCGGCCGTCGCGGCCGTCGCGACGATCTTGAACACCAGCACCGCGACGAGCGCCTGCCAGGTCCACGGCGAATGCAGGATGTGGTTCACGACGCTGTAGCCGTTGCCCCACACGTCCGGAATCCACACCGAGATCACGCCGACGACGAGGCCGCCGATCGCGAGCCGCACCGGCAGCGGCACGGGCAGCCGCTTGAACTGGTTCTTCGACGCATCGAGCAGGTGCAGGAACTGTGGCGCGAGTACGCCGCACAGCGCGCCGAGCACGACGAACAGCAGCACCTCGGGGCCCGTGACGGCGGGGAACACCGGCATCTCGTACGGCGGCCGGTAGCCGGCGAATTCGCGCATCACGATGTTCGCGACGACCGACGCGACGACCATCGGTCCGAAGCTTTCCATCGCGATCGTGCCGAGCACGATTTCGGAAACGAAGAACGCGCCGGCGATCGGCGCGTTGTACGCGGACGTGATGCCGGCCGCGGCGCCGCACGCGACGAGCAGGCGTAGACGCGGCGGATCGAAGTGCACGAAGCGGCCGACCAGCGACGCGGCGAGCGCCGCGAGCTGCACCATCGGGCCTTCGCGGCCGATCGAGCCGCCGCTGCCGATGGTCAGCAGCGACGACACGCTGCGCCACAGGCTCTGCCGCACCGGCACGATGCCGTCGCCGAGCGCGACGGCTTCCATGTAGTCGGTCTTGCCGGATTGCCTGTCGCCGCGCGTCGCGAGCAGCAGCACGCAGCCGGCGAGGAAGCCGCCCGCGGCCGGCATCCAGAACCGCACGTACCACGGCAGGTTTTTCGCCATCTGCACGAAGCTGCCGCTGTGCCCCGAGATCAGGCGCTGCATCAGGTCGATGCCTTCGCGGAACGCCATCGTGGCGAAGGCGCCGCCGACGCCGACGATGGCCGACCAGATCAGCATCGTATGGGCGTCCGACAGGCGGAACAGCGTTTGGGCGCGAGTGCGCAGCTTCAGCAGGAACGAGAGCACGGCTGAAAGAGAGCGGAAAAGAGGACGAGGGAAACCGTCGCGAAGCATAGCATTGCGCCGCGCCCGCGGGACTTCCCCGTCGGGCGCGGCGCTCGTCGCGGCGTGGGCGTGCGGCTCAGCCAAGCCAGTGCTGCACGGCCAGCGTGATGCCGTAGCCGCCGGCGATCAGCCACACATACAGGATCAGGCCGGTGGTCAGCGCGCGGGGGCCGGCCTCGCGGATCTGCGAGACGCGCGTTTCGATGCCCAGGGCCGTCATCGCCATCGTCAGCGCGAAGGTATCGAGCACGTTCAGCGTATGCGTGACGTCGGCGGGCAGCACGTTCAGCGAGTTGACGATCACGAAGCCGAGGAAGCCGAGCGCGAACCAGGGCACGGCCACCTTGCGCTTGCCTTGCGCGCCGTCGGCGGTTGCCCGTGCGGAGCGGGCGAGCCACCAGCCGAGCGAGAGCAGCACCGGCACCAGCAGCATCACGCGCGTCATCTTGACGATCGTTGCGACGTGCGTGACCTGCGGGCTGATGTCGCTTGCCGCGCCGACCACCTGCGCGACCTCGTGGATCGTGCCGCCGAAGAACAGGCCGAGGCCGGCGGAGTCGAGATCGAGCAGGCCGGCGTGATACGCGAGCGGGTACAGGAACATCGACAGCGTGCCGAACAATACGACGCTACCGACGGCCATCGCGCTCTGGTGCGGCTTCGACTGCAGCGTCGACTCGAACGCGAGCACCGCGGCCGCGCCGCAGATCGCGCTGCCGGCGGCGGTCAGCAGCGCCGCGTCGCGATCGAGCTTCATCACCTTCATGCCGACCCAGGTGCCGATCACGAGCGTACTGACGACCACCAGCACCGACACCGTGAGGCCCGGCAGGCCGACCTGCGCGATTTCCTGCAGGCTCACGCGCAAGCCGAAGAACGCGACCGCGATGCGCAGCAGCTTGCGCGCGGAAAAGTTGACGCCAGCCGCCCAGCTCGCCGGCATGCCGTCGCGCAGCGCGTTGCCGTACAGCGCGCCGGCGATGATCCCGACGATCAGCGGCGACAGGCCGAGCCCGGCGACGGCCGGCAGTTGCGACAGGCTGGTGACGGCGGCGGCGAACAGCGCGACGAACAGCACGCCGTTCAACTGGCCGCGCATCGACGGCGCGGCGTGGCCAAGATGGGGAGTCGGAGCAGTGGACATGGAGGCACCGTATGAAGCATGTTGCGATGTTCTAATCCTAATTTGGTTATATCGATATGAAAAATTGTGATTTGTGACGTAAACTATCCGGAAAGCCGATAATTCATCCCCATGACCCCGGATCAACTGATAACGTTCGCCGCCGTCGCCGAACACCTGAACATCAGCCGTGCCGCTGTCGCGCTGCATCTGTCGCAGCCGGCCGTATCGGGCCAGTTGCGCCTGCTGCAGGACGAGTTCGGCGAGCCGCTGTACCAGCGCGACGGCCGCGGCATCCGGCTGACGCCGGTCGGCGAACAGCTCGCGCAATACGCGAAGGCGCAGCGCGACACGTTCGCGCAGGCGCGCGCGTTTCGCGACGCGGTGCGCGGGCTCGACGCCGGCACGCTGCGCATCGGTGCGAGCACCACACCGGCCAGCTATCTGCTGCCGTACCTGATCGCGGCATTCCAGCCGCGCGCGCCGCGCGTGGCGATCCAGACGATGAGCGGCAATACGGCCGACGTGGTCGCCGCGCTGGCATCGCTCGACATCGCGATGATCGAAGGGCCGCCCGGCGAGACGCTGCCGCCCGGCACCGCCGTGCATGCGTGGCACGAGGACGAGATCGTCGCGATCGTGCCGGCCGGGCATCCGCTCGCCGCGCCCGGGTACGACGCGGGCGTCGCGCTCGACGCGCTCGCCGCGCATCCGCTCGTGTTGCGCGAGGAGGGCTCCGGCGTGCGCCAGCTCGTCGAGCGTGCGTTTGCGCACGGCGGCGCGCCGATGCGCGTCGCGTTCGAGATTTCAGGCGTCGAGGCCGTGAAGGAAGCCGTGCGCGCGGGGATGGGCGTCGGTTTCGTGTCCGCGATGTCGCTGCGCCATCAGGATGCGGCGCTCGTGGCGCGTTCGCTGGCGCCCGAGCCGCTCACGCGCCATTTCTCGATTCTCGTGCCGCACGGTGCCGCGCCATCGCGCGTGGCCGTCCAGTTCCTCGACATGAGCCTCACGCACGACGCCGGATAAGCGGGCCGGGCGCAGCCCGGGAACGCCGGGTGCGCGTCGGCTGGCGCGTACTTGCACGCCGGTCCGGCCTAGGGATTTCCTCTATGGCGCACGCCAAAGGCGAAGCGCACCATCCGTCTCAAGCAAATGGAACCGGTTCCATTTCGGAAAGAAAGGGCGAGAAATGGCAGACATCGTGATCGTGGCGAGTGCATTCGGGATGGACCGCGTGCGCCAGCAGGGCCACCGTGCATTCATCGAGACCGCGGCGGCGTCCAGTGCGACCGGTTTCGAAGTGCGGCGCGAGTTGTTCGCGTCGGACGACGACGCGACGCCGGGCGCGCTGGCCGCGCTCGGCGCGGAACTCGCCGCGCACGGGCTGTGGTCGGTCTACTCGACGCCGGCCACGCTGTATACGGAAACGGGCGCGCTCGATGCCGACGCGTTGCGCGACACGCTCGTGGAAGCCGACGCGCTCGGCGCGCGCTTCGTCAAATTCCAGCTCGGCGGCTTCGCCGGCGACGCGCACGCGGCCGACCTCGTCGCGCTGTCGCGCGGCGCGCGGGCCCGCGTGGTGGTCGAGAACGGCCAGCTGCCGGTGGGCGGCGCGCTCGCGCAGTTTCGCGGGCTGTTCGCCGCGTTGAGCGCCGCGGGCATGCCGGATGCGGTCGGCATGACGTTCGATATCGGCAACTGGCAGTGGCCGGGCGAAGCGCCGCTCGCATGCGCGCAGGTGCTCGCGCCGCATGTGGAATACATTCATTGCAAGGCCGTTGAAGGCGAGGGTGCGCGCCGTTTCGCGGTGGCCCCGGCGCCGGGCGATCCGCTCGTCGCGGGCGTGCTCGCGGCCTTGCCGCAAGCGGTGCCGCGCGGCATCGAGTTTCCGTTCGATGCGGCCGACCTGGCGGGCGATGCCGGCCGGCGCGTCGCGTGGCTCGCCGCCGCGTGACATCGGAAGGACACGGAGGAATTCAGTCATGAAAGCAGCACTCGATGTCGTGACCTACGGCGAAGCGATGGCGATGTTCGTCGCCGCCGAGCCGGGCCACCTCGCGCACGCGGCGCAATTCACGAAGCGGATCGCGGGCGCGGACCTGAACGTGGCGATCGGCCTGTCGCGGCTCGGCTTCCGGGTCGGCTGGATGAGCCGGGTCGGCCGCGATTCGTTCGGCGGCTACGTGCTCGACACGCTGGCGCGCGAAGGCATCGATGCGTCGTGCGTGACCGTCGATCCGCGCTATCCGACCGGCTTCCAGCTGAAGTCGCGCAACGACGACGGCAGCGACCCGGCCGTCGAATATTTCCGCAAGGGCTCCGCCGCGAGCCACCTGTCGTGCGACGACTACGTGGCCGACTACGTGCTCGGCGCGCGTCACCTGCACCTGACGGGTGTCGCGCCGGCGATCTCCGCGACGTCGTGCGAGCTCGCGTTTCGTCTCGCACGCGAGATGCGCGCGGCCGGCAAGACGATTTCGTTCGACCCGAACCTGCGCCCGACGCTGTGGCCGTCCGCCGACGTGATGGCGACGACGCTGAACGCGCTGGCGGCACTCGCCGACTGGGTGCTGCCGGGCCTGTCCGAAGGGCGGCAGCTTACCGGGCACGACGCGCCGGCCGACATCGCGGGTTTCTACCTGGCGCAGGGTGCGCGCGGCGTGGTGATCAAGCTGGGTGCCGAAGGCGCGTACTTCCGCACGGCCGACGGCCGCGAGGGCACGGTGACCGGCGAGCGCGTCGCGAACGTGGTCGACACGGTCGGGGCCGGCGACGGCTTCGCGGTCGGTGTGGTCAGCGCGCTGCTGGAAGGCCGCTCCGTGGAGCAGGCCGTCGCGCGCGGCAACCGCATCGGGGCGCTGGCGATCCAGGTGATCGGCGACTCGGAAGGCCTGCCGACCCGTGCGGCACTCGATCGGCTCGAAAACGTCGACAATTGCGCCGAGCGCTTGCAGGAAACCGCCGCCGCGCAATGAGAGGCCGGGCACGGCACAATCCGCGGACCCAGTTCGTGCTTCGTGCACGGTTTTGCATGAGGCCGGATCCGGCGCCGATGCGCCGATGCCGGTCGATTCCCGAAAGGGTGGGGGGCAGTGCTGAAGCGCCGGCTTCCACCGACCGCCGCAGGGTGAGAGTAGGCGCTGAAGCGCCAACACTCACCAACAGCGGCATGGGGTGGGAGTCAGCGCTGAAGCGCTAACTCCCACCGACATAGGAGACACACTGATGGCAGCCAATCTCGCAGCCCGACGCTGGTGGACGATCATGCCGATCGTCTTCATCACCTACAGCCTCGCTTACCTCGACCGCGCGAACTACGGGTTCGCGGCGGCGGCCGGCATCAACCAGGACCTCGGGATCAGCAAGGGCCTGTCGTCGCTGATCGGCGCGCTGTTCTTCCTCGGCTACTTCTTCTTCCAGATCCCGGGCGCGATCTATGCGGAGCGCCGCAGCGTCAAGAAGCTCGTGTTCGTCAGCCTCGTGCTGTGGGGCGGCTGCGCGGCGCTCACGGGCATCGTCAGCAACATCCCGTCGCTGATGGCGATCCGGTTCGTGCTCGGCGTCGTCGAAGCGGCCGTGATGCCCGCGATGCTGATCTACATCAGCAACTGGTTCACGAAGAACGAGCGCTCGCGCGCGAACACGTTCCTGATCCTCGGCAACCCGGTGACGGTGTTGTGGATGTCGGTCGTGTCCGGTTATCTGGTCCACGAATTCGGCTGGCGCCACATGTTCATCGCCGAAGGCGTGCCGGCCGTGATCTGGGCCGTGTGCTGGTGGTTCCTCGTGCAGGACAAGCCGGCCGAATCGCCGTGGCTCACCGCACAGGAGAAACGCGACCTCGACGCGGCGCTCGCGGCCGAACAGGCGGCGATCAAGCCGATGCGCAACTACGGCGAGGCGTTCCGTTCGCCGGCCGTGATCAAGCTGTGCGCACAGTACTTCTGCTGGAGCATCGGCGTGTACGGCTTCGTGCTGTGGCTGCCGTCGATCGTCAAGAACGGCTCCGCACTGGGGATGGTCGCGACCGGCTGGCTGTCGGCGCTGCCGTATCTCGCGGCGACGATCGCGATGCTCGTCGCATCGTGGGCGTCGGACAAGGTCGGCTCGCGCCGCGGCTTCGTGTGGCCGTTCCTGCTGGTCGGCGCTGCCGCATTCGCCGCGTCGTATGCGCTCGGCTCGTCGCATTTCTGGATCTCGTATGCGCTGCTCGTCGTCGCGGGCGCCGCGATGTATGCCCCGTACGGCCCGTTCTTCGCGATCGTGCCGGAACTGCTGCCGAAGAACGTCGCCGGCGGCGCGATGGCGCTGATCAACAGCATGGGCGCGCTCGGCTCGTTCGTCGGCTCGTACTTCGTCGGCTACCTGAACGGGGCGACCGGGTCGCCGGTCGCATCGTATGCGTTCATGAGCGTCGCGCTCGTCGCGGCGGTGATCCTCACGCTGTCCGTCAAACCCCAGGCGCGCGACGAGCACTCGCTCGCGGCGCCGCTGCAAGGAAAATGAAACGATGAAGCCCCGTATCGTCGCGTACAAGCCGCTGCCCGATGACGTTCTCGCGTACCTGCGCGAGCATGCGGAGGTCGTGCAGGCCGACGGCGCCGACACGCTCGCCGATGCGCTCGGCGACGCGGACGGCGCGATCGGCGCGAGCCTGAAGGTCACGCCCGAAATGCTCGATCGCGCGCCGCGGCTGAAGGCCTGGTCGACGATCTCGGTCGGCTACGACAACTTCGACGTCGACGACCTGACGCGGCGCGGCATCGTGCTCGCGCATACGCCCGACGTGCTGACCGAATCGACCGCCGACACCGTGTTCTCGCTGATCCTCGCGTCCGCGCGGCGCGTGGTCGAACTGGCGGAGTGGGTGAAGGCGGGCCACTGGCAGCGCAGCATCGGCCCCGACCTGTACGGCACCGACGTGCAGGGCAAGACGCTCGGCATCGTCGGGCTCGGGCGGATCGGCGGGGCGGTCGCGCGCCGCGCGGCGCTCGGCTTCCGGATGCAGGTGCTGTATGCGAACCGGTCCGCGCACGCGGAAGCCGAGACGCAGTACGGCGCGCGCCGCGTGACGCTCGACGCCTTGCTCGCGCAGTCGGATTTCGTGTGCCTGCAGGTGCCGCTGTCGCCGCAAACGCATCATATGATCGGCGCGGCCGAATTCGCGAAGATGAAGCGCGGCGCGATCCTGATCAACGCATCGCGCGGGCCGGTGGTCGACGAGGCCGCGCTGATCGACGCGCTGCGCGCGGGCACGATCCGCGGCGCGGGGCTCGACGTGTTCGAGAAGGAGCCGTTGCCGGCGGATTCGCCGCTGCTGCAGATGCGCAACGTCGTCGCGCTGCCGCATATCGGCTCGGCGACGCACGAGACGCGCCACGCGATGGCGCGCTGCGCCGCGGAAAACCTGGTCGGCGCGCTGGCCGGCACGCTGCGCACGAATCTCGTCAATCCCGGCGCGCTCGCGCGCGCCTGAGCGCCGACGGCCGGCCGGCGAGGCCGCCGGCCCCATTAGAGCCGGTAGTATTGGTACCGGAGGGCAGGCTGCGTTATGATCGCCCGCTCGTCGCATCCGCGGCCCGGCCCACCTTGCCGGCGGCGTCCGGCGACGGGCATCCGTGCCAGATCCGGTGCGGCCGGCCGCTGTTCGTTGCAGCAGATGACCGGAGCGGGCGCGAATGCGCCGGCTTCGGTCGATCGCGCGGCATCGGATCGGCATGGGCGCTGAAGCGCCGACGCTGATCGACAGCGGCCCGCGCCGGGTGGCTTTCGTATCCAACAACAAAGTCCGTCCGCACATGAAGCGGCGCGGATCGACCGTCGCGAGGCACGACTTGACCGATTCGCAACTTACCACGCAGCGTCCGGCGACGATCAGCGACGTCGCGCGCGAAGCCGGCACGGGCAAGACCAGCGTTTCTCGCTACCTGAACGGCGAGACGCACGTGCTGTCCGCCGATCTGCGCCAGCGGATCGAGGCGGCGATCGCCCGGCTCAACTACCGGCCGAACCAGATGGCGCGCGGGCTCAAGCGCGGCCGCAACCGGCTGCTCGGCATGCTCGCGGCCGACCTGACCAATCCCTACACCGTCGAAGTGCTGCAGGGCGTCGAGGCCGCGTGTCACGCGCTCGGCTACATGCCGCTGATCTGTCACGCGGCGAACGAAGTCGAGATGGAGCGGCGCTTCCTGCAACTGCTCACGACGTATCGCGTCGAAGGGTTGATCGTCAACGCGCTCGGCGCCGAAGAGGAAGTGCTGCGCCCGCTGCGCGGCGGCGGCATTCCGGCCGTGCTCGTCGACCGGACCGTCGAGGGCTTCGAGGCCGACCTGATCGGCCTCGACAACGCCGATGCGATCGAGACGGCGCTCGCGCACCTGATCGAGCGCGGCTTCGATGCGATCCATTTCGTCGTGCAGCCGTTCGAGCAGGTCAGTTCGCGGCGCGTGCGCGAGGCCGCCTTCCGCGCGGCGCTCGACGCGCGCGGGCTGCCGGTGCCGCCGACGGTCGTACTCGACCTGAACGAACCCGATGCGGCCGCGGCGGCGCTCGCCGACCTCGACGCGCGCATCGACGCCGCGACGCAACGCGGCGTGCGCGCGGCGCTGTTCGCCGCGAACGCGCCGGTCGCGCTCGCGATCGCGCGCCATCTGCGCGCGCGTTTCGGTGCCGCGTGGCAGGCAAAGGCCGCGCTGCTGTCGATCGACGATCCCGAGTGGGCCGAGCTGATCGGCATCACGACGATTCGCCAGCCGACCTACGAAATCGGCTACAAGGCCGTCGAATTCGTGCACGAACGCATCGACGGCGCGGCCGGCGACGTGCGCGTCGCGATGCTGCCCGGCGAGTTGATTGCGCGCGCGTCGACGGCAAGCTGAGTATCATTCGGGGCACGCAGCGCGTCAGGTGCGCTGCCCTGAACAAGGAAATACATGACTGTCGCCCCCGTCACGCTGGCGGTGCTGATCGCCGCCACGCTGATCATCGCGCTGCTGCCGTTCGTTCTCTTCCGTATTTTGCGCAAGCCGCTTGCGCTCGACCGCCGCGACACGATCGTCGGCGTCGCCGTCTTCACGCTGTTCGCGATGATCGTCGAACGCGCTTTCCACGGTCTCGTGCTGAGCCAGACGCCGGCAGGCGGGTGGCTCACGCAGCCGCTCGCGTTCGTCGCATACAGCGCGCTCGCGACCGCCGTATTCGAGGAAGCCGGCCGCTATCTGGGGATGCGTTTCCTGAATCGCCGCTATGGCGCATCGGCCGGCGATGGTCGCGGCATCGGCTACGGGATCGGCCATGCGGGCGCCGAAGCGTGGTTCGTCGGCGTGCTCGTGTGGGGCCAGTGGTCGTATCTCGCGTGGCTCGCGAGCCGCGGCCAGCTCGAAACGCAGCTCGCGGACCTGCCGGGCGATACCGTCGTGCGGCTGCACGTGATGCTGGCGACGCTGTCGGCGCCGTCGATCCTGTTGTTGCTGCTCGAACGCTGCTCGGGCTTCGTGGTGCAGCTCGCGCTGTCGGTGCTGGTGTGGCGCGGCGTGCGCGCCGGCCGCGCAGGCGTGCTGCCGCTCGCGATCGTGCTGCATGCGCTCGCGCTCGCGCCGACGCTGCTTTACCAGGTCCGTGTGCTGCCGGCCGGATGGCTCGAAGCCGTGTATTTCGTGCTGACCGCGATCCTGGTCGTCGTGCTGGTGAAAACGTGCCGGCCGCGGCGTGCGGCGGCCTGACGGGAGAGCGGGAATGGATGACTATCTGATCGAATGCCGGAGCGCTGAATTCGACGCGCTCGCGCGCGTGATCTGCGATCTCTTTCCGGAGCAGACGCGTTTTGTCGAAAGCAGCGACGCGCGCGGGCGGTTCCTGTCCGTGCACTGGCTCGCGATGCGTTTCGGCGCGACGCCGAAGCGGATGACGCTCGATATCCGTATCGTGCCGGCCGCGCTCGCGCGCTATCTGGCGCTTCGGCCGATGCAGCGCGCACGCAGCCACGCGGTGCTGCATGCGTATACGGAAGCGATGCTGGGTTCGCTCGAGGAGCGGCACGCGGCCGGCCAGGCCATCGAGCGCGACGCGGAACTCGAACTCGACGAAGATTTCGCGTAAGCGTAAGCGCCGGCGCAATGCCGGCGCGGCCGGTTACGCGTCGTGGTAGACCTGCGCGAAGCGCTGTGCCTGCACGACGCCGTAGTCGCCGGGCGCATATTGCATCACCCAGTCGCCGGCGATGCCGCGCAGCGTGTCGCCGTTTTCCGAGCGGGCAATCGTAAACGGCTCGTCCATCCGGCGGGCGAGCACGACGGTCGGCCGGTTCCGGTACGCGCCCGGCGCGCCGTGCACGAGCGCGGAGTCCGCGGGCAGGTACTTGGCATCGAAGCGCGCGCGCGACACGACCCAGCGATCGCCGGTCGAACCGGTGATCAGCGCGTCGCCCGCGACGTAGCGGTTCGGGCCTTCGAGGCTCATCAGTTCGCCGTCGGCATCCGCGAAGGCGACCGCGACGGTTTCGTCCTTGACGACGCGACGGGCCTGCGGATCGGTACGCAGATCGAGGTGCTTGAGTTCGAGCATGGCGGGGAAGTGCGGGAAAAGCCGGCAGCTTATCCCGAAATCGGCGCGCCGTGTGACGCGCCGACTGCCTGCGGGACGCGCGGCGCCGTTCGGCCCGGACGGGCAGCGCGGCGCCGGCAATGCGGAGATCAGGGCTGGGCGGGAGCGCTTGCGGCGGGCGCGGCGGCTGCCTTGCCTTCCTTGCTCCTGGCCTTGCCCTTGCCGCGGTGTTCGCCGCCGTGGTGCAGCCAGTTGCGGAACGTCGTGTCGGCCAGCGCCTTCTGTTCGGCCGGGAAGCTCTCGTAGAGCGGCGCGAAGGCGTCGGCGAGCTTCTTCGCGCCGTCCGCGTTCGCCTGCGCGAGCTCCGCGTACTGCTTCACGTCGTCGACCGCCGACACGTTGTGGTTCTCGATCCGCGCGCGATAGAGGCGGCCCATCGTTTCGCCGTTCTCGCGCATCGCGTCGGCGAACGTTTTCCACTGCGGTTCCTGCGCCGACGTGATCTTCAACTGGTCGTGCAGATACTTGATGCGCTGCTCGATGCGCGCTTCACGGTGCGCCGCACGCTGCTCGGCGCTCGGTGCCGACGCGGCCGTCGGCGTGGCCGCGGCCGGAGCGGGCTGCGATTGCGGTTGGGTCTGCGCGAATGCACTGGCCGCAACGACGAGCGTAGCGAGGGTGAGCGAGATTTTCTTCATGGTTGGCTCTCCGGGGTGGTGTCGTGCGAGCGGGCGCGGCGGCAACTGCCGCGAGCGCGCATCTCGCGTCGCCGCTATTAGTAGCACGTTGTGCACGACACGACAGCGAAAGCGACACTTGCTTACAACCGATACGAATAGAAATTGAAAGGGACATAGTGGGTGGACGCGGTGTCGGGCACGTTCGGGCGACGACGGCAGCGCTCGATCGGCGCGCGATCGATGCGTGCGAAACAGGCCGCGCGATGTCCCGGTGCGATCGTTGCCACGATGCACGATCCCGGTTGGGCGGCCCGGCGTTCGGCGCTATCATCGCGTCACGTTCCATTTCGCCGGTGCGCTGCACGCCGGCCCAGCCTCATGCGTCCACCCCGCCTCGACCAACTCGACGACCTCGACCGGCAACTCGTTGCGCTGCTGCAAGCGGATGCGCGCGCAAGCGTCGCCGATCTCGCGCGGCAGCTCGACGTCGCGCGCACGACCGTCGTCGCACGCATCGCGCGGCTCGAGCGGACGAACGTGATTGCCGGATACAGCGTGAGGCTCGGACAGGATGTGCTCGATGCGAGCATTTACGCGTACGTCGGCATCATCCTCACGCCGAAGTTCGGCAAGGACGTGCTGCGCAGGCTCGACCGGATGCCCGAGGTGCAGTTGCTGTGCGCGGTGAGCGGCGAGTACGACTATGTCGCCTGGCTGCGCGCCGATTCGCCGGAGCGCCTCAACGATCTGCTCGACCAGATCGGCACGCTCGAGGGCGTCGAGCGCACGACGACGTCGATCATTCTGTCGCGCAAGATCGATCGCGGCACGATCGGCGGGTAATGCGTCGCGTGCGGCGTCGCGCGTGACGTCGCAGCGCGATCGTTGCGCAGGCCTTCCTCCTTTATCTTTCATTGACGCTCGCCGTTTGCGCTTGCCGCAGGGCGGCGCGTTGGCGTGCGCATCGTCACGCCGGCGTCGTTGCGTCGACTGCTGCCGGTGCCGGCGCGAGCAACGGCTCATGCGCCTTCCTGCATTCCGCCTCGACCCCGTTTGAGTTCGTTCTTTCCGAGCGCCCGGACGCCGCTTGCGCGGCCCGTTGCAGCCGGCGATTGATACGATTTTCAGACGGTTTGGTCGTTACGACGAAAAATGTCGTCATTCCGTCGAATCCATCGGTCGTTTCGCATCATTCTTCGTCTTGGAACTGATTTTGCGCGTCCCTAAACTGTGTTCATGGCTCGACGCCGTACACAAACACCAAACCCATCATCAGGAGATAAGCGCATGAAAATCGCCATCGTCGGCGCAGGTCTGATCGGCCACACCATTGCTCACATGCTGCGTGAAACGGGCGACTACGAAGTTGTCGCGTTCGACCGCGATGCCGATGCGCTCGCGAAGCTGTCGCGCGAAGGGATCGCGACGCAGCGTGTCGATTCGGCCGACGCCAATGCGATCCGTGAAGCCGTGAAGGGTTTCGATGCGCTCGTCAACGCGCTGCCGTACTACCTCGCGGTCAACGTCGCGGCCGCTGCGAAGGCTGCCGGCGTTCACTACTTCGACCTGACCGAAGACGTGCGCGCGACCCACGCAATCCGCGAACTCGCCGACGGTTCGGACCGTGCATTCATGCCGCAGTGCGGCCTCGCACCGGGCTTCATCGGCATCGCCGCACACGAGCTCGTGAACGGCTTCAGCGAAGTGCGCGACGTGAAGATGCGCGTCGGCGCGCTGCCCGAGTATCCGACCAATGCGCTGAAGTACAACCTGACGTGGAGCGTCGACGGTCTGATCAACGAATACTGCCAGCCGTGCGAAGCGATCCGCGACGGCCGCAAGCAGTGGGTGCAGCCGCTCGAAGGCCTCGAGCACTTCTCGCTGGACGGCACCGAATACGAAGCGTTCAATACGTCGGGCGGCCTGGGCACGCTGTGCGAGACGCTGTCGGGCAAGGTCGAGACGCTCGACTACAAGTCGGTGCGCTATCCGGGCCACCGCGAACTCGTGCAGTTCCTGCTCGAAGACCTGCGCCTGTCGAGCGACCGCGACACGCTGAAGTCGATCATGCGCCGCGCCGTGCCGTCGACGAAGCAGGACGTCGTGCTCGTGTTCGTCACGGTGACGGGCGTGAAGGACGGCCAGCTCGTGCAGGACGTGTTCACCCGCAAGATCTTCGCGAAGGACGTGTGCGGGATGCACATGAGCGCGATCCAGATCACGACGGCCGGCGCGATGTGTGCGGTGCTGGATCTGTTCCGCGAAAAGAAGCTGCCGCAGAGCGGCTTCATCCCGCAGGAAAAAGTGTCGCTGAAGGCGTTCCTCGCGAACCGCTTCGGCAAGCTGTACGAAGGCGGCACGATGGAGCGCGTGCACGAAGTCGCCTGACGCGGATCGATGGCACGAGGGCCGTGTGACGACGCCGGGAGCGCAGCAGCGCTTCCGGCGTTGTTTTTTAGGCACGGAAGAAGAGAAGGGCGGTGGCCCGTTCAGGCCGGCAGCGGCGGAACGATCGTCGCTTGCGGCACGGGCGGCGCCGGGGGCGCGATGCGGTACAGCAGCGTCTCGACGTCGGCGTCGGACGGCGCGGTATTGTCGAACATCACGATCCCGTCGCATTCGTCGCCGGTCGGCACGAAGCGGCGTTGCCGGTATTCGTCCCAGTGCGCGAGCTTGTAGGCGTCGTTCGGGTTGCCGCGCGCGACGATCCGCTCGTGCGCGACGTCTTCGGCCGTATGAACCCAGACGACGGTCAGCGTGACGTCGGGCGCAATGCCGAGCCACGCGCGATCGAGGATGCGCCGGTCGCGTACTTCGCGCGACAGCGGGCCGACCACCAGCGCGCCGATGCCGAGCGCGAGGTTTTCGCGGGCGGTGTCGAGCAGGCCCTGGTATTCGGGGTCGCGCAGATGCTTCAGATAGAGCGGGCTGTCGCGGTCGTTCGGGTCCGACGTGAGGGCGCCCATCGCGGCCGAGCTGTAGCGGCCGTACAGCGTGTCCTTGTCGAGCAGGCAGAAGGCCTCGCCGGTCGCGCGCATCAGCGGCCCGATCAGCCGCTTCGCGAGCGTGGTCTTGCCGGTGCCGGCATGGCCGCAAAAGAACACCAGGTGGGTCACGAATACCGGCTCCGCGAACCCGCACGCGACGTGTCGGAGCGCTTGTCGTCGCGCGAGAACACTTCCGCTTCCAGCCACATCGCATTGATGATGCCGAAGCCGAGGGCCACACCGATGCCGAGTATCCACGCGAAATACCACATGGGCTTGTCTCCTGGACGGTTGGGGCGCACGAGCGTGCCGTGAGCCTGTCGAAGCGATGCCGCGTGCAGCCTGCGGCGCATGCAGTTCGATCATGACCAATATCGGCGCGACGCGCAAGCCGGGCCGCCGGCGCGGCAAACCGGTAAACTGACGCGCAAACGGCAACATCACGGACACCATGCTGATCAACTGTGCTGCATACCAGGACGGCCGCAAGCTGGCCGACATCGATATCGACGCCATCAGTGACTACGTGTCGAAACCCGAGTGTTTCGTGTGGGTGGCGCTGAAGGATCCGACGCCCGAGGAAATCGATCTGATGGGCGAAGAGTTCGGGCTGCACGAGCTGGCGCTCGAGGATGCCCGCAACGGGCATCAGCGGGCGAAGATCGAGGAGTACGGCGACTCGCTGTTCGCCGTGCTGCACACGGTCGAACTCGACGACGACGACGAATTCAAGGTCGGCGAGATGAACGTGTTCGTCGGCTCGAACTACGTGCTGTCGATCCGCAACCATACGGAACAGGACTTCCGCGAGGTGCGCAAGCGCTGCGAGCGCGAGCCGCATCTGCTGAAGGAAGGCTCGGCGTTCGTGTTCTATGCGCTGATGGACCAGATCGTCGATCGCTATTTCCCGATCCTCGAGACGCTCGGCAGCGAGCTCGAGGAGCTCGAGGACCGCATCTTCACGAAGGCTTCGCCGTCATCGTCGCGCGCGATCATCGAGGATCTCTATTCGCTCAAGCGTCGGCTCGTGATGCTGTACCAGCACACGGCGCCGCTGCTCGAACCGCTCGCGAAGCTCACCGGCGGCCGGATTCCGCAGGTCTGCAGCGGGATGGAACATTATTTCCGCGACGTGTACGACCATCTGCAGCGGATCGTGAAGACGATCGAAGGGCGGCGCGAGATGGTCGTGACCGCGATCCAGGTCAACCTCGGGATGATCTCGCTCGCCGAGAACGAGGTGACCAAGCGGCTCGGTTCGTTCGCCGCGCTGTTCGCGATTCCGACGATGATCGCCGGCATCTACGGGATGAACTTCGCGAACATGCCCGAGCTGCATCTCAAATACGGCTTCTACGGCTGCATCGCGGTGATGCTCGCGGCCGATCTCGGGCTGTGGTGGCGGTTCAAGCGGGCGGGGTGGCTGTAGCCGCGCCTGTCGCCGTGCGCGGCTAGCGCGGTGCGTGCTTGCCGACCACGACACGCCATGGCCGCACGCGCCACGACTTGACGAGGCCGTTCTGCACGTACGGATCGGCGCGCGCGAACGATTCGGCGGCCTCCGGCGAATCGCCTTCGAACACGAGCACGGCCAGGTCGGCCGGATCCTGCAACGCGCCGGCGAGCACGAGCTCGCCGCGTTCGGTTGCGGCCTGCGCGAGTGCGAGGTGCTCGGCGCGGAACGGTTCGCGCCGGGCCAGGTAATCGTCGACGAGATCGTAGATCAGCTGGTAATGCATGGTCGCTCCCGGAATCGGTTGCCGCGCGGGGGCGGCGGCCGGCTCAGTATAGGACACGGTTCGGTCTTTGTCGGCGCGGCTCGCGGCGATTCGCCCGGCGTGTTCGGACGAGTTCGCGTGGCGACGCCGCTGGGCATTTTTGCGTTCCTGTTTTTTCCTTTAAATGCAACTAACGGTCTAGCGCTGGTCCGTCGTCGGATTGCGATGTGCTGTCGCGACGAGACGTCCATCGGCGAACTTTGTCTTCAGGAAAGGTGGCTCGATGAGCGTATTCCGGGTCCGGATTTCACATGCCGGCGAGGGCGGACGAACCGTCGGAAAAGGGGCCGCAGCCGGCCGTCGGCCGGCCCGTACGGACGCCGCGCGAGGGCGTTTCCATTGGCCAGAATGCGACCTATGCTGAACGAATCCGGTGCGAACTTCGTTCGCCCAATTCGCCCAGACGAGGTGTGCCATGCCTGTATCAGCCACCCTGCAGGATTGCCTGCGCCAGAAGTCATCGCGGTACGAAGTCGTGTACCACCCGTATAGCCATACCAGCATGGAGACGGCCGCCGCCGCGCATATCCCCGGCAATCGTCTCGCGAAAACCGTGCTGCTCGAGGACGACGAAGGCTACGTCGCCGCCGTGCTGCCGACGTCGCACGCGGTGCGGCTGTCGGACCTCTGGGTCAAGACCGGCCGCCATCTCGTGCTCGCCAGGGAAATCGAGCTGCGCGAACTGTTCAAGGATTGCGACATGGGCGCGTTGCCGCCGGTGTGCATGGCCTACGGGATGAAGACGTTCCTCGAGGAGCATCTCGCGGAGCAGCCGGAAGTGTATTTCGAAGCCGGCGACCACGAAGCGCTGATCCACATGATGCAGGACGAATTCCTGTCGCTGATGGAGACGGCCGAGCGCGCGCATTTCTCGCACAGGATGCAGGGAATGTGGGTGTCGTGATCGGCTTGGCGCGGGTGGTTTGCGATGGGGGGAGACGGCGTCCGGTGGGCGGTGGGCGGACGCGGAGGCAACCGTGCGCCGCTGATTTCGTCGAGGCGGCGGCGTGCTGGAACCGGTGGTTGGCGGCAACCGATGAGGCGGGATGCTTGAAGAATTTTTTAAACTAGTTGAGTCTGGAAGACGGACCCGATTAGGAGATGCGGATGTCGTGCGAGAAGTGTCGCAGCTTTGGCAGAACGCGTTCTAACTATGAATATTTTGGTATAAATATTTCCAGGCACGTGGAGCTGTACCGATGCACGAATTGCGGTCAGTTTCTGGAGATTGCTGCGGAAGCTCGAGCGCCGTATTTTCTTACGCTCGAGCAGGCCAACGAGTACTTTCCGGATGCGCGCAAAGAACTCGTAAAGATTGCTCCGCGAAAGTGAGGGGTGGCGGACTGGTCAAGATCCACCGATGTTCAGTGGTGGTTTCCGGCGAATTTGTTATTTGACATAATCATAATTATCAACCGAAACGTTGTAAGAGCAAAGTTGTAATGTCGTATCTGGGCAAAGTTGAAATGTCGTAGTTCGAGGGTTTCGGCGCATGCTG
>NZ_CABVLY010000040.1 GCF_902498995.1 Burkholderia anthina
TGCATGCCGACGGTGCGGAGGCGATTCGGCCTTCAAATGCCGCCCAAGCGCGTGAATCGGCCAGACGCGACAGACGCACCACGGCGACACATCGATCTCCAGCATCACGATCACGCGGGGCAAGCAACAACCCCGACTCCACTGGAACTGAGCCATGGCACGGCCATGACGATGCGCTTCTCGCTGCTCAAGACATCAAGGCGAGCACCCGAATCAACAGTTCATCGGTTATCTTTGGGTATTCGTGCCCATATCGACTCAATCTCCTGTCAAACGTTGAGGTCGAATGCTGATGTTGACCGCATCCTCTTCCTGTCTTTCTGCACCGTTGACGAATTCCTTCGGGCAATATCAATGAAAAAGCTCGTACCGCTTCTGCTCAGTTTCTCTCTGCTCGGATGCGCGGCACAGCATCAAACCAGCTGCGTACGTGCGCCATTTCACGCGAAATTCCAGGATGCAGACGGCGACGTCGGCCCGTTCGCCAATATGAAGTTTTCGCTGATCCGAGTGTCCGATGGTGTCGCGGTCTATCGAGGAACAACTGATGCGCAGGGCCGTGCGGAGTGGAGCGATGCATGCCGCGGCGAGCAATACACGATTCGCCAGGATGGCCTGATTGGCGAATAACCTCGGCGATTGTCCGTGATATTGGAGATAAAAGTCGTTATCCTCATCCAGGCTGCGCGCATGGCTGCTGCTCAAGCGGAATAAAATCTATGCGCATAAAGTCGTTCCAGGATCATGTGCCTGCAAAGCGGAGTTCGGACGCTTCGGGGTAATATCGCCACTCGTCCCGGCCGCCACCTGCGCGGTGGCCGGCGTGTCCCGCTTTCCGTAACTGCATCGTTCATGACTTCCAGCTCTGCCCAGAGTGGTCGGACGACCGACTTCTTGCCGTATCTCGTCGCCGCGACCTTCTTCATGGAGTACCTCGACACGACCGTGATCGCGACCGCTCTACCGCAAATGGCGCGCTCCTTCGGCGTCGGGCCGAATGCGCTGAGCCTCGGGATGACGGCCTACATGCTGGCGCTCGCGGTGTTCATTCCGATCAGTGGCTGGATTGCGGACCGATATGGGTCGCGCACGGTATTCGGCAGCGCGATCGTCATTTTTACCGGCGCATCGATACTGTGCGGGCTGTCCAACGGCGTTGGGACGTTTACTGCCGCGCGGTTGCTGCAGGGTGTCGGCGGGGCGATGATGGTGCCGGTCGGGCGGATGATCGTCGTGCGCGGCACCGAGAAGGCGCGCTTGATGCGCGCGATCGCGACGATCACGTGGCCGGGCATCGTTGCGCCGGTCGTCGGGCCGCCGATCGGCGGTTTCATCACGACGTATGCATCGTGGCGCTGGATCTTCCTGTTGAACGTGCCGCTCGGTCTCGCCGCGCTCGTCTGTACCTGGCTGATCGTCCGGAATACGCGCGCGGAGGAACAGCGTCCGCTCGACTGGGTCGGCTTCGTGCTGGCGGGCGGGGCGCTGACGTGTCTGCTGCTCGGCACCGAAACGGCCGGCCAGCAGGACGTGCAGCTCACGCGTGCAGCGGCGCTCGTCGGCGCCAGCGTGCTGTTCGGTATTGCCGCGTGGTTGCATGCGCGGCGTTGTGCACATCCGCTGCTCGATTTCACGACGCTGAAGGTGCCGACTTTCTCGGTGACGGTGCTCACCGGATCGATCACGCGCGTCGCGGTCAATGCGGTGCCGTACCTGCTGCCGCTGTTGTTCCAGATTGGCTTCGGACTGTCACCGTTCCAGTCCGGTCTGCTGCTGCTCGCGAGTGCGCTCGGCAATCTGGGCATGAAGGCGGGCACGTCGTGGATACTCGACCGTTTCGGTTTCCGGCGCGTTGCGCTCGTCGACGTGACGATCGTCGGTTTCTGCACGATTGCATGCGGCTGGCTGACCGCATCGACGCCGCTGACAATGACTCTGCTGATCGTATTCGTCTACGGGCTCACACGTTCGATGCAGTTCACGACGCTTGCGACGCTCGCCTACGCCGACATTCCGTCTCACCAGACCAGTGCGGCGAGCACGCTGTGGAGTGCGGCTCAGCAGATGACGATCGGGATGGGGATTGCGTTCGGCGCGCTGGCGTTGCGGCTCGCGGCGCTGGTGCGCGGCGACGCGGCCGGTATTCACTATGTGCTCGACGACTTCCGTTGGGCGTTCGTTGCCGCCGGCGTGCTCGCGTTGCTGACGTTGCCGGGCTATGTACGGCTTGCGTCCGATGCGGGGGACCGGCTGCGCGCGAGTACGGCGCGAGGGTAGGTCGAGTAGTCGATCGCATGCGGAGGGCGACAGAGGCGTACTGTTGCCCCCGGCATTCACCGGACGCTTCGATTCACCGCCAGCGGGATTGTCCGGTACGCATCGACTTCCTCGCATGTTTCATGCGTGGCTGCTGCGGGTGCGTCATGGGCCGTGACTGCTTGCATGACGGTGCTCGAGCGCAGCGACCTGTGCGTGGCACGGGTATCGGCACGATGCGGCGTGTGGCAACACCGTTCCGATGTCGGTGTCGCTACTGCGCATCATGGAAGATGATGCCGACCGTATGGCGGTGTCCGGTCCGGATGCGGCTCACGCCATGACGCAGATTGACGCGATAGACGCCGCGCGTCCCTTGCACCGGCCGGCCATGCACCGCGAAGATCACTGCGTCGCCCTGCATCAGCGGCACCACTTCCGCACGCGACTGCATGCGCGGCCGCTGTTCCGTCAGCACGAACTCCCCACCAGTGAAATCCCGGCCCGGCGCCGACAGCAGGATCGCGACCTGCAGCGGAAAGACATGCTCGCCATACAGGTCCTGATGGAGACAGTTATAGTCGTCCGGGCCGTACTGCAGGATCAGTGGCGTCGGCCGCGTCTGGCCCGCCGCATGGCAGCGCTCGAGAAATGCCGCATGTTCGGCCGGATAGCGGGCGTCGATTCCGAGCGCCCGGTTCCACCGATTCGCAATCGGAGCGAGGTGCGGATAGATCGTTGTCCGCAGCGCATCGACGACCGCAGGCAGTGGATACGCGAAATATCGGTACTCGCCGCGGCCGAAGCCGTGCCGCGCCATGACGACGCGTGAACGGTACAGCGCATCGTGCGGGTAGAGCGCTGCCAGCGCCGTGCATTCCGCCGCCGAGAGCAGACCCGGTACGCGGGCGCAGCCGTAGCGATCGAGTTCGGTATCAACGGTGGTCCAGTCGAGCGCGCTCACGCGCTGCGCCATGTCGACCGATTCGACGGCGGGTTGCAGGGCGGCGATGTTCACGGGTGTACCTCGTTCGTCAGCGATGTGGCGTCGTGCAGGCATGCTGTCGGCATCGAAGTACCCGACATCGAGCGTGCCGCGATGCGCAGCCGGTCGATGTGGAACGGGCGGCGACGCGATGTCGGCAAGCGCGGCGCATGCCTGCGTCCGCGGTGAAAGTCGATGAACTCAGTCTAGTGTCGTCCGTGCGACGACGCGCTCCAGATCTTGCGCTTCAATCCGGAAAGAAAGGAGGAGTATGGCGCGAGCCGCCCGGTACGGCGACGCGGAGGCTCGGCGACGTTGACGCGGCGGTGAGCCGGATGGGCTTCGCTCAGCGTGAGCGAAACGGAAAGACTACGACGCGAAGAACGGAAGAACCGACTTCGGATCTTTCGCAGCGAGCGACCGATCCCCTGGCCGCTCGCCGCTTCTCCGCTCAGGCGACCGAGCGGAACAACCAGTAGAGTCCGCCCGCCAGCACAATCGATGCCGGCAACGTCAGCACCCACGCGAGCACGAGGCTGCGCACCGTGCCCCACTGCAGCCCGGACCCGTTCGCCGCCATCGTGCCCGCGACACCCGATGAGAGCACGTGCGTCGTGGATACGGGCAATCCGTACGCATCGGCCGCGCCGATCGTCAGCATCGCGACGAGCTCGGCCGAGGCGCCCTGTCCGTACGTCAGATGCTGCTTGCCGATTTTTTCGCCGACGGTCACGACGATCCGCTTCCAGCCGACCATCGTGCCGAGACCCAGCGCGATCGCGACGGCAACCTTCACCCACGTCGGAATGAACTTGGTCGCATGGTCGAGCTGCTTGCGGTAGTTGTCGATCGCGAGCTTGTCATCGGCGGAAAATGCCGGTTGCCCCGACTTCTCGATCAGGCGAATCGCTTCGGACACCAGATACATCGTGTTGCGCACGTTGTCGACGTCGCCTTGCGGCACGGCCGCCATCGAGCCCGACGAACCGACCGCGGTCGCCAGCGACGTGGACAGTTGCTGCACGCCCGGCAGCACGGCCGGCGTCATCTCGCGGCGCTGCACGAAGTGTTCGACGTCGGCGCGTGGATTCGCGGACGGTGCGACGCCGTTCGAGTATTTCGCGAACGTCGCGGCGGCCTGGTTCGCGACGGCGACGAACGTCTGCGATTCGGCCGGCGTGACGGCCTTGTTCAGCGCGTATGCGGTCGGCACCGTGCCGATCAGGATCAGCATGATGAGGCCCATCCCTTTCTGCCCGTCGTTCGACCCGTGCGCGAACGACACGCCGGTACAGGTGAGGATCAGCAGGCAGCGAATCCAGAACGGCGGCGGCTGGTCCTTCGGCGGCTCCTTGTACAGCGCCGGAACGCGGACGACGGCCTTCAGCACGAGCAGCAGCAGCGACGCGCACAGGAAGCCGACGATCGGCGAGAACAGCAGCGACTTGCCGACGCCGAGCGCCTGGCCCCAGTCGACGCCGCTCGTGCCGGACGGACCGTGCAGCAGCTGGTTCATCAGCCCGACGCCGATGATCGAGCCGATCAGCGTATGCGAGCTCGACGACGGCAACCCGAAGTACCAGGTCGCGAGGTTCCATACGATCGCGGCGATCAGCAACGCGAACACCATCGCGAAGCCCGAGCCGCTGCCGACCTGCAGGATCAGCTCGACCGGCAGCAACTGCAGGATGCCGAACGCGACGGCGCCGCTCGAAACCATCACGCCGAGGAAGTTCCACATGCCGGACCAGATCACCGCGACGTTCGGCGTCAGCGAGTGGGTGTAGATCACGGTCGCGACCGCATTCGCGGTGTCGTGGAAGCCGTTGACGAACTCGAAGCCGAGCGCGATCAGCAGCGCGGCACCGAGCATCAGGTACGGGAACAACGATCCTTCGCGGACGGGCGACAGATCGGCAATCAGGTGGGTAGCGATATAGACGGCGCCGATCGCGAGCACCAGCAGGAAGACGGCATAGCCGACCTGTCGGGTGCGTTCGGTGGAGCCGGGAGTATTGGCGGCGGACGAAGCAGGTTGATTCATGACGGCATCTCGTAAGGGAACCGCGTCCGATGCTAGCTTCGGCTACCAGTCAGTTTGATGACAGTCGGGACGACGAATTGTTTTCTTACAGATATGTAAGAAATGCGTGCGCGGCCATTCCATCCGTGACGCAGCCGCGCTGCCCGGGCCCGCATCGTCATCCCTATGGTGAACACCGGACTTACGCGCCGGCATCGCGCCCATCGTCATCGGTGGTCACCGTCCACTTGTCGTGCGACCTGACGAATAGCGTGCACGACAGCGGCGCGACGTCGATGCGCATCGCGGCCTGCGAGGCCATCCGAAGCGCATGCGCGATGGCTGCGCGAACGATCGCCGCATGCGTGACCGCAACGACGTCGCGACCGGGCGGCAGGCCGTCGAGCCATGCGCCGACGCGGCATGCCACGTCTTCGAACGATTCGCCGCCATGCGGCGACGCACGCGGATCGCCGAGCCATGCGCCGAGTTCGTCCGGCAGGTCGCGCGCGAGGTCGTGCAGCCGCTTGCCGCGCCAGCGGCCGTAGCCGCCATCGCGAAGCGCATCGTCGAGCCGCACGCGCAGCCCGAGCGCATCGGCGGTCTGTTGCGCGCAAAGCGCGGGACTGCTCAGCGCGATCGCGTGAGGGACGCCGATGAACCGCTCGCGCATCGAGGCGGCGTCGGCCAGCCCGTGCGCGTCGAGCGGATCGTCGTCGGGGAACGTGCCGGTGCGCATCGCACGGGTCGATGCATGTGCGATCAGGCGCAGCGAGACAGGCTGGATCATGTCGGTGGTCGATTGTTCGAGGCGGCAGGGCGCGGCAGTGCCGATCATGTCCGGGCCTTCAATACGCGCGCGTTCGCGCGTACAATTCGCCCGATACGAAACGTGGAAGCCGGTGCAATTCCGGCGCGGTCGCGCCACTGTAACCGGGGATATCCGATCCCGGAAGCCAGACCTGCGTTCGTACTCCATCCAACATTTGTCGGGGCGCGATTCCCCTGAGGTGCATCCATGAGCGAAGCAGTGCTGAAGCCGGCTGTCGTGCCGGCGCCCATCCCCGTCCGCGAACTGTTGCCGTGGGCCATCTTCGTCGGTCTGATCCTGCTGCTCGCGCTGTATTTCGTCGGCGCGGAACAGGGCGCGACGTCGATCGTGCCGGGCATGTACGTGCACGAGTTCGTGCACGACGGCCGCCATCTGCTTGGTTTTCCCTGCCACTGACGCGGAGTAGAAGATGGTCGGAAAGCTGCTCATGCGCGGGATGCTCGCAGGCATCGCCGCAGGTCTCCTTACGTTCGGTTTCGCGAAAATCGTCGGCGAACCGCAAGTCGATCAGGCAATCTCCTTCGAAGAAAAATCCGATGCCGCCAAGGGCGAAGCGCCGGAGCCCGAACTGGTCAGCCGTCACACGCAGGCAGGCCTCGGCCTGCTGACGGGCGTCGTGACCTACGGCGCGGCATTCGGCGGGCTGTTCTCGCTGGTCTTCGCGTTCGCATACGGACGAGGCAGCCGCCTCCCGGCACGCCCGCTCGCCGCGTGGCTCGCGCTCGCGGCATTCGTCGCGCTCGTGATCGTGCCCAACATCAAGTACCCGGCCAATCCGCCATCGGTCGGCGACCCCGACACGATCGGCTATCGCACGGGCCTGTTCTTCCTGATGATCGCGATCTCGATCGCGACGATGGTGTTCTCGGTCAACGTGCGCCGCCATCTGCTGGCGAAGCTCGGCCAGTGGAACGCGTCGATCGTGGCGGGCCTCGTGTTCATTGCGATCATCGCGGCCGTGCAGCTCGGGTTGCCGTCGGTCAGCGAGTTACCGGCCGATTTTCCGGCAGCCGTGCTGTGGAAGTTCCGCGTGGCGGCGATCGGCATGCAGGTGATCATGTGGACGACGATCGGCCTGCTGTTCGGCGCGTGGGTCGAACGCGGCGAACGCATCGGCATGCGCGCCGCCTGACGCGCATCGCAACAGGGCGCGCCTAGCGCAGCATGCGCGGCGCGCTCCACGTCGATTCGCGCGCGAGCGCGACGAACGCGGCCAGATAGTCGATCGACGCGTCCGCTTCGCGGATGCCGAGGAAGATCTGCTTCGCGATTCCCTGCTTGCCCAGCTTGACCGGCACGACCGGCATCCGGTCCGCATATTCGTCGGCAAGCCATCTCGGCAGCGCGGCCACGCCACGCCCGCTCGCCACCATCTGCAGCATGATGTCGGTCGTCTCGATCGACTTGTGGCGCCGCGGCACGATGCCGGCGGGCGTCAGGAACTGGTTGTAGATGTCGAGTCGGTCTGTTTCGACCGGGTACGTGATCAGGATTTCGTCGCCGAGCTGCTCGGGCGTCACGTAGTCGGCATGCGCGAACCGGTGTGCGTCCGCGACCACCAGCACCTGCTCGTAATCGAACACGGGATCGAAGCGCAGCCCCGGCTTGTTCAACGGATCGGGCGTCACCAGCACGTCGATGTCATAGCCGAACAGTGCGCCGATGCCGCCGAACTGGAAGCGCTGCTTCACGTCGACGTCGACGTCCGGCCAGCGCGCCAGGTACGGCGACACGACCTTCAGCAGCCACTGATAGCACGGGTGGCATTCCATCCCGATGCGCAGCGTGCCGCGCTCGCCCTTCGCGTACTGCTTCATCCGCTCCTCGGCGAGCTCGAACTGCGGCAGCAGCCGGTTCGCCAGCTTCAGCAGATATTGCCCGCCCTGCGTGAGCCGCAGCCCGCGTCCTTCCCGATCCCAGATCGGCGTGCCGAGCTGCTGCTCGACCTTCCTGACGGTATGGCTGAGCGCCGATTGCGTGAGATGCAGCGCATTGGCTGCGGCCGTCAGCGAGCCCTGGCGCTCGACCTCACGGATCACGACGAGATGGAATCGCTCCAGCATGGATAGTGCTCGCTCAACAGATACATGAATAGATTTAATGGATGAATGAAATAATGCCATTTTATTTCATGGTTTGAAATCCCTATCATGGCTGCCGGATCTTCAATTTTTCTCTGGACGGCAGCGTCATGGTTACGACACACAACCTCGGTTTTCCGCGCATCGGCGCGAAGCGCGAACTCAAGTTCGGTCTCGAACGCTACTGGAAGGGCGAATCGTCGCGCGACGAGCTGAAGGCGCTCGGGGCCGAGCTGCGCCAGCGTCACTGGCGCGCCCAGCGCGAGCTGGATCTGGCGCCGATCGGCGACTTCGCGTTCTACGACCAGGTGCTCGACATGAGCTTCACGCTCGGCAACCTGCCCAAGCGCGTGCAGGGCTTCCACGGCGACGCGCTCGACAACTATTTCCGCGTGGCGCGCGGCCGCTCGGCGCAATCGGCGGAAGAACATGCCGCGTGCTGCGGCGGCGTCTCGGCCGGCGAAATGACGAAGTGGTTCGACACGAACTATCACTACATCGTCCCGGAATTCCACGCGGACACGAACTTCTCGCTCGATCCGTCGCGCCTGCTCCAGCAACTGGCCGAAGCGCAGGCGCTGGGCGTCGCCGCGAAGCCGGTGATCCTCGGGCCCGTCACGTACCTGTGGCTCGGCAAGTCGAAGGACGATTCTGATCGCCTCGCACTGCTGCCGAAGCTGCTGCCGGTGTACGGCGCGCTGCTCGACACGCTGACCGCACAGGGCGTCGAATGGGTGCAGATCGACGAACCGATCCTCGTCACCGAACTCGACGCCGAATGGCGCCAGGCATTCCGCACTGCTTACGCGGCGCTGGAAACGCGTCGCATCAAGCTGCTGCTCGCGACGTACTTCGGCCAGTTGCAGGACAACCTGACGCTCGCGGCGTCGCTGCCGGTCGACGGCCTGCACATCGACGCGATCAATGGCCGCGACGAAATCGACGCGCTGGTGCGTGAATTGCCGGCCGAGCGCGTGCTGTCGGTGGGCGCGATCAACGGCCGCAACATCTGGAAGACGGACCTGAACGCAGCACTCGACTGGCTCGAGCCGCTCGCGAAGCAACTGGGCGAGCGCCTGTGGCTCGCGCCGTCGTGCTCGCTGCTGCACGTGCCGGTCGATCTCGCTAGCGAAGAAAAGCTCGACGCGGAAATCCGCTCGTGGCTCGCGTTCGCGCTGCAGAAGCTCGACGAACTGAAGGTGCTCGCGACCGCGCTGAACGAAGGCCGCGACAAGGTGGCCGACGCGCTTGCCGCGAATGCCGCCGCGATCGACTCGCGCCGCCGCTCGCCGCGCGTGAACAACCCGACGGTAAAGGCCGCGATCGCACGCATCGACGCGCAGCTCGGCAACCGCGCGAGCCCGTACACGGAGCGCGCGCCGAAGCAGTCGGCACGACTGAACCTGCCGGCCTTCCCGACGACGACGATCGGTTCGTTCCCGCAGACCGGCGAGATCCGCCAGGCGCGCAGCCAGTTCAAGGCGGGCGCGCTGGATGAAGCCGGCTACCGCGCGGCGATGCAGGCCGAGATCGAGCGCAGCGTCCGCGAACAGGAATCGCTCGAACTCGACGTGCTCGTGCACGGCGAAGCGGAACGCAACGACATGGTCGAATACTTCGGCGAACAGCTCGACGGCTACGCGTTCAGCCAGTTCGGCTGGGTGCAGTCGTACGGTTCGCGCTGCGTGAAGCCGCCGATCCTGTTCGGCGACATCAGCCGTCCGAAGGCGATGACGGTCGAATGGATCACGTATGCGCAGTCGCTGACGAACAAGCCGATGAAGGGCATGCTGACCGGCCCGGTGACGATCCTGAACTGGTCGTTCGTCCGCGACGACCAGCCGCGCTCGGTGTCGTGCTGCCAGCTTGCGCTCGCGATCCGCGAGGAAGTGCTCGATCTCGAGAAGGCCGGCGTGCGCGTGATCCAGATCGACGAGGCCGCACTGCGTGAAGGGCTGCCGCTGCGCCGCGCGCAATGGGGCGAGTACCTGAAGTGGGCCGTCGAGTCGTTCCGCATCACCGCGAACGGCGTGCAGGACGACACGCAGATCCACACGCACATGTGCTATTCGGAGTTCAACGACATCATCGCGTCGATCGCCGACATGGATGCCGATGTGATCACGATCGAGACGTCGCGCTCGGATATGGAACTGCTCGACGCGTTCGACACCTTCAAGTATCCGAACGAAATCGGGCCGGGCGTGTACGACATCCACTCGCCGAACATCCCGACGCAGGATCACATCGTCGGCCTGATGAAGAAGGCGGCCGAGCGGATTCCGGCGGCGCGTTTGTGGGTGAACCCGGACTGCGGCCTGAAGACGCGTCAGTGGGCGGAAGTGATTCCGGCGCTGACGAACATGGTCGCTGCCGCGAAGACGCTGCGTAACCAGGTGCAATGACGCAGGTGCAATAACGCACGAACGCTGCACGCCTGCTGTCCCGATCGTCGATCGGCGGCGGGCGTTGCACCGGTTCGGACCGTCCCGGGCAAGCCTCGGGACGTGTCGTTTCGACTGTTTGATTTTCAAGGGCCATTCCCGCCATGTTCGAACGCAATCGCTACCCGCTCGACCAGACCGATCCGGAACTGGTCGATGCCATTCAACAAGAAAATCGCCGCCGGGAAGCGCACATCGGGCCGATCGCGTCGGAAAACTGCACGAGCCCGGCCGTGATGGCCGCACAGGGCTCGCAGCTCGCGAACAAGTACGCGGAAGGTTATCCGGGCAAGCGCTACTACGGCGGCTGCGAACACGCCGACATCGTCGAGCAGTTGGCGATCGGCCGCGTGCGCGCGCAAGTGGCCGAGCTGACGCGCCGCTTCCCCGCGTATTCGTGACGGCGCGCTGAGGAGGCGACGGTGAGGAGCGCGGCGAACGATGCGATCGAGCGGCTGTTGGGCGCGATCGAGGAAGACGGCGACGATTGCTGGGCGATGTACGAGGAGATCGGGCGTGTGGTCGTCGGCCGGCTGCGGCTCGCCGACCGCGATGCGTTGCGCACCATCGCCCGCGCGTGGGTCGCGAGCGACGACGCGCAGGCCGCGCTGGTCGACACGGATCGCCATTCGCCGGACCTCGATGCGGCGAGGGACCGCGCGGAGCATGTCGATGCCGTGTTCCGCGACGTGATCCGGAAAGTGCTTTTCCCGGACGCGACATGACGACGCTCGACGAGCGCAAGCCGCTTCCGCTGCCCGGCGGCCATCGCAGGGTACTGCTGCATTCGTGCTGCGCGCCTTGCTCGGGCGAAGTGATGGAAGCGATGCTCGCATCGGGCATCGACTACACGATCTTCTTCTACAACCCGAACATTCATCCGCGCAAGGAATACGAACTGCGCAAGGACGAGAACGTCCGCTTCGCCGACAAGTTCGGCATCCCGTTCGTCGATGCCGACTACGATCGCGACAACTGGTTCGAGCGCGCACGGGGGATGGAGCACGAACCCGAACGCGGCGTCCGCTGCACGATGTGTTTCGACATGCGTTTCGAACGTACCGCCCTCTATGCGCACGAGCACGGCTTTCCCGTGATCACCAGTTCGCTCGGCATCTCGCGCTGGAAGACCATGCGGCAGATCAACGACTGCGGCGTGCGTGCGGCGGCGCGCTATCCGGGGTTGGCCTACTGGGAATACAACTGGCGCAAGGGCGGCGGTTCGGCGCGCATGATCGAGATCAGCAAGCGCGAGGCGTTCTATCAGCAGGAGTACTGCGGATGTGCATACTCGCTGCGCGATACTAACCTGCAGCGCAAGGCGAACGATCGCGAGCCGATCCGGATCGGCGTGAAGTATTACGGCGTCGACTCGTCCGACGACGATGCGGCATGCTGACGGTTGCGTCGCGATGCCGCTCATCCACGGTCATGCGGCCGCGCGGCAATCGCGCGTTCATTTCAGCGACAGATAGCGCTGCGGTGCGTCGCCGGTGACGTGCCGGAACATCGCGATGAACGCGCTTGCGCTGCTGTAGCCGAGATCCTTCGATACCTGGGCGACCGTCTGGCCCAGCGTCAGGCGCGTGATCGCTTCCGCCACGCGCATCTGCTGCCGCCACGCCACGAACGTCAGCCCCGTTTCCGCATGCAGGCGGCGGGCGAGCGTGCGCCCGCTCGCACCGAACTGCGCGCCCCAGAAGTCGAGCGTCAGGTCGCTCGCCGGGTCGTTCATCATGTGTTCGCACATTCCGAGCAGGCGCGGATCGCGCGGCAGCGGAACGCCTGGTTCGGGCAGCGCCGGCGTGTCGGCCATCACTTTCAGCAGCAGCGGCGCCGATAGCGCCGCGCGGCTGCTGCGCACATGCTCGTCGCCGTCGTCGGCCAGCGTAACGGCCAGTTCGCGCAGCAATGGCGACACGGCGATCACGGCCGGCTCGCGCCATGACCACGGGAAGGCCTCGGGCTCGACGTAGACGCTGCAGAGCAGCCCGTCGCCGACCGCGTGCAGTTCATGGTCGATATCGGACGGCAGCCATACCGCGCGCGACTGCGGCAGGGTCCACGTGCGCGACGGCGTCAGCACGCGGACGACACCTTGCGCCGCGAACACGAGCTGGCCGTGGCGGTGCTGGTGCCATATCACGCGATCGCCGTGGCGATAGGGCCTGACGGACGCGACGATGTCGTGCGGCAGCGGCACGCGTACGGTCGGGTAACGCTTGAGCAGAAACGTCTTCATCGGTCGTGGTCGCGAGACGGGCCGGCGGCCATATCGCGAATTCACCTCATCTTGTCAAAAAATCGATATCGGTTGTCAGCCTTTCTTTCGGGCGACCCGATAAGCTCCTTACCTGGCAAGGCTTCAGGGCGCATACCCTGACGATTGATTAATGATTCTCATTCTCGTCATTGTCTCACGGCCGGTTCGCCGGCGAGCGATACGCGAATGAGCGGCACGGCCCGGCGTGCCGGCGCATCGCGTGCGGTAACCGGGGCAACGAGGTCCGATCGGGCCCGCATACAAGAACCGTCCCCCCAGGAAGCTGTCGCGCCCGCCACCGGCGGGAGGACTTCGTTCGTCTTTTCAACCGTGGGATGAGTGCAATGAGAACAACAATGGATCGCTCGGGGACGCTGCGCGCGTCGACGATCGCATGGCGGCTGCGGGCGCCGTGCCTGACGCCGCTGGCGCTGGCGATGCTCGGCATCGCGTCGCCGTGCGTGCGGGCACAGGCCGTGCCGGGTGCGAACGGCGACGTGCTGCCGGCCGTGAGCGTCACCGCGACCGTGTCGCCCGACGCGACGACCGAAGGCTCGGGGACGTATGCGGCGAAGCGCGCCACGATCGCGGGCCGGACGGCGGAGCGCGTGAAGGACATCCCGCGCTCGGTGTCGGTGATGACGCGCCGGCAGATGGACGACCAGAACCTGACGACGATCCAGGACGCGCTGCGCTATGTGACGGGCGTGACGTCGGTCGACTACGGCGACGGCACCGCGTATTTCCGTGCGCGCGGCACGCAGCTCGGCATCGAGTTCGACGGCGTGCCGATCGCAAGCGGGCTGCAATACAAGCAGCAGTTCGATCTCGCGATGTACGACCGCATCGAGGTGCAGCGCGGTCCGGCCGGCGTGATCGACGGTGCGGGCGAACCCGGCGGCACGGTCAATCTCGTGCGCAAGCGGCCGCAGGATCAGTTCCATCTGTCGACCGAGACGCAGATCGGTTCGTTCGGCAGCGTGCGCCAGATGATCGACGTGACGGGGCCGCTGAACAAGGACGGCTCGCTGCGCGGTCGCGCGGTGCTGGTCGGCAGCGACGGGCTCGAATCGGTCGACAGGACGCGCAGCAAGAACGTGATGGCGTATGGCGCGATCGACTACGACTTCTCGCCGCGCACGACGCTGTCGCTGTCGGCCGCCTATCAGGTGTCGCCGGTCTCGGGCCTCGACTACGGGGCGGCCGGTGTCGTCAATGCATCGATGACCAGCCTCACGGGGCGCGTGCCGGGCGCGTATACGCAGAACTTCAGCCCGAGCTGGAACTACTCGTATACGTCGGTGCAGGAGGTGAACGGCAATCTCGTGCACCGCTTCGCGAACGACTGGACGTCGTCGACCACGCTGTTCTACCGGCACGAGCTGTTGAAGGGGTATTACGCGTATGCGGGCCCCGGTTCGCTGCCGAACGGGCTCGCGTGGTTCGGCGACCAGCGGCAGCGCAACACGATCGACTGGTTCGGCGCGGACACCAACGTATCGGGCCCGGTGCGGCTGTTCGGGCGGACCCACACGCTGACGTTCGGCGCGAACTACACGGTGATGTCGACGACGGCCCATTCCGGCTATGTCGCGCTCAACGGGCCGTACGGCGGCGACGCCGGACTCTACAGCCTGTTCGATCCGAACGCGGTGCCGGCGGTCGACGTGCCGTTCACGTACGGCGAGAACGACCGCACCGTGCAGTACGGCTTCTATGCGCAGGCGCGCATCCGTCTCGCGGATCCGCTGACGCTCGTGCTGGGCGGCCGTGAAGCATTCGTGCAGACGCGTTCGCAGACCTTGCTGCCGACCGTGGCGGACTGGACGACCGGCTCGCAGATCGATCACCGCTTCCTGCCGTCGGCGGGCCTCGTGTGGGACATCGTGCCGTGGCTGACCGCGTATGCGAACTACTCGCGCTTCGTGACGCCGCAGACGGAGACCTTCTACGGCGGTGGCGGCCTGCCGCCGCGCACCGGCGAGCAGTACGAAGTGGGCGTGAAGGGCAGCTTCCTCGACGGCCGGCTCGACGCAACGGCCGCGCTGTTCCGGATCAACGACAACAACCGCGCGGTGGGGGATCCGGAGCATCCGAACTTTTCCCTGGCGCAGGGGCACGTACGTGACCAGGGCGTCGAACTCGAAGTGACGGGCCAGCCGGCGCCGGACTGGAACGTTTATGCGGGCTATACGTATCTGGATGCGGGTTACGACAGCGGCAGCGACGCCTACCTGACGGACGGCACGGACCCGAAACACCTGTTCAAGCTGTCGACCAAGTACACGTTCTCGCGGGGCGTGTTGCGCGGTGTGTCGATCGGCGGCGGCGTGCTCGCGCAGACGAGCATCACGCGCGGCGTCGAACAGGGCGGATATGCGATCTTCAACGCGCAGGTCGGCTATCGCTTCAACAAGCATCTCGAAGCGTCGCTGCAATTGAACAACGTGTTCAACCGCGATTACTACATCCGTCCGCCGAGCCGGTTCTACAGCGTGTTCGGCGACAAGCGCAACGTGATGCTCACGCTGCGTTCGGACTTCTGACGGCGGCAATGAAAAAGGGCGGCACGATGTGCCGCCCTTCGCGGGAGATGACCGGGCGCGTGACGAAGCCGGCCCGGTACGTCGAGATTACGCCGTGCGCGTGCCGCGCGGCAGCGGCGCGTTCGTCTTGTCCGGCGCACCGGCATCGTCGATGCTGACGCGGCGCGAGATCAGCCACACGCACACCGACGACAGCACGGCGGCGCTCGTGTACTGGATCGCGAGCGGCCACCACTGCGGCGCGACGTTCTGCGCGATCAGCGTCGCGACGAGCGGCGTGAGGCCGCCGGCGAGGGCGCCGCACACCTGGTACGCGATCGAGATCGCCGTGTAGCGGATGCGCGCGATGAAGATGCCGCTGACGAAGCCGGCGACCACCGAGTAGTAGCCCGATTCCGCGAGCGTCGCGAGACCGACGCCGACCGTGATCGACAGCGGCGTGCCCATATGCACGAGCGGCAGCATCACGAACGGGACGATCGCGGCCCACGCGCCGGTGATCAGCAGCACCCGCGTCGTGCCGAAGCGCTGCGCGAGGAACGCGGCCGCGAGCTGCACGACGAACTGCAGCACGGCGACGATGGTCATGCAATGCAGCACCATCGACCGGTCGAGCGACAGGAACTGCGTCGCGTAGCTGATCATGAAGATGTTGCTGAAATACACGCCGGCGATCCCGTACACGTTCGCGCCGATCGCGAGCAACAGCAGCGGCCAGTACGTGAGCGCTTCGCGCACCGGGTTTTGCGCGGTGTTGCCGCTCTTTTTGACTTCCTCGAACTCGGGCGACTCGGACACGCTTGCGCGGATCACGAACCCGACGGCCAGCAGCACGGCGCTCGCGAGGAACGGCACGCGCCAGCCCCAGCTCATCATGTCGTCCTTCGACAGCGTGCTGATCGCGCCGAACGCGAGCATCGACAGGATCAGGCCGCTCGCGCTGCCCAACTGCGCGAACGATGCGAAGAACGTGCGCTTGCCTTCGGGCGCATGCTCGCCGGCGAGCAGCACCGCGCCGCCCCATTCGCCGCCGACCGCGATGCCTTGCAGCACGCGCATCAGCACGAGCAGGATCGGTGCGAGCATGCCGGCCTGCGCGTAGGTGGGCAATACGCCGATCGCGACGGTCGAGATCGCCATCAGCATCAGCGTCGCGAGCAGCGAGCGCTTGCGGCCGAAGCGGTCGCCGAGATAGCCGAACATCACGCCGCCGAGCGGTCGCGCGAAGAAGCCGACCGCGAACGAGCCGAACGACGCGAGCAGGCTGACGAAACGGCTTTCGCCGGGAAAGAACAGCGGCCCGAACACGATGGCGGCGGCGGTCGCATAGCTATAGAAGTCGTACCACTCGATCGTGGTGCCGACGAACGAAGCGAGCGCCGCCCGCTTCGGTTGCTTGATGGCAGTCCCCATCGTCGATGTGCTCCTCTGGAATCCTTTGATTTGGAATGGATCGTGTGCGTGCCGGGATCAGTCGCGATACGCGACGCCGGGCAGCACGCACAGCAGCTCGTACGCGAGGTTCGCGCCGAGCAGCGCCGTGGTGCCGAACGGGTCGTACGGCGGCGCGACTTCGACGAGATCGCAGCCGACGATGTTCAGCCCCTTCGCGCCGCGGATGATCTCGAGCGCCTGCGGCACCGTGAGGCCCGCGATTTCCGGCGTGCCGGTGCCCGGTGCGTAGGCCGGGTCGATGCCGTCGATGTCGAAGCTGATGTAGACCGGCGTGTCGCCGACGCGCGCGCGCACTTCTTCCATCAGCGGGGCAAGCGACTTGTTCCAGCATTCCTCGGCCTGGACCACGCGGAAGCCCTGCTCGCGGCACCAGTCGAAATCCTCGGCGGCGTAGCCGGTGCCGCGCAGGCCGATCTGCGTGACCTTGTCGCCGTGCAGCAGCCCTTCCTCGACCGCGCGGCGGAACGGCGTGCCGTGGGCGATCTTTTCGCCCATCATCGTATCGTTCACGTCGGCGTGTGCATCGACGTGGATCAATGCAACCTTGCCGTGCTTGCGATGGATCGCGCGCAGGATCGGCAGCGCGATCGTATGGTCGCCGCCGAGCGTGACCGGCTTGCAGTCGTGTTCGAGGATCGCGTCGTACGCGGCTTCGATGCGCGCGATGGAATCGTGCAGGTTGTACGGATTGATCGCGACGTCGCCGATGTCGGCGATCTGCAGCGAATCGAACGGCGCGGCGCGGGTGGCCATGTTGTACGGGCGCAGCAGCACGGATTCGGTACGGATCTGGCGCGGGCCGAAGCGCGCGCCGGTGCGGTTGGACGTGCCGAGGTCGAACGGCACGCCGACGAAACATGCGTCGAGCCCTGCGGCGCTCGCCACGTGCGGCAGGCGCATCATCGTCGCGATGCCGCCGCTGCGCGGCATTTCATTGCCGCCGAGCGGCTGGAAATGGGTGTGTTCGTTCATGGGGGCTGTCTCTTCCGATGTGGGGTTGCCGTATCATTCGACGCGGTCTGGCGCATAGTTTTACGCGTCCGGCCGGAAAGAAGAATGCGAAGATATCGACGTAAACATCGATTTCCATCGATGTATGGAAGGGGAATAGCGTGCTGGGGAATCTGTCGACCCTCGATCTGCGGTTGATCCGCGTGTTTCTCGCGGTCACGGACGCGGGCGGCGTTTCGGCCGCGCAGGCGATGCTGAACGTCGGCCAGTCGACGATCAGCGCGCAGCTGTCGTCGCTCGAGACACGGCTCGGCTACCGGCTCTGCGAGCGCGGCCGCAGCGGTTTCCGGCTCACGCCGAAGGGCGAGCGGTTCCATGCGATGAGCCGCAAGCTGCTCGCGGCGCTCGACGAATTCGGGATGGCGGCGCGGCACATGGACCGCCAACTGGTCGGCACGTTGAACATCGGCCTGATCGGCCATACGCCGGTCAGCCAGAACGCGCGGATCGCGGAGGCGATCGCCGCGTTCCGCACACGCGACGAGGCGGTGCGCTTCTCGATCTCCGTGCGCGCGCCGGGCGATCTCGAGGAAAAGCTGCTGAGCGACGAGATCCAGATCGCGGTGGGCTACTTCTGGCATCGCGTGCCGTCGCTGCACTACACGCCGCTGTTCATCGAGCGGCAGGTCGCATACTGCGGCCGCGGTCATCCGCTGTTCGACGGCGCGGGTGCGCTGACGCCGGCCGACGTCGCCGGCTTCGAGTGGGCCTGGCGCTCGTATCCGCTGCCGGAGGCGCAGATGTCGACGACGCCCGATCGCGTGACCGCGACCGCCGACAACATGGAGGCCGTCGCGCTGCTGATCCTGTCGGGCCATCATCTCGGCTACCTGCCGCAGCATTTCGCGGCGCCGTACGTCGCGCAGGGGCTGCTCGCGCCGCTCAATCCGGAGCAGTTGCGCTACGACGTCACGTTCCACATGGTCGTGGCGCGCAACGGGCGCGGCGACCCGCTCGTCGAAGCGTTTCTCGAGGATCTCGAACGCGCGCACCAGTCTCCCGACGTGGCGTGACACGCCGCATGATGCCGGCGCGGGCGGCAACGTGAGCCCGTGCCGCGCCGGCGTGGCCTGCTGCCTGCGTCACGGCACCGGCAACCCCGCGTCGTGCTTCACTTCCCGCAACGACAGCGCCGACTCGATCGACGTCACGCCCGGCAGCATCCGCAGCGAATCGCGCAGGAACGTGCCGTAGTCGTCGAGATCGCGCGCGACCACCTGCAGCAGATAGTCGGCGGTGCCCGCGACGTTGTGGCACGCGAGGATCCGCTCGATGCCGAGCACTTCCCGTTCGAACCGGTCGGCGACCTTGCGGTCGTGCGTCGCGAAACGCACCAGCACGAACGCGACGACGCCGAAGCCGAGCGCCTGGCGCGACAGCTGTGCGCGGTAACGCTCGATGTAGCCGTCGCTTTCGAGACGCTTCAGGCGACGCGCGCACGGCGTCTCCGACAGGCCGACGGAGTCGGCCAGACGCGCGATCGGCAGGCGGCCGTCGCGCTGCACCGCGGCGAGGATCGCGCGATCGGTTTTGTCGAGTTCGGTCATCTTGGCGGAATCCTTGTTCGGATATCGTGATTGTGGCGGATTCCACTATCGATCGCCAATCCGGTATCGAAAATGGCCAATAATCCCTCGTCCTTCAGCGGCAACATATCGTCATTGGAGGACGGGGGCAGACCATGATTTCCACGCATTTGCTGTTGATTTATCTCGCCGCGCTGGCGGCCATTTACGCGGTGCCCGGGCCCGACATGGCGCTCGTGCTGCAGACCAGCATCGGCCGCGGCGTGCGTCCGGGCATGGCGGCGGCGGCCGGCCTGTCGCTGTCGCGCACCGCGCACGTGACGCTGTCCGCCTGCGGCGTCGCGGCGCTGATCCGCAGTGCGCCGTGGCTGTACGAAGTGATCCGCTACGGCGGCGCGCTCTATCTCGCGTACGTCGCGATCCAGGTGTTCCGCTCGCCGGTGTTCGCGCTCGGCGACGGCGAGGCCGCTGCCGCGGGCGAACTGCGGCAATCGTTCTTCAAGGGGCTGCTGACGAACCTGCTGAACCCGAAGGCGCTGCTGTTCTGCTCGGTGCTGCTGCCGCAGTTCGTGCGGCCCGAAGCCGGGCCGGTGGTGTGGCAGATGTTCGAACTCGGCGCGCTGCTCGTCGCGGCCGGCGTGTGTTTCGATCTCGCGTGCGTGTTCGGCGCGTCGCGTATCGCGGCGTGGATGCGTGCGCATCCGCTCGCGCAAACCGTGCAGCGCTGGACGTTCTCGGCCGCGCTGATCGGCTTCGCGCTGCGCCTGTCGATGGACTGACCGGCCGATTGAATGGCATCCCGGCATCGCTGCCGTGCCGCTCGACCGGCGCGCACGGCGCGGTGCATCACCGAACGAAGGGCGCGCGCAATGCCGGCCTTCGCACGCCTCTTCGTCACGGCGGCGCACGCGCGCAAATCGTCTGACTGTTCTAAACTTCCTTTAACTTCGCGCTGCTGCGAACCGACTGATTGAACGGAACCGTCTTCCGCCGGCCCTGTCCGATTTCCTGGCTGTTCCGTGCAACGCGGTACCAAGGAGGGTCTGAACATGGCAAGGCATCTTCAAGCCGACCGTGAACCTCGAATCGTCGCCGAGTCCAAGTGTATCGGCCAGTGCGATCCGGCAGAACGCATCCACGTCACGATCATGTTGCGGCGGCAGGAAGAAGGGCAACTCGATGCATTGGTCCACCAGCTCGCGACCGGCGACGCGCGCGCAAAACCGGTGTCGCGCGATGCATTCGCCCAGCGTTTCTCCGCGAGTCCCGACGACATTCGCAAGACCGAGGACTTCGCACGCCGTCATCAACTCACGGTCGATCGTGTCGATCCGGTCGAAAGCGTCGTCGTGCTGTCCGGCACGATCCAGCAATTCGAAGCCGCATTCAGCGTGAAGCTCGAGCGTTTCGAGCATCGCTCGATCGGTCAGTATCGCGGCCGCTCGGGCCCGATCGTGTTGCCCGACGATATCGGCGATGCGGTCACGGCCGTGCTCGGTCTCGACAGCCGTCCGCAGGCGCGGCCGCACTTCCGGCTGCGTCCGCCGTTCAAGCCCGCACGCGGCGCCGCGGGCGTCACGTTCACGCCGGTCCAGCTCGCGTCGCTGTACGGTTTCCCGGCCGGCGACGGCGCGGGGCAGTGCATCGCGATCGTCGAACTCGGCGGCGGCTATCGCGCGGCCGATATCCAGCAATATTTCCGCGGGCTCGGGATCGACACGCCCCCAGCGCTCGTCGACGTGAACGTCGGCACCGGCCGCAATGCGCCGAGCGGCGATCCGAACGGCCCGGACGGCGAAGTCGCGCTCGACATCGAGATCGCCGGTGCGATCGCGCCGGCCGCGAAGATCGCGATCTACTTCGCGCCGAACAGCGACGCGGGCTTCATCCAGGCCGTGAACGCGGCCGTCAGCGACAAGACCAACCAGCCTTCGGTGATCTCGATCAGTTGGGGCGGGCCGGAAGCGATCTGGCAGGCGCAGTCGGCGCAGGCGTTCGACCGCGTGCTGCAGGCGGCCGCCGCACAGGGGATCACGGTGTGCGCGGCGTCGGGCGATAGCGGCTCGGGCGACGGGCTGCAGGACGGCGCCGATCATGTCGATTTCCCCGCGTCGAGCCCGTACGTGCTCGGCTGCGGCGGCACGCAGCTCGATGCGCTGCCGGGGCAGGGCATTCGCAGCGAGGTCACGTGGAACGACGAGGCGGCCGGCGGTGGCGCGGGCGGCGGCGGCGTCAGCGCGATGTTCGACCTGCCGACGTGGCAGCAGGGGCTGACCGTGACGCGCGCCGACGGCAGCAGCACGCCGCTCGCCAAGCGCGGCGTGCCGGACGTCGCCGGCGATGCATCGCCGCAAACGGGCTACGAGGTGTCGGTTGCCGGCACGCCCGCGGTGATGGGGGGCACGAGCGCGGTCGCGCCGCTGTGGGCCGCGCTGATCGCGCGGATCAACGCGGCGGCCGGCGCCTCGGTCGGCTGGGTCAATCCGGTGCTGTACAAGCATCCCGGCGCGCTGCGCGACATCACGAAAGGCTCGAACGGCACCTATGCGGCCGCGTCCGGCTGGGATGCATGCACGGGCCTCGGCAGCCCGGACGGCGCGAAGCTCGCCGCGGTCCTCGCGCGCAAGCCGTCGAGCTGACGCGCCGGCACATGCGTTTTCTTGCGACGCGGGTGCCCTGCCCGCGTCTTTTTTCACCTCCAGGAGCAGCACGATGGACATCGATTCCGCATCTTCCGGCGACGTGTATCCGCTGCATCACGGCGACCTCAATTCGCATGGCGTGCCGGCGGCCGTCAGTCCGGTCGCGCTGAGCCACGGCCGCGACCAGCCGTTCTTCGATCCCGTTGCATACGGCAACGGCCCCGACGACTCGGTGACCGACACGACCGAAGCGGCCGCGATCACGCACCACACGATCCTGATCGGCGGGAAGCGCATTGCCTATACGGCGACGGCCGGCCATCTCGTGACCGTCGATCCGAGCAGTTCGCAACCGGCCGCGAAGCTCTTCTATGTCGCGTTCACGGCCGACGGCGCGAAGGAAGAAACGCGGCCCGTGACGTTCTTCTACAACGGCGGCCCCGGTTCGTCGTCGGTGTTCGTGCTGCTCGGCTCGTTCGCGCCGAAGCGCATCAAGACGTCGATGCCGGGGTTCACGCCGCCCGCGCCGTATCAGATGGAAGACAACCCCGACAGCATGATCGACCACAGCGACCTGGTCTTCATCAACCCGGTCGGCACCGGCTATTCGGCGGCCGTCGCGCCGAACAAGAACCGCAATTTCTGGGGCGTCGACCAGGATGCGGATTCGCTGAAGCAGTTCATCAAGCGCTACCTGACCAAGAACAACCGCTGGAATTCGCCGAAATACCTGTTCGGCGAGTCGTACGGCACGGCGCGCAGCTGCGTGCTCGCCTACAAGCTGCACGAGGACGGCGTCGACCTGAACGGCGTCACGCTGCAGTCGTCGATCCTCGACTACCGGCAGGCCGGCAATCCGGTCGGCGCGCTGCCGACCGCGGCGGCCGACGCGTGGTATCACAAGAAACTCGGCGTCAAGCCGGCGCCGACGGATCTCGGCGCGTTCGTCGAGGAGGTCGCGCAGTTCGCGCGCACCGATTACCTGACCGCGTTGCGCAACGTGCCGCATGCCGCCCCGGCCACCGTGCAGAAGCTCTCCGGGTACACGGGCATCGACGCGGCGACGCTGCAGACGTGGGGGCTCGACATCGCGGGCTACGATACGCGCGGCAATTCGCTGTTCCTGACGACGCTGCTGCATGCTCAGGGGCTCGCGCTCGGCTCGTACGACGGCCGCGTGACCGGGATCTCGTCGGGCATCGCCGGCAAGATCGATCCGAACTCGGGCGGCAACGACCCGACGATGACGGCGGTGACGGGCGTCTACACGGCGATGTGGAACAGCTACCTGAACGAGCAGCTGAAGTTCACGTCGAACTCCGCGTTCACGGACCTGAACGACCAGGCATTCCAGAACTGGGATTTCAGCCACATCGACCCGACCGGCGCGCAGCAGGGCATCGATGCGAAGGGGAACGTGATTCTCTACACGGCGGGCGATCTTGCCGCGGTGATGGCGCTGAACATCGACCTGAAGGTGCTGTCGGCGAACGGCTTCTACGATTTCGTCACGCCGTTCTACCAGACCGTGATCGACCTGCAGCAGATGCCGCTCGAGGATCAGAAGGTGCGGCAGAACCTGTCCGCGCGCTTCTATCCGTCGGGGCACATGGTGTATCTCGACGGCGGTTCGCGCACCGCGCTCAAGCGCGATCTCGCGACGATGTACGACGCGACGGTCGGCGATACGGGGGCGCGGATGCGGATCCGCGCACTGCAGGCGAAGAAGACGGGCGGCCCCGCATAGCGCTGCCCGTCGGGCACGTGCCGCGCGCAACCGCTACGGTGCGGTTCGCGCGGTTCGTGTGATCGGTGGTGCCGTCGATCAGCCGCGGTGGCCGGGTTGCGCGGCCGGCCAGTCGAACGGCGTGTACGGCAGCGCGCGCTTGTGGCGCGAGCCTTCGTGGAAACGCAGCACCGTTTCGTAGACGCGGTCGCTGACGGGCTTGCCTTCGAGGAAATCGTCGATCTCGTCGTAGGTCACGCCGTATGCGTGCTCGTCGGGGCGCAGCGGGCGCAGTTCCTCGAGGTCGGCCGTCGGCACCTTCATCACGATCGATTCCTCGCCGCCGAGCGCGCGGGCGAGCGCACGCACGCGGCGCTTGTTCAGGCCGGCGAGCGGCAGAATGTCCGCGCCGCCGTCGCCGAATTTCGTGAAGAAACCCATCAGCGATTCGGCCGCGTGGTCGGTGCCGATCACGATGCCGCGCCGCGCGCCGGCGACCGCGTATTGCGCGATCATGCGCTCGCGCGCCTTGATGTTGCCGTGCACGAAGTCCTGCTGTGCCGGCGTTTCGAATGCGTGGCCGGACGCGGCCAGCGACGCGAGCATCGCGTCGGCGGCGGGCTTCACGTCAACCGTCAGTGCTTCGTCCGCGCGCACGAAGTCGAGCGCGCGCTGCGCATCGGCTTCGTCGTTCTGCACGCCGTTCGGCAAACGCATCGCGATGAAGCGCGCGTCGTACCCGTCGGCGCGCAGCCGCTCGACCGACAACTGCGCGAGCCGCCCGGCCGTCGACGAATCGACGCCGCCGCTGATGCCGAGCACGTAGGTCCGCAGGCCGGTCGAACGGAGGTACTGCGCGAGGAAATCGACGCGCCGGGCGATCTCGGCATCGACGTCGAAGTGCGGGGCGACGTTCAGTTCGGCAATGATCGCGCGTTGGCGGCTGGCGTAATCGGCGGATGTCATGAAGGGAGTTCCGGAACGAAATGCAAGGCGCCCATCATAAGCGCAATCGTGGCCCGGCGCCGCGCCGGGCGTGCGATCCGGCCGCCGCGCGTTGCATCGGCGAGACGCGATGCATCGTGATGGTGCAGCCCGCGACCGGGCGCACCGGAGCGGGCGTCCGGATGCGTCGTTCCGAGGCATGCGCGGCCGATGCGGCGGGTGCTTGCGCCCGCGTCAGCGCCGTGCGAGCACGACGCCCACCAGCGCGAGCGCGAAGCCGGCGAGCTGAATGGCCGCGAGCGTTTCGCCGAACAGCAGGTAACCCTGCAGCGCGGCGAGCGGCGGCGCGAGAAACAGCAACGACGTCGCGCGTGCCGCGTTGCCGCGGCGCAGCATCCACATCAGCATCGTGACCGCGCCGCCGGACAGGAACACGATGCCCCATACGAGCGATATCCACAGCGCGGGCGCGCCGATCCAGCGCGTTTCGTGCAGCAGCACGACGAAAAGCGCCGCGACGATCGCCGCGCCGAGGTTCTGCACGGCGACGGCCGTGCGCAGGTCGTTCTGTGCGAGCTTGCCCTTCTGGTACAGCGAGCCCGCGGTGATCGAGCCGACCGACAGCACCGATACGACCACGACGAACCACGCCGGCGCCGTGCCCGGCGGCGGCGCGACGCCGCCCGCGACCTTCGGCGCGAGCACGAGCGCGACGCCGGCGAGCCCGAGCGCCATCCCGAGCCAGCCGCGCGCGGGCAGACGCTCGTTGAACAGCGGCACCGCGAGCACGGCGGTGGCGAGCGGCTGCAGCGCGCCGAGCAGCGCCATCACGCCGGCGTTCAGCCCTTGCGCGACGGCCCAGTAGCTGGCGCCGAGATAGATGCCCTGCAGCAGCGCGCCCGCGATCAGGTGACGCGGCCATTCGCGGCGGCCCGGCCACGGCGCACGCGCGACGAACGCCACCGCGCCGAACAGCACGGCCGTGCCCGCGAAGCGCGCGAGCAGGAACAGGTTCGGATCGGCATAGGGCTTGATGGCCCGCGCGACGATGAAGCCGGTGGACCACAGCGCGACGAAGGCCGCGGCGACGAGCGAGGTAAGCATGCAGGGCGGGCCGCGACGCGGCCGGACGAATCGTGAAGTCGGTCAGTATCGGGCGAAGCGAGGTTGCCGTCTTGTCGAATTCTGCACTCGCTTGCACGCCGCGCCGCGTCGTGCGGAGCGGCGGCGAAGGCGATCGTCGAGGGCTGCATCTGCTGCGGGCGGCGGCCGCAGACGCGTCGGCGCGCGGCGTGGCGGTACGCGGGCCGTTCGTTATCGAACGGCCGGGACCAGGGCCGGGGCCGGGTGAACCGGCCGCAACGGAAGCGCGCGCACGCGCGCGCGAAACGAAGGGGAGATCAGTCGAGGGAGAACGTGTCGAGCGGCTGGTTCGCGCGCGCATCGGTCGCGAAGCGCGCGGCGAGCTGTTCGTACAGCCGGCGCGCCTCGTCGAGCGTCAGGTCGATCCAGTACGGATCGCCGGCGCCGTCGTTGAGTCGTTCGGGCGAAAACTGGATTTCGAGCACACTGCCTTTGCGATACATGGCGTGAGTTCCTTGATGGTCTGCCGTTCGGCGAAACGCAGAGTGTAGCAATCGCATGCCGCACCGATTCGCGCACCTCAGGCAATACAGAATTTCACTTTCGCGGCGCGCTCGCGCGTCGCGCCGTCGTCAAATGACGGTCAAACGGCCGTAATACAATGGTCGGCTTACCCATTACCAGTCGCCCCGGGCGCATTGCGATGCTGGCGGAACAACGTCATCAATACATCCTGTCGGAGCTTGGACGGTCGGGCGCGCTGTCGGTCGCCGAACTCGTGCGTTCGCTCGACGTGTCGCGCGAGACGGTACGGCGCGACCTGAATGCGCTCGCGGCGCGCGGCCTGCTCGTGATGACGCACGGCGGCGCGCTGGCGGCGGACCGCCGCGAGCCGAGCCTGTCCGAGCGCGAAGCGGCGAACGCCGAAGCGAAGCGCACGATCGGGCGGCGCGCGGCCGAATTCGTGCCCGACGACGCCTCGGTGCTGATCGACTCGGGCAGCACGCCGCATGCGGTCGCGCTCGCGCTGGCCGATCGTCACCGGTTGTCGATCTACACGAACGACTGGCGCACCGCGTTCGTGCTCGCGCGGCGCAACGGCAATCGCGTGACGCTGCTCGGCGGCGAACTGTCCGACGACGAAGACGCCACGTTCGGGCTCGATACGATCCAGCAGCTCGCGCAATACCATGTCGACTTCGCATTCGTCGGCGCGGGCGGCATCACGACCGACGGCGACTGCACCGACTATTCGCGGCTCGCCGCCGAAGTGCGCAGCCGGATGATCGCGGCGGCCGGCATGGCGATCATCGTCGCCGACCATTCGAAGTTCGGCCGCGTGACGCCGGTGCGGATCAACGGCACGTCGGCCGCACGCTATCTGGTCACCGAGCGCATGCCGGACAAGGCCGTGCGCCGCGCGCTGACCGCCCGCGGCATCGAGCTGCTCGTGTGCGACTGACCGACTGACGCGGCGCTGACATACAAGGTTCATCGAACGGTCATCGCAGGGGAAGAAGCACCGTCGACACTGACCCATTCATCTCGACCGGCCGGCCCGGCAGGAGCAACGAATGACCGTCAGCGTACGCAGCTATCTTTCCCCGACCCTCGTGCTGCTGGCCTTCGACTGGCCCGATGCGGCGTCGCGCACCGATTTCCTCGGCTTTGCGATCCGGCGCACGCCGGGCTTCTGGTCGGCCGACGGCAAGACGCGGGCGCCGAACAGCTGGCTGCCGAACCGGCTGACGTTCGACGGCCCGGCCGCCGATACGCAGGGCGATGCGCCGACCGATCAGGCGCCGATCCAGAAATTCATGTGGTGGGATGCGCGCATCGATCCGCAGGATCGCGGCGCGGCGTTCCGCTATGACGTCTATCCGGTCGTCGGCACGCCGGCGGACCTGCGGGTGCTCGATGCGCAGGCGGGCGTGTGCGACGTCGTGCTGCCCGCGCACGTCGAGGACGGCATCGGCACCTGGTTCAACCGCGCGGTGGTCAGCTCGCAGGCGTTCGCGAAACAGGTCGCGGCGCTGGGCCTCGAACCGAATGCGGCGCCGAGTGCCGCCCAGGCGCTGAAGCTGCGCACGTGGCTCGCGAACGACATGGAGCAGGTGTTCGCGCAGGTGCTCGACCCGGCGTCGCGCGCGGCGTCGGCCGTCTATCACCTGACCGACACGCTGTGGGCGCTGCCCGCGTTCGAAGCGTTCGGCCGTCAGCATGGCGAAGCGTCGCTTGCGATCGTCTACGACGCGCACACCACCGCGCGCAAGGGCAAGCCGCCGCTGCCGTCGCCGAACCAGCCGGCCGTCGATGCGCTGCAGGGGCTCGCGACGCTGGCGCCGCGCGACCGGACGCACATCATGCACGACAAGTTCATCGTGACGGACACGCCGCCGGACGCGGCGCCCGCGCGCGTGCTGACCGGTTCCGCGAACTTCACGACCGAAGGGCTGACGGAGCAGGCGAACGTGCTGCACGCGTTCGATTCGCCCGAGCTGGCCGCGCTGTACAACGATCGGGCGCATGCGCTCGCCGCGAATCCGCCGATCGCGGAGACGGCGCGGCTGTCGCAGGGCTGGTCGGCGCCGATGACGGTGGGCAGCGCGCGGGTGCGCGTTGCGTTTTCGCCGGAGCCGGCGGGGCAGCGCACCGAGATCGATACGATCGTCGCCGCGATCGCGGCCGCGAAGCACTCGGTGTCGTTCTGCCTGTTCATGCCGACCGATGCGGCGTTGCGCGATGCCTGCTTTGCGGCCGGCGACCGCGGCCTGATGATGTTCGGGCTGGTGAACCGCATCAACGTCGGCAGCGCGACGAAGGCCGATGCCGCGCAACACGATGGTCAGTCGCTCGATGCGGCGACGCTCGCGAACCTCGAGCTGTACCACCGCCAGCGCGACCATCGCGACGTGATCGATGCCGCGTATTTTTCACCGGCGACGGTGCCGAAGGGCTTCGAGCCGGAGCTGCGCCTCTTTCCGGGCGAACCGGCGCCTGCATACCCGCCGGTCGTGATCCATCACAAGTTCATCGTGATCGATGCGGAAGGCGCGAACCCGATCGTCTATACGGGCTCGGCGAACATGAGCCGCAACTCCGAGCAGTACAACGACGAGAACCTGCTCGAGATTCGCGATACACGCATCGCGGCGATCTATCTCGCGGAATTCCTGCGGCTCTACGAGCACTATCGTGCGCGGGCGCTGTCGATCGAGACGAAGCAGCACGGCGCGGGCACGCAGCGGCAGCTCTCGCTCGCGCCGGATTCGAGCTGGGCGAAGAAGTACTACGTGGCGGGCAGCCCGGAAGAGAAGGCGCGGATCGCGCTGGCGGCGACGGCGCCGACGGACTGACGCGCGGCGCACGCGTTCGAATGCGCGCATGCGTCCGGCTCATGCCGGATGCATGCGTCGCGGCCTCGTTCGAGGCGCGAGTGCGCGACTCGCCGGCGTGTTTCGGGGAGAGGGCTACGCGGCGACGTAGCGCAGCACGGAGTCGGCGATCGTCTCGCGATGCCGCGCACGCAGACGCGGCGCCGACGGATCGCGGCCGAATGCGGCGCCGAACGTATAGCGGTTCGACACGCGGTGGAAGCAGAACGAGCTGATCAGCAGGTGCAGGTCGAACGCGTCGATGTCCTTGCGGAACGCGCCGCTCGCCGCGCCGCGCTCGAGCAGTTCCTCGAGCGTCTTGATGATGCTGACGTTGCGGTTCTTGAATGACTTCAGCTGTTCGAGATACTTCGCGCCGTGGATGTTCTCGATCGACACGAGGCGGACGAAGTCGCGATGCTTGTCGTGATAGTCGAACGTGAATTCGACGAGCCTGCGCATGCCTTCGCGCGGCTCCATGTCGCCGACGTGCAGTTCCTGCTCGAGCGCGCGGATGTCGCCGTACACCTTCTCCAGCACGGCCTCGTACAGGCCTTCCTTGCTTTCGAAGTAGTAGTAGAGCATCCGCTTCGTCGTGTTCGTGCGCTCGGCGATCGCGTCGACGCGCGCACCGGCGAGGCCCATCGCGGAAAATTCCTGCGTGGCGACGTCGAGGATGTTGCGCTTGGTTTGCTCGGGATCGTATTTGCGCCGCGTGTCGGACGCAAGCGCGCGGCTTTCGGACGTGGCGGCCTTGCTTCCAGCTTTCATGTGACTTTGTTGTGGGTTCGCGGCGGCATGGAGAAACCATTCTAGCATGCGGGAAATCCCCGCCCGGCCGACCTCCCGCTCTAATCGGCCGCGCGGTGTCGACCGTCGCCGCCGGTCAGCGCCGGCACGACGCGAGCGCGTCGCGGGCCTGGTACGCGGTGTACGTGAGTTGCGCGGCGGCGAGGCCCGCGAGCCCGAACGTGCGCGTGAGCCCGAACGCGGCGAAGCCTTCCGGCACGGGCTGCTCGCCGGCCAGCGCGGCGGCGAGCGCTTCGCCGGCGACGGTGGTCGGCGCCATCCCGTGGCCGCCGAACGCGATCGCGTGCCACACGCCGTCCGCATCGCGGCCGATCTGCGGCATCTTGTGCCGCGCGTAGCTCATCAGCCCGCCCCACGCGTAGTCGACCTTCACGCCGTCGAGCTGCGGATACACGCGCAGCAGGTCGCGGCGCAGCAGGCGCGCGATCGCGTCGGGGCCGCGGTCGAGTACCGAGATCCGGCCGCCCCACAGGATCCGCGTGTCCTTCAGCGGACGGTAGTAGTCGAATGCGAAGCGCGTGTCGTAGATCGCGTACGGTGCGTCGATCGCGTCCGGCAGCCGCGTGCCGAGCGGTTCGGTCGCGATCACGTAGGTCGCGATCGGCAGCACCGCGCGTTCGATGCGCGGCGACACGCCGCGCGCATAGCCGCCGCCGGCGAACACGACGTCCTTCGCGCGCACCGTGCCCTGCGCCGTGCGCACGACGTAGCCGGCGCCTTCGCGGGCGATGCCGAGCGCGGCCGAACGTTCGTACACGCGTGCGCCGCCGCGCGAGGCGGCCGCCGCGACGCCGAGCACGTACTTGAGCGGGTGGAAGTGGAACGCGTTCGGCTCGAACAGCCCGCCGTAGTAGCGCTGCGTCTTGAGCCGCGCGCGCAGCGCGTCGGTTGCGACCGGTTCCCAGTCGACGTTGAATTCCTGCTTCATCAGCGTGCGCACGCCGTCGAGCCGCGACGGATCGTCGAACCAGTTCGCGAGCATCACGCCCTCGTCGACGATGTCGCAATCGATCCCGTAGCGCGCGATGCGCGTGCGGATCAGGTCGACCGCGTCGACGGTGAGCCGGTACAGGCGACGCCCTTCGTCGCGGCCGAGCGTGCGCAGCAGATCCGCGTTGTCGAGGCTGTAGCCGCCGAACACGAAGCCGCCATTGCGGCCCGATGCGCCGAAGCCGACCCGCTCGCTGTCGAGCACGACGACGTCCGTCACGCCGCGCTCGACGAGACCGAGCGCCGTGCACAGGCCGGCGAGGCCGCCGCCGACGATGCAGACCTGCGTGTCGATCGTGCCGGTCAATTGCGGGTAGGGCTGGCGGGTAACGGTGGCTTCGTAGAAATTCTGCATGCGGTTTCGGTGACTCGTAACGGCGGAAAACGGACGGCGCGCGTCGATCTTGCCTGAACGCGCGCGCCGCGTCGAATGGGGTTTTCAGTGCGCCGGCCGTCGCGGTCGGGCGGCGGCCGGCGCGTTACCGGGCGTTATGCGCCCGGCGTCGGGTTGACGGGGCGGGCGACGTAGGCCGGATAACCGGCGTCGGCCTTCTCCGCGGCGTCGGGCATCGCGTTGCGCTCGATCCACGGCGCGATCTCCATGTCCTCGTAGCGGACGAGGCGGCATTTGCGCACCAGCGCGTAGCCGAGCCAGATCACGAGGAAGAACGGCAGGCCGATGTAGGTCGCGGCGATGCCGGCCCAGTCGATCCTGTCGGCGAGGAACGCCTGGTAATCCTGGCCGAGCGCGACGATCGCGCACAGCGCGAACGCGAACAGCGGGCCGAACGGGAACCACTTCGACCGGTACGGCAACTGGTCGAGCCGGTAGCCCTGCTTCAGGAAACCCTTGCGGAACCGGTAATGGCTGACCGCGATGCCGAGCCATGTGATGAAGCCGGCCATGCCCGACGTGTTCAGCAGCCACAGGTACACCGTCTTGTCGCCGTACAGCGACGTGAGGAAGCACAGCCCGCCGATCGCCGTCGTCGCGTACAGCGCATTGCGCGGCACGCCGCCCGGCGACAGTTTGGCGAACAGTTTCGGCGCGCGGCCTTCGACCGCGAGGTTGTAGAGCATCCGCGTCGACGCGTACATGCCCGAGTTGCCGGCCGACAGCACGGCCGTCAGGATCACCGCGTTCATCACGCCGGCCGCGAACGCGAGGCCCGCGTGGCGGAACACGAGCGTGAACGGGCTCACGCCGATGTCGGTCACGTCGCTCTTCAGCAGGCTCGGGTCGGTGTACGGAATCAGCACGCCGATCACGAAGATCGCGAACACGTAGAACAGCAGGATGCGCCAGAAGATCTGGCTGACCGCGCGCGGGATCGTGGTGCGCGGATTTTCCGATTCGCCGGCCGCGACGCCGATCATTTCGGTGCCCTGGAACGAGAAGCCCGCGATCATCGCGACGCCCATCATCGCCGGCAGGCCGCCCGCGAACGGCGCGTCGCCGATCGTGAAGTTGCCCCAGCCGGCGCTCGGGCCGCCCTGCATGATCCCGAAGATCATCAGCAGGCCGATGCCGACGAACGCGAGCACCGTCAGCACCTTGATCAGTGCGAACCAGTATTCGGCCTCGCCGAAGCCGCGCACCGACAGCGCGTTGAGCGCGAAGATCAGCGTGAGGAAGATCGCGCTCCACCAGACGCCCGGTACGTGCGGGAACCAGTAGTTCATCACGAGCTGCGCGGCGACGAGTTCCACCGCGAGCGTTACGGCCCAGCTGTACCAGTAGTTCCAGCCGAGCGCGAAGCCGAAGCCTTCGTCGACGAACTTCGAGCCGTAGGTCGCGAACGAGCCGGATACCGGCATGAACGCGGCCATTTCGCCGAGGCTCGTCATCAGGAAATACACCATCAGGCCGATCATCATGTATGCGACCATCGCGCCGCCGGGGCCGGCCTGCGAGATCGACGCGCCGGACGCGACGAACAGGCCCGTGCCGATCGAGCCGCCGATCGCGATCATGCGCAGATGGCGTGCCTGCAGGCTGCGGTGGAGGGACGGCTTCGCGGGCGGCGAGCCGGACGGGCGGGGCGAATCGGGGCGGGCATCTGAATGCATGGCGGGTGCTGAGCGCTGTCTCCGGGATTGTCTTTTGGCTGCGAAGCGCGACGCGTCGCCGGCCGCCGCCGGGCGGCGGGGCTTCGCGGGAATGATCCGGTGCAACCGGCCCGCGACGCGCGTCGTCTTCGTCTGTCGTCCGGCCGCCGTCGGCGGCCGTCGATGCGCCGGGTGCGGCGCACCTCGACGTCGCCCCGATTGTGTGTGCCCGCCGGATGGGCTGCAAACGATATTTCCGCACAGGGTGATGCAACTTTGTCATCAAGTCGCGGCGTGCCGAGACGCGTCCGGATGGCCCGGTCACTGGCTTTGGACGCGTCCCATATGCGGGCTGAAACGGCCCGGTGTGTCCTGCCCGGGTGTTGCGTTTTGGGAATGAAGTCGTGAGTTAATATCAATAGCGGCCCGACTTGTGGCCGCCGACAATGTGTCTCATGGATCGTGCCTCGCGAGGTGGGGGCGCGCCGTCCGGCCGGGTTTCCGGCGGCGGCGCAGCGCGATGCGCCACGCGGCGCACCGGGCCTGCCGAGCAGCGCATCCGCTTGCACAGGGCGCGCGAACGCGCTCCAATCGAATCACGCGGGCGGCGTCGCCGCCGCACCGATCAATCTGTCCCTGAAGAGGAAGTGATGCAATTCAACGACATTCTTGCCGCGCTCGATATCGATCTCGCCCAGTGGAAAGGCAATGCGCTGACCGCGCGTTCGCCGCTCGACGGCGCGACGCTCGCGACGCTGGCGGTCGATTCGCCCGCCGACGCCGAGCGCAAGATCGACGCCGCACACGACGCATTCCTCAAGTGGCGCACGGTGCCGGCGCCGGTGCGCGGCGAGCTGGTGCGCGTGTTCGGCAACGTGCTGCGCGAGCACAAGGCCGAGCTGGGCCGCCTCGTCACGCTCGAAGCCGGCAAGATCACGTCGGAAGGGCTCGGCGAAGTGCAGGAAATGATCGACATCTGCGATTTCGCGGTCGGTCTGTCGCGTCAGCTTTACGGCCTGACGATCGCGTCCGAGCGCCCGGGCCACCGGATGATGGAAACGTGGCACCCGATCGGCGTGTGCGGCGTGATCTCGGCGTTCAACTTCCCGGTCGCGGTGTGGGCGTGGAATGCGGCGCTCGCGTTCGTCTGCGGCGATTCGGTCGTGTGGAAGCCGTCGGAGAAAACGCCGCTTACCGCGATCGCATGCCACGTGCTGCTCCAGAAGGCGATCCGCGAATTCGGGAAGACGCATCCGGGCGTCGCGCCGGCGGAGTTGAGCCAGCTGGTGATCGGCATGCGTGACGTCGGTGAAGTGCTGACGTCGTCGAAGAAGGTGCCGGTCGTCAGCGCGACCGGCAGCGTGCGGATGGGCACGGAAGTCGCGAAGGTGCTGAGCCAGCGTCTCGCGCGCGGCATCCTCGAGCTCGGCGGCAACAACGGGATGATCGTCGCGCCGAGCGCCGATCTCGACCTCGTGGTGCGCGCCGTCACGTTCGCGGCGGTCGGCACGGCCGGCCAGCGCTGCACGACGCTGCGCCGCCTGATCGTCCATCGCAGCATTGCCGATCAACTGCTGCCGCGCATCGAGAAGGCCTATGCGTCGGTGAAGGTCGGCAGCCCGCTCGAGGAAGGCACGCTCGTCGGCCCGCTGGTCGACCGTGCGTCGTTCGACGCGATGCAGAAGGCACTGGCCGATGCGCGCGAGCAGGGCGGCGAGGTGAAGGGCGGCGAGCGCGTCGATATCGGTCACGCAGATGCGTACTACGTGCGTCCGGCAATCGTGCGGATGCCGAAGCAATCGTCGGTGGTCGAGCGCGAGACGTTCGCGCCGATCCTGTACGTGATGATCTACGACGACTTCGAAGACGCGATCGACGTGCACAACGCCGTGCCGCAAGGTCTGTCGTCGGCGATCTTCACGAACGACATGCGCGAGGCCGAGCAGTTCATGTCGGCGGCGGGCAGCGATTGCGGGATCGTCAACGTGAACATCGGCACGAGCGGCGCGGAGATCGGCGGCGCGTTCGGCGGCGAGAAGGAAACGGGCGGGGGTCGCGAGTCGGGTTCGGATGCATGGAAGGCGTATATGCGCCGTGCGACGAATACGATCAACTACAGCCGTCAGTTGCCGCTGGCGCAGGGTGTGAAGTTCGACGTGTGATGGGAGGCGGCGCGCGTAGCGCCGCTTGAAGTCGAAACGGGCCGGTTACCGCGGAAGCGGTGACCGGCCCTCGTCGTTTTTGGCGACACGTCTGCCGCGACGATCGATCGGCGCGCACGCGCCTGATTACTCACTCATGGCTCATGTCGCATGGCACCCTCGTTCGCCGGCATGTTCTGCACAACGAGCATCTGCGGCGTCGACAACGTGATCTGTGCCGCGCGCAACTGCTTCAGGATCTCGAACAGCAGATCGCTCTTCGTCGAACTCGCGATCCGCGGGCTCGCCACATATCCCGTCACGCTGAGCGTAATGCCGTCCGGCGTCAGCTGGCTGAACGTGACCGACGGCGCCGGCTTGTCGAGAATCGCCGGGTGTTCGCGATACGCGTCGAGCAGCAGGTCGCGCACTTGCTCGGGGTCGGTGTTCAGCGGGAACGTCAGCATCAGCGTCGCGACACCCTGCGTGCTGTTGCCCATCGTCACGTTGCGCACGTTCTGCGAGATCAGCTGCGAGTTCGGCACGATCACGGTCGAGCGGTCGCTCAGCTGGATCTCGGTCGCGCGCACGTTGATGCGGCGGATGTCGCCTTCGACGCCCGAGATGCTGACCATGTCGCCGACCTTCACCGGCCGCTCGGTCAGCAGGATCAGCCCCGACACGAAGTTCTTCACGATCTCCTGCAGGCCGAAGCCGATACCGACCGACAGCGCGCTGACGATCCACGCGAGGTTGCTCCATTTGACGCCGAGCAGCCCGAGCGTCATCAGCACGAGCAGCACGTAGCCCACGTTGGTGAACAGCGTGATCAGCGACACGCGCATGCCCGCGTCCATGCCGAGCGCCGGCATGAACTCGCTGTCGAGCCAGCGACGCACCGAGCGCAGCAGGTAGAAGCCGATCGCGAACCCGATGCCCGCGTTCATGATCCGGTCGGGCATGATGTTCAGGCTCTGCAGCCGCTGCCCGCCGATCATCGAGACCACGCTGTCGAGCAGGTCGCTCGGCGTCGTGCCGAACCCGCCCGTCAGCAGCGCGACGGCCGCGACCAGCATCAACAGGCTCGTGCCGAAGCCGGACGCGATGGTGTGCGCTTGCTCGAGATGCCGGTCGTCGAGCGCGAACAGGTGCTTGATCTGCTTGCCGGTCGACAGGCTCGCGGAGAACAGGCTCTCGCTGGCGTCGCGCGTCAGTTGCGTGAGGATGTAGACGCTGCACAGCACGATCTCGAACCACACGAGCTCGTACGTGATGAAGCGCGCGACCGTGATGTAGCCGATCACGAGCGCGCCCAGCGACACGATAATCGCCAGCGTGACGCCGGCATGGATCAGCCCCGCGAGCGTCGAGCGCTGCTCGGGCGCTTCGCCGGCTTGCGCGAGCGCGCTGCGCACGCGGTTCGCGCGCAGCAGCGATGCGCCGACGGTCAGTGCGACGACGAGCGACACGATTCCGCGGCCGAACAGCGTGACGGACAGACTGGTGTCGACGATCCGGTTGATCGATTCGAGCGTGCCGGACATCAGCAACAGTGCGGCCAGCACGCCGGGGAACGGCTTCATCGCGAGCGCGACCGGGTCGGCGAGCGCCGGCAGCCGCCACGACGGGTGCTTCGTGCAGAGCAGCGCGCGGCCGAGCCCGGCGATCAGCGCGCAGGTCACCGCCAGCTTCGCGAACTGATCCCACAGATCGCTCATCGACGGCGTGAGCTCGTAGTGCCGGGCGAGCGCGAGATAGAGAATCTGGACGGCGACGGCGGTCGCGAACAGCGTCGAGAACGCCGTCGACAGCGCGAGTGCGCTGCGGCGCAGCCGCGTGGGCGGCAGGCGGTTCAGGCAGACCCACGCGAGCCCGCGTTCGACGAGGCGGCGGCCGCCGACCCAGACGGCGAGCGCGGCGATCATCAGCAGCGTGGTGATCGCACGCTGTCCGGGCATCCACGACGAGTGCAGCATGTCGCGCAGTTCGTCGTTGAAATCCTCGAGCCGATGGACGTCGTCAGCCGACAGATGAAACAGCGGCAGCCAGAACTGCGCGCCGAAGATGCTGCCCGAACGGAACGCGAGCTGGTTGCGCAGCAGGCTGCGGTGCAGCTTTGCGAACTGGTCGTTCAGGTTCGCGAGGTTGGTCTTCTGGTCGGCGGCCTGTTTCAGCGCGGCGTCGATCTGCGCCTTGCGCGCATTCAGCGTCGCCCGCTGTTGCGCGACCGAGGGCGTTTCGGGCGACGCGCCCGGGGCCGGCGGCGGGCCGAGCACGTCGAGCTGCGCCTGGATCTGCGTGCGCTGCGGCGCGAGCTCGCTCTGCAGCTTGTCGACGTCGGCGCTCAGTTCCTGCGCCGCATCGTCGAGCCCGTCGAGCTCCTTGCTGTTGGTCGCGTTCGACGTCTGCTGCTTGATGCGGTCCTGCTGGACCTGCATCTGCTTGAGCTGCGCAATGGCATCGTTCAGCGAAATGGCCGGCACGGGCGCGCCGACGCCGCTCGCGCCCGGCGCGGACGCGGCCGCCGGAAACGCCGACGCGGTCGCGATCGCTGCGAACTGCAGCAGCGCGAACAGCGCGATCCGGCGTGCGTAGATGGATAGTCGTTGTATGGACATGGAATGCTTACGTTTTGCCGACGATTCCGGGCGCCGAAAGGCGTCAGGAAGCCGGGAGTTGGCCCGGTAGCATGTTACCGGGGTGTGGCGGCGGCAATGACGACGTTTGTGCGCAGGGCGTGTCGCGCGCCATGCGGCCCGCGGCGCCGTGCGAGGGCGCCGAGCGCCCGTATCGACGGGCCCGCGCCGGCATCGGTTGCCAAGCTGCGACGGCGATCGCGATGCCGGCGAGGCTTACAGAACCGACAGAAGGTTACGCAATTTACACATTATCCGGCGCGAAACCGGGGTGTCCGAACCGGTTCGCCACGTGACGCGGCTCGCGCGGCGTGCCGGTACAATGCAGCGATTCGCCCGACGGCGGCCCGCAGGCCGCCGGACAACAACATACGACACGATCAGGAGACTCGACCAAGATGGCTTCAACGGACAGCTTTTCACAGGCCGCCGCCTTGTCCTCCCCCATCGACGCCGGCTCGATTTCAGCCCGCCTCGATCGCCTGCCGCCCACTCGCAGCGTCTGGAAGCTCGTCGTGCTGCTGAGCCTCGGCTTCTTCTTCGAACTCTACGATCTGCTGTACAGCGGCTACGTCGCGCCGGGCCTCGTGAAAAGCGGAATCCTGTCCGCGACGACGCACGGCCTGTTCGGCACGACGGGCGTCGCGAGCTTCATCGCCGCGCTGTTCGCCGGCCTCTTCATCGGCACGATCGGATGCGGTTTCCTCGCGGACCGCTTCGGCCGCCGCGCGATCTTCACGTGGTCGCTGCTGTGGTACACGGCCGCCAACATCGTGATGGCGTTCCAGGACACGGCAGGCGGACTGAACTTCTGGCGCTTCGTCGTCGGCCTCGGCCTCGGCGTCGAGATGGTGACGATCGGCACGTACATCTCCGAACTCGTGCCGAAGCAGATTCGCGGCCGTGCGTTCGCGTGCGAGCAGGCGGTCGGCTTCGTCGCGGTGCCGGTGGTCGCGTTCCTCGCTTACCTGCTCGTACCGCACGCGCCGCTCGGCCTCGACGGCTGGCGCTGGGTCGTGCTGATCGGCGCGCACGGCGCGCTGTTCGTGTGGTGGATTCGCCGCGAGCTGCCGGAGAGCCCGCGCTGGCTCGCGCAGCAAGGCCGTGTCGACGAAGCCGACCGCGTGATGCGCGCGCTGGAGGCGAAGGTCGAAGCCGAATACGGCCGCCCGTTGCCGCCGCCCGCGCCGGCCGAGCCGGTGCCGCCGCGCGGCAGCTTCCGCGACATGTGGGTGCAGCCGTATCGCAACCGCACGATCATGATGACGATCTTCAACGTGTTCCAGACAGTCGGCTTCTACGGCTTCGCGAACTGGGTGCCGACGCTGCTGATCAAGCAGGGCATCACGATCACGTCGAGCCTGATGTATTCGAGCGTGATCGCGCTCGCGGCGCCGCTCGGCCCGCTGATCGGCCTCGTGATCGCCGACCGCTTCGAGCGCAAGTCGGTGATCGTCGCGATGGCGGCGGCGATCGTCGTCTGCGGGCTGCTGTTCAGCCAGACGACGGTGGGCGCGTTCCTGATCGTGCTCGGCATCGGCCTCACGCTCGCGAGCAACATCATGTCGTACAGCTTCCACGCATACCAGGCCGAACTGTTCCCGACGTCGATCCGCGCGCGCGCGGTGGGTTTCGTCTACTCGTGGAGCCGCTTCTCGGCGATCTTCTCGTCGTTCGTGATCGCGGGCGTGCTGAAAGGCTTCGGCACGTTCGGCGTGTTCGCGTTCATCGCCGGCGCGATGGTGATCGTGATGGCCGCGATCGGCTTGATGGGACCGCGGACCAAAGGCATCGCACTCGAAGCCATTTCGAAGTAGGCGACGATTGCATCGCGCGTGCCGCATGCGGGGCGGCACGCAGGCACGCGCTTTCACGGCCGCGGCAAAGGCCAGCGAACGAGCTTGGCACGCGACGATGCCGCACGCGGCAACGAGTTGAAACAAAGCGTGACCAAGCGCAAAAACCGCCGCGAAACGCGGGGTTCGGCCCTGCCGAATCCGGCATGCGCGAGTAGAATGAAAGCCCTGACGACTCATTAGCCGCCATCGGACCGGTCGCGTTGCATCCGCGAAACGGCTCCACCGCGAAGAGGCGTCGGCGCCGGGAATCTGCAAGGTCTGCGGCGTGTCGATGGCTCGCGCGGAAGATGCGCCGTTCGCCTTTGCGCGGCGGCCGGATCGGCCGATGGCTTCGATCTTTATGATGCTTTCCGACCTGACGCGGTGGCTGGTCAAGCCGCGTTGCCGTACCGTCGCAGTCGCCACGTGGCTCGCTGCAGCCCTCCCGATTTCCGTTCTTGTCGATCGGCCTGCGTTCGCCGCGTCCGACGTACCGTCGCCCACTGCTACGTCATCCTCATCAACTGCATCGCCGGCGTCGCCCGAACATGCGTCGTCCGGCGCATCGCCCGCTTCCGCTGCGCATCATGCAACGCCGGCGAGCGGGGCATCGGGTGCGTCGGCGGCCTCGGCAGCGTCCGCGGCAGCACCTGCGTCGGCGACGTCCGGCACGGCCGCGAGCGAAGCCGAGGCGCCCGCACCGACACCGCCGCGCCGGCATCCGCCGCTGTCGGCCGAGGAAGCGAAAGACGCAACCGCGCGCGCCATGGACATGCACAAGCGCTTCACGCAGGAAGTCACGCGACGCCTGAACGTGCCCGCGAACGAACAGCGCGCGTACGGCGAGCGGCTTCAGCAAGCACTCGCCGACGCGAATCTCGGTGATCTGGCCGGCGAATACATCGCCTTGGTCGATCGTGCACCGAACGTGCAGGCGCTGTTCATCTACTTCCGCGCAACGCCGTCCAGCGCGTGGCTGCTGATCGGTGCATCGCCGGTCGGCACGGGGCTGCCGGGCAAGTACGATCACTTCCTGACGCCGCTCGGCGTGTTCGACCATTCGCCCGACAACATGGACTTCCGCGCGGAAGGCACGACGAACGACAACGGCATCCGCGGCTACGGCAAGCGTGACATGCGCATCTACGACTTCGGCTGGGTCGACGGCGAGCGCGGCTGGGGCAAGGGCGGCAAGTCGCCGATGCGTTTCCAGATGCATGCGACCGACCCCGATCGTCTCGAGCCGCTGCTCGGGATCCGGCACTCGAAAGGCTGCGTGCGGATTCCGGCGTCGCTGAACATGTTCCTCGACCGGCACGGGATTCTCGACGACGATTACCAGGCGCGCGTCGAGGCCGGCAAGTCGCTGTGGGTGCTGCGGCGCGATCGCGACATCACGCCGATCGCCGGCCGCTATCTGGTCGTGATCGACAGCGCGCGCAAGACGCGCCCGGCATGGTCGCCAGCGCCGGGACGCCACGCGTGGTCGAAGTTGCCGAAGAGCGGCGACACGGCGGATTGACGGCAGCCGCTTCGCCTGCGCGGGAGGCCTCTAGATGAGAATAAATCCGTTTTATTGATATATAAGAAAACCAAACTTTTATTATCCGATCCGGGTTCGTATAGTCGTGTCCAGTTTCGCGGAACCCTGCCGCGCCTGGACTCTCACCGACCACACGACCCGCATGAAAACTCTTCACAAGCTCGCGCCGCTCGCGATGCTCGGCGCCTTCGCGACCCATGCCTGCGCGCAAAGCAGCATCACGCTGTACGGCCTCATCTCGGCAGGCGTCGGGTACGCGACGAACCAGGGCGGCAAGAACGCCTGGCAGGCGCTGTCCGGCACGAACCAGAACCCGCGCTGGGGGTTGAAGGGCAAGGAGGATCTCGGGCAGGGGGTGTCCGCGATCTTCCAGCTCGAGAACGGCTTCAACGTGATGACGGGCACGGCCGCGCAGAACGGCCGCGAGTTCGGGCGCCTGGCCTACGTCGGCCTCGCCGACCGCAGCTACGGGTCGCTGACGTTCGGCCGCCAGTACGATGCGATCCACGACTACATCGGGCCGGTGATCATCGCGAGCAACGGCGTGAACATCGGCGACAACGACAACGGCTACAACGACATCCGCGTGCAGAATTCGGTGAAGTACGTGAGCCCCGTGTACTACGGGCTGAAATTCACCGCGCTGTACGGCTTCAGCAACGCGACGGGCTTCGCGAACAACAGCGCATACAGCTTCGGCCTCGGCTACGAGCGCGGCCCGCTGCGCTGGAGCGCGGTCTATGCGCAGTACAACCATCCGTACAGCGGCTCGAATCCGGACGGCGCGATCGCGAACGACTATGCGTCGCCGCTCCTGATCTTCGCGAAGAGCGCGACGTCGCCGGCGGCGTTCGCGAGCCGGCAGCGCATCGCGGGCACGGGCGGTTTCTACACGATCGGCCGCGCGCAGTTCGCGGCGATGTTTACCGACGTGCGCTACGATTACCTCGACAATTCGCACCTGCATCTGCAGAACGTCGGCGTGAACATCGTCTACACGATGACGCCGCAGCTTTTCCTCGGCGCCGCGTATGCCTTCACGAACGGCAAGTACGACGTGATCGACAAGCGGCCGAGATGGCACCAGGTGAACCTGCAGGCCGATTACTACCTGTCCAAACGCACCGACGTCGCGCTGACCGTGATTGCCCAGCAGGCGGCAGGCGACGCGGATCATGCGCAGATCTTCGCGTACGCGCGCTCGACCGGCACGCGCCAGATGATGGCGACGCTCGGCGTCCGGCATGTCTTCTGAGAGCCCGACCATGACCCATCCGATTGCATCCCGCCGCACGTTCCTGAAACTGTCCGCCGCGCTGGCCGGCACGGCGCTGCTGCCCGAAGCCGGCGCGTTCGGGGCCGGCGGCGACGCCGCGCGGCGCACGGTGATCATCGACACCGACCCGGGGCAGGACGACGCCATCGCGATCCTGTTCGCGCTGGGCGCGCAGGACCGGCTCGACGTGCGCGCGCTGACCGCCGTGGCCGGCAACGTGCCGCTCGAGCTGACCGAACGCAATGCGCGGATCATCCGCGACTGGGCCGGCCGCACGAAGACGCTGCCGGTCCATGCGGGATGCCCGCGCCCGCTGGTGCGCGACCTCGTGACGGCCGCGAACGTGCACGGCAAGACGGGCCTCGAAGGCGTCGAGCTGCACGAACCGCGCGCGCCCCTTGCGGCCGGTCATGCGGTGTCGTACCTCGTCGATACGCTGAGCCATGCCGCGCCGAACAGCGTGACGCTGTGCGCGCTCGGCCCGTTGACCAACATCGCGACCGCGCTGGTCGAAGCGCCGCAGATCCGCGGCGCGTTGCGCGAAATCGTGCTGATGGGCGGCGCGTTCTTCGAGCGCGGCAACATCACGCCCGCCGCCGAGTTCAACATCTACGTCGATCCGCAAGCGGCCGAAGTCGTGTTCGCGAGCGGCGTGCCGATCGTCGTGCTGCCGCGCGACGTCGCGGTGAAGGCGCCGATCACGCCGGCGCGCGTCGCGCCGTTCCGCGCGCTCGGCAACCGCTGCGGCGCGATCGTCGCGGACATCATGGACGCGGAGCTGGCGTACAACAAGAAGCGGCGTGGCGTCGAGGACGGGCCGATGTACGACCCGACGGCGGTCGGCTATCTGGTCGATCCGACGCTGTTCGACGGACGCAAGGTGAACGTCGTCGTCGAGACGACCGGGCAGTGGACGCTCGGCGAAACGGTGGTCGACTGGAACGGCCGCAGCGGCCGCGCGGCGAACGCGACGTGGATCAACGAAGTCGACGCGGACCGTTTCTACGCGACGCTGGCCGAGCGCATCGCGAAGCTGCCCTGAACGTCGCGACGCGCTGCACGGCGAACCGGCTCAGATGTGTTTCTCGATCCATTCCCGGCAGGTGCGCACGTGCGGGCCGCGATCGTCGGCAGCGAGCGAGATCAGTGAAATCGCGCGCGTGACGCGCGGCTTCTCGATGCGCAGCGCGACGAGTTCGGGATCGTGCAGATGCATCGTGTAGAGGCTCGGCAGCACGACAGTGGCAAGGCCGTTGCGCGCGAGCGCGTACAGCGGCTCGGTGTACTCCATCCGGTACGCGACGTTCAGGCGCAGCTTCTCGGCGCCGCCGGTGCGATGCAGCGATTCGCTGACGCTGCCGCGCACGAACACGGCGAGTTCGCGATCGACGAGCTTCGCCCACGTGACGCTCTTCGCGTTCGCGAGCGGATCGTCGTGTCGCACGACGATCACGATCTCGTCTTCGAACAGCTGCTGGTAGTGCAGCGTGCCGTCGTCGCCGTCGGGTTCGCGCACGCCGATGCCGAGATCCGCGACGCCGTCGCGCACGGCTTCGACGAGCGCGCTGTTCGGCAAGTCGGTGAGCGTGAAGCGCAGTGTGGAATGCGTGCCGCGCAGCGCGTTGAGCGCCGGCAGCAGGCGGCCGGCGACCGACGGGATGAACGCGATGCGCACGGTCTGGATGCGTTCGCCGATGAGCCGCGTCATGTCGTCGAAGGTGCCGCGCGCCTGGTTCAGCAGACGCTCGGCGAGCGGCAGCACGGCAACGCCCGCGGTCGTCAGCGTGAGCCGGTGCGCGGAGCGGGCGAACAGGCGGCCGCCGAGCAGGAACTCGATCTGGCGGATCGACGCGGTCAGCGCGGGCTGCGTGAGCGACAGCGCCTGCGCGGCTTGCGTGAAGCTGCGCGCATGCGCAAGGACGACGAAGTGCTGGACTTGCCGCAGCGTGAGTGCGGGCAGCAGCGACGAGCGATCGGACGACATCGGAACGGTACGGTCGGGAGGCGGTACGCGGCAGTATAAGACCGCGCCGCGCGAACCGACACAGGACAATAATCGGAATCACAGGAGAACCACCATGTCAGCGACTGACACGATGCCGGCGCGTACGCCGGCCAACTGGCTCGAACGGCGCTTCGCGCTCGCCGCGCGCGGCACGAGCGTGCGCACCGAGACGATCGCGGGGATCACGTCGTTCCTCGCGGCGGCGTACCTGCTCGTCGTGATTCCGTCGCTGCTCGCGACCGGCGGAATGGACCGCGGCGCGGCAACCACCGCGACGATCATCGTGTTCGTGCTGTTCACGACGCTGATGGGGCTGTACGCGAACCTGCCGTTCCTGGTCGGCCCGGGCATCGGCGGCTCGGTGATCATCGGCGTGACGCTCGCGACGACCGAACACGTCGGCTGGCAGACGGGCCTCGGCATCGCATGCGTATCAGGCGTGCTGTTTTTCCTGCTGACGATCTTCGGCGCGCGCGGCGTCGTGATGCGGTTGATTCCGGTGCAGATCAAGCTCGGGCTCGGCGCGTCGATCGGCCTGTTCGTCACGATGCTCGGGCTGCGCAATGCGGGGATGGTCGTCGCGAATGCGAAGACCAACGCGTTCGCGCTCGGCGATTTCTCGCGGCCGGGCGCGCTCGTCGCGCTGATCGGCCTCGCGGTCGCTATTCTGCTGCAGGCGCGCAAGGTGCCCGGCGCGATCCTGATCGCGATTCTGGGTGCCGCCGCGGCCGGCGTGCCGCTGGGCGTCACGCATCTGCCGGCATCGTTCGTGTCGCTGCCGCACAGCATCGCGCCGATCGCGTTCAAGCTCGACATCCGCAGTGCGCTGACGCTCGCGGCCGCGCCGTACCTGTTCGCGTTCTTCGCGGCGGAATTCTTCTCGACGCTCGGCACCGCGCTCGCGGTCGGCGCGAAGGCGAACCTGCTCGACGAACACGGCAACCTGCCGAACATCAACCGGCCGTTCCTCGTCGATTCGCTCGCCGCGACGCTCGGCCCCGTGTTCGGCATTCCCGCGCTGACGGCGCTGATCGAATCGGCGGCGGGCGTCGAAGCCGGCGGGCGCAGCGGGTTGTCGTCGCTGGCGGCGGCCGTGCTGTTCGCCGCGATGCTGCTGTTCGTGCCGGTCGCGCTCGCGATTCCGAAAGAGGCGACCGCGCCGGCGCTGATCCTGATCGGGCTGTCGATGTTCGCGACGATCCGCCATACGCATTTCGACGACTTCACCGATGCGCTGCCCGTGATGTCGATGGTGCTGCTCACGCTGATGTCGAACAGCTTCGGCACCGGCATCGCCGGCGGGCTGCTGTGCTACGTGCTCGTCAAGCTGCTGGCGGGCCGCCGGCGTGACGTGCCGTGGGGGCTCGTCGTGCTCGCGCTGCCGCTCGGCTATTACTTCTGGACCGTCGTGAAGCCGCACTGAGGGGCTGCTCTCACGACGCATCGGCACTACCGCAAAAGAGACTCACATGAAGGCAACACCAGGTAACGTCCCGGCCGCGCGCACGGGCATCGAGATCACGCCGGCCCATCGGGCCTTCTTCCACGCGCTGCCGAAGGTGGAGCTGCATTGCCACCTGCTCGGCGCGGTGCGGCACGACACGTTCGTCGCGCTCGCGGCGCGCAGCGGCGCGCCGATCGAGCGCGCGGAGATCGACGCGTTCTATGCGCGCGGCGAGAAGCCGGTCGGCGTGCTGCACGTGCTGCGCGCGCTCGACAAGTATTTGCTCACGCGGCCCGACGACCTGCGGCGCATCGCGTACGAGTATCTGGAGGATGCGGCCGCACACAACGTTCGGCATGCGGAATTCTTCTGGAATCCGACGGGCACGGTGCGCGTTTCGGGCATTCCGTATGCGGACGCGCAGGCCGCGATCGTGACCGCGATTCGCGATGCCGCGCGCGACTTCGGGATCGGCGCATGCCTGATCCCGAGCATCGATCGCGAGCAGGACCCGGACGAAGCGGTCGCGATCGTCGAATGGATGAAGGCGAATCGCGCGGATGAAGTCGCGGGGATCGGGATCGACTATCGCGAGAACGACCGGCCGCCGGAGTTGTTCTGGAAGGCGTATCGCGACGCGCGCGCGGCCGGCTTCCGCACGACCGCGCATGCGGGCGAGTTCGGGATGCCGTGGCGCAACGTCGAGACGGCCGTCGACCTGCTGCACGTCGATCGTATCGATCACGGCTATACGATCGTCGACAACCCCGAGCTGTGCGCGCGCTACGCGGAGCGCGGGATCGTCTTCACGGTCGTGCCGACGAATTCGTACTACCTGCGCACGCTGCCGCCGGAGCAATGGGCGGAACGGCATCCGATGCGCAAGATGCCGGGGCTCGGGCTGAAGATCCATCCGAACACCGACGATCCGACGCTGCACAAGGTGAATCCGTCGGAAGCGTGGGAGCTGATGTTCAGCCACTTCGGCTTCACGGTCGCCGACCTGAAGCAATTCATGCTGAACGGGATCGACGGCGCGTGGGTCGACGACGCGACGAAGGCCGCGTGGCGCGCGGCGTGGGCGCCGGAATTCGACGCGCTGGCCGCGACGCTCGCGGCGGGCTGAGCGCGCGTTGTGCGCGGTAACCGCCGGTCGGCGCGTCAGCCGGCCGGCGAATCGTTCAGGTGGTAACGCAGGTCGCCCGCGAAATCGAACAGCGTGTAGTCGCGGAACGCGAAGCGCCACGCGCCGTCGACGCGCTCGAACGCGTCGTGATACCGGCCTGCCGCGATCGGTTGCAACGCCAGGCCGTCGGCGGCCTGCAGCACCGTGTAGTACGAGCGGGCCGTCGCGCGCTGCGCGGCTTCGTCGATCTCGATGATCGGATTCGTAATCACGTGCTTTGTGCGTGGCGTGCCGCACGCGTGGCGCTTGACGCGCGCATCGAACAGTTCGAGCAGTTTGTCCGCGCCGATCGTCGGCGCATCTTCCGCGACCTTGATCCGCGCATGCCGGAACAGTGCCGCCATGCCCGGCAGGTCGCCAGCGTCGAGCAACTCCGCGTAGCGGTACAGCAGGTTCGCGATCTCGACAGCGCTCGCGTTCATGCAGCCTCCGGCATCGATGGATGACGACGGCGATGGTGCGCGGCGTGCGGCTCTTCCGCTTCGTCCAGGTGGACTATGGCGGCACATCGACCGATCGCGAAGGCTGCTTCGCACGCGTCCCGCCATCTCCTCGCACCGCTCTGCGTCGCGGGCTGGCATACACCGGTCGCGTTCGCTATATTGGCGTCCGGCGGCGACTCGATCGCGCTGCCGCCGCCGCGCGCGCCCGCGCCGGCATTCCGACAACAATTCGAACCTCGAGAGGCCCTGCCGTGCGCATTCCCGTTTTCTGTCTGATGATGTTCGTGTCGCTGTCCGCGCGTGCCGCCAGCGGCTGCGACGGCCTGCTCGGCGACTATGCGCCGGCCGCCGGCAAGCCCGCGACCATGCGGGTCGAGAAGGTGGGCGGCGACATCGTGCTGCGCATGCGCGACGCCGGCCGGTGGAGCGTCGAAACCGCCCCGACGCACGTCGCGGAACTCGATATGGATGGCCCGCAGAAGCCGCCTGCCGACGCATGCATACTCGACGTGCCGGGCGGCGAACTGATCAGGATGCCGATCGGCTCGCCGTATCAGGTCACGTCGGTCACGGGCAGCAATTTCACGACGAAGCATTCGACCACGGGCGTGCTGTTGCGGATGGAGCAGGGCTTCCAGGTCGACGGCATCGAGCTGTATCCGGTCGCGCGCGGCGGCGATTCGCCGCCGCCCCCCGCGAAGGCGGTGCCGGGCCGCGAGATCGCCGGCACGGGGCCGTGCCCCGGCTATCATGCACCCGACATGAGCCAGGCGGACTTCGACGGGCTGCCGGATCGCGTGCGCAAATACTTCGCTGGTCTCGACCCGGTGCAGCAGCGCGAATTCGTGTGCGGGCAGACGCTCGACCAGATCGTCGGCGACGGCGTGTCGTCGAACGACGCGAAGACCGTCGATTCGATGTGGCGCTGGCTCGACGTGATGCTGCATGCGCATCAGGTGCCGCGCGACGAGCACGGCAGCGACGATCGCTGGCGCGTGGCCGGCCAGTTGCTGCACGCCAACCGTTCGAATGCCGATGCCAAGGCGTCGCCGGACCACGCGCGCCGGCAGGCGCTCGTGCTGGACCTGCTGGTGCCGAACCTGCCGCCGCCCGACACGCTGCGCGACGGGCGCGAGGATCAGGCGAGCGATCTCGCCTCCGAACTCGTGAAACTGCCGGAAGCCGATGCGCTCGCCGCGCTCGGCAAGCTGCACGCGAGCGGCGCGCTGAGCTGGCAGATCCACGACAACAATCCGTACCACCTCGCCGACGCCGCGTTGTCCGACGCGTTGAATCCGCCCGTGTCGGCGTCGGTGTTCGCGTTGCTCGTGAAGGATACGAACCCGGTGGTGCTGCAGAGCGATACGCTGCTTCGCGGCGAGGTGATTGAGCATCACGTCGAGGGGGTGCGACGGCTGTTGGGCGCCGGCGTGAAGCCGACCGCGAAGGTGCTGGCCGATGCGGGCGACGATCCGGAGATGCTGCGGCTGCTGAAGGCGGCGGCCGCGCGCTGACGCGATGCCATTGCGCGACGACGCGACGACGCGTCGATGTCGATGAATCGACGAATCGCAAGGCCGGCATGATCCGCCGGCCGGCTTCACGATCAACGGAAAATCTTCAGCCAGTCGAACAACCCCGGGTGCGGCCGCCGCTTCGGCACGCTTGCCGGTGCGCTGCGCGGCCGGAAGTCCGGCGAGAACTGCGCATGCGGATCGATCGCGCGCGCACGCAGCGCCGTCTCGTAGAACGAGCCGACGATCGGCAACGCGCTGTGCGCGCCCGCCCCCCAGTAGTTGCTGCGCAGCGTCACGCTGCCGTCGTCGAAGCCGACCCACGCGCCGGCCACCAGTTGCGGATGCATCAGGATGAACCAGCCGTCCGTGTTGTCCTGCGTCGTGCCGGTCTTGCCCGCGACGTCGACGCGAATGCCGTAGCGCGAGCGGATGTCGGCGCCGGTCCCGTAGTCGACGACACCGCGCATCACGTCCACCAGCGTCTGGGCCGCGGCCGCCGGCAGCGCGCGTTCGGGCGGCGCGCTGCCGAATGCGGCGAGCACCTTGCCGTTGCGATCCTCGATGCGCGTGATCATCTGCGGCGCGACGTACACGCCGCGGTTCGCGATGGTCCCGTACGCGGACACCATTTCCTTCAGCGTGACGGGGCTCGTCCCGAGCGCGAGCGACGGCACCGCGTCGAGCGGGCTGTCGCGCACGCCCATCGCGCGCGCGAGCTGCGCGACCCGGGCCGCGCCTTCGCGCTGCATCACCTGTGCGGTGATGCGGTTGCGCGACAGGGCCAGTGCGTCGCGCAGCGTCATCGGCGCGTCGGTTGGCGGCTCGGCATCGGTCGGACGCCATACCGCGTGCGCGTCGACCGGGATCGCGACGGGGCGATCGACGAACGTATCGCCGGGCCGCATCCCGTCCGCGAACGCGGCGCCATAGACGAACGGCTTGAACGTCGAGCCCGGCTGGCGCCGTGACTGCACGACGTGGTCGAACGGCTCGCTGCCGAAATCGGGGCTGCCGATCCACGCGCGAATCGCGCCGTTGCGCGGATCGATCGCGACGAAGCCGGCCTGCACCTGCGTCTTGCGCTCGCACAGCGCGCGCATGAACGTGCGATTCGCGCCGAGCTGCTTCAGTGCCGCCGCATCGGCGAGCCCAGCATCGCGCGCCGCGCGATAGTCGGGCGTCTGCCGGATGAAGCCGCGGAACAGGTCGTTGCGCAGGCCGCAGCCGGACGGGCCGCGCCATGCGCTGTCGGCGATCGCCTGCAGCCGTTCGGTCTGCCGGGTCAGCGCTTGCGTCGCCATCTCTTGCAGCCGTGCATCGAGCGTGGTGTACACGACGAGGCCGTCCGAGTAGAGGTCGTAGTTGTTGCGGTCGGCCCATGCGATCAGCCACTTGCGCAACTGCACCGCGAAGTGCGGCGCGGGGCCCGGCTGGGCGGTCTGCGGCTCGAAGTCCACGCGCAGCGGCCGGCGCTGCAATTGCGCGAGCTGCTGCGGCGACAGCATCCCCATCGCGGCCATCCGGCCGAGCACGATGTTGCGGCGCTGGACCGCGCGCTCCGGATTGAGCACCGGGTTGTAGTAGCTGTTGCCCTTCAGCATCCCGACGAGCGTCGCGCTTTCCACGATGTCGAGCTGGTCGGCCGATTTGCCGAAATAAGTGCGTGCGGCCATTTCGACGCCGTACGCGTTGTACAGGAACGGCACGGTGTTCAGGTAGGTCTCGAGGATCTCGTCCTTGCTGTACACCGTCTCGATCTTGAACGCGGTGATCAGCTCCTTCACCTTGCGCGTGAGCGTCGGCGCGCGGCCGACTTCGTCCGGATACAGGTTGCGCGCGAGTTGCTGCGTGATCGTCGAGCCGCCCTGGCGGCTGCCGGAGAACGTATGGAGCCCGGCCGCGAGCGTGCGGCGCCAGTCGATGCCGTGATGCGCATAGAAGCGGTGGTCCTCGGTCGCGATCAGCGCGTCGACCATGTGCGGCGAGATCTGCTTGAGCGGCACCCATTCGCGATTGACGGGCCGGAACTCGGCGATCAGCTGGCCGTCGGCCGACAGTACGCGTGCGGGGCGGTCGATGCGCGCCTTGCGGATGTCGCCGATGCTCGGCGTGAACGGCACGAACGCGAGCAGGACCAGCAGGCCGAGCACCGGTATCGCGGCGAGCGTCAGCGCGATGCCACGGCGCGTCGGATGGCGCAGGCGATGCCACGCGCCGGCACCCAGCGCGCGGGCGCCGTCACGGCAGCGAAGCCACAGGTTGCGAAGAAACGGCACGAAGCGATTCACGGCGGCAGCAGCGCGGTCGGAAAAGGCGCGATCCTAGCAAACCGGGCAGCGTCGCCTGTGGCCAAAAAGCCCGTTTGCTTGCAGGATTTACAGACGATTACGTTTGTTGCCCGCGGACAACCTTTTGCCGCGCGCACGGCCGCGATTCCGCCGACGAATCGCGGCCGGCCAGCTCCGTACGCGCCGCAGCTTCATGGTGTTGGCCGGAATGCCGGGAATGCCGGGAATGCGGTCGCCAGATCGGACGACGATGTTGCCGTTCGTGTCGGCACTCGAATGATTCGAACCGGTTTCGATGAAGGTCGATTCGTGAGCCGCATGTTGCTCGCGCCGCTGCTGACGAACGGTATGTCGTCGGGGCGTATCGGACACCAGGCCGCGACGTTCCAGGTCGTCGCCGAGCCGATGCGTCCGCGGGCGCCGATTTCAACGGTTCTGACTATCATGGACCGGAGGCGAAATATTACGTTTTCCTTCGTTTTTCATGAAAATGAAATGAATTAGAAAGGATAAATGGAATGGATGCATTTCCATAATCTGCATTTCCGGCCGGGAAAAAACGGGGCAAGATTGCAGTGCTCAGTGACGTGTCGACGAAACGCGCACACGTCGGACATTTCGATACACGAGGCCCGCCACGTGCCCCCACGCATTTCCATTTTGCTCGTTGACGACCATGCGGTTGTGCGTGAAGGCTACAAGAGACTGATCGCGTTCGAATCGGACCTTTACGTATGCGGTGAAGCCAGGACTGCGGCAGAGGCCTATCACGCGTTCTGCTCGCTGCGGCCCGATGTGGTCGTGATCGATGTGTCGCTGCTGGGCCCGAGTGGCATCGAGGCCATCCGTCGCATGCTCGCGCGCGAGCGCGCGGCGCATATCCTGATATTCAGTGTCCGTGAGGAAGCGATTTTCGTGCGCCGCGCGCTCGCCGCGGGGGCGCTCGGTTACGTGACCAAGTCCAGTGCACCCGACGTGCTTGTCGATGCGGTTCGCGCAGTGGCGCACGGCCGTCGATTCCTGAGTCCCGACGTCGCACAGGCGCTGCACGCGAGTGATGCGTTTCGGGAAGGACAAGTCGGCAGCGCGCTTTCGGCGCGCGAGTTCGAGGTGATGGGATTGCTCATCCAGGGGTATACATTGCTCGCCATCGCCGAGCAACTCGGCATCAGCCGGAAGACCGTGGCCAACCATCAGTCGACGCTCCGCCAGAAGTTCGGCGCGGACAACAGCGTACAACTCGCTCGCATAGCAAGCCGGTTCGGTCTGCCGTTTCAACCGGCGCCAGGCAGTTGATCCCGGATCGGGCTTGTCAGCGGAAGCGTGCCGCTCATTATTAGCAATGCAAAATGAATCGAACGATGATCCGTCGTCGACGATAGCGATATAAATATGGGATGAATGCCGGGGCGGCTTTCATCGGAGAGCGCGATGAGAAAGAGAATCTCGGTGGCGGTGTTGTTGGGGGGGCTCATGCCGGCCGCGTGGGCACAAACGAGCGTGACGCTGTATGGCCGCGTCGACGCGGGGCTCGAGTACCTGAACCACGTCACGACGGCACCGGGTCGAACCGGCACGCGCTTCAGCGCAGAGGGGGGCGACTGGGGCACGAGCATGCTGGGGCTGCGCGGCAACGAGGATCTGGGCGGTGGATTGTCCACGGTATTCAATCTCGAAACCGCGCTGCAAACGATGAACGGTACGACGGGAGGCGGACGGCTCTTTTCGAGGCGCGCCTACGTCGGACTGAAAGACGATACGTGGGGGCAACTCCAGGCCGGGCGCAACCTGTTCATCGATAGCGACGGCGTGTGGGCGTTCGACCCGTTCGTGCAGCAGGCGGTGTCGTCGGCATCCCTCGTGCGCGGACGCAACTGGCAGCAGACCAGCAATAACGTGGAATACCACAGCCCGGTTTTCCACGGCTTCGACGTGCAGGCGCAATACGCGTTCGGTAATCAGGCGAGCAGCTTCAACAATGGTGCGTCGGGCGAGTTCGGCCGCTCGGACGGCGTCATGCTGACGTACCGCTCGCCGTATTTCGACGTCCGCGGCATGTACGACGAACTGCGCGATTCGACCGGCAAGTTCACCAATGTCTTCACGAGCTCCCGTGAATATTTCGTCGGCGGAAACGTGCGGATCCAGAAGTTCACGATTCAGACCGCCTGGACGCACTATTCGGCGCCGGACACGCCGGCCGGCCTCGCGGACAACGCGGATCACTTCTGGCTCGGTGCGACGTGGCAGGCGAATTCCCGCTGGTCGGTGACGGGCGCGGGCTACTACGTTCGCGTGCGCAGCGGCAGCGGCGATGCGACGCACGATCCTGCCGGCCATGCGACGCTGTACGCGCTCGGCACGACCTACAACCTGAGCAAGCGCACCTTCCTTTACGGCACGGTGGGTTATGTGCGTAACGGGAGTCACTCGGATTTTTCGGTATTCGCGACTCCGCTGGGCACGACGCCGACCACCAATCCGCTCGACGGCGAATCGCAGGTCACGACGTATGTCGGCGTGATGCACACGTTCTGAAACGATAGATGAAGACAGTATCGATGATCGGCGTCAAGCGGTTCCGGCAGCGGCGCAGCGGCGCTCGTCCGGTTTTTCGACAACGGGCGCGGGCGTGCGGTGCGCTGGGCGCCTTGCTCGTTGCTCCGTCTCTCGCGTGGGCGCAGGCATCCGTGACCTTGTACGGTGTCATCGATACGAGTATCGAGATCACGAACCCCGGGGCGGGATGGGCGGCGCGGATGGACTCGGGTGCGTATCGCGGTTCGCGGATCGGCTTGCGCGGCAGCGAGCCGATCGGCGGCGGGACGAACATGCTGTTCGTGCTCGAGAACGGATTTGGCGCGACCAACGGCACGCTCGATACGGCGGGCACGCTGTTCAACCGCCAGGCCTGGATCGGTGCGGGCGGCCCCTGGGGGGAAATGCGCGTCGGACGGCAATATTCGCCGATCTATATCCCCTTCAAAGGCGGGATCGATGCATTCGGCGCGGGAACCATTGCGTCCGGGTTGAACAACTTCTCCAAGATCACCCCCTACGCGAGTAATGCGATCACCTACCTGTCACCGAAAATCGCGGGCTTCGACGCAACGGTGATGATGTCGCTGCGTGCGGCGAGCGACAACGACGGCAACGGGCTCGCGGGCAACTTCGAAACAGTGTCGTACCAGTACGGGCCGGTGCGGCTCGCTTACGGGCATCAGCAAACGCACGGCAGCGGCGCATTGCGGGCGAATCTCGCCGGCGCGTCGTATCGCATCGACAAAACCACCTTGTTTGCGGACTGGTTCAATGCGTCGGGCGGCAATGCGCCGGTTTATCACAACGACGGTTTTGCGGTATCGCTGCGCTACGCGTTCGCGCCGAATCTCGATGCGTCGCTCGGCTATGCGTACGTGCGCGACCGTTCCGGAACGGACAACAACGCGGACCAGTTCAGTGCGATGTGCGATTACAGGCTGTCAAAGACGTTGCAGTTCTACGCGAGTGCAGGCTGGTTGCGTAATCGTAACAACGCGACCTTCACGCTGCGTGGCGTCAACGTAACCGGGCTTCCGCCATCGTGGCCCGGCTCGCTGGTGCGCGGCGTACAGATCGGCATGATCGATCGTTTTTGAATGCGATGACTCACCAAAGTGAGCACAGTGGCAAGGCTGGGATTTTCTATCGCTGTCTTATGGAGAACTGAAAATGATACGAGTGTTGAACAGGCAAGACGCAGATCGGCGCGCTTCGCCGCTATCCTGGCGCACCCCGGCTATCGCGACGGCCGTCGCTCTCGTGAGCAGCCTCGTCGCTGCGGCTCCCGCTGCCGCCCAAAGCGCGGGAGACTGGCCGATGGGCGGGCAGAATCTGCACAATACCCGCAGCGCCGCGGGCGAACGCGCGATCGGCCTGAACAACGTGGCCAAACTGGCGCCGCGCTGGTCGGTCGATACGGACGGTAACGTGTCCGCTACGCCGACGGTCGTCGCCGGCGTCGTCTATGTGCCCGACTTCGGCGGCTCGCTATGGGCCGTCGATGCCGCGACCGGACAGGTCAAGTGGCACAGGAAGGTCAGTGACTACAGCGAGATTCCCAACGATGCGTCGCGTACCAGCCCTGCGTACTGGAAAGGCACGCTGGTGATCGGCCAGGGCACGCAGCTCGCCAACAATCCGAGCGGCGCCTACATGCTGGGCATCAAGGCCGAAGACGGCGCGCCGCTGTGGCGCACGCAGGTCGACACGGACAAGTCGGCCATCATTACGAGTTCGCCGGTTATCGACAACGGGATCGTCTACGTCGGCGTATCGTCTCGCGCCGAGGCGTTGAAGGAGACGCCCCGGTATCGCGGCAGCGTCGTGGCGCTCGACGCGACGAGCGGCAAGCTGTTGTGGAAGACGTACATGGTTCCGGAGGGTTACACCGGCGGTTCGGTCTGGGGCAACACGCCGGTCGTCGATCGTGAAACCGGCTTGCTGTACGTGACCACGGGCAACAACTTTACCGTTCCGGAAGGAGTGTGCCGGTATCCGGGGCAAGAGAAGTGCAAGGCAGCCGTACCGGACAATCATATCGACAGTTTCGTTGCATTGAACCTGAAGACAGGCAAGATCGCGTGGGCCACCCGTACGCTGGCCGCCGACATGTCGACGAACTACGACCACGACGACGGCCCGGACTACGATTTCGGCTCGGGGCCGAACCTCTACACGACGACCATCGGCGGCCGCAAGCGCACATTGCTCGGTGCCGGCCAGAAGAGCGGAGTCTACTGGGCGCTCGAGCCGAAGACGGGCAAGGTCGTCTGGCATACCCAGGTCGGCCCCGGCAGCCTGCTCGGCGGCATGCTGTGGGGAACGGCTGCTGACGGCAAACGCATCTACGTGTCGATCGGCAACCTGAATCACGAGTCCGTCGCAGTCAATTCGCCCGCGGGGACGAAGACGACCAAGGGCGGTATCTGGGCCGCGGTTGACGCTGCAACCGGCAAGGTGCTCTGGCGCACCGCGGATCCGCAGCAGATGATGGACACCGTTGCGATGTCCGAGGCTAACGGCGTGGTGTATGCGGGTTCGCTGGCGGGCAGCGGCGCCAACATGTATGCACTCGATGCGTCGACCGGCGAAATCAAGTGGAGCTTCGAGAGCGGCGGCGCCGTCGTGTCCGGTGCCGCGATCGTCGACGGTACGGTCTACTGGGGATCCGGTTATCACACCAAGATTCTCGGGCTGCCGTATGCCGGCGACAACCACAAGCTTTACGCGTTTTCGGTAGCGAAGCAGTAAATCGCCGTTGCCGGGTGTCGCGAGTCCACCCGCGCGAGCCGATATCCGCGCTCGGATACGAGCGCGGCATCGTCAGTGCGGGTGGCGAGCCGACGCCGGCGCGCCGATTGCGTAAAACCCGCGAGAAGCGACGGGAGCGCGGGTGCATGATGCGGGGCTCGTCGATCACCGACTGGTGACGCGCACAGCTCCGTCGATCCCCTGGAAACGTGGCGAGCGTTTGCACGAACGCGAGAGAACTCGTCGCGCACGAAGTGCAAGCGCTAATTCGAATCGGTTCAATTCCGTTTCTTCGGTGTTATTTCGACACGAATACGTGTCAAATGTGTCGGCGCGGCTACCGTAATGCCAGCGCAATGCGCACCGGGCGTTCATTGTTCGCACGATCGAGGCCGGTCTCCCATTTTCCGATTCAAAGGACTGCACTCTTCATGAGCAATCGGAAACATGAATTACCCACTCCGAAGAATAGCCAGCCGATCTTCATCAATCAGCACCCGCAGGCGGCGCTCGCGGATATGCCTGTGAAATAAGCGCCGGGTATCGGGCGCGGTCGTGTTGAACTCGCCAATTGCCGACGCTGTCCCCACACGTCGTTGATCGAGTGCGAACGCTCGAGCGTAGTGACGTGTCCGTTGAAAAGAATGAGATCGAGCGTGAAACAGGTTGCGCTCGCAAGCATTTCCTCACGTGACGAGTATTCGAAAGACGACTCGATGAGCGCGATCGCCTGCGCGTCAATCAGCATGACGAGCCGGCCGGCAAGTGCAGTCGACGACTGCGTTTGGATCGTGCCGGCCAGCGCGCAGGCACACAACCATCGATTCCATTTCCATGATGCAACACCTTCCTGATCTCGACGCCTGGGCCATCTTCGCGCGCGTCGCGGAAACCGGCTCGTTCGCAAAAGCCGCCGAGCTGATCGGCACGTCGCAGTCGACCGTATCGAAGGCCATTGCACGCCTCGAGAACCGGCTCGGCACCATGCTGCTGTACCGGACGTCGCGCAGGCTGTCGCTGACTCCGACGGGCGATCTGCTGCGCGACCGTGCGATCCGGCTGCTCGCGGATGCCGAGTTCATCGAGAACGAGGCATCCGCTCAGGCGCTGGAGCCGCATGGCCTCGTGCGCGTGAATGCGCCGATGTCGTTCAGTCTCCGGTATCTCGCGCCGGTGCTTCCGGCGTTTCTCGAGCGCTACCCGAACGTCGACGTCGATCTCATGCTGAGTGACCATCTGATCGACGTCGTTCCGGGCGGCTTCGACGTCGCGATCCGGATTGCCGAACTGAACGATTCGACGCTGCGCTTTCGCAGGCTCTGCGCGGTCCGCCGGCCGCTCGTCGCTTCGCCGGCCTATCTGGACCGGTATGGACGTCCGGCTCACCCGCGCGATCTCGAGCGGCATGTCTGCTTCACCTACACGAATCTGCCGACGTCTGGTTGCTGGCGGTTTCGGCACACCGCGTCGGGTGACAAATTCTCGGTAGCGGTGAACGGACGCATCCGCACCAACAACGCCGACGTGATCCTGCCCGCGCTGGTTGCCGGGCACGGCCTCGCGCTGCAGCCCGAATTCCTGGTCGTCGATGCGCTGCGGCATGGCGAACTCGAGGAAGTGATGCACGACTGGCGAATCGCCGACATCAACGTGAACCTTGTGACGCCGCCCGGCATGCTGCGTACCGCGCGCGTCGCGGTGCTGCTCGACTATCTCGCCGACCATTTCACGACCGCCCCCTGGGAGCCGCCCGTGCGCTGAACATCCTGCTGCGTGCGTGCCGACGTTGCGGGCGCTCTGAGTCATGGCGTCACGCGCCCCGGAGCGGCGGCACGAAGCGGGGCAACGCGGCAGGGGCGCGGATGGTCCCGGCACACGACACACGTGCGCCGACCACCTTTTACGGCTTGCGCGGCCGCGACTGCGCTGACGAAACCACCTCCGCGAGCCGCTGCGCGGCCGCCTCCATGCGTTCGCGATCGAACCCGCCGAAGCCGAGCACGAGCCCCGGCCGCGCGGTGCCCGGCGCAAACATCGGCGACACGGCGCGCACCGCGACGCCTGCTTGCGCGGCGCGCGCGACCACGTCGAGATCGTCGATCCCTTCGGCGAGCCACAGCACGACGTGCATCCCCTGATCGCCCGGCTGCACCCACGCGCGTTCGCGCGGCAGCCGCGCGCCGAGCGTGTCGATCAGCAGCGCGCGCTGTGCCGCATAGACGCCGCGCACGCGGCGAATGTGGCGGTCGAGATGCCCTTCGGCGATGAAGGCGGCGAGCACGTGCTGGTCGGCCGTCGGCGCATGGCGGTCCATCAGCACGCGCGCGCCGCAGAACGCGGGCACGAGATCGTCGGGCACGATCACGTAGCCGAGCCGCAACGACGGAAACAGAATCTTGCTGAACGTGCCGAGATACACCACGCGCTCGGGATCGAGTCCCTGCAGCGACGGGAACGGATAGCCTTCGTAGCGCAGCTCGCTGTCGTAATCGTCTTCGACCACCCATGCGCGATGCGTGCGTGCCCACGCGAGCAGTGCATTGCGGCGCGCCATGCTCATCGGCATGCCGAGCGGGTACTGGTGCGACGGCGTGACGAATGCGGCGCGCGCGTTCGGCGCGAGCCGGATGCCGGCTTCGACGTCGATGCCGTCGGCGTCGACCGGCACGCGGACCATCGCGTCGCGCCGGCCCGTGCTTTCGAGCAGCGCGGTAATGCCGCGATAGGCCGGATTCTCGACCCATGCGCAATCGTCCGCGCCGAGCAGCACCTGGCTCGCGAGGTGCAGCCCCTGCTGCGTGCCGCTCGTGATCACGACCTGATCGGCGCTGCAGCGTACCGAGCGCGAGCGGCGCACGTAGTCGGCGATCGCTTCGCGCAGCGGCAGCGCGCCTTGCGGATCGGTATAACCGGACGGGGCACCGGCGCCGCGGGCGCGCAGGCGGTTGCCGAGCCGGCGCCAGATGTCGTCGGGCGCGGTGAGCCCGATGGGCACCGAGATCGCGAACGGCACGGCCGGCAGCGGACGGAATTCGCGGGCGATCCGCGCGAAGGTCGCGGCCGGCTCGGGCAGGCCGGTGGGCGCCGGCGGGGGGCGTACGGCCGTGCGCGCGGGTGCGGCCGGCGGCGGTGACGCGGCGAG
>NZ_CABVLY010000041.1 GCF_902498995.1 Burkholderia anthina
CAGCATGCGCCGAAACCCTCGAACTACGACATTTCAACTTTGCCCAGATACGACATTACAACTTTGCTCTTACAACGGTTCGGTTGATAATTCACGTTATGTAAAATCAAATCAGGAAGTCCACAGGGATGGCGATAATCATGGCGGCGCCCAGCCATTGCTCTTGGGTGCGTTGGCTACCGTGCCCGACGGCAAATAGCCGTATTGCTCCCATTCCTCCGCCGTCCTCGTATGGACCGGGATTTCGCCAATTTCGACAAGGCCGTGGCGAGTTACGATGACTCCGTGCCGTTCGCCGAACCAATTGTCCATCTGATTTTCCCACGCGTCCTGCAAGCCAAGGAGTTCAGGCTCTCCGGAATGCTTGCTCGTGACGTGCCCGGCTTCGATGGTCGGCCCGTGCGCCCAGTCGACGAGATCTTCATGCTTGCGCGAAGGTGGACGCGTGAAGGCTTTGATGGTGTTTCCGGCGGCGTCTTTTCCCAGCAGAAAGCGCAACGGATGGTTGGCGTCTGCCCAGATTTTGTCCAGCGCCCACTTTCTGAATTCGCTTTTGCAATCCGTCCCGTGCGGATCGATCCACGAGTACGGATTGGGCGCGTACATGTACGGATTGCGCCCGCCTTTGAGGCCGATCGGATCCTGGCTGATGAAGTTCCCGGTTACGGGATCAAAGTAGCGATGTCGGTTGTAATGCAGGCCCGACTCATCGTCGAAGTATTGGCCCTGCAGCCTGAGGGGCTGTTTCATGACTTGCGGGAGCCCGGAGATTTCCGTCGCGGCGCCTGTCGGGCCATAAGACGCCTCCCAAACGACGTTGCCTTGGGAATCGTGCATTCGCACCGGCGCGCCGTTCGGATCATTCTGGAAGAAATACGGTACGCCGGGGCGTGGTGGCGAACGTGTGGCCGATTCCGATGCCTTTTTTTCCGCCAGTTCGGTATGTATCGTCGCATGCGGCCGGAATGTTCCAGGGTAATACACCCATTCACGGGCGCATCCCGGCACGGATATCGGTATTGACGCGTTGTCGGTTTGACGGTTGCGGCCGCTTCCGACGGCCGTCGTATAGTCATATTCGCCCACGAGCGTATTGCGATCCCAGAAAAAACGGCTGATGCGAGACGGCGATATCGAATGTTCGCCGCCCGCCGATTCCGTATCCACAATCTTGCGCACGCGTCGCCCGAATGGATCGTATTCGTAGCGCGTATGGATGCGGCCGTGCCCGCCTGCAGCGCCCGGAACGTCGAGTCGTATGGCTACCGTCTCTTCCAGTTGTCCTGTCGCATCCCAACGCAGTGTCAAATCCTGCCTGGCGTCGTGCCGCCGTCTCAGGTTTCCTGCGCGGTCGTATTCGTGGTGCTGTCCGTCGTAGGTGCCCTCGCGCACCCAGATCCCTCTCAGCGCCGGATTCATTTCGTCTACGGTGCGGCGTTCGCGAACTCGCGTTTTCAGCAGATCGCCGGCGGGATCGTGCATCAAGCGGCCGAGATGTCCGGCAGGATCGAGATGTCCGGTAAGGCGGCCCAGCCGGTCGTAGTGAAAGTGCTCGGCATAGCCGCGCGCGTCGCGTTTTTCGACCAGTTCGCCGTTCGCATCGTACAAGTATTCGCTTGTGAACAGCATGGTCTTACCGGTCGAGATCAGCAGGGCCTGCGAGGCTAGGCGGCCGTCGGCTTCATATGACAGTTCGCGTTGCAAGCCGGTCCCGACGTGCTCGGTTCGAGCGTGACCGAGCGGATCCCGGTCGATGACGGTCGGCGCGGCATCGTCGATCTGGATTGACGTCATCGCATTCAGCATGTCGTACGTATAGCGAACGGCATGCTCGATGATCTCGCTGCCGGCAACAAGCCGAGTTGCGCGATCGATTCGGTTTCCTGAAATATCGTATGCGCTGGTAATCGTGAAAGTGCTGCCCTGCTCTACGTCAAATTGGCTTTCCACGATCACCCTGCCGTCTGCGTCGTACTCGAATTCGACCCGACTGAAAGGATTTTGCGCGAGCACCAGATCGCCATGCTGATTGTAAGAAAAATGGTCGATGCGTACGCTGTTATCGCGCGTCGAGTCGGCCATTCGCTTGTGGACGAGGCGCCCGGATAGATCGTAGCCGTATTCGATCGTTTGCCCGAGCGGATCGATGCTGTGAAGCAGCTCGCCCGCCGAGCCATACCGATAACGACGCGTTTGCCCCCAATAGTCCGTTTCTTCGACAATGCGTCCCAGAGGATCGCGTACGAGCTGATACAGTTCGCCGCGCTCATTGACGACCCCGATCAACTGCTGCTCGGTGTCGTACCGATACTCCACTTGACTCCCGTCCGGTGCAAGCCGTTTGCACATCTGGCCCAATGCGGAATATTCCATTTGCGTAATCTGGCCGTTGGGGTCGCGATAGCGCGTCAGGTTGCCGTCGGCGTCATATCCGAAATGGATTTCCTTTTCCCCGGGTTCGATCGCTCGCGTCAGGTTGCCGTTACGGTCGTATTCGTAGCGGCTGACCTGATTCAGTGCGTTGATTTTCCGCGTGAGGTTGGCTCGTGCGTCATAGGCATACGTCGTGCGATGGCCAAGCGCATCGATGACCTCGATCAGGTTCCCGTCGTTGTCGTAGGAAAAGTGCATCGTCGCACCACGCGGATCCGTATGCGATATCAACTGCCCATGCGCATCATGGATGTATCGCGAGCTTGCCCCCGCAGGTGAAGTCTGGGCGATCAGCTTGCCGCACTCATCCCATGTGTACCGCCATTGCCGTCCACCCGAATGCGTCATGGACACGGGCCTTTGATTCCTGTCGTAGGCCGCGCGCACGATGCTCCCGTCAGCCCGCGCACTCGTCAGCAGATTGCCGCATGTGTCGTACTCCCATGTGGTGGCGCGTGCGGCGGGATCGACGCTTTTGCTGGTGCGCCGTTGCCCATCGTACCCGTAGCTCGTTACGCCTCCGAGAGAATCGATTCTCGCGACGGGCAAGCCGCGCTCGTTCGCCTGCAGGATGGTTACGTGTCCCCTGGAGTCGGTGATTCGCGTCTCATGATGCGCGATATCGTAGTCGAAACGGTAATCGAAAAGCCCTTTGTCGCCCCACGCATGATCGACACGCCATACTCCGTCGTCGTGATGCCGATGACCGTAGTAGAACGAGACGCCTGAGGCACTCGTGTGGCGCACCATCCGATGCCCTTCCGCGTAAGCGAATCGATGCGGCTGGCCCAAGGCATCGAGCGCGGCGACCATATTGCCGTTGCGATCGTGTTCGTAACCGACCAGCTGATGGGCGCTACCGTTGGCGTCGATCAATATCAGCGCGGTGAGCCAATTCGCGTGCGTCCGGCCCCTGCTTGCCATGGCCGCTTCACACCGGATCGCTCGTCCGCTTGGTCCGTTACGCATCCACTCGAGCAAGCGCGTGAGCGCGCCGTCCGGTCCACGTTCGAACCCCCAGCCGTTGCCGTCGAGGTCGGCCATCTTGTCGAGGGGCAGCGTCAACACGGCATCTCCCGCGGACATCGCCATCGTGCGCTGCCAGTTCGCGGGCAATGCGAACTCGTATTCGATTCCTGCGCGCGTTCTCACGACGAGCCACCTGTCTCGCTGATATAGCGCGTATCCGTACTGCCAATCATAGACGCGCGCAGGCCAACCGGCGGCATCCGGCAGCGCATCGAACGCCGTCGCACGATCCGGAAAGCATGCGGCAACGCCGGTCGCATCGATGTGATGCATCAGTTCGAGTCGAATATCGGCGGGTGTTTGCCAGCCGACGCCAATGACCCCTTGCCGCATATCGTGACTGGCGTAGTAGCGGTTCCAGACAAGCGGTAACCGTCCCGCGATCGTGAAGTCGTGCTGTTGGACGATCACCTCGCCGGTAATCGAATCAACAGGCTCTGCATCCAGCACCTTGCACTTGAGAAACCCCGGCTTCAGATGCAGCTTGTCCGCCAGCGTCTTCGCCCACTTCGATCCGCGAAACGCCTTGAACAACCCCTTCGCCAGCGCAGCCATGTTGACGATCGGTGGCCCGCCCACCAGCACGGGGCGTCCGGTCGGAACCGGCAGCATGAACGACGTCGGCAGCGACAGATGCTCGCGCTTCGTATGTGCGCCGTTGTGCGTCGGCGGCTCCAGCCCGACCGCCCAGCAACTCATCGCCGGCAGCGCCAGGAAGGCCATCGGATCGTTGTTCGCGAGCACGGTCTTGCTGCCCATGTACGCTTCCGCGTCGTTCGACGGATCCGGGTCGGGCGGCGCGAACGATTCGCCCAGCGGAAAATGCAGCGACGGCACGTGAAATGCGTGTGTGCCGGCCGTCGCGCGCAGCATTCCGTTCACGAAGATCGGCCTGCCTGCGATGCTGCCCATCCCGACGCCGGCGCCTGCCGCATTCGCGATGTCGGCGGCCACTGCCGCACCCTTCAGCGCCTGCGCGACGGTCGGATCGCTTGCCAGCTTTTTGGCTTCGTTGGAGACCGAGTTGACCGCGTCGTCGAGTTTCTTCGCGTCGTCCGGATGATCCTGGAGATACTCGACCGCCTTTTCCTCGATGATCGTGAAGGCGATTGCGCCGATGACGCCCAGCGCGGCGTTCACGTACTCGCGCAAGTCCAGCATGAACCCGACATGGGGATGCGGCAGAAACACGGGTGTCGGGCTGGGTGCGACCAATACCGAATGCAAGTCGACGCCGACGACCGGATCCAGATGTTTGACCGCGGGCAATCCCATGGGCGTCTCCGCTCACCGGCCGCCGCGCAACGCGGCGACTTTCTCGCTGAGTGCGGCCCGGCGCCGGTCGAACGCGCCGACTTGCGACACCATCCATTCGACGACGAGCTGCAGGTTGCTGTTGACGCGCGTCACGTCATCGAGCATCAATCCGGCGTCGAGCGCGTTGAAGCCGGCTTCCAGCGCGTGCTCCCGCTCCCCTGCCCGCTCCCAGCACACGGCGCTCATGCGCCACGCCTCGACGGTCATCAGTGCATCGTGCGCGGCTGTCGTCGAAGCCGCTGCCTGCTCGTAGCAATAGGCGGCTCGAGCATGATCCTTGTGCGTCAGATATACGCTCGCCTCGCCAAACAGGGCGTTCGCGACGAGCTTGTGTCCGGCTGGATGGCTTGCCTCGACCGCGCGCATGCCGCTGCCGGCGGCACGCCGGTACGCATCGATCGCATGCTCGCGATCACGCCATTTCAAATAGGCCGCACCTGCGATCAAGTGCACGACGACGCATTGGTCGAACCACTTCTCGCCTTCGGCCACCTTCAGCGCCGCAGTGCGGAGTTCCTCGAGGCGGGCGGGACTGCCGTTTTCGATCGTCTCGCTCAACGTGACAAAAAGCCGTCGGAATTCGCCGCTTGCGCCACGCTCACCCGACTCGGCCAGCAGTTCGCGCGGCACGCTGGCCATCGAATATCGACCATGCACGATGCAGACGAGAGTCGGATGATGCTGAATCAATTGTGCGAACGGATCGATGTTCGTCCGGGGCACGACGAAGCGCAAACGCTCGCCGAGTCGCGGCGACGCGACGAGGGTCGACATCAGGCGATCGATCCACCGTACCCACGCGGTTTCATCATCGACGCGGGCGGGCTCGAGCACGAAAACCAGCGCGGGGAACACGTCCGGGTGATGCTCGATCAGACTGGCTGCTACCGTCAGCATATATCGCACCGGATCGCCACCCTCGAAGAACGGCGGCTGCCAGTCGGTGCGTATCCCGTGCGTGCTAGATGCGTCACGGCGGCTATCGTAAAAGGCAATCAGTTCGACGGTCAGCGCCTGTGCATAGCCGGCCTGGTTTGCGAACGCCGCACGCATCGTTCTCACCGCACACGACGTATCGTCCTGTGCCTGAAAGTACAACCGCACGAGCGGCGCGTCCGCTTCATCGGTATGCCAGACCATCAACCGTGCGGTCTTGTTCTTCGCGAAACTCATCCAGTCCGAATGCGCATCCATGAACCTGCGCTCCACCGGATTGGTCGGCTGCCAGTGCTGCATTCGTACGGCCCTCCGTCACGGATTGAGTTTCAGGATCGTGCCTTCGACGGTGTGTTCGCCGGTGGCCGATGACGTCACCTTCGTCCCGCGCACGCTGTGACTCTCGGAGCCGATCGATGCGACGTTGACGCCCTGGATCGCAATCGTGCCGTCGCTCTTCATCACGATGCTGGACATCCCGCAGACGAGCGAAAGCTGGTCGCCCGCGTTGACGAGCACCTGATGCTGCACGTTCGTCGTATGGTTCGCGCCGACATTGACGGTGTGTTCTCCGCCGACCGTGTGCGTATGGGCATTCGTGATCGTCGACGTTCGCGTGCCGATCTCTTCGGTGTGCGCCGAGGCCACCAGCGTCTTCATGTCCTTCGACGTCGTCTGATACATCTGTCCGACGTTCAGCGTCTTGCCTTCGCCGATCGTTTCGGTCTTGGCATGCGTGACCGACTCCGTGTGGCTGCCGCCGATCGTCGCCTCACGATCCGACGCAATCGTCACGGTCTCCTTCTTCCCGACCGTTCGTGTCCGGTTCCCGCCAACCGCATGCGTCTCGTCCACCCCGATCTGCGCGACCCGGCTCTTGCCGATATTCACCGTCTCGTTCTGCCCGACGCTGCGTTGCCGGTTGTTCTTCACCTGCATCGTCTCGTCGTTCCCGACCGTATGCGTGTGATTGTTCCCGACAGAAAGCGTGTGATCGGCCTCCGTCTCCGCATCGAAGTTTCTTTCCGCATGCATCCACAGCTGCTCGGCGCCCTTCTTGTCCTCGAACCGGAACGCGTTCGCGTGCTCGGTCGTTCCGCCCGGCGACGATCGCGACAACAGCCCGCTCTGCGTCGCACTGCCCGGCAGCCCCCACGGCGGCATCTTCTCGCCGTTGAAAACGCGCCCCGTCACGATCGGCTCGTCGGGATCGCCATTGAGGAAATCGACCACAACTTCATCGCCCACGCGTGGAATCTGCACGCCACCGAACCCGCCGCCGGCCCAAGGGCTCGACACCCGCACCCAGCACGACGAATCCTGGTTGCTCTGCCCATACCGGTCCCAGCGAAACTGCAGCTTCACGCGCCCATACTGGTCGGTCCAGATTTCTTCCCCCGGCGGCCCGACCACGGTAGCCGTCTGCGGCCCATTGGTGCGCGGCCTCGGCGTCTCTCGCGGCGACCGGTAAGGCAGGCTCGACGGCTGCACGAGCATCATCGTCTGATGCACGACGGCCTCGGCGCCCTGATCGCTCGCATACGCGTTCTCCTGAAACCGGTACTGGCACCGCACGATCAGATACTCGCGATTCTGGTCAGCGCGCGGACAATGCTCGAGCGTGAAAAGATATCCAGGCGCTGCCCCCCGCACGTCCGTTTCGGCACTCGCGCGCTCATGCTCGGCCTGCTGTTCCTCGAGCCGCACACGGCTGTAATGCGCACCCGGCGCATCGTCGCGATACCCGCCGGGCCATTCGAACGACGCGAAGCTGTCGTGATCGTGGCCGCGCGGATCGACCTTCTGCGTCGACAGATCGGCCCGCGGCTTCGTGTAGTCGTAGTCGGTGGTCTGATGCTTGCCGACGCTCACCTCCTGTGCGGGCAGCCACGCGTCGATGCGCTCCTCGTCGGCGATTGCCGTGCGATCCTGCGCGATGTACGGGATCGTTTCGTAGCCGGGCAACGCGACGTGCGACGACATCGCATCGCACAGCACGAGCGTGTGACTGTCGGCCGCGTGCCGGAAATAGAAATAGATGCCCTCGAATTCCATCAGCCGCGACACGAACGCCGTATCGGTTTCGTTGTACTGCACGCAGTACTGGCGCGGCACATAGGATTCGGTCAGCTTGTTCTCGATCGGAAAGCCATACGGCGCCAGCACCTCCTGCACGATGTCGGGCACGGTGCGGTTCTGGAAGATCCGGCAGTCGGAGCGACGCGTCGCGAGCCACAGCCACGGCCGCACGATCAGCTCGTAGCCGTAGTGCCGTTCGGCGCGCCGGCCGGCCAGCGTCGCGCGCGCGACGATCCCGTTCAGGTAGCGCGTCGACAGATCCTGCTGCTCGATCCGCACGGTCACGGGCTTGCCGAGCATGTCCTTCAGCGACAGGCTGTGGTTGTCCGCCAGCGCCTCGATCCGGAATTCGAACAGGCGGCCCAGTTCGTCGCTGCCGTCGAGCGTATGGAATTTCAGGTCGTCGCCGTGCGGGCTGTCGAGTGTGAATACGCGATTCACGTTGTTCCCTCCTCGTCGAACCGGTACGCGAATTCGCCGCCAACCGCATTCACTTCGATCGACGTCAGCGCACGCCCTTCGAGCGTGGCCTCGAGGATCGCGCGGCCGATCCGCGGCATCACGGTATGCGTGAGGATCGCGTCGACCATCCGGCCGCCGGATTCGATGGTTCGGCAGCGCTCGACGATCAGCGCGGTCGCCGCGTCGGAGCACTGCAGCCGGATCCCGTGATGCAGGTCGATCCGCTTCTCGAAGCGTCGCAACTGGAGCTCGACGATGCGCGCGAGCGTCGCATCGGTCAGCGGGTAGTAAGGCACGACGGTCAGCCGGCCGAGCAGCGCGGCCGGGAACACGTCGAGCAGCGGTGCGCGCAGCGCATCGGCGAGCGTTTGCATGTCGGGCAGGCGATCCGGGGCGCGGCACAGCTGCATCACGCGATCGGCGCCAACGTTCGAGGTCAGCAGGATCACGGTATGCCGGAAATCGATGTCGCGCCCCTCGCCATCCTCCATCCAGCCCTTGTCGAACACCTGGAAGAAAATCTCGTGCACGTCGCGATGCGCCTTCTCGATCTCGTCGAGCAGCACGACGCTGTACGGCCGCCGGCGCACGGCCTCGGTGAGCACCCCGCCCTGTCCGTAGCCGACGTAGCCGGGCGGCGCGCCCTTCAGCGTCGATACCGTGTGCGCCTCCTGGAACTCGCTCATGTTGATCGTGATCGCGTTGCGCTCGCCGCCGTACAGCGTGTCGGCCAGCGCAAGCGCGGTCTCGGTCTTGCCGACACCGGACGGCCCGCACAGCAGGAACACGCCGTGCGGCTTGGTCGGGTCGTCGAGCTTCGCGCGCGCGGTCTGGATCCGTTCGGCGATCAGTTCGACCGCATGCCACTGGCCGACGACGCGTTCGCCGAGCGTTTCGGCGAGCTTCAGCACGGCCTGCGTTTCGTCGCGCACCATCCGGCCGAGCGGGATGCCGGTCCAGTCGGCGACGACGGCGGCAACGGCATGCGTGTCGACGGCGGGCAGCACGAGCGGTGCGTCGCCCTGCATCTCGGCCAGCGCCCGCTGCGCGGCGGCCAGGCGCGATTGAACATCGGCGCGTGCGGCGGCGGAAAGCTCGTGCGACGGATCGTCGTCGAGCAGTGCCGCGCGAGATTCGACGATCGCCGTCAACGCATCGCGCTCGCCCTGCCAGCGCATGTCGAGCCGATCGAGTTCCGTCTGCACGGCGGCAAGCCCGGTATCGATCGCGTCGCGCCGCGCGATGTCGCCGCTGCCGAGCGTGCATTCGCGCCCGACCCGTTCGCGCTCGACGCGCAGGCCGTCGATGCGCCGCCGCGCGTCCTCGATCGGCGCGGGCACCGCGTGCTGGCTGACGGCGACGCGCGCGCAAGCCGTATCGAGCAGGCTGATCGCCTTGTCCGGCAACTGCCGCGCGGGAATATATCGGTGCGACAGCGTCACGGCGGCCTGCAGCGCGTCGTCGAGCACGAGCACGCGATGGTGCGCTTCGAGTTTCGCGGCGAGGCCGCGCAGCATCGTCACCGCAGCCGCCTCTTCGGGTTCGAGCACGTGCACGAGCTGGAAGCGCCGCGTCAGCGCCGGGTCCTTCTCGATGTACTGCTTGTACTCGGACCACGTCGTCGCGCCGATCGTGCGCAGCAGGCCGCGCGCGAGCGCGGGTTTCAGCAGGTTCGCGGCGTCGCCGGTGCCGGCCGCCCCGCCTGCGCCGACGAGCGTATGGACTTCGTCGATGAACAGGATCGCCGGTTGCTCGGACGACATCGCTTCGTCGATCACGCCGCGCAGCCGGCTCTCGAATTCACCCTTCACGCTCGCGCCGGCCTGGAGCAGCCCGATATCGAGCAGATACAGCGCAACGTCGCGCAGCGACGGCGGCACGTCGCCGGCCGCGATCCGCAGCGCGAAGCCTTCCGCGACGGCCGTCTTGCCGACGCCGGCCTCGCCGACCAGCAGCGGGTTGTTCTGCCGGCGCCGCAGCAGGATGTCGACGATCTGGCGGATCTCGGCGTCGCGCCCGACGACGGGGTCGATCTCGCCGGCCCGCGCGCGCGCGGTCAGGTCGACGGCGAAGCGCGCAAGGGCCGAACCTTCCGCGGGCGGCACGCCGCACGTTGCGGCAGCGGCGCCGCCCGCGCCCGAGCCCGCGTCGGGATGTGCGGCCGGTGGCGCCTCCGGCGAGCCGTCGACGATCGATTCGAGTTCGTCGGCGAGCAAGTCGGGCACGACGCGTTCGAACTCGCGCGCGATCGCATACAACACGTTGCGCAACTGCGGCGTCTTCAGGATCGCGAGCAGCAGGACCGCACCGCGAATCCGCGTCGCGTCGTATTTCAACGTGGCATAGACCCACGCGCGCTCGACCGCGTCGTCGATGTGCACGGACAGGTCCGACACCGATCCCGCGCCGCGCGGCAGCCGCTCGAGCGCGGCCACCAGCCCGCGGTCGATGGCGGCCTCGTCGATCCCGAACCTGCGCAATACGCGCTGCAGGTCGCCGTCGGGCCGCTGCAGGAGCTGCTTGAACCAGTGCGCGAGCTCCACGTACGGATTGCCGCGCAGCCGGCAGAATCCGGTGGCCTGCTCGAGCGTCTCGTAGAGAAGCGGATCGAGCTTTCCGAACAGGTTGACGCGGCCGATATCGGACATGACGGTTCCCGTTTAGGCGGTTTCGCGATGAAAGGCGGCGCCGGTACGCGGCAGGTCGCGACGGCGTGCGTCGTAACGGACGACGAGATCGCGCGCGGGCCCCGCATCCAGCCGCTGCCCGAGCCACGCGGTACGGCCGAGGCCCTGCGCCGCGCCGAGCGCGATCGCCGGCACCGCGTCGGCCGCGAGTTCGAGCTGCACGTCCCAGTCGAACTCGATGCCGACGTATTCGCGCACCCAGTGCGCGAGCTGACGCGCGTGCGGGCCGCCGGGCAGGAAGCGCCGGTACGCGTCGAGCGACAGCGGCCCGAGCACGATCCGGAAATGCGACTGCGCGTCGCGCACCGCGATGCCGAGCGCGACGCCGCCGACGCGCATGGTCGGCCGCGTCGCACGGATCGTGCAGCGCTGCGACCGCTCGATCGCGACCCAGCGCGGCACGTGCTCGACGATGCGCGCGTCGACGCCGAAATGCTGGCGCAGGATCTGCACGAGCCCTTCCGGGTTGCGCGTGTGCCGCACGAGATGGCTCGCATGGAAATACAGCGCGTGCGGTGCGAGCGCGTCGGCTGCCGTGCGCCGGGCAGCGGCGGGCGCGGCCGGCTCGTCGCCGTGCGCCGCGCGCCCGATCAGGCTCGCGACATACGCGTCGAACCGTGCGCGTCCCGGCCGATCGAGGCTCACCGCCGGCTGCGCGTCGGCCCACGCCCGGTAGAACAGCAGGATCAGCCGGTGATGGAACAGGTCCGCGAAGGCGGCGAAGGTCGGATCGTCGTGCTGGGCCGCGCGCTCGTGCGCGTATTCGGTCAGGTGGGTCGGCAGCGGCCCGTTCGGCCCGAACAACCCGAACCCGTGGATCGCGATGCGCGGCCGCACGACGCCACCGCCGCCGTCGCCGTCGTCGGATACGCCGGCCAGCATCGATGCCGCGAACGCGAGCGACGGCTGCTGACCGAGCCGCACCGGCTCGTCGCGCGGCCGCGCGGCATGACCGAGCGGCACGCGGCCAGGCGACAGCGCGTCGAGCCAGCGCAATGCCGCGAACAAGTCGTAGCCATGCGGGGCGGCACGCAGCCGTGCCCACCACGCATCGCGGCGTGCGGTGTCGGTAACCGGCTGCGCGCCGGGCGGCGTGCCGTGTTTCATATCGCCGGCCGCCGGCCGATCCGCGCCGGCCAGTGCGCGAGCGTGCCGCGCTGTGCGCTGGTCAGCACGCATTCGGCGAACGCGTTGATCGACACGTGACGCGCGAAGAACTGTTCGAGCACCGCGCCGAGCAGGAACGGACTGTCGCCGGAAAACGCATGATCGTCGACGGTCACGTCGACCTGCACGCCGCGCCCGAACATCAGCGGCCCGAGCGCCGGCAGCCGCCGGAACACGGGCGAAAACGCGACGCGTCGCACACCGTCGATCTGCCGGCGCATCGCGGCGTCGGCCGGATCGGCGTGCAGGCCGAGCAGTTCGCGCAGCGCATGCGCGCCCTCGTCGTCGTCGAGATCGGTCAGCGTCTGCCGCGCGAGCCCGAGATGGCGAATGAGCCGCCAGGCCGTCTGCGCATCGGCGACGGGCGGGCGCGGTCGCGACGGGCCGCGAATCGCGACGACTCGCTCGACGGGCGCGGAGATGCGCAGCGTGAACGCGTTCGCGTCGCCCGGCGGCAGCAGCAACGCGAGGTCGCGGTTCGTGCACAGCGTGTCGACGGCCAGGTAGCGCATCGTTTCGTCGTACGGCGCGCACTGGCTGTCGACGAGCGACACGTAGGTTTCGCTGCCGACGTAACCGGTGCGCGTGCCGTTCGCGCGCGCCTGTGCGGACACCAGCCGAGGCTCGCGGCGCATCGTGTAGTACGCGCCGTAGTTGCCGTCGTCGCTCGCGAACGACGCATGAAACGGCCGGAATTCGCGCGACTGGCCGTCGTCGCGCTGTTCGCTCGCGAGCCGCTGCACCGCATAGACCTCGTGATCGAGCGGCCGGCTGCGGTCGACGACGACGTGATGCTCGCGCGCGCCCGGCTGCACCCGGATGCGGTCGCCGCGACGCGCGAACAGGTTCACGGCCGGCGTGCAGTTCAGCGCCAGATGCCGCGCATCGACGGCCGCCTCGAGCGCCGCGTCGTGGCGGTCGAGCAGCACGGTCAGCTCGCATTCGTCGCCGGTGGCGCGCGCGAGTGCGGCACGCAGCCCGCCGATGCTGAAGAACAGGAAGCGCGCCGGAAACGCGAAATACTCGCGCAGCAACCGGTAGCCGTGAAAGCTGCGCCCGTCGTCAGGCAGGATGGCCTGCGCCGGATCGAAACCCTCGTGGACGATCGCGTCGGCATCGAGCGTGTGCAGCCAGCGCGGCGGCTGCCCCGGGTCGTGGCAGACGACGCCGAGCGCATGCGCGGCGATCAGTTCCAGCAGATGCAGCGCGTCGCGCTCGGGGCCCGCGAGATGAAAGGTCAGCCGATCGAGCGGCAATTGCGAGAGCCTGGCGCCGCCGCGGGCCTTGAGCCGGATGCGCAGCGCGCCGCGCACGTCCTGGCGTGCCGGCACGGCGCCGCGCGGCAGCCACGACGGCGCGCCGGTCACGGTCGCGCCGGTCAGTTCGAGCGGCCACAGCGTCAGGTCGTGCGCGGTACGGAATTCGCAAGCGGTCTGCTCGGACGCGGCCGCGCGGGCGCGCAGCGCGGTGCCGGCCGGCAGCCGCCAGCCTTGCGCGAGGCTGCCTTCGTTGAGCATCGGCGCGAACTGCACGATCGCCATCGACGGCAGCGGCGCGAGATAGCCGGGATACACCGCATCGAGCAATGCCTGCGTGAAGCGCGGAAACTCGGCGTCCATCTTCAACTGCACGCGCGCGGTGAGGAAGCTGAAGCCTTCGAGCAAGCGTTCGACGTACGGATCGGGCGGCCCCGATTCGTGCAGCCGCAGCCGCGCGGCGACCTTCGGGAACTGCTGCGCGAATTCGTCGCCGAGTTCGCGCAGGTACGCGAGTTCGCGGTTGTAGTAGTCGAGCAGGCGTGTATCCATCGTGTCAGCTTCCCGTTGCCGACTGCAGCGACATCGCGCCCGTCTCGAGGTCGAGGTCGGAGCGCAGCACGAATTCGACCGGATGCGGGATCGACCACAGCGTGCCGCGAATCTCGAACAGCAGCACGTTGTGACGCCGCTCGCCGGCGCGCGCGCCCGATGCATCGGCGATGCTGTGCACCTCGACGCTGTCGGGCGCGATGCGCGGCTCGAAGCGGACGATCGCATCGCGGATCGACGCCTCGACCGCCATGCGTTCGACGCCCGACATCGGCTTGCCGACGAGCGGCCGCATCCCGTAATTGACCACCGACGCCTGGGCGTGCGCGAACGCGGCCCAGTCGACGAAACCGTCCTCGGCGTTGCGGGTATTGAGCAGCCACGCGAGATCGCGCAGCACGGCCGCGCGCAGGCGCTCGGCGTCGATCCACTGCGTGCCGGGCAGATCGGTCGCGCGCTGCGGCGCGTCGTCGGTCAGCCGGTCGAGCAGCGCGGGCTGCAGCCGGTCGCGCATGCCGCCGTGCCGGCCGTCGCGGGTATGCGGGTCGTCCGTCGTCATCGTCGCACCGTCACATCTCGGTGTTTTCCTTGATGTTCCAGCCGACCGACACCTCGGCGCCCTTGCCGCCGTTGTCGTTCTGCTGCCAGTACTGCTTCTTCACCTTCGCGGCCTGGAAGCCGTAGTGCATCATCAGCCGGTCGGCCGCGTCGCCGGGATCGATGCCCGCGACCTGCGCGGACGTGACGAGCACTTCCTGCAGCGTCACGCGCATGAACTCGACCTGCGTGCCGCCCGTCTTGCACGCGGAGATCTCGATCTTCGGCAAGTGCTTGCCGCTCGCGCAGTTCTTGACGATCGCGGGCGCACCCTTGTCCATGTACGCGGCCACGACGAGATCGTTGAAGCTCGCCTTGCCCGCGTTGCCGCCGCTGCCGCTCGCCATCGCGCCCGGCTGGCTCGCGCCCCACGTGAACGATTCGATGTCGGTCCAGCCCTTGTGCTGCGCGTCCGCCGATTCGCCGGTCACGCCGTCCACCTTCATAAACATTGCCACGCCCATTGCCGTCTCCGTTTCGGTGCGAAATCAGGTTGAATGCCGGGTTGAATGCGGTCCCGAATGCCGATGGCCGTTCACTCGTTCGCCGCCTTCGCGGACGGCAGCCGCGAGATGAGTCGCAGCGACACGGTGAGCCCTTCGAGTTGGTAGTGCGGTCTCAGGAAAAATTTCGACGTGTAGTAGCCGGGGTTGTCCTCGACCTCGTCGACGACCACCTGTGCCGCCGCGAGCGGCTTGCGCGCCTTGGTTTCCTGCGACGAATTCACGGGGTCGCCATCGACGTAGTTCATGATCCAGTCGTTCAGCCAGCGCTCCATGTCGTCGCGCTCGCGGAACGAGCCGATCTTGTCGCGCACGATGCATTTCAGGTAGTGCGCGAACCGGCAGCACGCGAACAGGTAAGGCAGGCGGCCGGACAGCCGCGCGTTCGCGGTCGCGTCGGGGTCGTGATACTCGGCCGGCTGGTACAGCGACTGCGCGCCGATGAATGCCGCGAAATCCGAGTTCTTCCGATGCACGAACGGCATGAAGCCGTTCTTCGCGAGCTCGGCCTCGCGGCGGTCGCTGATCGCGATCTCGGTCGGGCATTTCTGGTCGACGCCGCCGTCGTCGGTCGGGAACGTGTGACTCGGCAGCCCTTCGACCGCCCCGCCCGATTCGACGCCGCGAATCGACGAACACCAGCCGTACAGCTTGAACGAGCGATTGATGTTCGCGGCCATCGCGTAGGCGGAATTCGCCCACGTGTAGCGGTCGTGGTTCGCGGCGTCGGTGTCCTCCTCGAAGTCGAATTCGTCGACCGGATTGGTGCGTGCGCCATACGGTAGCCGCGCGAGAAAGCGCGGCATCGCGAGGCCGACGTAGCGCGAATCCTCCGACTGCCGCAGGCTGCGCCAGGCCGCGTATTCGGTGTTCTGGAAGATCTTGGTCAGATCGCGCGGATTCGACAGCTCCTGCCACGAATCCATCTGCATCAGGTCCGGCGACGCGCCCGCGATGAACGGCGCATGCGCGGCCGCCGCGATCTTCGACAGCTCGCCGAGCATCTCGACGTCCGGCGGGCTGTGATTGAAGTAGAAGTCGCCGACGAGGCAGCCGAACGGCTCGCCGCCGAACTGCCCGTACTCCTCCTCGTAGATCTTGCGGAACAGCGGGCTCTGGTCCCACGCGACGCCCTTGTAGCGTTTGAGCATCCGCGCGACCTCGTTGCGCGACGCCGGCAACGCCTTGATCTTCAGCAGTTCGTCGGTCTCGGTGTGCGTGACGAGGTAATGCAGGCCGCGCCACGCGCCTTCGAGCGTCTGGAATTCGTCGTGATGCAGGATCTGGTTGATCTGCTCGGACAGCTTCCGGTCGATTTCCGCGATGATCTGCTTCACGCTGCCGTATGCGTCGGTCGTCATGCCGACCGTGTGTTCGAGCGCCTGCTGCGCGAGCGTGCTCACCGCGCGCTCGACCGACTCGCGCGCCTCGGCCGTCTTCGGCTTGAACGCCTTCTGCAGCAGCGCGGCGAATTCGCCGGGCGCGGTGGCCGGCGCCGCAGTGCTGCGGGCGTCGCGGGCATCGGCACGGGATTGGGCGGGATCATTCATCGCGGGCCTCCGGTTGGGTCGCGTCGCCGCCCTGCGCGTCGGGGCGCGGCTCGCGCACCAGCGTCTTCAGCAGGTCGGGGTCGTTGATCGCGCGTTCGATCAGTTGCTCGGCGCCGTGCTTGCCGTCCATGTACGACAGCAGGTTCGACAGCTCGGTGCGCGCGTCCAGCAGCCGGCGCAGCGCGTCCACGTTGCGCGCGATCGCCGCCGGCGAGAAATCGTCGATCTGCTCGAACGTCAGGTCGACGCTGAGCATCCCTTCGCCCGTCAGCGTGTTCGGCACCTGGAACGCGACGCGCGGCGCGACCGACTTCATCCGCTCGTCGAAGTTGTCGATGTCGACCTCGAGGAACTTGCGCTCCGGCAGGTCCGGCAGCGGTTCGGCGCGCTTGCCCGCCAGGTCCGCGATGACGCCCATCACGAACGGCAGCTGCACCTTGCGCTCGGCGCCGTAGGTCTCGACGTCGTACTCGATCTGCACGCGCGGCGCCCGATTGCGCGCGATGAACTTCTGTCCGCTGCCTGCCGCCCTGGTTCTGTCCGTCATCGTCCACTCCTTCACATCGATCAGATTGCATGTACGCCGCCGCCGCATGGCGGCCTGCCTCATTCGCTCCGCTCGCCGCTCAGCAGGTCCAGCTTCGGCAGGCTCTCCGGAGCGAGATCCCGGATGATTTCGTAGAAGTCGAGCGCGAGCAGCCGCTGCGCGCGCCGCAGCAGCAGCGGCGCCGGGTGGCTCGGCTCGTGCAGTTCGAAATAGCGGCACATCTTGTCGAGGCCGATGCGCACGTCGTCTCGGCTCGTGACCTCGGCATCGCGCCACGCCTGCCCGTTCGGCACCACCGCCGGCGCCGATGCGGCCTGCGCCGCCGGCGTCGAACCGTCCGGCGCGGCCGGCTGCTGCGCCGCCGGCGCGGGTTCGTGCACCGGCACTTCACGGGCGATCCGTTGCAATGCCTTCTCCGTATCGCTCGCATCCGGCGACCATTCGCTGCCGAGCCGGTCGGTCACGTGCGCGCGGATCGCGTCCAGTGCGCGCAGCGCGGCACGCACGACATCGACCGGCACGCGGCCGTCGTCGCCCGCGGTCGACAGCGCGGCGACCAGGCTGCCGACGCCGCCTGCCGCCGGCCCGCCGGCTTCGTCGCGGCCGTCGAGCGCGCGTTCGGCATCGCGCACGCTCGGGCCGCCGTCGAACAGCGGCTGGCGCCGTGCCGCGCGCGCGCACTCGTGCGCGCCGGCGACATCGGCGAGCGCAGTCATCCGCGGTGTCGGGTCGGGTTCGCCGTCGGCGTCGAGGCGTGGATGAAGATCGTCCCACCAGCGCTCGAGCCAGCCCGCGACGACCGCGAGCCCGTCCGCGTAGCCGGGCATGCCGTGCTGCTCGGTCCAGCTGCGCGCGAGATACGCGGCGACGCGCAGGTCCTTCGTCCGTTCGCTCAGCACGAGTGCGAGACGCTCGACCGCGCGCCAGTCGGGCGTTTCCGCCGGAATCACGGTGTCGCCGTACTGCTGCTCGGCGCGCGGCGTCGCCCGCTGCTGAAGCTGCATGAACTCGGCGTCGTATTCGAGGTTCGCCCCGCACGGCGCATCGGGCGCGACCTCCGCGAGCAGCCGGCCGATCAGGTCGGCGCGCGGCGTCGCCGACAGGCCGGACGACGGCGAGGACGCGACGGCGGCGGCCAGCGCCGCCTGGCTGACGTCATTCGAATGCATAGTCGATGTTGATCGGTTTGCTGCCGAAATCGATCGCCACGGTGCGGTGCAACGGCGGCAGGGAACCGTTGCGGATCTCGATCTGATAGACGCCCGGCGTCAGCGACACCGCGCGCAGCGGCGGGCTCGCGCCGCGTCGCGCGCCGTTCACGTACACGTCGCCCCACGGACGCACGTTGAAACGCACCTGGACGGTTTCCTGCTTCGGGGGCCGCTGCTCGGTGGCCTGTGCGTTGACCGCGGCGACCGCCGTGTCGGCGTCCGATGGCGATGCCGGGGCTGGCACCGGTGCCGTCGGCGGCGACGCGGCGGCTTCCGACGGCGGCACGTTGACGACGCGCTCGGACGCATCGAGGCTGCCGGCCGGCGCAATCGTCGAGCCGGAGCCGGCTTGCGGCGGCGTCGCGGTTGCGATGTCCGTGGCGGTCGTCGCAACCTGCGGCGCGGAGCCGGCCGCCACGGCGGCGGGCGTGCTGGCGGGTGTGGCGGCCAGCGACGGCGGCGGCACCTGTGCGGACGATCCGGCCGGCAGGCTCGACGGCGGCACGACGATCGGCGTCGGGCCGTGCTGCGCGAGCGCCGTGTCCGACGCACCGGCCGAAGACGCAGCGCCCGCTTGCGGCTGGCTTGCGCCGGCTTCCGGTTCATTCGCGACTTTCGCGGGGGGCGACAGATAGGTGGTGGCGATGCCGACGACGATCAGCACCGCCAGCGCGCCACCGACGTAGGTCGGGATGCGCCGGTTGCCCGTCCGGGTGAACGACGGGCGGCGTGGCGTGCCGGCCGGAGGCGATGCGCCCGCCGGGGACGTCGACGTGGATGCACCAGCACCAGCAGCACCAGCAGCACCAGCAGCACCAGCAATCGGCCCCACCGTTCCACTCGGGTTCCCGATATCCGTTGCATCGCGCTGCCCGATGCCCGCCCCGGCGCTTGCCGATCGCATGCCGGTGTCGTCGTGCGCTTCGGTCTTCGAAGCCGACCGTGCATCCCGCGGTGCGTCCTGTGCGCGTTCCGCCTCGGCTTCACGTCCGTCGGAGCGCGCTGTTTTCGCGGAAGCCGGCGACGTTTGCGATACGGACGAAGAAGCGGACGAAACGGATAGCGCGCCCGCTGCTGATCCCACGGCGGCAGCCGTCTTCGCCGCCGAAGGCACGCTGTCTTCCGGCTTGTCTCCAGCGGCATCGGGCGCGGCAGACTGCGTGTCCGATGTATTCGACCGACCTTCCGGCTGCCCGGGCTGCGCCCCTCGCACATCAGCGGTTGCGTTTCCCGACGCCGTCCCGCCTTCACCAACCGACGCCGACGCCTTCGTCGCGGCAGCGGCAGCGGGAGTGAGAGCGGCAGCGGCCCCCGAACCCCCGGCAGCCACCTTCCCCTCCCCACTGTCCCCCGCATCCCCGGCCGGCGTCACAACCGCCGCGCCATACCCGCCGCCCGTCCGGTCGAGATCACGCAACCCGAGTTCCGCCGCGAACGCCGCGACCGACTCCGGCCGATCCGGGATCCGCAACTGCAGCGCATGATCGATCGCCGCGAGAAACGCCGGGCTGTATACCTCGCCGGCCGGCAACTCGCGCGACGCGAGTGGCCGGTACGTGTCCTTGATGCTGCGCACGACGGCCGCCGGCGGCAGTTCGCCGGTGATCATCGCGTGCATCACCGCGCCGAGCGCATAGAGATCCGTCCACGGCCCCTGGCTGAATGCGGGATCGTCGGTGTACTGCTCGATCGGTGCGTAGCCGGGCTTGATCATCATCGCGCCGTCGTCGACGAGATCGCCGATCCGTTTGCGCGCCGCGCCGAAGTCGAGCAGGATCGCGCTGCCGTTCGGGCGGATCAGCACGTTGTCGAGCGCGACGTCGCGATGAAAGCACTGCGCGCGATGCAGCGTGTCGAGCGCACCGAGCAGCGCGCCGACGATGCCGCGCAATTGCGTCTCGCTCATCCGCATGCCGCTGTCGAGCAGTTGCTTGAGCGTGCGCCCCTCGTAGAACGGCATCACCATGTACGCGGTGCCGTGGCTCTCCCAGAAATGCAGCACCTTGACGAGCCCCGGGTGGTCGAATTGCGCCAGCAGGCGCGCCTCGTTGAGGAACGCGCCGCGTCCCGCGTCGAACGCCTGCGCGAACCGCTCGGAGCGCAGCGACACCGTGTAGTCGCCGCCGCGCGTCGCGAGCATCGACGGCATGTACTCCTTGATCGCGACCGCGCGCCGCAACGTGCGGTCGAAAGCGCGATAGACGATCCCGAAACCGCCGATGCCCAGCACCTCGTCGAGCTGCAGCTCGCCCAGGCGATGACCGAGCGGCAGCGGCCGCACCGTGAATTCCGGCGCGTCGCCGCGGGTCGCCGTGTCGTGCTCGTTGTCTCTCGATACAGGGTCCTTCATGTCTACCTCGCGATACCGCATCCGTGTTGCCTGTGTTGCCTGCCGTCGAGCGCCGGCCGTCAGCCGTCGCCGAACAGCGTCAGGAACAGCGCGTTGTCGGGCGCGCCCGTATGCGCATGCGTGCGCAACGGAGATCCATCGGCACGATTGGTCCACCAGAAGCTCGTCCCGCCGTGCGGATCGAAATAGCCCGACAGGCCGGGCCATGCGGCGAGCGCTGGCCGCTGCGGCAGCGTCGCCGGCAGGCCGTCGACGCGTTCCGCCGGCGGCGCGCCGCCCGCCGCGAGCCGCACGCGATCGAGCGTCTGCTCGAGATCGACCGGCGCGCGCGCATGCCGGATCGCGTCGAGCAGTGCATGGCCGATCTGCCAGTAGAACGCGTCGGCGGCATCCGGCAGCCCGTTCCAGTAGTCGGCCGCCGGCATCGGCAGCGTGACGATCACCGGGTAGTAGCGTCCGACACGGTCGCAGCTCGGGGCCAGGCAGCCGGCCTGCACGCATGCCGCACCGGCGCCCGCCGGGATCAGGAAATTCCAGACCGGCGCGACCGTGTAGTGGCGCGCGATCTCGTCCGGGCCGCGCTGGCGCATCGCGGCCATTCCCTGCTGAAGCCAGCGTTCCCACCAGAGCGCGAGCGCATGCGGCAGCCGGCTGTTCACGAAGTCGCCGGCGCCGGGAATCTTTCCGTACCAGGCCGGGGCGTCGCCGTCGGCGCGCGTGAGCGGCGGGATGCGGCTCATTGCTTCGGAGGGCATGTAAAGGACTCCATCTGGGGCAGCCTGAACGGATTGCGGACACTGCCGGCATTCACCTGCAGCACGAGCGGTTTGCCGTCGACCGTGAAGCGGGCGATCATCTGGTCCGAGCCGCGCCCGGCCGACACGGCCGCGCGGTCGAACAGCCGGTGCAGCGCCCACGGCCCGTCGGTGGTGAAGCCGTCGCTCGCGCCGGCTTGCCCCGACACCTGCAGCCGCACCTGGTTGCTGCCGCGCGGGCCCGGCCAGTCCACCGCGCTCTGCACGAGCGGGCCGTGCGCATAGCGGACGATCTGGCCGTCGACGTCGAGCACCATCTCCGTGATCGACGGGTCCATTTCGAGCGGCTGGATCTGCACCTTCAGCTGCGCCGTGCGCGCGCCGCCGCCGAAATAGACGTCGCGGATCACCGCGGCCTTCTCGAACGACGACAGCATCGCCGCCGCGGCCGGATCGGCATCCGCATTGCGGTTCGCGAAACGCCACGGGTGCGACGTCGTATCGACGATCGACTGCAGGTTCTTCTGGAAGAAATCGTCCATCAGGCCGCCCGGCGCGAACATCTGCGCAAAATCCGCCGGCGCGACGTCGCGCGACGCGCCGCGCGCGAACGGATAACGGCCCGCGATCGCCTGCCGGCAGAAATCGCCGACGTTCGCGCCGGCCCGCTGGGCGACGCTGCGCTGCTCGACGGTCGCGACACTGCCGTTCGCGACGTTCGACAGGTCGTCCAGCACGTCGCGGAACGGCGTGGGCAGCCGCCCGGCCTGGGCGCGCAGACGCGCGGGCGCGTCGGACGGCGGCGGCTGTGCGCCGCTGCGCAATGCGTCATCGGTGGCCGTCAGGTACGTATAGAGCGCGTCGATCGACTTCAGCACCGCATCGAACGCCTGCGCCTGGTCGCCGCTGCCCGGCGCGAACGCGCGCAGCCCGGCGAAGTGACTGTCGACCACCTGCTCGGGGCTCGCGGGCGCCGCCGCGGACGGATTCGCGTCGCTCGCGCCCTGCCCGGCGAAGATCTGCGACAACGAGTTGCGCGCCTCGTCGACCTTGTCCTGTGCGCGCGACGCGAGATTGGGCGCGCCGCCCGGCGCATCGCCGAGCGCCGTATCGCGTGCGAGCGCAACCATCAGCCGTGTGAGCGGCGAATCCGCCGACGACAGCGCACGCGCGACCTGGATGCTCTGCGCGAGCGTCGCCGTGTGCTGCAGCTTGATGTCGGCAAGATAGTCGTCCCAGATCTTCAGGTAGTCGTTCAGGTACAGCTGGCGGATGTCGCGCGCCCACGCGCCGGCGTCGTTCGGCCCGGGAATCTCGGACAGCCCGAGGTTCAGCACCCACACTTCTTCGCGCCCGTACGTGTCGACTTCGCCGGCGAGGCGCGGCGAGAACACGTTGCGATAGCCGTTGCGCGTATACAGGCCCGGCACGCCTTCCGACAGCGGCTTGCCGCTCTGCCGGCGAAACACCAGCGACGCATCCGGCCCGACCGCGCGCGCGACGCTGAAGTCGAACGCGGACGTTGCCGGCCGCAGCGTGCGCGTGAGCTGGCGGTACAGCCGCTGCGAAAACGGCACCTGCCGCAGCCGGTCGCGCACGTCGGCCACGAGCCGCTCGTTCATCGGATACGGCGACACCGCCACCCGGTTGCCGAACAGCGCGGCGAGATGCGCGCGCAGCGCCGAGCGTTCGGCCGGCGAGAAATCGGGCGGCAGCGCGCGCTCCATCTCCAGATCGACGACGGCCTGCACGAACGCGGGATCGTAGTGCGCGCTGTCGTACAGCATCAGGTACGCCTTCAGCGCCGCATACGCGTAGTCGGTTTCGTCCGGCCGCGCGTCGCGCAGCGCGGCCTCCATCCGGCTCGCGGCGATCGGCAGCAGCACGTCCTCGAGCGCGCGCCGGTATACGGCGTCGACGGCCTCGTCGATCTTCTCGCCCTGAAAGAGCCCCCAGCGATACGCGAGCGGCGGATGCGCGCGATCGACGCCGCCGGCGTTCGCGAGCCCGCCGAGCGCGTCGAGCACGGGCAGCAGCCGCGCGATGTCGGACGCATCGGAGAATGTCGCGCCGGCGATCTGCGAATCGACCGCGGGCACACGCTGCGCGATCCGGTCGAGATACGCGCGATTGTTCGCGTAGCTGCGCAGCCACGCGGCCAGCGCCGCCACGCACACGATCGCGAGCAGCGCGTAGCCGGCGATCTGCAGCACGCGCCGTTTCTGATGCCAGCGCAGGTCGCTGCCGGCGAGCGCGGCCTCGCGGAAGATGTGTTCCTGCAGCAGCGACTTCAGGAAGAAGCTGCGCCCGGTCGAGCCGACCTGGGCAACCGGCGGCACGCCCTCGATCTTCAGGAAGCGCTTGATGCCGCTCATCACGCGGTCGAACGCCGTGCCTTCCTGCGTGCCGCTCGTCAGGTACACGCCGCGCAGCATCGGCATCGGCTCGAAGCTCGATACGGAGAACACTTCGGCGACGAACTGGCCCAGCATGTCCTGCAGATCGGCGATCTGCTGCGGCAGCAGATACGCCATCTCGCGCTGGCGTGCATCGGTCTGCGTCGCGAGCAGCTCGGGCAGCCCGTCGTTCAGCCGCTGGTGCAGCAGCCGGTATTCGCGGTCGAACGCGGCGCGCAAGTCGAAGCCTGGCGCCTCGCTCTGCGCGAGCGGGAACGTGAAGCCCCATACCTGCGCGCATTCCGCGCGGCCGAAGCCGCCGAAATACTCGGTGAAGCCGGCCAGCAGGTCGGCCTTCGTCACGAGCAGGTAGACGGGGAAGCGGATGCCGAGCTGCGCGCGCAGTTCGAGCAGCCGCTTGCGCAGAACCATCGCGTGCTGCGTGCGCTCGGCCTCCGACGCGCCGACCAGATCGGCGACGCTGATCGTCAGCATCGCGCCGTTCAGCGGCTGGCGCGTGCGGTACTTCTTCAGCAGCTCGACGAAGCCCTTCCACTCGGCTTCGTCCAGCGCGCGGTTGCCTTCGTGCGTCGTATAGCGGCCGGCCGTGTCGATCAGCACCGCGTCGTTCGTGAACCACCAGTCGCAGTGCCGGGTGCCGCCCACGCCGCGAATTGCGGCCCGGCCGAACTGCTCGGCGAGCGGAAAACTGAGCCCCGAATTGACCAGCGCGGTCGTCTTGCCCGAGCCCGGCGCACCGATGAACACGTACCACGGCAGCTGATACAGATACTGGCGCGACATCCGGTCGAACCAGTGCGCCAGCCCCTTGCGCGCGGTATCGGCCTGCCCGAAGCGGACTTTCTTCAGCAATGTCGCGGCCTCGTCGAAGCGGCTGCGCAACTCGTCGAGCTGCGCCTTCGCCGGATCGTCGGCGGTGGCCGGACCGGGCGCGGCTTCGCGCAACTGGTTCAGCAACTGGGCGTTCAGGCGGCTCGCGCGCCAGCTTCGCCACGCCACGCGTGCGCCCCACGCGACGAACAGCGCCGCGATCGTCACGCCGCGCGCCCAGCCGCTCTCGAGCGGCCGGACGTCGGCGAACGCGAACAGCGGCCCGGCGAGCCACACGAAGCAGGCGAGCACGACGAGACCGGCGAAGGTCCAGATCTCCCGCGACGGCAACGGCCGGACGAAACGCGCGACAGCCTGGTTCATGTCAATGCGCTCCCGGCGTGGCGCCGACGGCGGCGCTGCCGGGCGCCGGCAGCAGCGTGATCTCGACGCGCCGGTTCAGCGCGCGGTTCGCGGGCGTATCGTTCGGCGCGACCGGATCGAGCGTGCCGCGCCCCTCGGCCGCGAGCCGCTCCGGATGGTCGAGGCGCGCGGCGAGCATGCTGCGCACGGCCTCCGCGCGTTCGCGCGACAGATCCCAGTTCGACGCGAAGCGTGCCGTATGCACCGGCGTGTCGTCGGTATAGCCGGTCACGCGCACGTTGCCGGGCACCTGGTTCAGCGCATCCGCGACCCGCGCGAGCACCGGCGCGTAACGATCGATCACCGACGTCGAACCGGACTTGAACAGCCCGTCGCCGCGCAGCACGATCACGCTGCGATCGGCGTCGTCGCGCACCGACACGAGGCCGGCCGCGATCTCGGGCGCGAGGAACTTCGCGATGCGCGGCGCCGGTGCCGGGCGCGGCGGCGCCTGCGCGGGCTGCAGCTTCGGCACGTGCAGCGCGTCGATCGACGCGAACAACTGATCCGAATGTCCGGCCAGCGCGATGCGCAACCCGACGAACACGCCGAACCCGATCAGCAGCGCGAGCGCCACGCACACCCACAGCGGCACGACGAAGCGGCGCGACACGTCGCGCGTGACGACGTCGCGCCAGTGCGGCGACAGCGCGGGATCGAATTCGCCGCGCACCGACCGGATCGTGTGGGCCAGCTTGCGGCGCAGCGCGTCGAGCTCCGCGTGGCCGTTGTCGAGCACCCGATAGCGGCCCTCGAAGCCGAGCGCGAGACAGAAATACAGCAGCTCCAGCAGGTCGAGGTGCTGGCGCGGCTGCTGGGACAGGCGTTCGAGCAGGTGGAAGAACTTCTCGCCGCCCCAGGTTTCGTTGTGGAACGACACGAGCAGGCTGTGGGACGACCACACGCTGCCGCCCCACGGCGTCAGCGCGGCCGCTTCGTCGAGCGCCGTGCACAGGCAGTAGCGCGCGCCGATGATCGCCTCCGACGGCACGCCGGCTTCCTGCGCGCGCGCCTCGAACTGGCGGATCTCGACGACGAGGTGCTCGCGCAGCCACGCCGGATTCGGATGATGGACGGTCGAACGGATCTGCGGCACGAGATTGAGCAGCGGGTTCGCGGCCGCGACGAGCGGATTTGTGCCGCTCGCGGCCCAGCGGCCGGGCCGCGGCTGCTGCGCCGTCGGCCCGGCCGCGCCGGACGCGGCGGCCGGATGCGTGCCGCCCGGATTCGGCGGCACGAATCCGCCGGCGCCGGCGGAGATCGAATCGGAGGAAGAATTCATCGCGCTGCCCCGCCCTCACCCGCGGATCGCCCAGAACTCCATCGAGAGCCCCGGGAATTCGCCGGCGAAATGAAATGCAAGACCGCCGGAGCGCGCCAGCTGCTTCCACAGGTCGCCGCCCTTGTCGATCTCGAAATAGGTATGACCCGCGTGGTACGGGATCTGCCGCGGCGCGACCGGCAACTGGCGCATCGCGATGCCCGGCAGCTGCAACTGCACCAGATCGCGGATCCGTTCGACCGGGCCGAGCTTCGCCTGCGCGGGGAACCGTGCACGCAGGCTGTCGGCTGGCACGTCCGCGCGCACCGCGAGCACGAAGCCGGCCGTGTCGCGCAGCGCGGGATCGGCGAGCGTCGCGACCCGGATGCCGTTGCCCGCGTCGCGCAGTTCGATCTGGATCGCGTTTTGCTCCAGCACCGTTGACAACGACCGGCGCAACTCCGTCATCAATTCGGCGAAGCTCGTGCGCAGGTCGTCGTGCACGTAGACGGCGAGCGATTGCGGCCGCCGGCCGGCCGCCGTGAACGTGCTGAGGTCGCACGCGAGCTTCAGCCAGTCGCAGAACAGCGCTTCCGGATGCGTCGCGACGTCCTGCTGCGCATGCCAGGTCAGCGCCAGATAGCGGTTCACGAGCTGCAGCAACAGGAAATCCGCGACTTCCGACACGCCGCCGCGCCCCGGCTCCGACAGGCGCTCGGCCAGCGCGTCGCTGCGTTGCGTGAGCAGTCCGTGCAGTTCGCGCGTGTACGCCAGCAGTGCGGCATCGCGCTGCGCGACCAGGCGCGGCGGAATGTAACCGTCGTCGACGAGCAGCCGCGCATCGGTGCGCCGCTCGACGATCCGCACGACGCCGAGCGCATGCCAGTCGCCGGTCAGCTCGGTGTCGAGCATCAGCCGGACGTTCAGGCGCCCCGTCTGCAGCAGCGCGGGGCCGAGCGCGACCGCGTTCGCATCGGCCACTTCGTATTCGCGCACGACGTAGCGCGCAGCGTCCGGATTGCCGCTGCCGCCGCTGCCCGTCTCGGCGCCGAACGACACCTCTTCGCCGCCGCCGCGCCACAGCGGCAGCGCCAGCACGACCAGCTGGTCCTTCACATCGGCCGGCACGTCGAGCGGTTCGGGGAGATCGTCGGGATGCGACAGGTCGAACGGCGTCCCGTCGCGCATCACGCCGGCCGCCGCGCGCAGCGCGACCTTGCCGAGCGCGAGCTGCTCACGGTCGATCTCGAGCGAGTCGAAGCCCCAGTAGAACCCCTGCAGCGGCAGGCAGCGCAGCGCGACGTAGCGTTCCCAGTGCCGCTCCAACTGCTGGAAATGCTGCGGGCGCAGGAACATCCCTTCGGTCCACACCACGCGCTGACGCAGTGCGGCGACCGGCGTCGCGGACATCGTCGGTTCCGTCATGGGCGCCCCCCCGCGTCGTTCAACGCGAGACCGCCGTTCCTGACCGCGATCGACAGCTTCAACTCGCCGGGCGAGGTCTGCCAGAACTTGTATACGTTGAGCTGCTTCGCGCGCGGCAGCGGCACCGTCAGGCGCCAACGGTTCTTGTCGAGCATGCGGTACTCGGCGACCACGCCGATCGCGCCGGCCTCGACATTGCCGCGGTAGTGCAGCGTGCGCGACTCGCCCGGCCGCAGGATCACGCGGTCGGTGCCGAGCAGGTCCGCGCCGAGGATGTTCTCGGGCTTGTCCTGGAGCGAGAAGAAGTCTGCGCCGTTGAACGTCGACACCGCGCGCAGCTGGAACACCTTCAGCACGATCGGCGACGGCTTGCGGTTGAGGTCGGGATTGACGTCCGGCGCCACGTCGACCGTGATCGCATACGGCACCGCGGCGGCACGCTCGGTGGCGCCGCACCCGGGCAACAGCAATACACATCCCAATACGATGAACCCGCTCGACCGCCATCGCATATCTCACCCTCGCAGCCCAATAATCCCCCACCGATTTTCGCGTTCAAAATCGGAGATCGGGACTAAAAGGGGACAATTAATTGACCGGTAATTATGTAACTCGCACATCCTTCCATTCAAATGGAAATCGGCAATTTATTCTTGAAAAAGCCGGGTCAAATCTCCAATTACGGGCCGGGGTCGAAATTGTGGAGATGACGATGGATTGAATTGATTTCGGTCATTTTTAGAAGACGTGTTGATTCGACCGGCTCGCCGCGGCGGCCCGGTTCTATGGCACGGATACTTGCTGTATGGGCGCGCAACCCAAGCCCACTGGCCTTCGGAGACGGGTGGCGAGCGCCTCGCGGGTCGTGTCGGGCTGTTTGCATTGCGCGAACGGATGGCCGTTTTTCCGGTCATTGACGCTCGCCGAGCAAACAGCTGATGAATCCCAAAAGCACAGCGAACTATAGAAGCGATTTTCTGGATTAACAAGTCTAGAAATTCGTAGTCGATTTGAGTGCTAACTCCAGCGCAATTCACGAAATGAAACAAAAAGTAACGAAGCAAGCCGGCGGCATGATTGGCACTAGAATCCAACAGCGCTTGTGTGTCACCTTCCAATTACGCAAATATTTCATTTCAAAATGAAAGGCCGTTCATCGATCGTGATTGTTCTCGGCGCCTTGTTGCTGGGAATCGGCGGGTGCAGCACGTCCCCCACGCAGTCGGCGGCGCGCGCCGAGGTCGACAATGCGCGCGCCGCCTATGGCGCCGGCGACTACGGACGCACGATCGCGATCCTGAGCCGCGCGAAGGAGATCGACGGGGCCGACACCGACACGCAGATCGCCGCGCACAAACTGCTCGCGTTCAGCTACTGCGTGACGAACCGCATCACGCAGTGCCGCGCCGAGTTCTCGAAGATTCTCGACCTCAACCCGCGCTTCGACTTGTCCCCCGCCGAGAAGGGACATCCGATCTGGGGGCCCGCGTTCGAATTCGCGCGCCGCAGACATGCGTCGTCATCCTGACCGAACCGGTTTCCCCGCGAGCGCTTCCTCATCGAGCGACGTATGACATGCAACTGATCGTGATCGAACATGCCGGCGAGCCGGTCGAAAGCGACTCCTACGACGCCGTCGTGTTCCACCCGCCCGGCGGCACCATCGGCCGGGCGACCGACAACCATCTCGTGCTGCGCGACGACACCCGGCAGATTTCCCGGCTGCAGGCGCTGCTGCAGGTCGGCGACGATGCGTGCCTGCTGAAGAACCTGAGCAGCGTGTCGACGATCGAGGTGAATCGCGAGCCGGTCGGCTATGCGCAGGAGCGCGCGCTCAATACCGGCGACATCATCCGGATCGGGCCGTACGTGTTGAGAGCCGAGCGCGACGACGATCGCGCGGCGCCGGTCGTCGACATGCCCGCCGCCTCCGGTACGAGCGGCGACCCGCGGAGCGCGGTGCCGGAGACTGCCGCGCGCGCGCATGGCGAGAAAGGCGCCGGCAACCGGCTGTGGGGCCTGTTGCAGGAACGCCTGGTTCCGCGCGGCAAGGCGGTTGACGCCGACACACGGTCCGGCACGGCGCACCGGGATGCGGCGCAACCGGCAAGCCGTGCCGCGCACGCTGATGCAGCGGCGGCGCCATCGCAACGCGACCTGAATCAGTTGTCGATCGACCCGCTCGATCTGTTCGCGCAGTCGTCGCCCGAGATCGGCGCACCGGATTCTGCGTCATCGACCGAACACGGCCATGCCGGTCGCGACGCGCCGTCCGCGACGCAGGCCGACCACGCGCCCGAGTGGACGCAGCACGTGCGCGTGCAACCGGCGGCGGCACACGCCGAGCCGCAGCCGGCCGACGAGCCGGCGCCGCAGGCACCCCGCATCCCGACGCCCGATGAACTGCTGAACGCGTTCTTCGAAGGCGCCGGGCTCGATACGGCCGCCGAATCGCATCAATGGTCGGCCGAGCAGCTGTACATCGCGGGGCAGTTGCTCGCGCTGTTCGCGAACGGCACGGTCGAGCTGCTGTCGTCGCGCAGCATCCTGAAGCGGGAGGTGAAGGCGCACATGACGATGCTGCTCGATCGCGAGAACAATCCGCTGAAGCTGCTGCCGGACGGCGGTGCCGTGCTGCGCCAGATGTTCGGCCTGCCGCTGCCGGGCTTCATGTCGCCGCAGAGTGCGGTCAGCGATGCGTTCCAGGATCTGCATGCGCACCAGATCGGCATGGTCGCGGGCATGCGCGCCGCGCTGATGGACTTGCTGACGCGCTTTTCGCCGCAACGGCTGCGCGAGCGCGACGATGCGATGCGCTGGTACGAGAAGCGCGTGCCCGCGCTGTACAAGGCGAGGATGTGGGATCGCTACGCGGCGACCCATCGCGACACGGTGTTCGCGATCGAAGACGATTTCGCATCGGTGTTCGGCAAGGCGTTTCTTGCGGCGTACGACGCGGAAGTGGAGAGCTATCGCGGCAGCAGCCGGCATTGAATGACGGGCGCGGCCGGTGCCGCGGCGCGACGGACGGCAATATGTCGCGCATTCGCCTTCGTGCGCCGTGTGTCCCGTGCTCGACTGGAACGACCGCCATGACCGTGCATCGTTGACGCACTCGGCGCGGGCATCGCGGCGTCACCGGATCACGCGGCTTGCGCCCGCGCGCAGTGCGAACGCAAGCCGCGATGATGCCGCGACGGCACCGCACGATGCGGACGCAACCATCCCGTACGGCACGCAGAAAAAAGGCCGGGCAGCACGCCCGGCCTCCGGCAACGCGACGCGCGCACCGCGCTCGCTACGGCACGCACGCGGTCGAACGATCGTCAGACCGCCATCACCGTCACCGACTTCGTCACGAGGTACGGCTCCAGCGCTTCCGGCCCGCCTTCCGATCCGTAACCCGAATCCTTCACGCCGCCGAACGGCATTTCCGGCCACGGCGTCGCGGGCTGGTTGATCCACAGCATCCCGACTTCGAGACGCTGCGTGAGCAGATGCACGTTCGCGAACGAACGCGTGAACGCATAGCCAGCCAGCCCGAACGGCAGACGGTTCGCTTCGGCGATCGCGTCCTCGAGCTTGTCGAAACCGCGGATCGCGGCGACCGGGCCGAACGGCTCGTTGTTGAACACGTCCGCTTCGAGCGGCACGTTCGAGATCACGGTCGGCGCGAAGAAGTTGCCTTCCGAGCCGACCCGTTCGCCGCCGGTCTCGATGCTCGCGCCGACCTTGCGCGCGTTGTCGACGACCGACGCCATCGCGGTCAGCCGGCGCGGGTTCGCCAGCGCGCCGAGCGTCGTGCCTTCCTCGAGGCCGTTACCGACCTTCAGCCCCTCCGCATGCTGAACCAGCGCGCGCGTGAACGCGTCGCGGATGCTGTTGTGCACGAGGAAACGCGTCGGCGAAATGCACACCTGGCCCGCGTTGCGGAACTTCGCGCCACCGGCGGCCTTCACCGCCAGCGCGACGTCCGCATCCTCGGCGACGATCACCGGCGCGTGGCCGCCCAGCTCCATCGTCGCGCGCTTCATGTGCTGACCGGCGAGCGCGGCGAGCTGCTTGCCGACCGGCGTCGAGCCCGTGAACGTCACCTTGCGGATCACCGGGTGCGGAATCAGGTACGACGAAATTTCAGCCGGGTCGCCGTACACGAGACCGATCACGCCCGCCGGCACGCCCGCGTCGACGAATGCGCGCAGCAGCGCGGCCGGCGATGCCGGGGTTTCTTCCGGCGCCTTCACGAGGAACGAACAGCCGGTCGCCAGCGCGGCGCTCAGCTTGCGCACCACCTGGTTGACCGGGAAATTCCACGGCGTGAACGCCGCGACCGGGCCGACCGGCTCCTTCACGACGGTCTGCTGCGCGCCGAGGTTGCGCGGCGGCACGATCCGGCCGTACACGCGGCGGCCTTCGTCCGCGAACCATTCGATGATGTCGGCGGCCGACAGCACTTCGACACGGGCTTCCGTCAGCGGCTTGCCCTGCTCCTGCGTCATCAGCTGTGCGATCGCGTCGGCGCGCTCGCGCACCAGTGCGGCCGCCTTGCGCATCGTCGCCGCGCGCTCGTGCGCCGGCACCTTGCGCCATGCTTCGAAACCGCGCTGCGCGGCAGCCAGCGCGCGATCGAGATCGGCGATGCCCGCGTGGGCCACCTTGCCGATCGCCTTGCCCGTCGCCGGGTTCACGACGTCGATCGTCTTGCCGCTCGCGGCGTCGACCCACTCGCCGTCGATCAACAGTTGCGTATCGGTATAAGTCACGTTAGCCATCCAGACACCCCTACTTTGCGTCGATAAAACGCGCGCTGCCGCGAACGGCCGCGCGCGGGTTGACAGAAAGAGCTGCGCAGCCGGGCGCGACGCACCCGGCAACGTTCGACGGCAGGCACGCGGCACGCATGCCCGTCGTCATCCGCCACGTCCGGCCGCGCTTAACGCGCGGCCGCCGTCGCCTTGCGGAGTTTCGCGACGTCCGCCGCCTGCACGGCCGGCGCGCCGTTGTTCCAGCCGGCGCGCATGAACGTCAGCACGTCGGCGATCTGCCGGTCGTTCAACGCGTTCGCGAACGCCGGCATCGGGTACGCGGACGGCACGCCACCGATCACGAGCGACTCGCTGCCGTTCAGCGTCACGTTGATCAGCGACGCCGCATCGGCCTCGAGCACGTTCGGATTGCCGGCAATCGGCGCGAGCAGCGGCGCGTAGCCGCGGCCGTCCGCGCCATGGCAATGCAGGCAGTAAGCGTTATACACCTTTGCGCCGGAATCGTTCGCCGGCCGGACCAGCGCGGCCTGCGTCGCCTTCGGATCATAACGGTAAGGCGGCGCGCCCGTGCCGCCGGCCGCCGGCAACGATTTCAGATACCGGGAAATCGCCGCCAGGTCGTCGTCGGTCAACGACTGCGTGCTGTGATTGATCACGCTGACCATCGAGCCGAACGCCGTCGCATGCCGGTTCGCGCCGGTCTTCAGGAACTGCGCGACCTCCGCGTCGCTCCAGCGGCCGAGCCCCGTATTGTGCTCGCCGGTCAGGTTCGACGCGAACCAGTTGTCGATCGCCGCGCCCGACAGGAACGCCGCGCCGCCTTCGTCGAGCGCCTTCTCCTGGAAGCCGACGCCGCGCGGCGTGTGGCACGACCCGCAATGGCCGAGCCCCTGCACCAGGTACGCGCCGCGGTTCCACATCGCGTCCCTGGCCGGCTTGTCGGCGTATGGCGTCGTGTCGAGGAACACCGCGTTCCACAGCGCGAGCGGCCAGCGCATGTTCAGCGGCCACGGAATGTCGGACGGCCGGTTCGCCTGCTTCACCGGCTCGACGCCGTGCATGAAGTACGCGTACAGGGCCTTCACGTCGTCGTCGCGCAGCTTCGCGTACGACGGATAAGGCATCGCCGGATACAGGCGATGGCCGTCCTTCGCGACGCCCGCGCGCAGCGCGCCCGCGAACTCGGCCTCCGTATAGCCGCCGATGCCCGTGTCCGGGTCGGGCGTGATGTTGGTCGTGTAGATCGCGCCCATCGGCGTGACCATCTTCAGCCCGCCGGCGAACGGCACGCCGCGCGGCGCGGTGTGGCACGCGACGCAATCGCCCGCTTTCGCGAGATACGCGCCGCGCGCGACGAGCGCGCTGTCGGCCGGCGCCGTTGGCGCGGCGTGCGCCACCGCGCCGGTGGTCAACGCGGACAGCGCGAGCAGCGATGCGCCGAGCGCGTGCGCGGCGCCATTCAGGCGGTTCGGACCGCTCGGACGGTTCAGGGTGAGGTTTAGCATGGTTCGTCCTCCCCTCAAGCCGTCTTCAACTGACTGCCGACCGGCAGCTTGCGCAGCCGCGTGCCGGTTGCCGCGAAGATCGCGTTCGACAATGCCGCCGCCGTGGCGGCGGTGCCCGGCTCGCCGATCCCGCCCGGCGCCTCGCCGCTCTTCACGAGATGGACCTCGATCGGCGGCGTCTCGTTGATGCGCATCATCCGGTAGTCGGTGAAATTGCTCTGCACGACGCGGCCGTCCTCGATCGTGATCTCGCCATACAGCGCGCCCGTGATCCCGAAGATGATGCCGCCCTGCACCTGCGCCTCGATCGTGTTCGGGTTGACGACCATCCCGCAGTCGACCGCGCACACGGCACGCTTGACCTGCACTTCGCCGTCTTCCACCGCGACGTCGATGACGATCGAGAAGAAGCTGCCGAACGCATGCATCACGGAGACCCCGCGCCCTTGCCCCTTGGGCAGCGGCGTGCCCCAGCCGGCCGCCTTCGTCGCGACGTCGAGCACGTTGCGCGCGCGCGGCGTCTTGTCGAGCAGCGCTCGGCGATACTGGACGGGGTCGGTCTTGGCCTGTGCCGCCAGCTCGTCGATGAAGCTTTCGACGACGAACGTGCCGCGCGTCGGCCCGACGCCGCGCCAGAACGCGGTCGGCACGTGGCGCGGCTCCTGGCGCACGTAGTCGACGAGCTGGTTCGGCAGGTCGTACGGCAGCTCGGCCGCCACCTCGACCGCATCGGGGTCGATGCCGTTCTGGAATGCCGGCGGCGCAAAACGCGCCATGATCGACGAGCCGACGATCCGGTGCTGCCACGCGATCGGCTTGCCGTTCGCGTCGAGGCCCGCCGAGATCCTGTCGTAGTAACACGGCCGGTACATGTCGTGCTGGACGTCTTCCTCGCGCGTCCACACGACCTTCACGGGCGCATCGACCTGCTTGCCGACCTTCACGGCCTGCGCAGCCATGTCCGTCTCGAGACGACGGCCGAAGCCGCCGCCGAGCAAGTGGTTGTGCACGACGATCCGCTCCGGCGCGAGGCCCGTGAGCCGCTGCACGACATCGCGCACACGTGTCGGCACCTGCGTGCCGAGCCAGACCTCGCAGCCGTCGCCGCGCACGTGCACCGTGCAGTTCACCGGCTCCATCGTCGCGTGCGCGAGCAACGGCTGTTCGTAGACGGCGTCGACGCGCGTCTTCGCGTTCGCGAATGCCTGGCCGACGTCGCCGTCCTTGCGCGCGACCGCGCCCTTGCCGTTCGCCGCCGCCCGCGCGAGATCCGCGAAAAGATCCTGGGTCGACACCTTCGCACCCGCGCCCTCGTTCCACTTCACGACGAGCGCCGATGCGCCGCGCTTCGCGGCCCACGTGTGATCGCCGACCACCGCGACCGCGTTGTCGACGCGCACGACCTGGCGCACGCCGGGAATCTTCTTCGCGGCCGTGTCGTCGACGCTCGCGACCGTGCCGCCGAACACCGGGCTGTTCACGATCACCGCGTACAGCATGCCGGGCAGGCGCACGTCGAGCCCGAACTGCGCGGTGCCGTCGACCTTCTCCGGCGAATCGAGCCGCTTCACCGGCTTGCCGATCAGCGTGAAGTCTTCCGGCTTCTTCAGCGCGACGTCCTTCGGCACCGGCAGCGTCGCGGCGGCGTCCGCGAGCTGGCCGTACGACGCGCGACGGCCGCTCGGCGGGTGCCGCACTTCGCCGTTTTCGGCCCGGCACGCGGCCGGATCGACGTGCCATTGCTTCGCCGCCGCCGCAACCAGCAGCGTGCGCGCGGTCGCGCCCGCGCGGCGCAGCGGTTCCCATGCGTAACGCACCGACGTCGAGCCGCCCGTCAACTGGCCGCCGAGCAGCGGATCGAGGAACAGCTTCTCGTTCGGCGGCGCGTGGTCGAGCGTCACGCTCGACAGCGGCACTTCGAGTTCCTCGGCGATCAGCATCGGCAGCGCGGTGTAGACGCCCTGGCCCATTTCCACCTTCGGCATCACCAGCGTGACCTTGCCGCCGCGGTCGATCTGCACGAACGCGTTCGGCGCGAACACGCCGGCGCGCGCGCTTTCGTCGGCATCACCGCCGATCACCGAGCGCCGCGCGTCATCGCCGGCTGCCGGCATGCTGAAGCCGAGCAGCAAGCCGCCGCCCGCGGCCGCGCCGAGCGATACGCCGAACCGGAGGAACCCGCGGCGCGACAGGCCTGCGCCGGCCCGGCCGGCTTCGATCAGTCCACGTGACATGTCAGCCTCCGCAGCGCAGCCTCGACGACGCCGACCGGCCCTTCGGGGCGGCGCGAACAAAGTGAACGTGAGGGTTGTTTCATCTCACGCCCCCTTCGCGGCATGCTTGACCGCCGCGCGAATCCGGTTGTACGTGCCGCAGCGGCAGATGTTGCCGGCCATCGCCGCATCGATGTCGGCGTCGCTCGGGCTCGGGTTCGATGCGATCAGCGCGGCGGCCGCCATCACCTGCCCCGACTGACAGTAGCCGCACTGGACGACGTCGAGCTCGCGCCAGGCCTCCTGCACCTTCTGGCCGGCCGGCGTCGCGCCGACGGCCTCGATCGTCGTGATCCTGCGGCCCGCGACGGCCGCGACCGGCAGCACGCACGCGCGCGCGGCGACGCCGTCGAGATGCACGGTGCACGCGCCGCATTGCGCAATCCCGCAGCCGAATTTCGTGCCGGTCAGGCCGACGACGTCGCGCAGGACCCACAGCAGGGGCATGTCGTCGGGGGCGTCGACCGTGCGGTTTTCGCCGTTGATGTTGAGGGTGACCATTCAGCCTCCGGGGCCGGTGTATTGGGGAAGCGGCGCGGCCGGCGCGCCGTGGGTTCATCGCCGCCGCGCATGGCGCGGCGACTGTCGCGCGGCCCGGGTGGGAGCGAGCCGCGGCGATGGTTCAGCGTCGGTCATTCGACCGCGTCGATGCCCGACAGCACCTTGATGACGGGCGGCGCCGCGAACCAGTCGGCCGACTTGATGCGAAACGCGGTGAAGTACGGGCTGGCGAGGTGGGCGTCGAAGGCCGCCTGGTCGTCGTAGATCTCGAACAGATGCAGCGCCGCCGAGCCGTCCTGTTCGCGGAACAGGTCGTAGCGGCGGTTGCCGGGTTCGGCGCGGGACGACGGGACCATGCTGCGCAATTCGGCCTCGACGGCCGGTGCATGTTCGGGTTTCGGGAAGATCGAGGCCATCACGTAAAGCGCCATGTTTACACTCCTTTTCGAAACGGAAATGCTGCGGAAATACAGAAATGCCGCCATCGGCCCGCGCCACGTGACGCGGGCCGATGGCCGGCCGGGTGTGTGTGTCAGGCGAGTTCGTCCGGGCCCACACGCACGACGACCTTGCCGAAATTCTTGCCGGCGAGCAAGCCGATCAGCGCATTCGGTGCATCGGCCAGATCGGGGATCACGTGCTCGAGCGCCTTCACGTTGCCCTGCGCGCCCCACTCGCGCCTCGCTTTCAGGAACGGCGCATAGCCGGTCGCATTTCAGTATGGAAATCGTTCGTGGCGAGCGCACCGACCGGGCGCGCGTTCAGGATGATTCTGCGGTTTGCTGCCTTGCTTTGCGGCATGGGAACCTTCGTCAAGAAATGGACGTGCAACGTGCACGATCGGATCAACGTTGGACAACCGTGATGCAAATGCCTGCGGGAGTGCCGGTGAATCGCGCCGACGCCGCCGCAGGCACGCGGGTAAAGCAGTCAAACCCCGATTTGAGTAGACCAGTCGTCTAGATTTCGGGCAAAAACAACGCGCGCAATGCGCGCCCGGGTTACGACCGTGCTTCGTCATCCGCGACCGGCGGCAGATTCAGCATCCGCCGCGTTTCGCGCATCGCGCGTTCGAGCGGTTTGCGGTTGCGGTGAATCTTCTCCAGCAGCGTTGCGCCGAGCCACAGCTCGTAAAGAATCGCGGCCGTGTGCGCCGGATCGTCGACGCCGCTCAGCGAACCGTCGGCCAGCCCGGCCTCGATCCCGCCCGCGAGCCGCTCGATGATCTGGCCGGTGCCGCGCCGCAGGACCGCGCGCATCGCTTCCGACAGATCCGACACCTCCGCGCCGAGCTTCACCGCGAGGCACTTGCCTTCCGGGTCGTCCGCGCACTGCGTGTGCAGCCAGTTGCCCCAGTACGTCATCAGGCGCTGCGCGCCCGTGCCGGCCTGATGCCGGAGCAGGTTGTCGAGATGCTCGAGATAGCCTTCGAAATACGATTCGAGCAGCGCTTCGCCGAACGCCTCTTTCGAGCCGAAGTAATGGTAGAACGACCCCTTCGGGATGCCCGCCGCAGCGAGAATCTCGTTCAGACCGACGGCCGAAAACCCCTTGTGGAGCATGATCGGCTTCGCGATATTCAGGATGTGCTGGCGAACTTCCGCGCCTGAAGATGCATTCATGATGGCGTATCTTAGCAACGATTAGACCGGTCGTCTAGTAACGTCGAGCCGGTGGATTGAGCGGCACTTTACCCGATCCCCGGCGCGCGCCCAATGGTCCGGCATCGGCCCGTGTGGTCGCGCGCACGGCCTCGCGCGCCGCGACCCGGCGGCGCTGGCGGCGCTGCATCGATCGTGTCGGGAGATTCCGCCTGGAATGGCGGGGAGAGAGGCGCACGATACCGGCGGCCGGCGCGCCGGCCGCACGGCTGGCGGCCTTACAGCCCTTCGTCTTCGAAGTTCCGCGCGTACTGGAGCCGGTTGCCCATCTGCGGATCGGTCGCCTGCTCGTAATCGGTGTCCCAGACCTGGGTGGCCTGTTCGACGCTCGTCGAGTTCTTCAGGTCCGAAATCGTCTGGCTGTACGGGCCGTCGAGTTCCTGGTTCATGAAGCCGATGTTCGCGTCGAGGCTGCCGGGGTCGAGATGGTGCTGGTTCGCATACGCGATCTCGCCCTGCTTGCGTGAGCCGCCCCATTGCGCGAGCCCCCAGCCGTTCGCGTTGTCGTCCGCGAAATTGCCGGACGGCCCGCCTTCGACACCGCCCTGGTTGACGTCCGGCTCCAGATTGCTTTCCTGTTTCAGGTTGCCGAGCGCACCCGCGATTTGCGTGTCGTTCAGGCCGTAGCGGCTGCGCAAATCGTCCGCGATCGCGTTCGCGGCGCTGCCGCCGGTGTTCGCGGGCAGCGTCGACGTGCTTTGGCCGGTCGACTGCGGGCCGTTGTTCTGGTTGACCTGATTGCCCGGGTCGCCGCTGCCGGTGCTCGCCGGCGACGCGCTACGCAGGTTCAGCGCAGGCCCGTTGTTCTGGCCGGTCGACTGCGACGGATCGTTCTGCGGCAGCGCGTTGTCGTTGGCCAGCGGCGAAGGCGAACTGCCGGCGCCGCCCACCGGCGATGACGACGAATCGTCGTTGCCCTGCCCGGACAGCAGGTTCTTGAGCTCCGCCATCAGCGCCTGGATGATCTGTGCGATCTGTTGCGTTCCCAAGTTGTCCGGCGACGACGCGTCGCTGGTCGGATCACTCCGGGTCGTCGGAGCGCTGCCCTGAATCGTGATGGTGATCATGATTGCCGTGGTCCGCAGGTAGTCGACGCGGTCGGACGCGTCGCGTGTCGCCGTCGTGTGCGCCGACCGAACCTGGCCGGCCCCGGCACGTTTCGACTGTATGCCGCGACGCCGCGCACGGGGCGCGCGACACGAAATGCCGGCACGCGACGCGAAGCGCCGCGGCAAGACGGCGAGCGAACGGCGCCGCCCGCCGTTCGCTCGCATACGGATTCATAGGCGCGTCGCCCTCGAAGCAAGCGCCGATGGTTCGCCGCCGAGCCGCGCGTCGGCCAGCGCGTCGAGCCGCCGCGCGCCGGTCAGAAATGAATGATGCGCGGCGTCAGCAGGAACACGCGCTCCATGCGCTTGTGCGAGCGGTTGGTATTCCTGAACAGTGCGCCGATCACCGGGATCTTCGACACCCACGGCACGCGCGCGACGCCGTTCGAATCGTTGTCGGTGCTGTAGCCGGCGATCAGCAGGCTCTCCCCTTCCCCGACGAACGCCTGCGTGTTGATCTCGCTGCTCGTGATCACCGGCAGCGTATCGACCAGGTCGCCGGTCAGCTGGCCGTCCTCGATGTGCACGTCGAGCTTGATCCGGGTCGTGCCGTTGGTGTCCTGCACGACCATCGGCAGCACCCGCATCGACACGCCGGTCGACACCGAATAGAGATCGCCCGACGTGTAGCCCTGCACGCGCACGAAAAAGCGCGTGCGGTTGTCCATCACAGCCTCGACGTTGTCGAGCGTCGCCACCTTCGGGCTGGAGTCGATCTTCGCTTCCGATGTCGATTCCATCGCGGTGATCCGTGCGAGCAGATAGCGCCCCGCGTTGCCGAGCACCGCGGTGATCGCCCCGCCGACCGGCGTGGCCGCGACCGACGTGGTGCCGTCGGACAGCGTGGTCACGCCGAAGTTCGGATTGATGTTGCCGTTGTAGCCATTCTGCTGTTGCGTGCCGGCCCCGGTCTGCAGGTCGACGTGGCTGTTGTGCGCGCGCCAGTCCACGCCGATCTGCCGCAGCAGGTCGTCGTCGATCTCGATGATGTGCGCTTCGATCTCGATCAGGTTGGGCCGCGCGTCGAGCTTCTCGATCAGCGGCGCATAGAGCCCGATGCGCTGCGGCGTGTCGCGGATCAGCACCGAGTTGGTCGTCGGATCGGCTTCCACGACCGGCAGGCTCTGGTCGCCCGCCCCCGGGTCCGCCGTGCCGCCGCCCGGGCCGCCCTGCGTCGCATCCATCAGGGCGCCGTTCTTGCCGCCGCCCGACTGGCCGCCGCCGAGCAGGCTGTTCACCAGGCCACGCGTCGAGCCGTCGCCGCCCGCCATGCCCGGCGGCAGCGGCGGGATCGGCGAGCCGCCCGTGGTGCCGCCGCTCGCATCGGTCATCGGCGACAGCCGCTGCAGGCCGCCGACCGGCTGCGTCGGGCCGCCGCCGCCCGTCCCGCCAGCCTGTTGCGGATGATAGAGATTCGACACGACGGTCGCCACGCCCGGCACGACGACGTTCTTGCCGTCGAGCTGGACCTTGTGGTCGGCCGCCCATGCGCTGCTCAGCTTGAACGCCCGCACCACCGTGCCGTTCGAGCGCTGCATGTTCTCGTCGAGATGCTTCGCCACGCCGGCCACCATCTGCACGTACTGCGGCGGCCCGCTGATGATCACCGTGCGCGCACTGCTGTCGTAGGTGAGCGGATAGCGCTTGTCGTCGAGCCGCATGCCGTGCAGCGTCGTGTTGAGGTCGCCGATCGACGCGTTGTCGAGCCGGACGATCTGTCGCGTGACGTCGTTCGCATTGCTGATCGACATCACGCTGCCGTCGTAGAACCACACGAAGCCGAAGGTGGCGGCGAGCGTGTCCAGGATTCGTTGCGGCGGCATGTCGAAGCGACCGGTCACGGTGCCCTGGACGTTGTCGGCAATCGACGCGGTCACGCCCTGGCTCGCGAGCAGGTCGCGCAGCACGTCCTTCAGGTCCTTGCCTTCGGCCGTCACGTGCGCGACGCTGCTGCGCCAGCGCACCACGTCCGCATGCGCGGCGCCCGCGGCGCTCATCCCGATCGCCCATGCCACCCACGCCGTGCAAAATATCGCCTTCGATTTCATCGCTGTCGCACACCCGTCACGGAAGAAAAAAATCGGTTCGTTATCGTTCGAGCGTGTGCGACGGCGCTTCGTCGAACTGCTTGCGATAGCCGTTGATCAACGTCGAGCGGTTTTGCACGCCCCAGCGGCTCGCGGTGGCGAGCACCCCGCCGTCGGACGCCGAGCCGTCCACCAGCTCGGAGCGGATGCGCTCCATGCGCTGGCGGCGGATCAGCTCGGTCGGGGACATGTTCAGGAATTTCTTGAACGCGCTCTGCAGCGCCCGCTCGGTCACGCCGACTTCCGCGGCGATGTCGCGCACCGACAGGTCGGCGTGCTCGAGATTCTCGAGCAGGAAGCTGTACGCGCGCCGGTAGCGGGCCGGCAGCCGCGCGCCGATGTCGTCGAGCTGCGACGTCTCGCGGATCTTGCGTTCGAGAAACGGCACGCGCGCCGACAGCGCTTCGCGCAGGCATTCCATCGAGGTCAGCGCATAACGGCTGTAGAACTGCTGCGCGTCCTGCAGCCGCCCCTGTGCCTGGCGGGTTTTCGCCACGCAATACAGGTATTCGATTTGCCGGTGGCCGGCCACGCCGGCCTGCGCGGCGCCGTACAGCGGCTCGAGGATCATGTCCGCGGCCTGCGCGGCGTCGCACGCGAGCATCGCGAGCGCGATTTCGAGCCGCAGCGTGCGCTGGTAGTCGTGCAGGTTCTGGTCGCGCGCCCAGTTCACGTGCTTCAGCAGCCCGTCCACCGCGTTGCGGTCGGCGCCGGTTGCTTCGCGCAACTGGCACAGGTAATCGATGCGGGCGCGCAGCACCGGAATGTGCACGCAGGCGATGTCGACGCGGCTCTCTTCGCTGTCCAGATACGCGTGCAGCGACGCCCGCGTGGAGCGGCCATGCATCGAGCCCGACTGCCAGTAGACGTGATCCTGCAGCGGCGCGGACGAGCGCAGCGCGCATTGCATCGCGATGTCGAGCTTCAGCGCCGCGAGCAGCGCGTGCCAGGCCGGCATCGTCTGCGCCGACGCGTCGCGCGCCAGCGCGCGCAGTTCGTCCAGCTCGCCGATCGCCTCCGCTACGCGCCCCAGTTCGTAGAGCACGCACACGATGCCGACCCGCACCTCGATCACGCGGTCGAGCGGAATGTCGTCCTCGTCCGCCGCACGGCCGAAGCAGGCGAGCGCGGTGTTCAGGCGATAGCGGAAAAACGCCTGCCACGCGGTGTTGCGGCAGGACTCCGCGCGCATCGCCTGGCGCGACGCGTTGCTCTGGCGCTGGGCGGCGCGATAGGCCTCCTCCGCTTCCACGTCGCCGCCGGTCAGCAATTGCATGTCGGCGTGCAGTTGCAGCGCGTGCGGCGTATTGCGCGGCGCATCGGCCTCGTCGGCCCAGCGGCTGGCGAGCTGTCGGGCGACACCGATGTCGCCATTGAAAAGGACTGCGCCAAAACGTTCCCGCCCCGAGGCGAAATCCGGTGTGCCCAAATACGCGGCAAGCGGGAAATACAGTGTCGAGAACATGACTGACTCCAGTGCGAACGGGCTTGTCGGGCCGCATTGGAGAACAGGGTAATGGAATGAAATATTCAGAAATTCAATTAATCTAATTTTTACCGGATCTTTGAGAAAGTTTGAGTTTGAAATGAATTAGTAAGCCGGGGATTAATTTGCTTTCCCGTGCTTTGAGAAAATTCCATTCCATTGCGATTCGAGCGAATGCAGTGCCAGCTGCCCGTGCACCTGGTCGACGAACAGCCCGATGAAGATCGCCAGCATCGCGATCGCGACCGCCGCCTTCACCGGCTGGCTCAGGCTGGAGATGTCCAGCTTCGACGCCGATTTCGAGATGAAGCCGAACGCGACGTCGACCAGCACCAGAATGAACAACAGCGGCGCCGCGAGCTTCGCGATCGATTGCATCAGCGTGTCCGTCTGCTGGAGCACGAAAGATTCCACGATATCGCCGGCGATCGGCGCGCCTTTCGCGATCGGCCACCAGTTATACGATTCGTACAGCGTGCCGAGCAGGAACGTCATCCCGCCGAGCGCCCAGAACGCCATGATCGCGACCTGCTGCAGCAGCGTGCCGACCGGCGTGCTCTGCTCCTGGCTGGCCGGGTTGGTGATCTGGATGTTGTTGTGCCCGGTCAGATCGTCGATGTACACGCCCACGCTCTCCGCGACCCAGAACACCGTCGACGCCGCGTAGCCGAGCACCAGCCCGATCGCGGCTTCGCGCAGCGCCACTTCGGCGAGAAACAGCCCGTGCAGCGATTCGATGAACGAGATCGGCTGGCCTACGGCGACGTATGCGCTGAATACGATCGCGATCGCGTTGCGCACCGTGCCCTGGATCACGCCGTCGGCGGTCGGCGGAAACACGAACATCAGCACGAACAGCCGCAGCGCGCACACGGAGGTGACCGTCAGGTAGCCGATGAAAAGGCCGTGCAGATCGACAATCGGTTCAAGCGTCTGGATCATCCGGTATCACCCCTGGAACGCGCGCGCCCGGATGAACCGGGACGTGGCGATTTCCTCGTTTTCCTCGTCCTGCGCGTCCTCGCGGGCGAGTTCGATCGTCCGCCGGATCGCCGCGATCCGTTCGCTGCACTGGTCGATGCGCTGCGTGTTGATGGCGATCTCGCGCTGGAGCCGCGCGATCTCGCGCTCGACGCCGCCGATCTCGCCGTCGAGCTGCGCCAGCTCCGCGACCATCCCGCGCTTGCGGTCGGTCACGACGCCGATGTAGCGCACGCACTGGTTGAGCGCATCGATCGAGAAGCCGTCGCTGCCGCCCGTCATGCGCGACACGCGCGCCTGGTAACCTTCGATCACCCGGGTCTCGCCGTCGATCTGCTCGACCTTCGCCGCGCGGCGCGCGAGCAGCCCGACGCGTTCGTCGTGCCGCGCGGCCAGCTCGACGCGCAGCGCGTCGATCGCGCGATTGCGGCGCGCGTTGGCATGCCCGAGCGCGGCGATCCGCTGGCGGTTCGCGTCCGCCATCAGCCTGCGGTCAGCGCATGGAGCCCGGCCTCGGTGTCGGCCAGCGCGACGATCTCGTCGGTGGGCTGCGACAGGAACGCCTTGATCGCGTCGTGCCGCGCGATCGCCTCGTCGGCGAGCGCGTTCGCCCCCGGCTTGTATTCGCCGATCTGCAGCAGCATCTCGATCTCGCGGTACTTCGCCATCAAGGCCCGCACGCGGGCGGCCGCGTCGACGTACCGCGCGGGCATCACCTGCGACATCACGCGCGACAGGCTGCCCAGCACGTCGATGGCCGGATACTGGTTGCGCGCGGCGATCTCGCGCGACAGGATCATGTGCCCGTCGAGAATCCCGCGCACTTCCTCCGCGATCGGGTCGCTGCCGCTCTCGTCCTCGGCGAGCACCGTGTAGAGCGCGGTGATCGAGCCGGTGGCGCCCATGCCCGCGCGCTCCAGCAGGCGCGGCAGCTCCGCGAAGATCGACGGCGGGAAGCCGCGCCGCGCAGGCGGCTCGCCGGCGGCCAGGCCGATTTCCCGGCCGGCGCGCGCGAAGCGCGTGAGCGAATCCATCATCAGCAGCACGCGCAGGCCGCGATCGCGGAAATACTCGGCGATCGCCGTCGCCACGTAGGCGGCCTTCGCGCGCTCCATCGACGAACGGTCGGAGGTCGCGCACACGACGACCGAGCGCGCCATGCCGGCCGGCCCGAGAATCAGCTCGACGAACTCGCGCACTTCGCGGCCGCGCTCGCCGATCAGCGCGATCACGTTGACGTCGCAATCGGTGCCGCGCGCGAACATGCCGAGCAGTGTGCTCTTGCCGACGCCCGCCGGCGCGAAGATGCCCATCCGCTGCCCTTCCGCGAGCGTCATCATGCCGTCCACCGCGCGCACGCCGGTTGCCATCGGCGTGTCGATCATGCGGCGGCTCATCGGTTCCGGCGGCGACGCGAAAACCGGCTGCAGCGTGTCGGATTCGATCTCGGGGCCGCCGTCGACGGGATTGCCGAGGCTGTCGATCACGCGCCCGAGCAGCATGTCGCCGACCTTCACGGCGAGCGAGCGGCCGAGCCCGACCACCTGGGTCGAGCGCGAGATGTCCGTCAGCCGCGAGAACGGCGACAGCAGCGCGCAGTCGCGCGTGAAGCCGATCACTTCCGCGTGCTGCAGCAGCGCGCCGGCCGGCGTGCGCAGCTCGCACAGCTCGCCCAGCGACACGTCGAGCCCGCCCACCTTGACGAGCGTGCCGATCACCTCGATCACCTTGCCGGTGCGCAGCACGCCCGGCCGCGCGAGAATCTCGCGCTCGATCTCGTCGGTCAGGCGCTCGAAGCCGAGCGTCCGGTCGAACCAGCCGTCCTTCATCGCGATGCCTCGGCTGCGGCGGCGTCGCCGCTTTCAGCCGCGTCGTCGTCCGCGTCGTCCGGCGCGATTGCCGCGTCGGCGTCGGCATCGGCATCGGCCTGATCCTGGTATATCGAGCGCTTGAGCGCCCGCGCGACGGCGCTGCGCATCGCGCGCAACTGCGTCTTCAGGCTCGCGTCGACCGAGCCGAAATCCGTTTCGCAGACACACGCGCCCGGCTCGAGCTGCTTGTCGGCGACGATCGACACCGGAATCGGCCGGCCGAGGTCGCGCCATTTCGCCGCGAGCTGATCGAACGCCGCGCGCGCCGCGTCATAGTCCTGCGGATTCACCGCGACGCGCAGGTAGGTGGAGTTGTCGATGATGCGGTCGACGGTCGACAGCGCGCGGGCGAACAGCGCTTCGCGATCCATGCTGTGCACGATGCTCTCGACCGCCGACGCGATGATGTCGGCCAGCCGCTCGCGCATGCGGACCTGCAGGCGGTTCTGCGCGTCGGTCGCATCGGCGAGCCGCTCCATCCATTCCGTCAGCGCGCGGTTCGCGCCTTCGCGGTAGCCGCGCTTCGCGGCCGTCTCGTAGGTTTCGCTCGCGGCGTCCAGCAGCAGCTCGGCCTGCTCCTCGCCCGCCGCGACGATCGCCGCGGCCTCGTCCTGCGCCTGCGCCAGCACGAGCGCCCGATCGGCTTCGAGTTGCGCGTACGCGTGCGCGATCGACAGCAGATCGCCGAACGTCTCGCGCCGGACCACGTCGCCGTGCACGCCGAACCGCACTGCCGGGCCGTCGGGGTCGTCCCGAGCGCCCGCGTCGGCGCTCAGCCGGCGGCTGTTCAACCAAATAACCATGCCCACTCCCGAAGCAATTCCGGCAGACGACGAAACAGCCGGGCGGTGCCCGCCTCGTCATGCTGCGTCGGCAATGCGCTGAGCCATGCCGGCACCTCGACGTAACGGGGCAGCGCGAGCCGCGACAACGGAAACGGCAGGCCGTCCGCGCTTTTCAGGTCGCGCAGCACCAGCAGCATGCCTTCGATCGCGAGCGCGTCCGCGTCCAGCGACGCGAGCGGCGGCATCGCGACGGCGGCGAGCCGCGCCGCGTCGTTCGCGCTGTCCGTGCCGGGGCCGCTCATCAGCACGTCCACGTCGAGCCCGGTCCAGTCGGCGAGCCGCTTCTGCGCATGGCGATCGATCAACCGCCGCACCTCGCCGCGCCGCAGCAGCAGCGCGCGCATGCGCCAGATCCGCATCGTCAGCGGGGCGGGCACGACGTCGAGCAGGCACGCGTTCGGCTGCGACGCGACGATCGCGCCGACCGGCGTGAAACCGCCCGGCGACAATGCCGCGAAACCCGGCGGCGTCACGCCGAGCGTGCGCACCAGCGCCCACGAACAGCGCGCGGCGACGCCGGGCGGCACGTTCGCCAGCAGCGCGCGCCAGTTGCTCAACCGCGCCTCGGGCACGCCGAGCGACGCGGCGATCCACGACGGATGCACCCAGTCGGCGACGCGATCCACGTTGTTCCGGTAACAGTCGAGCGCCCTGGCGACACGCACGGCCGGCACACCGGCGTCGAGCCCGGCAGGCGCGGCGAACCCCGTCATCGCTCAGGATTCCTTGCGGGCCGGCCGGAACCGGCCGGCGAACGCATCGAGCCAGCCCTGCAGCGCCGGCGTGCCGCGCTTCGCGCCGAACCGGTACGCGGCGAAGCCGGCGGCCGCCAGCACGGCGACGATGCCGACGCCCAGCGCCAGCATCCACCACGGGTTCGACGCGGGCGGCGCGAGCTTCGACAATTCGACGGGATCGGCCGCGACGGTCGTCACGCTCACGTGGTCGTAGGTCAGCCCTTCGACGCTGTGCATCACGAGGGTCTTGATCTGCGGGATCAGCGTGTTGATGTCCGCGTCGGGGCGGTACTTGATGAACACGGCGGCGGACGACGGCTTGACGTCCTGCGCGAGCGGATCGTTGTTCGGCAGCACGATCTGCACGCGCGCGACCAGCACGCCGTCGATCTTCGACAGGGTGGACGACAGCTCCTGCGAGATGCCGTAGACGAACCGCACGCGCTCCTCGGTCGGGGTCGACACGAGGCCGTCCTTCTTGAACAGTTCGCCGAGATCGTTGAACTTGCTGTGCGGCAGCCCGCGCGCGCGCAGCACTTCCATCGCGCGCACCAGCTGTGCGTCGTCGACGTCGAGCGTCCAGTTCTTGCCGCCGTCCGGGCTGTCCTTGCTGGCGGTCACGCCCTGTTCGAGCAGCGCGACCAGCATCTCGTTCGCATCCTGCTCGGTGAGGCTGCCGTAAAGTTCCTTCTTGCATCCGCCGAGCAAGGCGATGCAAAGCGCGACGACCGCCACGCGCGCCCAGCGACGATTCGACTTCATTGAGTTGCCATCCGCCCTTCAAGCACTGCCGTTTGCGACGCCCGCCCCGCCGGCCGGCGGAGCGCGGGGCTCATTGGTTCTTCATCAGGGTCTGGACCGACGACTTCGACGATTCCGCGAGACTCATCTTGACCTGCATGTTCATCTGCATGCTGGTCATCTCGAACATCATGTGGATGGTGCGGTTGGTCATCTCCGTCGTCGACAGCCCCGGGATGTCGTCGGACAGCTTGCCGATATCGGCGATCGTCCGCTGGAACTGCGCGTCCTGCGCCTCGACGGCCTTCGACACCGTGGACGACAGATGGCTGTTCGCATGCTCGGGCGGCGCCATCGGCGCGCGCGCCATCAGGGCCTTGAACTTGTCGCCCAACTGAGCGTGATCGGCGGACGCGGCGGCCGGCGCCGCCGTGGCGTCGAGTGCTGCGGGCGCCAGTTGGCTGACGGGATCGATGGACATGTCGGTTCCTCCTGAATTACGCGCGCAGGAATGCGCCGCCGCCCTGGAATATCTCGGCCGCCTGCGCGGGGTCGTGCTGCACGGTGCTCGCCGGCTCGTCGGCGCTCGCACCGGCCTCTTCCAGCGACGCGGGCGAAACGAACGGCTGGCCCGGACGATGCTCGCGGATCGCGCGATCCACCTCGTCCTTCACTTCGAGCGCCCGCACCAGCGCGCGCGTGTCCTTGTTGTCCGGATCGTCCGCGAGCGCCTCGGTCGCGATCTGCCGCCATGACGGATCGCCCATCGACGACAGCGAGAACGCGAGCAGCGCCTTCGCATAACCGAACTGCGGCCGCATCTCGATCACCCGCAGCAGGATCTGGTTCGCTTCCTGCCACTGCCCCTTCGCCATGCGCAGCAGGCCGTCCAGCGCGTCGATCTCGACCACGCGCGGGCGCAGCAGCCGCAGCGCGTCGATCGCCTGTTCGATGTCGAACAGGTCGACGGGCGTGTTCGGGAAATTGTCCAGCAGCGCCACGGAGACGGTCTCGATGAGCCCGCCAATGAATTCCGGGCTGCAGTTCAGGTACTCCGGCGTGTCTACGGTCATGGCAACGCGCTCCTGCGATGGGGTGGAAACAGGCCGGCCGGTCGCGCCGCGAACGGCGGCGCTGCCGGATGCATCCCGACGCCTTCGACCATAGCAATTCCGTCCCGCCCGCCTGCCGCCCATGCGAAGCCAGCGCGCACGAGGCGAAGCGCGCCCCGCCCGGCACCGCCGCCGGCCGCTTGCTTCGGCCCGCGCGGCGCCACTTCGCATCGCCCGCGCCGGCCGCGTGCGGCGGGCGCTAAGGTCGTCGCAACGGCGCGACTGCGCGTGCGTTTCCAGTTTCCATTCGATCCGGCCGAGACTGCGCCGCGGGCCCTTCCATGAGCGACGAAAAGACCGAACAGCCAACCGACAAGAAACTCGAGGACGCGCGCAAGGACGGCGAGGCCGCGCGCAGCAGCGACTTCTCCGACGCGCTGTCGATGGCCGGCGCGCTGATCGCGCTGGTCGCGACGGTGCCGATGTTTCGCGACGGGCTGCACGAGATCGTGTCGATCCCGCTGTCGTTCGTCGGCCAGGATCATTCGCTGGAGCACCTCCACGCCGACCTGTTCAGGATCGGCGCCACCGCGCTGAAGCTCGTCGTGCCGTGCGTGCTCGCGGCCGCGCTGGCGTCCACGGCCGGCTCGATCGCGCAAGTGGGCTTCCGGATCGCCACCAAGCCGGTCACGCCCAACATGCAGACGGTCAACCCGGCGAGCGGCATCAAGCGGATCTTTTCCGCGAAAAGCCTGATCGACTGCGCGAAGATGGTGATCAAGGCGATCATCCTCGCCTGGGTGATGTGGCAGTCGATCAAGTGGCTGTTCCCGCTGGTGGTCGGTTCGATCTACCAGCCGCTCGCCGGGCTGTCGCTGATGTTCTGGGACATGCTGGCGAAGCTCGGCGCGATCTCGGTGGGCATCTTCGTGCTGGTCGGCGCGATCGACATCAGGCTGCAGGGCTTCCTGTTCATCAAGAAGATGAAGATGAGCAAGGACGAGGTGAAGCGCGAGCACAAGGAGCAGGAAGGCAGCCCCGAACTCAAGGGCGAGCGCCGCCGCCTCGCGCGCGAGCTGGCGACCACGCCGCCGAAGCCGCGCATCGGCCTCGCCAACGTGCTGGTGGTCAACCCGACCCACTTCGCGGTCGCGGTGCGCTACGCGCCCGACGAGCATCCGCTGCCCGTCGTGATCGCGAAGGGCATGGACGCGGACGCCGCGTTGCTGCGCCGCGCCGCGCGCGAGGCCGGCGTGCCGATCATCGGCAACCCGCCCGTCGCGCGGGCGCTGTACAAGGTCACGCTCGACCAGCCGGTGCCGGAAGCGCTGTTCGAGACGGTCGCCGCGATCCTGCGCTGGGTCGACGCGATCGGCGCGAGCCGCCCGCCCGAGTCGCCCTCCCCGTCACCCCATCACTGAGCGTTCCGATGTTCAAGGCCCTCAAGATCCCGGCCGGCGGCGAAATCGGCATCGCGCTGCTGGTCACCGCGATCATCTCGCTGATGATCCTGCCGCTGCCGCCCGAGCTGATCGACATCCTGCTCGCGATCAACATCACGATCAGCGTCACGCTGCTGATGGTGACGATGTACGTGCCGGACATCGTGTCGCTGTCCGCGTTCCCGTCGCTGCTGCTGTTCACCACGCTCTACCGGCTGTCGCTGAACATCGCGTCGACCAAGTCGATCCTGCTGCACGCCGAGGCCGGCAACATCATCGACAGCTTCGGCAAACTGGTGGTCGGCGGCAACCTGGTCGTCGGGCTGGTGGTGTTCATCATCATCACGACCGTGCAGTTCATCGTGATCGCGAAAGGCTCGGAGCGGGTGGCCGAGGTCGGCGCGCGCTTCACGCTCGACGCGATGCCGGGCAAGCAGATGAGCATCGACGCCGATCTGCGCGCGAACCTGCTGAGCCCCGAGGAAGCCCGCCACCGGCGCGCGACGCTGGCGATCGAGAGCCAGCTGCACGGCGGGATGGACGGCGCGATGAAGTTCGTGAAAGGCGACGCGATCGCCGGCCTGCTGATCACGACCATCAACATCGTCGCGGGCATCGCGGTGGGCGTCGCGTATCACGGGATGACCGCCGGCGAGGCGGCGAACCGCTTCTCGGTGCTGTCGGTCGGCGATGCGATGGTGTCGCAGATCCCGTCGCTGCTGCTGTCGGTCGCGGCCGGCGTGATGATCACGCGGGTGGCGGACGAACGGCACCACAAGCCCCGCTCGCTCGGCGAGGAAATCGGCCGCCAGCTCGGCTCGAGTTCGCGCGCGCTGTATTTCGCCGCGCTGCTGCTGCTCGGCTTCGCGCTGGTGCCGGGCTTCCCGGTCGCGCTCTTCCTGCTGCTGTCCGCGCTTCTCGCGTTCATCGCGTACAAGCTGAATCGCAAGCAGCCGCAGCAGGGGCCCGCGCAAGACGGGCTGCAGGCGATGCAGCGCTCCGGCGCGAAGGCCGACACGCCGGCGATCATGACGCGCGCGCCGCAGTTCGCGTGCCCGATCGGCGTGCGCGTCGCGCCCGACCTGATGCAGCGGCTGGCCTTGCCGACCCTCGACAATGCGTTCGGCGCGGAGCGCGCGCGGCTGCAGGAGGAGCTGGGGCTGCCGTTCCCCGGCATCACGATGTGGACCCATGCGGCGCTGCCGGCAATGCACGCGGAGATCCTGATTCACGACGTGCCGTATCTGCTGATGGAGCTGCCGGCGGGCCGGGTCATGCTGCCGGAACCGGAACGCGTCGCGCCGGGCACGCCGCTGTCGGACGACGACGCGCGGCAGCGCGACGCGCTGATCGCGAAGAGCGAGCCGCGCCCGCCGATCGATCCCGGCGGCCGGCCGACCCACTGGGCCGATGCGCGCGAGCTGCCGCCGCGCATTCCGGCGTGGGGCCCCGAGCAGGTGATCGCGCACGCGTCGGTCGCGCTGATGCGCCACCACGCAACCCAGTTCCTCGGCATCCAGGAGGTGCAGTGGATCCTGGAGCAGCTCGGCGAGGATCACCCGGGGCTCGTCGCGGAAGTCCAGAAGGTGCTGCCGCCGCAACGGATCGCCGACGTGCTGCGGCGCCTGCTCGAGGAACAGATCTCGATCCGCAACGTGCGGACCATCATGGAAAGCCTCATCGCATGGGGGCCGAAGGAAAAGGACATGCTGATGCTGACGGAATACGTGCGGGGCGACCTGTCGCGCTTCCTCGCGCATCGCGCGACGCGCGGCCAGCGCACGCTGCCCGCCGTGCTGCTCGACCTGCCGATCGAGCAGCACATCCGGCAGGCGATCAAGCAGACCCCGACCGGCAATTTCCTGGCGCTCGCGCCGGACGAGATCGGCCTGCTGATCGACAAGATCCAGGCCGTCGTCGGCCCGCAGCCGGCCGACGGCGTCGCGCTCGTCACGTCGATGGACATCCGCCGCTACGTGCGCCGGATGATCGAGGCGAAGCTCGGCTGGCTCGCCGTGTATTCGTACCAGGAGCTGGGCGAGCACGTCGACCTGCGCCCGATCGGCCGCATCACCATCTGACGCCGCACCGTGACCCGCATCGACAGCCGAGACGCGCCCCCGCTGCCGACTCGGGACGACGCGGGGCCCGCGCCCGCGCGCGGCACGCGCCGCTTCGACTACGCGGCGCTGCTGGCCGCGCGCCGCACGGTGGCGCGCCCGGTATCCGATGCGCCGCCCGCGTCGCGGGAGCCGGACGACGCCGGCGCCGAACCCGATCCGTCGCCCGCGCCGCACGAGCACGTGCCGCTGATCTCGAACGAGCGCGACGCGCCCGCGCCGGACACGTGGCCGACCCCCGCCGAACGCGCCGAATGCGAGGCGATCGCCGCGCGCATCGCGAGCGCCGCCACGCCGATCGCATCGGTCACGCTGCAGGAGCGGCGCGATCACCTCGGCCTGCTCGGCGTGCTGTCGCGCGAGGTCGCGGCGTTCTGCGGCGATCCCGCCGTCGCGGCCGCCGGGCAGTGGGAAGCGCAGGTCGTGCTGAACGACCGGATTCTGCCGGCCACCGAACTGCAGGTGTCGCTTTCGCATTTCGACCTGCTGCTTCGGTTCGATACGCAGGATCGCGAAGCCCGGCAGTTACTCTTGGCCCACAGCATCGCGCTCGAGCACGAGCTCGACGCGATGCTGCGTGCATGGGGGCAGCCGCGAACCGTTCGTCTCACGGTGTGGTGAGCGCTCCGCATGAATCGCCTCGGCGCAGGGGCCGCTTGCGCGGGCCAACGGCGGCATTTCTTGGCAAGGGTTGAAACTGATTCGTCATTCGATTACGCCTGACGGCGACGCCGTCGCCGCGCCGTTCGCGCTGCCCCCGCTCGATGCGGCGAGCGCGCACGCGTCGCGCCGGCTGTTCGACGCACGCTTGCCGGTGTTCCTGCGCGACACGCTCGGCGTGCGCGATTTTCGCCGCGGCTTCGCGGCCCACGCCCCGGACTATGCCGATCCGGCGTTCGCGGAATTGCGGGTCGACACGCCGGCCGGCCCGGTGAGCGCGCATCTGCTGCTCGATCTCGAACGCTACCCCGCGCTGGCGGTCTGCGCGTGGTCCGAGGCGCAGGCCGCCGATCGCCGCACGAGCCCGGAGCTCACGCTGCGCAATGCCGTGGCGAACGTGCTGTGCACGCCGCTGCTGCGCTGCCTCGACACGCTCGGCCTGAAAGACGTGCAGATCGTCGCGGTCAGGCGCGGCGCGTGGCCCGCACCGCGTCCGGACAGCGTGACCGTCGCCCTGTCGCTCACGCTGCGCGACCGGCGGCACGACGCGCGGGTGCGCTTGCCCGGGCGCTGCATCGAGTGGCTGGACGGCTGCCTGGCCAGCACGGCCAGGCTCGCGCGGTTCGACGCGTCGCTGCGCGTGCCCGGCAGCCTCGTGCTCGGTACGAAGCCGCTGTCGGTCGACACGCTGCAGAGCCTGCGCGGCGGCGACATCCTGATGCGCGCGCTCGCCCCGTCGCTCGATGCCGCGTGGCTGCACGCCGCAAGCGCGGCGCCGGACGACGGTTCGCCGGCCGTTGCCCGAGCCGTCGCGCTCGCGACCTGGGGCAGCGCGGGCCTCGCGCACTGCCAGGCCGCCGTGGCGCTGCAACCCCGAACGATCACTTTGTTGAAGGAACCCGTGATGACCGAAAGCACCGTCCTGGGCACCGCGGAAGCCGGGCTGGACGCGCCGGAAGCCGAACGTGCCGTCGAAGTGGGCGAACTCGAGCTGCCCGTGCAGTTCGTCGCCGATACCGTGGCGCTGACGATCGACGAGGTGTCGTCGCTCGCGCCCGGCTACGTGATCGAGCTGCCGACCGCGATCGCCGACCTGACGCTCAAGCTGGTCGCGCACGGCCAGGTGATCGGCTACGGCGAGCTGGTCGGGATCGGCGAACACGTGGGCATCCGCATTCTTCGCATGGCGCACGAGCATGGTTCAGTACAGTGACCTGTCCGGCCTGCTGCTGATCGTCGTCGCGATCGGCCTGTTGCCGTTCGTCGCGATGGTCGTGACGTCGTATGCGAAGGTGGTCGTCGTGCTCGGCCTGCTGCGCAATGCGCTCGGCGTGCAGCAGGTGCCGCCCAACATGGTGCTGAACGGCATCGCGATCCTGGTATCGGTCTACGTGATGGCGCCCATCGGCATGATGGCCGCGAAGACGCTGAACGGCCAGACGATCTCGCCGCAATCGTCGCAAGCCGTGATCCAGGCGGCCGACGCGGCGCGCGAGCCGTTCCGCCAGTTCCTCATCAAGCACACGCAGGAACGCGAAAAGCGCTTCTTCATGCGCTCGGCGTCGATCGTGTGGCCGAAGGAGGAAGCGCAGGCGCTGAAGGAAACCGACCTGATCGTGCTCGCGCCGGCGTTCACGCTGACCGAGCTCACCGATGCGTTCAAGATCGGCTTCCTGCTGTACGTGACCTTCATCGTGATCGACCTGATCATCGCCAACGTGCTGCTGTCGATGGGGCTGAACCAGGTATCGCCGACCAACGTCGCGATCCCGTTCAAGCTGCTGCTGTTCGTCGTGATGGATGGATGGTCGGCGCTGGTCCACGGGCTCGTGCTGACCTACAAGTAACCGGACCGGAGCCGCCATCATGGACGTCGATTCGCTGGTTCACGCCGCCACCCAGGGCATGCTGCTGTGCCTGACCGTGTCGCTGCCGTTCGTGATCGCGGCCGCTGCGGTCGGGCTCGCCGTGTCGTTCGTGCAGGCCATCACGTCGCTGCAGGATCAGGCGCTGCCGTTCGCGATCAAGCTGATCGCCGTGACGATCGTGCTGGTGATCGCCGCGCCGCTGTCGTGCGCGGCGATCCTGCATTTCGCGAACGAGATGATGCGCACGGCATTTCCGTCCTGACGCGAGGCCGCCATGACCCGGATTACCCAGCACGCCGCGGAGATCGCCCGGCAAGCGGCTGTCGCCGCGCACAAGAAATCGGCGAAACCGCGGCGTTCGAAGCCCGCCGGGCAATTCGCGACGCTGTATCGCGGCACGCGTTTCGCGCACGGCGGCCCGCCGGGCCAGCAGAGCGCCGCGCAAGCGCAGCGCACCAGGAAGATGGCCGCGCGGCTCGCGCGCCGGCGCCGCCCGGCCCGCGGCAAGCGCGGCGCCGTGGGCTCCG
>NZ_CABVLY010000042.1 GCF_902498995.1 Burkholderia anthina
CTCTCCGGGCCGGGGTCGACGACGCTGCCGCTGGTGGTGTTCTCGCGCGTGCGGCTGGGGCTGAACCCGGAGATGAATGCGCTGGCGACGCTGTTCATCTCGGCCGTGACGATCGGCGTGATCGTGGTGAACCAGGCGATGATCGCGCGCGAGCGGCGCCGGGTGGCCGACATGAAGGCGGCGTTCGCGGCGGCCTGAGCGGGCGCGGCGGGTACGGCGGGTGTCGTAGCGGCGGGCGCGCGATGCGCCCGCCGTTTGCGCTTTTGTCATGAAGTGCGTCAGGCGTCTCGTTCGGCGCCCGTCATGCAGCATGCGGACGCGCTATAGTCGTGCGACGCCCGTTCACGCCCGCCTTGACTACATGACCGCACATCCCGACGTTTCCTTCCAGCTGACCGACACCGAACAACCGGCCGCACGCGACTTCATCAGCAGCAAGCTCGGCGAATTCAACCACGCGATGACGGGGCGATCCGACACGGCGGCGCTCGATGTGTACGTGACCGATCCCGCGACCGGCGAGGTATTGGGCGGCCTCACTGGCCGGACGTCGCTCGGGTTGTTCTTCATCGACCTTTTCTACCTGCCGGAATCGCTGCGTGGCGGCGGCTTCGGCAGCCGGCTGCTGCGCGAGGCCGAAGCGGAAGCGAAGCGGCGCGGATGCGCCCGTGCGGTGCTCTACACGATTACGTTCCAGGCACCGGATTTCTACCGCAAGCAGGGTTACGAGGCGTTCGGCGAAGTGCCGTGCGAACCGGAAGGCACGGCGCGCGTGTTCATGGTCAAGGCGCTGTGAGCGGGATTGCGCGGTGGTGGCAGGGGGTACGCACCGTCGGATAGCGGCATCCTCCTGACATCCACCGACATCGCGCGGCAGGGCAACGAAGCATGCGCCGCGGTTGACTGTCCGCAACGGCTGCCGTTCCGGCAGCATCTTCGCCGCATTCCCGATCAACGTCCCGGCGCCGCGCGCTCCACGATCATGTCGTACAACGCCCGCGCTGCGGGCGACAACTGCGCGGCCCTGCGCGTCACCAGCACGAGCGTGCGCGATACCGACGGTTCGACGAGCGCGATCGTGCGGATCATCGGATACGCATTCTTCTGAATCGCGAGCTTCGGCACCACGGCCGCGCCGAGCCCTTCGGCGACGAGCCCGAGCGCGGTCGAACTGCGCTGCACTTCGTAGAACGAATGCAGCGACACGCCGCTCGTCTTCAGCGCACCTTCGAGCAACCCGCGATTGCCGCTCACTTCGCCGGCGAAGATCAGCGGATGCGGCTGCAGCGCCGCCCAGCGAATCCGCCGCCGTTTCGCGAACGGATGATCGTTGCGGCACACGAGCACGTAAGGGTCATCGGTCAGCGACACGCTGACGAGTTCGGGGTGCTGATCGCCGGCGATGCCGATCCCGAATTCCGCTTCGCGTCGCAATACGGCCTGCAGCACCGACGCCGATGCGTGATCGAGGATCTTCACGCGATCGTGCGGCCGGCGTTCGGAGAACGCGCGCAGAATGCGGGGCAGATATTGCACGCCGACGGTCGGCACGCACGCGATCGTCACGTCGCCGCGCTGGCTCAGGCCGGTTTCGCGGATTTCGGTCAGTGCATCCGACAGCTCGCTCAGCAACCGGCGCGCTTGCGGCAGGAAACGCCGGCCGATCTCGGTGAGCGCCGTGCGGCGCGTCGTGCGCTCGACCAGCGCGACGCCGAGAAACGCTTCGAGCTTGCGCAACCGTTGCGTGATGGCCGTTTGCGTCACGTGCAGCGTCTCGGCGGCCTGCCTGAAGCTGCCGCCGTCGGCGATCGCGACGAAGGCCTGCACACCCAGCGTATCTATTTTCATCAGAATTTTGAATCAATAGCGATATTAAATTCATTTTACTGACGATCGTCGGGATCGCAGAATGCATTGTATCGACGGCTGCCCATATCCCGGCACCGTCCACGCCGACCCGGAGGACTATCGTGACGACCCCACTCGACCCATACGCGAACCAGTACATGCAATTCGAGCGCGAACGCACGCGGCCCGTGCGCGATCTGCTGGCTGCCGTGCCGGACACGCCGATCCGCACCGCGATCGACATTGGCTGCGGGCCCGGCAACTCGACCGAGGCGCTGATCGCACGCGCACCGGACGCGACGGTGCGCGGGATCGACGCGTCGCCGGACATGATCGCGGCCGCGCGCAAGCGCCTGCCTGCGCTGCGTTTCGATCTGGCCGATGTCGCCACGTGGGACGATCCGGGCGGCTACGACCTGATCCTGTCGAACGCGGTGCTGCAATGGGTGCCCGCGCACGACACGCTGTTTCCGTCGCTGGTTGGCCGGCTCGCGCCGGGCGGCCATCTCGCGGTGCAGATGCCGGACAACCTCGACGAACCGGCACACCGGTTGATGCGCGAAGTCGCCGCGGCCGGGCCGTGGGCGGAGAAGCTGAAGCAGGCCGCGCGCACCGAGCGGTTCGATGCGCGGCACTACTACGCGCTGCTGTCGCCGTTGTGTTCGCGGGTGGACGTGTGGCGCACGACGTACTACCACCCGCTGAGCGGCGGCGCCGATGCGGTCGTCGAATGGTTCAAGGGCAGCGCATTGCGGCCGTTCCTCGCGGCGCTGGACGAAGGCGAGCGCGCTGCGTTCGTCGCGCGCTACCGCGAAGCCGTCGCGGGGCCGAACGGCTATCCGCTGCTCGACGACGGCACCGTGCTGCTGCCGTTTCCGCGCCTGTTCATCGTCGCGACGCGGAAGTAACCGACAGGTAGTTCCGAAGCGGGGCGGCGGCCGGAATCCGGTCAGGCCGGCGGCAGCACCGATTCCGGGTCGACCGTCCGGCTTGTCGCGCGCTGCCCGTCGCGCAGATCCTTGTACCAGAAGAGGGCGACTTCGCCGTCGTTCGCGCCGTCGGCGTACAGGAAGCGGTCGTGCCCGCCCACGACGAAACCCGCACGGGCATACGTGCAGCAGGCTGCGACGTTGTTCGCCTGCGTCTCCAGCCGCATGAAGCCGAACCCGCGGCTGCGCGCCCACGCTTCCGCCGCGGCCAGCAGGAACTGGCTGATACCTTGCCGCCGGCAGGTCCGGTCGACTGCGAGTTCCGCGATCTCGGCCATCCCGTTCCAGCTTTCCGTCATGGCGAGGAATCCTGCGAGGCGCCCGCCCGCGGTCGCCCGAAACAGCGCGGTGCCGCCGGATCCGTCGCGTGCCCCGCCGGTCGGGTCGAAGCCGTAATCCTTGCGCTGCACGGGCAGCGCGCGCAGATCGAGCAGATCCTGATACGGCGCATTCAGTTCCCACGCGATCTCGAACGAGAAGTCGCACCTATTCAGTTCATCGGCGGGAAGGTCGACCACCTGTTCGATGCTGATGTGCTCGGCTCGGTCCATATGTCGGTGTCCTGTCTTCAGCGGGATTGCCCGGTATTCCCCGGAGCGGGCGCCGCCATCGTGCGGCGAGCCAGCGCACCCCCTCGTTCCTGTTTCGGATTGCTGCGCGCGCACAATGCGCTCGTCGCGACTTCGTTCAACGCCCGATTATGCGGGATGCCGGCGCATGCCCGGCCGCGTTCGGCCGCCGCCGCCGGCTCGCCGCTCCCGGCACGTTGCGCGACGCCTGTGGAAGAAAGGCGACAGGAGCCCGAATAATTGTTTACCGCTTGATGACAACTCGATATATTTTGAAAAATATATCGAAGGTCGTGATGCCGACAGGCATCGCGCCGTCCATCCGCTCCACGAAAGCCGGAAGAGATTCTGGCCGGCATCGCCGGGGCAACGCGTCGTGATCGCGTGCGTATCGATGCGCACGCGCCGCGGCGCTGCAAGTCGAGCGGCTGTCCTTGCGGCATGCCGCTTCAGCAAGTCCATACCGGCATCGTTTCCGAACATCGTGCAGCGCGCATGAGGCGTACGCACGTCCGGCCGATCCGGCGCGGCTTGCCCCCGTTCGTCATCGTTTTTCGTCAACACGCCGCGCGTTCAGCAGCGATGCAAACGCGTGCGCTCACAACAAAAGGAAGCACCATGAAGAAGACCATTGCGGCCGCGGCCGCACTCGGGATGTTCGGCGCCGCACACGCGCAAAGCAGCGTCACGCTCTACGGGCTGATCGACGCGGGTGTCACGTATTCGAACAAGGTGGCGACGTCGACGGGGCACGACAAGCTCGTCAAGTATGGCGACGGCGTCGCGTCGGGCAGCCGCTGGGGCATCCGCGGCACCGAGGATCTCGGCGGCGGGCTGAAGGCATTGTTCGTGCTGGAAAGCGGTTTCAGCAGCGGCGACGGCACGATCGGCCAGGGCGGCGCGATATTCGGCCGTCAGGCGTTCGTCGGTCTGTCGAAGAACGGCATCGGCTCGCTGACGTTCGGTCGTCAGTACTCGTTCTCGACCGACTACATCGGCGGCAACTACACGATGGGCAGCCAGACGCCGGCCGGCAACTATGCGTATCACATCAACGACCTCGACCAGCTGACGTCGAGCCGCATCAACAACGCGGTGAAGTTCCAGAGCGCGAATTTCTCGGGCCTGACGTTCGGCGCGATGTACGGCTTCTCGAACTCGACCCAGTTCGCCGGCACGCCGACCACCACCGGCACGAACGCCACGCAGGGCGCGTCGAGCACGTACAGCTTCGGTGCGAACTATGCGCAGGGGCCGTTCGGCATCGGCGCCGCGTACACGAACATCCGCTTCCCGAACGGCGCGTCGCCGGCCTTCGGCGTGAGCATCGCGAACATCAACACGCTCGGGTTGCGCGACCTCGAAACGTTCGGCATCGGCGCGCGCTACGCGATCGCGGCGGGCCTCGTGTGGGCGAACTGGACGCATACGACGTTCAAGCCGCTGTCGGGCGATTCGTCGAAGCTGAACAACTACGAAATCGGCGGCCGCTACGCGTTCACGCCGGCATGGAGCGCGGGCCTCGGCTACACGTTCTCGAAGCTCGACGACCGCTTCGAAGGCAAGTGGCACCAGGTCAACGCGGCCGTCGACTACGCGCTGTCGAAGCGCACCGACGTGTACGTGAGCGCGGCCTACCAGAAGGCGTCGGGCAGCAACACGGTCAACGGCCGCGCGGTGCCGGTGCAGGCGGAAATCGGTTCGTCGACGTCGTTCATCGGCAACGCGGGCGCGAACACGCAGTTCGTCACGCGTATCGGCCTGCGTCACAAGTTCTGATCGACGGGCAGCACGGACGTCGCCGAGGCCGGCGACGTCCGCCGAGCGGGCGCTCCAGTGCGGAGCGCCCGTTTCGCTGTGACGGCACGCAACGCCGCAACCACACGACGCATCGGCGCGGAACACGATATATTCGATTGTGCATATCGAAACGATATTCGAACGCACCGACCCACATTCATCAGCACGGGAGCACCATTGTGAATTCGACGCACCGGGAAGCCGTCGGCGAAGCCTTTTCGCTCGATGCGATGCAGCATGCAAGAACCATGACGTGGCGGGCCGTCGACGCGATCGCGGCCGGTATTCGGCCCGGCATGCGGGAATCGGAGGCCAACGCGCTCGGGCTGCGCGTGCTCAAGGAACTCGGGATGGACCGCATCTGGCATCCGATCCTCGTGCGCTTCGGCGAGAACACGCTGCGCACCTTCAAGGAACGCTCGATCGACGACCCGGTACTCGCGGCCGACGACATCTTCTTCATCGACCTCGGCGCCGTGTGGAACAAGCACGAGGGCGACGCGGGCGCGACCTTCGTCTGCGGCGACGATCCGGACATGCAGGCCTGCGCGCAGGCCGCGCGCGTCATTTACGACGAAGTCGAGCACCACTGGCGCAGCACCGGATGCGCGGGCATCGCACTGTACGAATTCGCGGCGCGGCGCGCCGACGCGCACGGCTTCCGGTTGAACGTCGACATCAAGGGCCATCGCGTCAGCGATTTCCCGCACGCGATCTACAAGGCCGGCAATCTCGGCGATTTCGACGGCGCGCCCGCCGCCGGGCTGTGGATCCTGGAAATCCAGATCGCGCACCCGACCCGCCCGTTCGGCGCGTTCTACGAAGACCTGCTCGTATAAGCGTGAACAGGGCGCCCGGCGACGCGCCGCGAACGCGTCGCCGGGCGCGCAGCGCACCTCAGATGCCGATCGCGACGGGGCCCGCCAACGGCGTATACCCGTCGTCGAACAGGAACCACGCATCGTACTGGCCCGACGCGAGCGAACTGTTGGCCGTCGATGAAAACAGCAGCGAGCCGGTGCTCTTGGGCAGATACGCCCACGACTTGTAGCCGCCCTTGGTCGGCTGCGCGCCGCGTGCGTAGATGCCGACCCAGTTCTTCGGGCTGTGGCGCCACGGCGGCGCGACGTAGTCGAACCGCAGCGTGCCGTACGACGCCCCCTGCGACGACAGCACCGGGACGAACTTGCCGTTCGTATTGCCGATCGCCGGATCGGTCAGCAGCGCGCCGGATTGCGCCTGCACGCAGCCGGCCACGCGACGCAGGAAGTTCGGATCGTTCGCGTCGCGGATGCTCGCGTCGTACCAGCCGGCGTCGCCGTACCACGTGACGGCCCGCGTCGCGCCGGCCGGCACGCTGACCGACTGGGCGGCGTTCATTCCGTACGCGTTGTCGACGAGCTGGAACGTCGTCGCGCTCGAGCCCGCGGTATTGTCGAGCGTGATCTGCACGTTGCCGTTCTGTACGTCGTAGCAGAGGCTCACTTCGGCCGGCGACCCCGTATTTCCCGACGCGCCGATACTGCCGCGCAACGTCTGCAGGAATCCGTTCGGGCCGTAGACCGAATAGTCGTAGCCGCCGGCCGAATTCAGCGCGAGCGCGTCCGACAGGTTCGTGCACGCGTTCGCGCCGGCGCCGATCGTGTATTGGCGCGGAATCGTGCCGGTGCCGTCGACCCATGCCTGCAGATGCACGCCTGCCGCGCCGGTGTTGGTCATCGTCAGCGCGAGCGTCTTGCCGGACCGGTTGACCTTGCCCTGCACGAAGAACTCGTACGGCAGCCGGCATGCGGCGTTGCGGCCGACTGCCTGAGCCGGCACCGCGGTGGTGGTGGCCGGCGGGATGATGACGGTCGAGCCGTTCGGGTTCATGTTGCTGGCCGGGCTCGGGATTGCCGGAATCGTCTGGTCGGGGTTCGTGAAGTCGAACGCCGATGTGAGATCGCCGCACACGGTGCGCCGCCACGGCGTGATGTTCGTTTCCTGCAGCCCGAAGCGCGCTTCCAGAAAGCGGATCACCGACGTGTGATCGAAGACCTGCGAGTTGACCTTGCCGCCTTTCGACCAGGGCGAGATCACGAACATCGGCACGCGCGGGCCGAGACCGATCGGCACGTCGCCGCTCGCCGAGCCGTCGGACGCGGCGCCGCTGCTGCCGACGAATTCCGCCGCCGTCGACACCGTCGACTGGCCGGTGCCCGCATACGCGCTCGACGGCACGGCCGGCGGCACGTGATCGAACAACCCGTCGTTCTCGTCGTACATCACGAGCAGCACGGTGCTGGCCCATACCTTCGGGTTCGACGTCAGCGCATTGAGCACGTTGCTCACATACCATTCGCCGCCGCTCGCGGCCCACGACGGATGCTCGCAGTACGCATACGGCGCGGCGATCCACGATACCTGCGGCAGCGTGTCGTTCGTGACGTCGGCCTGCAGCTGGCTGAAGAGACGCGTGTCGTATTCGGTGCCGCCGCCGCTCGGGTCGATCTGCGTGCCGTTGAGCGCGGGCGCGAGCGGATCGTTCGCGCCGAGGTTCTGGTACTGCCTGAAGTTGAGAATCACGTTGTCGCCGTAATTCCCGTTCCACCAGAGATCCTTGCTCGAGCCGTTGTATTCGCCGTAGCCGTGGCCCGAATCCAGCCCGTTGCCCTTGTCCTGGTAGAACTTCCACGTGACGCCGGCCGCGTTCAGCCGTTCCGGCATCGTGGTCCAGCCGGTGCCGGTCATCGTGTTGGTCGTGTACGGCGCATAGCCGGGCACGTTGCCGCAGCAGCCGGTCCACAGATACAGGCGGTTCGGGTCCGTCGGGCCGAGCATCGAGCAGTGGTAGCCGTCGCACACGGTGAACGCGCTCGCCAGCGCGTAATAGAACGGGATGTCGTTCTGCGTGAAGTAGTACATCGTGCCGCTGGTTTTGGCGTCGGCCCAGTTGTCGTAGCGGCCGTTGTTCCAGGCGCTGTGCGTGCCGCTCCAGCTGTGGTCGAGGTCGCCGTAGTAGGTGTCGCCGTTCGCGACGCCGGCCGGCGACGACGGGTTGAACGGGAACGCGTAGGACAGCAGCCACGGCTGGCGCCAGACCGGATAGCCGCTCGAAATCACGACCGGGCGCGGGTCGCCGAAGCCGCGCGTGCTGCGCAGCGTGCCGAGGTAGTGGTCGAACGACCGGTTTTCCTGCATCAGGATCACGACGTGCTTCACGTCCTGAAGGGTGCCGGTGACGGTGGCCGCCGGGATCGACTGCGCGCGCAGGATGCTTTCGGGCAGCATGCCGGTGACCGCGGTGGCGCCCGCGAGCTTCAGCGCATCGGCGAGGAACTGACGTCGTGTCGTGGATTTGTTTTGCATGATCGCTCTCTGTCGTGAGTGGCCGCTCGGACTGGCCGGGCGCCGCCGTGCATCGTGGGCGGCGCATTGCGACGGCCGTCGTGCGGACGTGGGCATGCGCCCGTCAGTGGCATGCGGTGGCGCAGTGCAGGACCGGCGCGGCGGCCGGGCTCGACACCGACGCGCGGTTCGCGGCGAGATTGCCGGGCGCGCCGGCGTCGCCATCGCCGCATCCGGCCAGCGTGCAAACGAGCGCGATCATGAAGACACCGCGCCAGTACGGAAGGCGGTGTTCCGTACGTGGCAGCGGCGCGGTGTCGTGCCGACCCGAATCGAGTCGGATTCCTGAGTGATTGAAAGTCGTCTTGCCTGTTCCTGATTTCATTGCCCCTCCTGACATGAAATGAACAGCCGAGAATATCGCCCGAATCAGAACAACTTCATGACAGGCCATCCGCGCGTGCCGGCGACGTCCGACAGTCGCGCATCGGGATTGGTCGCGACCGGATGCGTGACGTAGTCCAGCAACGGCACGTCGTTGATCGAATCGCTGTAGAAGTAGGTCCGCTCGAAATCCGACGGCGTGTAGCCGAGCGATTTCAGCCATTCGGTGGTGCGTACGATCTTCCCTTCGCGGAAGCTCGGCACGCCGGTGCTGCGCCCCGTGAACTGCCCGCCGGGCGTGCCGTCGTCGGTGTCGAGCTCGATGCCGAGCAGATGCTCGATCCCGAACTCGGCCGCGATCGGCCCCGTCACGAACACGTTGGTCGCGGTGACGATGCAGCAGAGATCGCCGTTCCCGAGATGGCGCTCGACCAGCGCGCGCGCCTGCGGCGTGATGGCCGGCCGGATCACCTCGTCCATGAACTGCGCGTGCCAGCGCTCGAGCTGTTCCCGCGGATAGCGGGTGAGCGGCGCGAGCGTCACGGCCAGATACGCGTCCATGTCGAGCGTGCCTGCCGCGTAGTGGCCGTAGTGCTCGTCGATCAACGCAGCGTGCTCGTCGTCTTCCCGCCAGCCGACCCGGGTGATGAAGCGGCTCCAGGCCTGATCGCTGTCGAGCGGCAGCAGCGTGTGATCGAGATCGAACAGCGCGAGATGCTTGTGCATGTAAAAGTCCTTGTATTGCGTGCTTACGCGCCGATCAGCTTGTCGATCGCGTCCTTGGCGTTCTTTCCGTCGATGGTCGTGACACCGTCGAGCCACTTCGACAGCACGCCGGGGTTCTTCTTCACCCAGTCCTTCGCGACCGCGACCGGATCCGCGTGGTTCATGATCGGCACCATCAGCTGGTTTTCTTCGTCGGTCGTGAACTTAAGGTTGGTCAGCAGCCGGCCGACGTTCGGGCAGTGTTCGAGGTAGCCCGGCGTGACCACCGTGTAGACCTTCGCCGATCCGTAGTTCGGGCCGAACACGTTGTCGCCGCCTTCCAGATAGGAAATCCTGTAGTTGATGTTCATCGGATGCGGCTCCCACGCGAGGAACACGATCATCCGGTGTTCCTGCACGGCGCGCGTCACCTGGACCAGCATCCCGGCCTCGCTCGATTCGACGAGCTTGAAGCCGCCGAGGCCGAATTCGTTCTTGTCGATCATCCGCTGGATCAGCGCGTTGCCGTTGTTGCCGGCGCCGATCCCGTAGATCTTGCCGTCGAGCTGGTCGCGGAATCTGGCGATGTCGGCGAAGCTCTTCAGGCCCTTGTCCGATGCGTATTGCGGCACGGCCAGCGTGTAGCGCGCGCCGACCAGGTTCGGCTGCGGCAGCAGGTGCACGGCGCCGGCATCGACGAACGGCTTCACCGTCGGCGTCATGCTCGGATCCCAGTAGCCGAGGAACGCATCGATCTGCGCCTTCTTCACGCCGGCCAGCACGATCGGCGGCGACGCGATCGTCTTGCTGGTTTCGTAGCCGAGCCCGTCGAGCAGCATCATCGCGACACCGGTGGTGGCCGCGATGTCGCTCCAGCCCACATCACCGAGCGTCACCTTCTTGCAGACGTCGCCTTCGGATGCGTGAACGGGTGCCGTCGCGATCGACGCGACCAGCGTTGCGGCCAGCATCCATACCTTTTTCGTCATGTTGGTCTCCTAAGCAAGTATTCCGGATCGTGCTGCGTGGTGGGGCCGGCGGGGGCCGACGTCGATCGTATTGATCGGATGAAACAAACGCATCTGGGTCTAGCCGTGTTGTGTTTCGTACCGTATATTAGAACGCACAAAATCGCAAGTTCACACAAAAATACAACTTGCGACGAAGTCGGATCGTCAGGAAAACGAAAGCAGGCGAAGTCGTGCGGCACGCCGCGCGGCCCGCGGTTCATTTAGGTTGGGTCAAGGAAGGAGAACTCGAATGATCAGTCAGATGGAAATCATTTCCCGGCTGCTGCTGGCCGCATTGCTTGGCAGCATCATCGGCATCGAGCGCGAGCGGCTGTCGTGGGCGGCCGGGCTGCGCACGCACATGCTGGTGGCCGTCGGCGCCGCGCTCGTGATGGTGGTGTCCGCATTCGGCTTCGCGGACATCCAGAACGCGAAGAACGTGTCGCTCGATCCGTCGCGGGTCGCCGCGCAGGTCGTGTCGGGCATCGGCTTTCTCGGCGCCGGGTCGATCATGTTGCGCGGCGAGATCATCCGCGGCCTGACGACGGCGGCGAGCCTGTGGGTCGTGGCGGCGGTCGGGCTCGCGGTGGGCGGCGGGATGTACGTCGCCGCGATCGCCGCGACGGCGATCGTGCTGGCGATCCTCGCGGGCCTGAAGCCGATCGAGAAACGCTTTTTCGCCGCGCGGCAGCGCTGGGGCGTGCGCATCCTCGCGAGCCGTGGCGCGGTAAAGCTGACGTCGCTGCAGGCGATGCCCGGGATCGACCAGGCGCGCATCGTCCAGTTCATCATCGAGCAGGACGACGTGACGCCGGACGACGACCGGATCCACGTGGTGTTTTCGAAGATGACGAGCAGCGAGTTCCAGGCGGTCCGTCAATCCCTGCAGACCCTCGTCGGCATCAAAAAGATGGAGGAAAGCGCCGCATAGACCCGGTTCGAATAACATTGACGTTCATTTCCGAGGACATTTCATGTGGCAAGAAGAGCGATATCAGAGGATCCGGCTTCTGTTATCGAAGATGCAGCGCGTTTCCACCGACCGGATCATGGCCGACCTGAACGTGTCGCGGGAAACCGTGCGCCGCGATCTCGTCGATCTCGAGGCGATGGGGGAACTGAAGCGCGTGCACGGCGGCGCGGTGCAGGTGGGCGACGAAGCGCCGATCGCCGAGCGTGCGCAAACCCACGTGAAGGCGAAACTGGCGATCGCGCGCGCCGCGGCCCGGCTCGTTGCCGGCTCGCAGACGCTCTTCATCGACGCGGGCACGACCACCACGCTGCTGGCCGAGGAACTGTCGAAACTGTCCGGCCTCACGATCGTCACGAACTCGATCGACGTCGCGCTGAAGATGCGCTCGAGCGACCCCGGGCAGGCGAAGAACGAAACGATCCTGCTCGGCGGGATGATCGGCAGCCGCGCGGCCGCGACGGTCGGCGACGGGACGGTCGCCGAGATCTTCCGCTACCGGGCCGATCTCGCGTTGCTGTCGCCGGTCGGCGTCGATCACGTGCGCGGCGCGACGAACTACGACCGGATGGAAACGGAAGTCGCGCGCGCGATGGTGACCAACGCGGCGGACGTCGCGATCCTCGCCGATTTCAGCAAGCTCGGCACGACGAGCCGGATCGGCTTTTGCGAACCCGCGCGGATCGGCACGCTGGTGACGGACCAGAAGGCGGAGTCGGTCGACAGCTACAAGCATCTCAGGAAGGCCATCAAGCAGATCGTGCTGTCGTGATCCGGCGCCGTTATCCCGCCTATGCGGCACGCATCCTGCTGCGCGGCCGTTTCCCGGCGTAATATATTCGTCGATACAACGATGGCGCCGCCCGGCGGCGCCGGCACGGAGGCGGGCGATGGAGATGGCAGGCACGACGGCGCCTTCGGCGCATGAGGCGACGGCGGGTTCGATCGCGCTGGCCGGCGCCTTCGAGCGGCCGATGACGGTCACGCTCGACGACTTGCGGCGCCACGCGTGCGTGAGCGCCGAGCCGTTCGACCTGCGCTGCTTCACGACGAACCGTTTCATCCGCTCGGTCGAGCCGTATCGCGGCGCGCGGCTGACGGATCTGATCGAAGCGGCCGGGCTGCGCAACGACATGCCGGGCGACTTCAAACGCATGGTGTTCATCGCGCATGCGCACGACGGCTACGCGGTCACGTTTTCCTGGCACGAACTGTTCAACACGCCGGTCGGCGAACGCGTGATCGTCGCGTTCGAGTGCGGCGACACGCCGCTGTCGATCGACGACGGCGCGCCGCTGTTGTTTTCCGGCGCGGACGTCATGCCCGCGCCGCGTCACGTGAAGCGGCTGGCGGGGATCGTCGCACGCGTGCTCGAACTCTGAGCCGGCGCTGCGCGGGGCCTGCCTTCGTGTATGCTTGGCCGCATCGTTCAACCGGCGGACAACATGAAGACTTCGGCACACCCCAAGCCAGCGGTGCGGTTCAGAATGCGCATCCAGCAGGGCGACACGATCGCGCTCGGGCCGGGCAAGGTTGCGCTGCTCGAGGCCGTGCGCGAGCACGGGTCGATTTCGGCGGCGGCGCGCAGTCTGGAGATGTCGTACCGGCGCGCGTGGCTGCTGATGGACGAGTTGAACCGGTCGCTGAAGTCGCCGGCGACCATGTCCGAGCACGGCGGGCAGAGTGGCGGCGGCAGCGTGCTCACGCCGGTCGGCGAAGAAATCATCCGGCTCTATCGCGAGATCGAGGCGCGCGCTTACGCGGCCTGCGCGGACGAAATCACCGCGCTCACGAAGATGGTGCGCCGCTGAGGATTGCGCGATCGCACTGTCGGCGGTGCCGGCGCCCTAGCCGTGCCGCAGGCAGAAGCGCGATGCTTCGCCCGTCTGCGCATCCGGCGGCATGACCTCGTGCGCATGCGCATCGAGCCGCCCGATCAATTCGACGAAACTGGCGACGCTCGCAGTGCGTAGCGGGTAGTACGCGATCTGGTGACGCTCGCACATCCGCTTGAGCAGGTTCATCGAATCATGGTCGATGCAGTCGACCGGAAACACGACCAGGTTCGCACCCGGCAGCGCTGCAGCCAGCAGGCCCTTGCGGTCCTCGATGCCGCCGTCGTGCAACGTCATTTCGCCGCCCGCCGTCTCGACGATTCGCCGGATCGCACGATTCGAGCCGGGCCGGCCGCCGACATAGACGACACGCTTGTGCCGCAGGATCGACAGCGATTCCACCGCGGGGGCGGCCGGATCGTCGGTCGACGCCTGCACGGCCTGTTCGATCGCGCTCGCTTCGGCGCGCAACGTCTTCACCATCGCCGTCAGGTCGTCGAGCCGCGCGCGCATCGCGCGGGCGCTCGCCTGTTCGGCGGCGATCCGTTGTTCCGCCGCCTCGCGGCGGCTCGTGTGCAGCGCAAGACGTTCGTCGCGCGCAGCCAGCGCTTCGCGCAACTCGCGCACTTCGTCGCGCAACACGCTTTCGGCGCTCATCGGCTGCGCGCTCTCGCGTGCGCGGTACGCATCCAGTTCCTTCAGCGCGGCGTCGCGCTCGACGCTCATCTCGTGCAGGCGTGCCTGCTGCCGTTCGATCTTCGCGTGCAGCACCGCATGCTCTTCCTCGAACGCGACCAGCCGGCGGATATCCGCGCGATTCGCCGCGCCGACCAGATGCGACAGCATGTGCAGGTCGCCGAACGCGGCCTGGCGCACGATCATCGTCGTGCGCGGATGCGTCATCAGCGCCCAGTACGCAGGCGGGATGTCGCCGCTTTTCAGCGCGTCCTGCCACAGCGCGAGGAGTGCGTCCGCGTCCTTTGCCTTGTCGAACGCACGGATCGCACCCGCATAGCGCTCGTCGAGCGCCTTGTGCAGTGCCTTGCCGCCGGCCGCGCCCTCCATCGCAAGCTCGACGGCCGCGTGGTGGATTTCCAGGTCGGTGGCGCGCTGACGGTCCAGATCGGTGAATTTCGGCACGAGCTTGCGCAGTTCGTGCGTGCTCAGGCAGGTGCCGATGATCGAGCAGTGCAGGTTCGAATCGAGCTCGGACAGGCGCGTGCGGCGCTTCAGTTCGGCTTGTTGCGCACGGGACGGCGCGCAGCAGGCGTCGATCCGCCCCGCGTCGGCGGGCGAAACGCCGCCGGACGACGGCAGGCCCGCCGTGCGGGCCAGGCGAAAGGGCGGAGCGTGCATGTGGACCTCGATCCGGGCCCGGTGGGCCGGAGACGGATGCGCGAAAGGTTGGCGAAATATACCACGGAATATAACGAACGAAATTCCGGGGAAACGCCGGGTTTGCGGCTCAGCAGGGCACGGCGGATTCGTGGTGCGATGCGTGGCGCGTGCCGGGCGACGGCTGCTGCATATGGCGTTCCATCACGTGTTCGACGCACAGTCCGACCAGCAGCACGTCGACGCGCTCCAGCGCGGCCACTGCGTTGCGCATCGCGGCCGGGTCGTTGCTGAACGCGTCGGAGAACACGTCGTCGCGGGTGCGCTCCAGGCTGCGGGCCTGCCCGATCGCCCGTTCGAGGGCGGACAGGCGCGTGAAGCGCGCGGCGCGCGCGTCGCTTTCGAGCATCGCCAGCAGTTCGCGCAGGCTCAGCACGGACAGCGTTTCGTCCGTCGCGGCCGAAAACAGCCGGATGAAGCGCATGACGCTGCCGCGCAGGCGCCGGAACGCGTCGACGACGTCCGTGACTTGCTGCGCGCGTCCGTCGCTCGGCAACGGTCTGAGCGTGCTGATGCTGCGCGTCAGGGGCGACGCGGGCGCGTGGGCGCGCGCGGCGCGCAACAGGGCGCGATCCGTCGGCGGGCGGGGCATGGCGGTTCTCCGGTGGTGCTGATAGCGATATATTCTACGGAATATATCGATAGTGCAAAAAAAGCGGCGCAGCCCCACCGGGCACGGCGCCGCCAATGGCCCGAAAGGCCGCCCTGGTCAACCGGTCGCGCGCATCGCGTGGCGCAGTTCCTGATAGCTGCGCAGGCCCGTGACGCCGAGTTCGCGGCCGATCCCGCTCAACCCGAAGCCGCCCCAGCACACGTGCGGATAGATGAGCTGCGGCGCGTTGATCCACACGAGCCCGGCACGCACGCGCGCCTGGAACTGCTTCGCGACGTCCGCGTCTTGCGTGACGATCGTTGCGACGAGCCCGTAGCGGGTGTCGTTCGCGAGCGCGATCGCCTCGTCGTCGGTGCGGAACGACTTCACGCACGCGACCGGGCCGAACACCTCGTCGGTCCACAGCAGGTTGTCGGCGGCCGGTTCCGCGATCACGACGGGTGCCATGAAGAAGCCGTCGCCGCCGCTATCGGCCACGCGGCCGCTGAACGCGACGCGCGCGCCCGCGGCGATGCCGCGTTCGAGCATCGCGTCGACGCGGGTGCGCTGCGCGGCCGAGATCATCGGCCCCATCGCGACCTGTCCGGTATCCGGCGGCGCGACGACGAGCGCGCGCACGGCCGTCTCGAACGCGGCCATGAAGCTGCGATAGAGGCTGTCGTGCACGAGGATGCGCGCGGTGGCCGAGCACATCTGGCCCGCGTTGGTGAATGCGCCCGCGACGGCGAGCGACACCGCGACGTCGAGATCGGCGTCGTCGCGCACGATCAGCGACGACTTGCCGCCGAGCTCGAGCGTCACGCGCTTCATGTCCTCGGCCGCGGCCTGCATGACCTTGCGGCCGGCGGCCGTGCTGCCGGTAAACGAGATCTTGTCGATCAGCGGATGCGTGGTCAGCGCCGCGCCGACGTCGGCGCCGCCGTTCACGACGTTGACGACGCCGTCCGGCACGCCGGCTTCGGCGATCAGGTCGATCAACGCGTGCTCGGCCGGCGACGTCAGCTCGGACGGCTTCAGCACGACCGTGCAGCCGGCCGCGAGCGCGGGCGCGAGCTTCCACGCGGTCGTGACCATCGGGAAGTTCCACGGCATGATCAGCGCGGCGACGCCGACCGCGTCGTGGAAGCGCTCGGCTTCGACGGCATCGCTCGGCAGCGCGACGGGCTCGGCGGCGAACAGCGCCGGGTTGTCGCACAGCTGCGCGTAATACGCGAACGTCGCGACGACATCGCCGACGTCGGCGTCGGCTTCGAACGGCGGCTTGCCGCTCACCTGCATCTGCAGCGCCGCGAGGCGCTCGCGGCCGGCTTCGACGCGCTCGGCGATTTTCGCGAGCAGGCGGCCGCGCTCGGCGGGCGGCGTGTCGCGCCAGCCGGCGAACGCGTCATGCGCGGCGCGAACCGCGGCGTCGACGTGCGCGGCCGTCGCGAATTCCTGCCAGCCGATCGTCTCGCCGGTCGATGCGTTGAAGATCGGCGCCCCGGCTTCGTCGGAATGCGTGCGCACGGGCCGGCCGGCGATATGCGCGGCGGGCAGCACGCGCGTCGCGGCGGAAGGGGAAAGCTCAGCGGTGGACATGACGGTTTTCCTGTCGGTCGGATGGGCGGATCAGCGGTAGGCGACGCCCGGCATCACGCAGAGCATTTCGAACGCGAGGTTCGCGCCGACGAGCGCGGTGGTGCCGGTCGGATCGTACGGCGGCGACACTTCGACGAGATCCGCGCCGACGATGTTCAGCCCCTTCATCCCGCGAATGATCTCCAGCCCTTGCTGCACCGACAGCCCGCCGATTTCCGGCGTGCCGGTGCCGGGCGCGAACGACGGATCGAGCCCGTCGATGTCGAAGCTGAGATACACCGGCGTGTCGCCGACGCGTTCGCGCACGTGCGCCATCAGCGGCGCGAGCGACTTGTTCCAGCATTCCTCCGCCTGCACGACGGTGAAGCCCTGCTGGCGGCACCAGTCGAAGTCTTCGGCGTGGTAGCCGGTGCCGCGCAGGCCGATCTGCGTGACCTTGTCGCATTGCAGCAGGCCGTCTTCCACCGCGCGGCGGAACGGCGTGCCGTGCGCGATCTTCTCGCCGAACATCGTGTCGTTCACGTCCGCGTGCGCGTCGATGTGGACCACGGCGACCTTGCCGTATTTCTTGTGCAGCGCGCGCAGGATCGGCCATGCGATCGTGTGGTCGCCGCCGAGCGTGATCGGCCGGCAGCCGGTCGCGACGATCTCGTCGTACGCCTCTTCGATGCGGCGGACCGAATCCTTCAGGTCGTACGGGTTGGTCGCGACGTCGCCGATGTCGGCGACCTGCAGCGAATCGAAGGGTGCTGCGCGGGTGGCCATGTTGTACGGGCGCAGCAGCACGGATTCGGTGCGGATCTGGCGCGGGCCGAAGCGCGAGCCCGAGCGGTTCGACGTGCCGAGATCGAGCGGCACGCCGACGAAGCACACGTCGAGGCCGTCGGTCGTGTCGGCCTGCGGCAGGCGCATCATCGTGGCGATGCCGCCAAAGCGCGGCATCTCGTTGCCGCCCATCGGTTGGTTCAGTTCGCGGTGCATGGGGCCGTCTCCTCTTTCTGGTGAAAAACGATCGGCCGATGGTAGAGGAGAACGCAGGCCCGAAGATTTTGAAGTCGCAACGTTTACATCGACGGGTCTCGATGCGAGCGGCGCTGCCGCATCGACGCGGCGCAACCGTAAGCGATTTGGGGGCGCGAGCGATCAGCCGGCGATCGCGGGCGGCGCGTCGTCGTCGGTGGCGGCGTGGTGCGAAGCGGAGGCGGGGAACGCCGGCACGGCCGAGCCCCATGCGGCGAGCTCGCGCTTGGTGCGCACGCCGAGCTTCTGGAATGCGCGCTTCACGTACGACTCGGCCGTCGCGACGCGCACGCCGAGGATGTCGGCGGCTTCCGGCACGGTCTTGCCGGAGATCAGGTGCTTGCAGGTCTCGTATTCGCGCCTGGACAGCTTCACGCCGTCGGCCGCGATCCGCGCATCGAACTGCGCGAGCGGATGCACTTCAGGCGTCGGATGCGCGACGCGCCGCGCGGCGGTGGTGGACGCGTGCAGTTCGAGCAGCGGGAACAGCACGTCGCTGATGCTGCGAAAGCGGTTCATCTCGGCGAGCGTGAACGGCGGGCGGTCGCGGCCGCGCTCCAGCGCGATCGAATGCTGCGCATAGCGGGTGCCGCGCGCGAGCACGCATTCGTGGCCGATATGCACGTCGTCGTAGATTCGCTGGCGGAATTCGCCGGGTGGAATCGCCGCGATGTCGCGCACGACCAGCATCGTGCCCGTCTTGCCGCGCAGCCCCGCGAACAGCGGGTCACTGTCGAGAAAGCGCTCGTAGTAGAGCGTCATCACGTCGGAGATTTCGGCGGCCTCGGTGCCGATGCCGCTGCTGCCGATCCATTCGCAGCGGTAGCCGGTGGGCATCGAGCCGTCGACGCGCGAACGTTCGACGTGCGCGACGTCGAGCGGCACCACGTCGTTCAGCAATTGCGTGAGGCGCGGCACGAAGTGCGGCGTGCCGACCGTCTCGATCAGCTCGCCCAGCGCCTTGAACGACACGTTGAAGCGGTCGGTGTCGCGGTGGAAGGGGTTCACGTTGAGCAGCATGCGGTTCCCCGGGTAAAAAGCGGCGCGATTTTAGCGTTCAACGCCGAAAACGTCATTAAGGAGAAATACGGTACGGAGTCCTGCCACCCCTGCGTACTCGGAAAACGCGGTTTGTCCCCCCCGAAGGGGGGCATACCGGGGCAGTGTAAATGAGTAACTTTGTCTCTGCTTTTTTCAATCGAGAGACGAAAGATTCAAATGACCAAATTGATCAAGGACATCCTGCCGCTCGGCGCAGGCATCGGCGAATTCACGAAGCTCGACTTCGGGATGGACGAAAGCGACTGGCGCGCGGCCGAAGGCAAGAGCGGCAACTACCTCATCGGCTGGTGGGAAGGCAAGGTCGGCTCGGTGGAATTCCCGGAAACCGCCGCCGACGAAGCTGTGTGGCTGGTCGAGGGCCGGATCGCGCTGACCGACGTCGAAGGCAACCGCAAGGAATTCACGCCGGGCCAGGGCTACCTGCTGCCGGCCGGCTTCGCGGGCCGCTGGGAGACGATCGAGGACGCGAAGAAGTTCTACGTGCTGCTCGAGAAGTCGTGATGTGAGCCACCGCCGCCGCGGCGATGTCGTCAGGTTGACGCGGGCCCGGCGGCGGTCGTGTTTTCGATCGACCGCAAGCGACGTCCGTTGCGCGCGTTCCGGCGGAACGCGTCGCGGCTTGCGGTGCTTGCGCCGATCGGCGAAATCGGCGAAATCGGCACGCCGCGCATGCATGACAGGCGCGGGCCGCGTTCACGTGGGATGGCTGGGATCATGGAAATGGAAGTCAACGAAGCAACACGAGCCGCACCGGCTCACGCGCACGCCTCGCGCGGCGCACCGGTCGCACTGAGCGCCGCCGACGCGCTCGCGAATACGAAGCTGTTCCCGTACTGGCTCGACAACCCGGCCGCGCCGGCCACCGAGCCGGCGCTCGTCGGCGACGTGACGGCCGATCTGCTGATCGTCGGCGGCGGCTTCACCGGGCTGTGGACGGCCGTGCAGGCGAAGGAGCAGATGCCGCACCTGAACGTGGTGCTGATCGAGGCCGGCAAGGTCGCGCACGGCGCATCGGGCCGCGCGGGCGGGATCATCTCGACGTCGGTGATGCACGGGCTGCCGAACGCGGTGCGGGTGTTCCCGAACGACATCGCGCAGCTCGAGGAATTCGGCCATCACAACCTCGACGGTTTCGAGGAAACGCTGAAGCGCTACGACATCGACGCCGACATCGAGTGGAACGGCGAAATGACGGTGGCGGTCGACCCCGAGCACATCGCGCACCTGAAAGGCGACTACGACCTGCATCGCGAATACGGGCACAACGTCGTGCTGCTCAACCGCGAGGAAACGCTCGAGCAACTGAACTCGCCGCTGTTCGCGGGCGCGCTGTGGTCGCGCAATCGCAGCGGCATCGTGCACCCGGCGAAGCTCGCGTGGGGGCTCAAGCGCGCGGCGCTGCAGCTCGGCGTGAAGCTGTACGAGCACACGCCGCTCACGACCGTGACCGACGAAGGCAGCACGGTGTTCGTGAAGACGCCGAAGGGCAGCATACGCGCACCGCGCGTCGTGTTCGGCAGCGGCACCGCGAAGGTCGGCATTCCCGACATCAACCGCCGCGTGATGCAGGTGCGCGACCACGTGCTCGCAACGGAACCGCTCACCGACGAACAGCTTGCGCGGATCGGCTGGAAGAATCGCCAGGGCGTGTACGACACGCGCACGCAGCTCAACTATTTCCGGCTGACGAAGAACAACAACATCATCTTCGGCGGGCTGGTCAGCTATCACTTCGACGGCGATCCCGAACCGCATCAGGACGGCCAGCGCGACACCTACCTCCGGCTCGCGGAGGCGTTCTACCGCACGTTCCCGCAACTGAGCGACGTGCGCTTTTCGCACGCGTGGGGCGGCCCGATCGACTACTGTTCGCGCGGCTCGGTGTTCGCGAAGCGCTATCTCGGCGACAAGGCCGTGTTCGTCGCCGGCTATACGGGCTTCGGCGTCGCGGCGAGCCGGTTCGGCGCGTTCATGGGCCTGAACATCCTGTTCGATCGCGACAGCCCCGAGCGCAAGCTCGACATCGCGAACCAGAGCCCGAGCTACATCCCGCCCGAACCGATGCGCTGGGTCGCCGCGAAGATCACGTTTCATGCGTTCGACGGCGCCGATGAAGAGGGCGGCTGGAAGCGCGCGTGGATCAACGGCATCAAGGCGATGGGTTTCCCGATGTAAGCGCCGCGGCGGCGCGGGTCCGGCCGCCGCACGACAACAACCCCTCGAGGGGACGGTCCGCACCGCGGACACGGAGAGAGACACGGAATGACTGGTGTGAATCTGCAGGATGAAGCGCGACGGGAAAGCGCGCTGTTCGTCGTCGTGATGCTGCTGCTCGGTATTCTCGGGCCGACGGTATTTCTCGGCCTGCCCGCGATCGTCGGGCAGGTCGAACGTCATTGGGGCTTCGGCGAAGCGGCGCTCGGGCTGTCGAGCTTCGTCGAGGTGCTCGGCGAATCGACCGGCACGCTGCTCGTCGCGTTCGTGCTCGGCCGCCAGCCGGTGCGGCTCGTGCTCGCGGGGGCGGTCGCGCTCGCGGCCGGCGCGAACCTCGGCACGCTCGCGACGCACGGGCTCGTCGCGTATTCGGCGCTGCAGTTCATCGCGGGCGTCGGCTCGGGCGGGCTGAACGGCATCGCGCTGCGCTACCTGTCGTATTCGCGCGCGCCGGAGCGCAATCTCGGGATGATGCTGATGGGGCAGGTGCTGTGGAGCATGGTGCTGCTCGCCTACATCTTCCCGATGCTGAGCGACACGTGGGGCGCGCATGGCGTGTTCGGCTTCGTCGCGATGGTGCTCGGCGCGTTCGTGCTCGCGACGCCGCTGTTTCGCCGCGGCGAGACGCTGGCCGCGCCGACGCCGGATGGCGCGAGCGGCGGCATCGACCGCAACGGCGCGATGCTGGTGCTGTGTGCGCAGCTCGCGCTGTACGGCGGCGTGGGCGTTGTGTGGACCTTCCTCGAGAAGATCGGCACCGATGCGGGCCTGAGCGGCAAGGCGGTCTCGCTCGTGCTCGGCATCGCGAACGTCGCGAGCCTCGTGATCTGCGCGGCGATGCCGAAGCTCGGCGCCGGCGCGGGGCTGCGCCGCTGGACGCTCGTGAACCTCGGCGGCTGCGCGGTCGCGGCCGTGCTGCTCGCGATGCCGGCGTCGGTCGCGACCTTCACGCTCGGCGCGATCGTGTTCATCGGCTGCTGGACGGGCGGCGCGCTGCTGATCTACGCGACGATTCCGCAGTACGACCTGATCGGCAAGTCGGCCGCGTTGTCGCCGGGCTGTGTCGCGCTCGGCTACGGCGTCGGCTCGGTCACGGGCGGCTCGCTGATCGAGCGCGTCGGCACGCAGTCGGCGCTGATCGCGGCGATCGTGCTGTGCGCGGTGGCGTTCCTCTGCTACGTGCGGCTGCGGCCCGCGGTGTTCGGCATGGAACGCGCACTCGTGGCGACACCCGAGTGACGGACGCGGCGCGCGTCGCTGCCGATGGCGGCGCGCGACCGATTCGGTTCATCGGCGAAGGCGGCCGGCGGGGCGCGCGATGCGCGTCGTGCCGTGCCGGCCCGGCAACGCGCGCATGCGCAGCGGCTTGAAGCATGTTCTCGAATACCACCGATCTCGATCTCCGGCTCATCCGGGTCTTTCTGGCCGTCGTCGACGCACGCGGCATCACGGCCGCCGAGGCGTCGCTCGGCGTGCGGCAGTCGACCATCAGCACGCAGCTGTCCGCGCTCGAAGCGCGCGTCGGCTTCAAGCTGTGCGATCGCGGCCGCGGCGGCTTTCGCCTGACGTCGAAGGGCGAGCGCTTCGCGGCGACCGCGCGCACGCTGGTCGCGGCGACGTCCGAGTTCGTCGCGCGCGTGCGCGACATCGACCGCAAGCTGGTCGGCACGCTGTCGATCGGGCTGATCGGCCAGGCGCCGCTCGTCGAGAATGCGCGCCTCGCCGACGCGATCGGCGCGTTCCGCAAGCGCGACCAGGCCGTCACGTTCGCGATGAAGGTCGCGTCGCCGCAGGAGCTGGAGGAAAGCCTCGTCAACAACCAGCTCGATCTCGCGATCGGCTATTTCTGGCATCGCGTGCCGGGGCTCGACTACACGCCGCTGTTTACCGAGGAGCAGGTGATCTACTGCGGGCGCGGGCATCCGCTGTTTCATGCGTCGCGGCCGGTGTCGGCCGACGATCTGCAGGCGCACGACTGGGTATGGCGCACCTATCCGGTGCCGGAGGAGCAGTATCCGCTGCCGGAGCGGCGCGTGACCGCGAGCGCGGACAGCATCGAGGCCGCGACGATCCTGATCCTGTCGGGCGGCCATCTCGGCTATCTGCCCGCGCACTACGCGGAGCCGTTCGAGCAGCGCGGGCTCGTGAAGGCGGTCGGCCGCTCGACGTTCAGCTTCGACGTGCCGCTGCATCTCGCGATGAAGCGCAGCACGAGCGACAAGCCGATCGTCGATGCGTTCTGCGACGACCTGCTGCGCGCGTTCAACATCAAGTCGGTCGCGCTGGCCGCATAGCGCGGGCGGCGTGCGCGCCGCGTCGCGTCAGCAGTCCACCATCACCCAGTCGAACAGCTCGCGGCGCGTGCGCACGCCGAGCTTCGCGAACGCGCGTTTCACGTACGACTCGGCGGTCGACAGCTTCACGTCGAGCTGCTGCGCGGCCTCGGGCACCGAACGTCCGCACAGCAGCAGCTTGCAGATCTCGCGCTCGCGGCGCGACAACTGCACCTGCTGCCGTTCGAGACGCGCATCGAAACCCGCATACGACACCGCGCTCGCCGACATCGACGTGACCCGCCGTGCGGCGCACGAGCGCGCATGCAGCTCGAACATCGGGAACAGCAGGTCGACCATCTGCCGGAAGTGGAACAGCTCGTCGGTCGTGAACGCGGCCTGCCCGTCGGTGCGCGCGAGCCCGAGCGCGTACTGCATGTGCGCGGTGCCGTGCACCAGCACGCATTCCTGCGCGATGCGGGGCTCGTCGAAGATGCGGCGGCGGAAGTCGCCCTGCGCGAGCCCGTCGATATGACGCTGCACGAGCAGCGTGCCGGCCTTGCCGCGCAGCGGCGCGAACAGCGGATCGACGTGGCAGTAGTCCTGGTAGTACGCATCCATCACGCGCAGCGTGTCCGACGCATAACGCGTGCTGCCGCTGCCCAGCCACTCGACGACGTGACCGGACGCGCTGCCCGTGTCGGCGCGCCAGCGTTCGAGATGCACGGCGTCCGCCGCGATGCTGTCGTTCACGAACGCGGTGATCGCGCCGATGAAATCGGGCGTGCCGACCGCGCGCAGCGTCGCGCCGAGCGAGCCGGGCCGCACGCCGACCAGATAGTGGCCTGGCGCGCCGGGATCGGGATGGAGAAGTCGCATGGTGGGCGGAGTCGAGCGGATGACAGCGCGACGTTACGCGAAGCCCGCGTGCGCGTCTGCCGGGAATTCACCGGATTTTGCAGCCCGTGTCGCGCGTTGTCCTCACATTGACGACAAGCAACCCGCCGCGCACCGCCCGATTCCGCGCAAGCCCCGGCGCCGGGGGGGCAGACCCGTGCGTATCGTCTGCCTATAGTGAAAGCACTTCGAAAACCGGAAAGGACAGGCAATGCAGAACCCATCGACGCACCCGGCCGCGGCGCCGGCGGATTTCGTGCTGACGCACGCGAAGGTCTACACCGTCGATCCGCATCGGCCGTGGGCGCAGGCCGTCGCGGTGCGCGACGGCCGGATCGTCTATGTCGGCGATACCGCGGGCGTGCACGCGCATGTCGGCGCGGCGACGCAGGTCGTCGATGCGGGCGGGCGGCTCGTGCTGCCGGGCTTCGTCGAGTCGCACTGGCACTTCGAGACGACCGCGTTCGCGTTCCAGGCGTTCGTCAACTACGAGGATCCGCGGAAGGTGCTCGGCGCGCTGCGCGCGTACGTCGAGTCGCATCCGGACGAGCCGGCGATCACCGGAATGGGCTGGGTGCAGGCGACGATTCCGCCCGCGCTGCTGCGCAAGGAAACGCTCGATGCGATCTGCGCGGATCGCCCGGTGTGCCTGCTGTCGACCGACTTCCATTCGATGTGGGTCAACTCGAAGGCGCTGGAGATCGCGGGCATCGACGCGTCGACGCCGCCGGTGCAGGAAGGCGCGAGCTGGTTCGAGAAGGACGCGGTGACGGGCGAGCCGACCGGGCTGGTGGTCGACGGCGCCGCGTATTCGATCCTGATGCAGCGGATCAGCGCGGCCGGGCTGCTGCCGACCGGCATCGACCTGTACCTGAAGTCGATTCCGCCGTGGCAGAAGAAGCTGTGCGCGGCGGGCGTGACAACCGTGTTCGATGCGGGCTTCTTCGATGCGAGCGGCGACCAGTCGCTGCTGTACGAGACGCTGCAGACGATGGAGCGCGCGGGCGACCTGAAGCTGCGCGTGGTCGGCAGCGTCGCGGTGATCGGCGAGATCGACGATCCGGTCGGCACGCTGGTGAAATATCGCGAGCAATACGATTCGCCGCTCGTGAAGGCGCGCGCGCTGAAGCTGTTCCTCGACGGCACCGAGGCGAACCACACCGCGTATCTGCTGGAGCCGTACGCGGACCGCCCCGACACCTGCGGCGCGCCGACGATGCCGGCCGACACGTTCAACCGCTACCTCGTCGAAGCCGATCGCGCGAACGCGAACGTGATGGTGCACTGCGTGGGCGACGCGGCCGTGCGGATGGCGCTGGAGGGCTTCGAAACGGTCAATCGGGACAACCCGCCGCGCGATCGCCGCCACGTGATCACGCACGCGTTCCTCACGCATCCGGACGACATTCCGCGCTTCCGCCGCGCGGGCGTGATGGCGAACACGCAGCTGCAATGGGGCGTGGTCGACGCATACACCGAGCAGTTGCGCGACCACTACGGGCATGAACGCTGGAGCAACATGTACAAGTTCCGCACGTTCGTCGAGGCGGGCGTGACGGTGTCGATCGGGATGGATGGCCTCGCGTGCCAGTGCCGCTGCCAGCACAAGCCGCTCGAACACATCGAATCGGGCCACACGCGCCAGCTCGCGGGCGAGCCCGATGCGCCGGTGTTCCCGGACATCGCCGAGCGCCTGAGCATTCCGCAGCTGATCGCCGCGTACACGATCCACGGCGCGTACCAGCTCGGGATGGAGCACGAGGTCGGCTCGCTGACGCCCGGCAAGCGCGCGGATCTGGTCGTGCTGGAGAACGACCTGTTCGAAGTCGGCCAGTACGACATCGGCCGCATCGACGTCGCGCTGACGATGATGGACGGCGGCGTCACGCACGTGGGCGAGGCGTTCGGCGCGCGCACGGGCATCGGCGTTCGCTGAGCGGGCGAAGCGGCAGCGGCGCGGCGCGGCGAAGCGGTGACGGAATCGCTTTCAAAATGCTTGCGCCGCATGCCGATTGTGTAGCGTGTCCCCCTGTTGGCAGGGCAGACCGGCCAATTTCCTCTGGCTACATTTTCCTGACCGAACGAAACACCGTTCGCGATGAACGGCTCATGATATCGACGGAGGAAAACATGGCAGGAGACTGGAACCACACGCTGCGAACGGCCTGCGCGGCGCTCGCGCTCGGCGGGCTCGCGGGGCTCGGGGCGCCGTCCGCGCACGCGGCGGATGTCGTCAACGTGTACAACTGGGGCAACTCGATCGGCAAGCAGACGGTCGCGAACTTCGAGAAGGCGACCGGCATCAAGGTCGTCTACCAGGAGTTCGATTCGAACGAGACGCTGCAGGCGAAGCTGCTGTCGGGCACGTCGGGCTACGACGTCGTCGTGCCGTCCGACATCTTCTGGGCGCGGCAGCTGCAGGCCGGCATCTATCGCAAGATCGACAAGGCCCAGGTGCCGAACTACGGGCTGCTCGACCCTGAAATCATGAAGGTGCTGTCGAAGGACGATCCGGGCAACCAGTACGGCATTCCGTGGACGTGGGGCACCGACGGGCTCGGGATGAACGTCGAGAAGGTGAAGGCCGTGCTCGGCAACGACGCGCCGCTCGATAGCTGGTCGCTGCTGTTCGATCCGAAGTACGCGAGCAAGCTGAAAAGCTGCGGGGTGTCGGTGCTCGATTCGCCGGTCGACGCGTTCGGGATGGCGTTCGTCTATCTGAAGAAGGATCCGAACACGACGAACCCGGCCGACTACCAGGCCGCGTACGCGCTGCTGAAGACGGTGCGGCCGTACATCACGCAGTTCAACTCGACGAGCTACATCAACGATCTTGCGGGCGGCGACATCTGTTTCGCGCTCGGCTGGTCGGGCGACGTGAACTCCGCGCGCATCGCGGCCGCCGCCGCGAAGAAGCCGTATCACATCAAGTACGTGATCCCGAGCGAAGGCAGCGCGATGTGGTTCGACATGATGGCGATCCCGAAGGACGCGCCGCATCCGGACGCCGCGCAGAAGTTCGTCAACTTCGTGCTGTCGGAGAAGGAGAGCGCGAACCTGACCAACGACACGTCGTATCCGTCCGCGGTGCCGTCGTCGAAGCGTCTCGTGCGTGCGGAAGTGACGAGCGATCCGTCCGTGTTCCCGCCGGCCGACGTGATCCGCAAGCTGAGCCTCAGCAAGCCGGTTCCGCCCGAGCTGATGCGCCTGCAGAACCGGCTCTGGACCAAGCTGAAGACCGAGTAAGCCGGCCCCGTTCCCCGCTTTCGTTTGCGCGTGCCCCGCCGCCCCTCGCGGCGGGCGGGGGCGCGCTCGTCCCGACGATTCCCACACGACATGAAAATCAAACACATGACGGCGCTGTGCCTGCTCGCGTTCGACGCGGCATCGGCATTCGCACACACGCCGCGCGACGCGACCGACTCGAGCAAGATGAAGGTACTGCAGGCGCAGGTCACGGCACTACAGCAGCAGGTGAGCGAGCTGCGCGCGAGCATGCTCGCGGCGAAGGCGCCGGCGACCGCAAGCGCTGCCCCGGCATCGGCCGGCGGCGCGCCGATCGGCACGATCGACACGGCGGCGGCCGCCACCCCGGCAGCGGATGCCGCGCCCGCGTTCACGAACGACGACCTGCAGCAGATGCGCGAGCAGATCGCGAACGCGTCGCTGAAGGTCGACTCGCTGCAGGAAGCCGCGACGACCGGCCCGCTTGCGGGCCTGAGCATCACCGGCTACATCGATCCGGTGTACCTGTTCAACCGCGCGCAACGCACGTCCGGGTTCCAGTTCCTGAACCACGATCCGGGCGCGTACGACTACTTCAACAGCACGATCGGCGACGTCTACCTCGACATCAAGAAGACCTTCGGCGTCGGCCCGATGGCGCCGTCGGCCGAGATCGTGATCCAGCCGAACCGCGGCTTCGGCAACGTGTTCAGCAACGCGCACGGCGGCATCGGCAACAACATCGTCACGCAGGCGCAGGTCAACGTGCCGCTCGGCACGACGAAGACCTTCGAGGCCGGGATGATGACGAGCCTCGCCGGCTACGAGGTGCAGCCGTCGAACCAGATGCTCACGCTCACGCATGGTTTGCTGTACGACTTCAGCGAACCGGGCAACCTGGTCGGCATCGGGCTGAAGGGCTCGAACGACGCGATGACGCGCTTCTGGCAGGTGATCGTCGGCAACGAGGTGCTGCGCACGGCCGGCGCGATCGCGAACGCGGCGAACAACACGACCAAGACCAACTGGACGCCGACCCTCACCGCGCGCTTCGACAACGCGACGTCGACCGCATTCGACTTCGGGATTTCCGGCATGCTCGGACGGCAGTCGCTGTTCTCGCCGTGCGCGGATGCGGGCGGCTACGGCTACCAGTGCAACGGATCGTCGCCGACGGGCCTCTACAAGTACGTGGAAGCCGACATGACCTACACGCACGACAAGACGCAGATCAACGCGCAGGTCGACTACGGCGAACTGCAGAAGGGCGCGTGGAACGGCGGCACCGCGCGCTGGTACGGGATGTCGCTGCTCGGCCATACGAAGTGGACGTCGGCGTGGGTCGGCCGGATGGGCGCGACGCTGCGCGTCGACTACCTGAACAACACGGCGAACGGCGGCGGCGGCACGAATATCCAGTACGGGCTCGCGGGCGGCAATCCGTCGGTGAACGGGTCGAGCGGCTTCGGCATCGATCCGTCGTGCTTCCAGGGCTCGGCGGCGAACGGCACCGAGTGCAAGGGCGCGCAGCGCTATGCGATCACGACCGACCTGCTGTTCTATCCGACGCAGCAGATCACCGTGAAGGTCGAGTATCGCCACGACGCGGCGAACCATCCGGTGTTCCTGAGGAGCAACGGCACCTACGGGCGCAGCAACGATCTGGCCGGGATGCAGTTCATCTACGCGTTCTGATCGAGGCCGTCGCCTGCCAGCGCCTGCCGTCGCCGCGCGAGGCAACCCGGTCCGGGCCGGATGCGCTCGGACCCTATTCAATCCAGGAGAATTCATCTTGAAGCTGCACACTTTCGCGACCGACCTCACTGATCCGCGCGCGCGCGGCCGCCGCATCGGCGAGCAGTTCGCGGCGGAGATCCGCGAGACGGTCGCGCGCTACCTCGCGTTCTTTCCGAAGCTCGGCATCGCGCCGCAGCGCGCGCGGGAGATCGGCGAGGCGAGCCTCGCGTCGCTCGGGGCGTGGTGCCCCGCGCTGGCCGACGAGATCGATGCGATCGCGGACGGCGTCGACCTGCCGCGCTGGCAGTTCGCGTGCCTGAACGCGCGCACCGAGATTCTCGCCACGGCGCCCGCATCGGCCGAAGGCGAATGCTCGACGACCGTCTACGCACCGGCCGGCCCCGACGCGCCGCGCACGCTGCAGACGTGGGACTGGCACGACAGCCTCGCGCCGCAAGGTTTGCTGATGCAGTTCGGCACGCGGCACGGCCGCACCGTGAAGCTGTTCTCCGAATTCGGGATGCTCGCGAAGCTCGGCGTGAACAGCGCGGGGCTGGGGCTGCACTTCAACATCCTGCACCACGCGAGCGACAACGACAGTGCGGGCGTGCCGGTGCACGCGATCGCGCGGCGCATGCTCGAAGAAGCGACGACGGTACAGGACGCGATCGACCTCGCGCGCAGCGCGCGCGTGAGCGCGTCGACGGTGCTGACGGTGTTCACGCGACAGGACGGGCATCCGCGCGCGGCGAGCATCGAGCTGAGCCCGTCGGGTGTCGGTGTGGTCGTGCCGCGTCCGGACGGCTGGCTGCTGCATACGAACCACTTCCTCGATCGTGCGTTGAGCGGCGGCGAATGCATGCCGGACAGCTCGACGACGCACGAGCGTTTCGCGCACCTGAACGATGTGGTGACGGGGATGACGAGCGCCGACGTGCGCGAGCGTGCGGCGGCGATGTGCGGCGCGGCCGGCGACCAGGCGGTGGTGTGTTTCCATCCGGACCTGTCGATGCCCGACACCGAGCGCTGGGAAACGCTGCTGACGGTCGGTATCGATACCGACGCCTGCGCGCTCGACTACGCGGCGGGCAATCCGCACGACCTCGCGCGCGACGGGTTCCAGCGGTTCTGATTCGCGGATGGTGGGGAGAACGGTGCGGCACGCGCGTGCCGCACCGGTTTGCACTCAGGCGTCGATGCGCTCGACCTTGCCGACCAGCAGCCCGTACGACAGGCTGCCGGCGAGCGCCATCGCGGCGATGTAGGTGATCGCGCGCGAGAAGTCGGCGCCGTCGACGAGCAGCCCGATCACGATCGGCGTCGCGATCGCGGACAGGTTGCCGATCAGGTTGAACATGCCGCCCGTGAGGCCGAGCAGCCGCGCGGGCGCGAGCCCCGACACGAGCGACCACGTGATCGACGCGAAGCCGTTGCCGAAGAACGCGATCGTCATGAACGCGATCACCCAGCCGGTCGAGCTCACGTAGTTCGCACCGATGATGCAGGTCGAGATCAGCAGCCCCGAGATGATCGGCAGCTTGCGCGCGAAACCCTGCGATGCGCCGCGGCGCATCAGCCAGTCCGACAGCAGGCCCGAGCACAGCACGCCGACGAACGCGGCGAGAAACGGCAGCGACGCGAGAAAGCCCGACTTGATGAAGTCCATTCCGCGATACTTCACGAGATAGGTCGGGAACCACGTGAGGAAGAACCACAGCGTCGAGTTCAGCGCGAACTGCCCGAGATAGATGCCCCACAGCTTGCGCCGGCCGAGCACGACGCCGAGGTCGCGCCACGTCGACGGCGTGCGTTCGCTGCGCGCGGCGATGCGGTCCTCGAGATCGACGAGGCCGCCACCGTCGCGGATCAGCGCGATCTCCGCGGCGTTGACGCCGGGGAACGCACGTGGCTCGCGATACACCGCATACCAGATCGCGGCCCACGCGATGCCCACGATGCCGGTCGCGACGAACACCATGTGCCAGCCGAGATGCACCTGCAGCCACGCGAGCACGGGCGTGAGGAACGCGAGGCCGACGAACTGCCCGGACGTATAGCCGCCGATCGCGCTGGCGCGCTCGCGGGTCGGGAACCACGTCGTCACCACGCGGTTGTTGATCGGGTAGGCCGGCGCTTCGAGCGCACCCACCGCGAGACGCAACACGATCAGCCCGACGAACGAACCGGCGAAGCCGAGCAGCAGCGTCGCGGCCGACCACAGGGCGAGCGCGCCGGCATACAGCACGCGCGGCGACACCTTGTCGACGAGCCAGCCGCCGGGGATCTGCATCAATGCATAGGTCCAGCCGAACGCGGAGAACACGAGGCCCGCGCGAACCGGATCGATGTTCAGCTCCTTGAACAGCGCGGGCGCGGCGATCGACAGGTTGCTGCGGTCGAGATAGTTGATCACGACCGTGACGAACAGCAGGATCAGGATCAGCAGGCGCTTGCGGCTCGGCGGCGCGGTAAAGGCGGCAGCGGTCGCGCGGGCGGCGGAATCTGCGGCGCCGCCGCGCGTGCGCGGCTGTTCCGGCGGATTGGCGTGGGTGCGTGACGCGGATTGGGCCACGGTCGTCTCCTGTGTTCTGTGCCGGCCTGCACCCGCGTGGCGGGGCGGCCGTATCCAATGGCATTGGGGCGAACGTTAGAGCCGTGCAACGAAGCGCGTCAACATTTGGACAGGCATCCCTATTAATGGGACGCTTTGCACTCAATATGTGGGAAAGCCGCGTGAGCGTGTGGGATTTTGCCGTCCGGACTGCCGTGCGCTATTTGCCGCGTTCGACGAACGTGGCGCCGTCGTAGCGATATTCGCGCGTCGCGGGGCCCGCATGGCCGATGTAAGTCCACGCGATTCTGAAACCCGGCGGATCGTCGCGCCACGCGATCGCGCCGTACGGCGACCGGTTGTTCACGTCGGTGTCGAGCGATATGTCGTTCAGGCAGCTTTGCACCGGCATCGCGTAGCGCGAGGTCGCGACGTTCCCGCTGACCTGGAGTGCGTACAGCGTGCCTTCCTCGCCGGCGCCGCAGTAACCCATCGGGTTGTCGCTCGACGATTGATTGACGACGACCAGGACGAACTCTTTCCCGTCGATGACTTTCGAGCTCGCCGACGGGAAGCCGATGCTCGACGCCGACGCGACGGCCCGACGCAGGGCTGTTGGCAAGCGCACCGTGGACGTGCGGTGATGTGCGGCATCGATCTCCACCAGGCGTTTTCCGTCCTGTTGCAGTTCGTGCCCGCTGGATAGCCGGACCGACGCAGGCGCGTCGGTGTCGGCGAATGCGCTCGCGGCAACGGCGATGGTGGCGGCGCAGACGCACCACTTCGTCAGCGAAGATGTAGCCCACATGGAAAATTCCTGAATGCCTTCGGCGATGGCGCTCGTCCGGACCCGCCCGTAAAGCTAGCGGACTGCCTCCTTCGCCGCGACCCACCCCTGCGCCGTGCCGCCGCGCGGATTGCGGTACAGCACCTTCAGCCACTGGAAATCGGCACTCGCATCGACCAGTTCCAGCGTATCGCCCGCGACGACGTAGCGGCGCGTCGGCGCATCGTTCATCGCGTCGTGCAGCGGCAGGCGCGCCGGGCGCACCTTGAACGTGACCTTGCCGCCGCCGTACGCATCGGGGCGGCGCGAGACGCGCTTGCCGTGCTCGTCGTAGGTCAGCAGCATCGACGACGGGCCCGAGTCGCCGTCGAGCAGGTCGCGAAGATCGTCGGGAATCGCTTCGCTTGCCTGATAGAGATACATCCTGCCGTTGCCGTCGAAACGATACGCATCGGTGTACCAGATCGGGCCGCCGCGGCACGAACTGTACAGCGTGCGCTCCTTCGGTTTCGCCTGCACGTTGATCAGGTCGTCGCAGTTGCCGTGCGGCATGTCGGCGGCCGGCATTTTCAGCGGCTCGAACTGCTGGCGTGCGGCGTCGTACGGAAAGATGCCGTAGCGCTCGTTGACCATTCCGAGCAGCGCGTGCGCGGCGAGATCGCGGTGGCCGTCGAAGTTGTAGTCGTCCGACGCGAGCCGGTAATGGCCTTCCTCGTCGGTGACGCCGACGTCGAGCGTCTGCGTTTTCCCGCCCGGCAGGAAGCGGATCGTGACGCGCGTGCCGTCCGCGTGTTCGACGCGGGCCGTGACGGTGTCGTCGACCTTGAACGTGAGCAGCGGTTTGGCCGCATGCGCGGCGGCAATCGACGCGCAGCACGCGATCAGCAGCGCGCAATGGCGGAGAAGCGGTTGGATTCGCAAGATGGGTGTCATGAGCGGCGTGCCGGCGCGTGGAGGGAGTGGCCGGCTTACGCGCTTGCGCTGTCGTCGCGATAGCCGCGCTTGCCGTCGAAGATTTCCTTCAGCGCGGCGCGCAGCACGACGGGGTCGTGCTCGCCGGGCGCGAGATGGATCACGTAATGCGTATTGCCGTCCAGCTGCGCGGCGGTGCGCTCATCGAGCTCGACTTCGATCGTGTCGCCCGTCAGGCGTACCGCCAGATCCTTCACGTGCGCGGTGAGCTGGTCGTGCACCATCACCTCGATCGACGCTTCCTCCGGAAAGCGCAGCAGCGAGAAGCAATAGTCTTGCCGCGCGTCGTGGCAATAGATGTTCGCGCAGCTTTCGTCGTCGTCGATGTCGGAGGTGGCCGCGCCGACGGTGGCGTGTAGTTCCATGATGTGTCTCCAGGCATGGGGGTTATCGGAGCAGGCCGGCTTCGGCTTCGATCGCGTCGGGCGTCGCGCGCGCATCGCATTGCGCATCGCGCGCCTTCAGCCACAGCCCGAATTCGCGCATGACTTCGACGACGGGCCGCAGCCGGTCGCCGTCCGCGGTCAGATCGTACTCGACGCGCACCGGCACTTCCGGATACACGGTGCGCCGCACGAAGCCGGCGTCTTCGAGCGCGCGCAGATCGAGTGTCAGCATCCGCTGCGAGATGCCCGGCATGTCGCGGCGCAGGTCGCTGAAGCGCTTCGGCCCGTCGAGCAGGTACGACACGAGCAGCAGCCGCCAGCGACCGCCGAGCATGCGCATCGCTTCTTCCACGGAACATCCTGTCGCACTCGTTTTCATGCTGCTGACCCTGGTCGGTAACTTTTTTGTGGCTACGGCACAAACGACTGCCGTCTTCTCATCGCTGCGTCGATGCGAGATATTAGCGCCCGCGTCGCGGCGAATCGAGATACGAACCTCCAACGAAGGAAACGCATGAAGCTCTACCACGCTCCCGGCAGCTGTTCGCAGGCGATTCGCATCGTGCTGCGCGAAGTGAATCTCGACGCGCGGATCGTCACGGTCGATGCGCGCAAGCATCGGATCGACGACGGCCGCGACTACTACGACGTCAACGCACTCGGCTACGTGCCGCTGCTCGAACTCGACGACGGCACGATGCTGCGCGAAGGCCCGGTGATCGCGCAGTATCTCGCGGATCGGCGCCCGGAAGCGGGGCTCGCGCCCGCGTACGGCACGCTCGCCCGCTACCGGCTGATGGAATGGCTGAACTTCCTCGGCACCGAAATCCACAAGGGCTTCATTCCGCTGCTGTATGCGGTGCAGGCAGGGCAGTACGTCGAGCCGGCGCGGCAAAAGCTCGACGGCCGCTTCGTGTGGATCGACCGGCAACTCGACGGCAACCTGTACCTCGCGGGCGAGACGTTCACGATCGCCGATGCGTATCTGTTCGCGCTGACGGGCTGGGGCAAGGCCGACTGGATGCGCTCGGTGTACAACGCGGATATCGACCTGAGCCGGCATGCGAACCTGCGCGCATGGTACGAGCGCGTGCGGGCGCGGCCGGCCGTGCAGCATGTGCTGCAGGCCGACGCGCGACCGAACGCGTCCTGATGCGCCGGACACGCTCGACGGGATTCAGCGCATTCAGCGCGTCAGCGTCACGAACAGATAGCCGGCATACGCAACCCCGTTCGCCAGCAACGCCCCGATCGCGAGCCCGCGCGCACGCGCATTGACGCGCAGCCAGACCGCCGCCGCGAGCGTGATGACCACGCCGGTCAGCACTTCGGGGCGCGGCTCCCACGGCGTCAGCATGATGCCGATCGCCGGCAGCAGCGTGCCCTGGAACACCATCGCGCCGGTGATGTTGCCGAATGCGAGCGTGTCCTTGCCGCGGCGGATCCACAGCACGCTGTTGACCTTCTCCGGCAATTCGGTTGCGATCGGCACGATGATCAGCGACAGCAGCAGCGCGGAGATGCCGAGCAGGTGCGACACGCCTTCGACGCCGTGAATGAAGCCCTTCGCGCCGCCGACGAGCAGCGCGACGCCGAGCGCGAGCTGCAGCGCGATGGTCGCCAGGTTGGTCGGCAGCCCGACGCGCGACAGGAACATCGCGTGCGGCGCTTCGGTGCCGTGCCCGGCATCGACGAGTTGCGTCGACGCGCGGAACGTCATCACGACGTACAGCACGTAGATGCCGACCAGCATCGCGCCGAGCAGCGCGCGAACCGCCCACACGTGATGCGGGACGAACATCGCGACGGTGGCGAGCGCGAACGCGGCGATGAAGTAGTTCAGGTCGCGCACGAAGCCGGTCCGCTCGGGCGCGATCGCGCCGGTCAGTCCGCGCGAGCGGATCACGGCGAGCGTCATCAGGAAGGTCGTCAGCGTCGCGAGCATCAGCGGCGCGCCGAGAATCGCGCCGACGCCGATTTCCTCGTTCACCGCCGCGTTCGACGTGCCGCCCGCGAGCGCGAGCAGCGGCACCATCGTTTCGGGCAGCGCAGTGCCGACGGCCGCGAACAGCGACCCCGTCACGCCTTCGGAAATCTTCAGCCGTTCGCCGAGATGTTCGAGCGCATTCGTGAAGAGTTCGGCGGCGACCAGGATGACGATCAGCATGAACGCCAGTTCGACGAGCATCAACGTCATGCGGCACCTCCGCAGGCAAGCGCGCGGGCTGGGGCGATACGTGAGGGGAAGACCGGGAGGAACATGGGGACTCCGTGGTCGGACGTGGACGAACCATGACGCATCTGCCGACGTCCGACCTGGAACGACGCGATGCGTCGATGGTCTCGCCAGACCGATTCGGCCGAACGCGCCACGGCCGCAGGCCGAGTGTGTTGACGCGTTCGCTTTCCGGGGATGGAAAGCAGGCTACTCCCCAAAGACGAAGGGCAGTCTAATCGAGCCGGATGCTTTCGGCAAGCATGCGAATGCGATCGCGAATCCGGCGCGGCGGCCGACGCCGCGATGCGCATCCACGTTCGCGCGTCGCGCCGCCGCAATGTGCCGCACGATGGCCGCGACCCGCACAGGCACGCTGCGGCGTGCTCGGCGCGGCGGGTACGCCGGCGTCCGGCAAGCACGGTGCAAATTACATCCGACTGTCCGTTCATTACCGGAAACTGTCATTAAGCGCCGCTAAGCTTTCGCCACCCTCACAACCGGGATTTCCCGTCATGCGCGCCACAATCCGCCTGTTTGCCCCGCTATTGCTGCTACCCACGCTCGCCGCACCGGTATTCGCGGCCACGGCCGCGCCCGTCAGCCCGAACTGCGGCGGCAGCACGACGCCGATCGCCGACATCCAGGGGCCGGGCGCACCGTCGCCGCTCGCCGGCCAGAACGCGTCGATCGAAGCCGTCGTCACCGCCGATTTCGGCGGCACGGACGGCTTCGGCGGCTTCTTCGTCCAGCAGGCGGACGCGCAGCGCCGCAACCAGCCGGGCGTATCGGAGGGGCTGTTCGTCTATGCGCCGAAAGCGCGCGCGAAGGCCGGCGATCTCGTGCACGTGACGGGCAAGGTCGAGGAAAAGTACGGGCAGACGCAGCTCACGCTGGCCGGCGCGATCGCGGTGTGCGCGAACGGCCAGACGGTCACGCCCGCGACGCTCGCGCTGCCGGTCAACGATGTGAACGCGTTCGCCGCCTATGAAGGGATGCTCGTGCGCCTGCCGCAGACGCTGACCGTCACCGACAACTACGAGCTCGGCCGCTACGGCAGCGTGATGCTGAGCAACGGCCGTCTGCGCACGCCGACGAGCGTGGTGCTGCCGTCGCAGGCGCAGACGCAGATCGATGCGAACGCGCGCAACCAGCTGATCCTCGACGACGGCTCGAACAAGCAGAACCCGGCAACCGTGCCGTATCCGGCGCCGGAGCTGTCCGCCGCGAACACGCTGCGCTCGGGCTACACCGTGCGCAACGTCGAAGGCGTGCTCGAGGTGCGCTACGGCGCGTGGCGCGTGCAGCCGCTGCCCGGCGCGGCCGTGCCGGCGTTCGACAAGCGCGAGAACCCGCGCACCAACGCGCCCGCGCGCGATCCGAAATCGAACCTGCGCGTCGCGTCGTTCAACGTGCTGAACTACTTCAACGGTAACGGCCTCGGCGGCGGCTTCGACGATCCGAACAACCGCGGTGCGAAGAACTACGAAGAATTCCGGCGTCAGGAAGCGAAGATCGTCAGCGCGCTGAAGGCGCTGAACGCCGACGTGATCGGCCTGATGGAAATCCAGAACAACGGCTACGGCGAACTGAGCGCGGTGCGCCAGCTCGCGGCGAAGCTCGGCGGCAACTGGCGCGTCGTCGATCCGGGCGTGTCGCGTCTCGGCGGCGATGCGATCACCGTCGCGATGATCTACGACAGCCGCGCGGTCGAACCCGTCGGCCGCGCGTCGACGCTCGCGATCGACGACAAGAACCGCCAGCCGCTCGCGCAGTCGTTCCGCCGCGTCGGCGGCAACAAGCAGGCGCTGACGATCGCGGTCAACCACCTGAAGTCGAAGAACTGCCCGGACGCGACGAACGACGATCTCGACCAGGGCGACGGCCAGGGCTGCTGGAACCCGACGCGCACGCGCGCGGCCGCGAAGCTGGCCGACTGGCTCGCCGGCACGCCGACGGGCGTCGCGGGGCAGGGCGTGCTGCTGATCGGCGACTTCAACAGCTACACGCATGAAGACCCGATCCGCCTGCTCGAATCGCGCGGCTATCGCAACCTCGTGTCGCGCTGGATCGGCGCGAACGCGTACAGCTACGTGTACAACGGCGAAGCCGGCTATCTCGATCACGCACTCGCGTCGCTGCCGCTCGCATCGCACGTGAAGGCCGTGCACGAATGGCACATCAACGCGGACGAGCCGCTCGCGCTGCAGTACACGCTCGCGTACAAGTCGGCGGATCAGCAGAAGACGTACTACGCGCCGGACGCTTATCGTTCGTCGGATCACGATCCGGTGCTGATCGATATCGCGCTGCCGGGCGGCGGGAACTGACCGCCGGCCGAACACGACGCGAAGCAACGCGTGCGGCGAAGCCGCACGTCGTCGCGCGAGCGGTGGCGATGACGCAGCATCGCGCACTGCCGCTCGCGCGGCGCCTCTCCCCATGCATCACGTGTCCGGCGCACGATTGCCCGAGCGCAATCCGGCATGCGCGGAACGAATGATCGCTTCTTCATTGCAATACCGCGCGTATTGCCTATCGATGCCGTCCGGACCGGACGGCCGATTTATTCGAGGTGCATGTAAATAATTCCGTATTTCGATTCAGTGAATTATTCGGGTCGGTATTTTGTGGGTGGCGGTGGTTTTATTCGCCGTGACGCATCAATCGAATTGCGATAATTAAAATGAAAGAAAAGCCATTCGATTCGATACGGGTGTACGCGTGGCGTCAGGGCTCGCAAAGCATTGCGCGGCATGCGGGAAAGCGCGTGGATTCCAGCGAGCGGGACGGATATCACGTATCTAATTCGAACTATCGTTTTCTTTCAAATTCAATACACTGGCCGCCGTTTGCATCATAAGAGAATTTTTAATATCGGAATGATCTTTGACAACGCGGCGCAGCACCGCCTATTTTTGTCATGTCGTAAATTTTGGTAATAAAAAAATCGTCAGAACTGCAAGGGGGCGGCGTCCACGCATCATTCTCCGCCAGCAGTTTGCTGTGTCTGTATCAAGTTCGGTCTCTCGAAGCAGTCCCATCCCCAACCGCCGTCTGCCGACCGTGCAACGCGAGTGGCGGGTACGCCTGCGCGTTTCGCGCCGGCGATGGCGGCCTGTGTGAAGCGGTATCCGACCCAACACAAGGATAGAGGCATGAAACCAGACAGGAGCAGGACCGGCAGCCGCCGCGAACGTCGCGGCCGGCTGGCCGGGCTAGGCGCATTGACCGTCGTCACGCTGGTGCTCGCGGGCTGCGGCGGCGACGATTCGTCGTCCGTCGGCGCGTCGAGTCTCGCGCAGACCACCGCCAGCCAGCAGGCGAGCGCGCAGGCGGCCGGCGGCCAGACGCCGTCGGCCAACCAGCCTTACGTCGATCCCGTCGCCTATTCGATGAATGCGGCCGACAGTCTCACGGCCGCGCAGGTCTCGGAGAAGGCGGCCGTGATGCATTACTCGTGGAAGTCCGGCGGCACGACGGTCAACTACACGACGACCACGGGCCACCTGACCGCGCAGGACGCGAGCGGCAATGCGGAAGCGTCGATGTCGTACGTCGCGTACACCGCGCCGGGCAAGAACGGCAAGCCGCGCCCCGTCACGTTCGTCTATAACGGCGGCCCCGGCTCGTCGTCGATCTGGCTGCGGCTCGGCTCGTTCGCGCCGACGCGCGTCGCCACGCCCGATCCGCTGTTCGGCAACAACTGGCCGAACTATCCGCTCGTCGACAACGCCGAAAGCCTGATCGACACGACCGACCTGGTGTTCATCGACCCGCCGGGCACCGGGCTGTCGGAAGCGGTCGCGCCGAACACCAACCAGAAGTACTGGAGTACGGATGCGGACGTCAACATCATGCGCGACTTCATCCAGCGCTACCTGAACGTCAACAGCCGCGGTACGTCGCCGATCTACCTGTACGGCGAGTCGTACGGCACGCCGCGTACCGACATGCTCGCGCTGGCGCTCGAATCGGCCGGCGTGCATCTGACGGGGATCGTGCTGCAATCGTCGATCCTGAACTACTTCGCGGACGCAACGGAAGCGGTGGCGATCACGCAGTCGACCGAAGGGCTGCTGCTCGACACCGATACCGTGGCCGGCTATCTGCCCGGCTATGCGGCGGTCGCGGCGTACTTCAACCAGGTGTCGCCGGCGCCGGTCAACCAGGATCTGTATGCACTGCAGACCGAGTTGTTCACGACGCTGATCTACCACCAGTTGCAGAAGTACTCGCAGTCGTGGGTGTTGAGCCAGCTCGGCATTCCGGATGCGCTCGGCACGCCGGTCTTCCCGAGCGATGCGACGCTGAAGCTCTGGTCGTTGCCGTCGAGCATGACCCTGCAGGCGCTGCGCGGCTACTTCAACGCGAATCCGTTCGGCACGAGCCTGCTGCCCGGCACGACGATCGGCCGGTACGACGGACGCGTGTCGTTGCCGAACGCCGATCCGCGGCTGCAAACGGACGGCGACCCGTCGGACATCCTGATCTCGCAGCCGTTCACGAACGCGCTCGCGACGCAGATGCCCGATTACCTCGGCTACACCGCGCCGAACGCCACGTACATGCCGTTGAACGACGCCATCATCGAGGTGTGGGACTTCTCGCATGACGGCCAGCCGATGCCCGACACGATCCCCGATCTGCTCGGCGCGCTGCAGTTGAATCCGAAGCTGCAGGTGCTCGCGGAAAACGGCTTCCACGATCTGGCGACGCCGTTCTTCAACACGGAGAAGCAACTCGCGCGGCTGCAAACGGTGAAGGGCCTGAACCCGAAGCTGCAAGTGAACTTCTTCCAGGGCGGGCATATGATTTATCTGGATGACGTGGCGCGTCCGCAGATGAAGCGCGACCTGAAGACGTTCTACCAGGGCAGCCGGATTCCGACCGCGCTGACGCTGCGCACGCTGCCGCCGCCGTGGCCGGACGAGAACCCGGCCGGCACGCCGACCGGCAGCGTTCCGGACGCGACGGCTGCGACGACGCTGGCAACGGCGCCGTAAACGACGGACTCCTTATCAAAGGAACCCTCTATTCATCCATTGAATGCGAGCGATCATGTCCCTAATCCAATTGATGCGGCGTATGTCTCCGTTGATCGTCGTCGGTGCCGTGATGAGCAGCGCCTACGCATTGCCGCCGCAGGCGGTGGCGCCGGTGAAGCTGCCGCACGGCGGGCACGGCGTCGACGGTCCGTTCTTCCCTTCGACCCGCGTGGCGCCGGTGTTGCCGTCGACCGGCGCGACGTTGCAGCAGCAGGCGCAAAAGCGCGTCGACGCCAGGCTCGGCGGCAATACGGTGTTGAGCAACGGCGCGGCCGTGACGAAGGCGCAGGCGCAGAGCAACGGGCTGGGTTTCGTCGCGAAGCACTTCGACGAGATCGATGCGAAACACACCGGCCGCGTGACGATGAGCGATGTGAAGCAGTTCATCCAGCAGCGGCAGGTGCAGGCGCAGCAGGAACAGCAGGAGTGACGGTGTAGCGGTGCGGCGTCGGGCGTGTGCGGGTCGTACAAGGCTCGACCTCGCGCGATGATGAAAAAACGGGCTGCCGAATGAACGGCAGCCCGTTTTTCATGCGCTCGCGCCGCAACCGGATGAAGCAGCGAACGAGGCGGCGCGATACGCGGTGGCGCTTTCGAAACCGGCCGCGTGCGTCGCGCGTCGCGTGTGACGCGATCAGCCGTAGACCGGGAAACGCTTGGTCAGCTCGGCCACTTGCGCGCGCACGCGCTCGATCGTCGCTGCGTCTTCCGGCGCTTCCAGCACGTCGGCAATCAGGTTGCCGACCGTCTCGGCTTGCGCCGGGCCGAAGCCGCGCGTCGTCATCGCCGGCGAACCGAGGCGGATGCCGCTGGTGACGAACGGCTTTTCCGGATCGTTCGGGATCGCGTTCTTGTTCACCGT
>NZ_CABVLY010000043.1 GCF_902498995.1 Burkholderia anthina
CGGCGGCATCGCCGGCCGCCGACAGCGCCGCGCCGAGCGCGGCCGCGCCCGGATCGCTGATCGTGAGCGCGCGGCCCGCTTCGTCGCGCGCGGTGGCGACGTAGTGCAGCCAGAGCGTCAGCGCACGCTCCAGATACGGCCGTTCGATGCCGGCCGCCGCGCTTTCGCCGAGCGCGGGCAGCCAGCGCAGCGGCACCTTCTGCGTGCCGTCCATTGCGATCTGTTCGGTGCGATGCGCGAGCACCGGATTGCGAAAGCGCTGCACGAGCGTCGCGCAATAGCCGCGCGCGTCGTAACCCGGCGGCACGTCGACGGTCGCGAGCAGGTCGCGCGTCATCACGCCGTCGACGAGCGCCGCGATGCCCGGATCGGCCATCGCATCGGACACGGTCGCGCGTGAGCGCAACTGCCCCGCATACGCGATCGCCGAATGCGAGCCGTTCAGCAGCCGCAGCTTCATCGTTTCGTACGGCCGCACGTCGGCGACGAGGTGCGCGCCGGCGTCTTCCCAGCGCGGGCGCGGCCCGGCGAAGCGATCCTCGATCACCCATTGCGAGAACGGCTCGCAGACGATCGCGGCCGCATCGCGCGCACCGAGATGCGCTTCCGCCCAGTCGAGCGATTCGGGCGTGGCGGCCGGCACGATCCGGTCGACCATGCTGTTCGGGAATGCGATGTCGTCGCGGATGCGCCGGGCGAGCGCGCCGTCGACGTGTTCCGCGTAGTCGATCAGCAATGCGCGCAGCGTGTCGCCGTTCGACGTCATGTTGTCGCAGCAGACGATGCTCAGCGGCGCATGCGCGGGCCGCAGCCGCAGGCCGGCGGCGATCACGCCGAGCGCGGTGCGCGGGGTGTCGGGCGTCGCGAGATCCTGCTTGAGCGCGGGATCGTCGAGATCGAGACCGCCGCCGGGCCGGCGGCAATAGCCTTTCTCCGTCACGGTCAGGCTGACGATCGACACGGCCGGATCGGCGATCAGCGCCAGCAGCGCGGGCAGCGATTCGGGCGCGAACAGCGCGCCGTGCACCGCGCCGACGATGCGCGTGCGCGCGCCGTCGCCGTCGCGCTCGGTCACCGTGTACAGATGATCCTGCGCGGCGAGCAGGTCGACCGTATGGCGCCGCCGCAGCTCGACGCCCACGATCCCCCAGCGCAGGTCGCCCTGTTCCAGCACGGTCTCCGTATGGAGCGCCTGGTGCGCGCGATGAAACGCGCCGAGGCCGAGATGGACGATGCCCGTGCGGACCGCGTGCCGGTCGTAACGGGGGCGGCGCGTGCCGGGCGGCGCGGTGCGCAGGAAATCGGGGGCGGATGACATGACGGTCTGAACGGGTTTGTACCATGGTAGATGATGGAGTCCGTGCAGATTATTTCGAGTTTAACGGTGAAGTTATCGGTGTAAACGCTAGATCGCCCGAATCGGATCGCTTATGTACCATGGTAGTTATCGATATCGAGTCGGATCAAGCCACCACCATGAGCGAAACGGCAGCACTGGAAGAAGAGGACGTCGTCGTCACGGCGTTGCAGGGGTTCTCGCTGGACGAGAGCCGGTCGTATACGGAGCAGGTGCATGCGCTGCTGCGCCACGCGATCGTGCGCGGCGCGCTGCCGCCGCGCACCGCGCTGTCGGAGGCGGTGATCTCCGCGACGATCAAGGTCAGCCGCACGCCGGTGCGCGAGGCGTTCGCGCAGCTCGCCGACGAGCGGCTCGTGCAGATCATCCGCAAGGTCGGCACGCTGGTCGCGCCGATTCCGGTGTCGATCCTCGAGGAAGGGCGCTTCGCGCGCAGCACGCTCGAATGCGCGAACCACGTCGAGCTCGCGCAGAAGATCACGCCGGCGCAGCTCGCGGAGCTGTCGCGGATCATCGATGCGCAGCGCGATGCCGTGGCCGCCGGCGACGTCGAGGCGTTCTTCGATCTCGACGAAGCGATGCACGGCCGGATGTTCGCGTTCGCGGGCCGGCCGCACGTATGGGAAATGCTGCAGCCGATGAAGCGCCAGTTCGACCGCGTGCGCTGGCTGCTGCTCGATCGCGTGGAGGATCACGCGCGCCGCGCGCTGCAGGAGCACGAGCAGATCCTCGCGCACATCGCGTCGCGCAACATGGCGCTGCTCGGCGCGTCGGTCGCGATGCACGTCGACCGGATCGGCTCGCATCTGCCGGAAGTGCGCAGCCGCGCGCCGCATTACTTTGTCGACTGAAACGCCCGCTGGAGGAGCGCAGTGAAAATCGAACGTTTGCAGACCATCGTCACGTGTCCGGGCCGGAACTTCGTGACGGTGAAGATCGTGACCGACGAAGGCGTGTACGGCCTCGGCGACGCGACGCTCAACGGGCGCGAGCTCGCGGTGCGCGCCTATCTGGAAGACCACGTGTTTCCGTGCCTCGTCGGCCGCGATCCGCGCAACATCGAGGACATCTGGCAATACCTGTATCGCGGCGCGTACTGGCGGCGCGGGCCCGTGACGATGACGGCGATCGCCGCGATCGACATGGCGCTCTGGGATATCAAGGGCAAGCTGGCGGGCATGCCCGTCTATCAGCTGCTCGGCGGCAAGAGCCGCGACGGCCTGATGGTCTACGGCCACGCGAACGGGCGCGATCATGAAGAAGCGGTCGACGCGGTGCGCGAGCACATCGAGGCCGGCTACCGCGCGATTCGCGTGCAGTCCGGCGTGCCGGGGCTCGACAAGGTGTACGGCGTCGGCAAGACGGCCGGCGCGTACGAGCCGGCCGAGAAGGGGCTGCCGCCCGAGGAGCCGTGGGACACCGCGCTCTACCTGCGCCACACGCCGGACCTGTTCCGCAAGGTGCGCGACGCCGTCGGCGATGCGCCGCACCTGCTGCACGACGCGCATCACCGGTTGACGCCGATCGAGGCCGCGCGCCTCGGCCGCGATCTCGAGCCGCACCGGCTGTTCTGGCTCGAGGATGCGACGCCCGCGGAGAACCAGGACGCGTTCCGGCTGATCCGCCAGCACACGACGACGCCGCTCGCGGTCGGCGAGGTGTTCAACTCGATCTGGGATTGCAAGGACCTGATCCGCGACCAGCTGATCGACTACATCCGCTCGACCATCGTGCACGCGGGCGGCATCACGCACGTGCGCCGCATTGCCGACTACGCGGCGATGTACCAGGTGCGCACGGGTTTCCACGGCGCGACCGACCTGTCGCCCGTCTGCATGGCGGCGGCCGTGAACTTCGGGCTGTGGGCGCCGAACTTCGGCATCCAGGAACTGATGCCGCACAGCCCGCTGACCGATGAAGTGTTTCCGCACAGCTACCGCTTCGAGGACGGCTATCTGGTGATGGACGACGTGCCGGGCCTCGGCGTCGACATCGACGAGATGCTGGCCGCGAAATATCCGTACGAGCGCGCGTACCTGCCGGTCGCCCGGCTGCGCGACGGTTCGATGTGGAACTGGTGAGCGGCGAAGATCCGAAGGAGAGAACCGAAATGTTGAGCGTCGTTGTCGATCGTCCGAACAGCATGGGCGTGCGCGAAGTGCCGCTGCCCGCGCCCGCCGCCGGCGAAGTGCGCGTGAAGGTGCGCTATGCGGGCATCTGCGGGTCGGACCTGCATATCTTTCACGGCAAGAACCCGTTCGTGTCGTACCCGCGCATCATCGGCCACGAATTCGTCGGCACGATCGAGTCGGTCGGCGACGGCGTGGACGCCGCGCGGCTCGGCGAGACCGTCGCGGTCGATCCGGTGATCAGTTGCGGGCAGTGTCATGCGTGCACGATCGGCCGGCGCAACGTGTGCCGGCACCTGAGCGTGCTCGGCGTGCATCGCGACGGCGGCTTCAGCCAGTACACGTGCGTGCCGGCCGGCAATGCGTACCGGATTCCGGAAGCGATCGCCGACACCTGCGCGGCGATCGTCGAGCCGTTCGCGGTGGCCGCGAACGCGACGTCGCGCACCGGCGTGCTGCCGGGCGACGTCGCGCTGATCTACGGCGCCGGCACCGTCGGGCTGACGATCCTGCAGGTGCTCAAGCGCGTGTACGGCATTCGCGCGTTCATCACCGACCGGCTCGACGCGCGGCTGCAGCTCGCGCGCAAGTGCGGCGCGGCGCCGGACGAGATCATCAACACGAGCGTCGAGTCGCTGCCGGAGGCGCTGGAACGGCGCGGCGTCGACGGCGGCCCGACGCTGATCTTCGATGCGGTGTGCCATCCGTCGATTCTCGAGGAAGCCGTGAGGCTCGCCGCGCCGGCGGGCCGGATCGGCGTGCTCGGGTTTTCGTCGGAGCCGTCGGCGATCGTGCAGGCGGAGCTGACGAAGAAGGAACTGACGCTGGCCGCGTCGCGGCTCAATTGCGCGATGTTCCCGCAGGTGATCGACTGGATCAGCCGCGGGTTGATCGAACCCGAGCACATCGTCACGCACAAGGTCGGCTTTCGCGACGTCGCGCGCGCGTTCGAGATGGCCGAGCGCAATCCCGCGGAAAGCTGCAAGATCCTGCTCGATTTCGCGGGCGGCTGATACCGGTTCGTATCGACGGCCGGGGCGTGTCGCGCGTGTCGCGTCGCGCCGGCCGCACGATGCGATCGCTCGCCGCCGGCGAGCCGGAGCGGCGCGAATCCCGCGCGCCGCTTCGAAGGCAGCAGCGGGATCGAACACAACGATATCCAACATCAGGAGACATGCATCGTGACCCGGATTGCCTTCGACGAAATGCAGCGCGCGATCCACGCGGCGCTCGTGAACGCGGGGATGCCCGAACGCGACGCCGGAATCTGTGCGCGGGTGCATACCGAATCGACCTGTGACGGCGTCAATTCGCACGGCATCAACCGCGTGGCGCGCTTCGTCGACTATCTCGACAAGGGATGGGTGAACGTCGACGGCGCGCGCGAGCGGGTCAAGCAATTCGGTGCGATCGAGGTGTGCGACGGCCATCGCGGCCCGGGCATTCTCAACGCGCTGTCCGCGACCGACCGCGCGATCGAGATCGCCGACGCGCAAGGCGTCGGCATCGTCGCGATGCGCAACGCGACCCACTGGATGCGGGGCGGCACCTATGGCTGGCACGCGGCCGAGCGTGGCTATATCGCGATCTGCTGGACCAACACCGAAGCGTGCATGCCCGGCTGGGGCGGCAAGAACACGCGCGTCGGCAACAACCCGTTCGTGATGGCGGTGCCGCGCGCGCAGGGCCATATCGTGCTCGACATGGCGATGTCGCAATACTCGTACGGAAAGCTGCAGGCCACCCGCCTCCAGGGCAGGAACATGCCGTTTCCCGCCGGCTTCGACGGCGACGGGAAGCTGACCGCCGAGCCCGGCCCGATCGAAGCGTCGATGCGCATCTTGCCGATGGGCTACTGGAAGGGCTCGGGCTTCGCGATCATGCTCGACGTGCTCGCGGCGGTGCTGTCCGAAGGGCTCGCGACGAACGGGATCGATGCGATTCAGCAGGGAAGCTGTACGGGCTGCTCGCAGGTCTTCATCGTGATCGACCCGCGCAAGCTCGGCGGCGAGGCATTCACGAACCACGTCGCCGACGGCGTGGCCGACTACGTGAATACGTCCGAGCTGGCGGAAGACAGCCGCGAAGTGCTCTATCCGGGGCAGAGCGCGCTGCGCACGCGGATCGCGCAGCGGCGCGACGGCATCGTCGTCGACGACGGGATCTGGGCCGACGTGCTCGCGCTCGCGGAGCGGCGGGCGATGCCGCGTTCCTGACCGGAAGGCGGCCGGCACGCCGGATCGGCGCGTGCCGGCCGTTGCCGGAACGAGCGTGCAGGCGGGTCCATCGCTGCATAGACGCGTGTTTTCATCGGGAGAACTGATCATGACGGCGGATGTCGCGCTTGCGCTCGACGCAGGCATCGAGGCACGGAACGAAGACGCGTTGTACCGGAAGGTGATACTGAGGATCGTCCCGCTGTTCTTCCTCGGTTTCATCATGTCCTATCTGGACCGCGTCAACATCGGCTTCGCGAAGTTGCAGATGGCGGCCGATTTCGGCCTGACGAATGCGTCGTTTGCACTCGGCGCGAGCGTGTTCTTCTGGGGCTACATGCTGTTCGAGATTCCGAGCAACCTGATCCTGCGGCGGGTCGGCGCGCGGGCATGGATCGCCCGGATCATGGTCACCTGGGGCATCGTGTCGATCCTGATGGTCTTCTCGCGGAACGCGGCGGCGTTCTACTCGCTGCGGTTCCTGCTCGGCGTGTGCGAGGCCGGCTTCGTCCCGGGCGTGATGTACTACACGAACACGTGGCTGCCGGCCCGGCGTCAAAGCGGCATGTACTCGCTGTTCCTGATGGCGTTGCCGATCGCCGTCGTGTTCGGTGCGCCGCTCTCCGGCGCGATCATGGAGACGATGAACGGCGTGGCCGGCATCCACGGCTGGCAGTGGCTGTTCCTGCTCGAAGGGCTGCCGTCGGTGGTGCTGGGCGTGGTGATCCTGATGCTGCTGCGGAACAAGCCGGCCGACGTGGACTGGCTGAGCCCGCGCGAGAAGCAGATCATCGAGGCGAACGTCGCGAAGGAGGCGGCCTTCAAGTCGCATCGCGTGGCCGATGCGTTCCGCTCGCCGAAGATCTATGCGCTGATCGCCGTGATGATCCTGTTCAACACCGGGTTCTACGGCCTCACCTTCTGGATGCCGACGCTGTTCCACGACGCGGGCGTCGCGAACAGCCTGGACGTCGGGCTGCTGACGGCCATCCCGTTCGGCGTCGCCGCGCTCTGCATGTACGTGAACGCGCGGCGTGCCGAGCGCTCCGGGCGGCTGCGCCGGCACGGCGTGGTGCCCGTCGCGCTGGCCGCGATCGGCCTGTTCGTCGCGACGGTGGCGCACGACAACTTCTGGCTCGCGCTGGTGATGCTGACCGTCGCGACGTCGGGCATCCTGTCGCTGATGCCGATCTACTGGACGCTGCCCGGACGCGTGCTGTCCGGCCCGGCGGCGGCGGCCGGCTTCGCGCTGATCAACGCGTGCGGGAGCCTGTCCGGCATCCTGGGCGCGATGATCATCGGTTATGCGGGCCTGCGGATCGGCATGACCATCCTGGCGGGCGCGCTGTTGTTGTGCAGCGTCGTGTTCTATCGGGTCTGTCCCGCTACCGCGGAATAGTGTCGAGGCGGCTGCGCGGCCCGTAGCGGCGCGCGGCGGGTCAGGGCGGTCCGCCGCCGCGCCGTTTCATCGCGTGCAGGATGGTCAGAACGACACCGTCGTCGTCAGCGTGACGAGCCGCGGCTCGCCGACCGCGACGATCAGGTTGCTGTTGCTCGACGGATAGTAGGTCTTGTCGAGCAGGTTCTTCACGTTGAGCTGGATGCGCGTCGGGAACTTGCCGATCGTCGTTTCGTACGCCGCGAACGCATCGACGGTCACGTAGCCGGGCAGCGTGAAGCTGTTCGCGGTGTCGCCGGGCCGCGCGCCGACGAGCCGCGCACCGCCGCCGAAGCGCCAGCGTCCGGGCAGGTTCGCAATGGCCGTGTCGTACACCGCGAACAGGCTGCCGGTGTGGCGCGCGACGTTGACGAGCGGCGTGTTGCTGTCGCGGTCGTTCGCGTTCGTGTACGCATAGCTGCCGATCAGGCTCAGGTGGCGCGTGATCTGCCCGGCGACGTCGAGTTCGATCCCGCGCGAGCGCGCGGTGCCGATCGTCGACGTGATGTCGCCCACCGTGACCGCGACGTTGCGCTTGTCGATCTGGTAAGCCGCGAGCGTGCCGGTGATGCCGGGCTTCACGCTGAACTTCAGGCCGGCTTCCAGCACGCGGCCGAATTCCGGCGCGAGCGGCGACGTGACGTTCGACGCGACGTTCGGCTTGAACGAGCGGCTCACGTTCGCATACGCGGTCAGCGACGGCGTGAGCGCATACGCGAGCCCGAACTGCGGCAGCCACACGTTGCCGTGCGAGCGGTCGGCGAACACGAACGGCCGGCCCATCCCCGATTCCTGCTGCCAGTCTTCCCAGCGCAGCCCGGCGACCGCGGTCAGCCGGTCGGTGAGCTTCACCGAGTCCTGCACGATCATCGAGTACGTGTGCACCTTCGAAAGCGAATCGCTTTGCTTCGCATTCGCCGTGCCGCCGGGCGCGAGCAGGCCGTAGACGGGATCGTAGAGATCGAAACCCTTCGTCGCGGTGCCGCGGATCGTGTCGCCGCGGAAGCTGCGCTGCCGTTCGTATTCGCCGCCGACGTACAGCGCGTGGTTCATCCCCGCGAGCGTCAGGTTGCCGAGCAGGCCGAGCGTCGCGATCTGGTCGGCGTCGTTGCGCCCGAGGTTCGCATCGGCTGAACGGGTCATCGCGCCGGTCGTGCTGTTGAACGCCGTGGCGCGCGTGATGTTTTGGGCGTAGCGGTCGCGGCCCCAGCCGTAGGTCGCGCGCACGCGCCATGCGTCGGAGAAGCGGTGCTCGATGCGCGCGCGCAGCGTTTCCTGGACCCCGCTGCTTTGCGCCCACGCTTCCTCGTAGCGGCGATAGCGCAGCGCATCGTCGGGGCGGCCGTTCACGAGCACGGTGCCGCGATCGAACGGCGTCGTGTAGTCGACGTACTGGTAGCTGACGTCGATCGACGTGTTCGCGTCGTGCCACGACAGCGCGGGCGCGATCAGCGCGTCGCGTTCGCGGCCGAAGCTGCGCCAGTAGCGGCTCGTGTCGTATTCGCCGGTGAGCCGGAACGCGAGCGTGCCGCCCGCGACCTGGCCCGGCTTGCCGAGCGGGCCGGTCAGGTCGAACTGCGCGCTGCTGCCGCCGTGGCTCGTGCGCGACGCCGAGACCGAGCCGCCGAGCGTGTCTTCGGGCTTGCGCGTGACGAGATTGATCACGCCGCCCGGATCCTGCATCCCGTACAGCAGCGAAGCCGGGCCCTTCAGCACTTCGACGCGGTCGATCGTCGCGAGATAGCTGTGCAGCACCGGCGTGCGCACGCCGTCGACGAGCACGGAGCCGTCGTTGTTCGAGCCGAAGCCGCGCTTGATGAACGCGTCGCGCGTGCCGCCGAGCGTGTTGGTCTGCGTGACGCCGCTGATGTTGCCGAGCACGTCGTCGAGCGAGCGCGCCTGCTGGTCCTGCATCACGCTGCTGCTGACCACCGCGACCGATTGCGGAATGTCCTTGATCGCCCGGTCGTCGCCGCCGGCGACGCTGCTGGTGCGCGGCTGATAGCCGACGGTCGGGTCCGCGGTCGCCGAGGCGCTGACGCTGATCGCCGGCAGCTCGCGCTCGACGGGCGACGATGCGGGCGTGGGCGACGATGCCGTCGCGGCAGGGGCGGCCGGCGCGCGTTCGTCGGCGGCCGCATGCGCGCCGCTTGCGACGCAAAGGGTGATCAGGGCGGGCAGGCTCGTGCGCCACGGACGCAAGGTCCGGGCGCGGCGGGGCAGTCGACGGGATGGCATGAATCGGTGAGTGGCGGAGTGCTAAGAATCGGGTCGCGGGCCGCGGCAGCTTCGCCACGGCAGGGTGTGCATGATATATGTAATGAGAATCATTTTCAATTGTAATGAGGCCGATTCCGAATGCGTGCGGCGATTGCCGGGCCGGCGGCCGTCTGCTACCGTAGCGCCCAAAATCAGAAGCAGTGAAATTCAACGAGAGCCGGGGGCCGCACCATGTCATCGACCTGTCACGTCGCGTGCAGCGCGACGCCGCGCACCGCAGCCGACCATGCGGGTGGTGAAGTGATCGCAGCCGTATTCCACGATTCGAACGATTAAAACGCGTGCGCGTGCATTGCGCGCTGCGCCGGGCAGCCGGCGCAGTGTCGCCTTCAATCACTTCAACCACCACGTTTGACGGGAGACCACCCCATGAAAAAGATTTCCGCGCCGTTTGCGGCGGCCGCGCTCGCGGCATGTGCGATGCTGGCCGGCGTTCAGCAGACGGCTGATGCCGCGCCGGCGGCCGAGCCCGCGATCGATGCGCACTACGGCACCGTGATCGAGGCCTACACGCAGGACATGAGCACCGCGAAGACGAAATACGACGGCAAGCGCCTCGCGTTCGTCGGCGCGGTGATCCGGATGGGCAGCGACCCGGGCGGCACGTACTTCGGTGCGTTGACGACCGACGGCGAGCAGTTCGACACGCACTTCGACGTGGCGGACCAGGATGCGCTGAAGCCGAAATTCCCCGGCGGCGAAATCAAGCCGTTCACGGCCTCCGCGAATTTCCGCTTCAGTTGCGTGAACGAAGGCTATATCGACGCGCCGGTGCTGCCGGGGTTGAAGCTCGTGCATTGCCGGCTCGCCGATTGACGTGGCGCCGTGGCCGGCGCTCAGAACTTCTGCTGGATGCCGGCCATCACGCCGAGCTGATTCATCCCGGTGCCGACCGTCCCGCCGGCGGCGACCGCGTTCGCGGCCAGCGCGCTGTTGAACATGTAGCCCACCGACGTATAGACGGTTGTCCGCTTCGACAGGAAGTAGTTCGCGCGGCCGACGAGCAGCGTGGCGTTGGCGCCGCCGTCGGCGCTTTCGCTGCGCTGCAGGTAGCGCACGCCCTGGAGGTCGAGCGCGAGGTACGGCGTCGCGTAATACGTGCCGCCGGCAAACACGATGTCGGCCTGCAGGTGTTCGGCCGCCGCGAGGTTGCGGCGGATCCACCCGGCGCCCAGTTTCGCGGGGCCGATCTTCACGTAGCCTGCGACGATGTCGCGCGTGTCGGTGTAGGCCGGATTGTTCAGCGGCGCGAGCGCGCCGCCGCCGCCGCGCATCACGTCGTGCGACGCGGCGAGCCCGAAATTGCTCGCGTCGTACGCGATCATCGCCGTGTATTGGCGGCACGCGACGATGTCGCCCGCCACCTGGCCCGCGCAGCCCGTCGCCGACGGTCCTGCCGGCCCGGCCGCGTCGCGGCCGAAGCTGTACGTCGCGCCGAGCGTCACGCCGTGGAACGTGCCCTTGTAGCCGATCGCATTGTCGCTGCGCGCATTCGGCAGGTACGAGTCGAAATCCGCCATCGAGTGAATCGACGGGCCGATCACGTCGGCATTGGTCAGCACGATCATCGACATGTTCATCTGGCGGCCGAGGGTCAGCGTGCCGAACGGACCGTTCACGCCGACGTTGGCCTGCCGCCCGAACAGGCGCCCGCCGTAGTTCAGCGCGCCGGTGCCGGGCTGGAAGCCGTTCTCGAGCACGAAGAAGGCCTGGTAGCCGCCGCCGAGATCCTCCGTGCCTCTCAGCCCCCAGCGTGACGGCACTTCGCCGGTCAGCGTCGGCATCCCGGTGAACGACCCGCCGTGCGCGGCATTGTTGTAGTAGGACACGCCGGTGTCGACGATCCCGTACAGCGTGACGCTGCTTTGCGCGCACGCCGGGCCGGCGAGGGCCAGCGTCAGCGCCGTCGAGCATGCGACGCCCAGTTTCTTTTTCATTGCTGTCTCCAAACAGTATATAGATGTACTTATCGATTTTTATCGGGTCGCGCGGTGACGACCCGGGGCGCCGACGGGTGTCGGCGCAACGGCAGCCGTGGTGCGTTACGACATGGCCGGATCGCGCTGCCCGCGCAGGGCCCGGGCGGGCCCGCAGGCCACGGCGACGGCGATCGCCGCGCCGGCCATCGGCACGAGGAACGCGAGATAGAGATGCGACACGGACCAGCCGTCGTCCAGCAGCGCGCCGACCGTCATCGGCGACAGAATCGCGCCGAGGCGGCCGATGCCGACCGCGAGGCCGATGCCGGTGGTGCGGATTTCGGCGGGGTAGGGCGTCGGCGACAGCGCGTACATGCCGGCCACGCACGCGTTGATGACGGCGCCGAGAAACACCCCGACCGTCAACCCGATGCCGAGCGAGCCGGTGTTCGCGCCGAACACGACCATCAGTGCGCCGCCCAGCAGCAGCGTGGCGCCGAGCAGGTTGCGCAGGCCGACACGGGTCGACAGCAGGCTGAACAGCGACGCACCCGCGATGCCGCCAAGATTGAGCAGCACGCCGCCGGTCACGCCCTGCGACGCCGACAACCCGGCCTGGACCAGCAGCTTGGGCGTCCAGCTCACGACGAAATAGAAGCTGCCCATCACGAGAAAGAACGCGATCCACAGCGCGATCGTGCGGCGCGTGAGCGGCGGCCGCAGCACCGCCGTCCAGCTCGACGCGGGCGCGCCGGCGTCGGTGGACGAGGCAGCGGCCGGCAGCGCGTCGATCGGCGCGCGCTTCATTCTGGCGAGGATGCGGTTGATTTTCCGAAGCGCATCGTCCGGGCGTTTCGCGAGCAGGAAGTCGAGCGATTCCGGCAGCAGTGCGAGCACCATCGGGATCGACAGCAAGGTCAGGACGCCGCCGAACGCGAACACGCTGCGCCATCCCCATGTCGACAGCAGGTAGCCGGCCGCGACGCCGCCCGCGGTGGCGCCGATCGCATAGCCGGTCGACTGCATGCCGATCGCGGCGCTGCGCCATTTGTTCGATGCGTACTCGCCGCTGATGACGGTCAGGCTCGCGAGCATCCCGCCGATGCCGAGCCCCGTGTACGCACGCGCGGCGGCGAGTTGCAGCGTGTCGTGCGTGGCGGCGCACGCGAGCATCCCGGTCGAGATCACGACGAGGCAGAGCAGGATGATCCGGCGGCGGCCGACGCGGTCGGCGAGCGGTGCGATCAGCACCGAGCCGATGCCCATGCCGGCGAGGCCGGCACTGAGCAGCAGGCCGATTTCCTTGCCGCTCAGTTTCCACTCGGCCGCCAGATGCGGGGCGGCAAACGCGATGGCCAGCACGTCGAAGCCGTCGAGCATGTTCAGCACGACGCAGGCCGTCACCGCCATCGTCTGAAACGCACTCATTGGGGATACGTCAATCGTATTGCGGATATTTGCACTCACGTCAAAGACCCTTTATTAAAATAGTATGACTAATTAAATGGAATTGAATCGAAGCCGGCGGTATTGAAAGGGGTTGAGGATGGATGGGCGGCCGCGGTGCCCGAGGCTGTTCGCGGCCGTTGCCCGCTTGTGCGCGCGCCGGTGCGACGCTTACGCGGGTTCGGTCTGAAGCAGAAGGCGCTCGATCACGCGCCGCGCGCGATTGGGGCCGGCGTCGACATGGATGTCGATCTGCCGGCTTCCCGGAAACCGCAGCTGGTTCCGGTATTGCGCTTCGATTACGGTCTTGTCCTCGTCGAACGTCGCCGCCGATTGCTCGATGACCGTTTGCGCGACACGCTCGACGTCGTGTTGTGGATTGGTCGCAACGGTCCAGAAGTAGTGCGTCGTCGCGTCGGTTTCGGGCGTGATGCCGTGAAAGCCGCGCATGTGGAAGCCGCCGCGCGACGGATCGAGCAGATCGCCGGTGCCGGCGTCCATTGCGCCGGTCCAGATCCGGATATGGGATACATGGAATTCGATTTCCTGCCAGCGATCGACACGGCCCGCGAACGGCCATGCGGCCGTGTAGGTCGGCGGCGGTTCGGAATCCGGCATCCGGCGGATCAGCGACACCGTGTCGCCGTCGCTGCTGACGCGGGTTTCCGCGCCCATGTGCAGCGGCGCGTTGCCGCCAATCGTTTTCAGGTGCACGTAGCCGAGATGGCTCAGGTCCATCAGGTTGTCGTGAATGAGCTGATACGGCGCGTCGTAGTGGTAGCGGCCGCCGCCGAAGCGATAGTGCGGATCCGCGTGGAACGCGTAGCGCGGCGGCGCGCAGGCGGGTTGCGCATGCGGGTCGGCGCCGATCCAGATCCAGACGATGGCGTCCTGCTCCTGCACCGGATACGACGATACGCATGCCTTTGCGGGAATCCGGTCCTGGCCGGGAATCTCGACACAGGCGCCGTCACGGTCGAACAGCAGGCCGTGATAGCCGCAGCGCAGGCCGCGCGGTTCGAGTGAGCCGCACGACAGCGGCAGCGACTTGTGGCAGCAGCGATCCTCCAGCGCGCCGATTTCGCCGGACGGCAGCCGGAACAGCACGACCGGGCGGCCGAGCAGCGTGCGCGCGACGGGGGTGTCCGTCAGTTCGGATGACAGGGCCGCGACCCACCATCGGTCGACCGGGAATCGAGCAGTATTGATCGGTGATCCGGCGTGTTGTTCCATTGATCGTCTCCAATATCGTGTTGTGCCGCCGCGCGTTGCGCGGCCCGTCTACAGGTCGAGTACCAGCATGTCGGTTCTGGATCGCGAGCAGCAGGGCATGAACTGGTCGCCGGCTGCCTTTTCGTCGTCGGTCAGATACGCGTCGCGATGATCGGGCTCGCCTTGCAGCACGCGCGTCATGCACGTGCCGCATACGCCTTGCTCGCACGACGTCAGCACGTCGACGCCGTTTGCGGCCAGCGCCGCGACGACGGTGCATGCGGCCGGCACGTCGATCACCTGGCCGCTGCTCGCGATGCGAACCTGGAACGCGCGATCGGTGTCGGACGACTCGATCGCGCCGCCGAAGAATTCGTAGTGCAGGCGCGCGTCGGCCCAGTGGCGGGCGCGGGCTTCGGCCAGTACCGCATCCATGAAGCCGCGCGGGCCGCAGACATACAGATGCGTGCCGTCCGGCGCCGCGGCGAGCACGGCGGCGAGGTCGAAGCGTTGCGCGGGATCGCCGTCGTCGACATGGAAGCGGGTGCGATCGTGGAACCCGGCGGCGTTGATCCGTTCGACGAACGCCATGCGATCGGTCGAGCGCGCGCAGTAATGCAGGTCGAACGCGATGCCGGACGAGAACAGCCGTTCCGCCATGCACAGAATCGGCGTGACGCCGATCCCGCCCGCGAGCAGCAGGTGATGCGGCACGTTCGGCGCGAGCGGGAAATGGTTGCGCGGCATCCCGATCTTCACGGTATCGCCTTGCCGGACTTCGTCGTGAATGGCGCGCGAACCGCCGCGTCCGTCGGCATCGCGCAGCACCGCGATCTGATAGCGGTCGCCGTGTTCGGGGTGATTGCACAGCGAGTACTGGCGCACGAGCCCGCCCGGCAAATGGACGTCGATATGGGCGCCCGCATCGAAGCGCGGCAGCGGCGACCCGTCGTCGCTGACGAATTCGAAGCCGCAGATGTCGCGCGCTTCCTGCCACTTGCGGGCGACCCTGACCGTCAACGTCGCGGCGCTCATGACGCCTCCTTCACCGGCGCGACCGGAATCACGGGCCGCTGTGCGCCCGCTGCGCGTTCGCCGGCGAGCAGCCGGTCGATCACCTTGCGCGACAGCACGCCGCCGGCGTCGATGTTGAGCTTCAGCAGCGTGCGATCCGGCCACTTCTCGAGGTTGAGCTGCTGGCGCTCGAGCATCTCGAGATCCTCGGCGAAGATCTTGCCCTGGCCTTCGCGGATCTCGGCGGTCAGCGCGGGATCGTCGGGCCGGAAGTTGCGCGCCATTCCCCAGAAGTACCAGATCGACGTGTCCGTCTCGGGCGTGATGAAGTCGACGACGATCGACGACGCCTTCAGCTCGGCCGGCGCGTCGTAGCCGCCGTGGCCGGCATGCGCGACGCCGACTTCGATCATCACGTGGCTCGGCGGCGTGAAGCGGCAGATCTGCCAGCGGTCGACCGGCACGTCGTCGGCGAGGCCGTTGCCGCGCAACCCCATCTGCCAGAACGGCGGCGGCATCACGTTCTCCATGAAACGGCTCGTGACGACTTCGTCGCCGTGGCTGGTCGTCTTCGGCGGCGCTTCGTCGATTTCCTTCTGGCCGATGCTCGACGAATGCACGTAAGTCTCGTGCGTGAGATCCATCAGGTTGTCGATCATCAGCCGGTAGTCGCAGCGGATGTGATACAGGCCGCCGCCGTGCGCCCAGGCCGGATCCTCGGCCCATGCCAGCGTGGGCAGCTTGGCGGGATCGGCTTCGGACGCGTCGCCGGGCCAGACCCAGATGAATCCGTAGCGCTCCGCCACCGGAAAGCTGCGAATCGGCGGAAACCCGCCGACGCGCTGGCCCGGCATGCCGGCCGTCTTGCCGTTGCAGCCCATTTCGAGCCCGTGATAGCCGCACACGAGCACGCCGTCGCGCACGAAGCCGAGCGACAGCGGGGCGCCGCGGTGCGGGCAGAAGTCCTCGAGCGCGGCCACCTGGCCGTCGGCCGCGCGGTAAAACACCATCGATTCGTTGCAGATCTTGCGGCCCAGCGGCTTGCCGTCGATTTCGTCGGGTGTGCCCGCCACATACCAAGCGTTCTTGAGAAACACGTTCGTCGTCTCCTTCATGTCGGTGCCGCCGGTACGCGGCGCCTCTTCATTCCGTGTACTGAATGAGATTCAGTGTACTCATTGAGATTGGCGCGGGCAAGCCGGGCGGTATACTGGTTTTCCCGGGAAATGGCGCGAGGCAGCGCCATGCCGTGGGCGCACGCAACCGGCGTGCGCCGCCTCTGTCATCGCTCATTCATGGAAAAAACGAATTCCGCCGACATGCCGACCTTCCCGCTCGATCTGTACGACGAGCCCGGGCACCTGATCCGGCGCGCGCACCAGATCGCCGTCGCGATGTTTTACGAGAAGCTGGGCCGGGACGTGACGCCGGTGCAGTACGCGGTCCTGCGGATGCTCTACGAGTGTCCGGGGCTCGACCAGGTGACGCTCGCGCAGCGGGTGGCGCTCGACACGTCGACGACGGCGGACCTCGCGGTCCGGCTCGAAGCGAAAGGATTGATCGTGCGCGAAGTGCTGCCGCGGCGTCAGCGGCGGCTGCTGTTGACGCCGGCGGGCGTGGAACTGCTCACGCACCTGATTCCGTCGGTGAAGGAGTTGCGTGCCGGCCTGTTCGACGGGATGGGCGAGGACGATTCGCAGGAACTGGTGCGGCTGTTGCGCAAGTTCGTGCATCTGAACAACGAGCAGAGCCGCGCGCCGCTGCGGGTCGGCGAGGATGCGTAGCGTTTCCTGATTCCCGCGCGGCGGCGAAGAGGTGCGGGCAGGGCGGCGGGCGCGTCGCCCGCGCCTGCGTCATGCGCGTGACGCTTCCTCTTCCAGGCGCCGCACCGCTTCCGCGACGTCATTCCTGAAGCGCACCAGCGCCGCCTGCTCCGGCGCGGGCGGCTGCACGGCGGCCCACAGCATGTCGATCAGTTGCGTGGCCGTCGTTTCCGTGTCGAGCTTGCGGTGCCCGAGGATCGCATCCCACAGCACGTGCTCGATCGGCCCGAACACCATCGAGCGCAGCAGGCTCAGCGGCATGTCGTTCCGCACCTGCCCGGCCGCCTGGCCGCGCGCGAGCACGTCCATCAGCGGCGCCGTGTAGCGGCGCTGCAGCGCGGTGAGCTCGTCGCTCAGCGCATGCTGCTTCGCACGGCCTTCCGACAGCACCAGCGCGCACAGCCCCGTGCCGTTCACCAGCATCAGCCGCAAGTGCGTGCGCACGATGAACGCGAACTGCTGCTGCACCGACGCCTCCAGCGGCATCCCGTGTTCGAACGCGGCAATGATTTCGTCATACCAATCGGCGATCACGCGCGCGCACAGCTCGCGCTTGCCGCGGAAGTAGCTGAACACCGTGGCCTCCGACACGCCGACGCGCTGCGCGATCTCGGCGGCCGTCGCATGCTCGTAACCCTTTTCGGCGAACACTTCCCTGCCGGCGCGCAGGATGTCCTGCACGCGCTGCTGGGATTTGCGCCCGGCGGGTGCGCGCGACGTGTCGGCGCGGTCGGCTTTGGCGGTGGCGGTCATGGTGTCGGCGGTAGCGGCTGTCATGTCGCCATGATATCTGAGTGTCACTCAAAAAACTATTGACGGCAGGCCGGACGAGGCGCGAAACTGTGCAAAATTTCCGCTGTATTGGCTTAATGAATCGACGCATTGATCCGATTTGAGCGAAACTCAGAAATCGGTGCATGCGACCCACTTTCTGGAGACGGAGGAGACATGATCAACCTGCCCGGCGTGCAATTCATGCTCGGTGAAGACATCGAGATGCTGCGCGACGCCGTCGCGACGTTTGCGGCGAAGGAAATCACGCCGCGCGCGGCGGAGGTCGACCGCACCGACCAGTTTCCGATGGATCTGTGGAAGAAGTTCGGCGATCTCGGCGTGCTCGGCATGACGGTGGCCGAAGAGTACGGCGGCGCGAACATGGGCTACACCGCCCACATGGTCGCGATGGAGGAGATCTCGCGCGCATCGGCGTCGATCGGCCTGTCGTACGGCGCGCATTCGAACCTGTGCGTGAACCAGATTCACCGCAACGGCACCGACGCGCAAAAACAGAAATACCTGCCGAAGCTCGTGTCGGGCGAACACATCGGCGCGCTCGCGATGAGCGAGCCGAACGCCGGCTCCGACGTGGTCAGCATGAAGCTGCGCGCGGACAAGCGCGGCGATCGCTACGTGCTGAACGGCACGAAGATGTGGATCACCAACGGCCCCGACTGCGACACGCTCGTCGTCTATGCGAAGACGGACGTCGAAGCGAACGCGCGCGGCATCACCGCGTTCATCGTCGAGAAGGGCATGAAGGGCTTCTCGGTCGCGCAGAAGCTCGACAAGCTCGGCATGCGCGGGTCGCACACGGGCGAGCTCGTGTTCCAGGACGTCGAGGTGCCGGAAGAGAACATCCTCGGCCAGCTCAACGGCGGCGTGAAGGTGCTGATGAGCGGCCTCGACTACGAGCGCGCGGTGCTGTCGGGCGGCCCGACGGGCATCATGGCCGCGTGTCTCGACGCGGTGGTGCCGTATATCCACGACCGCAAGCAGTTCGGCCAGGCGATCGGCGAATTCCAGCTGATCCAGGGCAAGGTCGCCGACATGTACACCACGTTCCAGGCATGCCGCGCGTACCTGTACGCGGTCGGCCGCCATCTCGACTCGGCGGGCAGCGACCATATTCGCCAGGTGCGCAAGGACTGCGCGGGCGTGATCCTCTACACGGCCGAGAAGGCGACGTGGATGGCCGGCGAGGCGATCCAGATCCTCGGCGGCAACGGCTACATCAACGAATACCCGGTCGGCCGCCTGTGGCGCGATGCGAAGCTGTACGAAATCGGCGCCGGCACGAGCGAGATCCGCCGGATGCTGATCGGCCGCGAGCTGTTCGCGGAAACGCTGTAACGCCCCACGTCACGCGAACGGAGCCCCGTCGATGCCGATCATCGAATCGAAACTGAATCCGCGTTCGGAAGAATTCCGCGCGAACGCCGCGGCGCTGGAGGCGGTCGTCGCCGACCTGCGCGCGAAGATCGAACAGCTCGCGCAAGGCGGCGGCCAGGCCGCGCGCGACAAGCACCTGTCGCGCGGCAAGCTGCTGCCGCGCGACCGGATCGCGCAACTGCTCGATCCGGGTGCGCCGTTCCTCGAGCTGTCGCAGCTCGCGGCGAACGGCATGTACAACGACGACGCGCCGGGCGCGGGCGTGATCACCGGCATCGGCCGGATCGCGGGCCGCGAATGCATGATCGTGTGCAACGACGCGACGGTCAAAGGCGGCACGTACTACCCGATCACCGTGAAGAAGCACGTGCGCGCGCAGGAAATCGCCGCGGAAAACCGGCTGCCGTGCGTGTACCTCGTCGATTCGGGCGGCGCGAACCTGCCGAACCAGGACGACGTGTTCCCCGATCGCGACCACTTCGGCCGCATCTTCTTCAACCAGGCGACGATGTCGGCGGCCGGCATCGCGCAGATCGCGGTCGTGATGGGGTCGTGCACGGCCGGCGGCGCGTATGTGCCGGCGATGAGCGACGAGTCGATCATCGTGAAGAACCAGGGCACGATTTTCCTCGGCGGCCCGCCGCTCGTGAAGGCCGCGACCGGCGAGGAAGTGAGCGCCGAGGATCTCGGCGGCGGCGACGTGCACACGCGCCTGTCGGGCGTGGCCGACCATCTCGCGCAGAACGACCCGCATGCGTTGTCGATCGCCCGCAACATCGTCGATCACCTGGCGCCTAAGATTGCACCGCCGGTGGCGCTGCGCGAACCGAAGCCGCCGCGCTACGACGCGAAGAGCCTGTACGGCGTGATTCCCGTCGATACGCGCAAGCCGTTCGACGTGCGCGAGGTGATCGCGCGCATCGTCGACGATTCGGAGTTCGACGAATTCAAGGCGCGTTTCGGCACGACGCTCGTCACGGGCTTCGCGCATATCTGGGGCCATCCGGTCGGGATCATCGCGAACAACGGCATCCTGTTCTCCGAATCGGCCGTGAAGGGCGCGCATTTCATCGAGCTGTGCTGCCAGCGCAAGATTCCGCTCGTGTTCCTGCAGAACATCACGGGCTTCATGGTCGGCCGCAAGTACGAGAACGAAGGCATCGCGCGTCACGGCGCGAAGATGGTGACGGCCGTGTCGAACGCGAAGGTGCCGAAATTCACGGTGATCATCGGCGGCTCGTTCGGCGCCGGCAACTACGGGATGTGCGGCCGTGCGTTCGGCCCGCGCTTCCTGTGGATGTGGCCGAACGCACGGATCTCGGTGATGGGCGGCGAGCAGGCCGCGTCGGTGCTCGCGACGGTGCGTCGCGACGGCATCGAGGCGAAGGGCGGCTCGTGGTCGGCCGAGGAAGAGGATGCGTTCAAGCAGCCGATCCGCGACCAGTACGAGCGCCAGGGGCATCCGTACTACGCGAGCGCGCGGCTGTGGGACGACGGCGTGATCGACCCCGCGCAGACCCGCGACGTGCTCGGGCTCGGCCTGGCCGCATCGCTGAACGCACCGATCGACGACACGCGCTTCGGCGTGTTCCGCATGTAACGGCCGGGAGAATTCACCGATGCGATACGAAACGATCAAGGTAAGCGAAGCCGGCCGCGTGGCGACCGTCACGCTCGCACGCCCCGACGTGCGCAACGCGTTCAACGAGACGACGATCGCGGAGCTGACCACCGCGTTCGAGTGGCTCGATGCGCACGAAGGCGTGCGCGCGATCGTGCTCGCGGCCGAAGGCCCGGCGTTCTGCGCGGGCGCGGACCTGAACTGGATGAAGAAGATGGCCGGTTACTCGGACGACGAGAACCGCGCCGACGCGCGCAAGCTCGCGCGGATGCTCGAGGCGATCCACCGCTGCGGCAAGCCGGTGATCGCGCGCGTGCACGGCGACGCGTATGCGGGCGGCGTGGGCCTGGTCGCCGCGGCCGACATCGCGATCGCCGTCGACGGCGCGAAGTTCTGTCTGTCCGAAGCGCGGCTCGGCCTGATTCCCGCGACGATCGCGCCGTACGTCGTGCGCGCGATGGGCGAACGCGCCGCGCGCCGCTACTTCACGACGGCCGAAGTGTTCGACAGCACGCGCGCCGCGTCGCTCGGCTTCATTCACGACGCGGTGCCGGCCGACGCGCTCGACGAAACGGTCGCGAAGCTGGCGGCGGCGCTCGCCGCGAACGGCCCCGACGCGGTGCAGGCGTGCAAGCGGCTCGTCGCGGACGTGGCCGGCCGCCCGCTCGACGCGACGCTGATCGAGCAGACCGCCGACTGGATCGCGCGCACCCGCGCGGGCGCGGAAGCGCGCGAAGGGATCGCGTCGTTCCTCGAAAAGCGCACGCCTTCGTGGCGTGAATGATGGCGTGCCCATAACTTTCCGGACGACACCGAAGCCATGTTCGACAAGATTCTGATCGCCAACCGCGGCGAAATCGCCTGCCGCGTCGCCGCGACGTGCAAACGTCTCGGGATCGCGAGCGTCGCCGTCTATTCCGACGCGGACGCGAACGCGAAGCATGTCGCCGCGTGCGACGAAGCCGTGCATATCGGCGGCTCGGCCGCCGCCGACAGCTACCTGCGCATCGAGCGCATCATCGAGGCCGCGCGCGCCACGGGCGCGCAGGCCATTCACCCCGGCTACGGCTTCCTGTCGGAGAACGAGGATTTCGCGCATGCGTGCGAAGCGGCCGGCATCGCGTTCATCGGGCCGCCGGTCGACGCGATCGCGGCGATGGGCTCGAAGGCAGCCGCGAAGGCGCTGATGCACGCGGCCGCGGTGCCGCTCGTGCCCGGCTATCACGGCGACGACCAGGATGCGGGCAACCTGCATCGCGAGGCCGACGAGATCGGCTATCCGGTGCTGCTCAAGGCGAGCGCGGGCGGCGGCGGCAAGGGGATGCGCGTGGTCGAGCGCTCCGACGATTTCCCGGCTGCGCTCGCATCGTGCCAGCGCGAGGCGGCGAGCAGCTTCGGCAACGACCGCGTGCTGATCGAGAAATACCTGACGCGCCCGCGCCACGTCGAAGTGCAGGTGTTCGGCGACACGCACGGCAACACCGTCTACCTGTTCGATCGCGACTGCTCGGTGCAGCGCCGTCACCAGAAGGTGCTGGAGGAAGCGCCGGCGCCGGGCCTGCACGACGACGTGCGCCGCGCGATGGGCGAGGCGGCCGTCGCGGCGGCGCGCGCGGTGAATTACGTCGGTGCGGGCACCGTCGAATTCATCATGACGGGCGAAGCGTTCTACTTCATGGAAATGAATACGCGGCTGCAGGTCGAGCACCCGGTCACCGAGATGGTCACGGGGCTCGATCTCGTCGAGTGGCAACTGCGCGTCGCGTCCGGCGAGCCGCTGCCGCTGAAGCAGGAGGAGCTGCGCGTGCAGGGCCATGCGCTCGAGGCGCGTCTGTACGCGGAGAATCCGGCGCGCGGCTTCCTGCCGTCGACGGGCACGCTGAAGCACCTGCGGCTGCCGCACGGCGTCGAGTTCGCGATCGGCGCGCCGGTGCGCGTCGACAGCGGCGTGCGCGAAGGCGATGCGATCACGCCGTTCTACGATCCGATGATCGCGAAGCTGATCGTGCACGGCGCGGACCGTGCGGAGGCGCTCGGCCGGATGCTGCGCGCGCTGCGCGCATGCGAAGTGGTCGGCCTGCACACCAACGCCGCGTTCCTGCAGCGGATCGTCGCGTGCGAGCCGTTCGCGATCGCCGATCTCGATACGGGCCTGATCGAGCGCAACCACGATGCGCTGTTCGCGCCGCAACAGCTGCCGCGCGCGACGCTCGCGCTGGCCTGCGCCGCATTGTTCGCACGCGAACGCGGGGCGGCCGCGCGGGAAGGGGCGTCGCCGTGGCGTTCGCTGCCGGACTGGCGGCTGAACGGCGGCTATCGCCGCACGCTCGACTGGCATGCGCCCGATCGCGAAGCGGACCTGACGGCGACTTACGAGGACAACGGCAGCGGCGCACGGATTGCCGCCGGCGATGCGGCCGCGCAGCCGTTCGCGTGGGCGCGCGGCGCAACGCCGCTCGACTTCGACGTGACGCTCGACGGCGTGCGCAGCAGCGGCCGCGTGTATGCGGACGGCGACAGTTTCCACGTGTTCACGCAGGGCGTGGCCGAGACGCTCGAATGGCGCAACGTGCTGGCGCACGCGGGCGATGTCGAGCATGGCGGCGGCCGCCTGACCGCGCCGATGCCCGGCAAGGTCATCGCGGTGCTGGTCGAGCCGGGGCAGAAGGTCGAGACCGGCACGCCGCTGATCGTGATGGAAGCGATGAAGATGGAGCACACGATCGGCGCGCCGGGCGCGGGTGTCGTCGCGGAAGTGCTGTACGGCGTCGGCGATCAGGTCGCGGACGGTGCGCAGTTGCTGGTGATGGCGGAGGATTGAGCGGTGCGGCGCGTGAGGGCCGGTGGCGGCTCTCACGCGGGGGACCAGGGCCGTGCCTCAAGGCAGGAAAGGCCCGACGACATCCGGATGCGAATGCCTGATGTGCATGCATCGGGACGACACAGCATTCTTGTGTTGTGATTGTCGTTCTCGTTGCGCGTAGACAATAATAAATAATCTGCGTGTGGCGTCTTCAAGATATTTGAATCGTCCAGTGATCCTCGCCGGTGAGCGGCAGCTCGACACGTGCTGTTGCGCGGCCTTGCACCGGTTTGCCCGTTGCAACAGTTGTTCAAAGATCGAAACCGGACCCGTCCGGACCTCTTCGCCGAAATGAACTGGCCGCTTCCTCTTGTGCAGAAAGGGGAAGCGCAATGGCGGCTACTTTCCGGGGCGTCCGGAAAATCAGGCTCGACCAGAGCAACAGCTGCGCGTTCTTGCCCATGCTCGACATGGCTGCGTTAGCGTAACCGCCGGGATGTGCGGCCCGGTGTCCTGCGCAATGATCGAATGAACGTAGCTGAGAGAAAGACCGAGATGGCGAACAAATATAAATACGGAATTCACATCGACCTTACCCCGCCAGAACTTTTCTGCCTGATTGTTATCGACGTAGCCTGTGATGAATTGGGTATCGATGATGCTGTCGGGATCGCGATGATTTTGTTGGGTCAAAGGTTCGTGCCGACCAGAGGGAAGTTCGGCGGAGCGGTCAAGGGAACCTCGATCGCATCCAGGGTATCGAGAAAGGTGCTGCCCTATGAACTCAAGTACAAAATTCTGCCAACGGTAACGTCATTCAAGAGTCTCCTGCTGCTCAAGATCAAATTTACCAGGGAGCTCGGCGCCTTTGTCGGGCGGGCCGTACCGGTGGTCGGTTGGGCCATTACCGCTATCGATATATCAATCATCATGTATCGCTCTACGGTCACGTACAATGGCTTGGTCAAGCAGGAGGATCGCTTTTAATGGACGGTCGTCTGATAGAGATGGTGCGGGATGAGGCTGATTCGCCATTGCACGGCGCGCTCGAGATTACCCCGGACACGGATCTCTGCATCGATCTTGAAATCTCCGACAGGGCCATGTTGAGATTGATGCGGAGATTTTCGGAAACCTTTGGCGTTGATATTGCCGATTTCGACATTGACTACTATTACCCTTCCCGGAAACTGGGATTGGGTCGATTCTTGATGGCGGTATTCAGGTCGCCATTTAGTGCCAACGCCCGGGACAAAATACTGGAGCGTCCGCTCACCGTCAAAATGATGGAGGCGGCGATCGAAACTGGGCGATGGACGATGTAACCGCTCGAAAAAGGGCGGGGCATCGCCCGGTTCGTGGCTGGCCATCCATGACAGCGCGCCGGTCGGCGGTCCGCTGAAATGGCGCGCTTTTCCCGATGTGCGCCGCCATGCGCGCTACACTGGGCCCTTCGAATCTCCCCTCCCGCCGACGATGACCGCTCCCGCCTTTCGATCGCCGGCGCACCCGCCACACACGCACCAACGCGTGCATTCACACGCACGTCGATCCCTGTCGCCCGACACTGTCGTGTAACACGTCAAACTTAGCATTTCGGCGTCGATATGACCGACGCGGCTTCGCGTCCGCGTCACGTCATCCCATCCACGGAGAACCGTTATGCGAAAGTCGGCCCTGCGGCCTTTCGCGGTCGCCGGCCTGCTCACGCTGATCGCACTTCTGAGCGCCTGCAACGACGACCTGACTGCAACCCCTGCGCCCGTCGCGCAGCAAAAGGCCGCGTGCGGCGGCGGCACGGTCGCCACCGCGCAGATGCGCTGCCCGCCGGGTTTCACCGCCCCGGCTTCCTCGCCCGCATCCTGATACCGGCCGATTCCACCAGAAATCCAATCACGAGCACTCAGCATGGCCATCCATTCGCGACGCGATTTTCTGAAATTCTCCGCCGGCCTCGCCGGTGCGACCGCCGCCACCGCGCTGCTTCCCGAGTCGATCCGCAAGGCGCTTGCGATCGAGCCGAATACCGTGACGGGCACGATCCAGGATGTCGAGCACATCGTCGTGTTCATGCAGGAAAACCGCTCGTTCGACCACTACCTCGGTCACCTGAGCGGCGTGCGCGGCTACAACGACCGCTTCCCGGTCACGCTGCCGAACGGCAAGCCGGTCTGGTTCCAGCCGCGACAGGAAGACCAGGCGAGCGTGATCGCGCCGTTCCGCTACGACACGACCGACCCGGGCGTCAACGCGCAGTGCATCGGCGGCCTGCCGCATACGTGGGCGACGACGCACGGCGCGATCGACAACGGCCGGGCGGATCAATGGGCGGTGCAGAAGTCCAACATGACGATGGGCTACCACGTCCGCGACGATATCCCGTTCCATTACGCGCTCGCGGATGCGTTCACCGTGTGCGACAACTATTTCTGCTCGATTCCCGGCAACACGCATCCGAACCGGATGTACCTGATGACGGGCATGGTCGACCCGCTCGGCACGGGCGGCGGCCCGCTGCTCGACAACACCGACTACATCGACAACCCGTTCGACACGATCCAGTTGCCGCCCTTCAGCTGGACGACCTACCCGGAGCGGCTGGAGAAGGCCGGCATCTCGTGGCAGATCTACCAGCAGGGCACCGGGTTCGACAATTTCACCGGCAACTACGGCACGAACATGCTGGCGTGCTTCAACAACTTCGTGAACGCGCCGGCCGGTTCGTCGCTGCAGACGCGCGGGATGAGCACGCGACCGGTCACGCAGCTGAAGGCCGACGTGCAGGCGAACGCGCTGCCGCAGGTGTCGTGGCTGCTGCCGCCCGCCGCGTATTCCGAGCATCCGAAGTTCACGCCGCTGTACGGCGCCTACTACCTGTCGACGATCCTCGATGCGCTGACGTCCAATCCCGAGGTGTGGAGCAAGACCGTCCTGCTCGTCATGTACGACGAAAACGACGGCTTCTTCGATCACGTCGTGCCGCCGTCGGCGCCGACGCTGCCGGGCTCCGGCATGAGCACCGTGGACGTGTCGCTCGAGCGGCACGACCACGTGACGTCGACGCAAACCGGCACGTATACGGCCGACAACCTGCCGTACGGCCTCGGCCCGCGCGTGCCGATGTTCGTCGTGTCGCCGTGGTCGAAGGGCGGCTTCGTCTGCTCGCAGGTCTTCGATCACACGTCGGTGCTGCAATTCATCGAGCAGCGCTTCGGCGTGATGGAAACGAACATCTCGCCGTGGCGCCGCGCGATCTGCGGCGACCTGACGTCGGCGCTCGACTTCTCGAAGTCGGACGCCACGCTGCCGACCTTGCCGAGCACGCAGTCGTATGTCGCGCAGGCCGACCTGCAGTGTTCGCGTGCGTCGTCGCAGACGGCGCCGGCCAGCACCGCGCAGCAGGTCGTGACGGCGCAGGAATCGGGCACGCGGCCGGCGCGCGCGCTGCCGTACGAGTTGCACGTCACCGGGCAGCTCCAGGCGCAAGGCTACGCACTGACGTTTGCGAATACCGGCACGCAAGGCGCGCACTTCTGGGTCTATACGGGCGATCCGGCCGCGATGCCGCGCCGCTATACGGTCGAAGCGGGCAAGCAACTGACCGATACGTGGGCACTCGACGCGAGCGGCAACTATCTCGTGAGCGTGTGGGGCCCGAACGGCTATTTCCGGCGCTTCGCGGGTTCGGCCGCGGCGGACGCCGGCGCGAAGCCGGAAATCACGCCGTGCTATGACGTCGCCAACGGCGACGTGTACGTGACGATCGCGAATGCCGGGGCCAGCGCGCTCACGGTCACGGCGACCGATGTCGCGTACGGCGGGGCGCCGCGCACGCTGACGATTCCGGCGGGACAGCGCGTCGAGGCGCACTGGGACCTGTCGTGCAGCAGCCGCTGGTACGACCTGCAGTTCGCGGTAGCGGGCAATGCGGGCTGGGTGCGCCGCATCGCGGGGCACGTCGAAACCGGCAAGGCCAGCATCACCGACCCCGCCGCCGTCGCGCCGACGATCGCCGCGATCTGACGGCAACCGGCGTGCGCCGCCGGTCGACACCGGCCGGCGCACGCGCGGGCGATGTCGAAGGGGGCGGCGGTACGTCGGGCCAGCACCCGTCACCGTGCGCCCTCATCGGCGCGCGCATCGTCTCTCCATCCCTTCGTCATGCCCGTTGCCGCCGCCCGCGCGGCGAACCGGCCGGGTGCTGACCATTCCTGACACTGTGCGACTGGCGCTCCGCTAGAATGCCGGGCTGCCGCCGGCATGTGCCACGGCTTGACGGGGGCGGCGCTGCGCGCGCTACACTGCGTGGATTCCAGCCCCATCCAACTTCCCATCCCGCCGACGATGACGTCTCCTGCCCTGAACGGCCTGCGCATCGGTATCACCATCGGACTGCGCACCCCCGACGAAAGCCTGTGGATCAACGGCATCAAGCAGAACGCGCTGTTTCTCGCGAAGCTGCTGATGGCGTCGCCGCACGGCTACCGCGTGACGCTGGTCAACACGACCGACGTGCCGCTCACCGATGCCCTGCCGTGGGATCGCAGCGTGTACGACACGCGCGCGTTCGCCGACATGAAGGACGCGCTCGACGTCGTGATCGAACTCGGCGGCCAGATCGACGGCGAGCAGACGGCCTACCTGAAGGCGCGCGGCGCGAAGATCGTCAGCTATTGCTGCGGTGTCGAGTACATCAACGCGATGGAGTCGATGCTGTTCGGCCGCCGTCTGTGGGATTCGCTGTTCATCAACCGCGGCTACGACGAGGTGTGGGCGATTCCGCAGATCGCGCCGTCGTCGCTGCCGTTCCTGCAGTCGCTGCGCCGCTGCCCCGGGCGCGTCGTGCCGTTCGTGTGGGATCCGATGTTCCTGAGCGCGCGGGCGCAGTCGCTGCCCGGGCACGGCGAATACCGGCCGCGCAGCGAGCCGGGCAAGCGGCTCACGGTGATGGAGCCGAACCACAACGTCGTGAAATTCTGCGTGTATCCGATGCTGATCATCGACGAAGCGTATCGCCGCGACCCCGACGCGATCTGCTTCACGCACGTGACCAACGCCGATCGCCTCGCGCACGACAGCCCCGAGTTCGTGATGCTGATGAACTACCTGGACATCGTGCGCGCGGGCAAGGCGAGCTTCGTCGGGCGCTTCGACACGCCGCTGTTCCTGGCCGACCTGACCGACATCGTCGTGTCGCATCAATGGTCGAACCCGCTGAACTACTTCTATTTCGATGTGTGCTGGCAGGGCTATCCGCTCGTACACAACGCGAGCCTCGCGCCCGAACTCGGCTACTACTATCCGGACAACGACGTGCAGAAGGGCGCCGATGCGCTGCTGCACGCGCTGCACACGCACGACGACGACTGGGAAGGCTATACGCGGCGTCAGCGCGACATCCTCGCCCGCTATACGTCGGCGAACCCGGCGCTGGTCGCCGAATACGACGCGCTGCTCGCGAACCTGACCGGCGCGACGGCCGCGTAGCTGCGCCGAAGGCGATCCGGGGCCCGCGTTCGTTCGCGATCGGCACGATTCGCGGCGGCCGCGCATGCCGTCATTCGGGTTGTCCCGGAGTTAAAGTATGAAGAAATGGTGCCGTTAAAAAAGAAACCGTCGAACCGGGGAGATTCGACGGTTTTTGAAGGCACGAATTTGACGGCTCCGAGGGAAGTCCGTCGAAAATAATTTTATAGGTTAACAAGTCGGAAAGATTGTTAAATATCTTACAGAAGCGGGCTGTCATATAATTCGGCTCGCAATTGCCGACGGAATTCGGATCGATTCCGCTTCGGGTCTTCGTAATATCGTTTGAAACGGTGAAATTGAATTCTGCGGCGACCGAATCGCGCTCGGCGATGTGGCCGGAAAGCCACGCCAGGCGGGCTCGACGCCGGTTGGCGGTACAGCGTCGTCGGCGGCTATTCGTCACATCAAATGACCAACGCCCGATCTTTGAAACGCGTGTCGAGAATAAATAATGAGACCGAAGACGTTTGGAGCCGGTTAATAAACAGGATCGACTGAAATTGCCCTGGCAGTTTTGTGTAACCTGTCGCACTGTCGGCGGGGTGTCGGTATGGTGTATTTTCTCTGTTTGAATGTCGTTGACAATATCGGATTTGACGGCGCGCCGAAATGAAAAGTACGCTCCCGGAAAAGATCGAAATAAGAGGATGGGCCGGGTAGGCGGTGGAGCATGTCGTTGCCGGTTTGCTCCACATGTATCTTGAGCGCGGGCCGTTATCGGCGGCCCGACATTTGCCGGAGCGCCGGATGAGTACGGTCGAACCTCGCCTTGAGGCGAACAGGGAAGCGTATCGGAACGAGATCGATCTCGTATTCGGTGCCGCTGACGATCACCCCGACCTCGCGTCGGTACGCAGTTTCGTCGAAAGCCGGCTCGGGTTCGCGCGCGAGCCGGTATGCCGGGCCGATCTGTCGGGCGGCGTGCTGTATCACGAATGCCTCGCGCGATTGCGGTGGGGAGGGCGCGACGCGCTGCCGCCGCTCGCATTCCTGCCGCGTCTCGAAGCGCTCGGGCTGATGCGCTGGTTCGACCGGCTCGTGGTCAACCGGACGATCGACGCGTTGCGCGCCGATCCGAAAGCCGTGTACGGCTGCAATATCGCGGCGGCGAGCGCGGTCGTCGACGACGCGTGGATGACCATCATCAGGCGGCTCGAGCGCGAGCCGTCGGTCGCGGCGCGGCTGGTCGTCGAAATCACCGAGACGGGGCCGCTGAACCCCGTTGCGGGCCGTTCGTTCGTGAATCGGTTCCGGCAGGCCGGATGCCGCGTCGCGATCGACGACTTCGGCGTCGGCTTCAGCGCGCTGAACAGTCTGGTGATCGGCAATCCCGATATTGTGAAGCTCGACCGGTCGGTGTTGTCGCTGATCAAGCGCAACGCGATCGGGCGCTACCAGTTTCGCCGGCTGATCGCGTTTGCGCACGAGAGCGCGCGGCACGTCGTCGTCGAAGGCGTGGAGAACGAGGTCGACCGGCAGATCATCCTGGATTCCGGCGTCGCATGGGCGCAGGGCATCCGGTTTTCATGGCGCTCGCCGGCTGCCGCATGACGGCGCGGCGCACCGGTATCGGGCAATCCTGGATCGCGAAGGGGCGAACATGTCGCACATGAAGGCCGGGCCTGGAACGGGCACGCAGGCGGCCGACGGGCGCGCGCTCGTCGCAATCGCCGAGCTTGCCGACATGCTGCGGCAGCTCGGTGCGGACGCGGCCGATGCGCCGCTCGACGTCGTGCCGTTTCTCGACGGTCTGAACGCGGTTGCCCGTCGTATTCAGCGGATGAAGCCGCTCGACGCCGAGAGCCGCGAACTCGCGGCGCGGCACTATTACGGCGGCGTGATCGCGGGCGCGTGCGGCGACGATTCGGCGATCGCGCGCGGCGTGTCCGGCAGCGTGGCGCGCCACGCCGGCCGCGTCAGCCGCCAGGCGAACCGCTGTTTCGCGGCGCTGGCGCGAGTCGGCCGCCGGCATGGCCTTGCGTTCGCCGCGCAGCGCGGCGACAAGGTGCCGGCTTAGGGCCTGTTCACGCTAATAGCGGGCTTGCGACGTCCGGCAAGCCGGTTGTCGATCTTTTCCGAAACCGCCGAGCACGAGCGCCAATGCGCGGTCGGCCGCATCGTCCCATCGCCCCGCGTGCGCACCGCCGTCGACGGCGATCGCGTCGTCGGGCAACTGGTCGATCACCTGCAGGCTCGTGTCGAGCTCGTCCTGGATAGGCGGCCGGCCAGTCTTGATCAGGGTCTCGGCCTGACGCTCGCAGTGCCGGTTGATGACGAACGGGCCGTGGATCGAATCGATCACGACGAAACTGCGGACGGCCTGATTCATGGGCGGGGAACGCGTGCGAAGACGCTCAGCCGAGCGCGCGCCCGGCGAACAGCCGCTGGATCTGTTCCGAATACGCGCGCACGTTGTGTTCGGCAAGCGCGTCGACCTGATGCAGGCAGCGGCGGGCCGCTGCCGCGTAATCGTCGAGCCGCGCGTCGTGCGTTTGCGCGGCGGTCGCGATCGCGCGCGCCGCATCGAAGATCTCGAAGTCCGGGTAGTAATAGCCGACGTCGCGCAGGAACGGCGAGTTGTGCACGAGCGGGTAGTTGCCGTACAGCGCGTCGTACAGCAGGTAGTTCAGCCCGTTTTCCCAGTGGTGCGACACGACGATGTCGGTGTGGTGCGCGGCCCACGCGATGAACGGCGCACGCACGTCGGCCGTTGCCTTGCCGTCGCGCACCATCTCGAGCCCCAGCGCGAGATGCTTGAAGGCGACGTTTTCCTTCTTGTCGAACGTGTTGGTCATGTACACGTGTTCGACGAGTTCCGGGTGTTCGACGTAGCACGCGTTCGCGGCGAGCATCGGCACGATCGCACTCTTCACGACGTTCAGGTTCGGCTCGAAGAACGCGATGCGCTTGGCCGGGCCGTGATTGCGGTAGCCGAAGCGCGCCTTCAGGTCGGGATCGGCGTCGAGGCTGCGTTCGATGAAGTACGGCGACCAGATGTGCGGCAGCGCGATCACCGGCGCGCGGTAGACGGCCTGGAAATAGGCCGCGCACGTGTGCATGTGCTGCGGGTTGGTCCAGATTTCGTCGAACTGCACGCGGTGCGGGTTCGGCCGCCAGTTGTTCTTCTCGAAGTTGATCGTCTCGACCGCGATCACGTAGTCGTTGCCGAAGCGGTACGACACGCACTTGCCGCCGCGCGCACGCACGGCGTCCGCGTGCGACGGGTCGATGAACGCGTTCATCTCGATCAGCAGGTCGGTCTGGTGGACGACCGCGGACAGCGGGCGCAGCGCATCGCCGAACGCGTCCATCATCAGCGCCTGCGGGTATTCGGCGATGCCGTCGTCGTGCGCGAGCCAGACTTCGCCGATCAGCGGCGAGCTTTTCAGCAGCATGTACAGGTACACGCAATGCTGGTTCGCGCCGTTGTACCAGATCGACTGCGTCGCGTCGCGCTGCACGTTCATCGTAATCGCGACATTGATTTTCATCGGCGGCTCCGGGCGGGCGATGCGCGGGTTACGGCGCGTAATTCTGCGATTGGCGCGGCACGTAGCCGGTCAGGTGCCAGCGGCCGTCGTCGTCGAGGCGAAAGCTCAGTTTCTCGAACACGGTCGCGCCGCTCGCGAGCGTCGTCGCGTAGTCGAGGTTCGCGTACAGGCCGTCGGGCATCGTCGCGACGTTGGCGTAGCGGATGCGCGTGATCTGCGCCCAGCCGCGGTGGGTGACCGTGCCGACGGACTGCCGCGCGTGCTGGATGTCGGCCACGAACTGGTCCGGCTGGATGCGCGCCTTCACGAACGCGGCGGAATCGGCCCACACCGCGCGGTACTGGCCGGCGTCGAGCAGCTTGAAGACGATGTCCGCGTCGTGCAGCAGTGCGTCGGCCGATTCGCCGTCGGATTGTGCGTGCGCGCCGATCGCGATCGACGCGAGCGCGCAGCCGATCAGCCATTTCGCGCGGGAGAGGGGCGGGAGTGCATTCATGTCGGAGTCCGGGGAGCGCGGCGCGTTACGCGTCGCGATAGAGCGACGCGATCGCGTCGGAATACGCGGCGACGTTGTCGGGGTTGTAGATGCTGACCGAGTCGAGCACGTGCTTCGACTGCTCGCGATACGCGTCCAGGTTCGCGTCGTGTTCGGCGAACGCCTGCAGCAGCGCGCGGCCGCCGGCCTGGCAATCGAAGTCCGGATAGAAATACCCGGCCTTGCCGAGGAACGGCGAGTTGTGGATCAGCGGATAGTCGCCGTACAGCAGTTCGTAGTACAGGTAGTTCTGCGCGTTTTCCCACGTATGCGACACCACCGCATCGCCGTAGGCCGCCATGAATTCGTACACCGCGTAGCGGCTTTCGAACGTCGTGATCCCGTGGTTCACGATGTCGAGGCTCTTCGCGAAGTGGACGAACGTCGGATGTTCCTTCAGGTGCACGGTATTGCACACGCGCACGAACTCCACGAAATCGGGCTTCGCGCGATACGCTTCCTCGGTCACCAGCATCGGGACGATGCTCGTCTTCACCATGCAGATGTTCGGCTCGAACATCGTCACGCGCCAGCGCGGCTTGCCGGGCCTGTAGCCGAACGACAAGCCCGCGCCGAGCGTCGCGCGCGCCTTGTCGAACAGCATCGGATGCCAGATGTGCGGAACGATCGTGACCGGCGCGCGCAGGCCCGTCTGGTAATAGTGCAGGCACGAGCGCTCGAATTCCGGAATCGTCCACACCGCGTCGTACGGCGCGCCGGAGAACAGGAAGCCCGACGGCTTGTTGAACATCGCGCGCTCGATGTCGATCACGTAGTCGTTGCCGACCCGCATCGTGACCACCTTGCCGCCGCGATCGCGGAACGTGCGCAGGTAGTCCGCGCCGAACTGCGCGCTCATTTCGATCAACACGTCGCAGCGCTGCAGCGCTTCGTCCATCGACAGGAGCGGCACGTCCCACTCGCCGAGCATCATCTGCGGATCGGCGAGTTGTTCGCCGCCGTTCACCATCACGGCTTCGGCTACGAGCGGCGACTGGCGCAGCAGCAGGATCAGCAGCAGGCAGTTCTGGAAAATGCCGTTTTCCCACAGCGACTGGCCGGCGCCGCGCACGAACAGCGAGACGCCGACGACGAGACGCTTGCCCTCGCCGGGCGCTTGACGGGCATTGGAGTCCGACATGCGTATGCTCCGGTTCAGGCGACCAGGCGCGCGACGAACGCGTCCAGGTTCGCGGGGTTGTCGATCGAGACCGACTGCAGCAGCCGGCCGGCTTTCGCGCGATAGTCGTCGAGCCGTTCATCGTGATGCAGCCACGCATCGAGCAGCGCGCGGCCGCCCGCGGCGGCATCGAAGTCCGGGTAGTAGTAACCGGCGTCGCCGAGCATCGTCGAGTTGTGGATCAGCGGATAGCCGCCGTACAGCACGTCGTAGTACAGATAGTTCTGCGCGTTTTCCCAGTGGTGCGACACGACGGCGTCCGCATGGCGCGCCATGAAGCCGGGCAGATCCATGCGCGGCTCGAAGGTCGCCTTGTGCTGGCGCACCAGGTCGAGGCTGTTCGCGAAGTGCACGAAGGTCGGGTGTTCCTTCATGTGCATCGAGTTGACGACGAACATGTGCTGCACGGCGTCCGGGCGCGCGCGGTAGAGCTCGTCGCACGCGAGCATCGGGTAATGGCACGACTTCACGACCGAGATGTTCGGTTCGAGCGTCGCGAGATGCCACGGCCGCTGGCCGGGCCGGTAGCCGAAGGTCACGCCCTCGGCCGCGAGCGCGGCGATGCGGCGCTCGAGGAAGTACGGCGACCACAGGTGCGGAATCGTGTAGACCGGCGCGCGCAGCAGCGTGCGCAGCAGCGGCGCGTCGATCTTCTCCGATTTCTCGAGCACCCACACTTCGTCGAACGACGTGCCGTTGAAGACATGCCCCGACGGTTTCCCGAAGATCGGCGTTTCAGCGAGGCCGCTATATGTGTGGCCGACGTAGCACGCGACGCATTTCTTGCCGAGCGCCTTCATGTGCTTCATCCATTCCACCGGCAGTTGCGCGCCCATCTCGATCACGACGTCGAGCTCATGCGTCACGTCGGAAGGCTTCACGAGCGGAATGTCGAGGCCGTCGAGGTCGAGCCCGGCCGGCAGCGCGTTGGCGTCGCCGCCGTTCAGGAAATAGACGGGGCCGACGCGGTCCGAGCGCTTGAGCATCATCGCGAGGAACGCGATGTTCTGATGGATGCCGTTTTCCCAGATCGCCTGGCCGTCCCGCGCAAACAGCGAGATGCCGACGGCCGGCCGTTGCTTGCGGGTGCGACCCGAGGCGGCTTGATTGATGTCCGTCACCGGTTGGTTTCCTCTGCGGCGTCGTGCGTGCGGCCGTGGCGTCGAGCGAGCGGCCCGAAAACGGCGCGCCGTGGATTGTCATGGTTGCGTGTGCGCCGGCGTGCGCTGCAAAACAAGTCGAGCGGCGCGGAGCGCGGGGCGGCCGCCGGGTTCCGGAATGCCGTCGCGCGGGATTGGCACGGCGCGCGATGCGGGCGGAACGCCCGGCAACTGTCTGCGCCGATTGTGGCACGGAAGTCGCCGGTTTGTGGAGGGGCATGACGAACTTTGACATAGCGCCGACGCCGTCGCGGCGCCCCGGCGAAGCGGTGCCGGAACGGTCCGGCGGGCTGCCGGCGGGGCGGATGTGCCCGCCACGGTTCGCGGCCGTCGCGGGCGGACGCGTGCGGCGCCCGGGGGGCCGCGACGGCTGCCGTTCAGCGTTGCAGCGAGATTTCGACGCGGCGGTTGCTGGCGCGGCCTTCGGCCGTCGCGTTGGACGCGACCGGATCGGCGCTGCCGCGGCCCGTCACCGACACGGATTGCGCGTTCAGCCCGTGCGTCTTCAGGTAGCCCGCGACGGTTTGCGCGCGGCGCTTCGACAGCGCGAGATTGGATGCATCGTTGCCCGTCGAATCCGTATAGCCGGTCACCGTCACCTGCGAGTACGTGCGGTCTTCGCGTTCGCTCAGCAGCTTGTCGAGCGATGCGCGCGCGGTGGGCGTCAGCGTGGCCAGGCCCGTCGCGAACAGCGCGTCGCCGGCCAGGTTGACGTGCTCGACCGCGGGCGCGGGAGCCGGTGCCGGTTCGGCGGCCGACGCCGTTTCCGCCGGCGCGGCGCCGCACTGGAACACCAGCGTCGCCGGATCCGAGCTGTCGCGCAGCGCGCGGACCGAATCGACGGTGCGCACCGGCTGGTCGCCGCAGATCTTGCGGGCGGCTTTCATGCAGGTCTGCGGGCCCGACAGCAGGCCGTGGCAGTCCACCTGGAACGTGCGCACGCCATCGCGCGGCTGCAGTTCGGATGCGCTGTAGGTCGGGCCGGATGCGGTCGAGCACGCGGCGAGGCCCATTGCGGAAAGCGCGAGCGCGAGAGCGAGTTTGTTCACGGTTACGTCCTCAAGGCTTGGGTTGACCGAAGCCCGCCGTGCGGGGCGCGGCGGGTTCGTCCTGCCGTCGGAGCCGCCACGTCCGGCCCGGCTGGCGAGCCGGGCGGCGTGGCGGCGCGACGGGTTACTTCCACTGATACAGCATGCCGGCGCCGATCACCTTCTGACCGCCGCTGAAGCCGCCGTTGATCGACGCCTTCAGGTTTTCCGTGATGCGGGCCTGCATGTTGACCGCCATCGCCTTCTGGCCGAGGAAGGTCGACGTACCGACACCCATCCCGAAGTTGGCATCGCGATCGAGCTGCGGGATCGAGGCCATCGCGCCGACGGCCGCGATACCCTGCTTTGCCATCTGGTCGGTCTGCTGCAGTTGCGAACCCAGCGTGTTGATCTGCGCCTGCTGGCCCGACAGTGCCGTCGACAGCGTCGTCTGCACCTGCGTCAGCTGGTTCACGTTCACCGCGTCGGTGCCTTCCGTACCCGGCGCGACGTTCGTGATCTGGCGCTGCTGCGTGTCGCTACCCACCGACACCACGTTCGAACGGCCGCCGTCGGTCGAATTCGCGCCGATCGCCACCGAGTTCGAGCCGGTCGTCACGGTCGGCTTGTCGTTGCCGGTACCGTTCATGTCGGCCGCGATGCCGGAGGTGTTCGCCGCACGCGCCTGGTTGTTGTTGATCGTCGTCGACAGCTGGTTCAGCGTGTTGTTGATGTTCGTCACGCCCGTCGACAGCGAGGCCACGTTGCTGTTCGTCGTGCTCAGGCCGGTCGACAGCGAGCCGATGCCGGTCGACGTCGACGTGGACAGCGACGACACGTTGCTGTTCGTCGAGCTGAGGCCCGTCGACAGCGAGTTGATCGCGGTCGAGGTTGACGTGGACAGCGAGGCCACGTTGCTGTTCGTCGAGCTCAGGCCGGTGGACAGCGAGCCGATGCCGGTCGACAGCGACGAGATGTTCGACGCGGTCGACGTGGACAGGCTGTTGAGCGCCTGGTTCGTCGCGTTGAGCTGGCTGCCGTTGATCGCGTCCGTGCTGGTGGCCGATACCTGGCCTGCCGCGACGTTCGTGATCTGGCGTTCCTGGCCCGGCTGACCGACGCTCACGACACCTACCGGCGAGCTGCCCGCGAAGAAGTACGTGACGCCGCCGATCGTTGTGCTCGACGTGCCCACTGCCGTACCCGTGACCGAGTTCGCGCCGAGTGCGACCGAGTTCGCGACGTTCGCCGTGGCGTTCGAGCCGAGCGCGAGGGCGTCGGCCGCGGTTGCCGAGGCGTTCGAACCGTAGGCCTGCGCGCCCGTGGCGCTCGCGGTCGCCTTGTTGCCGAGTGCGATCGTGTTGTCCGCGGTCGCCTGGCTCGAGCCGCCGAGTGCGACGGCGTTGGCGCCGTTCGCCGTGTTCGCGTTGCCGAGCGCCACGGCGCCGTCGCCGCTGGCCGTGTCGTTCGCGCCCATTGCCACGGCGCCCGTGCCCGTTGCCACGCTCGGGTCGCCGATTGCGACCGCGCCGTCGCCGCTTGCCGTGTTGCCGGAGCCGATCGACACCGCCTTGCCGCCGGTGGCCGATGCGTTCTGGCCGATCGCGACCGCGCCGGCCGACGCAGCGCTCGAGCCGTCGCCGACTGCGACGCTGCTGGCGCCTGCCGCGCTGGCGTTCACGCCGGCTGCGAGCGAGTTGACGCCCGTTGCGCCGCTGTCGTTGTAGTTGCCTTGCTGCGTACCGTTGTCGTTGACGCTGTAGTAGTGCGTCTTCGCGTCGTTGATCGCGGTCGAGGTCGACGTGGACAGCGAGGCCACGTTGCTGTTCGTCGAGCTCAGGCCGGTGGACAGCGAGCCGATGCCCGTCGAGGTCGACGTGGACAGCGAGACGATCGTGCTGTCGGTCGAACTCAGGCTGGTCGACAGGGAGTTGATGCCCGTCGAGGTCGAGGTCGACAACGACGTGATCGTGCTGTTCGTCGAACTCAGGCCGGTGGACAGCGAGCTGACGCTGGTCGAGGTCGAGGTGGACAGCGACGTGATCGTGCTGTTCGTCGAACTCAGACCGGTGGACAGCGAGTTGATGCCGGTCGAGGTCGAGGTCGACAACGACGTGATCGTGCTGTTCGTCGAGCTCAGACCGGTGGACAGCGAGTTGATGCCGGTCGAAGTCGAAGTCGACAGCGAGCTGATCGAGCTGGTGGCCGACGACAGGCCGGTCGACGTCGAGGTCGAGAGCGACGTTACCGTGCTGTCGGTGGAGCTGAGGCCGGTCGACAGCGAGTTGATGCCGGTCGAAGTCGAAGTCGACAGCGAACTGATCGAGCTGGTGGCCGACGACAGGCCGGTCGACGTGGAGGTCGAGAGCGACGCCACCGAGCTATCGGTGGAGCTCAAGCCCGTCGACAGCGAGTTGATACCCGTCGAGGTCGACGTGGACAGCGAACTGATCGAGCTGGTGGCCGATGAGAGGCCGGTCGACGTCGAGGTCGAGAGCGACGTCACCGTGCTGTCGGTGGAGCTCAGGCCGGTCGACAGGGAGTTGATGCCGGTCGAAGTCGACGTAGAGAGCGAACTGATCGAGCTGGTGGCCGACGACAGGCCGGTCGACGTGGAGGTCGAGAGCGACGCCACCGAGCTATCGGTGGAGCTCAAGCCCGTCGACAGCGAGTTGATACCCGTCGAGGTCGACGTGGACAACGAACTGATCGAGCTAGTCGCCGACGACAGACCGGTCGACGTCGAGGTCGACAGCGACGTTACCGTGCTGTCGGTGGAGCTGAGGCCAGTCGACAGGGAGTTGATGCCCGTCGAAGTCGACGTAGAGAGCGAACTGATCGAGCTGGTGGCCGACGACAGACCAGTCGAAGTCGAGGTCGAGAGCGACGTTACCGTGCTGTCGGTGGAGCTGAGGCCAGTCGACAGGGAGTTGATGCCCGTCGAAGTCGAGGTGGACAACGAACTGATCGAGCTAGTCGCCGACGACAGACCGGTCGAAGTCGAGGTCGAGAGCGACGTGATCGTGCT
>NZ_CABVLY010000044.1 GCF_902498995.1 Burkholderia anthina
AACGTGACGACGAGCGGCAACGCGAGCGGCACGTCGATGACGGCGATCAAGCCGGGCGACACGATGACGGTCGACGGTGGCAAGAACATTTCCCTGACGCAGGACGGTTCGACGATCTCGATTGCGACGAGCGACACACCGACGTTCACGAGCGTAGGAATCGACAATGGTGGCCCGATGCTGTCGGATTCGGGTCTCGACATGGCGAACCAGAAGATCACGAACGTCGCACCGGGTGACGTGTCATCGACCAGCACCGACGCAGTAAACGGTTCTCAGTTGAACGACACGAATCAGAAGGTGCAGCAGGCAAGCGATCAGGCGGTGAAGTACGACACGAACCCGGACGGCTCGGTCAACTACAACAGCGTGACGCTGAACCCCGGTGGCTCGCCGGCGAAGCTCGGCAATGTGGCGGCCGGAGATGTGTCGGCGACCAGCACGGACGCGATCAACGGTTCACAGCTGTACGAAACGAACCAGAGCGTGACGAAGTTGGGCGACACGCTCAACAACATTGCCGGCGATACGAGCGAGACGTACACCGATCAAAACGGGATCGGTATCCGCTACGCACGCACGAACGAATCCGGTCTCGCGCAGACCGATGCGTTCGCACAGTCCCCGGGCAGCACGGCCGTCGGTTACGCGGCAACCGCAAGTGCGGACAACGCACTGGCCCTGGGTCGGGAAACGACGGCCTCGCATGCAGGCAGCGTCGCACTGGGCGCGAACGCTATCGCGGACGGCGCGACGCTCGGCAACGCCGCGTACAACCCTGGCACGGGCCCGCTCGCCGGCACGACTCCAGTCGGCGAAGTGAGCGTCGGCAGCAGCGGTGCGGAACGCCGGATCACGAACGTAGCGGCGGGCGCGGAAGACACGGACGCGGTGAACGTGAGCCAGTTGAAGGCGTTGCAATCGAGCGTCGGTGATGTGAGCGATCGTGCGGTGAAGTACGACGGCAAGCCTGGCGATCCGAAAACGCAGATCACGCTCGAAGGTCCAACATCGACAGACGGCGGCAAGACGGGCGGCACGAAGCTTACGAACGTTGCGCAAGGCGACGTATCGGCAAGTAGTTCGGACGCCGTGAACGGTTCGCAACTTCACCAGACGAACCAGACCGTGAACAACGTGGGCGACAGCACGGCCTCGGTGATTGGCGGCGGTGCATCGTACGACCCGGCAACCGGCAAGGTCACGGGGCCGACGTACAACATCGCGGGTGGCCAGCAGACGACGATCAGCGACGCGATCAACGCGTTGAATCAAGGCTGGAACGTGACGACGAGCGGCAACGCGAGCGGCACGTCGATGACGGCGATCAAGCCGGGCGACACGATGACGGTCGACGGCGGCAAGAATATTTCCCTGACGCAGGACGGTTCGAAGATCTCGATTGCGACGAGCGATACGCCGACGTTCACGAGTGTGGGAATCGACAATGGTGGCCCGGTGCTTTCGGGTTCGGGTCTCGACATGGCGAACCAGAAGATCACCCATGTCGCGCCCGGCGAGGTGTCGTCGGCGAGTACAGACGCAATCAATGGCTCGCAACTGAACGACACGAATCAGAAGATCAAGCAGGCAAGCGACCAAGCGGTGAAGTACGACACGAACCCGGACGGCTCGGTTAACTACAACAGCGTGACGCTGAACCCCGGTGGCTCGCCGGCGAAGCTTGGCAACGTGGCGGCCGGAGATGTGTCGGCGACCAGCACGGATGCGGTGAACGGCTCGCAGTTGCACCAGACGAACCAGACGGTGAACAACCAAGGCAACAGCACGGCCTCGGTGATTGGCGGCGGTGCATCGTACGACCCGGCAACCGGCAAGGTCACGGGCCCGACATACAACATCGCAGGCGGCCAGCAGACGACGATCAGCGATGCGATCAACGCGTTGAATCAAGGCTGGAACGTCACAACGAGCGGCAATGCAAGCGGCACGTCGGTGACGGCGATCAAGCCGGGCGACACGATGACGGTCGACGGCGGCAAGAACATTTCCCTGACGCAGGACGGTTCGAAGATCTCGATCGCAACGAGCGACACGCCGACGTTCGCGAGTGTGGGAATCGACAACGGCGGGCCGGTGCTGTCGGGTTCGGGTCTCGACATGGCGAGCCAGAAGATCACGAACGTCGCGCCGGGTGACGTTTCGGCGAGTAGCACCGACGCAGTCAACGGTTCGCAGTTGAACGACACGAACCAGAAGGTGCAGCAGGCAAGTGACCAGGCGGTGAAGTACGACACGAATCCGGACGGTTCGGTTAACTACAACAGCGTGACGCTGAACCCCGGTGGCTCGCCGGTGAAGCTCGGCAACGTGGCGGCAGGAGATGTGTCGGCGACCAGCACGGACGTAGTCAATGGTTCACAGCTGTACGAAACGAACCAGAGCGTGACGAAGTTGGGCGACACGCTCAACAACATTGCCGGCGATACGAGCGAGACGTACACCGATCAAAACGGGATCGGTATCCGCTACGCACGCACGAACGAATCCGGTCTCGCGCAGACCGATGCGTTCGCACAGTCCCCGGGCAGCACGGCCGTCGGTTACGCGGCAACCGCAAGTGCGGACAACGCACTGGCCCTGGGTCGGGAAACGACGGCCTCGCATGCAGGCAGCGTCGCACTGGGCGCGACCGCGATCGCGAACGGCGCGACGCTGGGCAACGCCGCGTACAACCCTGGCACGGGCCCGCTCGCCGGCACGACTCCGGTCGGCGAAGTGAGCGTCGGCAGCAGCGGTGCGGAACGCCGGATCACGAACGTCGCGGCGGGCGCGGAAGACACGGACGCGGTGAACGTGAGCCAGTTGAAGGCATTGCAATCGAGCGTTGGTGATGTGAGCGATCGTGCGGTGAAGTACGACGGTAACCCGGGCGACCCGAAGACGCAGATCACGCTGGAAGGCGCGGCCTCGACGGACGGCGGGAAGACGGGCGGCACGAAGATCACGAACGTGGCGCAAGGCGACGTATCGGCCAACAGTACGGACGCGATCAACGGTTCACAACTCAACGAAACGAACCAGAACGTGACGAAGCTGGGCGACACGATCACGAATATTGCGGGTGACACGAGCCAGTCGTACACGGATCAGAACGGAATCGGCATTCGCTACGCACGCACGAACGAAGCGGGCTTGCCGCAAACGGATGCCTTTGCGCAAGCACCGGGCAGCACGGCTGTCGGCTATGCAGCAACCGCGAGTGCAGACAACGCACTGGCGCTGGGCCGTGAGGCATCGGCCACGCATGCGGGCAGCGTCGCACTGGGTGCGAACGCGATCGCGGACGGCGCGACGCTCGGCAATGCCGCGTACAACCCGGGCACTGGCCCGCTCGCCGGCACGACTCCGGTCGGCGAAGTAAGCATCGGCAGCAGCGGTGCGGAACGCCGGATCACGAACGTCGCGGCGGGCGCGGAAGACACGGACGCAGTGAACGTGAGCCAGCTGAAATCGGTGGAAGCGAACCTCGGCGACCTGAGCGCGGGTGCTGTGAAGTACGACCGCAATCCCGACGGCTCGATCGACTACACGCACGTGACGCTGAACCCGGGCGGCGTGCCGACGACGATCTCGAACGTCGCGGCGGGCGAACTGTCGGCGACGAGCACGGACGCGGTCAACGGTTCGCAACTCTACGAGACGAATCAGAACGTGACGCGACTGGGCGACCAGGTCGACAACATCGCGAACGGCGGCGGCATCAAGTACTTCCACGCGAACGGCGGTGCGACGCCGCTGCCGGATTCCCGGGCGAATGGCGCCGGCAGCACGGCGATGGGGCCGGCGGCGAACGCGAACGGGGCGAACTCGGTCGCGGTCGGCAACGGCGCGGTCGCGAACAAGGATGGCGACGTCGCGCTGGGCGCGGGCTCGGTGGCCGATCGTGGCGCCGAGAAATACAAGGGCAAGTATTCCGGCGCGGACAACACGACGGCCGGCACGGTGTCGGTCGGCGCGCCGGGCGCCGAGCGCACGATCAGCAACGTGGCCGACGGCCGCGAGGCGACGGATGCGGTGAACGTGCGCCAGCTCGACGGTGCGGTCGAGGAGGCGAAGCAATACACCGACGACAGCATCAAGAAGGTCGCGGGCGATGTCGTCGAGGTTGGCGACAAGCTGGACAAGCTCGGCGATCGCGTGACGAACGTCGAAGGCGACGTGACCAACATCAAGAACGGCGCGGGCGGCATGTTCCAGGTCAGCCAGGATCAGACGCCGGTCGCGCCGTCCGCGAGCGGCAGCAATTCGGTGGCGGGCGGTGCAGGCGCGGTCGCGTCGGGCTCGAACAGCACGGCGCTCGGCAACCAGGCGAGCGCGACGGGCAGCAGTTCGACGGCGGTCGGTAACGGCGCGAAGGCGTCGGGCAACAACGCGGTCGCGCTGGGCGCGGGTTCCGACGGCAGCCGCGACAACGCGGTGTCGGTGGGCGCGGTGGGCCAGGAGCGCCAGATCGTCAACGTCGCGCCCGGCACGGCGGGCACCGATGCGGTCAACGTCAACCAGTTGCACGACATGGCGCGCGGCCTCGGCAGCCAGATCGCCGGCGTGCGCAACGACATGCAGAGCATGGACCACCGCCTGACCGCGGGTGTCGCCGCCGCGATGGCGATGGCGGGCCTGCCGCAGGCATACCTGCCGGGCCGGAGCATGGTCGCGATCGGTGGCGGGACGTGGCGCGGCGAAAGCGGTGTCGCGCTTGGCCTGTCGACGGTGTCCGACAACGGCAACTGGGTCGTCAAGGGCAGCGCGAGCAGCACGTCGCGCGGGGATGTCGGCGCGTCGGTCGGCGTCGGCTACCAGTGGTAAGCACGCGCCCCTCATGAATGCCATTCACATTGGAAATCAACGATCCATGCACAATCAGCAACAGCGTCTATCCGGGCCGGCCGCGCGCGCGGCGGCCGCGGCCTGTCTCGCCGTGGCCCTCGCGGGCTGCGGCAGCCTCAGCACCGTCGCGCCGGAAGGCACGGCCGATCGGCCCGTGTTCCCGGACGCGAGCCGCGCGACCGTCAAGGACGGCGCGTGGCCGAACCCCGACAACCTGCGCAGCGTGCGCGCCGGCATGAGCAAGGCGCAGCTTTACGCGCTGCTCGGCACGCCGCATTTCTCCGAAGGGCTGATCGGCGTGCGCGAATGGGATTACCTGTTCCATCTGCAGTCGAAGGACGGTCCGATCCTGTGCCAGTACAAGGTGTTGTTCGACCAGGACCGGCTGGCGCGCACGTTCCTGTGGAAGCCCGCAAGCTGCGCGGACGCGCTCGGTCAGGCCGACGGTTCGTAACGCGCCGCACGCCGGCATCGGGCGTCGCCCGCCGTTCGCTTCCAGCGCGAGCGGCGGCGCGCGTCGTGTTCGTCCAGGAGGCGGCCCGCCCGCCGTGTCGCGCCACCGCGTGTGTTTGCCGGCGCAGTGAGCGAAAATCGATCTCCGGTGCGATCGCATCGATCGTACCGACAGCACGCATCGACCGACAGGAGACGACATGACGCAACCGGACGAAGCGGCGCGCACGCGCTGCGTTGCATGGCAGATCGAGCAGAGCTGGCAGGCGGTCGAATGGTGCCGGCTGGCCGAGTCGCGCACGGGCATTGACTTGTCGGGCTCGGTCGCGGGCGTGCTCGACGGCACGCCGTTTCGCGTCGACTACGCGATTGCATGCGATGCGGACTGGCTGACGCGGTCGGTGCGCGTGAACGACTGGCTCGGCACGGCGCCGCCGCGGCGGCGCGATATCCGGTGCGAAGCAGGGCGATGGACGATCGACGGTGCCGACGCGCCGGCGCTCGATGGCGCGACCGACATCGATCTCGGCTTCAGTCCGTCGACCAATACGCTGCCGATCCGGCGTCTCGGGCTGGAAGTGGGTGCATCGGCCGTGATCCGCACGGCATGGCTGCGTTTTCCGGACTTCGACATCGTGCGCGGCGAGCAGCGCTATGCGCGTACGGCGAAGAATGTGTACCGCTACGAGAGCGGCACGTATGCGGCCGACATCGCGATCGACGACGCGGGCCTCGTCACCGACTACGACGAATGGCGGCGCATCGGTGCGACGCGCTCGCGTTGACCGCGTCGCAGCGGCAATACGTCGACGTCAGCGGGCGTTGGCCACCGTCACCTTGCCGGGAATCAGCTTCAGCGTGCTGAACGCGTCGGCGATGTTCTGCTGATACGCGAGCGTTGCGTCGGTGATCGGCTGCACGCCGTAGCCGGCCCGCTTCAGCGCGACTTCGAGCGTCGGCGCGTCGAGGCCGACGAGCGGCGACAGTTGCGCGGCGACTTCCGGAATATGGTCGCGTCCCCAGCGGTCGACCGCGTCGACTTCCTCGAGCAGCGTGCGCACCACCTGCGGCTGCGCGGCCGCATATTTGCGCGCGGCGAGGTAGTACTGCGTGTTGCGCACGAGCCCGTCGCCGTTCGCGACGACGCGCGCGCCGAGCTGCCGTTCGGCGGCCGCCAGATACGGATCCCAGATCACCCAGGCATCGACGCTGCGCTGCACGAACGCGGCGCGCGCGTCGGCGGGCGTCAGGTAGATCGGCTGGATGTCGGCATACGTGAGGCCCGCGTGCTCGAGCGCCTTCACGAGCAGGTAGTGCACGTTCGAACCCTTGTTGAACGCGACCTTCTTGCCGCGCAGCTGCGCGACGTTGCGGATCGGCGAATCGGGCAGCACGACGATCGCCTCGCCGTGCGGCGCGGGCGGTTCGTTGCCGATGTAGACGAAATCGACGCCGGCCGCCTGCGCGAAGATCGGCGGCGTTTCGCCGACCGTGCCGACGTCGATCGCGCCGGCGTTCAGCCCTTCGAGCAATTGCGGGCCGGCCGGAAACTCCAGCCATTGCACCGTGACGCCCTGGCTCGCGAGCCGCTTCTCGAGGGTGCCGCGCGCCTTGAGCACGACGAAGTTGCCGTATTTCTGGAAACCGATGCGCAGCCGCGTGCCGCCTTGTGCGTACGCGGGCAGCCCCGCGAGCGGGCCGAGCGCGAGCCCGGCCAGCCCGGCGGCCGCGCCATGCAGCAACCGGCGGCGGCGCGGGTTTTCCGGGGTCGTTTCAACGTGTGCGTATGGCGTGTCGTTCATCGAGGCGTCCTGCTTGCGGGTTCACGGGCCGCGCGGGCATGCGGCGCGGTCGGCGCAGGACGGAGCCGGATGCGGGCGATGCGCGCAGCCGGCCGGCCCGCGCCGGATTCAGGACGATACGGCCGCGCGGGTTGGCGGCCAACCAATGAATCCGCATATGCAAATCAGCGGCGGGACATAGGGGCGGCAAGGGCGGCGCGGCGCCCGGCGGCTGTGCTCAGTCGGTGCCGAGCGGGCTTTCCTCGATCGAGTCGACCCGATCCGGATAGAACGCAAGATGGGCGCGAATCGATTCGACGGCCGGATACGGATGCTCGTACGTCCATACCGCGTCGGTCGCGCGCGCGCCGCCGGCCGGAATCGAGTAGTACGCGCAATCGCCCTTGTACGGGCAGTACGTCGCGTGGTCGGTGCGTTGCAACAGCGCCATGTCGGCATCCTCGCGCGGGATGTACAGCACGGCCGGATAGCTGGCCTCGCGCAGCGCCAGCGCGCGACGCGTATCGGCGACGACCTTGCCGGCCACCTTGACGACGACGCGCGACGGATGCGGTTCGATCGTGATCGGATGATCGGGGCCCGGCGACTTCACGGGACGAGAGGGCGTATCGGGACGAGTCGACATCGTGGGTCCTCCAGGAAGTGGCGGCGCGCCCGGCAGGCACGCCGGCGTTGGCCAACCGATACGATGCGCCAATTCCGCGGAAGCTGCAGGGGGACGGAAGGCGGTGCGCCGAGCGTGCCGTATCCGTGCCGTACCGCCGGCTTTCGACGCTCGCATGGACGTTCTCGTGCAGCGGCAGCGGGATGCATTCGCCGCGATAAGCAACGCCGAATTAATTGGTAAGCGATCGGCGGGATGCGCGCGAAGATCGGCGGTCGTCATTCACGTGACCGTCTCTTTCCTTCCGCCATCATGAAGATTCCATTCGCCTCATCCGTCGCGCGTCGTGCGCGGCGCGCATTGCATGCCGGTGTGGCGCTACGTGGCGTGGCCGCGTCGCTGCTGCTCGCCGGTGCGGTTTCGCACGCGTTCGCCGCACCGGCCGGCAAGACGCTCGTGTACTGCACCGAAGGCAGCCCGGCCGGCTTCGATCCGGGCCAGCACACGACGAGTACCGATTTCGACGCGAGCACGTACACGGTCTACAACGGGCTCGTGCAGTTCAAGCGCGGCACGCTCGATCTCGTGCCGTCGCTCGCGACGCGCTGGGACGTGTCGGCCGATCAGCGCGTCTATACGTTTCACCTGCGGCACGACGTGAAGTTCCAGACGACGGCATGGTTCAAGCCGACGCACCCGTTCCAGGCGGACGACGTCGTGTTCACGTTCCGCCGGATGCTCGACCCGGACGATCCGTTCCGCAAGGCCTATCCGGCCAGCTTCCCGTACTTCAGCGATCTCGGCTTCGATCGCAACATCGAGCGCATCGAGAAAGTCGACGACTACACGGTGCGCTTCGTACTGAAGTCGCCCGACGTCGTGTTCGTGCGCAATCTTGCGATGGCGTTCGCTTCGGTCCTGTCGGCCGAATATGCATCGCAGCTCGCGGCGCGTCATCGCGAGGCCGACATCAACCAGTTTCCGGTCGGCACGGGGCCGTTCCAGTTGCGCACGTACCAGAAGGACGCGCTGATCCGCTACGACGCGAATCCCGACTACTGGAAGCCGGACGATGTGAAGCTCGCGCATCTGGTGTTCGCGATCACGCCGGATCCGGCCGCGCGGCTGCAGAAGCTGGTCGCCGGCGAGTGCCAGGTGTCGGTGTTCCCGCGTCCGGCCGATCTGGAGACGGTGCGGCGCGACCCGAAGCTGACGCTGTTCTCGGGGATGGGCTTCAACGTCGGTTTCGTCGCATACAACACGCAGCATCCGCCGCTCGATCGCGTCGACGTGCGGCGCGCGCTCGATATCGCGATCGACAAGGCGGCGATCGTCAAGACCGTGTTCAACGGTGACGCGAAGATCGCGACGAACCCGATGCCGCCGTCGCAATGGTCGTACAACCCGCGCCTGAAGGACGCGCCGCGCGATCCGGCCGCCGCGAAGGCGCTGCTCGCGCAGGCGGGTTTCCCGAACGGTTTCGACCTGACGCTGTGGGCGATGCCGGTGCAGCGCCCGTACAACCCGAATGCGCAGTTGATGGCGCAACTGATCCAGCAGGACTGGGCGAAGATCGGCGTGCGCGCGAAGATCGTCAGCTACGAATGGGGTGAGTACAACCGCCGCGCGAAGCACGACGGCCAGCACGACGCGATCCTGTACGGCTGGTCGGGCGACAACGGCGACCCCGACAACTGGCTCGGCACGCTGCTCGGCTGCGACGCGGTGCACGGCAGCAATCTCGCCAAATGGTGCAACGCGGACTTCGAGCGGCTCGTCGATGCGGCGCGCACGAACGCGGACGTCGCGAAGCGCACGTCGCTCTACGAGCAGGCGCAGGTCGTGTTCAAGGATCAGGTGCCGTTCACGCCGATCGCCACGTCGATCGTGTCGCTGCCGGTGTCGAAGCGCGTGCACGGGCTCACGTTCTCGCCGCTCGGCGGGCACCGGTTCGACGGCGTGTGGCTGGATTGAACGAGGGAGACAAGCCCGGCGCGCGCGTGCGCGCCGGTTGTTGCCGGTCAGTTCAGTGCGACCGCCGCGGCCGCCTCGACGGGCGAGCCTTCGAGTGCGACGGACGGACGGCCGTCGGGACCGACCGGCACGTCGCCGACGAGCGTGGTGCGATAGAGCTGGCGATCGAAGTCGAGATCGAAGATGTCGACGGGCGCGAGATGCGCGGTCGCGCGGTTGTCCCAGAACGCGATGCTGCGCGGCTCCCACTTGAAGCGGATCGTGAATTCCGGCCGCGTCACGTGTTCCCACAGCAGTTCGAGCAGCGCCTGGCTTTCGCGCGGCGTGAGCCCGACGATCGACTTCAGGAAACTCGGGCTCACGTACAGCGCGCGTTCGCCGGTCTCCGGATGCACGCGTACCAGCGGATGCTCGGTCACGAGCGGGCGGCGCTCGACGGCGGCGTCGAACGCGCCGGTCGCGCGGGCGCCGGCCGGCGGCGTGAAGCGATGAATGCCGCGCAGGCCGTCGACGAAACCGCGCAGCGGCGCGGACAGCGTTTCATAGGCGCGCACGAGGTTGGTCCACTGCGTGTCGCCGCCGTACGGCGGAATCGTCACGCCGCGCAGGATCGATGCCCACGGCGGATTGACGGCGGCCGTCACGTCGGTGTGCCAGCCCGTCCACGGCCGGCGTACCGGCTCGCCTTCGAAGCGCGTCGCCTTGCGGTGCTTCGCGATCGAATAGACGGCCGGATGACCGTCGACGTGCCCGAATACCGGGTGGCCGACCGTCGGCTCGCCGAACTGCGCGGAGAACGCGACGTGCTGCTCGTGCGTGAGGAATTGCTCGCGAAAGAAGATCACGCGCCACGTCAGCAGCGCCGCGCGAATCGCGGCGATCTGCGGCGTGGTCAACGGCTGGGTGAGGTCGACGCCGCGTATCTCCGCGCCGATGTGGGCGGACAGCGGAATCACGTCGACCGGCTGGGCGGCGGGTTCGAGTAGGGCGCTCATGCAACGCTCCTGGCGGAAGTGGACGGGGTGGACGGCCGGCGACATCGTTGCGCATGCACGCGTCGGCCCGGTGGCGGGAAGGTCATGGTCGGCTCCTCCGGTCGGGAATGCAGGGATACGGTGATGTGGAAGCGGGACCGCGCATGGCGGCGGCCGGTGCCGCCGCCATGCGCGAACCTCATTGCAGCGTGGCGCCCGGCCCCTTCAGCACGACGCTGCGGCGGCCGTCGATGCCGACCGGCACGTCGCCGTGAACGGTCGCGCGACGCACGACGCGGCGCGCATCGCCGTAGTCGTTGATCGCGTAGTGCTGCGTTGCGCGGTTGTCCCAGATCGCGACGTCGCCTTGCTGCCAGTTCCAGCGCACGGTGTTCTCGAGCCGCGTCACGTGTTCGTGCAGCACCTGCAGCAGATGCGCGGAATCCTGCGACGACAGCCCCTTGATCTTCTGCACGAAGTGCCCGAGCACGAGCGTGCGCTCGCCGGTCTCCGGATGCACGCGCACGACGGGATGCTCGGTCTCGTAGACGGTCGACGTGAACACTTCGCGGTAGCGCTTCAGTTGCGTGTCGTCGGCATGCACGTGCGTCGACGCGTAGTCGTATGCGTTCGTGTGCAATGCCCACAGCGTGTCGACGAGGGCGCGCAGCGATTCCGGCAGGTGCGTGTAGGCGGCCGCGGTGTTGGCCCACACGGTGTCGCCGCCGAACGGCGGGATCACGACCGCACGCAGGATCGACACCTTCGGGTAGGCATCGACGAACGTCACGTCGGTATGCCACGAGTTGGCGCGCGCGCCGTGCGCGGAATCGAGTTCGAGCAGATGCGCGCTGCCGTCGACGGACGGCACGGTCGGGTGCGCGACGGTGTCGCCGAAGCGGCGTGCGAACGCTTCTTGCGCGGCGTCGTCGAGATGGCCCTGGTTGCGGAAGAACAGCACCTTGTGGCGCAGCAGCGCGGCGTGGATCGCGTCGAACGTCGCGTCGTCGAGCGTGCCCGACAGCCGGACGCCGGCGATTTCGGCGCCGATCCGGCCGGCGACCTGGCGAAGCTGAAGCGGATCGGCCGCCGTGCGCGGCGCGGCGGCGTGCGAAGCATGCGATGACGGGTGAGCGGCGTGCTGGACTTCGGACATCGGGAGTCTCCTGGTCGGGTCGGTTGAGTCTCCATTCAAGCAGGGACCGCGCGGAACCGGAACCGATGAATCGTCACAACCTTAGCGTGCGCCGTGATGATCGATATGTGTCGTCATGCTGAACGAACCGCGCGCGACAGGCTGCGCTGCCGCGCGACGCAGGCCGGGCCGCGCGTGCTACCACGCGAGCCGCCATTCGCCGATGCGGTGCGCATCGGCTGGAGCGATCCGGGCGCCACCGTCGCCGCCGTCGCCCGGCGGCTCGCGATCGTCGAAATCGGCGAGCACCGTGTCGCGCAGCCGCGCGAATTCCGGCGCATCGCGCCGGCGCGGACGCGGCAACGCAACGTCGACGATGCGCTCGATGCGCCCCGGGCGCGGCGCCATCGTGACGACGCGGTCACCCAGGTACACGGCCTCGTCGACGTCGTGCGTGACGAGCACCATCGTGATGCGCTCTTGCTCCCAGATGCGCAGCAGCTCGTTTTGCATGCGCGCGCGCGTCTGCGCGTCGAGCGCGCCGAACGGCTCGTCGAGCAGCAGCACGCGCGGCCGGTTCACGAGGCCGCGCGCGATCGCGACGCGCTGCGCCATCCCGCCCGACAACTGGTTCGGGTACGCATGCTCGAAGCCGTTCAGCCCGACGAGCGCGATGTGCTCGGCCACCGCGCGCCGCTTTTGCGCGGCGTCGAGCGGTGCGTTGCGCAGCGCGGCCTCGACGTTCTGCGCGACGGTCAGCCACGGAAACAGCCGGTGATCCTGAAACACGATCCCGCGCTGCAGCGACGTATCGCGCACGAGCGCGTCGCCGGCGCGGATTTCGCCTGCATAGTCGGTATCGAGCCCCGCGATCAGCCGCAGCAACGTCGACTTGCCGCAGCCGCTCGCGCCGACGATCGTCACGAACTCGCCGGCGCGCACGTGCAGCGACACGTCGTCGAGTACGGCGAGCGTCGCGCCGCGTTGCGCATAGCGCTTGCTCACATGGAGGATATCGAGCGAATCGGAAGCGAGGGTCGTCATGGCGGAAAGGGAAGCGGCAGGAAGGAAGATGGCGATTACCGTTGCAGGTCGCCGCGACGGGCCAGCGCCTTGCGCTCGATCGCGCGCGCGACCGCGTTCAGCGCCCAGCCGGTCACGCCGACGACGATGATCCCGAACAGCACGAGGTCCATCCGGAACTGCTCGCTGCCGTCGATCAGCGTGTTGCCGATCCCGCTGCCCGCGACGAGCAGGTATTCGGCGCCGAGCGTCGCGAGCCACGAATAGATGAGACCGAGATACAGCCCGGTGAAGATCGACGGCAGCGCGGCGGGCAGGATCACGTAGCGCACGAGCTGAAGCCGCGAGTAGCGCAGCGCGCGTGCGACGTCGACATAGGTACGCGGCACCGCGTGAATGCCGTCGCACGTGTGGGCCGCTACCGGCAGCAGCGCGGCGAGCGACAGGAACACGACCTTGGCGACGTCGCCGAGGCCGAACCACACGGAAATCAGCGGAATCCACGCGAACAGCGAGATCTGCTTGAACGTGTCGAAGCTCGGGCCGACGATGCGCGCCGCGATGCGCGACAGCCCGAGCGCGGTGCCGAGCAGCAGGCCGCCCGTCGCGCCGATCGCGAAGCCGCACGCTTCGCGCGCGAGCGATGCCGACAGCGCACGCGCGAGCGCGCCGCTGGTCGTCTGCGTCCACGCGGTGTGCAGCACGTCGGCCGGGCCGACCAGCAGCCCGCTTTTGACGAGATGCGCGACGGAGATCGCCCACCAGATCGCGAGCGCGGCGAGGGGCAGAACGAAGCCGCGCCAGTCGGGTGCGGACAGGCGGCGGGTGAGTGCGGGCGCGGCGGCGGCCGGCGCGGCGTTCGGCGTGGACGGGGCGGAAGGCGGCACGAAAAGGCTCCTTGAATCGGGTTCAACCGCGAAACGCGGACGGCACGCCGCGGCGCAGCCGGGCTTCGAGCGCATCGAGCAGCCGGTTGATCGCGAAGCCGACCGCGCCGACCACGATCACCGCGGCCATTACGAGATCGAGCTGGAACAGCTGGCGCCCGTACACGATCAGGTAGCCGAGCCCTTCCGACGACGCGACGAGTTCGACCACGACGAGCGCGAGCCACGATTTCGTGAACGCGAGCCGCACGCCGGTCGCGAGCGTCGGGATCGCGGCGGGCAGCACGATATGGAGAATGCGCTGGCGCCGCGTGTAGCCGAAGATGCGCGCGACTTCGTCGAGCGCGGGCGGCGTCTGGCGGAAGCCCTGCAGCGTGCTCAACGTGACGGGGACCAGCGCCGCGTGCGCGATCAGCAGGTACTTCAGCGGTTCGCCGACGCCGACGAGCAGCAGCAGGAACGGCAGCCAGCCGAGCACGGGAATCTGCACGAGCGCGTTGAAGCTCGGCAGCACGTACGCTTCGAGCGTGCGCGACAGGCCGAGCGCCGCGCCGGTGGCGAAGCCGAGCAGCGCGCCGATCGCGAAGCCGACCAGCACGCGCTGCAGGCTGATCAGCGTATTGCGCGCGAGATCGCCGCTTGCCGCGAGTTCGGAGAGCGAGTCGGCCACCTGTTCGGGCGGCGGCAGGATCTGCGGTGCGATCCAGCCGCGCGCGCTGCCGACGGTCCACAGTGCGAACAGCAGCGCGGGCAGCGCCCACGGCGCGAGCAGCCACGCGACGCGTTTCGCGGCCGCGGCGCGGGACGGCCGCGCGGCGAGCGCATGCGGGTCGGACGACGAAATCGGGATCGCGGTGTCGCTCATCGGGGCGGGTCCGGTCAGGAGAGGGGCTTGCCGGTCGCGTCGTAACGCGGCCAGTAGTGTTCGAGCTTCTGCGCGCGCAACGCGTTGTCGAGATACTTCGGCTCGAACCAGCCGTCGATGTCGACCGGCTGGCGGATCAGCTTCAGCTTCAGCGCATCCTGCGCGACGGCCTTGTAGCGCGCGATCACGAACGGATCGATCAGCGGCGACAGCCGGTCCTTCAAGCGCTGGTTCGCATAGTCGGCCTGCCACGATGCATACGGCACGCCGCTCTTCGCCCACAGCTTGAACAGCGCATCGCGGTTCGCCTCGTCGGACGACCATTGCGCGCCCTTCACGAACGCGTCGACCACGCGCTGCACGATGTCGGGATGCGCGCGCTCGAAATCGTCGAGCACGAGCAGGTGGGTCTGGCGCGTGAACTGCGGGCCGTCGTTCTGCGATTCGTAGATGATCTTCGCGAGCCCCGCGTCGCGCAGCTTGTACAGCTGATAGTCGCCCACCGATGCATCGATGCCCTTCGAGGCGAGCGCGGCGAGCGCACTCGCGGAGTCCAGATTGATCACGCGCAGGTCGCGCTCGCTCAGGCCGTTCTTCGCGAGCGCGTTGTCGGCGACGAGCTGCAGGTTGGTGCCGCGGAAGATCGATACGCGACGGCCTTTCAGGTCCGTGATCGAGCGGATGTCGGAGTCGGGCGGCACGGCGATCTTGATGCCCGAGCGCACGCTCGCGGCGAGCAGCAGGTGCGTCTTGATCCCGTTCGCGCGCGCGAGCACGGCCGGCAGGTCGCCCTGGTACGCGAAGTCGAGCGCCTTGTTGGCGATCGCTTCGTTGACGGCCGGGCCCGCGCCCTTGAAGAACAGCCACTGCACCTTGATGCCGTCGGCCGCGAATTCCTTTTCGACGAGCTGCTGGAGCTGTACGGTGGCCCCGCTCGACCCGCCGAAGGTCGGCGGATCGCCGGCGCCCTGCTGGGCGACGCCGATGCGGATGGTAGTGGGCTTGTCGGCGTGCGCGGCGGCGGCCGGCAGCGCAACGAGGGACGCGATCAGCAGCGATCGCAGCAGGCGCAGTGGAAGCATGAATCGATCGGTCGGGAGAACGTTGGGAAACGCGGGCCGGGGCCCGGTACGTCGAATCATTCTCGATGACGCGTCCGGCGGCGGACAAGCAACGATTTGAACTATGCTTATCGCGTGGCGGCGGGTGACGAAACCCGTCGCGATCGAATGCAGCCGATGCGGCTGCGCGGGCAACGAACAGCGCGCCTGTCGTTCATGCGACGGCCACGGAGACAGCCATGCAAGTCCACGACCTGACCGGCCCGCCGCTCGATTTCTGGGTGGCGATGGTGGAAGCGCTCGGCGCGCCGCGCGTCGACGCCGCGGGATGCACGGTCGTTCGCGAGCCGGGCGGTGCGCCGGTGCCGTATGCGCCGTCGTCGGCGTGGGCGGATGGCGGCCCGCTCGTCGAGCGGCTGCCGTTCGCTGCGTTCGAACGCGACGGCGGCCACGGCGCGTGGCGCGCGGTGCTGCATCGCGCGGTGTCGGCGGCCGGCGAGCGCTGCACGTTCAATCAGTCGGGGCCGACGCTGCTGGTCGCCGCGATGCGCACGCTGGTCGCATCGACGTTCGGCGACGACGTGCCGGATCTGGACATGTCGAAGCCGCGATAAGCGCGGCAGCGCTTAGGGTGCCTGCCGCGTTACGCGGCCGACAGGTTGCGTACCGCGATCGACGCGACGTCGACGCGTTTCGGCAGGATCGCATCGGCCGCCGCGCGATCGGCGACGCGCTGCAGCACGTCGATGTCCGCACCGGTGAGCGCGCGTTGCGCGAGCGCCGCACGGCGTGCGATGTCGGACGCCGCATCGCGGGGCAGGCGCGTGAGCGACGCATAGACGCTCGCGTAATCGGCTGGGTGGGCGAGCGCCCACTGGCCGGCGCGGGCGAGCCGCGCGAGCACGTCCGACAGCGCCGCGCGCTTCGCTCGATCGTCGAGCGTGTCGACCGGCGACGTGAGGAACGCAAGCCCCGAATTGATCCCGCTGCCGTCGCGCACGATGCGCGCGCCGCGCCGCACCACGTGTCCGTAATACGGATCGAAGGTCGCCCAGATGCCGATCTGCTTCGCCTCGAACGCGGCGAACGCATCGACCGGCAGCACGAAGCGCACGTCGACGTCGCCCGGCGCGAGGCCGTGTTCGCGCAATGCGCCGTAGAGCTGGTATTGCGAGATGCTGCCGCGCGCCGACGATACGACGACGGTGCGCCCCTTCAGGTCCGCGACCGTACGGACCGGCGAATCGGGCTGGACGACGATGCCGAGCGACGCCGGCGAGCCGACGCGCGTCGCGACGATCCGCAGCGCCGGATCGCCGAGCGCGGCCGTCAGCACGGGCAGGTCGCCGGCCGGTGCGAGATCGATCGCGCCCGCGCGCTGCGCTTCGAACAGCGGCGCGGCGCCCTGGAAATTTGCCCAGCGAAACCGGTACGGCGCGCCGTCGAGCACGCGCGCGGCTTCGGCCAGCGCGCGCAGGCCGCCGGCCTGGTCGCCGAGCACCAGCGTGACGTTCGACAGGTCGGCGCCGGCCGCGCGGGCGGCGGTGGACAGTGCGGCGGCGCCCGCAAGCGGCGCGGCGGCCAGCGCGGCCACGCGCAGCAGTGCGCGGCGGCGGGCCGGGGCGGGGGGCGAAGTCATCGGCGGCAGGTCCTCGGAGATCCGCGCGCGGGCCGCGCGGCTGCCGGGCAGATTACGGAATCGGTTTTGCGCGGGCAAACATCGAATCGCGAAATGCTTATTCGCTTATGGATAGGGCGTGGTGTGGTGCGCCACGCTCACACGGCGGCCGGCATCGCGCGCAGGAACGCCCGCACCGCGGGCGCCTTCTCGAAGCGCCGATGCGCGAGCGCGAGTTCGGACATGATCGGCTTGCCCGCGATCGGCCGGTACACGACGCCCGGCAACGATACGCAGCCGGCGAGCACATCCGGAATCACGGCGACCCAGCCGTTCACCGACACGCACGCGAGCACCGCGAGCAAGCCGCCCGGCCGCGCGGCGATCACCGGCGCGAAGCGGCCGCGGCGCGCGACTTCGAGCGTGCCGCGTTCCTGTTCCGGCACCGCGAAGCGCGCGTCGGCGAGATCGGCGGCGCGCACGGTGGTCATCGACGCATAACGCGAATCGGCCGGCACGGCCGCGACGAACACGTCGCGCTGCAGCGTGACGATCCGCAGCCCGCCGGGCAGCGGCAACGGCGGGCGCACGTACGCGAGATCGAGGCGGCCGGCGTCGAGCTGCTTTGCAACATCGTCCATCGGCACTTCACGCAGGTTCAGTTCGATGCGCGGGTGCGCGGTGCGGAATGCGCCGACGGTGCGCTGCAGCGTGCCCGAATAGACGGCCGACGACACGTAACCGATCTCGATCCGGCCGAGTTCGCCGCGCTCGGCCAGCGCGGCGAGTTCGCGGCCGCGCTGCAGGTGCTCGAAGGCGGCGCTCGCCTCCGCGAGAAACGCTTCGCCGGCCGCGCTCAGCGTGACCGCGCGGCGCGACCGATGGAACAGCCGCACGCCGAGCAGCCGTTCGGCTTCCTGGATCTGCCGCGTGAGCGCGGGCGGCGCCATGTCGAGCGCCTCGGCCGCGCGCGCGAAATGCAGATGCTGCGCGACGCCGAGGAACGCGCGGACATGGCGGAATTCGAGCGGATTCATGATTGCAATTTTCGTCAATTAAACAGCGTTGGTGTGTCAATGACAGGCAATACCGGACGAGCCTAGCATACGACTCTTCCTTCAAGGTCCGGAGCCGCCGATGTCCGATTTGTCCCCCGCGCCGCACACGGGCGCGTCCGCCGCCGCGCGCGCGGGCACCCGCCTGCCGGCTGCCGCGACGCTCGCGGTCGCGTCGGCGACGTGCTCGCTGATCGTGCTCGACACGAATGTCGTCGCGGTATCGCTGCCGAGCATCGCGCGCAGTTTCCATGCGAGCTTCGCCGACATCGAATGGGTCGTGAGCGCGTACATGACCGCGTTCGCCGCGTGCCTGCTGCCGGCCGGCGGGCTCGCCGACCGCTTCGGGCGCAAGCGGATGCTCGGCGCGGGGCTCGCGCTGTTCGCGCTCGCGTCGCTCGGCTGCGGCATCGCGCCGTCGGCCGGCTGGCTGATCGCCGCGCGCGCGGTGAAGGGGGCGGGCGCGGCGCTGTTGCTGACGGCCGCGCTCGCGGTGATCGCGAACCGTTTTCCGGACGGGCGCGAACGGGCCCGCGCGTGGGCGATCTGGGGAATGTGCATGGGGATCGCGACGGCCGTCGCGCCGCTCGTCGGCGGCGCGATCACGCAGTGGATCGGCTGGCGCTGGGTGTTCCTGCTGAACCTGCCGGTGTGTGCGCTGCTGGCCGTCGGCGCGCGGGCGGCGATCGACGAGTCGCGCGATCCGCACGCGAAACGCGTGGATGCGGCAGGCAGCCTGCTGTTCGGCGCGGCACTTGCGTGCGCGATCGCGGCGCTGATCGGCGCGCCGTCGCACGGCTGGCTGGCGGCCGCGACGCTCGGCCGGCTCGCGCTCGCCGCGGCGCTGCTGGCCGCGTTCATCGGCGCGGAGCGCTGGCAGGCGCGGCCGATGATCGAGCTCGCGCTGTTCCGCCAGCCGCGCTTCGTCGGCGCGGTGCTCGCGATGTTCGGCTATGCGGCGTGCGCGCAGGTGATGATGACCTTCCTGCCGCTGTACCTGCAGAACGCGTTCGGGATGTCGGCGATCGACGCGGGGCTCGGCATGCTGCCGTTCGCGGCCGCGATGATCGCCGGGCCGTCGCTCGGCGCGATGCTGGCGGCGCGCGTGTCGTCCGGCGGCGTGCTGGCCGGCGGGCTCGCGCTGATCGGCGCGGGCAATCTCGCGACCGCGGCGCTGACGGCCGGCGGCGACTACCGGCTCGTCGCGCTCGGCATGTTCGTGACGGGCTGCGGCGCCGGCATCATGAACGGCGACACGCAGAAGGCGATCATGGCCTGCGTGCCGCCGAATCGCACGGGCATGGCGTCGGGCATCAGCACGACGACCCGTTTCTCCGCGATCGTGACGGCCGTCGGCGTGCTCGGCGCGGTGCTGGCCGCGAATACGCACGCGCAGCTCGACCGGCTGCTGTCCGCCGCACCGGGGTTGCGCGGGTTCGTCGATGCGCCGTTCATGTCGAGCCTGCTGGCCGGCGATCTCGCGCAGGCGCTGGCGCGCGTGCCGCCGTCGGCCGCGCGCACGCTCGCGCAAGCGGCGCCCGCGGCGTTCGCGAGCGGGTTCGCGGCGGCGCTGACAGTGAGCGGCGGGCTCGCGCTCGTGGCCGCCGTCGTTGCATACAAGTTGCTTTCACAACCGATGCGCAACGCGTGATCCGCGCGGCAATGGCCGCGTTGCCCATTGCACGCGACGACGCGGAGCCGTTAAGCTTGCGCGTTCCGGTTTCACGCAGCGTGTTCAAGATGTCATCGACGATCGAGATTCTGTTGCCCGTGTTCGGGCTGATCGCGGCAGGGTTCCTGTGCCGCCGGCGGGGCGTACTCGGGCCGGCGGCGGCTTCCGAGCTCAACCGGTTCGTCGTGTGGCTCGCGCTGCCGGCGCTGCTGTTCCAGATCATGGCGCACGCGTCGTGGCACCAGCTCTATCAGCCGGCATTCGTTGCGACGTTCGCGCTGACCTGCGCGCTCGTGTTCGTCGGCGTGCTCGCGTGGCGGCTCTTCGCGGGGCGCGGGCTGGCCGATGCGAGCATCGACGCGATCGCCGCGTCGTATCCGAACACCGGCTATCTCGGCTTTCCGCTGTGCCTGCTTGCGTTCGGCACCGAGAGCCTCACGCCGACCACGATCGCGACCATCCTCGTCGCCTGCGTGCTGTTCGCCGGCGCGATCGTGCTGATCGAGATCGGGCTGCAGCGCGATCGCGCGCCGCTCAAGCTGATGTGGAAGGTAGTCGGTGCGCTGCTGCGCAATCCGCTGATCGTCGCGCCGCTGGCCGGCGTCTGCGTGTCGGCTGCGCAGGTGCCGCTCGGTGCGCCGGTCGAGACTTTCCTCAAGCTGCTCGGCGCGGCCGCGAGCCCGTGCGCGCTCGTCAGTCTCGGGCTGTTTCTCGCGGAAAAGCGCGACGCGACCGGCGCCGCGCCGCGCGGCAGCATCGCGCTGACGGCGGTCAAGCTGTTCGTGCAGCCGGCGCTGGCGTGGTGGCTCGGCGTGCGCGTGTTCGCGATGCCGCCCGTGCTCGCGCAGATCGCCGTCGTGCTGGCGGCGCTGCCGACCGGCACCGGGCCGTACATGCTGGCCGAATTCTACGGACGCGAAGCGCACGTGACGTCGCGCACGATCCTGCTGTCGACGCTCGGGTCGATCCTCTCGCTATCGGTGCTGCTCGCGATCGCGCGGCACGCGTGACGTCGTGCGGCCGGTGCGACGCGTGCCGCTCGCGCGCTCAGTGCGACTTCGTCGCGATCCGGTGAATGCGCGCCGCACGCGCGACGCGCGGCCGCCGTGCCGCACCGCAATGTACCGGCTGCCGGCGGCGCGTGCGCCGCGCGGGGTCCGCAGAGGGAGAGGCAGCGCCGGTGGCGGGCGCGGCTGACGCACTCGTGCGCGCATCATCCGCATGCGCGGCAACCGCCGCGACGGCCGGTTGCGCGGCCTCGGCTTCGAGCCAGCTGCGCGTCGCTTCGGCGATCAGCCCGCGCAACCAGCGCACGCCGTCGACGCACGATCCCGATTCGTTCCACGTCATCCGGTAGACGATGTCCGGCGGCTCGGCCGGCAGCGCGACCGCGCCGAGCGGCAGCAGCTTCGCGTAGTGACGCGCGAGCCGGTACGTGGTGGTCAGGATCAGGTCGGAGCGCACGAGTGCATGCGCGGCAAGTTCGAAGTGCGGCAGCGTGACGACGATCCGCCGCTGCAGGCCGACGCGTTCGAGCTGCCGGTCGATCGCGCCGGACGCTTCGAGCCACGACGGCGTCGGACACAGCTGCGCGGCCCGCGCGAACTCGTCCGCCGTCATCGCGCCGCGCCGCGCGAGCGGATGCGTCGCGCGCATCAGGCACACGACGCGATCGTCGAACAGGTCGTCCTGGCGGAATCGCGACAGACGCGCCGCGCGGTTGTCGATCACGACGTCGAGTTCGCCGTCGGCCAGCGCGCGTTCGTCGTCGAAGCCGTCGCCGAGCGGGTGGAACACGAGCTGCGCGTTCGGCGCGCGTTCGCGGAACAGCGCGACGAGCTTCGGCACGAACAGCACGTTCAGGTAGTCGGGGCAGCCGATCCGGTAGGTGCGCACCGACGTGCGCGCGTCGAACGTCGGCTGCTGGATGCGGATGAAGTCGATCACGCGCAGCGCGTTGCGCAGCGGCTCGATCAGGCGCGCGCCGAACTCGGTCGGCACCATCCCGTAGCGGCTGCGCACCAGCAGCGGATCGCCGAGCAGCGTGCGCAGGCGTTTGAGCGCCGCGCTCGTCGCGGGCTGCGACATGTTCAGCCGCACGGCGGCGCGCGACACGGTGCGCTCGGTGAGCAGCACGAGCAGGATGCGCATCAGCCGCGCGTCCAGCACGTCGAGCGCGCCCGTGGCGTCGCACGCGTCGGAGCGAAGGCTGGCCGGTGCTGGTGCGTCCCGCATGTCGCTACGCGCTCGCGCGGCTCGTCATTTGACGAAGGTGCCGGGCCAGCCGACGATCCGCTTCGGACGCGGCGGCGCGTACGTGCGGACCTTCGACGTCTTCAGCTTCAGGCGCACCAGCGATTCGGCGAGCGCGACCGCGGCCGACACGCCGTCAACCACGGGCACGCCCGTGCATTCCTCGATCTGCCGGTCGAGGCCGGCCATGCCGCCGCAGCCGAGGCAGATCACTTCGGCGTGATCGTCCTTCACCGCGCGCTGCGCCTCGCCGACGATCGATTCGATCGCACGCGCCGGATTCTCCTCGAGCTCGAGCACCGCGAGACCGCTCGCGCGCACCGACGCGCAGCGCGCATCAAGCCCGGCGAGCTTCAGGCGATCCTCGATCAGCGGCACCGTGCGGTCGAGCGTCGTGACGACGGAGTAGCGGTGGCCGAGCAGCATCGCGACGCTCGCGGCTGCTTCGGTGATATCGACGACGGGCACCGTCAGCAGTTCCTGCAAGCCTTCGCGGCCGTGCTCGCCATAGCCGGCCTGGATCACCGCGTCATACGGTTCGTCGTAGCTCAACACGCGCTCCATCACGGCGATCGCCGCGAGGTAGCTCTCGAAGTTGCCTTCGACCGACTCCGCGCCGAAGCGCGGCGTCAGCCCGACGATCTCCGTGCCGGGGGAGGCCGCGGCCTGCGCTTGCGCGGCGATGGCGTCGGTGATCGATTCGGTCGTGTTGACGTTGACTACCAGGATTCTCATCGGTGTACTCCGTGTGCGTGCATCAGTGTTGGGCGCAGGGGATCGCGATGTGTTCGCCCGAGCGCTCCTCGTATTGCCGTTTGCGATCGGCCGTCAGCCAGTACACGCTGCCCGCGATGGCGGCGCCGAGCAGCCACGAGAACGGCGTCAGCGCGCTGAAGGCCGGCACGACGGCGAGCGTGATCGAGATCAGCGCGGACGGCACGAGCGCCGCGAGCGCCTTGCGGTTCACGCCGCCCTTGTAGAAATACGCGCCGGTCGGCGCTTCGGTGTAGAGGTCCGGCACGTTCACGCGCTGCTTGCGTACGAGCCAGTAGTCGACCGTGATGATCCCGTACAGCGGGCCGAGCAGCGCGCCCAGGCCGGACAGGAAGTAGACGATCACGACCGGGCTGTTGTACAGGTTCCACGGCAGGATCAGCACCGCGATCGTCGCGCTGATCAGGCCCGCGCGGCGGAACGACAGGCGGTGCGGCGCGAGGCTCGTCAGCACGAAGGCCGGCGCGACGAAGTTCGCCATGATGTTCACCGCGACCGTCACGATCAGGAAGGCGAGGCAGCCGAGCACGAGGAACAGCTTGTTCGGCACCGTCGCGATGATTTCCGTCGGGCTGTGGATGATGTGGCCGTTCAGCTTGAACTGCGCGCCCGCGAGCACGAAGCTGATCGTCGCGAACACCAGGATGTTGACCGGCAGGCCCCAGAAGTTGCCGACCCGCACCGTCTTCGCGCTCGGCGACGAGCGTGCGAAATCGCAGAAGTTGAGCACCAGCGTGCCGTAGATCGCGAGCCACAGCGAGCCGCCCGCGAACACCTCGGTCCACATCTTCAGGCCGGTCATCGGCTTGCCGATCGACAGCGCGAGATGGCCGCCCGTGCGGCTATACATCCATGCGGCGAGCGACAGCGTCGTGACGAGGATCACCGGGCCGGCGAGCCCTTCGTACTTGCGGACCATTTCCATCCCGTACGTGAGGATGCCGATCTGTACGAGCCAGATCGCGACGAACGTGATCCAGCCGAGCGACGACAGCCCGAAGATCGCGTTCTGGTCGAACGCGGCGAGGCCCGGCCAGATCGCGGTGAGCAGCACGCGCAGCACGACCGACGCGAGATAGGTCTGGATGCCGAACCATGCGATCGCGATCACCGCGCGGATCATCGCGGGCAGCATCGCGCCGTAGATGCCGAAGCTCATCCGGCTGATCACCGGGAACGGCACGCCGGTCTTCTGGCCCATGTAGCCGGTGAGATTCATGAAGCTGTAGACGAGCACCGCGCCGATCGCGAGCGCGGCGAGCATCTGCCAGCCCGACAGGCCGAGCGCGAACAGGCCGATGGCGAACGAATAGTTCGCGATGTTGTGCACGTCGTTGGTCCACAGCGCAAAGATGCTGTAGCGGCCCCAGGTGCGGCCTTCGGCCTGGGTCGGCGCGAGGTCGGGGTTGTGCAGCCGCGGGCTCAGCGCGGGGTCGCGCGTGGCCGTATCGGTTCGATGCGATGCGTCGTCCGCGCCGAGCACGATGCCCGGGCCGTGGGTAGCTTCCAGTTGCACGCCTTGTCTCCTTCCATGTGCGGGGGCGCGAACCGGCAGCGTGTGCACGCAGCGCGGGCCCGGCCACCGTGGACGTTATGTCTCGGATTTGTTCGCGAGTATGGGCGGCGGCCACAACGATGGGAAATTAAATATTCGGTTGGGCGTCATTTGAAAAATGAATGGGGCGCGATCGCCGGCCGGCCGCCGCCGGAGGCACGCGAATTGCGGGTCGACGGGCTCCATCCACATCGACATCAGCGGAGGTGTCATGCAGCGATATTCCTTTCGTCACGTATCGCGAGCCGTCTTCGCCGGCATCCTGATCGCCGGCCTGGCGGCGGGGGCGGGCTGTCAGAAGAAGGGCGACAACGACACCGGCACCGGTGCGAGCTCCGACACGAGCGCCACGGGCGGCATGTCGGCTGCGCCGTCCACCGCGCCGTCGGGCACGCCCGGCAGCGGCGCGGCCGGCGCCGACACCGGGACGACCGGCGGCGGCGCGAGCATGCCGGATGCGGCTTCCGCACCGGCTGGCGCGAGCGGCGGCTGACCGTCAGGCGCAGGCGGCGCGCGCCATGTGCGCGGCCGCCGCCTGCCGGGCGTCATGAGGTCGTGCGGGCGCGGCACGTGCGCCGGGTGACGCGCGTGCGCGCCGCGCCGTGCGTGAAAGATTTGCAAGGACCGTTGTAGCGATTCCCGGACCGGCGCCGTGCATCCCGCCGGCGCACGCCGTCCGGAAAGGAGGTGCGATGCAGAACGCGGAATCGAACCCAACCCCGAAACAGCAGCGGGAACAGATCGAGCAAAGCCCGGTAAAGACGCCGGCGGCCGGCGGCATGCCGGATGCCGCGGCCCGGGCCGCCGAAGTCGCGAAGCGGCCGCAGACGCCCGAAACGATCGCGGCGAAAGCGCCGACCGGCCTGCCGCCGATCGACGTCGGTGCGCATGCGGTCGACAGCGGCGATCCGGTGCGCCGTGCGGCGGGCCGGATCGTGACGCTCGACAACGCGAACATGGCGATGACGGACAACACGGTCGACGTCGACGGCAAGGGCATGGAAGCGCGCACCGGCGCGACCGAATGGCACGACAACGTGATCTATTCGAACGCGTCGCTCGACGATGCGGTCGACACCCCGGACGAAGGGCTCGGCGGTATCGAGAGCCGTCCGTCCGGCAACCTGCCGCGGATCGCGACGCGGCCCGGCTGGCGCGTGAGTCATGTCGGCGACGTCGAGATCGAGCACGGCGACGGCACGCGCGCCGAGCATGTGATCCGCCTCGAGCGGGGCGACTGACGGGCGGATGGCGCGACGCCCCGCCGGGCGTCGGGGCGTCGGGCGCGCGGCGCCGCTTATTGCGGGCCGAGTTCCTGCGCGGAGGTGTCGGCGTCGTTGCCTTGCGCGACCAGCACGTGGACGTCGTTCGGCGTGACGTCGCCGATGCCGCCGGACGGAATCGTCACCAGCAACCAGTCGGCGTTGTTGTTGAGCGCCACCGGCGCGGTCGTCAGGATCGGCGACTTGCTGCCGGCGGTCGTGACGATCACCTGGTAGTTGCCGCCGTTCAGGTAGACGGAATCCTGGCCCGATGCGGGCGACGCGTTCTGATAGGCGGTGCCGGACAGCGTCGGGCTTTGCGTCGTGATGTCGGTGCCCGGTGGCACGACGTATACGTCGACGTTCTGTGCGTTCGGCGATGCGTTGAAGGTGCGCACGCGCGCCTTGTCGGACAGCAGGCCCTTGTCGTATGGATCGTCGATCACCGAGATCGGCGACGCGGTGCTCGGCAGCGCGATCGTGGTGTAGTGGTGGCCGTTCGCCGCGCTGAACGATTGCGATGCGATCGTCGTCGTCGTGCCCGATACGTCGTAGCTGGCGTTCTGCGTGCCGGAATCGACGTCGTGATAGCGCGTGACGCCCTTGTACGCGACGCCGGATGCGTCGACCTTCGCATTCAGGTAGTAGTCGAGGTTCGGGCCGGCCGGCACGGCGTTGATGAAGCGTGCCTGCGGCTTCGAGATCCCGAGCTCGGTGCCGACGTCGTTGCCGTCGCCGCCGCATGCGGTGAGCACGGAAATGACCGAGCACAGCGCCACGATCGTTCGTATGGATTTCATTGTCGTCCTCTCGTTCAGGGGAGCCTGCTTGCGATGCGGGTCGCCGCGCGAAGCGTTGCGCGGTGCGCAGCGCCGGTTGAAGGATGAATGCCGTCCGCCGGATGGCGGGCGCGAGGATGTCGCAAGCGATGTGCCTGCATGGCGCGAAGCACGCGGGCGGCCGTGTGGCGGCGTGTGTGGCGGGGCGGGTTGTCAAATGCCGCGCGTGATCGTGCGCGTCCGGTCATGCGCTTGTAAAAAAGCGGCGTGGTGGCGTGTCCGCGCGCGACGTTCGCGGCAACGGCGTTTCAAACGCCGATCGGTGTGCGTTGCGCAAACCGGTGCGGCTGCCGAGAGAGGCGGCGGGTAGCGCTGCGCGTTCGGGAGTTGTTGCGTACGCATCGATACGGCGCGCATCTGCGGCAAACGGCAGAATCGCGCGCGACGACGTGGTGTCGCCGCGCGCGTTGGCACATCAGCGATTCACGAGCTTTGCCGGATACGCGAGCGCGAGTGCGCAGCCGACCAGCATGCAGGCGGCGAAGCCGTACAGCCCCGCACTTTGCGAATGGAAGGTGTCGCGCAGCCAGCCGATGAAATAGGTGCTGCCGAATCCGCCGAGGTTCGCGATCGAGCACGCGAACGCGATCCCGCCGGCGGCGGCCGAGCCTTTCAGGAACGTGGACGGCAGCGCCCAGACGACCGGCATCGCGGCGGCGGCGCCCGCGTTGATCAGCGAGAACAGCAGCACGGTCGCGAGCGTGCCGTGCGACGACGCGGCCGCAAGCGCGAGCGCGGCGGCCGACACCAGGAACGGCACGACGATATGCCAGCGGCGTTCGCGCGCGCGGTCGGAGCTGGCGCCGCAATACAGCGTCGCGAGCACGGCCGCGGCGTTCGGGATCGCCATCAGCCAGCCGATGTGATACGCGTCCTTCACGCCGGTATCGCGCAGGATCGTCGGCAGCCAGAAACTCACCGCATACAGCCCCAGCAGCACGCACAGATCGATGAGGCCGAGCGCCCACACCTTCGGATCGGAGAACGCGCGGCCGAGTGCATGGTTCTTGTTGCCGGCCGGATCGGCGTCGAGGTTGTCGCGCAGTGCACGCTTTTCGTCGTCGTCGAGCCAGCGCGCGGTCTCGATGCTGTTGGGCAGCCAGCGCAGCACCGCGAAGCCGAGCAGGATCGACGGCAACGCCTCGAGCAGGAACAGCCACTGCCAGCCGCCGAGCCCGTGCGCGCCGTCGAACGCGCGCATGATCCAGCCGGAGATCGGGCTGCCGATCATGCTCGACAACGGCAGGCCGACCATGAACAGCGCGACGATCCGCGCGCGGCGCGCGTCGGGATACCACTGCGTCAGGTACAGCAGCACGCCGGGCAGGAAGCCGGCTTCGGCCGCGCCGAGCAGGAAGCGCACGATGTAGAACTGCATCGGCGTCTGCACGAACATCGTCGCGCCGGACAGCAGGCCCCACGTGATCATGATCCGCGCGATCCACAGCTTCGCGCCGACGCGCTGCAGCACCAGGTTGCTCGGGACTTCGAACAGGATGTAGCCGCCGAAGAACAGGCCGGCGCCGAGCCCGTACACGGTATCGCTGAACTTCAGCGCATCGAGCATCTGCAGCTTCGCGAGGCCGATGTTGATGCGGTCGAGATAGGCCGCGAAATAGCACAGGCAGAAGAGGGTGATCAGGCGTAGCGTGACTTTGCGGTAGAGCATGCCGTGCTGCGCGTCGTCGGCGGAGACGGCGGTGCTCGGGTGTGCGGTAGACATGGGACTGCCCCTGTTCAAGTGTGACGGATGAGTGAGTGGCCGATCGACGCGAGCGAGCATCTCGCCGCGCGCTGGAGTCTGTATAGCACGCCAATTACATAGCGTACACACTAGAAAATACGGAATCGCACAGGCATGAAAACGGAGGCGTCATGGCCGACTAATGCGTGAAGAAAATCGCGAATTTTTCGAGGATTCCAGCGAATCGTCGCGTGCATTTAAGCAGTTGTATAAAACGTCAAGGCTTGCGCCGAATTAGTGCGTATGCGCTCAAAAGTGCAGCGTATGCGCGCAAGCGATTCGACAGCCCGAAAACCTGCCATCCGGGCATGAACGGCAACGCCGACGGATCTTCGCGCAGGGTGCGCGAGCGGTGCGGCGAACCCTGATGCACCGCAACGAAGCGGCGCGCGCGCCGCCGATTGCGTCGATTTGAGGGTGTACACTCCTTACCTTTCCCATTCGTGCCGCGCGGGCTTTCACTTTCATGGCGTCTTCCAAGGATTCCTACGACTTTCACGACCAGGTCGGCCACTTGTTGCGCCGCGCATATCAGCGTCACGTTGCGATCTTTCAGGAAGCGATCCCCGATTCGGATCTGACGGCCGCCCAGTTCGTCGCGCTGTGCGCGGTCAAGGAAAAGCAGGCGTGTTCGCTGAACGACATCGTCAAGGCGACCGCGATCGACCAGGCGACGATCCGCGGCGTGGTCGACCGGTTGAAGGCGCGCGCGCTGATCGAAGTGCTGCCCGACCCGAACGACGGCCGCAAGCTGATCGTGCGCGCGACGGCGGCGGGCCACGCGCTGATCGACCGCACGGTGCCGTTCGCGCGGCAGGTGACGGAGCGCACGTACGGCCCGCTCAATCCGGGCGAGCGCGTCGCGCTGCAGTACCTGCTGCGCAAGATGATGGAGGCCGACGGCGATGCGTGATGCACGGCGCCGTCCGGCTATCGACGCAACCCGGCGTTATACGGTGCTATACGGCGCCTGCGACGGCAGGCGTTTCGGCGCCTTGAAGCCGGCCGGCCTCGCGTAGCGCGGCCCGCACCGTTTCGGGCGTGAACGGCGGCGCGTAGACGCGCACGCCGGTCGCATCGAACAGCGCATTCGCGACCGCGGCCGGCCCCGGCACCGATGCCGATTCGCCCGCGCCGAGCGGCGGCTCGCCTTGTCTGGGCATCAGCACGACGTCGACGTCCGGCACTTCGTCGAACGTCAGGATCGGATAGCTCGCCCATTCGCGCGACGCGACCTTGCCGTCTGCAAACCGTACGCGCTCCTTCAGCGTACGGCTCAATACCTGGATCACGTTGCCGTGGATCTGATGGCGCACGCCGTCCGGATTGATCATCGTGCCGGTGTCCTGGCCGACCGTCACGCGCTCGATCCGGATCTCGCCCGACACGCGATCGACGCTCAGGTCGACGACCCATGCGGACCACGCCGCGCCGAAACCGGGGAAGCGGCTGTGCACGTAGCGTGCATAGGCGATGCCGCGGCCGCGCACGACGCGCGCGCCATCGCGGCCATCCCGTTCCTTGTCGCGGCCCGCGCGCGGCGTCCAGCCCGCGCGCTCGGCCACGGCCCGCAGCAGTTCGATCGCACGTGTGTCCTGCAGATGGCGAATGCGGAACGCGAGCGGATCGATGCCGGCCAGCGCCGCGCATTCGTCGACGAACGCGTCGTGTGCGAACGAGTTCGGTAGCGCCGATACGCCGCGCAGCCACGACGCGCGCACGAGCGGCGCGAGATCCTCGCAGACGAAACGGCGATTCGGGCTTGCATAAGGCGACACGGCCGTCCGGTCGCCCATCTCGAACACGCGCGGCTCGGGTGCGATCGCGCCGGTCAGCAGCGTCGCGAGCAGCGGCGCGTCGTTCGACGGATAGCGCGTCGTGAAGTCGTAGCCGAGCAGGCGGCCGTCGCGCGTCACGGTGCCCGTCACCTGCATCAGCTGGCCGGCGCCCTTCGGTTCCCACAGATGTTCGTCCGCACGCGACAGTTGCACGCGCACCGGCCGGCCGACCGCGCGCGACAGCAGCAGCGCGTCGCCGCATACGTCGTCCGCGCCGTTGCGGCCGTAGCAGCCGGCCGCTTCCATCCGCACGATGTCGAAATCCGCTTCGTCGCGCGCCACGAGCGTCGCGAGGTCGTAGCGCAGCGACACCGGGTTCTGCGTGCCGGACCACACGGTGATCCGGCCGTCGCCCGGCGCGCGATAGTCGGCGAGCGCGCACGACGGGCCGATCGAGCCGTGCATCTGGAACGGCCACGCGTAGGTGCGCGACAGCGTGATCGTGCCGGGTTGCGTGCGCGCCGCCTCGACGCTGCCTTCGTCGAGCAGGACGCGACGTTGCGCGGGCGCGGCGGCGATCGCGGCGGCCGGCGCATCGAGCGACGGCAGCGCGGGGTGCGGTCGCCATGTGACGCGCAACTGACGCGCCGCGCGAATCGCATGTTCCTCGCGTTCGGCAACGACGCCGACGAAGTCGCCGATCGCGACGACGGCCACCAGCCCCGGAACGTCGGCGACCGACGCGCGATCGACGTCGACGAGCGACGTGCCGACGAACGCGCCGCTGTCGTGGCCCGCATACGGCGGCCGTACGACGCGGCCGTGCAGCATGCCCGGCACGCGCATGTCGTGCACGAACGTGAGCTGGCCGGTGGCCTTCGCGGGCACGTCGACGCGCGGCGACGACTTGCCGACGATCCGGTAGTGGGCGGGATCCTTCGTCCGCGCATTCAGGTCGAGCGTCAGCGCGATGCGGCGCGTGGCGACGAGTGCGGCGAATGTCGTGGCGCGTCCGTCGGCGGGAGCCGAGATCGTCCCGCCTTCGGTGACGAGTTGCGCGGCGTCGATGCCGAAGCGCTCGGCGGCCAGCGCCAGCAGTGCGTGCCGCGCCTGGGCGGCCGCGCAACGCAGCGGTGTGGCGGAAATCTGGATTGTCGCGCTCGCGATGGTCGGGCCCTGGTTCGGCGTCGCGGCCGTGTCGCCGAGCACCATCGTGACGCGCGCGGCCGGCACGTCGAGTTCCTCGGCGACGATCTGCGCGAGCGACGTGCGGATGCCGGTGCCGAGGTCGACGTGTCCGTTGAAGGCGAGGATGCGTCCGTCGTCGAGGATCGCGACGAACACTTCGGGCAGCGCCGGTACGTACGACGACAGGCTGCCCGGCTGGCCGGGCGCCGGCTTCACGGGCGGCGCGGGCGGGCGGATCACGGTCAGGCAGCCGTCGCGCGCAAGCAGTTCGGAGCGATTCACGGATGAAGAGTCCTGTCGGGAAGGGCGCGGCCGGCGGACGGCCGCGGCGGGTGCGGCGCGCGTGCGCGGCCGGCCGCGCACGCGTCGAATCTAGGCCGCCAAAACCGCAGCGTCAATTGCGCGCGGGCGCACCGGCGCGGCCGGCGCTCGCGTTGCGCGGCGGCTCGCGACGGCTCGTGACGCTGGCTCAGCGCGCGTGCGCGGCGTCGATCGCCGCGATCGCATCGTCGAGCGGCATCACGGCCGCATATTTTTGCTGCATGTCGAACAGGTTCGCATCGTGCGGCGCGATCGCGCGATCGCCGACGCAATCAGCGAGCACCAGCGGACGGAACCCGTGCGACATCGCGTCGACCACGCTCGCGCGCACGCAGCCGCTCGTCACCGCGCCCGCGACGAGCAGCGTCTGCACCGCGCGCTGCGCGAGCCACGGCGCCAGTTGCGTGCCGAAGAACGCGGACGGCACGGTCTTGCGTACCACGAGTTCGCCGGCAGCGGGCGTGAGCTCGGGCACGATCGCGCTGTTCGGATGATGCTCGGTCAGCGTCGCCATGCCGGGCACCTTCAGCGAAAACACGTTGTCGTCGCTGCCGTCGTCCGCGTACACGATGCGGCTGTGCGCGACGGGCCAGCCGCGTTCGCGCGCGAGTGCGAGCGCTTTCGTCGTGCGCGCGATCGCCGGCGCGATGTTGCCGCCGCCGAACGTCGCGGGATCGGCGAAGCCGACCACGAAGTCGACGATCAGCAGTCCGATGTTGCCGTGCGGCGGCAGCGGCGTGCCGAAACCCTGCTGGCGATAGACGCCCGCTTCGGCGTGACGGGAAAGATCGGTCATGGTGTCGGGTACTCGTCGGTCAGGCGGGTTGATCGATCACGCGGCCGTCGCGCACGACGGTCTCGCCGTCGAGTTCGACCGTGCAGCGGCGCAGCGGAATGTCGATGTGACAGGTGGTGGTGCGGTTGCCGCCACCTTCGTTGTTCGGCCCGAGCGAGAACAGGAAGTTGCCTTCGAATGCGCGCGCATCCATCCCGATCGTCGCTTCGCGGTCGTACAGGCCGAGCGTCGACCAGCGCGCGCGCGGCTGCAGCCCCCAGCCGATGTGCGAGATCGCATAGCCTTCCGGGTCGGCGAAGGTTTCCATGTAGTCGCGCAGCAGGTCGGCGTCGACGCCGCCTTCGATGCGCGTCGCATAGCCGCCTTCGACGGTCAGCGCGATCGGCTCGCTCACGTAGTGCTTCTGCGGCAGCAGGATGTCGCCGCGATCGATCACGATCGTGCCGCGCGCGGTGCGGTCGTTCGGGTAGGTCAGCGCGAAGCCGCTCGGCCAGTGATCCCAGCGGCCCGGCGCGTCGACGAAGCCGTATTCGGCGGTCGGCGGAAAGTCGCCGAGCGGGCACGCGAGCGCGGTGCCGGCCGCGGAGGTCACGCGCATCTCGCGCGCGGCGGCGATCTTCTTGGCGGCGCCGAGCACGCGCGTGCGGTCGGCCAGCGTGGGCACCATCCGCACCAGCACTTCGGGCGGCTCGACCGCGAGCAGGATCTTCGTGCCGGACTTCAGGATGTCGTGCTGCTCGGGCGAGAACAGCAGCGTCATCAGGTCGAGCACGAGGTCGCTCTCGCGCAGCGCGGCGATCGCGGCGCGGTTGCCGGTCAGCGGCGTCGTGCCGAGATACGCGAGCGGGTCGCGGCTGAACGCCTTCTCGCCGTTCACCGGCGGCAGGTCGAGGCGGTTGACGATCGCGCCCATCGATTGCGTCGCGATCAGCGCGCACGACAGCGTTTGCGGATGCGTGGCCGCGCTCGTCAGGATCGTGACGGTCTGGCCGGGTTCGAGGCGCGACAGCGTGAGCACCTGCTTCCACGCGTCGATCAGTTGGGTGTCGCTGACTGGCATCGTCGGCTCCGGTAAAGGCGTGAAGGAAAGAGTGGGCGACGCGCTCAGGCCGCGAGCGGCGCGCCGAGGAAGTCGCCGAACGCGGCGTAGAAGCCCGCCGCGTTGTCCCACGGAATCATGTGGCCCGCGTCGGGCACGCGCACGTGCCGCATCGACGGCGTGGCGCGCTGCAGTTCCGCGACGTCGTCGTCGCGCACCACGTCGCCGCGCCCGGCCGTGATCAGCAGCGACGGCACGGTCAGCCGCGCGGCGTCCGCGTGGAAATCGTCGCTATGGAAGCTCTCGTACGTCGCGCGCACCGCGCGCTCGTCGCAGGTGTGCAGCCATTCGGCGCGCAGTTGCAGCTCGGCATCGGTCCAGGTCGGGCAGAACGCGCGCATCCCTTCGGCGTCGGTGCCGGCGCGCGCGAGCGCCATCGAGTCGATGTACCACGGCAGCTTGCCCGGATAGTCGCGGCGGTTCGGGCCTGACACCGGCGGATCGACGAGCACGACCGATTCGAGCCCGCGGATGGCGCGCCGCGCCGAGCGGGCGGCGATCCGCGCGCCCATCGAATGGCCGACGAGGCTCGTGCGCGGCAGGCCGAGCGCGGCAACCAGCGCCGCGATGTCGTCGGCCTGCGCGTCGAGACCGTAGTCGAGCGTCGACGACGCCTCGGACAGCCCGCGGCCGCGCACGTCGAGCACGTAGGTGTCGAACGCCGCGCCGAACACTTCGCCGACGAAGCCCCACGTGATCGCGGGGCTCGTGATGCCGGGGATCAGCACGATGGCCGGGCGCGATGCGCGCGCGCCGGACGCGCCGCCGTAGCGCAGGTAGTGCTGGCGGATGCCGTTGGCGTGGACGTTCGCGCCGTACAGGAAAGTTGAAGACATGAAAAAGCTCCGTCGAAAGGGCGGCAACCCGTAATCAGTACGCGCCGGACAGCAGTGCGCCGGCGCCCGGCACGACCGGTTCGAGATCGAGTTCGCGCAGCATCGCGTAGGTGGTCGCGATCGCGGCCGTGATCACCGGCTTGCCCGTCATCGCCTCGACCTTCGCGACGGCCGGCAGCGACGGCATCTGTACGCAGGCGGACAGCACGATCGCATCGGCGTCCTGGTACGGCAGCGTCTTCACGATGTCGGGCAGGCGCGCCGGGTCGTGACGGCCGACGTCGAGGTTGTCCGGAATTTCCAGCGCGCGGTACGCGATCACGTCGTAGCCTTCGTTGCGGATGTAGTCGACCACCAGCTCGGTCAGCGGCACCATGTACGGCGCGACCACCACGATGCGCTTCGCGCCGATCACCTTCAGTGCGTCGACGAGCGCGCCGGCGCTGGTGATGACGGGGGCGTCGCCGCCGTTCTCCTGCGTGCGCTCGCGCAGACGCTTCTGCGACACGCGGTGATAGCCGTGGCCCATCGCCATGATCGCGACGAGGCACGCATAGCCGAGCACGTCGACGCGCGCATCGCTCAGCTCCATCGCGCAGCGGTCGGATTCGGCATCCATCGCCGCCAGCTCTTCCTTGACGACCTTCTTCATCCGCATCCGGCTCGAGTGATACGTGAAGCGTTCGGGCCGGATCGTTTCGCGCAACCGCAGCATCGCGGGAATCTCGGTTTCCATCGTCGTGTTGGAACTCGGCACGATCTGGCCGATGCGGTAGGTCTTGCTCATGACGGGAGGCTCCGTGTCGGTAAGGGTGGGGCGGCACGCGGATGCGGGGTCGCCTGATTTCGAGCAAAGTCTAGTGTGTACATTTGAAAATGGCAATGGATCAAAATGATTGCCGATCGATGCGGAGCGTTTGTGAGCGCGAGATATCTGGATTTTATTGGTGTTTTCCCGTATATCTCGGCCGTGCTCGACAATCCTCTTGTCGTGAATAAATTGAGTGTGTACGCTACATAAATGCCATTCAATCCGCCCGTTCTCGCACCGTGTTCGGCGACGGGCCCACGATCAGGAGATCCGCATGAGCAAACCCCGTATCGCAATCATCGGCGCCGGTCTCGGCGGCACGGCCGCGGCTGCACTGCTGCAGCGCGGCGGCTACGACGTCGCGTTGTACGAGCAGGCGCCGGCGTTCTCGCGCCTCGGCGCGGGGATTCATCTCGGCCCGAACGTGATGAAGATCATGCGGCGCATCGGCTGCGAGGACGCGCTGGAGACGATGGGTTCGCATCCGGATTTCTGGTACAGCCGCGACTGGCGGACGGCCGACGTGCTGTCGCAGATTCCGCTCGGCGACTACGCGCGCAAGACGTACGGCGCGAGCTACCTGACCGTGCATCGCGGCGATTTCCATGCATTGATGACGCAGGCGGTGACGCCCGGCACGATCCGCTTCGGCAAGCGGCTTGCTGCGGTGGAGGACACCGGCGGCGAGGTGCGCCTGACGTTCGCGGACGGCAGCGTCGAGACGGCCAACATCGTGATCGGCGCGGACGGCGTGAATTCGCGGATTCGCGAGCACCTGCTCGGCGCGGAGCCGCCGCGCTATACGGGCTACGTCGCGCATCGCGCGGTATTCCCCGCGTCGCTGCTCGGCAACAAGCCGTACGACATGTGCGTGAAGTGGTGGTCGGAGGATCGCCACATGATGGTCTACTACGTGACCGAGAAGCGCGACGAGTATTACTACGTGACCGGCGTGCCGCAGGCCGAGTGGCCGGAAGGCGTGTCGATGGTCGACAGCAGCCGCGACGAAATGCGCGAAGCGTTCGCGGGTTTTCATGCGGACATCCAGCACCTGATCGACGTGTCGCCGTCGATCACGAAGTGGCCGCTGCTCGAGCGCGATCCGCTGCCGCTGTGGAGCCGCGGCCGTCTCGTGCTGCTCGGCGATGCATGCCATCCGATGAAGCCGCACATGGCGCAGGGCGCCGCGATGGCGATCGAGGATGCCGCGATGCTCGCGCGCTGTCTCGACGAGGTCGGCATCGGCGATTACGCGGGCGCGTTCGCGCTGTACGAAGCGAATCGCGCGGCGCGTGCGTCGAAGGTGCAGCTCGTGTCGCACAACAACACGTGGCTGCGCACGAACGAGGATCCGGCGTGGGTGTTCGGCTACGACGTGTTCGGCGTGCCGCTGGAGTCGCCGTCGCGCAGCACCGTCGCGGCCGTCGCCTGACGCACGCGAGCCCGGCGCCGTGCGGCGCGCGGCCGTATCGCGGATCGTGCGGCGGTACGCGCGCATTTCGGCGTGTTATACGTGAGCAGCGTGCGTGACACCGGCCGTCGCGAGCCGGCGGCCATGCCTGCCGCCGGCCCGGCCCCGGCGCGCACGCTGCCTTCCGGATCCATTCATGTCCCATCCCGCTCCTTCGTCGCGGCCGCTCGCGTTTCGCGTGAACGGCGCGCCGCATACCTTCGACGATGCCGCGCCCGATGCGCCGCTGCTGCTGGTCCTGCGCAACGACTGCGCGCTCAACGGCCCGAAATACGGCTGCGGGTTCGGCCAGTGCGGCGCGTGCACCGTGCTCGTCGACGGACAGCCGACGCGCGCGTGCGTCGTGCCGGCCGCCGCGGCCAACGGGCGCGACGTGACGACGCTCGAAGGGCTCGGCTCGCGCGCTGCGCCGCATCCGATCCAGCGCGCGTTCATCGACGAGCAGGCCGCGCAATGCGGCTATTGCCTGAACGGGATGATCATGAGCACGAAGGCGCTGCTCGACCGCGATCCGTCGCCGGACGATGCGGCGATCCGCGCCGCGCTGCGCTTCAACCTGTGCCGCTGCGGCACGCATCTGGAGATCATTCGCGCGGTGCATCGGGCCGCGCGTTATCTGCGGGGCGACGGCGATGAAGCATGACCTCAGCCTGACCGCGCGGCCCGAACCCGACACGACACAGGGCGAGCCGCGCGGTGAAGTCGTCGCCGATTCCGCGCAGCGCGGGGGCGATGCGGCACGCACGCATCGCGCGCGCTACGAATGGCCGATCGGCGACACGCGCGCGCAGGCCTCGTTCAACGTCGAAACCCGAACCGCGCCCGACGGACGGATGACGACGTGGCGGTATCGCGCGCAAGCCGGCGCGACGCCGGATGCGCCACCCGCGGCAACGGACGGCGACGCATCCGCGCCGTCGTCACCATTCGTCTACCGGCATGCGCAGACGTCGATCGAAATGGCCGATGCCGATCACGCGATTCCCGGCCACGCACACGCATTCGCACGCGAATCCTTCGTCGACGAACTGGCCGGTACGCTGGGCCGCGATCCGGTCGCGCTGCGTTTGCAGCATCTCGATGCATCGCGCGATGCGGGGCCGCGCGAGATTATCCGGATGGTCAGCGAACGCGCCGCGTGGGGCGAACCGGCCGCAGCCGACGCGCAGGCGCGGGCGAATACGCGTGTCAGCGGCCGCGGCTTCGCATTCGACGGCGCCGGCACGCTCGCCGCGCCGCTCGACAGCGGGAAGCCGCCAGCCGATGCCGCGCACGAAAGCGACCCGCACTGGTCCGCGTGGGTCGTCGATCTCGACGTCGATCGCGCGACGGGCGACGTCGCGGTGCGGCGCGTGGTGGCGGGGCAGGGCGCGGGCGAACCGGGGCAGCCGTCGATGGCCGGTCTGCCCGCGTGGCAGATCGAGGCGGCGATCTCGCGCGTGATGGGCGCGCGGTTGTCCGCGCGTCCTGCGCATGACGAGACCGGCCACGGCATGCCGCCGGATACGATCGCGCATGAACTCGTCGCGTTCGATCCGGCGGCCGCCGGTGCCGATCGCGCGCAGCCGTTGTCGACCCGCGACGCGCAACGGATCGAGCAGGCGGCCGCGCCGGCCGCCGCCGCGATCGCGAACGCGCTGTACGACGCGACGGGCGTGCGATTTCGCGCGCCGCCGTTCGACGCCGCGCGCATTCGTGCGGCGCTGGCACGGCCGGTGCCGGCCGATCTCGCCGAAGGGCAGCCGGGCGCACCGCGCCGCCCGTCGCGCTGGCGCCGCTGGCT
>NZ_CABVLY010000045.1 GCF_902498995.1 Burkholderia anthina
ACACCGACACCGACACCGACACCGACACCGACACCGACACCGACACCGACACCGACACCGACACCGACACCGACACCAACACCAACACCAACACCAACACCAACACCGAGTTTCACGGAGCTTGCCGCGCACGGCGACGCCGGTCTGGAGAACGGGATCGAAGGCCGCGACGTCGGCTCGAGGAAGGCAAGCCGGAATTGAAGGTGACCGGAGGTTATCCCTTATCGTTCCGAGAGCGATATTCGCTATGGTTGGATCAGCCCGCGCGGGAGATGCCGTGGGCCGGATGGTGGGATTTCATCTGGTTCGTCGCCGGCCCCGATCGACGGGAAGGTGGCGGCATGGGGCGACGTGAGTTCGGCGGCTGCCCATTGCATCTATCTGCCGGGGCGATCGTTCGGGGATCGGGTCCCGATCCCCGAACGACGACGCGCCAGCAACGCGGGCAGCGACAGGACATTTCGTGGCGATTCGATCCATTCTTGTTCTCCGGAGAGGTGTTAAGCGGAGAGGGCGGCGGCGCATCACCGCGTCCGTTGTGGCTACGCCAGCCTCCGTTGCCGTTTCGGTCCGGGTGCCTGTCCTTTCGCAGCGGGCCATTCGAGCGGGGCCTATCGATGCCGCCGGTATTGCCGGGCGGGCGCGATAGACGGCTCGGGCCCGACTGAGGAGCGCGGCGATCCTGTTTGCCCATCTCCAATACCAGTACCGTCAACACCAGGGTTTATCGATCTTGTCCAACTGCGAGAAGGTGTTTGAACGGCTGAGTTCGGGGGCGGGTCGTGTTGGTCCGGTGTGTCGTCATCGGAACGTACATGGTTTTAAGGCGTTTCGCTCGGCGGCTTCGCTGGCATGGGCCGTGCCGGCATGCGGAGTTCGATCCGGTTTGGTTCGTCCCGTATGCACGACTGCGGATGAAATGAAAAAAGGATGACGAAGTGAATTTCGGCGGAATTTCCGGACTGGGAGCGGAGCTGGCCAGAATGCCTGGCATCCTGCTGCCGTTCGCAGGTTCGAGCCCTGCGATCGAGCGCCTTGGTGGGCTCGGCGACGCAGTCGATCGCTATGGCATGCGCGACGCGCTGTCTGGTATTCGAGGCGGCTCGGTCGATGCGATTTCCGGCAGCAAGCGCTGCTTTTACGATAGCGAAAAAGACTTTTCGATGCCGGGCCGTTTCCCGATTCGATGGTCCCGCCATTATGCAAGCTCGTGTAGCGCGGCAGGCCTGCTCGGGGTCGGCTGGCGCACCCGCTGGGAGGTCACGCTCCATCGGATCGGTACACGCGTCGTCTATACCGACGAGCGCGGCAATGCGTTGGATCTTCCGTTTCCGGAGCGCGGCACGCAGGTGATCGCGGTACAGGAGCAACTGCATCTCGCGCATTTACCGGACGGTCGTTTCGTGGTTGCGGACACGAAGCCTAACTATCGGGTGTTTGGCCATTTCGACGAAAACGGAATCGCGCGCTTGAAGTATGTCGAGGATTTGAACCGGCAGAGGATCGGGTGCATTTGGGACGCCGACGGGAGGCTGACCGGCATGCGCGGAACATGCGGGCACGAACTGAAGATGCATTACGCGATGAATGGGGCCGCGCGTCTCGGCGCGGTCGAATGCGTCGATGGCGGTCGCGTCGGCCCGGTCGTCCAGTACGGCTATAGCCGGAGCGGCGAGTTGACGGAGGTGCGCAATCGCATCGGCGCGATCGTGCGCCGCTTCGCATGGCAGGACGGCAGAATCGTGGAGGAAACCGATTCGCTGGGCATGACGACTCGCTATGCCTGGGAGACGATCGGCGATGTCGCGCGCGTGATCGAGCGCGCCACGTCGGAGGGCGAATGCGATCGATTCGTCTACGATATCGATCGTCGTGTCAGCCGGGTGACCGATGTATTCGGTCATGAAGCCAGTTGGCAATACGATTCATCCGGCCGTGTGCTGGCTTACGTGGATTTCGACGGGCACCGCTACCGCTTCGACTACCGCGATGCCGGCTTGCCGGTGCGTGCCGAATTGCCGGGCGGGCGGACGGTTCGCTTCGAATACGATTCGTTTGGGCGCGTTGCCAGGGAAATCGATCCGTTGGGCGCGATCCGTACTACCCATTATGCGTTTGCTACGCACGAACCGGTGGCGGTGTCGATGAGCGACGGCAGGACGTGGATGTGGGTGCGCGACGACCGTCTGCGGCCGGTGCATTATCAGGCACCGACCGGAGAATCCACCCGCTTCGAGTATGACGAGGATGGCAGCATCGCTCGGACGATCGATGTCCAGGGTGCGATACGCACCTACGCATACGACGCCTGGGGAAACATGACACGGTGCACGACGGCCGACGGCGACGCGACGCACTACGAATACGATGGCGATGGTCATGTCGTCGGCATGACCGACGCGCTCGGTACGACGACGCGAATCGAACGGGACGGGTTGGGCCGGCCGCTGGCCATCACCTGTCCCGATGGTCGTACGGAGCGTTACGTGTGGAACGCGGCAGGCCAGCTGACGTCCTGTTGGGGCCACGGGAGCAGGAGCCGGCACTGGTATCGCGATCGGCGCGGCAAGGTGGTGCGCACGGTCGACGAGGAGGGGCACTGGACCGCGCGGCTTTACGATGCGCACGGCCGGCTGACTCGTGTCGAAAGCGCGAACGGTGCGGTCCGAACGCTGACATGGGGGGCGAGTCATTGCCTGTCGATCGCCGATGCGGATGGCGTGGCGCACCGTTTCGACTACACGGATTCGGGGCGACTCGTCCGCGTCACGTCGACTGCCGGTACGCAAGAGCGTCAACAGACGTTTTCTTACGATGCGGCGGGACGTCTCGTCGAGCGCGTGACGCTGCATTGTCGTTATACGTATCGCTACACTGCACGCGACGAACTCGAGGTTGTGGAGCGCACGCCGACGACGGAAGGCGAGCGGCTCGGTATCGGTGCCGACGAAGTTCGTTTCCGATACGACAAGCAGGGGCGCCTGATCGAAGAGGCAGGTGCGAACGGCTGCCTGCGGCATACATACGATGCGGCGGGGCGGCCAATCGCGACCCGGTTGCCGCAAGGCCAGACGGTGCTGACGCCCAGGCTTGCAACGGGAGACATCGTTCGTGTCGAGCTGGACGATCGCCGGATCGCTGATTTCTGGTATGACGCGATGCAGCGTCCGATCGCGCGTACGCAAGGCCGTTTGCGGACCCACACGGGCTATTCCCCGACGGGGCTTCCCGTATGGTGGCGTTCGGTGACGAGCGACGACCCGGCCGGGAACCCGGCGCAAGGCGCGGGAGACATGCGTCTTTGGCGCGAAGCGGAGTATGGGCCGGACGGCCTGATCGCCCGGACAGGCGGCCCCGTTGGCGATCCGGTTTGGTTTGACTACGACCGGCGCGGTTGTCTGTTGCGGCGGGTGTCGGACCAGGCGGGTATCGAGTATTTCGCATGGGATGCCGCCTGCAATCTGCTCGACGCCCCCGGCGGGAACTGGCTTCCTGCCGTCTATTCGGATCACCGGATACGCGAATGTCGCGGCTATCGCTACGAATACGACGTATGGGGAAACCTGGCGCGCAAGATAGGGCGCGATGGGACATCGTCGTTCGTGTGGGACGCGGAGGGAAGAATGATCGCCGTACATCGGAACGGCCGCACCGTGCGCTATCGATACGATGCGCTCGGCCGGCGTATCTTGAAGTGCGTCGAATCCGATGCGGCGCCGAAGTCGGGAACCCCGATGCAGGACGAACTGATTCGTTACGTATGGCAAGGGTATCGGCTGCTTCAGGAGCAATGCGCGACTATGCTGCGCACGTATCTGTATCAGCCTGAGCCGGAAGGGGCCGCCGGCTTCGCGCCGCTCGCTTGCGTGGACCAGGTCCCGGCCGACGGCGCCGAGGCCGAGCGTGTCGAAGTCTATCACTATCATACCGACGGAGTCGGTAGCGCGATCGCGCTCACCGATGACGCGGGCGATGTCGTATGGCACGCACAGTCCCGCGCCTGGGGCGGGGCCGTCACGCGGGCGTGGGGCGGCGTCGTCGCAATCGGTCAGCCTCTGCGTTACGCGGGACAATACGCGGATGCCGAAACGGGGTTGCATTACAACGGAGCACGTTTTTACGACCCCGACGTGGGACGCTACATCAGTCCCGATCGTGCGTGCGACGGCGGTACGAGCCCTTACCACTACGCACCGAATCCGTCGTCGTGGTGTAACCCGCGAGGTCGGGCGAAACCGGAGCGCTTTCCGCGTTTCGCCGACATGCGGATATCAGACGATGACAGCGTGCTCGACCCGGCTCAGCAGATTGCCGCTGCTATCGAGCAATTCGACGGTGTATCGGTTTGGAGCGTGTTCGAGTGCCGATACGAAGATGACGTGAAGATCGAGCCAATCGTCCGTTCGGTGCTCGGATAGGCGGTGGGTCTCGATGGTTTCTCGATGCAGCTCGAGGCCGTTTGCGTCGTGAATCGTGACGACGGCTGACACCGCGGATGACAGTGCGCCGTGTCCGGGTTGAACGGTCGCGAACGTGTCGAACGTGTTTCGATGCAGGCAGACGCGAACGTCGTTGGCGCGGCGCAGCCGCGCTTGCCATGCCGGATCGTTGGGATGCCAGGTCCCGGGCGACTGGGGCGGCTCGTGATTCAGCGTGGCTTCGTGGACGCCACGACACGCAAAACGGATACCGGCATAGGCCTCGTATTCGGCCAGCGTGCGCCGAGTGCCCAGTCCGTACGGGCCGAAGTCCGCCGGATCGTACGTTTGACCATCCACGCCCAGCAACGCGCGATTGCGCCGATAGGCGATGATGTCGCGTTCAACCCAGTGCGCGTCGATTTCCCCTCTTTGCTTCGCCTGATCGGTGTGGTCGTCCCACATCTTGACCCGATGCCGGCGCGTGTATTCGTGCCAGGCGATGACACGGTGCGGATGGTAAAGATCGTAGCCATGCGTGAACGCTCGTGCGGCGATGGAAATTTCCTCACCCAGAAAGAAGAACTGGGGGTCGTGCCGAACTGTCTCGGCAAAATGGCCGTCCGCGAACGCGAAATGTGCACTGTAGAAGCGTGCCATGACCGGCTGCGTACCCGATTCATCGGCGCGCAGGTGGCGGCCTCGGAACATGACGACGCCTTCGATGCCGAATCGATCGAAGCACATGAACTGGGGCGGTCCGTTCGGAGCAGCATGGTTTTCGGGATCGAATGCCGGAAGGTAGGCGGTGAGAACGGGTTTTTCGCTTTTGTCGCGCAGCGATTCCAGCATGTCGATCACGATGGTGTCCCAGTGGTCGACGAAGCGGTGATGCGAATCGAGCTGCAGCGTGTAGCGTTCTCCGCCATAGCATTGCTGAATCAGGTTGCGCGCCCAGCAGGCGCCCCGGGTCTGCAGATGCGGCACGTCGATGAGCTCGACGACGGCGCCGCGATACTCCAGCAGATGACGAGCCCAGCCGTTTGCCGTCGTCACTCGCCATTTCCCGAAGCCTTGTCGCCAGAACGCACCCGGTGTTTCGTCGGATGCGTGCTGCCAGCACACGACGATGCGCAGCAAATCGGGTTTTCTCGCCTTGTCGATCAGATCGAGCAGCGTCGGAATCAACTGTGAATCGCGATAGCTCGCGATCTGAACGAAAATCGAATTGGGTTGCGTGGCCGATGATGCAGTCATGAATTTGATATCCGGTTCGTGGCGTCGGTGTGGTTCAGGTCAGAGAACGGTCATGACGATCGTGGCGGTCGCCTGGATCTTGCCGACAGTCGGCGTCGCGCTTCCGACGCGAAGGACCGTCGCCTCGAGCGAGAACGGCGATTGCATGTTGCCGGCCGGAACATGGGTGATCGTACTGGTGGCGTCGCCGGGGCGTAGCACGGTGCCGCTGGAAATTTCCTTCAGGCGGATCGCGAGATGCGTCGCGCCGTTGTTTTTCAACATGCTGCTGTCTTCGAGGTCCGCCGTGCCGTCGAGCATGGCGGTGATCGATGCGGGCGGCGTCGGGCCGGTGCAGCGCACGGTGAAATCCACGGATCGCGTCGGCCCGGCGGTAGCCGAGACGTCGGATGGACCGAAGGTGCCGAAGTCGATGTTCTGATCGCTGCTGTCGACTTTGCAGCTCGGCAGGATCTTGACGCGGACGGAACCGCTGCCGATGGTCAGAACTGTCTTGCCGTCATTGCCGTGTCCCGTGCTAACATAGCCCGTAAACTCGACGATCGACTGTCCCGCGGACAGGTCTCCCGTTTTGATGAGTTCGATATCGAATCGGGAACCGCGCTCGAGAACGCCATACGTCGCCGGCGTGTTACCGGTTTCCGGGGCGATATTTAACGTAAGCGGAAAATCGACTGGCGTGCCGTCGCTTCTGATGTAGCGAAGACGGAAGCCGATTCCCTGCACGTTTGTTTCGTAGTAGTCGGGGTAGGCCGGAACCGGATTCAGCGGGCTGGTGGTATATGGGGCCGTCATGGAGCCGCCGCCGACGCAGCGCACGATGGCGGCTCGGACGGCAAGCGCACCGGTGGTGCCTGTTGCGATCAACGAACCGTTGGGAAGATCAGGGTTGATCGATACTGTGGATTCCGGAAAGAGTACCGTGCGTGACAAGGTTTTGTAGCCCGTATATCCCGCGGGATCTGCCGCGACCTCCCCGGCGATCTGTTCGTCCGTCAGTTGCAGGCAGATGGCGGATGCGATATGTGAGAGTCCGAGGCTGGCTAGGATCAGAAGCCGAATGATGCTTTTCATCGAAAATTGTCGCGATTGACTAAATGTAACGGGAATAGGCGTGGTTGCCCCGATTCGGTTGACGCGTGCCGGGGTTATTGCTCGGCTTCGTCCCATGCGGCCAGCAGATCGGCCGGAATGATGTGTGCGAGCTCGGAAAAGCGTTTGCCGACCATGCGTTCGGATTGGCGCAGCAGGACGATCACAGGACTGCTCGGTTCATGACGTTCGAACCATGTGCGTGTTTCCCGAATGGTCTCCAGTGCAGTCCGGCGATCGACGAGAGGCGTCGCGTGCACGGGCATTGCGGTGGCGGGCATGGCGCCGATCGTTTTGGTGGCGTCTGGCGCAGCGGCAGGGGCGTCGTCGAGCGACAGCTGATCGAACGGCATCAGTAGTTTCAGTAGCGGATCGAAATCGGGCGCGTCGACGCCGAGCGTTGTCTCGCACCAGGTGTCGATGCTTGCCGCGCGACGTTGCGCATCGACGAGCGCCAGCATCCCGGCGTCGTGTCGTGTCCACCAGTCATCGAGCAAGCGGCTGGCGGTTTCCGGTGCGAGCGCGTCTTTTTGGCGCGGGGTCGTGAATGCCTTCTCGATGTCCCGCAGATGCAGGTGCAGACCCGAGGTCGAGGGCATCGGAATGTCGCGCGCATCGCCGAGCACGCCTTCGGGATCGGCCAAGGCCGCGATCGCGTTCGAATAGACCGCGGCATCGGGTTCGCCGTCGAGCATCGGGACGGGATGAAGCGCTTGGCCGTAGCGTTCGAGAAGCGCACCCAGTATGGTCAGTCCGTCGCGCAGCCCCGCCGCGCCGTTCAGCCGGATCCTGCATCGCAGCAGGACAAGCGCAAGACGGATGTCTTTCGTACGCAGCAGGAGCGCACGGCAGTCTCGCTCCGCCTCGGTCCAGTTGGTGGCCTGAGAGGCGTCGATGAAGGTGCCGTACTGTACTTCGGTGCGAGGTGCCACGGCGGCCATCAGCATCGCGAAAGCCGGGTCGTATTCGAGATCGGGCCCGCAGGGTGCGTCGGCGTCGATCGGTTCGAGCACATCGGCGTAGCGCTGCTCGACGGTGAATGAATGAGGATTCATGTCTGGAAATCTCTGGAGCGGTTGCAGTATTGTTCGGGATCGAACACCATGCCGACCACGGGCTGTTCGCTCGTGCTTTCGCCGAGCCACAGGGCGTAGCCGAGGCGCTGGGGCTGGCCGAGGCAGGCGGGCGGCGCGGCTTCCGGCCGGAGCAGCAGCTTGACCTCCCATGCGTATTCATAGCCGACGAAGGTATTGATCCATTCGACGAGCGCATGGAAGTCGGCGCCGTGGGGCATGAGGCGCTGATACTGATCGAGATCGAGCGGACCGATCACCAGACGGAATTTGTGTTGCCGGTCGGGAATGGCTTCGCCGAGGTGTGCGCCATCGCCCATGGTGGCGGCGGAGCCTCGAACGCCGAGCCTGGCATGATCGGATTCGGTCAGGTATATCCAGTGCGGAACGAATTCCTCGATGTCGACGGGCACGCCGAAGTAATGCGAGAGCGTCGCGACGATGCCGTCCGGATGGCGGGCCTCGCAAACGAGGTGGGGGGCAGCGCCGTAGCGTGCGTGCGTGGGCAGGGGGGAGCACGCGGCTTCGGCCGGGTCGAGCCCTGCCAGGCTCGCAATGTAAAACGAAAATGTTTCGTCGGAGCGATCCAGCGACGCGGTGGCCTGCGCGGACGCCCAGGCGCGATAGAACTGGGTCAGCGCGCGATGATGGAACAGATCGACGAAGTGGGCGAGCGTGCGGTCTTGATTGCTTTCGGCGCGGCTATAGGCCAGCTCCGTCATGTGCAACGGCATCGGCCCTTGCGGTCCCCACAGGCCGAGCCCGAACAGACGAATATCGAAGCGGCCGTCGCGTACGTCCATCGACGCAATTTCACGCGGCGCGAATGCCATGGTCGGCTGTTGCCCGATGCGGAAGCACTCTTCGTTCGGCAGACGGGCCGTGCCCGGCGCGGGTGCATGCGGCGTGCGCGCGGCGATGGCGCGCAGCAGTGGCAGGAAGCCGGACTCCCACGGGGCGTGCCGATCGAACCAGGCGGCGAGTGCCTGAACGTCGACGGGCCCGCTTGCGCCGGCGTCGGCTTTGGAGGGGCGTGCACGCATGTCTAGATGGCCCTGCGTCCGCCCGTCCGCGGCCGCCATTTCGCGATGAGGCCGCGTTGCATCGAGTGCAGTTCGGTCTCGGTGAAGACGTTGACCGATACGTGACGGGCGACGTAATGCTCGAGGATGAGGCCGAACAGGTAGGGGCTGATGCCGGAGAAGCCGGCTTCGTCGAAGGTCAGTTCGCAGCATACGCCTCGCCCGTATACGAGCAGGCCCGGGTTCGGCAGTCGCCGGACGACGGGGGCGTAATGCGCGCCCACCAGCGCTTCGATTTGTCGGGCATGCTCACGATCGTCCGGTGCGGCGAACAGGCTCAGTATGTTGCGCAACGCTTGCCCGCAGGCGCCGCGATCGAGTTCGGTCAACGGCATGTAATTGAAGCCGAGCTGGCGGATCAGACGCCATGCCGTTTTTCCATCGGCATACGGCGCGCGCGGCGAACTCGGGGAATGGACGAGGCTGGCGCGGTCGATCGGAAGCGAGTCCGACACCGTGAGATTTGTCTTGTCGTTGGCAAGCAGGAGGCGCGGCAGATCGCGGTTGGTGACCCACGCATCGACGGAAAGATGGCGAATGTCGTCAGCATAGGGCGCATCGGCCTGGTCGACGAGAGAAAGATAGACCTCGGTGCCGACATACGGCGTGCGGGTGCCGTATTTGCGCGCATCGGTCGACAGCATGCGGGGTTCCCGGCGCACCGAGAAATACCTGCCGTTGTTGCCAGGATCGGTGTGCACGGTCTGGTAAAGCGGCTGGAAAGCAACTTCCTCGGATGTTTGGGTCTTTCTGCCGATCACGCTCGAGACGGAAAAGATCTCGTAGTCGAGTGGCCGCGTACGGTCGACGAAAAGATGATGGTCGGGATGCGCGCGACTGATCTCGACGCGATCGATCTGCTTGCGAAACAGATTGATGACCGGCGTGCAGAACAGATGAAAGCGGGAAGCATCGGTGTGCGCGGCAAGCTCATCCGGAAGCCGGTCGAGCAGCAGCACAATTTCGACTTCCTTGCCGTCGATATTCGCCAGGCCCGGCGCAAGCTGGGTCAACGCAAAAAAATAAAAACGCTGGCGCGACGCGAAATATTCCTGCAGAAGGTTGTGTCCGTGAAATGCGTTCCACGCGAGCGGCAGCAATCCCTGATCCGGCCGCAGGCCTTCGAATTCGACCGGCGCGGTGGAAACCACATGTCCCGCGCCGTACGGTGCGTCGCAGGCGCGAATCACCGAGGCGACGCTGGCGGCGTGCACCAGTTCGAACAGATGCGACGCGATGCGTTCGTCGCCGCCGATATAGATCGGCAGACGATCGAGCCGCGTGAGCTGACTGAATGCGACATCGCCGGTCGTGCGCAGCCGCAGGCGCAGCGCGCTGCGCAACGTCGAAGCAGGTCGCAATCGGTCTTCGATCCTGGGTAGGCCCGGCGGCACGGTCGTCAGTTTCGCGTCGACAAGCTCGATCGGCCACAACGTCACGTCCTGGCCGCTGCGGAATTCGCAGGCCGTCTGTTCTCCCGGTGGGATCGCCGAGCGAAAGACGCTATGACGCGGCACGTTCACACCGTTCGAAAAATTGCCGATTCGCAGGCTGGGGCGCAGCTTGACGACGGCGATCGACGGCATCGGCGCGATATGGTTGGGATGGACGACCTCGAGCAAGCGCTGGGTGAAGCGCGGGAATTCGGCATCGAGCTTGATCTGGGTACGCGCCGACATGAAGCAGAAGGCTTCGATGAGCCGTTCGACATACGGGTCGGCGACTTCGATGCCTTCCAGGCCGAGGCGGCGCGCGATTTTAGGATGTCTGGCGGCGAATTCGCCGGACATTTCGCGCATGAAGGTCAGCTCGCGACTGTAGTAATCGAGAAATCGTGAATTCATGTCATTGACCCTGAAGAGCGTCGGTGTCGAACGTGACCCGGTCGATTTCCATGTCGAGCATGCTGCGAATGCGAAATTCGACGGGGATGGGGGACCAATGCATCAGGCCGCTGATCTCGAATGTCAAGCGGTTGTATTGGGTCGAATCTTCGTGCTGGACCGGCCGGATTCGTAGCGAGTCGGGCAACAGGCGCGGTTCGAAACGGACGATTGCCGTGCGAATGGCCTTCTCGACGACGTTCCAGTCGCGATTGGCCAGATAGTTGCCGGAGAGCGGCGGAATGCCGTAATTGACGACCGAGTCGATCGCCGCGGCATGGCGAGTCGCGTCGAGTTCGTCGTCCAGGTTCGTCGTGTTGAGAAGCAGGCTCAAGTCGCGCCGGATGAGGTGACGCATGCCTTCGCTGTCGAGCGTCTCGATTTCCCGATGTTCGCGCCGCAGTTGCGGGGCGTCGTCGATCAGACGGTCGAGGAGCGACGGCATGTATGTCGGACGGTGTCGAGGTTTGGCGGTGCTCATGCGTGTTCGTCGTGGCTGAATCGGCATTCGCTGATGTCGAGAAGTCCGATATCGCCCTTGTCGGAACTCCAGGTTTTCTGCCCGAGCGCGATCACGGCAGTGATGCCGATATCCTTCCAGGTGGTTTCGCGTGCGAGCTTGAGCGAGGCAGGTCCGTTTTCGGACCCCGGGTAGCGCACAGGAAGAAAGCCGCGCAATACGGTTGCGTTGCGCAGGCTTATCACGGCCGAGCGCCAGACGAGATCCGTCAATGAGGTAATCGGGCCGAGCGTGAGTGTTTGCATCTCGTCGAACGGTATCCATCGATAGCCGCCCGCGACGACCAGTTCGCATATCGGTCCGACGCGGGTGTCGCTATCGGTCAGCCACGCGAAATCGCCGACCTGCGGGCAATGCCCTCGCGTCGCCGGTGCGTCGCCGAGCGCGGCGCCGCGCAGCACGTCGGCAGTGGCGATGTCGCCGTCGACCAGTTTCGCATTGGCGCGCGTCAGCGTATCGACCCAGGGCGGTAACGGATCGATTCCGTTCGGTGTGCGTCGACCGTCGAATACCGCCGTACGCAAGTTCTCGCACCGTATCAGCTCGCGATACATTTGCGCGCGCGAGGTGCCCTCGGACTCCAGCATGGTCCACGTCTGCAATTGCCGCAGCGCCCGATCCCATTCACCGTCGACGCACAGCAGTTCGAATAGCAGCCAGCGTAGGCGTACGTCCGAAGGACGTCGCTTCACGTTGCTGACGATGTTCGCTTTCCAGTCGTCGAAGGTTAGCGTGCCGAGCATGCCTTGAAGCGTGGCGGGGGACGATGCGGAAAATTCAGCGATGAAGCTCATCTTGGGGGGCGAGTGTTAGATCTTCGACGGAACCGGACAACGCGATGCGGCTGTCCACGCTGAACATGTGATGCTCCTCGCGCGTTAGGGGGGCAACGGTGACGACACGGTCGGCACGGATGCCGGGCGGCGCGAGGAGGACAAGGATGTCGTGCCGCTGCGCCATCTCGAAGATCGGGGGTGTTTCGGTCGTTTCGGTCGAGGCGAGGCAGCCGAGCAATGTATCGATGCTCTTGCCGGCCGTCAGCAAGCCGAGCACGGACGATCCGGCCGCGGAATGATCCACGGGCGCAGCAAAGGCCGGTCCGGAAAACGAGTCCGACGGCGTGTCGTCGCTCAGGGCCATGCCGGTCTGCGACGCGTTGCCGCCCCCCGGATGCAGGAGCGCTTGCCGGAACTCGAACGTCAGCACGGAGAGCGGGTCCGATTCGTCGATGTCGATCGGCCTGTCCGGCCACGGTGCATCGATTCGGTCGTTTGCAGGCGTAAAAGAACCGCGACGGGCGAGTGGAAAGTCATCGGGATCGCGGTCGCCGGCAGTGCAGGTGCGTGAGACTGGGGCGGTGTCTATCGGGGGCGATGCAAGGTTGTCCATATGAAGTCGGAAGTCGAATCACGCGGCGCGAAACACCACGAAACACCACGTTACGCACGCATTGCCGTTCGGCTTTTGCGACGGGGAAAGCTGTGCGGCAATCGTTACGCGAAAGGCACGGCGGGTATGCGGCGAACGCTTCGCCCGGCGCGAAGTCGACAAAGCGGAGCACGGTCAATCGTCCGCATGACCCGAACGAAATGCTACTGCGTCGGAAGAAGGGGAAATATGGGCAATGGCCTAAATACATGCCGCGGGCGACGGAATAAGCTTCCGGTTGGGCATGCTGCCCGGAATCGCGATGCGCTTGCGCAGGTTCGAGCATCGGATTCGGAACCGCTTCGGGCCGGCATTTTGTCGGCCGCAATATTCTATCGTTACGTAAAAATGCCTATCTCACGTCATGCGCTGTTCGGAAAGCTCGGGACGACACTCTTCCGGAGCATCGAGTCCGCGACGTCCTTTTCAAAGTTGCGCGGCAATCCTTATGTCGAACTGGTGCATTGGCTGCATCAGCAACTTGCACAGGCTGACGGTGATCTGCTTCGCATTGTCAGGCACTGCGAGGTGAACCGCGCGTCACTCGAAAAGGACATGCTGGCCTCGCTGGCTGCGTTGCCGTCGGGAGCAAGCTCGCTCAGCGACTTTTCGCATCACATCGAGATGGCGATCGAGCGGGCCTGGGTGATTGCGACGCTTTCGTTCGGCGAGAAGCGGATCCGCGGTGCATGGCTGATGGCCGCGCTTGTCGAGACGCCGGAATTGCGGCGCGTACTGCTTTCGATTTCGCCGGCGTTCGTGAAGATACCTGTCGACGGGCTGGTCGACGCGTTGCCGGGCTGGATTGCAGGATCGCCGGAGGCAGACGACCAGCCGTACGACCAGAGCGATTTCCTCGATGCGATTCCGGGCGAGGCTTCGGGCTTGCGGGGCGAGTCCGGGAAAGGGGCGGCGTTGACGCGATTCTGTATCGATCTGACCGCGCATGCCCGCGCCGGCGAGATCGATCCGGTCGTGGGACGCGAGCTCGAGATTCGCACGATGATCGACGTGCTCATGCGGCGCCGTCAGAATAATCCGCTTCTGACCGGCGATGCCGGGGTGGGCAAGACGGCGATCGTCGAGGGGCTGGCGCTCGCGATCGCGGCCGGCGATGTGCCGCCGAAGCTGGCCGAGGTCCGGCTGTTGAGTCTCGACGTGGGAGCGCTGCTGGCGGGCGCGAGCATGAAGGGCGAATTCGAGGCGCGGTTGAAGTCGGTGCTCGAAGAGGCGTCGAAGTCGTCAACGCCGATCGTCCTGTTCGTCGACGAGATTCACACGCTGATCGGTGCGGGCGGACAGGCGGGTACGGGAGACGCGGCCAATCTGATCAAGCCGGCGCTGGCGCGCGGCATGCTGCGCATGGTTGGTGCGACCACGTGGTCCGAATACAAGCGATACATTGAAAAGGATCCGGCGCTGACGAGAAGGTTTCAGACGCTTCAAGTCGCAGAGCCCGACGAGCAGTCCGCCGTCGATATGGTGCGTGGTCTCACTGACGTATTCGCCGAGCACCACGGCGTCGTCGTGCTTGACGAAGCGATCCGCGCGTCGGTCGCGCTGTCGCATCGATATATTCCGTCGCGCCAGTTGCCCGACAAGGCGATCAGCCTGCTCGATACCGCTTGCGCGCGCGTTGCCTTGTCTCAGCATGCGCCGCCGCGTGAACTGCAACGGATTCGCGAGAAACTGCTGGCGGCACGCGTCGAAGCCGAACTGCTCGGCCGCGAGGCGCGCATCGGGCTCGGCCGCGACGGCTCGCTGGCGGATGTCGATGCGAACATCGCCCGGCTCGAAGTCGAGGCGCACGCAGTCGAGACGGCCTGGCAAGCCCAGGCCGCGGCGGCGGCGGAACTCGTGAGTGCGCGCGCGGCGCTGAGCGGCGTGCGCGGCGCCGATGCGCAGACGCAGACGCAGACCGATATTTCGATGGATGCACTGCGGACGCTCGAAAAGACGTTGTCGGATCTCCAGACGCGTGGCCCACTGGTTTTTCCGGAGGTGGATGAAGTGGTCGTCGCGGAAATCGTTTCGGACTGGACGGGCATTCCGGTCGGACGCATGGTGACCGACGAGATCGCCGCCGTGAGGGTATTGCCCGCGACGCTTGCCGCTCGCGTGATCGGTCAGGATGAGGCGTTGCGCCGGATCGGCGACGGCGTGCAGACCGCGCGTGCCGGGATTGCCGATCCGCGCAAGCCGCTCGGCGTGTTCCTGCTCGCCGGTCCGTCTGGCGTCGGCAAGACCGAAACCGCGCTCGCGCTCGCCGACGCGCTATACGGCGGCGAACAGAACCTGATCACGATCAATATGAGCGAGTATCAGGAAGCGCATACCGTGTCGGGCCTGAAAGGGGCACCGCCCGGCTACGTCGGCCATGGCGAGGGCGGGGTGCTGACGGAAGCGGTGCGTCGTCGGCCGTACTCGGTCGTGTTGCTCGACGAGATCGAGAAAGCGCATCGGGACGTTCACGAGATGTTCTTTCAGGTATTCGACAAAGGGTACATGGAAGACGGAGATGGGCGCTATATCGATTTCCGCAATACGACGATCCTGATGACGAGCAATGTTGGTTCCGATTTGATTGCCAGCCTTTGCGCGGACGACATGCTGGCTCCGGATATGGACGATTTGCGCTCGACGCTGATGCCCGATTTGCTCAAGGTGTTTTCCGCCGCATTTCTTGGCCGGGTAACGGTGGTGCCTTATCGCCCGCTCAGCCAATATTCCCTGGCGCAGATCGTGCGCCTGCATATGGACGCCGTGGTTCGGCGGATGGCGGAAAACAACGGGGTCGAACTGACCTACGCGGCGGACGTGGTCGACTATATCGTGGGACGCTGCCTGGTCCAGGAGACCGGTGCGCGCATCCTGATCGGTTTTATCGAGCAATACGTACTACCTAGTCTGGCCCGATACTGGCTCGATGCGCTGGCGTCGCGCGATACGATCGCGCGCATCGTGCTGGAGGTGATCGATCCGGAGGCGGGGCCTGCGGACGCGCTGGCGTTCCGGGCAGCAGGCGACATGCAACGAACCGTGACGGCAGGCGAATGTGCGTGAGTTTTCCGGTCAGGGTCAGGGTGAGTTCGTGAGGAAGATTACGGTAGGCGTTGCAGACGACCATCCGCTTATTCTGCGTGGCGTCGAGTATCTGTTGTCGGCCAGCATCGACATAGAGATGCGCTTTCAAAGCGAGTCGATTGGTCAGTTGCTCGACATGCTTGCGGCAAAGCCGGTGGACGTTCTCGTCTGCGACTATGAATTCGAGGGCGATCCCTACCCGGACGGTCTCGATCTACTGGTGCGGATTCGACGCACGTTTCCCGGCACTCGTGTCCTGTTTCTCAGTTCGCACGCTTCCGCATATATCGTTTCCAAGGCGCTCGATGCCGGCGCGGCCGGCTTCATCGGCAAGGGCGGCGAGGATTACGTGGATCTCGCGGCGGCGATCCGCACCGTCAGAAGCGGCGGGGAATACCTGTCCAGCTCCCTGAAAAGCCAGGCATTGTTCGCGGAGTCTCATTCGAGGCGCAATGGAACACGCATTGAGATGCTGTCGGCGAAGGAAGCAACCGTCGTGAGAATGATATGCGCCGGAATGTCGATCGCGGCGATTGCCGAAAGATTGAAGCGTAGCCGGAAGACGATCAGCAACCAGAAAAACGCGGGAATGAAAAAGCTGGGTGCCCGAAACGAAGTCGAGCTGGCGACGATCATGCAACGCTACGCCGATCGAACGCTTGTCATGCATTCCCCCATCTGCTACCGGGCGGAATCGCCGTAGATCCGGACGACGATAAGAAAAAATGAAAATGAATCGGAACCTGACGCGCGGTAAGCAATGAATGATTGTCGATATGTTAATGGTGCCGTGAATTGCTAACCAGTAAGCGGGAATTTTGCACGCTTTTTCCTGAAATTTCTTTTCCATGGGAAATCAGGACGACCTCGTTCGATGAATTCGAGGAAATCTTGTTCATCCATACAGCTATTTGTGTCGATACGCGTCTCGTTTGTCCGCTGTGCAATCTCCACTGCCCGAGATACGACATGCGAAGCAGGCGCTGGCGTCATCTCGATACGTGCGAATACCGGACGATCGTATGGGGCGAAGTGCCGCGCATCAAGTGCCCGGAGCATGGCTGCCTCACCATCCGGGTGCCGTGGGCGGACCCCGGAAGGCGCTATACGAACGCTTTCGAAATGTATGTGATGGAATGCTTGCGTGAGACACCGCTTCATGCGGTAAGCCGGCGCCTTGGGTTGAGTCGGGGCGCGATCAACGGTATCGAACAGCATGCCATGAAGCGCATGCCGACGGAGTGGTGGCGAACCCAACGGGTTGGATGACTCGTTTCCGAATGGCGGCTACTTTCGCCGCCGATCTTGTGCTGTGCGTTCATTAGTCCCGGCAACGATCAGCAAGTCGTTATGCCGTATTCCATGGGGAATTGCCGGCGGCACGACATCGATTCCATCGTTCAATTCCACGGATCGGTGAATGATCCACCGGCGCGCGGCGATGCGTGGCCGGCGGTTTTCTCTCTATCGGCGATTTGCGCACCGGCGGATCGAGCGTGCCGTCGCTCCGGCCTCGTCTCCTTGTCTTCGGATGGGCTGCGGCATCTGCCGTGGGCAACGAACGCGAGTTCTTCCGGCACCCGGCCGGCCGTGGGCCACCGCTTGCGTCATGAGGGGCCGAAGGAAGTCGGTGCGATTCAATTGGCGGCCGGATAGTGGAGCGGTGCTCCCGGGCCGACCGGCAATTCCAGTGCGAAAATCCAAACGCAGAACATCACGCTCCATATCACGAAGAACAGGGCGGAGTACGGAACCATCGTCGACATCAGTGTGCCGACGCCGATATCTTTCCGGTAGCGTGACGCAACTGCGACGACCAGTCCGAAGTAGCTCATCATTGGCGTGACGAGATTGGTGACGGAATCGCCGATTCGATAGGCGGCTTGCGTGATTTCCGGTGAAAAGCCGAGCAACATCAGCATGGGAACGAACACGGGAGCTGTCAGTGCCCATTGGGCGGATGCCGAGCCAACCGCGAGGTTTGCCAATGCGCAAATCGCGATGAAGCAGATGAAGAGCATGGGAGCAGGAAGATCAATGGCGCGCAGCAGATCGGCTCCCGTCACGGCAACGATAGGGCCGAGCTGGCTCCGATTGAAGAATGCAATGAATTGTGCAGCGAAGAACACCAGGACGATATAGGTGCCCATGGACGACATGGTCGTCGACATCGCATCGATGATGTCGCGATCTGAGCGGATGGTCCGGGCCGTGATGCCGTAGACGATGCCCGGCACAAGGAAGAACAGGAAGATCAGTGCGACGATGGTGCCATACAGCGGCGCGTTCGGGCCCAGCGTGCCAAGGTCGTCTCGCAGCGGGGAGTTGGGCCACATGATGGAAAGAACGAGCAGGATGCCGCCGACAAGCAGCGCGCAACAGGCATGAAATAACGCGCGGTTCTCGCGCGGAGACAGGCGTGCCGGCATCTCGGCCGCGGACTGTGCCGTGGATTGCGTGTCGATAGGATCTGGTCGGTAGGCGCCTAGCCGCGGCTCGACGATGCGCTCCGTGACGAGTGCGCCGACCACTGTGATCATGAGGGTGCTGGCTGCCATGAAATACCAATTGGCGGTTGCGCTGACGGTGTAGTCCGGATCGACGAGCTGCGCGGAGGCTTGCGTGATGCCGGCAAGTAGCGGGTCGGCCGTGCCGAGCAGCAGGTTCGCACTGTATCCGCCCGATACGCCCGCAAATGCGGCGGCAATCCCTGCGAGCGGATGACGCCCCAGAGTCTGGAATGTGGCCGCGGCGAGCGGAATCAGGACGACGTAACCGAGTTCGCCCGCGACGTTGGACATCACGGCAGCGAAGACGACTGCATAAGTGACGGTGCTGCGGGGTGCCGCGAAAACCGTTTTTCGCACTGCGGCGGAGATCAGGCCACTACGCTCGGCGACACCCACACCCAGCAGCGATACAAGTACGGTCCCGAGAGGAGCGAAGCCGGTGAAGTTTCCGACAAGTGACGTGAGCAGCCGCGTGATCTCATCGGCGGTAAGCAAATCGATGACTGTGATGACTGCATCGGGCGTCGATGCGCGCGGGTCGGCAGCACTGATGCCGAATCTGGCAGCGAGCGAGGAACTCGCGAGCACGATGACGCACATGATTGCGAACAGTGTGACTGGGTGTGGCAACAGGTTGCCGACACGTTCGATGAAGCCGAGCAGGCCGATTCGCTTCTGAGGTGATGATGCTTCGTGCATGATGAGGAACTGGGCAGAGGGCTGGGAACACGCATGAGTGTCGGGCAATGCCGCGAATCTCGCCGCAGGTACCCGGGTATGCCGGCGTCGGGGCGTTCTTGACCCGGCGCGCCGTCGAAAGTGCGGTTGGGGGCGGGTTGTATGCTCGGTGAAAATCGATACATTCCGGCTCGAAAGCCCCCGCCTCGAATCCGAAACGGGAGCGCTCCATGCTCACCCGGTTTGAATGCGTCAGGAGGGGCATGAGGCAAATGATGTCGCATCGGGCCCGCCCCGAAAATCGGCGAAGTCTGAAAATCCGAGATGTCGATCGCGCGACGCATCATGAGACGTACGCAACGATCGCTCGCCACGGGACACTTTCTTGCGCGACGTCCAACGCCTTAACGAGAATGCCGCGTACGATCCGGCTGCTTTGCCGCGACAGGCGAAGTCGGCGCGACGTTTTGATCTTTCGCGTGGCCGCGTCATTTCCCTGGCTTGTTTTCGGCCTTTGCCGATTTCCGGGGCGGGCCCGATGCGACATCATTTGCCTCGCGTCCCTCCGGCGCGTTTAACCAGGTGAGCATGGAGCGCTCCCGTTCCCCCGCCTCGAATCCGAGGCGGGGTTTTTTTGGGGGGGGCATCGTGGATTACCGGGGAACGCGGCGCGGATCTCGAGGAAGAAGTATTCCTCGATCTGACTCTCCGCTCCACAACGTTTTTCCACATTGCCGAGCCCGCTCACGAGCCCGTCGTGCCCCAATTCCTTCGCTTCTTTGATTTTTGCATCTAGCCGCTGCACGGTCGACTGCCCGCGTTCCGGCGACACTGCCAGCGAATCGAGGATCGTCAGCTACGTTAGAAACTGCGTACGCGGCAACGTCTCGTAGCTCGCCCTGAACGGCGCCTGCCGAGGTCCGGCATTCTCACGACCCTCAGCGTCACGCACTTTGCTTTCCAGACGCTCTTGTACGTAGTGGTGTAGCCGCGCGTTAGTCGCCAGTTTCACTGCCTTGGGTCGTTTGGCAAACCGTTCCGCCTTCCACTGCGCGACCGAAGCACGATACTCGAGATGACCACCACGAGGTGCAGCGTTGCGCGTGAGCTTCCGCGAAACGGTTGATGGGCTGCGCCCTATACGGCAGGTCATCTCACGCACCCTAAGTCTTTGGATATGCTATCCAAAATAGCCGCTCGGTTTCATGCCGAAGCGACGGTGCGCCCGGCGAGGGCATTGCTCCTCGCCCTGTCAACTGATACACCCGCTTTGCACTTTGCACTTTGCGCCATGCAACACCTCCTTGATCAGGGTGTTGCGACGACCGGTTGAATCCGCTTTGCGTCCCTGTGTCGGAATGACATGAGACTACCTTCCGAAGGTGCGCGATGCCGACCGACAAAGGCCTTCATGACTTGAATCGGCGGTGGAGCTCCGCCTTGGAGGTGTCGGGTGTCCGGAGATTCAAGAGCGCGCTCCGTTGGGATACCGATGGTCTTCTTCAAACCGGTCTCCGAATTTCAGCCTGGGCCTATCAGGCCGATCAATACGTTTACGCGATCATGCGGTCGGCGTGCTTTCGTGCGCCGCTCCTTTGCGGAGCCGGCGGATATCCATGCCTATCAGATTCTCGCCTCTCACTCATGAAGGAAACCCGCATAGTGCCGAATCACACCACGAATGAACCGGATCGTCTGCGTCGCCTGCTTTTGTCCACGCCTTTGCTTGCCGCACTGCCGGCTACTTCGGAAGCCGGGCCTTCCCCGATCGCCGCCCCCCCGCTGTCCACGCCGGATCAACACGGAACCCTGCTTTTGAAGCACGCGGATGTCGTCGTTACGATGGACCGACAACGACGCGAGATTCGCCGGGGAAGCATTTATATCAAAGGAAACACGATCGTAGCCGTTGGGGACGATCAACACATGCCCGCGACTGCGGATCGCGTCATCGACCTGCGAGGGCACATCGTCATTCCCGGCCTGATCAACACGCATCATCACATGTTTCAAAGTTTGACGAGAGTCGTCCCCAATGCACAGGATGGGGAGCTATTCAAATGGCTTACGACGCTCTATCCTATTTGGAAAAAACTAACCCCCGAAATGATGAGGATTGCTACTCAGACGGCCATGGCCGAGCTGATGCTGTCCGGGTGCACGACGACCAGCGATCATCAATATTTGTATCCCAACGGGGTCAAACTGGACGACAGTATCGAGGCGGCACGGGAAATAGGCATGCGTTTTCACGCTTGCCGAGGCAGCATGAGTGTTGGACGCAAGCAAGGAGGACTGCCGCCGGACGATCTGGTCGAAAATGAAAAGGCTATCCTCAGCGACACCCAGCGCGTGATCGAAACGTACCATGACGACAGTAGAGGCGCCATGCTGCGTGTCGTCGTCGCACCGTGCTCCCCGTTTACCGTGAGCCAGCAACTCATGCGTGACTCAGCCAAATTGGCACGTGCGTATAACGTGTCCATGCATACGCATCTGGCGGAAAATGTCAGCGACATCGAATACAGCCGGAAGATGTTCAACAAGACGCCGGCCGAGTATGTCGAAGAACTCGAATGGGTCGGCCACGATGTGTGGCATGCACACTGCGTCAAGCTCGATCGGCACGGTATCGAACTCTTTGCCCGCACCGGAACCGGGGTCGCACATTGCCCATGCTCCAACATGCGACTCGGCTCCGGGATTGCTCCCGTCCGCCGCATGCTGGACGCCGGCATGCATGTCGGCCTCGGCGTCGATGGTTCGGCTTCCAACGATACGTCCGATATGCTTGGCGAAGTGCGTCAGGCACTGCTGCTGCAACGCGTCGGGTTCGGCCCGGAGGCGCTCACGGCGCGTGAGGCTCTGGAAATCGCGACGCTTGGCGGGGCGAAGAATCTCAACCGGGACGATATCGGTGCGATCGCGCCAGGGATGATGGCCGACGTGGCAATTTTCAGGTTGGATACGATCGGCCTCGCAGGCGCCGGGCACGATCCTGTCGCGTCGCTGGTATTTTGCGATCCGGGAAAAGCTGCTTACACCATTGTCAACGGGCGCGTCGTGGTAGAAGGCGGCAACGTCGTTACGGTCGACCTCTCCAAGGTCGTCGAAAAACACAATACCCTTGCACGGCAGTTAGTCGCCGCTTGATTGTAAGCGATCCCCGTTGACGCTTTTCATCGGACATTCCTGCGAGAGGCATCGTTGTCGAATTGACCCTGACCCAAGAAATAGTCCGGTTCAGGGTCAATTCCGACGCTATAGGCCAGATCGACCACTTTGGACGGCCGCGAAGTTCGACCTCGTTGGCATTGTCCTTTGCGCCAACGATAATTGCTCTACGGTCGCCGCGCGCGTGAAGTGCGCCCAGTGTTACAGCAACAGAAACGCTGCCGACGCAATGCACGTCGGCACAATCGCGGCCAGCAGCAGCCCTGGCACGCTGACCGATTCGTCCTTGAACCCGTGCCGCAGGATCGCGAGCCCCGCCGGGTTCGGCGCATTGGCGATGACGGTCAGTCCGCCGCCCGCCACCGCACCGGCGACGAGCATGTATTTCGCGTCGTCCGGAATGCCGGCGATCAGCGAACCGAGATAAGTGATTGCCGCGTTGTCCATCACGGCTGTGAGGCCAAGCGCTCCCACGTAAAGGGCATGAGCATTCATCGAAGCGACGAGCGGCTGCAGCCACCATTGCTGGAGACCGCCGAGCAGGACCAGGCCGCCGAGAAAAAATGCGACCAGCAGGCTTTCGCGAAGCATCAACTGCGACTGGTAGCGATCGTATGCGTGCGTGAACCCCAGAAAGAACAGGAACAATCCAATGAAGATCACCGGATGATGGGCAGTGAGCACGACGGCGGCAAGAAAGCCCAGATGGATCAGCGTGACGCCGAGCGGAATGCGCACCGCGTCTGGCGGTTCCGCGGATTGCGTGACCGGTGCCGCCTGGCCGCGCGCGGCATGCAGCGGACCGCGAATGATGGCGAGTAGCAACGATGCATTGATGAGCACGGCTAACATAGCCTTCCAGCCGAACTGCGTGACCATGAACGTGCTGTCCCATCCCCACGCGGTCACCACCATCAGTACAGGCGGCGCTGCATACGCGGTCAATGTGCCGCCGATCGAGATGTTTACGAACAGCACGCCGAGTGCAAGGTATTTCCACTGCTCGTCGATTTGCGCGTGGAAGAAGCGATCTCGCAATACCAGCGCGGCGAGCGTCATCGCGGCCGGCTCGGTGATGAACGAGCCCAGGAGCGGAATCAGCGCGACCGACAGCCAGATCACGGCCTGCTCGGTATCGGCCGGCACGAGCCGCGCGATACGCAGGACGAGGGCTGTTACGGCTTCGAGGATCGGCCGGCTCGCCGCGATTACCATGATCGTGAATACGAACAGCGGTTCGGTATATTCGCGCGACTCGGCATAGCCGATCGCCTGCTTCGGCCCGACGAGCATGCCAATCGTGAGCACCAGCACGAGTGCCCAAAAACCGAATACGACCTCGACTTCGCCGAGAAAATGGAACAGGCCGGCATGGCGGGGATGGTGACGCGCCAGCACTTCAAACCGCTTTGCGACAAACGTATGAATTAGCGCAAGACCGAATATGATCGCGCCTGCGACCTCGACGGAATGAGGCATAAGTTCTCCCGATATGTATTCTTGGGATGAAAGATTTCGTCGACTACTGGACGGAAACTCAGCGAAACGACGAGATATTACTCCGAATTCGAGTCGGTTCACCGCGATCGAGTGGAGCAAAACAACGACGGACTGAGGATGGAGGGAGATCACCAAAACCATTATCGAGCACAGTACGTTGGTGGCTCGAAAAAATCAGCCGCGTCCTATTCCGATCGATAGGCCAAGCCTTGCGGAATTTCATCGAAATTTCAGCCAATGCGCAATTGAAAAATGATCGTCCACTCAATATCATGGGGCGGTATTTTCTTTGGACGTGCAGACACCGTGATATGAAGGTCGCGTACGTCGATACCAACGAGCGAGCCGCTCGAACGATGCCAGGACACCTCGAAACAGCGGGCCACGAGTGCGACATGCTTATCAAGGCGGTGACGATCGAATCGAAGCTGCGAAACGGTCGGTACGATGTGCTCATCGTCCGATGGACGAACGCTAGCATGCCGGTGCAAGAGATTATGCGACCGCTCGCCAGCATCTCGGCCCACGACTGCCGATCATGGCAATCGTGAATCCCGGTCGTCCGCAGGAAAGCATTGACGCATTTGCCGCCGGCGCGGACCATTGCATGCCCGAACCTGCGCCCCGACAGTCCAAACCGCCACCAGCATGTGCCTAAATCTTCGAATCACGACATTTCAACTTTGTTCGGATGCGACATTACAAATTTGCTCTTAAAAAAATTAAAATTTATAGGTTCATACGATCAACCGTCGCCATGACCTCGCGAATATAACTTGAACGTTGTAGTTGACAGTCCGGCCCAACGACGCCGAGACAGTCGGCCATCTTTTAAAAGGAGATTGATCCCATTTATGGCTACCTACCTCGAACTTAAAGCACAGGCAGAGACGCTGGCGCGGCAAGCAGAAGAAGCTCGGCTCGCCGAGTTGGACAGCATCATCACGACGATTCGTGAACAGATCGCCGAATATGGGATTACGGCCGATCAAATTTTCGGTCGCCGCCGTGCCGGTGTATCGCCCACCCGTGCAGCGATCGCACCGAAGTATCGTGATCCGAAAACCGGTGCGACCTGGAGCGGCCGCGGCAGAGCTCCTCAATGGATTGCGGACGCGAAGAACCGCGATCGCTTTTTGATTCCCGACGCAGAATAACACTCCGAATACGTCGTGGCTTTGCTCCCTCGTGGCGCGGAACGGTCAGCTTGAGCACTCCGTCACGCAGCTGTGCGTCGATGCGCGAGGCGTCGAAATTCCGGCCGGGCGTAAAGGCTCGCAGGAAGCGTGAATAGCGCACTTCATCGTGCTGCACAGGCAATCTGGATGGAGTCGGAATCACCGCCTCTGCCTCGATGTTCAGACTGCTGTCCTGTATAACTGCCTCACTTGGAAGCGGAAAATTCCAGTATGACGTTGCCATCAAGACCAGGGGGCATGCCGTCAAGAAGAGCAAATTACCGAGGGGCCGATTACGTACGCGTTGAAGCAGGCGGAAGGCACGCCGGTCGCGGAGGTCTGCCGGCAAGCAGGGGATCAGCGCGCGATGTTTTACAACTGGCGGACGAAATACGGCGGGCTGTCGCCCTCGGAACTGCGCCGGCTGAAGCAACTTGAGGAAGGGAGCGCGAAGCTCAAGCGGCTCGTAGCCGATCTGTCGCCGGACAAGGCCATGCTGCAGGATGTGTTGTCAAAAAGCGCGGAAACCTTCTCGACGCCGTGAACTGATCACGGACTTGATGCGCCATTTCGGCGCAAGCCAGCGGCAGACCTGTGTTGTTGCCGCTGTCCCGCACGGTCGACCGTTACGAGTCGGTCGCGCGGGATCAAAGGGCACTTGAAATGCGCATCCAGGAGATCACGGAAGTGCGGGTGCATTACGGTGTGCTCTGCGTGTCCGTGATGCTTCGCCGGGGAGACTGACGAGACAACCATAAGCGGGTAGAGCGCGTGTATCGCGAACTGGGCCTTTCGTTGCGCCACAAGCGACCCCGTCGGAACAAGTCGGCCCGGCGCCGACAACCGAAGCAGTCAGTAAGCGCAATCAACGAGATTTGGCGTATGGATTTCGTCGCGGACGCGCTGTTTGACGAAGGCGCTCGACAAATGGGCGTACGAGAATGGTGCGGAGATTGACTTCTCACGTCCTGGCAAGCCGACCGACAACGCGAAAAACGATTCCTTCAACGGACGCTTCCGGGAGAAATGCCTCAACGCGCATGGGTTCTTGTCGCTGGAGGACGCCAGACGCAAAATCGAAGTCCGGCACGAGTACTATAACGGGGCATGTCTTCACCGCATTGCAGTGGATGACACCGTCGGAATTGGCCCGCCAGTGTACCGATCGGACCGATTCGGGTCGCCCCGAAGAGCCGGAATTTTCCAACCAAGACCGGAACGGAAATCGGGCCTGCCTCACGATATCAAAAAGCTGAGCGCGAAAAAGTAGTGTCATGGCACGGCGGACATACAGGAAACGGTTTGAACTGGAACTACCCGCCGCCGTCGGCTAGCCGCGCACGTATCTCGTCGGCCGACGGATCGCGCCGATGCGTCGCGATCTGCCAGATATTCCCCCACGCATCCTTCACTATCGCCCGCTGGTCGCCGTACGGTCGCGGCCGGTGCTTCGAGCGACTCGGCCCTGGCCGCGACGGCACGCCGGTAGGTCGCATCGACATCCTCGACATAGACATACAGAAACGCCGCCAGCGGATCGCGGAGCCCGTCGTCGTCGCTGACCATCACGACCGAATCGCCGATCCTGACTTCGGCCGGCAGCCTCGCGCGGCATTCGCCCTGCGCCAGAAACACCGCGTTGATGAAGTCGACGGGATTTTTCGGATCGCTTACGACGATACGCGGCGTAACCGTATGCCACCCGTCGGGCTGGAACTTGATCATGGCGAACTCCCTCTGAAGGATGTGCGCGAGGGTATTGTCCTCCTGGACCGGATAGCGCGCAGCGCGGCATCAGGCGCCACCTGCGATGGCTTGCCGAGGCAGGCCGGCGCGAACGTCGTGGCCCTGTCCGGTCGGGCCAGTCAGGAGCAACATGATGCTGATCGTTTTCTTTGTCGTGGCCTTTTTCGCGATCGTTGCGACCATGTCCCGCGGCGTGTCCCGCAAGGCGGACGCGAGGCTGCGCGCGCAATACGATGCCGAGGGCGCGCGCGGCGACGTGTCGCGCCAGTTGATGCGCAATGCGGGCTACGACGTCTGAGCGCCCGTATCCGGCCGAACGCGCCGCGTAGCGCAAGGCGATCGCAAGCTGAAACGACGCGCCGGGCCGACGCACCGGCACGGCCAATGCCGATGGTTGAGCGCCGACGGACATGCTAGGATTTCCGTCAAACAACTTCGGAGACTGCCATGCCGTTCATCTGCGAAAACGTTGAATGCCGTGCCGTGCTGGCTCGAGGGCAGGTCAGGTCCCGCCAGGAGGACGCGGGCTGGTGCTTCTACTGCCCGGACTGCAAGACGAGGAACGAGTTGAAGGATATCGGCGCGGTCGGCGGCCCTGTCGAGCTGGTCCAGCCCGAGGGCACCAGTCTGCCGCATCGGATCATCGCGGCGGCCCGACCGCTGGAAGACGGCAGATATGCGGCGCAGTTGCGCGTGCAGCGCGCGCTCGCGGTGAAAGGCACCTACGCGGCCGAAGAGCACTGGGACGAGCTCGGCGTCTTCCCCGATGCGCAAGAGGCCGTCGCGCATGCGAAGTCGTTTGCAACGAATTTGCTGGCGCCGGCGGCGTAACGCCCGGTCTTAACGGCTCGACTGACTGAAACGACGAACGAAGAAGCGGCGTCGTGCATGCGCGCACGACGCCGCTCGGCGTTTTCCGCCCGCGTTCGTCAGTTGTAGATGTCGAACGAGAAATACTTCTTCGCGATCCGCTGATACGTCCCGTCCTGAATCAGGCTCGCGAGCGCCTGGTTGATGTGCGTGCGCAGCGCGTCGTCGTCCTTGCGCAGGCCGATCGCCGAGCCGACGCCCAGCGTCTTCGGATCATGCAGCGCCGGCCCCGCGAACGCGAAGTTCGCGCCCTTCGGCGTCTTCAGGAACCCGAGGTCCGCCTGCACCGACGATTGCAGCGATGCGTCGAGCCGCCCCGACAGCAGATCCTGGTAGACGAGATCCTGCGTCTGGTACGTGCGCACGATCACGCCCTTCGGTTCCCAGTACGTGCGCGCATAGGTTTCCTGCGTCGTACCCTGCTCGACGCCGACGCTCTTGCCGGCCAGCGACGCGGGCGTCGGCTGCAGGTTCGAGCCGCGGCGCGCGACGAGCCGGGGCGGCACGTTGTTGATCTTGTCCGTGAACGCGATCTGCGCGAGGCGCTTCTCCGTCACGCTCATCGACGACAGCACGCCGTCGAACTTGCGCGCCTTCAGCGCGGGGATCATCCCGTCGAACGCATTCTCGACCCATACGCAGCGCACCTTCATGCGTTCGCAGATCGCGTTGCCCAGGTCGATGTCGAAGCCGACGAGTTTGCCGTCGGGCGCGAGCGATTCGAACGGCGCATAGCTGGGATCGACGCCGAGGCGCAGGACGGCAGGGTCCTTCGCGACTGCGGTGCCTGCCGTCAGCGCGAGCGCGACGGCCATGACGAGTTTTTTCATGGTTGTCTCCATTTACCGGTTGGTTTTGTTTGAGGTGAAGCGACACGGCGGCCGATTGGCGTGACCACCCGCGCCCGGCCATGCAGCGGGCGGTGGCCGGTCGCCGGGCGATGCCGGCGGCCGGCCGGGTCAGGGAATCCGGTTCAGTGCGAGGCGCCGGTGATGCGCGCCATGCTGCGCCGGTAGCCGGCAGGGGAGAACGTCGCGTTCAACGCGGCCATCGCGGCGATCACGCCGATGTGCATCCACCACGCGATTGCGAAGCCGCCGCCCGCGTCGCGCAGCCAGCCGATCAGCCAGGGGCTCGACGCAACGGTCAGGAAGCCGACGCCCTGCACGAACGCGGCGAGCGCGCCCGCGAGCCGCGCATCCGGCAGGTGGTCGAGCGTGACGATCAGGCTCATCGAGAAGAAGCCGCCGAGCCCGAGGCCGACGCTCGCGACCCACATCCACGGCGCGAGCGCGGGCATCGTCGCGAAGCCGACGAAGCCGGCCGTCTGCAGCGCGAGCGTGAGCCACAGCACCGGGCGGCGATCGTGCGCCCGTTTCGCGAGCATCGGCATCGCGAGCGCGCCGGCCGCCTGGAACAGCGCCATCCAGGCGAGCAGGTTGCCGCTCGCCTGCGGGCTCATGCCGACGCTGTGATAGAACGCGGGCAGCCATGCGACCAGGCTTGCGTAACCGCTGTTGCTGAGGCCGAAGAACAGCGCGAGCTGCCATGCGCGCGGAATCCGCGCGAACGCGGCGACGGGCGTCGATGCCGCTGCCGCATGCGCGGTGTCGTGCGGCGCCTTCGCGCGCCACAGCGCGAGCGTGACGAGGGCGGGCACGGCCCACACGGCGAGCGACAGACGCCAGCCGCCATGCGCGGCGAGCCACGGGCTCGCGACCGCGCCGAAGGCGCCGCCGCCGACCAGCGCGGCCGAATAGAGGCCCATCGCGAGCGGCAGGCGGTCGACGAACCAGCGTTTCGCGAGGCCCGGCGCGAGCGACTGGACCACCGCGACGCCCGCACCGGCGACGATCGCCGTGACGACGAGCCCGGCGCTGCTGCCCGTCCACAGGCGGGCGGTGCAACCGGCGGCGATCAGCGCCAGCGCGCCGGTCAGCGCGCGCTGCTCGCCGATGCGGCGCGCCAGCCCGACGCCGATGCCGGCGACGACGCCCATCAGCACGAACGGCAGCGTGGTCAGCAGTGCGGCCGCGCGAAAGCCGAGGCCCGTGTCGGCGCGCACGAGGTCGAGCACGGGGCCGAACGCGGTCAGGAACGGACGCAGGTTGAGGCCGGCCAGCACCAGCAGCGCGAGCGCGCCATAGGACACGGAAGCCGCGTGCGGGCGGGGAACAGCTTGGGCGGTGCCAGGGTCGGTCAACGGAATGCTCCAGGGTGGGCCGCAGGCCCAGTGATGCGATGCCGAAAGGGTAAAGGCGCGCCCCGTCAGGGGAAAATTAAATATTCGACTGGGTATCAGTGCGGAATGCGATGGATTGACGCGGGGTGACGGGGCCGGATGGGAGCGGCCCGCGTGGCGTGCGGCGAGCGGTTTCGCGCGGCGCTATGCGGCAGGCGCCTGCGATACGCGGGCCCGTTCTCGGGCCTGCTCCCGCGCCGCGACGAGCATCCGGATCCGCGCACGATCGGCCGCCGACGCGGGCGTGAAGATCACGAGGCTCAGATCCGGGCGGCCGGTCACCGAGAATGCGGAGTATTCGAGCGCGATCCGGCCGGCCTGCGGATGACGGATTTCCTTCGTGCCTTCGTCGTGCGAACGGATGTCGTGGTCGCGCCACATCGCGTCGAATTCGGCGCTCGTCGCGCGCATCTCGTCGACGAACGCCTGCACGGTCCGCGTCGCGCCGCCGCGTGCGATGTCGGCGCGAAACGCGCCCACCGCGAACCGCGCGACGCGCGCCCAGTTCGGCTGCGCATCGCGCACGCCGGCGTCGACGAAGATCAGCCGCAGGATGTTGCGCGCGGGCGGCGGCAGCGTCGCGTAGTCGGTCAGCGTCGCGGCTGCCGCGTCGTTCCATGCGACGACGTCCCACGTCGCGGTACGCACGATCGCCGGGCTCGCGTCGAGCGAATCGAGCACGTGCTGCAGGCGCGGCGTCACGCTGCTGCTCGCGTGATAGCGCACCCCGGGCGGATGGCCGAGGCCGATCAGGAACAGATGCTCGCGCTCCGCGTCGTTGAGCAGCAGCGCGCGGGCGAGCCGGTCGAGCACGTCGGCGGACGGCGCGCCGCCGCGCCCCTGTTCGAGCCACGTGTACCACGCGGCGCTCACGTGCGCGCGCTGCGCGACTTCCTCGCGCCGCAGGCCCGGCGTGCGGCGGCGCGCGGCCGGCAGCCCGAGCGCCGCCGGGTCGAGTTTCTCGCGGCGGTCCCGAAGGTACGCGCCGAGCAGGTTGTCGGGTGCGTCTGCCATAGCCTGTTAGTTCGTTTACCGGTAAACCGTCACGTCTTCACCGCGCGCGGCGGTCGACAGATAGTAAGCCCTCCATTTCATCCGGAGGTGCTGAACATGCGTGTCTTTGTTACGGGAGCATCGGGGTTCGTCGGTTCCGCGGTCGTCGCCGAGTTGCTGGCGGCCGGGCATTCGGTGCTCGGCCTCGCGCGTTCCGACGCGGCGGCTGCGTCGGTCGCGGCCGCGGGCGCCGACGTCCAGCGCGGATCGCTGGAGGATCACGACAGCCTGACGCGCGGGGCGCACGCCGCCGACGCGGTCATCCACACGGGATTCAATCACGACTTCTCGCGCTTCGCGGAAAACTGCGAACTCGACCGCCGCGCGATCGAAACGATCGGCGCGGTGCTCGCGGGCTCGGCGCGTCCGCTGGTCGTGACGTCGGGCCTCGCGCTCGTCGCGCCCGGCCGCGCGGCGACGGAGGACGATCCGCACGTGCCGGTGTCGGCGGTCTATCCGCGTGCGTCGGAGGCGACGGCGGTCGCGCTGCACGCGCGCGGCGTGCATGCGTCGGTCGTGCGGCTGCCGCCGTCCGTGCACGGCGACGGCGATCACGGCTTCGTGCCGCGCCTGATTGCTTTCGCGCGGGAAAAGGGCGCATCGGCCTACATCGGCGACGGCGGCAACCGCTGGCCGGCCGTGCACCGGCTCGATGCGGCGCGCGTGTACCGGCTCGCGGTCGAACGCGGTGCGGCCGGTGCGCGCTATCACGCGGTCGACGATACGGGGGTGCCGTTCCGCGAGATCGCGGCCGTGATCGGCCGCAGGCTCGGCGTCCCGGTGGTCGCGAAATCGGCGGAGCAGGCCGGCGAACACTTCGGCTGGTTCGCGATGTTCGCGGGGATGGATGCGCCCGCAACGAGCGAGCGCACGCGTGCGCGGCTCGACTGGGCGCCGCGGCAGCCGGGCCTGATCGCCGACATCGACCGGCCGCGGTATTTCGAAGGCTGACGGCGCGCGTGCGTGCCGCCCGTCGCGATCGGCACGCACGGTGCGCGGGCGTGCCGGCCTGTCGCCGCCGTCATTCGACCGGATGCAGATCCTGCAGCAATGTCGGCACGAGCTCCGACACGGTCGGGTGGATGTGCATCGCGCGGCTGATCGTCGTGTACGGCGCGCCCGCGGCCATCACGTCGAGCATCCCGTGGATGACTTCGTCGCCCGTCACGCCGAGGATCGACGCGCCGAGGATCGCGTGACTGTCCGCGTCGACGATCACCTTCATGAAGCCCTGGCTCTCGCCTTTTTCGACGGCGCGGCCCACGCGCGTCATCGGGCGCGTGCCGACCAGCAGCCGGCGGCCGGTCTGCTTCGCTTCCGCAAGCGTCATGCCGATGCGGGCGAGCGGCGGATCGATGTACATCGCGTACGCGGTGATGCGGTCGGATACCTTGCGCGGATCGTTGTCGAGCAGGTTGGCCGCGACGATTTCGTAGTCGTTGTACGCGGTGTGCGTGAACGCGCCGCGCCCGTTGCAGTCGCCGAGCGCCCAGATGCCGGGCACGCTGGTGCGCAATTGTTCGTCGACGGTGATGTAGCCGCGCGCATCGGTCGCGACGCCGGCCCGTTCGAGCCCGAGATCGTCGGTGTTCGGCACGCGGCCGACCGCGAGCAGCAGATGCGAGCCCGCGACTTCGCGGCCGCCGCCCGTGCAGTCGAGGCCGACCACGACGCCGTCGCCGTTACCGTCGCGCCGCGCGTTCAGGCAGGTCGCGTCGAGCTGCACGTCGATGCCTTCGTTCGCGAGAATCTCGCGCACCGCCTGCGACACGTCCTCGTCCTCGCGACGGATCAGCCGCGCGCCCTTCTCGACGATCGTGACCCGCGAGCCGAAGCGGCGATACATCTGGCCGAATTCGAGCCCGACGTAGCTGCCGCCGATGATCACGAGATGCTCGGGCAGGAAGTCGACGTCCATCATCGTCGAGTTGGTGAGGTACGGCACCGAGTCGAGCCCCGGCATCCGCGGAATCTGCGCGCGCCCGCCGACGTTGATGAAGATGCGGTTCGCCTCGAGCAGCGCGTCGCCCACGCGCACCGCGTCGGCGCGCTCGAAGCGGGCATGGCCCTGAAACACGGTCGTGTTGTCGAGCCCGCGTACCCATTGCTCGACGCCGTGGTTCGAGCGGCCGGAGATCCGGTCCTTGCGCGCCTTCACGGCCTTCATGTCGACGCTCACGGGGCCGACCGACACGCCGTATTCCTCGGCGCGCCGGGCGAGCTGCGCGGCGTACGCGCTCGCGATCAGCGTCTTGGTCGGAATGCAGCCGGTGTTGACGCACGTGCCGCCGAAGCGGCCGCGCTCGACGATCGCGACTTTCATGCCGGCGCCGGCGAGCCGCGCGGCGAGCGGCGGCCCGGCTTGCCCGGTGCCGATGACGATCGCGTCGAAGTGTTGCGTCATGACGTCCTCCTGCGCGGGTTCAACGTGGGAAGGGGGCGTGCGCAGGCCGCATGCCGCGCCGGCGCGCCCGAACGGCGACGAGCGCCTATGGTAGCCCCGTTGGCGCGCGCTCGCGAGTGCGGCGCGGCGGGGACGTATCGCGTTGAAGGAAGGCGCCGCCGCCGGCGTTACGACGCGCCGCGCGCAGTTTTCATTCCTTGCGCCGCCACTGACCGAACGACACCGGCCGGTGCGCATCGGCGCGCACCGCGCTGACGAAATCGGGCTTGTCGGGCTCGAGCGGGAACGATTCGGTGTAGATCTGGCTGGCGAACACCCAACCCTGCGTACGCGGGTCGTAGCGGAACGTCACGTAGTCGCTCCAGTGCTGTCCGCACGCGACGTCGTTCTGCACCGTGAAATAGCGTCCCTTCACCGCGATTCCGCCGTCGGCGGCGTCTTCCGGGTCGAACGGGTCGCACTGCAGCGCGTCGTTCGCGTGGAGCACGGCGCTGTCGTTGCGCGCGGCGAGCCGGTACGTGTGGTCGGCCTGTTCCTCGTAGATGAGCAACGGGCGCGGCGACGGCCGTTCGCGCGTATCCACCGCGCGATGCACGACGACGAGCAGGCTGTGCCGCCCGTCGGCGAGCGCCGGCCCCGGCTGCGCGACGAACGGCCGGTAGCCGGCCGGCAGTTGCGCGGCGACCGACGGCGGCAGTGGCGGGGCCGCGTGCGCATGGCACCACCACGCGGCGAGCAACGGAACGAGGGCCCGGCGAACCGCCGCGGCCGGCGCGCGCATCGCACCCATCACAGCGTCTTGCCGAGAAATTCGGTGCCGGGCACTGGATTGAACGCGACGGGCGGCGCGGGCGTGAAGCCGAGCGACGCATACAGTTGCCTTGCCGCGACGAACTCGGGCAGCACGTCGAGACACATCCGCGCATAGCCGGCCGCCTTCGCGTCGTGCAGCAGCCGTTCGACGAGCTGGCGGCCGACGTTCAGTCCGCGCGCGTCGGGACGCACGTACACGCGCTTCATCTCGCACGTTGCCGCGTCGATTTCGCGAAACGCCGCGCAACCGGCCACGCGCTCGCCGTGCCACGCGAGCAGCAACTGCCCGCGCGGCGCCGCGTATTTGCCCGGCAGCGCGGCGAGCTCGGGCTCGTAGTCCTGGAACGCGAGGCTGACGGTGGGGCTCGCGATGTACTCGCGGAAGATCGCTTCGACGGCGGCGGCATCGTCCGGATAGCGGGCGGCGCGGATCTCGATCATGGCGGCGGTGCGGGAGGGCGGGAACGGCAGCCAGCATAACAGCGCGCAGGCGCTTTCGGCGGCCCGCGAAGCGTGCCAGAATCGCCGGATTCACCGTCGGGAAACGACGCGCGGGCGCCGGCGCAGCGGCGTCACTGTTCCAGGAGACTTCGATGACTGCATCGGCTGCCGTATTCGCCATTCTGGCCGCGCTGTGGCTCGGCGCGATGATTCCGGGCCCGAGCTTCGTGCTGGTGGCCCGCAACTCGATCGGGCTGTCGCGCCGCGACGGGCTCGCCACTGCGCTCGGCATGGGCGTCGGCGGGATCGCGTTCGGCGGCGTCGCGCTGGCCGGGCTCTACACGCTGCTGCAGGCGGTCGAGTGGCTTTATGTGGGGCTCAAGCTGGCGGGCGGCGCGTATCTGATCTACATGGCGTCGAAGATCTGGCGCGGCGCCGACCGGCCGATCGCGATGGACGATCCGCAGGCCGGCGTCGCCGGCAGCGCGCGCAAGTCGTTCTGGACGGGCCTCACGACCCAGCTGAGCAACCCGAAGACGGCCATCTGGTACGGCAGCATCTTCGCGGCGCTCCTGCCGCAGCATCCGCCGCTGTGGTGCTATCTGGCGCTGCCGCCGCTCGTGTTCGGCGTCGAATTCGGCTGGTACACGATCGTCGCGCTGTGCTTCTCCACGCGCCGTCCGCGCGAACTCTACCTGCGTGCGAAGAAGTGGGTCGACCGCGTCGCGGCCGGTGCGATCACGCTGCTCGGGTTGCGGCTGATCCTGAACGCGCCGAAGGCGGGGATCTGACGGGCGGCGATGGTGCTACTGCCGGGCGGATGCCCGGCTTCATTTCATGGCCGATGGCGCGCCCGGCAAGCCCCTGCCTCGGGCGCCCATCTTCCGGCGGGTGCCGCGAGGGCGTCGCACGCGGGCGGCCGAATCCTGATTCAGCGAACGTCGCCGGCCACGCCGGCCATGGGCCGCGGCGATAGCGGAGCGGTTTCGGCAGGCGGCCATCGGCGTCGCCTGCATCGCGCCGGCCCATTCCACAGCCCCCATCATCGGCCCGCGAGCCTTGTGCGGCGGGCATTCGCGCCCGTTGCGCGGCGTGCCGAATCCGGCCGCTCCCCCGATTCTGGCGGTCGACCTCCCGACGACGTGTAAACTGCTGCCTTTTTTGACGGTTTGCAGCATGGTGCAAGCTCCCCCGCGCCCGGCGCTGAGCGGTCCGACGCTCGTCCGGCTGCTCGCGCGCCTGACCGATGCCGATGTCGCGGAATCCCGGCAGACGCTGTCGGACCGCCTGAGCCAATGGCTCGGCTGGACCGATGCGATCACGTTGTCGTCCGCGCTGACCGCGAGCCCGCCCGGCGTCGCGGCCGGCGTGCGTGGTTACGACGCCGAGCGCGACTGCGCGCGCGTGCGCCACGATCTCGCGCAGGCGATCACGACCGCCAACCGCCCGCGCACGCGGCGGCGGCCCGGCGACATGCCGCCGCCACCCGCCGACACGGCCGATTTCGCGGATTTCCGCCAGCGTTGTCTGTCCCTGCAACAGGAGATGGAGACCGCGATCGGCCAGTTGCGCGGCCGCCTGCGGGTCGCGCTCGCCGCGCGCTCGTCCGGCATGGCGCGGCTCGCGACGCTCGACGCGATCATGGAGCGCGTGCTCGGCGCGCGCGAGCGCAGCCTGCTGTCCGCCGTGGCCGCGCTGCTCGGCACGCGCTTCGAGCGGCTGCGCGACGCGGAGCGGCAGGCGCTCGCCGCTGCGCAGGCAGCGGCCGATGGCGATGGTGCGGCCGCGGCCGATGCGCCGTCCGCCGCGGCGATCGTGCCCGGCACGTGGCTCGACACGTTCCGCGACGAGATGCAAAGCATCCTGCTCGCCGAACTCGAAGTCCGGTTTCAAACGGTAGACGGGCTGCTCGCGGCCCTTCGTACCTGCTAATCAATACGCTATGTCCAGAATTCGTCTCGATCTCGTTGTCTTCATCGCCGGCTTGCTGGCAGTGTGCTGGATCGGCGTCGGTTATGCCGCGTCGAACCCGCTCGCGGCGGCCGTCACGCTGCTGATCGGCGCATGCTATGTCGCCGGCGCGTGGGAGCTGCAACGCTACCGCCAGGCGACCGCCACGCTGTCGCGCGCGGTGGCCGGCCTGACCGAGCCGCCCGCGAAGCTCGACACGTGGCTCGATACGCTGCATCCGGGCCTGCGCGGCGCCGTGCGTGCGCGTGTCGAAGGCGCGCGCGTCGCGCTGCCCGGCCCGGCGCTCACGCCGTATCTCGTCGGCCTGCTGGTACTGCTCGGCATGCTCGGCACGCTGCTCGGGATGGTCGTCACGCTGAAGGGTACGGGCGCCGCGCTCGAGAGCGCGACCGATCTCGACGCGATCCGCGCATCGCTGATCGCGCCGGTGAAGGGGCTCGGGTTCGCGTTCGGCACGTCGATCGCCGGCGTGGCGACGTCCGCGATGCTCGGCCTGTTGTCCGCGCTCGTGCGCCGCGAGCGGATCGACGCGGGCCAGCAGCTCGACGCGAAGATCGCGACGACGCTGCGCGTGCATTCGTCCGCGCACCAGCGCGACGAATCGTTCCGGCTGCTGCAGCGCCAGGCCGACGTGATGCCGGCGCTGGTCGACCGGCTGCAGACGATGATGACGACGCTCGAGGCGCGCAGCGTCGCGCTGCACGACCGCCAGATCGAAAGCCAGCAGGCGTTTTTCGAGCGTACCGAGCGTGCGTATGCGGGCCTCGCGTCGAACGTCGGCGACGCGCTGAAGGAGAGCGCCGCCGAAAGCGCGCGCGTGGCCGGGGCCGCGCTGCAGCCGGTCGTCGCGGCGACGATGACCGGGCTCGCGCAGGAGATGGCCGCGCTGCGCGACACCGTGACGGGCGCCGTGCAGCGCCAGCTCGACGGGCTGACGGACGGCTTCGAGAAGACCACCGGCGACGTGACGGCCGTCTGGAGCCGCGCGATCGACGCACAGCGCCAGGCCGGCGACGCCGTCGCGCAGCAGTTGCAGACGACGCTCGGCCAGTTCACCGACACCTTCGCGCAGCGCTCGACGGACCTGCTCGACGGCGTCGCGACGCGCCTCGAATCGACCGAAACCCGTTTGTCGGATGCGTGGCGCGACGCGCTTGCACGCCAGGAGCAGGTCGGCGAGACGCTGGCCGGCCAGCATGCACGCGCGCTGGGCGAGGCCGCCGCGACGTTCGAGCGGCACTCGGGGGCGACGCTCGCGTCGATGCGCGAGTCGCATGCGGACCTGCAGACGCAACTGGCCGCGCGCGACGAAGCGCGTCTGTCGGCGTGGAACGCTTCACTGGCCGCGATGGCCGCGAAGCTCGGCGACGAGTGGCAGCGCGCCGGCGCACACAGCGCGGGCCGTCAGCAGGAAATCTGCGATGCACTCGCTCAAACCACGCGCGATCTGACCGCACAGGCTACGACGTTCGAACAACGTTCGAACGACCTGCTGTCGACGATCCGCGATTCGCATACGGGCTTGCAAACGCAACTGGCGGCGCGCGACGAAGAACGTCTGTCGACG
>NZ_CABVLY010000046.1 GCF_902498995.1 Burkholderia anthina
ACGACCGCAACACGCTGTTCGGCGGCGGCGCACCGGGCCTGACCGACTATCCGACGCTCGCGCAAGCCGCGGCGTGACAGGAAAACGCACAACAGGAAAACGCACATGAGAATCACGCTCCCTTCCCGCCTGGGTTTCGGCACTGCGCCGCTGGGCAACATGTATCGGGCCATCCCGAACGAAGAAGCACTGGCCACGATCGACGCGGCCTGGGACAACGGTATCCGCTACTTCGACGCGGCGCCGCTGTATGGCGCCGGCCTCGCCGAGCTGCGCCTGGGCGAAGCGCTCGCCGGCCGGCCGCGCGATGAATACTCGCTCGGCACCAAGGTCGGCCGACTCGTGCTCGACGAGCACGAGGACGCATCGCAGCGCGATCTCGGCGAGAAGGGCGGGCTGTTCCAGCACGGCCTGCCGAACCGGATCGTCTACGACTACACCGAAGACGGCACGCTGCGCTCGATCGAAGCGAGCCTGAAGCGGCTGCGCACCGACCGGCTCGACACCGTGTGGATCCACGATCCGGCGATCGACTTCCACGGCGAACGCTGGCTCGACGTGTTCGACATCGCGATGTCGGGCGCCGCCAAGGCGCTCACGCGGCTGCGCGACGAGAAGGTCATCAAGGGCTGGGGCCTCGGCGTGAACCGGATCGAGCCGTGCGCGCTCGCGCTCGAACGCTCGGACCCGGACGGCTTCCTGCTGGCCGGCCGCTACACGCTGCTCGACCATGCGGGCGCGCTCGAACGGCTGATGCCGGAAAGCGCCGCGCGCGGGCTCGGTATCATCGTCGGCGGCCCGTACAACTCCGGCGTGCTCGCGGGCGGCACCCACTTCGAATATCAGCCGGCCACGCAGGCGATGCTCGATCGCGTCGCGCGCATCCGGCAGATCAGCGAACGGTTCGGCGTCGACGTGCGCGCGGTGGCGCTGCAGTTCTCGCTCGCGCATCCGGCCGTCGCGGCCGTGATCCCCGGCGCGAGCCGCCCCGATCGCATCGACGAGAACCTGCGGCTCGCGTCGGCGCCGATTCCGGCCGCGCTGTGGGACGCGCTGAAAGCCGAACGCCTGATCGCCGAGCATGCGCCGACGCCGGCCGGCGCCGCCTGAGGTTCCCGGTCTGAATCGGCCAGGCGCACATGACTATCGCCGCGATCGTCATGTGCGCATTGCGGCCGGCGCGATTAGCGTCTAGCGTTGACGGGCTCGCCGATGGTTGACCGTCACCCGACCTGAAAGGATGCCCTGCCATGCGAAGCCGTTCCCTGCAATGCACCACGCTGCCGGCCGCCGCGGCCTGCCTTGCGCTGGCCGTCTGTACCGTCTCCGCCCGCGCCGACGAAGCCGCCGGTCTCGCGCCGCCCCGGCCGGCCACGCCCGTGCTGTCGACGACCGCGGCCGGCGTGCAGGTCTACACGTGCGACTACGACGCCGGACACAAGCTCGTGTGGGTGTTCCAGCATCCGGAAGCGATGCTGTTCGACAGCAGCGGCACGCTCGTCGTCCGGCACGGCGCAGGGCCGTCGTGGGAGGCGACCGACGGCAGCCGGATCACCGGCAAGAAGCTCGCGCAAGCGCCGGGCGCGCACCCGGGCAGCATCCCGCAACTGCTGCTCGCCGCGACGCCGGCCGCAACGGACGCGAAGACCACGGCCGGCGCGCTCGCCGGCGTGCGCTTCGTGCAGCGGCTCGACACCGCGGGCGGCATGCCGCCGGAACCGGCGTGTTCGACCGAGCATGCGGTCGGCCGTTTTCCGTATTTCGCGCGTTACGTGTTCCTGAAGTAACGCACGACGACGGCTGCCCGAATCCGCGGCGTCGCTGCCGCATCCGCTTGATCAGTTATCCTCTATTTTTACGATGCCGCTCCGGCTGCCGCGCAACGCCCCGGCCTCAGCGAATCCGCATCGACAGCTCGACATCGCCGCCGAACGGCACCGACAGGTAGCCGTTGCGCGGCGCGCGCACGTAGGCAAGATAGTCGGGGCTGTATTCCGCGTTGTCGGCGACGACGAACGCGCCGGGCCGCAGCCGCGGCTCGACCCGCGCGAGGATCTCCTGATACAGCGCCTTCGCGCCGTCGAGCAGCAGCAGGTCGACGGTATCCGGCAGATCGACGGCCAGCGTGCGCAACGCATCGCCTTCACGGATCTCCACGAGATCGTCGAGCCCGGCCGCGGCCAGGTTCGCCCGTGCCCGCGCAACCTTCGACGCCTCGAACTCGCTCGTGATCACCCGGCCGCCGCCGTTGTCGCGCAGCGCGGCCGCGAGGTGCAGTGTCGAGATGCCGAACGACGTGCCGAACTCGACGATCGAGCGCGCGCCGCCGCTGCGCGCGAGCATGTACAGCAGCGTGCCCGTCTCGCGCGACACCGCGAGCGGATAGTCCTTCAGGCGCGCATAGAAATCGGCGTAATCGGTCTTGCTGCGCATCAGCCGCGCGTGCTCGTCGTGCGTCAGGTCGGCGAAGTCCGGATTCGACGCGGGCGACGACGCATCGGCTTCGTCGAACAGGCGCGCGAGCAGCGACGCCAGCGGGTCGTGAATCAAGGTGGTCATGCGAATCTCCAGTGTCAGGTTGAGTGCGTCAGCGCACCCGACTAGAATATGACGAACTATTCACGTTTTGCTATTCGCATTGGCAGACCCGTCATGACCGACCGCCGCAACGCCCCGATCGCCTCGCGCAGACAGCCTCGGCAGGCCCGCTCGACCCGGCTCGTCGACGACGTGCTGGAGGCCGCTATTCAGGTTTTGACGACCGAAGGCGCGCAGCGCTTCACGATGGCGCGCGTCGCCGAGCGCGCCGGCGTAAGCGTCGGCTCGCTGTATCAGTACTTCCCGAACAAGGCGGCCGTGCTGTTCCGGCTCCAGCACGACGAGTGGCGGCAGACGTCCGGCATGCTGTGCGGGATGCTGCAGGATCGGCAGAAGACGCCGCCCGAGCGGCTGCGCACCGCCGTCCACGCGTTCATCCGTTCGGAATGCGACGAGGCGCCCATGCGCATCGCACTCGACGATGCGGCGCCCCTCTATCGCGACGCTCCCGAAGTGCAGGCAGTGCGGGCCGAGGGCAACCGGATCTTCAGCGCGTTCATGCGCGAGGCACTGCCCGCCGTGTCGGACGCCACGCATGCGACCGCGTGCGAGCTGGTCATGACGACGCTCACGACGGGCGGCAAGGCGTTCTCCGAGACCGCGCGCACGCCGGCGGAAATCGACGCCTATGCGACCGCGATGGCCGACATGTTCTGTGCGTACCTCGCGCATCTCACGCATCTCGCACGGGATTGACGCAACGAGGGGCCGGAACGCGCGCCGGCGCAGCCCGCGCGCGGCACCGGTATCATCCGGATGCAGGTTGCGCGCGGCCGCGCATTGCATGAAACGCGGCCGGCTTCATGCGCCTGCGCAGCCTCGATGAAAGACATTCGTAAGATCGGATGCACCACCCGCTCCCGCCCTGCCCGCCGACCCTGCATTCAAATAATCGCCTTAACGGATTCGAACTAGGCGTATACACGCGTTCCGCGACGACGAAGCCCCGTTACACGCCGATATAAGCGCTGAGACATGCGCTGCATGCTCTTCCCCCAATGGGACGTGATGGGCCGTTCGCCTAACCTTCGCTACGGCAAAGCACACGTGACGGGGTCGACCACACCACGCGTCGTACGACGCGACACACTCGCGCCCGCCTCACGGCGCGTACGACGACACGAATCACGCGTCAGGCGTCCCCACGACGTTGCCGATCATTCCAACCAGATTCGAGACACCCTGACGACGGTCCGCTACGACCGTTTCAGTACGCTGATAAAGGAGCAAGCTCATGAGTGATACCCCGGTGCAGCCGACGGTCGGCGTCGGCGCGGAAGAAACGGACTTCGGCACCAAGGGAGTCATCGACCGGTACTTCGACATTTCGTCGCGCGGCAGCACGCAGCGCCGCGAGATCGTCGCGGGCGTGACCACATTCCTCGCGATGGTCTATTCCGTGTTCGTCGTGCCCGGCATGTTCGGCAAGGCCGGCTTCGACACGAGCGCCGTGTTCGTCGCGGTCTGCCTGACCACCGCGTTCGGCTCCTTGCTGATGGGCCTGTGGGCGAAGCTGCCGATCGCGATCGGCTGCGCGATTTCGCTGACCGCGTTCACCGCGTTCGGCCTCGTGCTCGGCAAGGGGCTGCATCCGACCGTCGCGCTCGGCGCGGTGTTCCTGATGGGCCTCGTGTTCACGGGCATCTCGGTCACCGGCGTGCGCTCGTGGATTCTGCGCAACCTGCCCGCGGGCGTCGCGCACGGCACCGGGATCGGCATCGGCCTGTTCCTGCTGCTGATCGCGTCGAACGACGTCGGGCTCGTGATCAAGAACCCGGGCGCCGGCCTGCCGGTGTCGCTCGGCCAGATCACCGCGTTCCCGGTCATCATGTCGGTCGTCGGCCTCGCCGCGATCTTCGGGCTCGAGAAGCGTCGCGTGCCGGGCGGCATCCTGCTCGTCGTGATCGCGATCTCGCTGATCGGCCTCGTGTTCGATCCGGCCGTGAAGTACCACGGCATCTTCGCGCTGCCGTCGCTGAGCGCACCGGGCCATGCGTCGCTGATCGGCGCGATGGACATCAAGGGCGCGCTGTCGATGTCCGTGCTGCCGAGCGTGCTGGCGCTCGTAATGACCGCCGTGTTCGACGCGACCGGCACGATCCGCGCGGTGGCGGGCCAGGCCGGCCAGCTCGACGAGAATGGCCGCATCATCAACGGCGGGCGCGCGCTGACTGCCGATTCGGTCAGCTCGATCTTCTCCGGCTTCCTCGGCGGCGCGCCCGCCGCAGCCTACATCGAGTCGAGCGTCGGCGTGGCCGCCGGCGCGAAGACGGGCCTCGCGGCAGCCGTGGTCGGCCTGCTGTTCCTGGTCGTGATGTTCCTGTCGCCGCTCGCGGGCCTCGTGCCGTCGTACGCCACGGCCCCCGCGCTGATGTACGTCGGCCTGCTGATGCTCGGCAGCGTGAGCAAGCTGCACATGGACGACATGGTCGACGCGATGTCGGGGCTCGTGTGCGCGGTGTTCATCGTACTGACCGCGAACATCGTGACGGGCATCATGCTCGGCTTCTCGACGCTCGTGATCGGCCGCATCGCCAGCGGCGAATTCCGCAAGCTGAACGTCGGCACCGTGCTCATCGCCGCCGTGCTCGTCACGTTCTATCTCGGCGGCTGGGCGATCTGACCGCGGAACATGCGCGACGCTGCCGGCAGAAGGGCGGCGCGCATCGGGACGACACCGTCTCCTCCACCATCCTCGTCGATGGTCTCCAGGCCTGGAAACGCATGTTTCCAGGCTTTTTTTGCCGGTGCGGCATCGATCGTTCCGACGGATGACCACACGGACGACGCACCGTCGATGCGCGGCACGGCGCGAGGCATCAAACCCACTGATCGTTCTCGACCGTGCGTTCGCTGGTTGCGCTGTCGCCGGTATTCACGACGCCGCGCGGCTCGATCAGCAGCAGTTTCACTTCACCCTGCGCACAAGGCCTGTGCTCGATGCCTTTCGGCACCACGGCCATTTGACCGGCTCGCAGTTCGATCGAAGCGTCGCCGTGCGGGCCGCCGCGAAAATCGATACGCAGGATGCCGTCCAGCACGATGAAGGTTTCGTCGGTATCGCCGTGCCGGTGCCAGACGAATTCGCCTTCGAGCTTGACGACCTTGAATTGGTAATCGTTCATTTCCGCGACCACGCGTGGTTGCCAATGACCGTCGATCAGCGCGATCTTGCCCGCCAGATCGATCGTTTCGCATTGGCCGCGTGCAGCGGGAATCGTATGGGAATGCGGTGATGCCGACATCGTTCTCTCCGTGTGGGTGGGGATGCGTTGCCGAGCATAGGCCGCCGCCGGCGGATCGTATTGAACGATCGTGGGACGCCGCTCACCCGCGGCGCATCGCGCCTACGACCTGGAGCCAGTGCCCCGGCGTGTGACCGAAGGCCTTCAGAAAATGGCGTGTCATGTGGCTTTGATCGGCGAAGCCGGCATCGGCCGCCGCGCCCGCAAGCGGCGCGCCCGCACGCAGCATGCCGCGCACGGCACCCAGCCGGCGCATCGTCAGATAGCGATACGGACTCGTGCCGTAGAAGGTCCGGAAATCGTGGGAGAGACGCCAGCGGTCTCGTCCCGTCACGATTTCCAGTTCGTCGAGCGTGACGACGCGCGTGAAGTTTGCATGCAGATAGTCACGCGCACGGCGCGCCGCCAGATAATCGCCTTTCCCTCGCGAACGCGGCATGTCGGCGACGGCGGCAAGCGCGTGTACGAGTTCGACCAGCGCTTCGCCCTGTTCGAGCGGCTCGAGCATGTGCCCGACGTGTTGCAGCAGGCTTTCCGTCGCGGCCGCGATACGCGGATCGCTCGTCACGCCGCCTTCGATGAACGGCAACGCGCGGCCGCCCAGCACCGCCTGGAACAGCGCGGGCTCGACGTAAATCATCCGATAGCGGAATCCTTCGCCCGTACCGGCCTGGCCGTCGTGCGCCTCGTCGGGATGCAGCACCATCGTATTTCCCGGGAGACTATCGCGACGACAACGGCGATAGTTGAAACTCTGTACGCCCGCGAGCGTGCGGCCGATCGCGTACGTATCGTGCCGATGCATCGCATACGCATTGCCTTGAAACCACGCTTCGATGCGCTCGATGCCGTCTACCGGCGTGGCGTGCATCATCCAGTCGTGGCGCGACGAGGCTGCTTTTCGGGACATGATGAATTGAAAAATGCAGAAGAAACGGAAAGTGTGTTGACGCAAACCGCGCATCGTTCCGCTCAGCATGCCACATCGACGCGTCGCGCACCGCCGTGCGTGGACGTGCCGTTCGGGCGGCGCGTTCGGCGCGCCGCCGCCTGATGCCCGACGCACCCCCGCATCCCGGTTGCCCGGGTTCGCAACCGTCGGCTCGAACGCCGCGCCCCCTTCGTGCCGGGCGCGATGCGGCCAGCCTCGCGGCGCCAATCCGCACCCGGTGCTACGATCGCGCTTTCTCCTCCGAAGCCGCTCATGAATCCGTTCGGCATCGTTTCCGAATCAGACATGCGGACCGCGGCGCGCAAGCCGCCGTTCATCCCGTCGTTCGGCTTCATCGAAGTTCATGAATCGCGGCCGATCGACGCACCGCCGTCACGCATCATCGACGCCGTGGCTTCGCTCGACATGCGCGCCGATCCGGTGATCGACGCGCTGCTCGCCGTGCGCGAATCGCCGGCGGCCATCGCCCGCGTGCTGGGCAACCTCCCGGCCCCAGCCGGGCACGCCCGCTTCGGCTTCGACACGTTCACACTGCTGCATCGCGACGACACATCGCTGTCGCTGGGGCTCGTCGGACGCTTCTGGCGCCCGACGCCCGACGTACGGACGATCGCCGACGCCACGGCCTTCGTGCGGCACGACGACCCGCGCGACGCCAAGCTGGTGCTGCGGCTCGAAGTCGTCGGGCTCGCGGCCGGCGCGCACGTGCTGCGCACGGAAACCTTCGTGCACTGCCCGAATACGCGCACGCGGTGGCTGTTCACGCCGTACTGGCTCGCGATCCGGCTGGCGAGCGGCTGGATCCGGCGCCGCACGCTGACGGCGGTCGAAGCGGCGCTCGCCTGACGCGCGCACGGCCACGCTCGAACGCATGCGCGATACGCCGCATCCGCAAACACGCGTGCCGCGTCATCTGCAATCCTGACCAGCACGCCGCAAAAAGCGGCTCAAAAAACGCCGGCCGCCGCCCGGCGATCTTCGCTGTGCCCGGCATCCGCCCCGCGACGCGCTACCCTATCGTTCTTCGCGCCGGCGCCCGGCCCGCCGCGAGATCCGAATCCGATCGATGACCCGCATCCGAAACCAACTGAACATCGCGCAGCTCCAGGCGTTCGTCTCCGCCGCGCATCACAAGAGCCTGCGCGCCGCCGCGCGCGAGCTCGGCGTCACGCAGCCCGCGATCACGCATACGATCCGCGAACTCGAAACCGCGCTGAACGCGGAACTGCTGGTGCGCAGCGTGCGCGGCGTCGAATTGACCGCGTGCGGCCACGCACTGCTGCCGCGCGCCGAGCAACTGCTCGGCGACATGCGCCGCACGGTCGAGGCCGTCGAGCAGGTGAAGGGAGAAATGTCGGGGCGCGTCGCGGTCGGCACGATGCCGTCGATCGCGCTGACCGCGCTGCCGCATGCGGTCACCGCATTCCGCCGGTCGATGCCGAACGTCAGCCTGCATCTCGAGGAAGTGACGGTGCCCGACGCGCTCGCGCAACTGCGCAACGGCACGCTCGACATCGCTGCGATGCACCATGTGCCCGCGCTCGACCGCGATTTCACGCAGGTGCCGCTGCTGTCGACCGAATTCACCGTCGTGATGCGCGAAGGGCATCCGCTCGCGCACGCGCGCCGGTTAGAGGAATTACTCGACGCCGAATGGATCGTCACGGTCGGCGCCGAGCAGTTTCCGCACAGCGTGATGATCGCGATGTTCGAGGCGCGCGGGCTGCCGCTGCCGAAGCGCCTGCTGCGCTCGCCGATGTCGTTCGCGGTGACGCTCGGCCTCGTCGCGCACTCCGACGTGATCGGCTGCTTCACGCGCCCGCTGGCCGCGATGGTGGCGCCGCTCGGCATCCGCACGGCCGAACTCGACGAAAGCATGCCGCGCTTCGATCTGTCGATCATCGCGCGGCGCGACCTGCTGCCGACGCCCGCCGTCTCGCAATTCGTCACGTGCCTGCAGCGCGCGGTCAACGAAACGCTCGGCTGAATCGTTCCTTCGTCTGAAACGGTCGCGCAGGTCCGCACGGCCGTCGGGTCCGGTATCGGGGCATGTCCTAGGCGCCCCACCGGCATTTTGTCTTGATAATCTTGCGCACGTCGCGCGCCCGCATCGGGCAGGCGAAACGGACAGTCCGACGCGAAACCGCGCCGGGCCGAAGGCTTACGGCGCGGCACAACCGCGCACCCATCGAACAAAACGAGGAGTCACCGAGTGAAAAAGATTCTTGCGGCTGTGACCGTTGCCGTGCTCGCCGTATCGGCCGGCAGCGCCTACGCGAAGGAATGGACGACCGTACGCTTCGGCGTCGACGCAAGCTACCCGCCTTTCGAATCGAAAGACGCAAGCGGCAAGGTGGTCGGCTTCGACGTCGATCTCGGCAATGAAATCTGCCGCCGCATGCACGCGAAATGCGTGTGGATCGAAAACGACTTCGACGGGATGATCCCGGCGCTGAAGGCCCGCAAGTTCGACGGCGTGCTGTCGTCGATGTCGATGACGCCGGCGCGTCAGGAACAGATCGCGTTCTCGGCGAAGCTGTTCAACACGCCGACGCGCCTCGTCACGAAGAAGGGCGCGGGCCTGCTGCCGACGGCCGACTCGTTGAAGGGCAAGTCGGTCGGCGTCGAGCAGGGCACGATTCAGGAAACCTACGCGAAGACCTACTGGGCGCCGAAGGGCGTGAACGTCGTGCCTTACCAGAACCAGGACCAGGTCTACGCCGACCTGATCTCGGGCCGTCTGGACGGCGCGCTGCAGGACGCGGTGCAGGCTGAAATCGGCTTCCTGAAGACGCCGCGCGGCGCGAGCTTCGACTTCGCCGGCAAGGACATCGACGATCCGAAGACGCTCGGCAACGGCGCCGGCATCGGCCTGCGCAAGGAAGACACCGACCTGAAGACGCAGATCGACGGCGCGATCGCCGGCATGCGCAAGGACGGCACGTACGACAAGATCGCGAAGAAGTACTTCGATTTCGACGTCTACGGCAAGTAATCGCGCGTAAAAGCGCGCTTCGCATCCGCGCAGACGGGCTCCGCAAGGAGCCCGTTTTTTTGCCCGCACGCAGCCGGACACGGCGAAAAACACCCGGCGGAGGCGCCGCCGCAACGTTATTTTTTACGCGCCAACCTGATGATTCGCAAAGGAAAAGAGCGTGCTCGGGGCGCGGTTTGATAGGTTCGGCGAAGGCAACGTACAATCGACCTTCCACGCATACCGGATCACTCGCGGCTGCGCCGCACTCTCCCCATCATGCAAACGCAGACCCATCCGCTGATTTCCCCCGCCGTCGGCACCGAACGCCAGATCACGAGCTTCCACTACGGCCCGCGCGGCGGCAAGAAGGTCTACATCCAGTCGTCGCTGCACGCGGACGAACTGCCCGGCATGCTGGTCGCCGCGCTGCTGCGTCGCAAGATCGCCGCGCTCGAGACCGCCGGCAAGCTGCGCGGCGAAGTCGTCATCGTGCCCGTGCCGAACCCGATCGGCCTGTCGCAGCACGTGTTCGGCGACCACCTCGGCCGCTTCGATCTCGGCTCGATGCAGAACTTCAACCGCAATTTCTACGATCTCGCGGCGCTCGTGCTGCCGCGCATCGAAAGCCACCTGACGAACGACGCGCAGCGCAACCTCGCCGCGGTACGCGCCGCGATGCGCGAAGCGCTCCACGAACAGATGCCGCGCACCGAGCTCGACTCGCAGCGTCTCGCGCTGCAGAAGCTGTCGTTCGATGCGGACATCGTGCTCGACCTGCATTGCGACAGCGACGCGGTGCTGCACCTCTATACGAACCCCGACCTGTGGGAAGACGTCGAGCCGCTGGCGCGCTATCTCGACGCCCAGGCGTCGCTGCTCGCGCTGAATTCGGTCGGCAATCCGTTCGACGAGATCCACAGCTTCTGCTGGTCCGACCTGCGCAACCGCTTCGGCGATCGCTTCCCGATCCCGAACGGCGCGATTTCCGTCACGGTGGAACTGCGCAGCGAGCGCGACGTGTCGTACGAGTTCGCGGAGAAGGATGCGCAAGGGATCGTCGAATACCTGACCGAGCGCGGCGTCATCGACGGCACGCCCGCGCCGCTGCCGCCGCTCGCGTATCCGGCCACGCCGCTCGCGGGCACCGATCCGCTCGTCGCGCCGGTGTCCGGCGTGATCGTGTTCCGCACGCCGGTCGGCGCGTGGATCGAGGCCGGCCAGGAAGTGGCCGACATCGTCGATCCGCTGACCGACCGCGTGATCACGCTGAAGAGCAGCGTGTCCGGCGTGCTGTACGCGCGCCAGATCGTGCGCTTCGCGACGGCCGGCATGGAAGTCGCGCGCATCGCGGGCGCCACGCCGATCCGCACCGGGTCGCTGCTGTCGGCCTGAGCGGCCCGAACAGCCGGCCCGAACAACCGGCCCGCGCGCCGCGCAACGGCGCGCAGCAACGAAATCGCCCGCTTGCGCGGGCGATTTGCTTTTCGGCTTCGCGGCATGCCCGGCAACGGTGCCGGGCAGCGGCGAGCGTCGATGCTCAGAACGCCGGCACGATCGCGCCGCCGAACTTCTGGTCGATGAACTTGCGCACGTCGTCCGATTCATAGGCCGCCACGAGCTTCTTCACCCACGGCTTGTCCTTGTCCTGCGCGCGCACCGCGATCAGGTTCGCGTACGGCCCGCGCAGATCCTCGATCGCGATCGCATCCTTCACCGGCGTGAGCCCCGCCTTCACCGCGTAGTCGGTGTTGATCGACGCGGCGTCGAGGTCGGGCAGCGCGCGCGGCAGTTGCGCGGCGTCGAGCTCGACGATCTTGATCTTCTTCGGGTTCTCGGCGACGTCGAGCGGCGTCGCGTTCACGCCGTTCGTGCCGGCGCCCGCCTTCAGCTTGATCACCCCGTATTTCTGCAGCAGCAGCAGCGCGCGGTTGCCGTTCGACGGATCGTTCTGGATCCCGACCTTCGCGCCGACCGGCAAGTCCTTCAGCGACTTGAGCTTCTTCGAATAAAAGCCCATCGGCGCCGTGTAGGTCAGGCCGACGTTGACGATCTTGTAGCCGCGCTGCTTGATCTGGCTGTCGAGGAACGGCTGGTGCTGGAAGCCGTTCGCATCGAGGTCGCCCGAATCGAGCGCCGCGTTCGGCTGCACGTAATCGTTGAACTCGATGACCTTGATCGCGAGGCCTTCGCGCGCGGCGACCTTCGTCACCTCGGTCCAGATCTGCGCGTCGGGGCCGCTCATCGTGCCGATCTTCAGCGTCTGCGGGTCGGCGTGCGCGCCGGGCGCCGCAAAGGCCAGCGCCGCGGCGAGCGCGCCGAGGCCGGTCAGGATCGAACGTCGCATGGTGTTCCTCTTGTCCCGTGTCGTTGTTGAACACGCATCCTGTCACGGGGCCGGAACGGCACCAACCAAGCTTATTTCATGTGCTTATTCCGCCGCCCGATCGACGCTCAGACGGAATCGGTATAACTCCCCGCTGTACAAGCAGGCAGAATCCAGTGTCGCATCGGCACCACACATTCGTCATATGACAAACACTGTCACAATCATTACGTGGCCTGCCGATAAAGTTGCAACCGGTCCGTGAAAGCGCCCATAGAGAGCGCCGGAACCGCAACTGGACACGCCATTTATTCGCTCGGAGAATCCTTTGAACAAGAAACTGTTGACCCTCGCCGTCCTCACCGCCACGACTGGCGCGGCGCACGCGCAAAGCAGCGTCACCCTGTACGGCGTGATCGACGCCGGTATCAGCTACGTTAACCACAGCAAGGATGCCGCTGGCGGCAGCAGCAAGCTGTTCAAGTACGACGACGGCGTGGCCCAGGGCAGCCGTTGGGGCCTGCGCGGCACCGAAGACCTCGGTGGCGGCCTGAAGGCGATCTTCGTGCTCGAAAACGGCTTCAACAGCGGCAACGGCACGATCGGCCAGGGCGGCGCGATCTTCGGCCGCCAGGCTTATGTCGGCCTGAGCCAGGCGCAATACGGCACGCTGACGTTCGGCCGTCAGTACTCGTTCTCGACCGACATCCTCGGTTCGAACTACTCGACGGGCGGCAACACGGTCGACGGCAACTACGCGTACCACGTGAACGACATCGACCAGCTCACGTCGAGCCGCATCAACAACGCGGTGAAGTTCCAGAGCGCGAACTACGCCGGCTTCACGTTCGGCGCGTTGTACGGCTTCTCGAACTCGACCGACTTCGCCGGCGCACCGTCGACGACGACGGGCACCACGACGACGGCCGGTTCGTCGCGTGCATACAGCTTCGGCCTGAACTACGCGAACGGCCCGTTCGCCCTCGGCGCCGCATACACGGACATCCGCTTCCCGAGCCAGGCATCGCCGGCGTTCTCGACGTCGATCGCGAACATCGCGCTGACCAACATCCGCGACCTGCGCACGTACGGCGTGGGCGGCCGCTACATCTTCGGCCCGGCAACGGCATGGGCGCTGTGGACGCGCACGCAGTTCACCCCGGTCGCCGCAGGCGCATCGGGCACGTTCTACAACGCATACGAAGCAGGCCTGAAGTATGCGATCACGCCGGCCCTGTCGGCAGCCGTCGGCTACACGTACACGAACGCAACGCAAAGCGGCAACTCGGCGCACTGGAACCAGGGCAACCTGGCGCTGGACTACGCGCTCAGCAAGCGTACGGACGTGTATGCCCTGGTCGTCGGTCAGAAGGCATCGGGCAACGGCGTGCAAGCGCAGATCGGTTCGAGCACGAGCTACTTCAGCACGTCGGGCAGCGATTCGAAGAACCAGATCGCCGCTCGCGTCGGTATCCGTCACAAGTTCTAAAGCATCCGCTTAACTCGCGGATCACGACGGCAAGAAGCGCCCCGCTCCACGCGGGGCGCTTTTTTATGGGCTTTTAAGTTTCGCTTAATTCTGGGCTGAGAGGATGCTCTCACCCCCCCTGTTGGCCGCCTGAGCATCGGCGGCTTTTTTTTTGACACCCACTACGGCACCGCCATCGACTGACCACAAGACAGGATCGGAGGCCATGATGATCGAAGATACCGTTTTCAGCCATCTGCACGCGATTCTGACGCGCCGGCATTCGCTTCCCGTCCAGAGCTGCCGCGTGTCGGTGGAAATGCAGCGCCCGTGGGGCCGCCCGTACCGGCTCGTCGAATGGACGATGCATCTCGACGCGCCCGCGCGACGCCAGATCGTACCGGCCGAATCGACCGACGAAGAGATCGCCGAAGTCGTCGCATCGCACGTGCCGGGCCGCCTGTACGGCGACGGCCGGCTGCAGTTCTGACGCCCCTTCCATTGCGCCCGTCATCCGCATGCCGGCTGCTCCGCGCATGTCATGCGGCACTCGGCCTCGTTTGACGCGGCAACGAAGTCTGCTACGCTGCGCGTTTTCGTCCACGCAACATACGATGGAAAACGCATTCAATGAACGCGGCGTGATGGTCACGCGCAACGGCCTGTCCGCCGCGGGCCAGGTCTTCCCGCTGCGCGACATCCGCGACGTCGACGTCGCCAAGATCCCGAAGAATCGTCTCGTACCGTCGCTGATCTCGCTGATCGGCGCGGCCACCGCCGTCGCCGGCGGTATCGGCGCATCGAGCGCGGCGCTCGTCGTCGGCGTGATGCTCGTCGTCGTCGGCTATCTCGCATGGGCCACGCAGGACGTCACGTACCGGCTGATGGTCGAGATGCCCGACGGCAAGCGCGAGGTGCTGTCGAGCGTCGACGCCGAGTTCGTCGAACGCGTCGCGCAGATCGTGCGCGATGCACGGACGGCGACCGCCGCCGGCTGATTTCCGCTGCGCGCGGCAACGACCTACTATGAAACGAGCGGCACGCCGCCGCATCGTTCGAGGAGGTCGGCATGAACGCCCAATCGCTGTCCGGCATGCTGCGCGCACAGGAACTGCTGCTCGTCTCGATGATCCGCTCGCTTCCTCCCGACGCGCGCACCACACTCGTCGACCTCTACGCCGAGCAGCTCGCGTTCGCCGAACAGGCCGGCTTCGAAGGCCACGGCGACCGCGCGACGCACGACGCGTTCATCGCGCATGCGCGCAACCTGCTGATCCGCATCGAATCGCTGGCCTAGGGCCGGCTTCTCCCGGTTTTCCCCCGCGCAGCGCGTCCGCCCCGCGCACGACGGCGCTCGCCCGCATGCGCTGCCGTGCTTCCTTGTCTTCCTTGTATTGATAATAATTCTCATTTACACTGACAAAATTGTCAGTTGCCTTTCAATTCGCCGTTTGCCGCGTATCGCGCGCAAACGGGCCAGCCAGGTGGACGCGTCACCCAGCCAGCCTTCGGGCTTGTTATCGTCAATGGGAGACCACCTGTGCATTGCTATCCGCTGGCACGGCAGCCGATCTGTGCCGCGCTGTTCGGCGCGTTCGGCCTGTCCGCCGCCCCGGCTCACGCCGATTCGTCGCCGCAAGGCGCCAACCTGCCGCCTGCCGTCCTGACCACCGCCGCCGCGTCCACGCGCGGCGATGCGCTGCTCGACCCCGTCACCGTCACGGCCACCCGCACCGCCACCGCCGCGAGCCGCACGGCCGCGTCCGTGTCGGTGATCACCGACGACGATCTCGACGAGCAGCAGGCCGCCAACATCAAGGACGCACTGCGCTACGAGCCGGGCGTCACGGTGCGCCGCACCGCGTACCGCCCCGGCAGCGCCGCGCTCGGCGGCGGCCGCGACGGCGATTCGAGCATCAACATCCGCGGCCTCGAAGGCAATCGCGTGCTGCTGATGGAAGACGGCATCCGCCTGCCGAGCGCGTTCTCGTTCGGGCCGCTCGAAGCGGGCCGCGGCGACTATGCGGATCTCGACATGCTCAAGCGCATCGAGATCCTGCGCGGGCCGGCCTCGGCGCTGTACGGCAGCGACGGGCTGACCGGCGCCGTGAACTTCATCACGAAAGATCCGCGCGACCTGCTGTCGATCTACGGCAAGCCCACCTACTTCTCGTTCCGGCCGAGCTACGACTCGGCCGATCGCAGCGTCGGCGCGACGGTATCGGCGGCCGGCGGCAACGACCGCGTGCAGGGGATGATCATCGCCGACGGCCGGCGCGGCCACGAGGTCGACACGCGCGGCGACAACAATTCGGCGAGCACGCTGCGCACGACGTCGAACCCTCAGGACGTCTATTCGGAATCGCTGCTCGGCAAGCTCGTGCTGACGCCCACCGCGCGCGACACGATCCGGTTCACCGCCGAAACCGTGCAGCGGCGCGTGAGCACCGACGTGCTGTCGGCGATCAACCCGCCCGGCACGCTCGGCCTCACGACGCACGACCGGCTCGAGCGCAACCGTTTCAGCGTCGACTACGACTTTCGCGACGATACGTTCCGCTGGTTCCAGAACGCGCACGTGCAGTTCTACTACCAGGACGCGAAGCAGGATCAATATGCGTTCGAGACGCGCGGCACGCAGCCGTCGCGCTCGCGCGACAATCAGTACAAGGAGCGCACGTTCGGCGGCTCCGCGTTCGCCGAAAGCGGCTTCTCGACCGGCCCGTTCGCACACAAGCTGCTGTATGGCGTCGACGGCAGCCTGTCGCGCGTGACGAACATGCGCGACGGCACGGTGCCGGGCGTCGGCGAAGCATTCCCGAACAAGGCGTTTCCCGATACCGACTACACGCTGTTCGGCGCATTCGTGCAGGACCAGATCGGCTACGGCCGGCTGCTCGTCACGCCGGGGCTGCGCTTCGACACGTACCGGCTGAGCCCGACGCAGAACGATCCGCTGTTTACCGGCACCGCGGTGTCGACGAGCGCGAACGAAGTGTCGCCGCGCGTCGCCGTGCTGTACGAGATCACGCCCGCGCTGATTCCCTATGCGCAATATGCGCACGGCTTCCGCGCGCCGACGCCCGACCAGGTGAACAGCAGCTTCTCGAACCCGGTGTACGGCTACACGTCGATCGGCAATCCGAACCTGAAGCCCGAAACCAGCGACACGTTCGAAGCGGGCCTGCGCGGCAAGGCCGGCACCGGCTACGGCGTCGTCCGCTACAGCGCGGCCGCGTTCACCGGCCGCTACCGCAACTTCATCTCGCGCACGACGATCGCGGGCAGCGGCCGCCCGAGCGACCCGTTCGTGTTCCAGTACGTGAACTTCGCCGATGCGCGCATCCACGGCCTCGAAGGCCGCGCCGAATGGATCATGCCGAACGGCATCACGCTGAAGACGGCGCTGGCGTTCACGAAGGGTTCGACGCAGAACGACGGCGCGGCGAGCCAGCCGCTGAACACGGTCAACCCGTTCTCGGCGGTGTTCGGCGTGCGCTACGAGCCGGGCGAGCGCTGGTTCGTGCAGACCGACCTGCTGTTCCAGGCCGCGAAGCGCGACAAGGACATCGACACGTCCGACTGCTCGAACAAGGCGTGCTTCGCGCCGCCGTCGTCGTTCGTCGTCGACCTGCGCGGCGGCTACCGCTTCAACAAGCACGTGAGCGCGACGATCGGCATCCGCAACCTGTTCGACCGCAAATACTGGAACTGGTCGGACGTGCGCGGCATCGCCGACGATTCGAAGGTGCTCGATGCGTACACGTCGTCCGGGCGCACCGTCGCCGTCAGCATGAAAGTCGATTTCTGATGCGCGCCGCCGCGCGCTGCTACCCAACCGTTACTTGAAGGAGTCCGACATGATGCATTCCGCCCTTCCCGGTCAACCGGCCACGCCGGCGCGTGGGACCGCCGCCTTGCGCGACGCGTTCGTCAAGCTCAAGGCCGAGCGTCAGCTGCGCAACCGCGACGTCGCGCAGGCGCTCGGCGTCAGCGAAGGCGAGGCGCTCGCCGCGTTCGTCGGCGAACACGTGGTACGGCTCGACGCGCGCTTTCCGGCGATGTTCGAGGAAATGCCGCGCCTCGGCCGCGTGATGGCGCTCACGCGCAACGACACGGCCGTCCACGAGAAAGACGGCGAATACGCGCAGATGAGCCACGACGGCCCGGTCGGCCTCGCGCTCGGCGACATCGACCTGCGCATCTTCTATCGTCACTGGGCATCCGCGTTCGCGGTGCACGACGAAACCACGCACGGCCCGCTGAAGAGCCTGCAGTTCTTCGATGCGCAAGGTCACGCGATCCACAAGGTGTACCTGCGCACGCACAGCGATCACGCGGCGTACGACGCATTCGTCGACCGCTGGCGCGCGGCGTCGCAACAGCCGGGGCTCGACGTCGCGCCCGCCGCGCCGAAAACGCCCGAGCGCGCCGACACCGACATCGACGTCGCGGGCTTTCGTGCGGCATGGGACGCGATGACCGACACGCACCAGTTCTTCGGCATCACGCAGCGTTTCGGCGTGAGCCGCATGCAGGCGCTGCGCCTCGCCGATCCGCGGTATGCGTACCCGGTCGAGACCGCGCATGCGCTGCGCCACGTGCTCGAACGCGCCGCGCAGAGCGGCCAGCCGATCATGGTGTTCGTCGGCAACGCGGGCATGATCCAGATCCACACGGGCCCCGTCGCGAACGTGCGCGAGGTCGGTGCGTGGATCAACGTGCTCGACCCGGGCTTCAACCTGCACGTGCGCGAGGACATGATCGCCGCCGCATGGGTCGTGAAGAAGCCGACGAGCGACGGCATCGTCACGTCGCTCGAACTGTTCGATCGTCAGGGCGACCATGTCGCGCTGCTGTTCGGCGAACGCAAGCCCGGCCGGGTCGAGCGCGACGACTGGCGCGCGCTCGTCGCGACGCTGCCGGCCGCCGCACACGGAGAGGCCCGGTGAGCGCTCGATCGTTCGATGCCCGGCGCCGCGTCGTGCTGGCCAGCGCGGTTGCCGGCGCGCTCGCGGGCGTGCTGCCCGGCCGCGCGCTGGCGCAGGCCACGCCGAAGCGCGTCGTCGTGATCGGCGGCGCGATCGCGGAAACCGCGTTCGCGCTCGGCGGCGCCGATGCGCGCGGCTACCGGCTCGTCGGTGCGGACACCACCTGCACCTACCCGGATGCCGCGAAGCGCCTGCCGAAAGTCGGCTACCAGCGCGCGCTGTCAGCCGAAGGGTTGCTGTCGCTGCGGCCCGATCTCGTGCTCGCGTCGGCGGAAGCCGGCCCGCCCGCCGCGATCGCGCAGGTGAAAGGCGCCGGCGTCGCGGTGACGACGTTCGACGAGCGTCACGACGTCGACTCGGTGCGCGCGAAGATCACCGGCGTCGCGCAGGCGCTCGACGTACGCGATGCCGGCGCCGCGCTGCTGCAACGCTTCGATCTCGACTGGCAGGCCGCGCGCGATGCGGTCGCCGCGCACGTGCCCGGCGGCGCGCAGCCGCCGCGTGTGCTGTTCGTGCTGAACCACACCGGCAACCAGGCGCTCGTCGCCGGCCAGCGCACGGCCGCCGACGCGATGATCCGCTATGCGGGCGCGCGCAACGCGATGCAGGGCTTCGATCACTACAAGCCGCTGACGACCGAGGCGCTCGCCGCCGCGGCACCGGACGTCGTGCTGATCTCCGACGAAGGGCTCGCTGCCGTCGGCGGGCGCGCCGCGCTGCTCGCCGCGCCCGGCTTCGGCGCGACGCCGGCCGGCCGCGCGCAGCACGTCGTGTCGCTCGACGCGCTGTTCCTGCTCGGCTTCGGCCCGCGCCTGCCGCTCGCCGTCACGACCCTGCACCGACACCTGTCGGATGCGCTCGCCTGATTCCGGATCGTCCCGATGCCTGCTCATGCTTCGCCCTTCTCCGCGTCGTCGCCCCCGTCGGGCGCCACCCTCGGCGCCGCGCGCATCGGCACGTCGCGCCGCGTTGCGCCGTTCGCGCTGACCGCGCTCGCCATCCTCGTGTGCACGATGTCCGTCGTCGCGCTGTGCGTCGGCGCCTACCGCATTCCGTTCGCCGAAGCGTGGGCCGCGCTGAGCGGCGACCCGGCCGCGCGGCAGGCCCGCGCGGTGCTGTTCGACATCCGTGCGCCGCGCGTCGCGCTCGCGTTGCTGGTCGGCGGCGGCTTCGGCGCGGCCGGCGCCGCGATGCAGGCGCTGTTCCGCAATCCGCTCGCGGACCCGGGGCTCGTCGGCGTGTCGAGCGGCGCGGCGCTCGGCGCGACCACGACGATCGTGCTCGGCCCCGCGCTGTTCGCCGCGCACGTGAGCGCGGCCGTGCTGCCCGTCGCCGCATTCGCGGGCGCGCTCGCGGTCGCGGCGCTCGTCTACCGGCTCGCCGCGTCGCGCGGCCGGCTCGCGCTGCCGCTGCTGCTGCTCGCCGGCATCGCGATCAACGCGCTGGTCGGCGCGGCGATCGGGCTGCTCACGTTCGTCGCCGACGACGCGCAACTGCGCTCGCTGACCTTCTGGAGCCTCGGCAGCCTCGGCGGCGCGCAATGGTCGGCGCTGGCGGCCGTCGCGCCGTGCGTCGCGATCGGCTGCGTGCTGCTCGCGCGCGACCGCGATGCGCTGAACGCATTGCAGCTCGGCGAAACCGAGGCATTGCATCTCGGCGTGCCCGTGCAGCGGCTGAAGCGGCGCGTGCTCGTCGCGGTCGCGCTCGCGGTCGGCGCGCTCGTGTCGTGCGCCGGCATCATCGGTTTCATCGGCCTCGTCGCGCCGCACTGCGTGCGCCTCGCGTGCGGCCCCGACCAGCGCGTCGTGCTGCCCGGCGCCGCGCTGCTGGGCGCACTGCTGACGCTTGCCGCCGATCTCGCCGCCCGGACGGCGGCGGCCCCCGCCGAGATTCCGCTCGGCGTGCTCACCGCGCTGCTCGGCGCGCCGTTCTTTCTCGCGCTGCTGTGGAAAAGCCGCGGCGCGCTCGGCGGCTGAACCCTTCATTCACCGATCATGCTGACCGCCCATCATCTCGACGTCGCCCGCCGGCATACCACCGTGCTCCGCAACCTGTCGCTGTCGATCGAACCGGGCCGCGTGACCGCGCTGCTCGGCCGCAACGGCGCGGGCAAGAGTACGCTGCTGAAGACCTTCGCGGGAGAGCTGACCGGCAGCGTCGCGCCGAACGGCGTGCGCGTGACCGGCGACATCACGCTGAACGGCGAGCCGCTCGCGCGCATCGACGCGCCGCGGCTCGCCTGCCAGCGCGCCGTGCTGCCGCAGGCCGCGCAGCCGGCGTTTCCGTTCAGCGTCGACGAAATCGTGCTGCTCGGCCGCTATCCGCATGCGCGGCGCAGCGGTGCGACGTCGCGCCGCGATCGCGACATCGCGTGGTGTGCGCTCGAACGCGCGGGCGCCGACGCGCTCGTCGGACGCGACGTGACGACGCTGTCGGGCGGCGAGCTTGCACGCGTGCAGTTCGCGCGCGTGCTCGCGCAGCTGTGGCCGGACGACGACGCGCCGGAAACCGCTCCGCGCTATCTGCTGCTCGACGAACCGACCGCCGCGCTCGATCTCGCGCATCAGCACCGGCTGCTCGATACCGTGCGCGAGGTCGCGCGCGAATGGCGGCTCGGCGTGCTCGCGATCGTCCACGATCCGAACCTCGCCGCGCGGCATGCGGATACGATCGCGATGCTCGCCGACGGCACGATCGTCGCGCACGGCGCGCCGCGCGACGTGATGACGCCCGCCCATATCGCGCGGTGCTACGGCTTCGCGGTGAAGAGGGTGGAAACGGGCGACGGAGCGCCGCCGGTCATGGTGCCGGTGTGACGCCGGCGCATGAACCGGCTGCGTGCTGCGCGGCCGGCATCGCCATTCGCTCATCGCCTTCCAGGAGACGTCCATGCCGCTTCCGATGACCCGCATCATCCTGTACGTGCAGGACGTCGCATTGCTGAAAGCGTTCTATCGGCAGTATTTCGATCTTCCGGTCGTCGAGGAAATCGACGACGAATGGGCCGTGCTCGACGCCGGTGCGATCGAGCTCGCGCTGCATCTGGCCGGCCCGGCGTTTCGTCACGCGGCAACGACGCCCGCGCGCGCGGATGCGAACCACGTGAAGCTCGTCTTCTCGATCGACACGGACATCGACGCGCATCGCGCGCGCCTCGTCCGCGATCGCGTGACGGTGCGCGCGCTCAAGCGCTACGACGGCTTCGCGTACCGGATGTACGACGGCGTCGATCCGGAAGGGAATGTGTTCCAGGTGATGCAGCCGGACTGAATGCGGGCGCGACGGCGTATCCGTCGCGTCGCCGCTTCCGGCGCACCTGCCCGCTCAATGCTCGAGATCCGCGACGCCGAACGTCCGCATCTTCCAGCCCAGCCGCACCGCGAGCATCCGCATCGTGAAGCCCGCCGCCAGCGCGACCGCCGTCGCGACGCCCGCGTCGATGCCGACGTGCTGCATCCCGACGTACAGCGCGCCCGTGACGAACGCGACGCTCGCATACAGTTCCTCGCGCAGGATCAGCGGCATCTCGTTGCACAGCAGGTCGCGCAGCATCCCGCCGCATACCCCGGTGATCGCACCGGCGAGCACGACGATGATCGGCGCGGTGCCCGTCGACGCGCCGACGTCGCAGCCGATGATCGTGAACGCCGCGAGGCCGATCGCGTCGACGGTGACGAACAGCGTCTTCATCCGCGCGACGTGCCGCGCGGCCCACGACGCGACGGTCGCCGCGGCGAGCGTGATCATCAGGTACCCGGGATGGGCGATCCAGCCGAGCGGATAGTGGCCGAGCAGCACGTCGCGCACGGTGCCGCCGCCGAGCGCGGTCACCGCGCCCACCAGCGCGAGCCCGAAGCGGTCCATCCCGCGCCGCATCCCCATCAGCGCGCCCGACATCGCTTCCGCGACGATCGCAATCAGATAAAGCGTATGCATCGTGTGCCTCAGTCTTCGGTACGGAACAGGTCGAGCACGCGCTCGCGCTCGGCCGCGTCGACGGCCGCGGGCATCGGCGCGTCGGATTCGCCGTCATTGCCCCGCGCATCGGACACCGGCGCGCCGCACGCGTAGCGGCTGCGGATGAACGGCGGCACGTCGGCGGTGCAGGTGCCGCGCAGGTATTCGGCGTACACGAAATCGCCGTCGGCGAGCGCGACGTCCTGCGGCGGCGTCGCCTCGAGCGGCGTGCGTCCGTCGACGGCCGTCTTCATGTAGTCGAGCCAGACCGGCAGCGCGAGCGACGCGCCGGTCGCGCGTCCCATCGGCCGCGGCGTGTCGTAGCCGAGCCACGCGACCGCGACGATGCCCGACGAATAGCCCGCGAACCAGACATCCTTCGAGCCGTTCGACGTGCCCGTCTTGCCGGCTGCGTCGTCGCGGCGCAGCGCGAGCGCGCCGCGCGCGGTGCCGGCGCGCACCACGTCGCGCAGCATGCTGTCCATCACGAACGCGTTGCGCGCCGACACGACGCGCCCGCCGTCGGGCACGGGTGCGTCGTACAGCGCACCGCCATGACGCTGCTTCACCGACAGGATCAGGCGCGGCACCATCCGCATGCCGCCGTTCGCGAACACGCCGTACGCGCTCGCGAGTTCGAGCGGCGTCACAGCACCCGCGCCGAGCGCGAGCGGCAGCGACGGCGGATTGCGCTGCGCATCGAAACCGAAGGCCGCCGCATGCTGCTGCACGTAGCGCGGGTCGGCCGCCTGCATCAGGCTGACCGCGACGAGGTTCTTCGAGCGCACGAGCCCGCGTCGCACCGGAATGAAACCTTCGTAGTGGTTGCCGAAATTGCGCGGACGCCACGGCCGCGCGCCGGTTTCCGCATGCGTGAGCGTGCGCTGCGTGTCGTCGACCAGCACGCCCGGGAAGTAGCCCTTCTCCAGCGCCGCCGAATAGACGAACGGCTTGAAGCTCGAGCCCGGCTGGCGATACGCCTGCAGTGCATGGTCGAACACGTTGCGGTTGAAATCCGCGCCGCCGACGAGCGCGAGCATGTCGCCGGTCGCCGCATCCAGCGACACGAGCGCACCTTCGAGCCCGTTGCGCGCATCGCGCTTCGCGCTCTGGCGACGCAGCGTGCGCGCGAGGGCGGCTTCGGCCGCGTGCTGGTCGCGCATCGAGATCGTCGTGGTCACGTCGAGGCCCAGCGTGTAGGCCTCGTCGTGAAAGCGCTCGACCATCATCCGGCGCGCGCGCTCCGCGACGTACGGCGCCGCGACGATGCCGGGCGGCGGCGTGGTCGCCAGCGCGATCGGCGCGGCGACCGCCGCGCGGTACGTCGCATCGTCGAGCTGGCCGAGCGCGTGCATGCGGCCGAGCACGTAGTCGCGCCGTACCGTCGCGCGCGCCGGATTGACGACCGGGTTGAACGCCGACGGCGCTTTCGGCAGCCCGGCGAGCACGGCCGCCTCGCCGGCGGTCAGCGCATCGAGCGGCTTGCCGAAATACACGTGCGCGGCCGCCGCGAAGCCATACGCGCGCTCGCCGAGATAGATCTCGTTCATGTACAACTCGAGCAGCTTGTCCTTGCTGTATGCGCGTTCGAGCTTGATCGCCATCAGAATCTCGACGAGCTTGCGGCTCAGCACCTTGTCGCGCGTCAGATAGAAGTTGCGCGCGACCTGCATCGTGATCGTGCTGCCGCCCTGCCCGGGCTGCCGCGTCACGACGTTCGCGAACGTCGCGCGCGCGAGGCCGCCGACATCGATCGCGCCGTGCTCGTAAAACTTCGCGTCCTCGGCCGCGAGCAGCGCGTGCCGCATCAACGGCGGAATGTGCTCGAGCGGCACGAACTCGCGGCGCTCGATGCCATATTCGGCCAGCAGTTCGCCGTCGCGCGCGAAAATCCGCAGCGGCAGCGCGGGACGATAGACGGCCAGATGTTCGACGGACGGCAGTTGTGTCCAGATGCGATGGATCGTCCATGCGCCGATGCCCGCGCACGCGAGTGCCAGGCCGAGCAGCGCGCCCGCGAGGATGCGCCATGTGCGGCGACGTGGCGATGCGGGACGCGGAGACGGCGGCGGAGGGGAAGCGGTGTGGTCGGTCATTCGGGTTCCTTCTTCGATGCGGCGACGGCGGGCGCGCACCACGCGCCCATCCGTCACGAAAGGCGCGCATTGTCGAAGGGATGCCGGAATACCGGAACAATCTTTAGCCAATGTTTGGCTGGCTAAATTTTATTTAGGAATGGATGTTCATTCGGACAGTCGAATCGCTCGGCGCGAGCGTCGCTTCGCCTGTACCATCGTCGGCATGTTCGACACCTACCTGCGCCTGTGGGACCTCGTGCCCGACGGCGGCCCCATCCTGACCGCGAGCGGCGGCGTGCTGCCCGTCGCCTGGCACGCGCGGCCGGCGATGCTGAAAGTCGCCACGTGCGACGAAGAGCGTCGCGGCAATGCACTGATGACGTGGTGGAACGGGGATGGCGCCGCGCGGGTCTGGCTGCACGACAGCGATGCGGTGCTGCTCGAACGCGCGCAGCCCGCGCCGACGCTCGCCGGCCTGTCGGCCGCGGGCCACGACGACGACGCGCTCCGGATCGCGTGCGACGCTGTCGCACGGCTGCACGCACATCGCGCCGCCGCGCCACCCGAACTCGTGCCGCTGCACGACTGGTTCTATTCGCTGCTGTCGTACGACGCGGACGACGACGTGCTGTGCCGCTCGGCCGCGACCGCGCATCGGCTGCTGGCCGGGCCATCCGTCGACGAAGCGGTCCTGCATGGCGACATCCATCACGGCAACGTGCTTCACTTCGGCGATCGCGGCTGGCTCGCGATCGATCCGAAAGGCCTGCGCGGCGACCGCGCGTTCGACTACGCGAACCTGTTCTGCAATCCCGCGCACGACATCGCGGTCGATCCCGCGCGCTTCGAGCATCGCGTCATGCTTGTCGCCAACGCGGCGCAACTCGACTGGCGCCGGTTGCTGCAATGGATCCTCGCGTGGGCCGGCCTGTCAGCACTCTGGCTGATGGAAGACGAACAACCACCCGACACGCGGCTGCAGGTCGCGGCACTCGCTGCCGCCGCGCTCGACGTGTAGTACGCGGCACGCGCTGTTCGGCCACTTCGACCGCGCAACCGGCCGCCGCGCCAAATAAAAAACCCGCCGGCATTCACCGACGGGCTTTCGCATCCGACTCCCTGCGCGATGCTCAGCGCGCAGGGTTCAGCGTCAGGTTCATGTGACGGTTCACATCTTTGTACAGCAGGTAGCGGAAGCGGCCGGGGCCACCCGAATAGCATGCCTGCGGGCAGAACGCGCGCAGCCACATGAAGTCGCCTGCCTCCACCTCGACCCAGTCCTGGTTCAGGCGATAGACGGCCTTGCCTTCGAGCACGTACAGGCCGTGCTCCATCACGTGCGTTTCGGCGAACGGGATCACGCCGCCCGGCTCGAACGTCACGATGTTCACGTGCATGTCGTGACGCATGTCGCTCATGTCGACGAAGCGCGTCGTCACCCATGCGCCGTTGGTGCCCGGCATCGGGATCGGCTCGACGTCCTGCTCGTTGGTCACGAACGCTTCCGGCAGCGGAATGCCGTCGACGACCTGATAGTGCTTGCGGACCCAGTGGAAACGCACGGCTGCATCGCTGACGTTGTGCAGCGTCCAGTCGGCGCCCGGCGGAATGAATGCGTAGCCGCCCGGCTTCAGCGTGTGCTGCTTGCCCTGCAGCGTCAGTTCGGCCTCGCCTTCGACGACGAACAGCACGGCTTCGGCGTTCTTGTCCTGCTCGGGCTTGTCGCTGCCGCCGCCCGGGTTCACTTCGACGATGTACTGCGAGAAGGTTTCGGCGAAACCCGACAGCGGACGCGCGATCACCCACAGGCGCGTGTTGGTCCAGAACGGCAGCCAGCTCGTGACGATGTCACGCATCACGCCCTTCGGAATGACGGCGTACGCCTCGGTGAACATCGCGCGATCGGTCAGCAGATCGGTCTGCGGCGGGTGGCCGCCATGCGGCGCGTAATACGTTGTCTTAGACATAAAGCATCCAGGCAATGGGTTGGTCCGGCCCCGGGCGAAAACGGCAGCCGCGGCACACAGGCGCGTGGGGCACGCATGCGGCGGCGGAACATCGTTGCCGGGGTGGCTTGAAAGCGCGTGCGCCTTCGTTCGGTCGGCCAGGCTTCGCGACGGGTCCGCCCGGTTCAGCGGGCGGTGCGACCCATGCTTGTGGGTCCGGCGGCCGGGCCGCGGACACTCGGAGTCATGCGGCGGGGCACGGGGGACGGCACGGTTCGGTTCCGTACGCGGGCAGCGTTGACGATAGCGAAGTCGATTCCGATCGACCAATTAAATGTTGCGATGACATCCATTCGATTTCCCACTACCTGCCGGCGTCCGCGACGGCCGGTGAACAGGCAGGTCGCGCGGTTTGCGTATCAGGGAAATCCTGATGCGCAGGTTCGCGGTGCGGTGCCGGTGAAGGGCCCTACGCAGGCGCGATACGGACGATCAGGAGAATGAAGGATGAGCAGATGCCGCACTGCTTCGATCACGCACGCGCGTCGGCTTCAGAACGTGGCGTGGCGTGACGGTGAAGGACGTGCATCGGGCACACGGGGATGCAACCGGCGATGTCGTCGCTAGGCGGGAGAGGTCGAGCGGAAGGGAGAGAATGCCGGCCCGTCGATCGAGGCGGACAGGATGTACTGCTGAAACCGCGGAAGGTGGCCGGTCCGGCCGGCGATGGCGGCCCGGCTCGGACTGCCGGGCCGACCGTCGGATCGGGCGCTGACGCGTCGGACGCGCCGGTGCGCAAGCCGCGCACCGCGCCGCGCCCGTGGCGCTTAGTCCCAGTGACGGTTGTGGCGATGCTTGCGGTGGCGATAGCCGTGATCGCGCTCGGACGAGCTGCGCGACATGTTGCCGCCGAGCGCCGCGCCGGCGCCGCCGCCGACTGCCGCGCCCAGCAGGCCGCCCGTGCGGCCGCCCATGGCGTTGCC
>NZ_CABVLY010000047.1 GCF_902498995.1 Burkholderia anthina
CAGGTTCACGTTGTCGACGGCCGTGCTGTCGCCGAATTTCTTCACGACGTTTTCGATGCGCACGAAGGCGTCGTTCGTCGAACGGGCCACGGCGGCCGGTTGGGTATGGCGTGCGGCAGCGGAAGAGGGTATCGATTGCATGGGAGTCACCATTCGTTCTTCACGGATTGCAGGCGTGAGCGTCCCCGCACGAGGCGCGCAACGCGACTCGCGGACAACGGCTCGTGCCGGATGGAACAGGGGCGCGCGGCGTGCGCGGGCGGACGTTCGTCCGCGGATCCCGGGCGGGCAGGCGTTCAGCCGATGCCTGCGCCGCCGTGACGGGTTGCGATCAGTGGCCGGTCTTCAACTGTGCCCACAGACGGTTCTGGAGGCGCAGGATGTCGGCCGGCATCGGCTTCATCAGCACCATCTTCTTCAGCACGTCTTCAGGCGGGTAGACCGTCTGGTCCTGTGCGACGGCCGGCGTGACGAACGGGTGCGCGGCCTTGTTCGCGGTCGGGTAGAACACCGTGTTGGTGATCGCCGCGTTGACCTTCGGATCGGACACGTAGTTGATCCACTTCAGCGCGGCTTCGGGGTGCGGCGCATCCTTCGGGATCACCATCACGTCGAACCACAGCAGGCCGCCTTCCTTCGGGTTCGAGAACTTGATGTCGTACGAACGCTTCGCTTCCGCCGCGCGGCGATGCGCGATGCCGACGTCGCCCGACCAGCCGAGCACGACGCACACGTCGTTGTTCGCGAGATCGTTGATGTAGCCGGACGAGTTGAACTGGGTGATGTACGGGCGGACTTTCTTCAGGACTTCGAACGCTGCCTGGTAGTCGGCCGGGTTCGTGCTGTTCGGATTCTTGCCCATGTATTGCAGCGTGGCCGCGAATACGTCGACGGCCTGGTCGAGAATCGACACGCCGCAACCCTTGAGCTTTTCCATGTTGGCCGGATCGAACACCAGCGACCAGCTGTCGACCGGCGCCTTGTCGCCGAGCGCCTTCTTCACCGCCTGCACGTTGTAGCCGATGCCGTCCGTGCCGTAGGCCCAGGGCACGCCGTACTGGTTGCCCGGATCCGCGTCGGCGATCATCTTCATCAGCAGCGGATCGAGGTTCGCGAGGTTCGGGATCTTCGACTTGTCGAGCTTCTGGTACACGCCTGCCTGGATCTGCTTGGCCATGTAGTTCGAGGTCGGCACGACGATGTCGTAGCCCGAGCTGCCTGCCAGCAGCTTCGCCTGCAGCGTGTCGTCGCTGTCGTAGTTGTCGTACTTGACGTGGATGCCCGTCTGTTTCTGGAAGTTCGGGATCGTGTCCGGTGCGATGTAATCGGACCAGTTGTAGACGTTCAGGTCCTCGGCGTGCGCCGACGGACTGGCGACCGACGTGAACGCAGCCACTGCGGCAAGGGCCGCAACGGAACAGGCTTGGCGAAGAAAGCAGGCACGCATGGTGGAATTCCCTTGGGTTATGGTGGCGTGCGGCGCCCGCCGCACGCCCGTAGGCAAAGCCGTTACGAAATGCCCAGTTGCTGGGCGGTCGCATCGACGGCCTTCTTCGCCTTCGATACGAGTTCATCGATTTCCTGACGCGAGATCACGAGCGGCGGCGACAGCAGCATCCGGTCGCCGGTCGCACGCATGATCAGGTTGCCGTTGAAGCAGAAGTCGCGGCAGATCGTGCCGACGTCGCCGCCGTTCTTGAAGCGGCGGCGTTCGGCCGGCGATTCGGCGAGCTGCAGGCTCGCGACCATCCCGTGGCCGTGCACTTCGCCGACGATCGGATGGCGCGCGAAGGTCTCGCGCATCAGCGCCTGGAAGTACGGGCCGGTGTCGCGCTTCACGCGCTCGACGATGCCTTCGTCGCGCAGCAGCTTCAGGTTCGCGACGGCAACGGCCGCGGCGACCGGGTGGCCCGAGTACGTGAGGCCGTGATTGAATTCGCCGTTGTCGATGATCGGGCGCGCGATGCGCTCATGAATGCCCACCGCGCCCATCGGCACGTAGCCCGACGTCAGGCCCTTGGCCATCGTGATCAGGTCCGGTTCGAAACCGAAATGCTGGTGCGCGAACCATTCGCCGGTGCGGCCGAACCCGCCGATCACTTCGTCTGCGACCAGCAGGATGTCGTACTTGCGGCAGATCCGCTGGATTTCCGGCCAGTACGTCGACGGCGGGAAGATCACGCCGCCCGCCCCCTGGAACGGCTCGCCGATGAACGCGGCGACGTTCTCCGCGCCCAGTTCGAGGATCTTCGCTTCGAGCTGCTGCGCGCGTGCGAGGCCGAATGCCTCGGGCGTCTCGCCGGCCTGCGCTTCGCCGAAGAAGTACGGCTGGTCGATGTGCACGATGTGCTCGACCTTCGACGGCATCTGCTCGTGCATGTAGCCCATCCCGCCGAGCGTGCCGCCGGCGATCGTCGAGCCGTGATAACCGTTCTTGCGCGAGATTACGTATTTCTTCTGCGGCTTGCCCTGCACGCGCCAGTACTGGTGCACGAGGCGCAGCACGGTGTCGTTGCCTTCCGAGCCGCTGTTGCAATAGAAGAAGTGGTTGAAGCCCGCGGGCGTGACTTCGGCGAGCATCGCCGACAGCTCGATCACCGGCGGGTGCGTCGTCTTGAAGAACGTGTTGTAGAACGGCAGTTCCTGGAGCTGGCGATACGCGGCGTCGGCGAGTTCCTTGCGGCCGTAGCCGACGTTCACGCACCAGAGTCCGGCCATCCCGTCGATCACCTTGTTGCCGTCGGAATCCCACAGATAGACGCCGTCGGCCTTCACGATCACGCGGCTGCCCGCGCGGTTCAGCGCGCCCATGTCGGAAAACGGGTGGATGTGGTGCGCGGCGTCGAGCGCGCGGTATTCGGCGGTCGAGCGCGCCTGCGTCGTGCGGGCCGCGGGTGCGGCGGGCTGGATCCACGCGGATTCGTTGCGGTAAGTCATGTTTCCTCCGTATTTCGGTAGTGCGTTGTGCGCGCGCTTAGACGTGCAGCAGCAGATGACGGCGTTCCCACGAGCTGATCACGCGGAAGAACGCTTCGTATTCGGTTTCCTTCAGCGCGAAATACGCCTTCAGGAACTTGTGGCCGAGAATCTCGCCGAGCGGCTCGCACGCGGCCATCAGCGTGAGGCCTTCCTCGAGGTTGCGCGGCAGCTGGTAGGGCAGGTCGTAGCCGTCGCTGACGAGCGGCTCGGTCGGCTCCAGGCGCTGCGTCATGCCGAGATAGCCGGCCGCGAGCGTGGCCGCCAGCGCGAGATACGGGTTGCAGTCGACGCCCGGGATCCGGTTCTCGATGCGGCGCGCGGCCGGGCCCGAGTGCGGGATGCGGAAGCCGACCGTGCGGTTGTCGTAGCCCCACTGCACGTTGATCGGCGCGGCCATGAAGCGCGACAGCCGGCGGTACGAGTTGATGTACGGCGCGAAGATCGGCATCAGCGCGGGCGTGTATTTCTGCAGGCCGGCGAGGTAGTTGTAGAACAGAGACGTCGCGCCGCCCGTTTCCGGCGACGTGAACAGGTTGCGGCCCGTTTCCTCGTCGACGATGCTCTGGTGCACGTGCATCGCGGAGCCCGGCTCGTTTTCCATCGGCTTGGCCATGAACGTCGCGTACATGTTGTGACGCAGCGCCGCCTCGCGCACCGTGCGCTTGAACAGGAACACCTGGTCGGCCAGCGACAGCGCATCGCCGTGCATGAAGTTGATCTCCATCTGCGCGGCGCCGACTTCGTGGATCAGCGTGTCGATGTCGAGGTTCTGCGATTCGCAGTACTCGTAGATGTCCTCGAACAACGGATCGAATTCGTTGACGGCCTCGATCGAATACGACTGGCGGCCCGTCTCGGGGCGGCCCGTGCGGCCGACCGGCGGACGCAGCGGCAGATCCGGATCCTTGTTCATGTCGACCAGGTAGAACTCGAGCTCCGGTGCGACGACCGGTTTCCAGCCCTTCGCCTTGTACAGATCGAGCACGCGGCGCAGCACGTAGCGCGGCGAGATTTCGACCGGCGAGCCGTCGAAGTGCACGCAGTCGTGAATCACCTGCGCGGTCGGATCGACGGCCCACGGGATCAGGCGGATGGTCGACGTGTCGGGCACGCACACCATGTCGGGATCGGTCACGCCGGTGAGCGAACCGTCTTCCGGATAGTCGCCGGTGACGGTCTGCACCATCACCGCCTGCGGCAGCCGCATCGATTCGCCGGACGTGAACTTGTTGCGCGGCGTGATCTTGCCGCGCGCGATACCGGCCATGTCGGGAATGATCGCCTCGATCTCGGTGATCCGGTGCTGCTTCAGAAAGTCTTCGATGTCTTGCATGTCTGTTCTCGTTATGTGGGTCGGTGCGCTCAGGCGAGCGCGGTGGCGGCCGTGGCACGCGTGCGGGCATGGCGGCGTTCGCGGCAGGCGTCGCCGAATGCGCGGAAGATCGCGCTCGACAGCGGGTCCTGTGCATGCCGCCATTCCGGATGCCATTGCACGGCGAGGGCGAACGCCGGGGCATCGACGACGCTGACGGCTTCGATCAGGCCGTCCGGCGCGACGGCCTCGACGGCGAGGCCGGCGCCGAGCTGCGCGATGCCCTGCTTGTGCAGCGAGTTCACGTGGACGTCGTCGCGGCCGCCGGCGAGCGTGTGCAGCACGCCGCCGGGCGTCAGCCGCACCGCGTGCGCGGGGCCGTATTGCGTGTCCATCGGTGCGTCGTCGTCCTCGCGGTGATCGGCGAGGCCCGGCACGTCGTGCACGCGCTGATGCAGCGTGCCGCCGTGGACGACGTTCAGCTCCTGGAAGCCGCGGCACACGGCCAGCACGGGCACGCCTGCGGCGATCGCCGCGCGCAGCAGCGGCAGCGTGGTCGCGTCGCGTGCGGGGTCGTGCTTCGTGCCGGGCGCGCTCGGCTCGCCGCCGTACAGGTGCGGTTCGACGTTCGAGTAGCTGCCGGTAAACAGCAGCCCGTCGACCGTATCGAGCACGTCGTCGATCGACTGGCGATCGCCGAGCGCGGGCAACACCATGGCGAGCGCATGCGCGCCGTCGACGATCGCGGCGACGTACTTGTCGCCAACCGTATGCGACGCGTGCGCACCGATCTGCGTGAGGTCGGCAGTGATGCCGACGAGAGGTTTCCTTTCCATGACGTCAATCAGTTGTCCGTAGGGCTGTCGCGTGCATCGTGCGGAAGCTGGCAAAACGCAGGCGCGACACCGCCCCGCAGCCTGGCGAAAAGCGCAAGGCCGCTGATGAATGGGCGCAGCGGGATGGTGTGGCGATCCGCGCTGCGCGCGACGGTCAGGCCGTCGTTCGTTTCATTGCGCGCGCCGCGGCAGCGAATGCGCGAACGCGTTCCGTCAACGCACCGACGATGCGCATCGACGAACAGGCAGCAGAAACGAACGACGAGAAAAGGGGGAGAGGCGCTATGGCAGCAGCGACGCGACTTCGTCGGTATCGACGGCCACGAATGCCCGTGCGGAGACAGCGTTGTGACGCCGAACGGAACGACGGGACAGAATGGTGTAGATCGACAGGTGCAGCAGGCGAGGACTATGCCAGCCGCAACTGCCATCGGAAGCGGGAGCAGCGCTGCGCAAACTTCGCACATCGCCTCGATCCCACCTCACCAGAGGGCCACGGACTCTCACGATTACACTCGACTGGTTTGTTGAAAGTATTGAACACCTGATCGTTTCGGCGCGCTGGGCGTTTAAAATAATCGAGGTGCCGGATCTGCGTCATTTACATTGATCGGCATCAATTTGTGCGTTGCGATAACGTTTTTTGCTACCGATGAATGGCCAATGACGCTGACCTGAGAGCCAGCATATACGAGCCAAAAACGGCGTCAAATGTTTTTTGAGACTCGCGTGTCAGGGGTTTCCCGAGCACTGCGAACAAAATATTCGTAAACGGAATGATGCGAGGGGTGTTCATTATTTCGAACACCTTGCAGGGTTTTCCCTTCTGATGCGCGGGATAAAGTGATTAGAATATTCAACGGCTGCCTAACGCGTCGTTTCACTTTTTCACCGCACTCCTATCGTGTCCGAAACCGAATCGATGTCCACCGAAGTCGCCGAGCGCCTGCGTTTCGTGCGCAACAAGCATGGCCTGTCGCAGCGCGAACTCGCGAAGCGGGCCGGCGTGACCAACGGCACGATCTCGCTGATCGAACAGGGCCGCGTGAGCCCGTCGGTCGGCTCGCTGAAGAAGCTGCTCGAATGCATCCCGATGAGTCTCGCGGAGTTCTTCACGTTCGAGCTGGTCGAATCGCGCTCGGTCGTGTCGCGCCGCGACGAGATGCCGAACCTCGGCAACGATGCGCTCGCTTTCCATCTCGTCGGCGCGGGCGTGAAGGACCGCAACATGTGCATCATGCGCGAGGTCTATCAGCCGCTTGCCGATACCGGCCCCGAGATGCTCGTGCATGCGGGGCATGAGGGCGGCATCGTCGTCGCGGGCCGGCTCGAGCTGACCGTCGACGGCGCGACGTGGCTGCTCGACCCCGGAGACGGCTACTACTTCGAAAGCCGTTTGCCGCACCGTTTTCGCAATCCCAGCGCGGAACAGCTCTGCGAGGTCGTGTCGGCCAATTCGCCGGCGACCTTCTGACCGCGCATCCCCGCATTCGCCGCCGGCCGTGTCGCCGTTGTGCGGCATGCCGTAGCGCGAATGCCACCACCATTGAGGCATCCTGAATGAACAAGTTGACTTTGGCTGACTGGCAGGACAAGGCGGCGTCGCTCGAGATCGAAGGGCGCGCATTCATCGACGGCGCGTCGCGCGACGCGCATGGCGGCAAGACGTTCGACTGCGTGAGCCCGATCGACGGCCGCGTGCTCGCGAAGGTGGCCGACTGCGGCGAAGCCGATGTGAACGCGGCCGTTGCCGCCGCGCGCCGCGCATTCGACGCGGGCATATGGGCCGGGCTCAACCCGCGCGCGCGCAAGGCCGTGCTGCTGCGCTGGGCCGCGCTGATGCGCGAGCATCTCGACGAACTGTCGCTGCTCGAGACGCTCGACGCCGGCAAGCCGATCGGCGACACGACGACGGTCGACGTGCCGGGCGCCGCGTATTGCGTCGAGTGGTTCGCCGAGGCGATCGACAAGGTCGGCGGCGAAGTCGCGCCGGCCGACCATCATCTCGTGGGGCTCGTCACGCGCGAGCCGGTCGGCGTGGTGGCGGCCGTCGTGCCGTGGAACTTCCCGATCCTGATGGCCGCATGGAAATTCGGCCCGGCGCTCGCGGCCGGCAACAGCGTCGTGCTGAAGCCGTCGGAGAAATCGCCGCTGACCGCGATCCGCGTCGCGCAGCTCGCGTTCGAGGCCGGCATCCCGGCTGGCGTGTTCAACGTCGTGCCCGGCGCGGGCGAGCCGGGCAAGCTGCTCGCGCTGCATCGCGACGTCGACTGCATCGCGTTTACCGGTTCCACCGCGGTCGGCAAGCTGATCATGCAGTACGCCGCGCAGTCGAACCTGAAGCGCGCATGGCTCGAACTCGGCGGCAAGTCGCCCAACATCGTGCTGCCCGATTGCCCGGATCTCGACCGCGCCGCGCAGACCGCGGCCGGCGCGATCTTCTACAACATGGGCGAGATGTGCACGGCCGGTTCGCGCCTGCTCGTGCATCGCGACATCAAGGATGCGTTCATCGGGAAGCTGGTCGCGGCCGCGCGCGCATACGTGCCCGGCAATCCGCTCGATCCGTCGGTGTCGATGGGCGCGATCGTCGACGGAATCCAGCTCGAGCGCGTGCTCGGCTATATCGACGCGGGGCGTAGCGAGGGCCGGCTGGTCACGGGCGGCACGCGCGTGAAGCAGGAGACGGGCGGCTTCTACGTCGAGCCGACGGTGTTCGAGGTGAAGCCCGACGCGAAGATCGCGCGCGAGGAGATCTTCGGGCCCGTGCTGTCGGTGATCGTGTTCGACGACGTCGACGAAGCGGTGCGGATCGCGAACGATACCGAGTACGGGCTTGCGGCGGCCGTGTGGACGTCGAACCTGACGACCGCGCACGAGGTGTCGCGCCGGCTGCGCGCGGGCACGGTATGGGTGAACTGCTACGACGAGGGCGGCGACATGAACTTCCCGTTCGGCGGCTACAAGCAGTCGGGCAACGGCCGCGACAAGTCGCTGCACGCGCTCGAGAAATACACCGAGCTGAAGTCGACGCTGATCCGGCTGCGCTGAGGCAGCGCGCGGGCGCGTCGCCGGCCGGCGATGCGCCCGCGTGCGTCAGGCGGTGCGCAGCGCCGGGTGGAAGCCCGCGGCCTCGATGATCGACTGCACGCGCTCGGCGCCTTGCGCCGATTCGACCTTGACGATCTTCGCGGCGACGTCGATGTCGAGCTTCGCGGCGGGGTCGGCGGCCGTCACGGCGCGCGTGATCGCATTGGCGCAGCCGCCGCAGGTCATGTCCTGGACTTCGAATTCCATCGTGTTCTCCTGAGTTGACGATTGACGAGCAGACCCATCATGAAGCTTGCCATGGTGGGAAGGTCAAGCGCATTCGTGCCGGTTCACCACGCAGCCGCACGATGTTTCGACATGCGTGTCTCCCGTACCCGGCCCGGCGGCACGTCAGGCGCAGTGCTGAACGAGCCCGCACCTGTTGCGGTCGTCGGCCATGAACGCCCGATACATCCCGGCGCCGTCGCTGCCGGACGAGTCGAACTGCCGGATGAGCGTTGCGACCCATTTCGGGCTCTGTAGATGCATGAAGTGACCGGACTCGACGTGAATGGACTGGACGCCGGGTGCCAGGCGGGCGAGCCGATCGATTTCGGCCGGCGGGCGCAATCGGTCGAATGTGCCCGCGACGAGTACGCTCGGCGCCGGAAGCCTTGCGATGTCGTCGTCGAGATTCATGTTGGCCAGCATTGCGAAGATGCCGGCAAAACTCGCGGGATCGCCGGTCAGCCATCGATTCCGAAACGTCCGGTATCGCGCTGTGTCGGTCTGTAGCTGAACAGGCCAGGTCAGTTCGAGCAGTGCGGGAAGCAGATCGCGCAGCCCTTCCTTCCGGAGCGCACCGGCGCGAGCGAGGGTGCGTTCCCGCGTGTCGGGCGCGACGCCGCAAGCAGGTGCCATTGCGATCAGCGAGCGAACCCGATGCGGATAGCGGGACGCGAAGCGGATGGCGATGCCGGCGCCGACGGCCACGCCTGCCAGCACCACCGGCTCGGCGATGCCTGTCGCGTCGAGAAGGGCGGCCAGATCGTCGACATGCGTATCGATGTCGGGGGCTTCCAGCAGTTTCTCCGACAGGCCGGCGCCACGCGTGTCGTAGCGCAGTAACGTCCGGTCGGCGGGAAGGCGCGACCAGACGAGATCCCAGCTTTCCAGTGCGCCGCCCATCTCGTGAATCAACACGATGGGCCGGAAATCGCCTTCGCGAAGTTCGTATCTGAGAACGGTTCCGTTGACTTCGAGCCAGTCCAAGAGCGGTCTCCCAGGTTTTGTCAGTCGATCACGCGCGGACGCGGCGGCGGCTTGCGCCTTGTCACGCTGCCGGCATGTTGGGCAGCGCCGGCGCGATTGACAATCTACGTTTCCAAAAGGGGACTTTGCCGAAAACTAAAGGTCCGCGAGACGCGACGGGGTCGACCGGCGGGGCGGCAACCGGTCCGCCGACCGGCGAGCGGATGCGCGGCAAGGTCGACGCGTGGCGAGGTTCGGATGCCGGCCGTCTTAAAGCCGCCGAAAGGGCGCTTTTGCAAAGCAAAATTGGCCTGGCGGATCATCCCGGTCATGCTGGGGGCCCGAAGAAATCGACCGGACCGGATTTGCCGATGCGTGACGCCCTGATTGTTTCCCCCCTTCGAACGCCGATAGGCAAGTTCGGCGGCGCGCTTGCGCCGCTTACCGCGGACGTGCTGGCCGCAGAAGTCATCAAGGCGCTGGTGGCCCGCACCGGGATCAGCCCTGACACGCTGGACGAGGTGATCGTGTCGCAGTCATACGCGTCCAGCGAAGCGCCGTGCATGGGCCGCTATGCGGCGCTGCTGGCCGGATTGCCCGTCACGGTGCCCGGGTATACCGTTGACCGCCGCTGCGGGTCCGGCCTTCAGGCGCTGATCAATGCCGCCACGGCCGTGCAGACCGGTGTCGCGGATGCCGTGCTTGCGGCGGGGGTGGAAAGCATGAGCAACATCGAGTACTACACGACCGACATGCGCTGGGGCGCGCGCAGCGGGTCGGTGACACTGCACGACCGGCTCGAGCGCGGGCGGGAGCGCTCGCAACCGGCGTCCCGATTCGGGCGCATTTCGGGCATGCCGGAGACCGCCGAAAATCTGGCCGTTGACTACGGCATCACCCGTGAAGAATCGGACGAGCTCGCGGTACTCAGCCATCAGCGTGCGGCCGCGGCCTGGCGCGATGGACGTTTCGATGCCGAGGTGATCGCCGTCGACGTGAAAAGGAAAGGGGGCGTCGAGCGGATCCGGCAGGACGAAGGCGTGCGTGCCGATGTATCGATGGAGCGCCTGCAGGCGCTGAAGCCTTTGTTGCCGGGCGGCGTCACGACCGCCGGCAACGCCAGTCAGCAGAACGATGCGGCGGCCGGGTGTCTGGTCGTCAGCGAAGACTATGCAAGACGTAACGGCCTCCGGCCGCTTGCGCGGCTGGCGGGCTGGGCGGCCGCGGGTTGCGATCCCGCACGCATGGGGATCGGCCCCGTGCCGGCCGTCGGGAAGCTCCTCGGGAGATTGCGGCTCACATTGGGCGACGTCGACCTGATCGAGGTGAACGAGGCCTTCGCCGCGCAGGTGCTCGCCGTCCTGCGTCAGTGGCGCATCGACGACCTTTCGAATATCAACGTCAACGGCTCGGGCATTTCTCTCGGTCACCCGATTGGCGCGACCGGCCTGCGTATCATGACGACGCTGCTGCACGAAATGTCGCGGCGCGGCAGCCGCTACGGGCTGGAGACGATGTGCGTGGGCGGCGGCCAGGGCGTGGCGGCGCTGTTCGAGCGCGTCGAGTGATTTGAGCGTGCACGGCCTGCCGGGCGCGTGACCCATACGACAGACAATTCGCAGCAGCGAATCAAGGAGACAGGAATATGATGCAGTCCCGCATGATTGGCGACCTGAAAGTCACGCGTATTCTCGAATACGCCGGCCCGACTCACGATCCGGCATTCCTGTTTCCCGATATCGACCGTTCGGTGCTGGACGATCATGCCGCGCTGATGTCGCCCAATCACTGGATCGCGCACATGAACAAGCTGATCGTGACCATTCAGTTCTGGGTCGTTCATGCCGGCGGCAATATCATCGTCATCGATACGGGGGTAGGCAATTTCAAGCCCCGGCCCGGAATCGCGCGAATGAACATGCTCAATACGCTGGTCAAGGAGTGGATGATCGCGGCGGGTGCGCCGCCGGAAAAGGTCACTCACGTGGTGATGACGCACCTGCATGCGGACCACGTCGGCTGGAACACCACGTGGCAGGATAACCGGTGGGTGCCTACGTTTCCGAACGCACGCTATTACCTGCCGAAGGACGACTTCGTCTTCTGCGACGAAGGGCGCAACAAGGAACCGGGTGTCGTCGATGTATTTGGCGAGTCGTTCTTCGATAGCGTGATGCCGATCGTCAATGAAGGACTCTCGGAAATGATCGATCCGGCTCGCGAGATTGCGGATTGCCTGATCGTCGAGCCGGCACCGGGGCACAGCCCGGGACAAGTCGCGTTCCGCGTGCGTTCGCGCGACGAAGAGGGCATTTTTTGCGGCGACATTTTTCATAGTCCGCTGCAGATCGTGCGTCCCGATGTGAATTCCGGATATTGCATCTGGCCTGACGTTGCGCGCCAGACTCGCCTCGCATGCCTGAACCGTGCCGCCGACCGGGAAGCGCTTCTGTTGCCCGTCCACTTCGGCGAACCGCATTGCGGCTATATTCGCCGCGAGGGGCAGGGGTTTCGGTTCGAACCGGCGGCCTGGTGATTTCGGCTCGTGCGTGGCGTCGCGCGCGGCCGGTGGCAACGTCGTGCGCAATGCGCGGTTCCTCCGGTGCCCCGTTATGATGACGGCTCCGGAAGCTGAAACCGAGACACAAAGATGGCCGTATCGTTTGATATCACCGATTTCCGCCTGTTCGTCAATGTTGCGGAAACCCGTAGCCTGACACGCGGCGCGGAGCGGTCGTTCTTGTCGGTGCCCGCGGTCAGCAATCGGATCAAGAATCTCGAGGACACGCTCGGCATTCGCCTGCTCGAACGCTCGCCGCAAGGCGTTGCGCTCACCGATGCCGGCCAGGTTTACCTGCAGCATGCGCGCGTCGTGCTCTCCGAGCTGGAGAAGCTGACAGGCGACCTGCAGCGGTTCGCGCCGGGGCTGACAGGCCATCTTCGGCTCGTCGCGAATACGACGGCCGTCACCGAATATCTGCCGCCCGTCATCGGCGATTACCTGAAGGCTCATCCGGATATCCATATCGACGTACGCGAGCGTCTGAGCGACGAGATCGTGCGCATCGTGCGCGAGGGCGCTGCCGATCTCGGCATCATTTCCGGCAACGTGACGACCGACGGTTTGCAGACCGTACCGTTCGTGTCCAGCACGCTGGTCCTGATTGCCCCGTTGGGGCATCCGCTTCTGGAGAACACGGACGTATCGTTCGAGGAAGCGCTCGCTTATTCGTTCGTCGCGCTGATGGAAGGAAGCGCAATCCAGATATTCCTGAACCGGGCGGCGTCGGTGGCGCACAAGCCGATGACGATACGCGTCCATGTCGCGAGCTACGATGCAATCTGTCGCATGGTCGGCGCGGGAGCGGGAATCGCGATCGTTCCGCAGGCCGCCTTTGTGCGACTGAAAGGAGACCAGCCGATTGGCTCGTGTGTGTTGCGCGATCCATGGGCGCTGCGAACGTTTCAGGTGTGCGCACGCGATCTCGACGGCCTGTCGGCTTTCGCGCGCGAGTTCGCGCATCGCCTGATCGAACGCTACTCCGCGAACGGCTCCGTCTGACGGCATACGCGAGAGCCGCGCGTCGTCGTCGACGCGCGTCTCGCGGGACCGGTGCAGGGTATCCATCTTTCCGGCAGCGAGGCCGGGAAGGGCCTGCAGCAATCCGGAAAACGTCCGGTTTTCCACGCATTCCAAACATGGCCTGAATCCGTCGCTCGCGTGCGTTCGCGAGCGGCGGACAGCGCATTTCCCGCCCCTCGGATTGATCCGGCGGAGGGTCTTAACCCCAGCTTAATGGTGCTTGCGGAACCCCAAATTGTGAGTGGATCGAGCGCGTGGCACGCTACGTGGGTCGAGCGTCGCGAATGACCGTAGCGCTCCTGCCACAGGCCGAGAGAATCGACGGACATGATCAACAAGATATGCAGCACGGCATTGGACGCCGTTCATGATGTACCCGACGGCGCGACGATCGCGGTCGGCGGTTTCGGCGGGGCCGGCATGCCCGACGAACTGATCGATGCGTTGATCGAGCAGGGCGCGAAGGAACTCGTGGTGGTCAGCAACAACGCGGGCAACGGCGATTCCGGGCTGGCGGCATTGCTGAAGGCGCGCCGCGTCCGCAGGTTGCTGTGCTCGTTTCCCCGTCAGAAAGACGCCTACGTTTTCGAGGCGTTGTACCGCGCCGCACGCATCGAACTGGAGGTCGTTCCGCAAGGCAATCTGGCGGAGCGCCTGCGGGCCGCCGGTTGCGGAATCGGTGCGTTTTATACACCGACCGGTTTCGGAACGATGCTGGCAGAGAACAAGGAAACGCGCCGAATCAACGATCGCGACTTCGTTCTCGAATATCCGATTCACGTCGATTTCGCGCTGATCAACGGGAAGGCCGCCGACCGGTGGGGCAACCTGGTCTACAACAAGACGGCCCGCAACTTCGCTCCCGTGATGGCCATGGCGGCGAAGACCACGATCGCCGCGGTGGAGCAGGTGCGCGGACTCGGCGAGCTGGATCCGGAAACGATTGTCACGCCCGGCATCTTTGTCAGCCGCGTGGTGGTTCGCGGCGACGGCCACACGCATTGAACGTAGCGAAGACGGAGAACGAAATGAATCGAGAAGCGCGGAATCTGCTGGCCGCTCGCGTCGCGCGCGACATTCCCGACGGCGCTTACGTGAACCTCGGCATCGGCCTTCCGACGCTCGTCGCCAATCATCTCGGGCGCGACAAGGAGGTGATCCTGCATAGCGAGAACGGGGTGCTAGGTCAGTGGGCCGCGGCGGAGCCGGGACAGGAAGACTGGGACCTGATCAATGCCGGCAAGGAAGCGATCAGGCTCGGACGTGGCGCGGCGTTCTTTCACCACGCCGATTCGTTCGGGATGATGCGTGGCGGCCATCTGGATTTTTGCGTGCTGGGTGCTTTTCAGGTGTCGGCAAATGGCGATCTCGCGAATTGGCACACCGGCGAAGAGGACTCCATTCCGGCCGTTGGCGGCGCAATGGATCTGGCGATCGGCGCGAAGCGGGTCTTCGTGATGATGGACCACCTGACCAAAGACGGAAAAAGCAAACTGCTGCCCCGCTGCACGTATCCGCTGACGGGGCTGGGTTGCGTGAGCCGGGTCTATACCGATCTCGCCACACTCGAGATTCGCGAGGACGGCGTATTCGTGATCGAAATCGTCGACGGCCAGACGCCGTCGACCCTTCAGGCGGCGACTGGAATCCCGCTCGATTTCTCGTTATTGGACGCGTCGCAGCCTGCATAGGACAGGACGATCTCTGCCGGAGACGGCACAGAAAATATAACGACTGCAATGGAGACGGAAAATGTTTGAATGGTACAGACGCGGTACGCCGCAGCAGAAGAAGACATTCTGGGCATGTTATTCAGGATGGGCGCTGGACTCGTTCGACATGCAGATGTTCAGCTTTCTGTTGCCCGCGCTGATGGCGACGTGGGCGCTGAGCAAGGGCCAGGTCGGACTCATCGGCACCGTCGCGCTGGTGGTCACGGCTATCGGCGGATGGGTCGCCGGCATCATGAGCGATCGCTACGGGCGGGTCCGTGTACTGATTTTCACGATCCTCTGGTTCACGTTCTTTGGCGTGCTGGCCGGCTTCGCCCAGTCATACGAGCAATTGCTGGTCGCTCGCACGCTTCAGGGGCTTGGATTCGGCGGCGAGTGGGCCGTAGGGGCCGCGTTGATGGCCGAAGCGTCCAGCCCGCAGTACCGCAGCAAGGCGATGGGCTTCGTGCAATCCGGGTTTGCGCTCGGCTGGGCGCTTGCCGTTCTGGTCGCCACGATCCTGCTGACGCATCTGCCGAAAGAGATGGCCTGGCGCGTCGCGTTCTGGAGCGGTGTCATTCCTGCAAGTGTCGTGCTGTTTATCCGGCGCAACGTAAAGGAGTCGGAGCTGTTTGAGCAATCCAGGCATACCGCGGCGCCGCGCGCTTCGCTGTCTTCGGCGTTCGATCCGCAGTATCTGCGGTCGACCATTCTGGCCAGTCTGCTGGTGATCGGGCTGCAGGCCGGATGCTACGCGATCCTGGTCTGGCTGCCCTCGTTGCTGATCGAGCGCCATGTTGCGCCGGGGTCGCTCATCACGACCATTCTGATCATGGCGTTTGGTTCCTTCTGCGGATTTGCGGTGTCGGCATATCTCGCGGACAAGGTAGGGCGGCGTCCCACGCTGATCGCGCTATCGCTTGGCAGCTGGATCGTGACGGTCTGCTACATGTTCGTGGCGCTCAGCCCGGCGCTCGCCAGCATCATGGGATTCTGGGTCGGGTTTCTGTCCATCGGCATGTTTGCCGCACTCGGGCCGTATTTGAGCGAACTGTTCCCGACGAATGTTCGAACCACTTGCATGGGCTTCGCATACAACGTCGGCAAGTCCGTGGGCGCGAGCGCGGTGGCGGGCGTCGGCATCCTGTCGGCGCGCACCGGATTGGCCACGGCTATCGGCCTGTTCTGCCTCGGGTCATACGCGATCTCGGTGCTCGCGATCCTGATGTTGCCCGAGACTCGCGGCGTCAAGCTCGACGAACTGGACACGAGCCTGAGCGGCGCCGGTGTCGCACCGCAGGCCGGCGCCATGGCCCACGGCGGTGACTGATGTCATCGACGCGGTTTGCTTGCGGCATACCCGTTTTCAAAGAGGGAAAAGAAATGATCCGGATGCTCTATCTGCTCGTCAAACCCGAAGGCATGTCGAACGAGCAATTCAGGCGCGAGTGCGCGCGGCACGATGAAATGTCCCGCGACGTACCCGGCCTGTTGAAATACGAGGTGCGGTACGTGGCCGAACAGCCTGCCGATACGCACGTGCCGTTCTTCGATATCGGTCACGTCGACGCCATCGGCGAATGCTGGTTCGAGAACGACGCCGCCTACCGGCAATATCTCGATTCGGATATTCGCCGGGCCTGGTTTGAGCACGGGAAGACCTTTATCGGCAAGCTCAAGCCGTTTCGCACCGAACCGGTCCTGCCGCAGCCGGACGAATGATTCGCGGGCATAGCGTCATGCACGAATCATGCGATCACCCGTTTGCATCGTCGGGATATGACGATCTGACGATCCTGCTGCCCGTGTCCAGCACAGGCGAGCGTTCTTATCGAAGCTGCTTCGTTCATTTCGAGTCCCGCCCGATGTTCGGCGCCGGCCTGATGGCGGGGCAGGGAGTATGGGCCGCGGCCCAGTCGATCGGGCGTCGTCGCGTACGCGCGCTGGAACTGAGCATCTCGGGAGAGCCTCGTTCGGGCGAGGGGCTGGAGTACGCGGTCGAGTCTGCCGGCGCGAAGGCCGGCAACGTGTGTCGGGACGTCTATGCCGTGCAAGGGCTGGATATGCTGGGCCGCATGCAGGTGATTTTCGCGGAGACGGAAGCATGCGCGGCGGCATGCGGGACGGCCCATGCGGAAGACGCGTCGAGCGATGCGGCGGTTGCCGGGCCGGCGCCGATGGACGCCACGCGACGTGTTGAACGCCGCATGCCGTTCGCGGAAATCCGTGAATGGATCGCGACCCTGCCGGAGCCCGGCGAAGCTGGCAATGTCCGACTGCGTGTCTGGTGTCGGCTCAGGCATCCGTTGCCGGCAGGGGGCGCGTGGTGTGCGGCTGCATTGACGTATATCGCGGTCAGCCATACACCCGTCGCCGTCGAGGCAGGCCGGACGCCGGCCGAAGCCGCGAGCTTCGAGCCCGGTTCGGGCGAATTCTCGATGCGGTTTCACCGTGGTTCGTTCGACGTGAACGACTGGATGTTGCTCGATAGTGCGATCACGCGTTCGATGACCCGAAGGTATTCGGTGGAAACGAACATCTTTTCGCGTAGCGGCGTGCTTGTCGCGACCAGTCTGGGGAAGAACTCGCGCTGATGTCGATGCCGGCGAATTTCAGATTCATTCGAACAGGAGACGAAAAATGCTGTTTTGCGTAGAAATGCAGGTCAACATTCCGGCCACGCTCGATGCGAACCGCGTGGAGGAGATCAAGGCGGCGGAGAAGGCGAAAGCAATCGAGATTCAGAAATCGGGCAAGTGGCCGCACCTGTGGCGTGTCGTCGGCCGGTATTCGAATATCAGCGTCTTTGATGTCGAGGGTAACGACGAGCTGCATCAGTTGCTGTCTTCGCTGCCGCTGTTTCCGTATATGACGATTCAGGTGACGCCGCTGGCGCGTCATCCGTCGGCCATCTAGGGCCTGTTACGGGCGCACGGCGTTGCCGTGTGCCTGCCGCTTTTCGGCCGAAGGTTCGATGACACATTATCTGGTTCAGGAGTCGTTCGATCTCGCGACATGGGTGCGGGAAGGCGACACGGTGTTGTGGGGGCAGGCCAACGCGGAACCACTACCGCTTACGCGTGCGTTGATGGCGCAGCGAGAACGGATCGGGCGATTCCGCGTGGTATTGGGGATCGCGTCGAGCGACGCGTGCCGCGCGGAGCATGCCGATTATGTCGAATTCGTCAGCTATGGCGGATCAGGGGCGAATCGCGCGTTGGCCAATGCCGGGGTGCTCGACGTGCTGCCATGTCATTACTCGCAACTGCCTGCATTGCTGCGGGACGGTGCGTTGCGCGTCGACGTGTTGCTGCTGCAGGTGGCGGGACCTGACGAGGCGGGGCGCTACAGCCTCAGTCTCGCGCATGAATATTTGCTGCCCGCTCTCGACAGTGCACGAGTCGTGATCGCCGAAGTTAACCGGCAGGCGCCATGGGTCTACGGCGAGCGGTCGCTGGCGCTCGACCGGTTCGACGCGGTCCTGCTGTCCGATCGACCGGTGCTGGAGCAGGCACGCACTGCGTCCACATCCTGCGATGAACGGATTGCCCGGCACGTGGCCCGATACATCGAGGACGGCGCGACCCTGCAGACGGGCATCGGTTCGATTCCCGATGCCGTGCTCGGCAGCCTGACCGCGCATCGCGACCTCGGCGTGCACTCCGGGAGCATTGGCGATGGCGTGGCGAGACTGATGAATTGCGGTGTGATTTCCAATGCGCGCAAGTCGATTGACAGAGGCAAGACTGTTGCGGGGGTCCTGATAGGAAGCGATGTCCTGCATCGCTTTGCTCATCGCAATCCCCATTTGCTGATGCGCTCGACGGACTACGTCCATCATCCGGACGTGTTGTCCCGCATCGATCGATTCGTCGCGATCAATTCCGCGATTGAAGTCGACTTGACGGGGCAGGTGAACGCCGAGGTCGCCAACGGCACCTACCTTGGCGCAGTGGGCGGCGCGGGTGATTTCTTGCGCGGCGCCGCCCGCTCGCGAGGCGGGGTGCCGATTATCGCATTGCCGTCCATGAGTCACGCGCGGAGCCGAATCGTTGCGCAACTGAACGGTCCGGTCAGCACGTCACGGAGTGACGTCGGCCTGATTGTGACGGAGTTCGGGGCGGCCGACTTGCGCGGACTGAGTCTGAAACAGCGCGTCAGCCGAATGGTCGACATTGCTCATCCCGACGTTAGGGATGAGCTCGCTTGCGCGGGACGGATATGATTGGTTTTCCTGAACGGCCCCGGATTGGTGGAGGCTCCAACTTTCGAGAGAAGGGCGCCCTGAACATGGGGGGCAAAGAGAGCAGATGGGCTGCACCCATGCGTCGATAACGTTCCAGTAGGCCGGTACGGTGATAGGCCGCTTCAACCGGATTCCAGCCAGATCGGACGAAGCACGCTGAGCTTGCTCCCGAAAAACGAGTCTCTTGCCGGGTGATGAAACGCAAGCAAGGAGGGGCAAGACGATGAAGGGTGATGCAAGGCGGCGGGCAGCGGAGCGCCGCCGCGAAAACGTGAACAGGCGGGAAGGGCGACGCCGGCCCGGGCCGCGCCGCGCCGCGCGAGGTTCAGCGGTGGTTGTCGATCCATGCGCGGGCCCATTCGAGCCCCGCTTCGCGTGCGTCGTCCTCGGTGTCGAACACGCCGAGCACGCCCGACGCTTCGACGAGCCGGTTGTTCTGCGTGATCGTGCCGCTCGCCGCGAAGCGTTCGGGTTGCAGGATTTCGTCCTGCTGCAGGATCGCGTGGCCCCAGATCTGGTAGCCGAGATAGGTCTGCGCTTCCATTATCGAGTCACCTCCGCGGAACGGTTGCCCGTGCCGACACGCAGCACGTTGCCGTCCGGCGTGTATTGCCGCGGGATATTGGAGAAATTGAGTGCGTGCGGCGTGTCGGGCGTGGCCGGCTGCATCACCGTGAGCCGGCCCGGTGCGGGCTGTGCGACCGGACGCGGCGTGCCCGGCGTTTCCACCGTGGCGGCGCTCGGGTGATGCGGCACGACTTTGACGGCCTGCGCGACGCGGCGCTTGTGCGGCTTCGCGGCGGCTTTCGGCTGCACGCTCGCGTGCTTTTCCGCGGCCTTGCTGCCGGTATGCGCGTCGGCGCCCGTGTGCGCGGCCGGCGTACGGGCGTCCGGCGCGTGCGGGGCCGGCAGCCGTGCCTCGGGCGGGTTCCAGACTTCGACGTAGTGCTCGGTGGCCCAGCCCGTCGACGCGAACGTCAGCGCCAGCAATCCGCATCCAAACAGTCTTACCATTGTCTCTCCGTCATATTCCTTGCGGCTCGCACGCGTTGCGATGCCCGGTGCGGGGCGCGGCCGCTCATGCGCATTCGGGGAATGCCGGCTCAGGAGAACACCTCGAGCCCGTGTTTCTCGATGATCTGCAGCATGCGCGCGGCGATGCCGCTCGGCCGCTTGTCGCCCTGTTCCCATTGGCGGATCGTCGAAGTCGTGGTGTTCAGGTAGAGCGCGAACACGCTCTGACTGACGTTGACCGACTTGCGGATCCGGGCGATCGCTTCCGGATCGAACTGCGGCGCGGCTTCGATGCAGAGCTCGTCGTACTCGCGCATCGTCTTCTTGTCGATCAGTTGCGCGCGATAAAGGCCCGACGCGGCGCTGTGGATCGCCTCCGTCGCGTCGCTCTTGAATCGACTCTTAGCCATTGCAAATCTCCACCCACTCTTTCAGGGTAACCAGCGTCGCGATGTCGCTGTCGGTGTGTCGGCCGACATCCGCGGCGAGCTTTCTGAAGGCACGCAGTTCACGGGCGTCGATGTTGTCGCGATCGCATTTCGCGAACAGGAACACGAACACCCACGTGTCCCCGATCCTGCCCAGCACGATTGCGCGCTGGCGATTCCCGTCGAGGCGCTTCTTCCAGACGTTGCCGCCGAGATCGACGCCCTGGCCGCGGGCCAGCTCCCGCACCGCGCGGCAGAGTTCGCCATCGGCGATTCCCGCTTTTCCGGCTGCCTTGTGAAACCACTTCGTCTTGAAGACGCGTCGTACGGAAGCAGACATGTCGAGCCAGTCGAGCTAGCACAGGATTATATACCACTACGTGGTATATATTTCGACCTGGCCAAACGGCCGGCTGCCCACCGATACGACGTTCGGACGGGCCGGCGACGGCCCGTCCGGCCAGGTAGCCTTACTCCACCGTCACCGACTTCGCGAGGTTGCGCGGCTTGTCGACGTCGGTACCCCGCGCGCACGCCGTGTGATACGCGAGCAGTTGCAGCGGCACGACGTGCAGGATCGGAGACAGTGGCCCGTAGTGTTCCGGCATCCGGATCACGTGCAGGCCGTCGTCGTTGACGATCTGCGTGTCGGCGTCGGCGAACACGTACAGCTCGCCGCCGCGCGCGCGCACTTCCTGCATGTTCGATTTCAGCTTCTCGAGCAGCGTGTCGTTCGGCGCGACCGTGACGACCGGCATCGCTTCCGTGACGAGCGCGAGCGGCCCGTGCTTCAGTTCGCCGGCCGGGTAGGCTTCGGCGTGGATGTACGAGATTTCCTTCAGCTTCAGCGCGCCTTCGAGCGCGATCGGGTAGTGCAGCCCGCGGCCGAGGAACAGCGCGTTTTCCTTGCGCGCGAATTCTTCCGACCACGCGATGATCTGCGGCTCGAGCGCGAGCACGCTGTTCAGCGCGGCCGGCAGGTGGCGCAACTGCTTCAGGAATTCCGCTTCCTGCGCGGCATCGACGTGCCCGCGCAGCTTGCCGAGCGTCGCGGCCAGCACGAACAGCGCGACGAGCTGCGTCGTGAACGCCTTCGTCGACGCGACGCCGATCTCGGTGCCCGCGTGCGTGAGGAACTGCATCTCGGTGAGGCGCACCATCGCGCTCGTCGCGACGTTGCAGACCGCGAGCGTATGCGTGTGGCCGAGCGACTGCGCGTGCTTGAGCGCGGCGAGCGTGTCGGCCGTCTCGCCCGACTGCGAGATCACCAGCACGAGCTGGCGCGGGTTCGGTACCGATTCGCGGTAGCGGTATTCGCTCGCGATCTCGACCTGGGTCGGGATCTTCGCGATCGATTCGAGCCAGTATTTCGCGGTGAGGCCCGAGTAGTAGCTCGTGCCGCACGCGAGGATCAGCAGGCTGTCGATGTCCGCGAACGCGGCGGGCGCGGCAGCGCCGAACAGCGTCGCATCGAAGGCTTCGGTTTGCGGCACCGTGTCGCCGATCGCGCGCGGCTGCTCGAAGATTTCCTTCTGCATGAAGTGGCGATACGGGCCCAGCTCGACTGCGCCGCCGTATGCGCTGACGACGCGGATCTCGCGCTGTGCGAGCGCGCCGTGGCGGTCGACGATCTTCACGCCGTCGAGCGACAGCTCGCACATGTCGCCTTCCTCGAGGAACGTGAAGCGGTCGGTGCTGCCGGCCAGCGCGAGCGCGTCGGACGCGAGGAAGTTCTCGCCGTCGCCGTGGCCGACGACGAGCGGCGAACCCTGGCGCGCGCCGACGACGGTGTGCGGCTGGTCCTTGTGGATCACGGCGATCGCGTACGCGCCGTGCAGCTGCTGCACGGCTTCGCGCACGGCGTCGAACAGGTCGCCGCGATACAGGCTGTGCACGAGGTGCGCGATCACTTCGGTGTCGGTCTGCGACACGAATTCGTAGCCCTTCGCGCGCAGCGCGTCGCGCAGCGGCTCGAAGTTCTCGATGATGCCGTTGTGAACGAGCGCGAGCGCATTCGACGAGAAGATCGGGTGCGCGTTGTGCGTGACCGGCGCGCCGTGGGTCGCCCAGCGCGTGTGCGCGACGCCCGTCGTGCCTTCGAGATGCGATTCGCGCACCTGCGCGTCGAGATCGGCGACGCGCGCGACGCTGCGCGCGCGCTTCGGTGCGCCGGGCTCGAGCACGGCGACGCCGCACGAGTCGTAGCCACGGTATTCGAGGCGCCGCAATCCTTCGATCAGCACCGGAACGATATTACGTTGCGCAACTGCGCCGACAATGCCGCACATGAATGGTCAATCCTTTAAGTCGACGCGGACGCCGCCCGGGCGTCCGCAAAAGGTTCAGCTCTTCTTCTTGACCGGGCGGACGTAGCCGCTCTTCGCGGTCTGCGTCTTCTCGTTCAACGCGAGCATGCCGTCGGCGACGTCCTTCCAGATCGTCGTGCCCGCCGCGATCGTCACGCCGCGGCCGACGCGTACCGGCGCGACGAGCTGCGTGTCCGAGCCGACGAACACGTCGTCCTCGATCACGGTGCGGAACTTGTTCGCGCCGTCGTAGTTGCAGGTGATCGTGCCCGCGCCGATGTTCACGCGCGCGCCGATGTCGGCGTCGCCGATGTAGGTGAGGTGGTTCGCCTTCGAGCCGTGGCCGATCACCGCGTTCTTCACCTCGACGAAGTTGCCGACGTGCGCTTCGTCCGCGAGCTGCGCGCCCGGGCGCAGCCGCGCGTACGGGCCGATCACGGTGTGCGCGCCGAGCTCGGCGCCGTCGATGTGCGTGAACGCGTCGATGCGCGTGCCCGCGCCGACCGACGCATTGCGGATCACGCAGTTCGCGCCGATCGTCACGTTGTCGGCGAGCGTCACGTTGCCTTCGAACACGCAGTTCACGTCGATCGACACGTCGCGGCCGCAGCGCAGCACGCCGCGCACGTCGATGCGGGCCGGATCGGCGAGCGTGACGCCGTCGACGAGCAGCGCATCGGCGACGTTGCGCTGATGGATGCGCTCGAGCTCCGCGAGCTGCGCCTTGCTGTTCACGCCGAGCGTTTCCCATTCCTCGTCGGGCTGCGCGGTGACGACCTCGAAACCGGCCTCGATCGCGAGTTCGACCACGTCGGTCAGGTAGTACTCGCCTTGCGCGTTCTCGTTCTTCAGCGCGCCGAGCCACATCGACAGCTGGGCCGTGGGCGTGACGATGATGCCGGTGTTGATCTCGGCGATCTTCAACTGCTCGGGCGACGCGTCCTTCTGCTCGACGATGCGCGTGACGAAGCCGGACGCGTCGCGCACGATGCGGCCGTAACCGGTCGGATCGTCGAGCGTGACAGTCAGAATCCCGTAGCGGCCCTCGCGCGCGGCGTCGATGAGGCGCCGCAGCGTGGAGGCGCGGGTGAGCGGCACGTCGCCGTACAGCACGAGCGTCGGTTGCGCGGGATCGAGCAGCGGCAGCGCCTGGCGCACCGCGTGGCCGGTGCCGAGCTGGTCGGCCTGCACCGCGAACTGGACGTCGGGCGCGGCGACCGCGGCCTGGACCTGCTCGGCGCCATGCCCGACGACGACGACGAGCCGCGACGGCTGCAGCGTGCGCGCGGTGGCGATGACATGGGAGAGGAGCGGCCTGCCGGCCAGGGGATGAAGCACTTTCGGCAGCGCGGAACGCATGCGCTTGCCGGTGCCTGCCGCCAAAATCACGATATTCATGGCGCGCGCTTGGTCAGGGAGTTCGAAGCCGTCCATTTTAGCATGCGGCCCCTGTCGTACCGGGCCTGTCGCGGCGGGGCGACAGTGCCGGAACGGGGCGCGCCCGGCCCCGTTCCGGCGATGTTTGGACCCTGCTTACAGGTCGTCGAACTGGACGATCGAGATCGGTTTCGCGGCGCCCGGCGCGGCGGTGGCGTCGCCCGATGCGCACGGTTCCTCGTCGAACGCGATGTCGCCCTGCGGATCGGCTTCACCGGTCGCGCGCAGCGACGCGAACGGGAACTGGGTCGTATCCATCAGGTGCGACGGCACGACGTTCGAGAGCGCGCTGAACATGTTGTCGACGCGGCCCGGGAAGCGCTTGTCCCATTCGCGGATCAGCGCCTTCATTTCCGCGCGCTTCAGGTTCGGCTGGCTGCCGCACAGGTTGCACGGGATGATCGGAAATTCGCGCAACTCCGCGTATTTCTCGAGATCGGTTTCCTTCACATACGCGAGCGGGCGGATCACGACGTTCCTGCCGTCGTCCGACTGCAGCTTCGGCGGCATCCCCTTCAGCTTGCCGCCGTAGAACATGTTGAGCAGCAAGGTTTGCAGGATGTCGTCGCGGTGGTGGCCGAGCGCGATCTTGGTCGCGCCGAGCTCGCCGGCTACGCGGTACAGAATGCCGCGGCGCAGCCGCGAGCACAGCGAGCAGGTGGTCTTGCCTTCGGGCACGAGCCGCTTGACGATGCTGTAGGTGTCCTGGTTCTCGATGTGGAACGGCACGCCGATCTGCGTCAGGTACTCGGGCAGCACGTGCTCGGGGAAGCCCGGCTGCTTCTGGTCGAGGTTGACCGCGACGATGTCGAAGTCGATCGGCGCGCGCTCGCGCAGGCGCAGCAGCACGTCGAGCATCGCATAGCTGTCCTTGCCGCCCGACAGGCACACCATCACCTTGTCGCCCTGCTCGATCATGTTGTAGTCGCCGATCGCCTGGCCGACCTGGCGCACGATCCGCTTGAACAGCTTGTTGTTCTCGTACGCTTCCTTCTGCTCGCGGCGCGTCAGCGCGCGGCGGCCGGTTTCGGCGACGGTGGCTTCGATGGCGGCGCCTTCGGCCGCCGGGTCATTCATGTGGGGGGCGTTCATGCGCGCTCCTCGTCCTTGATGCGAAAGACTTCGACGCCGACGGCGTCGCAGTCCGGATAGGCGTCCGGTTTCTCGGTACGGACGCGTACCGCGCGCACGGTGTCGTGCGCCAGCAGGTGCGCGGCGATCGCGTCGCACAGCGTTTCCTGCAGATGGATGTGGCCGCGCGCCACGCACCGCGTGACGCTCTGTTTCATCAGATCGTAGTCGACGACTTCGTGCAGCCGGTCGTCGACGGGGGTGGACAGCGCGAGCGGCACGAACAGGTCGATGTTGATGACGACGCGCTGCTCGCCGCGCTTCTCGTGTTCGAAGGCACCGATGTTGATGTGCACCTCGTAGTCGCGCAGGTAGAGCCTGCGGCAGTCCGCGAGGCGGGGGTGCAGGAGAGCGGAAAACATGGTCGTCCCAGTCAAATTGGCGTGCGCGCACGCAAAGCGGCGCGGGCGGCGGTGATCAGGCCGCGCGATCCGCGCGGTTCATTCATTCGGGCCGGCGGCGGGCGGCACGAGGTGCTCGCCGCCATCGACGGTCAGCGTCGCGCCCGTCACGCCGGGCGCGCTCGCGAGATAGCAGGCGGCCGCCGCGATGTCGTCCGCGTGCGGCGCGTGGCCGCGCACGAGCGCCGCGACGCGCACCTTCGGCGCGAGCGCCAGCGCCAGCGCGGCGGTCGCGCGGTTCAGCGCGGCCTGCATCAGCGCGTGCGACAGCTGCGCCGGTGCCGGGTGAAACAGGGCCTGATCCAGTACGTGGATCGCGCACGCACGCAGCGCTTCGTCGCCGCGCGCGGCGTCGGGCGTCGCATCGGCGAGCGCGCGGGCCAGTGCGAGCGGCGCCGTCACGTTGCGCGCGAGCGCGCCGGCGAGCGACGCGCCGTCCACCGTGTGTGCGTCGTCGGCGCCGGCGCACGCGCTCACGAAAACGGCGCACGCGGGCCG
>NZ_CABVLY010000048.1 GCF_902498995.1 Burkholderia anthina
GCGATGCCGCGCCGGCGCCGTGGCTGCACGCGCTCGCGCCGCCGCCCGCCGCGCGGCGCGGCGCGTTCCATGCGCTGGTCTGCGATTTCAACCTGCGGCCCGACCGCTATCTGCACGTGACGCGCGTGCCGGCCGACTGGCCGGCGCGCTATCGCTCGCCGGACGCGTTCGGCCCGGCCGGCCGCAAGCTGCTCGCGCGGCACCTGCTCGACGCGAACGGCGTGGCCGGCCGGCACGACTTCGACGTCGCGAACCCGTGCGCGCGGCTGGCGCTGCTGCCCGGCGCGGCGCTCGAGCAGATCGGCGCGTATGCGGGGCTGCTGCTGCATCGCGGCTGGCTGCGCGACGCGCTGACGGTGCGCCGCATTCGCGCGGAGGTCGCGGCGAAGCTCGGCGGCGACGCGCTGGAACTCACGCTCGAACGCGCGCCCGAATTCACCGCGCTGGCCGAAACGCTCGAACCTTGGCGCGCCGATCCCGCGACGCTGCCGGCCGTGATTCGCGCGCGCGGCGGGCGGCTGCTCGCGGATTTCATCGGCGTGGCGGGAGATGCGGTCGAACGCCGCGCGCGGCTGAAGTTCAACCGCGCGATCGACGACGAAGCGCCATACTGGCTGAACCGCGCGCAGCGCGACCAGTTCGGCGAACTGCTGTTCCTGTTTCTGATTCCCGAGAGGCTTGCGTCATGGGACTGGCTTTTCTGATCACGAGCGACAACCTGCAGCTGCTGTCGGAGCGCAAGGTGCTCAAGGAGCGCGAGTACGCGGCGCTGCTCGACGCGTCCGCGGTGATCGCGACCGCGCGCGAGGAGGCCGCGCGCATCGTCGCCGACGCGCAGCGCGAATTCGACCGGCGCCAGGCGGCCGGCCACGAGGAGGGGATGCGGATCGCGCAGCGCGAGCATGCGGCGCAGACCTACACGCAGGCGCTTTCCGCCGCGCGCACGATGGAGTCGATGAAGGATGCGATGGCCGAGATCGTCGTGAAGGCCGTGCGCGCGATCGTCGGCGAGATGAGCACGCAGAAGCTGTACGAAGCCGCGCTGTCGCGGATCGTGCCGCTCGTGCGCGACGAGGCGTTCCTGGTCGTGCACGTCGCGCCCGGCCGTCAGGACGAAATGCGCGACGCGCTCGACGGCGCGTTCGCCGGGCAGTCGAACCGGCAGAAGATCCGCATCGTCGAGGATGCGCAGCTCGAACGGCATGCGTGCACGGTCGAGACGCCGTCCGGGCGCATCGACGCGAGCCTCGATCTGCAGATCGACGCGCTGCGCCAGGCGATCCGCCGCGACGCGCTGAAGGGCGCCGCGCGATGAACGCGCCGCTCGACGACGCGCTGCCGTTCGCGGGCGACGACGACGGCGCCGCGCTCGATCGCGGCCGCCTCGTCGGCGAGCTCGACGCGGGGCTCGCGTTCTTCTCGCCGGTGTCGGTGCAGGGCCGCGTGAACCACGCGGTCGGGCAGATCCTCAATGCGACGGGTATCCGCGCGCGGCTCGGCGAGATCTGCGAGCTGCGCACGCCGAACCAGCCGACGCTGCTCGCCGAAGTGGTCGGTTTCTCGCGGCAGACCACGCTGCTCACGCCGCTCGGCGACGTGGCCGGGCTGTCGCCGGAAACGACGGTGGTGCCGTCCGGCCGCGAGCATGTGTTTCCGGTCGGCGACGGGCTGTTCGGCCGCGTGCTTGACGGGCTCGGCCGGCCGCTCGACGATCTCGGGCCGGTGGCGGGCGCCGCGTGGGTGTCGACGCAGCAAAACCCGCCGAACCCGCTCGCGCGCAAGATGATCGACACGCCGTTTCCGACCGGCGTGCGCGTGATCGACGGGCTGATGACGCTCGGCATCGGCCAGCGGGTGGGCATCTTCGCGCCGTCGGGCGTCGGCAAGAGCACGCTGCTCGGGATGATCGCGCGCGGCGCGCAGGCCGACGTCAACGTGATCGCGCTGGTCGGCGAGCGCGGCCGCGAGGTGCGCGAATTCATCGAGCACAGCCTGTCGCCCGAGGTGCGCGCGCGCTCGATCGTGGTCGTGTCGACGTCCGATCGCCCGGCGATGGAGCGCGTGAAATCCGCGCTCGTCGCGACCGCGATCGCCGAGCACTTCCGCGATGCGGGCAAGCGCGTGCTGCTGCTGGTCGATTCGATCACGCGTTTCGCGCGCGCGCAGCGCGAAGTCGGCCTCGCGAGCGGCGAGCCGCCGACGCGGCGCAGCTTTCCGCCGTCGACCTTCGCCGTGCTGCCGCGCCTGCTCGAACGCGCGGGGCAGGGCGCGAGCGGGTCGATCACCGCGTTGTATACGGTGCTCGTCGAAGGCGATGAGGAATCCGATCCGATCGCCGAGGAGGTGCGCTCGATCCTCGACGGCCACATCGTGCTGTCGCGCAAGATCGCGCTCGCGAACCGCTATCCGGCGATCGACGTGCTGGCCAGCCTGTCGCGCGTGATGCCGCTCGTCGCGAGCCGCGCGCACCAGCATGCGGCCGCGCGCGTGCGCGAGCTGATCGCGAAGTACCAGGAGATCGAGCTGCTCGTGCAGATCGGCGAGTACCGCGAAGGCAGCGACCGGCTCGGCGATCTCGCGCTGCGCGCACGCGACGCGATCGCCGCGTTCTGCACGCAGGCGTCGAGCGAGGACGTGCGCTTCGACGCGCTGCTCGCGAAGCTCACCCGGCTGGCGAACGATCATGTCTGAAGCCGACGATCGCCTCGTGCTCGCGACGCTGGCGCGGCTGAAGCGCGTGCGCGAGATGCGCAGCCAGATCGCGCGCGTGGCCGCCGCGCGCCAGCAGGGCATCGCCGCGCAAAGCCGCCGCGCGCTCGACGCCGCGCACGCGCAGCTCGCGCAGCAGGTCGCCGCGAAGGCCGCGATCCAGACCCGGCTCGCCGGCGACGTGCGCGAGGCGCGCGCGCTGCAGGACGCGGCCGCCGACACGCGCACGTTCGACCGGCACATCGGCGTGGCGAACGCGTCGGTGAGCGACGCCGCGCACGTGCATCGCGGCCACGAGGCGACGCTGGCCGACCTGCAGCGCGCCGCGCGCAAGGCGAAGGCCGCCGAGGACAAGCTCGACAAGGCCGGCGAAAAGGCGCAGCGCGCGCGTGCCGCGCGGGTCGAGCGCGAGGCCGACGAAGTCGCGGACGGTCATGCGGTGCGCCGCTTCTCGACGGGCGGCACGTGGGTGGCCGGGGCGGGCGACGGTGCCGGCCATGCGGGCGCATCGCACGAAGCGGCCGCCGGGTTCGACGCGGAGATGGGCGCGGGCCCGGCCGATGTGCGAGCCGGTGCGGCCGACGACGCCGACGATCCCGTGCCGCCTGCCGCCGCGGAGCGCCGATGCTAGATGCCGCTTCGGGTTTCAACGACATCGCCGGCACGCTGCGCCCGCTGCTCTACGTGATGCCGCGCCTGCTGCCGATCATGTTCGTCGTGCCGGTGTTCAACGAGCAGATCATCACGGGCCTCGTGCGCAACGGGATCGCCGTCGTGATCGCCGCGTTCGTCGCGCCCGCGATCGACGCGTCGCAGGTCGCCGCGCTGCCGTTCCTGATGTGGTGCCTGCTGGTCGCGAAGGAGGCGGTGGTCGGCATGCTGCTCGCGGGCGCGTTCAGCGCGGTGCTGTTCGCGATCCAGGGCGTCGGCTACCTGATCGACTTCCAGACGGGCAGCGGCAGCGCCGCGTTCTTCGATCCGATGGGCGGGCACGAGGGCGGCCCGACGTCGGGTTTCCTCAACTTCGTCGCGATCGCGCTGTTCGTCACGGCGGGCGGGCTGCAGGTGCTGGTGCAGCTGTTCGCGCAGTCGTACGCGTGGTGGCCGATCGGCTCGCTCGGCCCCGATTTCTCATCGGTGCTGCAGACCTTCGTCGTGCGGCAGACCGACACGATCTTCGAATGGATGGTGAAGCTCGCGGCGCCGGTGACGATCGTGCTGGTGCTGGTCGAGCTCGGCATCGGCCTGGTCGGGCGCGCGGTGCCGCAACTCAACATCTTCGTGTTCTCGCAGCCGTTGAAGAGCGCGCTCGCGGTGCTGATGATGGCGCTGTTCCTGCCGGTGGTGTATGCGTCGCTGCACGCGCTGCTGAGCCCCGACAGCGGGCTGGTGGCGCTGCTGCGCGCGCTGTTCGCCGCGCACGGCGGCGCGTAGCGGCGCGCGGGGAAGGGCATGGCCGAAAAGGACCAGAAGCCGACCGCGAAGCGCCTGCGCGAGGCGCGCGAGAAAGGCGACGTGCCGAAGAGCGCGGAGACGATCTCGTCGGCGTTCTTCATCGGCGTGTGCGTCGCGCTCGCGGTCGGCATGGGCGCGCTGTTCGGGCGGCTGCAGGCGCTGTTCCGGCTCGTGTTCGACACGGTCGGCGCGGCCGATCCGGCCGCGCGCATCGCGGCGCTGATCGACGGCGCCGCGCGCGGCTGGGTGACGCTGTCCGCGCAGATCGTCGCGGCCGGGCTGCTGCTCGGCGTGCTCGCGGGCTTCGTGCAGGTGGGCGGCGTGATGGCGTGGAGCCGTCTCGTGCCGCAGCTGTCGCGGCTCAATCCGGCCGAGGGGATGAAGAACCTGTGGTCGACGCGCAATCTCGTGAATCTCGCGAAGATGCTGCTGAAGACCGCGCTGCTCGTCGCGACGCTCGGCTGGCTGATCGTCGAGTCGCTCGATCCGTCGGTGCAGTCGGGCTTCACGCGGCCGATGTCGATCCTCGCGCTGATCGTCAAGCTGCTGATGCTGCTGTTCGGCTGGGCCGCGCTGATCTACCTCGTGATGGCGCTGATCGACATCGTGCACCAGCGGCACGCGTTCAACCAGAAGATGAAGATGTCGATCGACGAAGTGCGGCGCGAGCACAAGGAGGACGAGGGCGATCCGCACATCGAGGCGAAGCGCCGGCAGCTCGCGCGCGAAGTGCAGTTCGCGTCGCTGCCCGACCGCATCGGCTATGCGTCGGTGGTCGTCCATTCGTCGCGCGTCGCGGTCGCGCTCTATTACGGCGGGATCGGCACGCTGCCGTGGGTGCTCGCGCGCGGCGAAGGCGAGGCGGCCGAGCGGATCGTGCGCCTCGCGCGCGACGCGTTGCGCCCGACGCTCGCGAACGTCGGGCTCGCGCAGGCGCTGTACGAATCGACGCCCGAGAACGGCACGATCCAGCCCGCGCATTTTCGCGAGGTCGCGCAACTGCTGAAGTGGGCGACGGGCGGGCATTGACGCGGGGCGCTGCCCGGCCGGCCGCTTACGGGCATGCGGCGGGTGGAATCGATTCCGGCCCCCGGTTCGATATGGCCCTTTGGCCGGACATGCGGTATCGCCGCTTGACGCCGTTTTTTTTCCGGTTCTGGCCGGAGTTCATCCATGAATTATTGCTGAATTATTTCTTCGTAATATGGCTCGACCGTCATGCGGGACGGCGGACTGCCAGGTTGCGCCGCGCGTGACGGAACAGGTCAACAGGGGCGGACAAAATACATGTGCGGAATCGACGGCTTTCTGAATAGCGTCGCCTTCGATGAGGAGACAGCGCGCGGAACCCTCGCGCGAATGACGGCGAGCCTCGCGCATCGCGGGCCGGACGGGCAGGGCATCTGGGTCGACCCGGAAGCCGGTATCGCGCTCGGTCACCGGCGGCTGGCGATCGTCGATCTGTCGGTGCATGGCCGACAGCCGATGGCGTCCGCGTGCGGCCGCTACGTCATGGTCTTCAACGGCGAAATCTACAACCATCGCGAACTGCGTGCGGAACTCGAGCGCGCGGGGCGCGCACCGGCATGGCGCGGCCATTCCGATACCGAGGTGCTGCTCGCGGCGATCGTCGCGTGGGGCATCGAGGCGACGCTGCGGCGCGCGACCGGCATGTTCGCGATCGCGCTGTGGAATCGCGAATCGCGGGTGCTGACGCTCGCGCGCGACCGGATCGGCGAGAAGCCGCTCTACTACGGCCGGATCGGCGACGCGCTCGTGTTCGCGTCGGAGCTGAAGGCGTTGCGCGGCTACCCGGGCTTCGACGGCGCGATCGATCGCGACGCGCTGTGCCTGTACCTGCGCCAGTCGAGCGTGCCGGCGCCTTATACGATCTACCGCGGCATCCGCAAGCTGCCGCCGGGCACCTGGATGCAGTTCGAGCATGCGCGCGACACGCCGCGGCTGCGTGCGTACTGGACGCTCGAACAGGCGATCGAGGCCGGCCAGGAACGGCCGTTCGAAGGCAGCGCGGACGAGGCCGTCGGCCAGCTCGATGCGATCCTGCGCCAGGCCGTCGCGCGGCAGATGGAGGCCGACGTGCCGCTCGGCGCATTCCTGTCGGGCGGCGTCGATTCGTCGGCGATCGTTGCGCTGATGCAGGCGCAATCGTCGACGCCGGTCGACACGTTCACGATCGGCTTCCACGAAGCCGGCTACGACGAGGCCGGCTATGCGAAGGCCGTCGCGCGCCATCTCGGCACGCGGCATACCGAACTCTACGTGACGGCCGACCATGCGCTCGGCGTCGTGCCGAAGCTGCCGTCGATCTATGACGAACCGTTCTCCGACGCGTCGCAGATTCCGACCTTCCTCGTCGCGGAGCTGACGCGCCGGCACGTGAAGGTGAGCCTGTCCGGCGACGGCGGCGACGAGCTGTTCGGCGGCTATACGCGCTATTTCCTGACGCCGCGCCTGTGGCGCAAGCTGCATCGCGTGCCGGCCGCCGTGCGCGCGCGGATCGCGGCCGCGCTGCACGCGCTGCGGCCCGATCACGCCGACCAGCTCGCGGCCGTCGCGCAGGGTGCGTGGGGCAACGTGGAGGCGCGCGAATCGGCCACGCGCATCGGCGATCGCCTGCACAAGCTCGGCCACGTGATGACGGCCGAAAGCCGCATCGGCCTGTACCGGCTGCTGATGTCGTCGGTGCATCATCCGGAGCGCCTCGCGCTCAGCGGGCAGGAGCCGCCGACGCCGCTCGACACCTCGGCCGCATGGCCCGCGCACCTGAGCTTCGCCGAGCAGGCGATGGCGATCGATACGCTCACCTACCTGCCGACCGACATCCTCGCGAAGGTGGACCGCGCGGCGATGGCCGTCAGCCTCGAGACGCGCATGCCGTTCCTCGATCATCACGTCGTCGAATTCGCGTGGCGCGTGCCTGCGTCGATCCGCTTGCCGGAAGGGCAATCGAAGGCGCTGCTGCGCCGGCTGCTCGACCAGTACGTGCCGTCCGCGCTGATCGACCGGCCGAAGCAGGGCTTCTGCGCGCCCGTCGATCACTGGCTGCGCGGTGCGCTGCGCGACTGGGCCGACGCGTTGCTGCAGCCGTCGCGGCTGCGCGACGAGGGCTTCTTCGATGCGGCCGCGGTCGAGCGCCTGTGGCGCCAGCACCAGACGGGCCGGATGAACTGGCAGCACCAGCTGTGGACGGTGCTGATGTTCCAGGCGTGGCTCGACGCGCAGCGCGCGGGGTGACGCGCGCCGTGGCCGGCTGACGCGCGGCCGGGCCGCGGTCAGCCGACGATCAGCTGCGTGCCGATCGCGAGACGGTTCGGATCGCGGTCGGTCGACGGATTGAGCTGAAGAATCTCCGTCAGCGCACGCGCGTCCTGTTCGTTGCGCGTCATCGCCTGCTGGTCGGCGCGCGACACGTGCGCGGCGTCGAGCAGCGACTGGCGGTGCCGGTCCGCGATCACCCACAGCGAATCGCCTTCGACGACGATGTACGGTTGCGATGCATTCGACGACGGCGGCGGGTTCGATGGCGTGCCCTGCGACGGCGGCGGCTGAGTCGGCTGCGTCTGCGTCTGCGTTTGCGTCGGTTGCGGCTGCGACGGCGTGACGACGGGCGAAGCCGACGGCAACGCGCCCGGCGTCGCGCCGGTCGAGGCGCCCGGCGTCGCCCCCGGCGCGAGATTCGACTGCGGCGGCGCGCCGTTCGACGACGATCCCGAGCCGAACATCCAGTTGAACACGCTGCCGATCACCGGCACGAGCCCGATCCCGATGATGAACTTGTAGCCGAACGCGGCGACCGGCACGATGACCAGCGCGGTCGGGATCTTCTTGACGAACGGCAACGCGTTCGGGAAGTGCGTGTTCACGCGGCCCGCGAGCAGCAGCGCGGCCGACGTGCCGGTCGCGATCGCGAGGTCGTACTGGCCGTGGCCCAGCTGCGCGGCGGTGGAGAATCCGCCGAGCGCGACCGACGCGAAATCGCCCGCCGAATCGAACAGGCGCACGGTGCGGCTGCGCTTGTCCGCGTTCACGCGGTGCGCGCTGATCGCGTAGGAGAGCCCCGCATAAGCGCTGCCCAGCAGGCCGCTGGCGATGCCGGCCGAGCCGTACGCGACGTCGAACAGGCCGTGCGCGTCGATGACCCTGCTGAGGCCGCTCGCGAACGTCGCGGCCGACGCGACCGTGACGCCCGCCCGTCCCGCGATGCCGAGCAGCCGGCGCGGGTTGCCCGAATGCAGCTGTTGCAGCGACGTGCCGCCGACCACCCCCTGCATCTGCGACAGCACGTCGGCGCCGAGCGCCTTGATGTTGGCCGTCGCGTCCTCGAAGCTCATCAGCCCCATCTCGTGCAGCGCGACGTACTGCGCGGCCATCGCGCGCGCCTCGTTCGACGCCGCTTCCAGCTGGGTCAGCCGGTGCCCGCCGTATTCGTGCGCGCCGGCCCGGAGCTGCTTCGCGAGCGTCACCTCGAGGCGCGTGAGCACGGCCTGCGCGGCGTCCGGGTTGCCGGACTGCAGGCTGCGGATCGCGCCCTGGTGCATGACCTGGAACACGCGTCCGAGACGCGACGTGAGGAGGAACGACGAGGTCGCGTTGCTCATCGTGCTCGAATTCAGCCAGTGGGTCCAGAACGTGTCGGCGACGACGAGCGAGCTCGCGCCCGCGACGATCGCGGTGGACGTGATCGACTTCGCGAAATCCAGCGGCTTGAACGACGGCCGGTGCACGCGCAGCGCCTTCAGTTGCGCGGCCGCCGGATCCATCGTGGCGGCGCCGGTCTCCTCCGGCTGCGCGACGGCTTTGCGATTCGCGCCGATCGGATGCGAACCGTCGTTCTGCAGGGCTTGCTGATGCGTGACCTGCTGCCAGTACGTGCGGCTGTCGGACGCATTCCAGGGCGCGACGGGATCGCGCTTGGGCACGCCGGCGCCGACGCGGCCGAGCCATTCCAGGCTGACGGTGCGCGCCTTTTTCTCCGTCTTGCCGGACGGCCGATTGTCCGATCGCTTCCAGTCCGTCTCCACCGCGTCGATCGTCGCGCGGCGCGCCTGATTCAGCAGCGCCGACGTGTGGCCTTCGTACAGGTCGCCGCGCAGCTTCGCGAGATCGGCGTCGCTCATGCCTTTCGTCTTGCCGATGCGCGCGATCTCGGCGAACAGGATCTGCTGCTGGTTCGCGAACGTGTCGGTGCCGAGCGGATCGTAGACGCGCGTGAGCGCGTCGCCGCCGTGCAGTCGCTTGAACTTGTCGGGTTCGACGAGCGCATAGTCGACGATCTTCTCGGCCAGCGCGCGCGTGAGGTCCGGATTCGCGACGAAATCGGCGCCGTGCGTGCCCCACGACAGGCCGACGTGCAAGCCGGCGAGCGGCTCGCGATCGAGGATGGCTTCCAGCAGTTTCACGTGCCCTTCGCCGGGCACCGGTTCGAGCACGGCGTCCCAGCCGTGGAAGGTGAGCATCACGAGCGGCGTCGGTTCGCCGGCGTTGTCGCGCATCCACGATTCGATGGATGCGCCGACGCGCCGGATTTCCGCGTAACCGTTGTTGGTGCCCGCCATCGCATGACCGTCCTCGAGCGACACGAGCGGCCGCGCCGGCGCGGCTTCGAGCCGCAGCAGGAAACCGTATTTCGACGAAGCCGCGAGCCACTTGTGCAGGTGCGCGAGATCGTCGAGCTCGAGCGTGCGCGCCGTGCCGTCCGGGTTCGTGTGCGTGATCGTCGCCGTGGCGTCGTCGAAGCGGGCGTCTTTCGGCGAGCCGAATTCATTTGCACGCCGAATGAAGCCGGGATCCTGCTTGCCGCCGCCCGCCGCGGCGAGCGTGTACGGATCGACGGCGATCGTGACGGCCGGCATCGTGCCGCCGAAGCGCTTGACGTAGCGCGCCATCCGTTCCGGATCGTCGCGCAGCGAGAACGAGCGCGACATCGGCGCGAGGCGGTCGCGGATCTCGGCCGGCAGCGCCAGGAACGCCTTGATGATCTTCCGGTCCGCGACGCGCGCGGCGCTGGTGCGCTTCGCGAGCCGTTGCGCCGCGCGCACCGGCCGGTAGCGGCTGCCTTCCGGATGCGCGAGCACGCCGCGCGGATGGAGGCTCGACGGTTCGCGCCACATGCCGAGCGTCTTGAAGATCGATTTCCACATCGGCATGTCGGCCATCACCGTCTGCGGCTCGTCGCCCAGCTTCAGGCCGCCGGCGTCGGGCTGCCCGTCGCGCTTCGCCCACGCCTTCAGGTGCTCGACGGTCGACGCGAAATCGGCCGCCTTCGCCTTTCCGTAGCGCGTGAGCGTTTCGGTGATCGTGCCCGACGACAGGCCCGGCTGGAACGGCGCGAGCGCAAGCGGCTTCGCGGCCGGCGCGGCTGGCTTGTTCGCGGCCGGGGCGGCCTGCTGCTTGTTTTTCCTTCCCTTGGTGCGACCGGCCTTCGACGGTTTGCCGGCGTTGCGTTTCGGCGCGACGGCAGGCGCCGGCTGCGCGGCTTCGCGCGTGGCGGTCGCGCGCGGATCGAACGCGTCGGGCGCGAGCGTGGACAGCAGGAAATGCTGGTCCGCGCCGTACGGGCCGCGGCCGATCGTCGACTGGTCGAGCGGTCGGCCGTTCTTTTCGTCGCCGGCCCGGCTCGCATCGTCGTACCACAGTGCCTTGCCATCCTTGCCGACCGCGATGACGCCCTCGGGCGAGCCCAGCAGCGCATCGACGACCGGGCCTTCGTGCCGGTACACGTATACGTAATGCCCTTCGGGGACGTCGCCCATCTCGAGCGCGCGCATCAGGCGCGGCGCGTGCGTGCCGTTGAAGCCGACCACCGCGTCGGCGCTTTCCGGCAGCAGGTTCGGCAGGCGCGACGGCGCGGGCGACTGCGCGATCTCGCGGGTCTTGTGCCGTACCGCCGGGCTGAGTTTCGCGAGTCCGCGCTGCACGTAGGGCCCCGGCTTCGGCATCGGCTTCTTCTCGTCGTCGAGCGCGCGGCGCGGTTCGGTCGGCGCGAAGCCGCCGTAGCCTTCGACCACGTCGTGCGAGAGGTCGGATACGACGAACCGGACGCCGCGCCGCCCGCCGGAGAGCGAGCGCGCGCGGCGCCGGAACGCGGTGCCGAGGTCGCGCGGTTCGATCGTCGCGTCGCCGAGCGACGTCGACTCGTGGTAGGTCCAGTTGTGCGCGCCGTCGCGGGTCGCATATCCGAGCACCTTGCCGGTCTTGTGCTCGATCGCATAGAGCGTCGGGGTCGCGCCGGTGTGCGTGCGCGCTTCCTTCTCGGCCTGCTTGGGCCGGCGGAAGCGCTCCGCGTTCGCGAGCGACTGCAGGTCGGTGACGACGCTCGCGTCGGGGCCGGTCGCGGATGCTTCGGCATCCCACATGCGGCCGTCGCCGTACGCCTGGATGCGCGCCGCGCCGCCATACGCGTTCAGCTCGGCGAGCGGCACCGGCGACACGTAGAAATCGTACGCCGCGCGCGCATCGGTGGCCTGGTCCTTCAGCGCGCGATGGACCTGGTCCGGAATCTTCCCGCCCTGAACGGCGGGCGCCCGGTCGACGAAAGCGCCGGTGTCGTTGGTCCGCATGCTCGCGACGAACCCGGGTTGCGGATGCGCGGCGTCGAGCCGGTCGGCCGGGCGCGACAGGTGCTCCGCGATCAGCACGTGCGCGTTCGTGCCGAACGCGGCGCGCATCTGCTCGTGATTGCGCAGCTGCGTGCCGTCGACGCGGATCAGGTCGCGCCTGCCATGCGCGGCGAGATGATCGAGCGCGTGCTGCCGTTCGTGCGCGACGGCCGGCGTCGCGGCAGGCGCGGCGGGCACCGGCGCGTTCGACGGCGGTTGCGGCGCGGGGGCCGGCATCTCGCGCGGCACGCCGTGCTCCCGCATGCCGGCGGCCTGGCTCGCGTAATAGTCGCGATAGGTCGCGTAGCCGGGCACCGACGGCGCGGCATCGCCGAACGCGGCCGCGAGCCGGCGCAGGCCCGCTTCGTCGCCGGGCAGCACATGGTCGGCTTCGCGGGCGATCGCGTCGGGCAGGTGCGCGTCCTTCGCGATGTCGATGCCGGTGTCGTCGACGAGCGCGCGGCGGACCGCGAACGCGTTGGCCTGCGCGCGCGCCTCGGCCATCAGCGCGCTGTCGGTCAGCGCATCGGGCGACGCGTGATCGAGCGCCAGCCGGTTCGAGATGGTCTCGACCGCGTGCTGTGCCTCGTGCGCGAGCGCATAGACGAGCGTGCCCGTGCCGCGCAGTTGCCCGTCCAGCACGATGCGCTGCTTCGCGGTGTCGATCCGGCTGCCGCGCCCGGGCCGGCCGAGCACGACCTTCCAGCCGGCCGCCTGCGCGAATGCGACCTGTCCGCTCAGCAGCGTCGAGCGGTCGACGAGCGCGTAGGCTTCCTTCGGCAACGGCGCGCCGCCGAAACGCATCCGGATTCGCGTGATCAGCGACGGCTTCTGCGCGAATGCGTCGGGCGGCAGGTGCTCGGTCACCTGAGGGTGCGGGGGCTCGATCGCGCCGCGCGCGATGCCGTCCTCGAGCGCGACGCGCAGCGTGCGGATGTCGCGCACGATGCCGTCCACGTTCAGTCGCGGCGCGTCGGTCATGATCTGCGACGGGTCGCTCAGGTAGAAGTCGCCGTGCGTGTCGAACACGCCTTCGAAATCGTAATAGAGGCCGTGCCGCTGGGTGATCTCGCTCGCGCGATCGAGCTGAGCGAACGCGTCGCGCGTGACGCGCGCCGGCAGCACGCCGGCGGTCACGTCGTGGCTGCTGAGCGACGCGAAGGGCTCGTACATCACGGCGACGCGATCGAACGCCGCGAACGGGCCGCCGATCGTGAGCGTCTTCAGCCCGTGCGTGCGCAGCGAGGCGAGGCCGTCCTGTTCCTGCCGGATCGACTCGATGTGGCCGAGGATCGCGCGGTTGTCGGTGCCGAGATAGATCCCGATCGCGTTGCGGCGGCCGAGTTCGAACACGGTCTTCTCGATGCCCGCGCCGGTCGCCGCGCCCGTGACGCGTTCGACGGGCAGGCGCGCGGCCGGGTCGCCGCTCGCATGAATCCCGTTGCCGTCCACCGCGAGCGGGCCGAGATCCGGGCGCTCGTGCGGCGCCGGGTCGTAGCGCAGCCACGCATGCGTATGGCTCAGCGCGGCTTCTGGGCCGAAGCCGACGGCGATCGTCGGTGGCACGTGCACGGGGCGCTGCCACACGTTCGCGAGCCACGCTCCGGCATCGCGGCCGTTGCGCGCGGCGAGGATGATCGCGGCGCCCGGGAAACCGAGCACGGAGCGGTGCGCGAGCGTGAATTCGACCGGCGACCACGGGCGGCCGTCGGCATCGACGAGCCGGCCTTGCGCGTCGGTCGTCCCGCGCACGATCACGATGCCGGCTTCGCGGTCGTACGACAGCCCGTCCGAATGCAGCAGGCGCAGGTCGTTCACGCCGGCGACGCCGCGTCCGTCGAACGGCGATGCCTTGACGGGCCGTGCGCGCGACCAGGCCGTCTCGGCGGCCAGCGCGGCGGCCGCGTCGTGCGCGGCCGCCGGCATCGTCACGTGGCCCGGTTGCGCGGCCTCCGCCTGCCGGCGATACAGGTCGCCGTAGCTGATGCCGCCGTCGAGCGAGGTGGGCGCATGCTCGAACGCGTCGGCAAGGCGCTCGATCGACGCGGGGTCGTCGGGCCGCGCGCGGCCGTATTCGTTCGCGATCGCCTCGGGCAACGCGACGTAACGGCCGACGTCGACGCCGGCGTTCGCGCGGATCTCGTCGCGCACCGCGAACGCGTTCGCCTGCGCGCGCGCCTCGGCGAGCAGCGCGGAGCGCACGTAGCGCTGCGTCGAGCCGTAGTCGAGCCCGAGCGTGCCGGTTGCCGCTTCGACCGCGTGGCCCGCTTCGTGCGCGAGCACGTAGACCATCGATCCGGTCGATCGCAGGCCGCCGTCGATCGTGATGCGCCGCCGCTGCGTGTCGATCCTGCTGCCGTCGCCCGGCTTGCCGCGCACGATTTTCCACCCCGCGCCGCGCGCGAGCTGCAACTGCTGCGACAGCAGGCTCGACGCATCGATCAGGCGATACGCTTCCTTCGGCAACGGCGCGCCACCGAAGCGCGTCCGCACGCGCGTGACGATCGACGGCTTCTGCACGAACGCATCGGGCGCCGGCGTTTCGGCGAGCTGCGGATGCGCGAGCCGGATGTTGTCGTTGTCGAGCCCTTGCGTGAGCGCGCGCTCGATCACCGCGAGCCGCTGCTGCGCGATGAAGTGTTCGCCCGCACCCATGCCGATCGGGCCCGGGTCGCTCAGCAGGAAATCGCCGGCGCGCGTGAAGATGCCCTGCAGGTCGAAACCGATGCCCGTGCGCTCGAGGACTTCGCGAATCTGCCGGATGTGTTCCAGCGCGGCGCGCGACACGACGCGCGGCAGCGCGCCCGTCTCGAAGCCGAAGCTGTGGAACACGCCGAGCGGCCGATACAGCACCGCGACGCGGTTGAGCGCGGAGAACGGGCCGCTCATCGTCAGGGTTTTCAGGCCGTACGACGCGAGATCGTCGAGCGCGATGCTTTCGTCGATCGCCGCGTCGAGCTGGCGGGCTTCCGACGTATGCGGGCCCTTGTCGTACACCGCGAGCGCGGCGTCGTGGCCGAGCGCGAACACGGTTTTCTCGCCGCCGCTGCCGAGCAGTTCGCCGACGTGGCGGTCGACGTCGATCCGCTGGCCCGGCCGGCCTTCGACGTGCACGCCTTCGGCATCGGCCGTCAGCGGGCCGAGGTCGTGCGGGGCCGCGGGCGCCGGGTCGAAGCGGCGGAACACGCCGGTGTCGAGCAGCGCCGCATGCTCGCCGACCGCGTGCGCGGGCGGCGCGTAGACCGGCCGCTGCCACAGGTTCGCGAGCTGCGCGGCGGCCGCGTCGCCGCCGTGTTTGGCGGACAGCACGATCGAATAGCCGTCCTGGATCATGAACGCGGGCGCCTGGTCGAGCGCGTATTCGTGCACGCCGACCGGGCGGCCGCCGGCGAGCAGCGCGCCGTTCGGCTGCGTGTCGGCGTGCAGCATCAGCACGCCCTCGTCCTGCATCACCGTGAAATGGCGGCTGCGGGCCGCCTGCAGATCGGCGAGGGCGGGCACCGGCCCGTCGCCGAACGGCGACGCGTATTCGGCATGCGCCTGGCTCCACGCCACGCGTTCGTCGAAACTGCGCACGCCGCGTGGCGTGTCGCCGGTCTCGCGGGTCTGCGGCGCGGGCATCCGGCGCGGAATGCCGCCGCGGCGCTTCTGGCCTGCCCACACGTCGTTGTAGAACTCGCGATAGGTCTCGCCGTCGCGGCCCGACACGGGGGCGTCGGCGAACGCGTCGACGAGCCGGCCGACCGTGCCCGCGTAGTCGTGCGACGGCGCGCGCCACACGTTGCCTTCATGTTCGATCGCGTCGGGCAGCCGCACGTGCGCGGCGATGTCGCCGCCGCCCGCCAGCTGGATCTCGTAGCGTGCCTCGAACGCGTTGATCTGCGCGCGCGCCTCGGCTTCGAGCGCCTTGCGCGTGAAGCCGCTGCGGTTGCGATAGTCGAGGTTCAGCACGCCGGCCATCGCTTCGACCGCATGCCGCGCTTCGTGCGCGAGCGTGTACGCGATGCTGCCCGGATGCTGGAGGCCGCCGTCGATCGTCACGCGGCGCTTGCGCGGATCGATGCGGCTGCCGCCGCCGCGCTTGCCGAGCGTCACGCGCCAGCCGGCGTCCTGCAGCATGCGCAGTTGCGTCGCGAGCGTGCCGGACTGCATGGCCAGCGCCTGCGCGGCCTCGGGCAGCGCCGCGCCGCCGAAGCGCATCTGCATCCGCGTGATCCAGTTCGGGTTCGATGCCGCATGGTCGGGCGGCGGCGTTTCCGTCATCTCCGGATGCGCGGCGGCGAGCCCGGTGTCGTCGTTCGCGGCGGACGGCCGTTCGCCGGTCGCGTTCGCGCGCGCGGTTTCGCCGTCGGTGCGCTTGCCGGTGGCCGGATCGGCGGCCGCTGCGGTGTCGCGTTCCGTCACGCGTTCGGGCGTGTCGGCACGCTCCGGCTTGACGAGCACGAGCACGCGGTTCGGCGCGCTGAACACGCCGTCGAGCGCGCTGACGGGCTCGGGTGTCGCGGCCGGGCGCGGCATCGCCGGTTCGTTCGCGCCGCGCCTGCCGGCGAGCACGATCACCGTTTCGTCGGCGGCAGCGGGGCGGGGCGCCGCCGGCGTCGCTTCCTCGGGCGCGGCGCCCGGCAGGCCGGCTTCGGCCGTCGCGGTTCCCGGCGCGGGATCGAAGCGCAGCACGCGCGCGCCCGCGCGCAGCTGGCCGTCGGGGCCGAACGCATCGGGGGCGGCCGCGTAGACGGATTTCTGCCAGCGGTTCGCGAGTTCGGGCGCGATGGCCGCGTCGTGTTCGCCGGCCACGACGATCACCGGTTCGGCGAGATCCTGCGGGCGCGGCGCCGGCGGCTTCGCGCCGGGCGTGTCCGGCGTCGCGCCGTTGCGCACGACGTAGACCGTGCGGTCGCCCACTTCCATCGGCTCGGCGCTCGGCCCGCGCGGCACCGCGATGCCGGCCGGGTCGGACGTGGCCGGTCGCGCGGCCGGCGCCTCGTCCGTCAGATCGACCACCTTCGCATTGACGCGCGGCGGCGTACCGTCGGCCTTGGTGCGCGTGCCGGGGCCGGCCGGTTCGTCGAGCTCGACGGTACGCGCACGCAGCGCCTGGGCGTCGGCGCTGCGCCGGTCGCTGCGCGCGGCCGCCGTGCGGGCCACTTCGGTTTCGTCATGCTGCTGATCGACGCGCGCACGCTCCTGGCTCGTGCGCTGCGTGCTGCGGGCATTGGTCGCGGTGTTCGCGGTTTCGCCCTCGGCGGCCGTTTGCGCGAGGCTGCGCGGCGCCTGGGTTTCGCTGGTTGCCTGCCGGGCCGCTTCGGTCGCCTGGTCGAGCGTGTGCTGCAGGACGTCGAGCGGCGTCTTCGCGACGATCTTCGGCGTCGCGGCCATCTTGCCGTCCGGGCCGAACGACAGGCGCTCGCCGGTACCGGTCACGCCGTCGACGCGTGTGCCGTTGGTCAACGATTTCGGCGACGCCGACACGACCGACAGCGTGCCGTCCTCGCCGAGCACCACCGATTCGCCGGGCTGCATCTGCTTGCGCGAGGTCCTGTCCAGCACGCGGATCGGCTTGTTGTCGTAGGTCAGCACCTTGTCGCCGACCATCAACGTGCCGTTCGGCGATACCTTGACCGCTTCGCCGTCGAGCGTCGCGCGGCTGCGCCCGACCGCGAGCGACGATGCGTCGCCCTTGTTCAGGATCTGGCCGAGCTTCGCGCTGTCGATGGTGACGGTCTTGCCGTCGGTCGTGCGGATCGGCACCGGCTGGCCGGTGCGGGTGCGCACCGACGTGACCGCGCGCTCCTTCAGGCCGCCCGCGGCCATCAGCGCGACGTTGGTGAGGCCGGACTTCAGCGCCTCGTTGCCGGCTTTCGTGTTGCCGTTGAGGTAGTCGACACCGGCTTCGCCGAACGCCTCGAGCCCGCCGCCGACGCCGGTCGCGATCGCGGTGACCTTCGCGGTCGTGTTGATCAGCGACGCGACTTTCGGCGTGCGCGTGAGCGCCGTCACGGCGCGCGTGAACAGCTTGCTGCCGGCGAGCTTCGCGGCGCCCGCCGCACCCATCGGCACGAGGTTGATGAAATCGGAGCGCGCGCCCGCGTCGGTGAACGGATTGAGGCTGCGGCCGTGCTCGGCGCGGTTCGCGAGGTCGAGCCCCGCGCTCGTCATCGACGCGCCGATCGCCGTGTACATCATCCCCGCGCCGAGGATGTTCAGCGGCACGCCGACGATCGCGCCGATGCCGGTGCCGTCGAGCAGGCCGCCGAGGCCCTCGAGCGCCATCCCGCCGACCATCATCCCGATGTTCAGGCCCGTGCTCGTCAACGCGCCGAGGAAGCTGTCGAAGCCGCTTTCGTGGTGCGCGGCCTTCGACACGAGCTGCAGCGAGCCGTCCGCGTTGTGGCCGGTCGCGATGTCGACGGTGCCGTCCTTCGACAGCTCGTTGTTGTCGATGTAGTCGTTGATGTCGTGGTACGTGCTGCCGGTTTCGTCGACGTACTGCGTGCCGCCGTTCTTGTCGGCAACCTTGAACAGCGCGCTCGTCGTCATGCCGGCGTCCTTGGCGGCATAGACCATCGGCAGCACGCTCAGCTGCGTGTTCGCGCCGCCGCCGATCGACAGCAGCTTGTCGCGCACGCTGTTGATCGTCGACAGCTTGTCCTTGTCGGTGAAGCGCGCGGTGTCGTCGTTCGTGGGCGATACGGGATCCGAACCATCGCCCGACGATGCGCCGCCCTGAACGTCGGGCTGCATGCCGAGCGCGACGCCGATCAGGTTGCGCTGCTCGTTGTCGGTCAGCTTGCCGAACGCGATCGTGCCGCCGTTCTGCGTGCTCGCGCTCGCCGCGTCGAGCAACGAATTCGACAGTTCGCCGCGATGCGCTTCGTAGAAGTCGTGCAGCGCGTTCCGGTAATCGTTCCCGGCGTCGGAGTCGGGCGCCGCGTAGCGCAGCCGCTCGTCGAGCCCCGCGTCGAACTGGTCCATCAGCACCTGCTGGTGCGACGTCTCGCTCAGCAGCTGCAGGCGCTGCACCGTGTTGTCGGCCTGCGTGAGGTCCGCCTTCGCCTTGTCGAGATTGCCCTGCTCGTCGTTCGGCAACGGCATCGACGGCGCGGGAATCATGTCGCCGCCCGCGATCGTGCGAAAGCGCACGGGCGGCGGATGCGCGGCCGCCCACGCGTCGTACTTCTGCTGCGCCGACGCGAGCGCGCTCTTCGCCTGCGTCTGAGCCGTACGGGCCTGGTCGAGCGCCAGGTTGGTCGCGCGCTCGTTGACCTTGTCGCTCATCCGGCTGTCGGCCGCGCGGATCGCGCCCGCGACGACCTGCATGCGCTTCACGTCGAGCATCGTCGGGCCGCTCGGCGCGGCCTGCGCATCGGTCGGTTGCGGCAGCTGGAACTGATTCGTGAACAACGGCGACGACAGCGACGGCGAGGTCAGCGGCGACGCGCCGGGCAGGGTCGGCTGGGCCGACGTGCCGGTGGACGAAGGCGCGGCCGAAGTCGACAGCGACGGCGTGAACAGCGGCGTCGTATTGCCCGCACCCGGCAGCGACGACGCGAGGAACGGCGGCTTGACCGTCGGCTTCGTGAATACCGATTGCGCCTTCACCTGCGTCTGGATCTGCGACGCCTGGTCGTCGTACTGCTGCGCGAGCGTCGCGCCGTAGGTGGCGGTGAAGCCGTCCTGCGCGACGCTCGCCTGCTGTTGCGCCTGCGACAGTTTCGTGGAAGCGTCGGTCACGTCGAGGTCGACCTGCGGCGCTTTCGCGGTCGGGCCCGGGTGCGCCTTGTGCCAGTCGTCGGCCGTCTGTTTCTTCTGCGTGTAATCGGCCTGCAGCGTGTCGACCTGGTGCTGCGCGGACAGCATCTGCAGATAGCTGCCGCTCGTGTTCGCGGCCGTCTGCGCGCGCGCGAGCGCGGTTTTCGCGTCCGACACCGCATTCGGCTGGACCACGATCGGGCCTTCCTTGCCGCTCGACCAGTCGAATTGCTGCTGCGCGTTCGTGAGCGTCAGGCTGTCCGTCGCGGCGCCGAACGCGGCGTTCGCGTAGTTCGCGTTCTTGGCGGCCGTGGTGACGGCCTGCTGCGCGTCGTCCTGCGATTGGGGCGCGTCGGGCGCCGTGACCTGCAGGCCCAGCGGCTGGAGCGCGTCGTTCAGCCGGCCGACGCCGGAATCGAGCGCGGCCTTGTAGTCCGGATCGGCGAGATAGGACTGGAACTGCGCATACGCGAGATTCGAATTCGCGACGTCCGCGTAATACTTCGACGCGCCGACCGCGGCCTTCGCGCTGGCGGTCTGCCAGTCGTCGAAGAGGCGGGTCTGCAGCGGGTTCTTGCAGTCGCTCGCCTGCGGCACCCATTTCGGATCGTTCGCGTGATCGGGAAACGCGGCCAGCAATGTCTTGAACTGCGCGTCGGCCGCATGCTGCGCATCGCCCGGATCGGTGACGTTGCCGTTGTCGTCGATCTTCATCCCGGCCGGCATGTCGGCGTTCGCCTGTTCGCCGTACAGGATCATGTAGCCCGCGTCGGTCGTCACGTTCAGGTCGCGCTGCGCGCTGTCGGCGGCGGTGCGCGCCTTCGCGTAGTCGGCCTGGGCGGACTGGCGGTCGGCAGGCGTCGATTCCGGGTCGTGGTTCACGATGCGCAGCACGTTCTGCGCCCCCTGCAGCGATTGCGAGGCGGTGTCGTATTGCGTCTGCGCGTCCTGGATCGCCTTCTGCACCGCGCGCGTCTTGTCGTTCTCGACGGTGATGTCGGGCGGCGGCGCCGTGTACTGCGCGGCCATGCTCTGGATCAGCGACGTCGCCGCCGAGATCTCGGCGTTGGTCGGTTTCGACGGATCGGTGGACGGCGTGGCCGTCACGGGAATCGGCGGCGCGGCGGTCGGGTTCGCGGGGCCGGCGGACGGATCGTCCTTTTTCGGCGGCGGAGGAGGCGGGGGCGGCGGCGCGACGACCGGATTCAGCGTTTCCGACAGGAAGCGCTGCCAGTTGACACCCAGTCCGAGTCCGTCGATCAACAGCATGCTCGTCTCCATTGAACCGCGCGATGCGCGGGCGCGCGACGCCATGCGCGCCGCGACGCGATCCGTCGAGTGTAGGGACGCGGGTCGCGGCGGGATTGCCGCTGTTTCGTAGCGCGGCGGCGCAGCCGGCGCATGCGCGTGCCGCGCGCTACGAGATGCGCGCGACCGGATGCCGGCCCCGGGCGGCGAGGCCGGCGCGCGTCGTTCGGGCCCCTGAAAACGGGGCACGCACCGTCACTGATCGAGACACTTCACGCACAGCCGCTTCGCCTGGCTGGCCGCGAGCCCGCGGCACATCATCACGACCGGGCGCGCATGGCACGACGGCGGGTCGGCGGACGCGGCGGGCGACGCCAGCCGGCGTGCGCGCTCGGGCGGCGTGGTCGCGGCCGCGTCCATGCGCCGCTGGCGCGCGGGTGGCGGCGCGTCGCTCACGACCGGGATCGGCTCGACGCCGCCCTCGCGCGCGTTGCGCTGCGCGCTCGCGACGACGCGGCTCACGTAGCCGCTCGAGAACCCGGTCGTGAAGTTGCCGCTGTAGTAGCACGACAGCGCCGCGCGCAACGCGCTCTGCGCGGGGCGGCCGGTGCCCGACGAGCGCGCGAAGCATTCGGTCAGGATCGCGCCGCCGGCCCGCAGGTTGCGGCACGGCTCGAACATCGTCGCGTCGTCGAGCCCGTATTTCGCGAAATTGCGCTCGTTCACCTGCGCGAGGCCGACGCTGTAGCTGAAGCCGCGCGCCGCCAGTTCGCGCGCGGTGGCGCGCGCTTCGTCGAGCGATGCGGGCTGGCGCGTCAGGTGGTCGCCGACCACGCCGATCGCGTATGGATTGAAGCCCGATTCGGTGCGCACGAGCGCGGCGAGCGTGTCGGGATCGACGTTCGGCGCGCACGCGCGGGCGAGCTGCGCGAAGCCGGCGGCATTGCCGGCCGCCTGCGCGAGCCGGGGCCCGCCGCACGCGAACGCGAGCGTGAGCGCGGCGATCGCGCCCAGCCACGCGGCCATGGCGCGAGCGAGGCGCCGGCCGCGCGCGTTCATCCCGCGCCCGCCACGCGGTACGACAGCACGAGCCCGTGCACGAGCAGCGACCAGCCGTCGAGCGCGACGAACAGCAGCAGCTTGAACGGCACCGAGATCGTCGTCGGCGAGATCATCTGCATGCCGAGCGCGAGCAGGATGTTCGCGACCAGCAGGTCGACGACGATGAACACGATGTAGATCACGAAGCCGATCTGGAACGCCTTTGTCAGCTCGGCCAGCGTGAAGCTTGGCACCAGCACCAGCAAGTCGTCGTCCTTGATGCCGTCCGCGCGGTTCTTCGGCCACACCGACGTCGCGGTGCGCACGAAGAACTCGCGGTCGCGCTGCCGCGTGTGCGACACGAGGAAATCCTTGATCGGCGGCAGCGCGGCATCGACGAGCGCGCCGACGTCGGCGGTCGACAACTGCGCCGACGCGTCGAAGTGGCGTGCCTGCAGCGCATCGCGGATCGACATGCCGACGGGCGCCATGATGAACAGCGACAGGATCAGCGCGATGCCGTTCAGCACGAGGTTCGGCGGCACCTGCTGGATCCCGAGCGCCGAGCGCAGCAGGCCGAGCACGACCACGAGCTTCGTGTAGCTCGTCACCATCAGCGCCGCGAACGGCGCGATGCCGAGCGCGGCGATCACCGCGATCAGCGCGACGGGATTCGGCAGGCTGCCCATCGCTCAGCGCTCGCGCGGTGCGGGTTGGGTCAGCGTGACGACGCGCACGCCGAGCTTCTGGCCGACCGCGATCAGGTGGCCGGTGCCGATCAGCATCCCGTTCGCGACGAGGTGGATCACGCTCTGGTTGATGCCCTGCTGCAGCTCGATCACGGCACCGGGCTGCAGCGCGCTCAGCTCGCCGAGCGGCATCGACGTGGGCGGCAGCTCGAAGCGCAGGTCGACCGCGAGTCCGTCGAGCGTGCGCGGCGCATCGCCCGGCGGCGCATCGTGCGTCGTGGCGGGCGGGGTGTCGGTGCGGGTCGGTTCCAAAGGCATCTCCCTGATTCGTTCGACGGTCAGCCGGTTGCCCGCCGGCCGGCCGGTGATTTCCCACGCCGGCGCGGCTGGCACGCGCGCGACGCACAGCAGGTTCTGCTCGTGCGCCTGCCAGCGTTCGATCGCGATGATGTCGCCGCCGACCACGTCGGCCAGCTCGGCCGTCGTCAGCTCGGTACGGCCGAGTTCGAACACGAGCGGCACCGGCAGGTTCGCGTACGCGGCACGCGTATCGGCCGCGGCCGCCGGCGCGCCGGCGAAGAACACCGCGAGCGCGTCCGGCGCGTCGAACAGCAGCGCGCCGTGGCAGCGCCACGCGCCGTCGGCGCGCTGCAGCGAGAAGCGCAGCGCGGCCGGCTGCGCGCGCCACGCGGGTGACGGCGCCG
>NZ_CABVLY010000049.1 GCF_902498995.1 Burkholderia anthina
CGAGACGCGCCCAGAAGCCTTCGTAATCGCGCTCGGCTTCGGCGGCCAGCGCCTGGTAGGCCGGCATGCCGGAAATGGTCGCCGCCTTCTCGAGCGCCTCGGGCGGCGCAAACTGGCGGGTTTCGTGAAGAACCGATTCAATCGCAGACATCGACTACCCCTTGGTGAACATGAATCCTCTGCATGGCGGCGCGATCGTGCGCGCCGCGCGTCTTGGCCGGCGCATGCGCGCCGCTGTCTCCCACTCACCCGCGCGCGGCCCGAAGGCTGCGCGCGATGCTGCGCCGCACCACGTCACGAGACGGTGGACGTACGGCCCGGCGGTTTCCACGATAAGCGCCTGAACTTACCCGTCACTTACGCGACCGCGCCGTTTCGCACACCGGGCCGCGCCGCTTTACGGTCAGCCGCTGCACGGTCAGCTTTACGCTGTTACAACCGCGACTCTACAATCCTAACTGAACTCGCCTCCCGGATTCCAGCTTGAATCGCTACGCCCTCTTCCTCATCCTGTCGATGCTGTTCGTCGGCAGCAACGTCGGTATCGGTAAATCCATCGTCGTCTTCGTCCCGGTCGCCATCCTCGCGACGCTGCGGTTCGTGATCGCGATCGCCGTGCTGTGGCCGCTGTTCAGCCCGGTGAAGATGCGGGCGGTCCGGCGTGCGGAATGGCTGAACCTGTTCCTGCAGGCGTTCTTCGGCACCTTCATGTTCACGCTGCTGATGCTCAACGGCGTGCAGCACACCAGCGCGGTCGCGGCCGGCGTGATCACGAGCACGATCCCGGCCATCGTCGCGCTGTTCGCGTGGCTGATCCTGCGCGAAAAGCCGAACTGCCGCGCGCTCGTGTCGATCGCACTCGCGATCGCGGGCGTCGTGACGATCAACCTCGCCAACGGTAGCGCGGGCAGCGCGTCCGCGCACGGCGCCGGCGGCGCATCGTCCGGCTCGCTGACCGGCAACCTGCTGATCCTCGGCGCCGTATGCTGCGAATCGATCTACGTGATCCTGTCGCGCCGTCTCACGCAGACGCTCGCGCCGATCGACATCTGTGCATACACGCACCTGTTCGGCCTGCTGCTGATGCTGCCGCTCGGCGCGACGGCGCTGTGGCATTTCGATTACGCGAGCGTGCCGGCCGGCACCTGGGCGCTGGTGGTCTGGTACGGGCTGTCGGCCAGCATCTTCTCGTTCTGGCTGTGGATGAAGGGGATCCGCCACGTGCCGGGCAGTCTCGCCGGCGTGTTCAGCGCGGTGTTGCCGATCGCGGCAGCCGCCTATGGCATCGCGTTCCTCGGCGAGCGCCCGACGCTCGCACACGGCATCGCGCTCGCGTGCGTCGTCGCCGGCATCGGCCTCGCCAGCCTGCGCGGCAAGCGCGTGCCGGCAGCAGCAGCCTGATCCGTCCCCGGAAGTACCGGCGCGTCGCTGCAGTCGCGCCGGCCGACGCGTTACAATAGCGCGCCTTTTCGAGATTACCCCCCGATACCTGCGCACCGCGCCCGCACCTCAATCATGTCTGCCCCGCATTTGCCCGGCCCCGCCCGTCGTCCGCTGCGCCCGCTGCCCGCGCTGATCTTCATGAGCCGCTGGCTCCAGGTTCCGCTTTATCTGGGCCTGATCGTCGCGCAAGCCATCTACGTATTCCTGTTCCTGAAAGAAGTCTGGCACCTGCTGTCGCACGCGAGCAGCCTCGACGAAGTCAGCGTGATGCTCGCGGTGCTCGGCTTGATCGACGTCGTAATGATCTCGAACCTGCTGATCATGGTGATCGTCGGCGGCTACGAAACGTTCGTGTCGCGTCTCGGCATCGACGGCCACCCCGACGAGCCCGAGTGGCTCGACCATGTGAACGCAGGCGTGCTGAAGGTCAAGCTGTCGATGGCGCTCATCAGCATCTCGTCGATCCATCTGCTGAAGACCTTCATCAACCCGGACCAGCACACGACGCACGCGATCATGTGGCAGGTGATCATCCACGTGTCGTTCCTCGTGTCGGCACTCGTGATGGCGTGGGTCGACCGCCTGACGACGCACACGCACCCGGCCCATTTCCACGAGACGCATGCGCCAGCGGCGTCCCGACCTGCGGCCTGAACCGCCGCAACGCATTCCCCACAAGTCCCCACAGAGTCTCAGCCATGACCGTCATCAAACAGGAAGACCTGATCCAGAGCATCGCGGATTCGCTGCAGTACATCAGCTACTACCATCCGCTCGACTACATCCAGGCACTCGGCCGCGCGTACGAGCTGGAAGAGAGCCCGGCCGCGAAGGACGCGATCGCGCAGATCCTCACGAACAGCCGCATGTGCGCGGAAGGCCGCCGCCCGATCTGCCAGGACACCGGCATCGTGACGATCTTCGTGAAGGTCGGCATGGACGTGCGCTGGGACGGCGCGACGATGGGCCTCACCGACATGATCAACGAAGGCGTGCGCCGCGGTTACACGCACCCGGACAACGTGCTGCGCGCATCGATCGTCAATCCGCCGGAAGGCGCCCGCAAGAACACGAAGGACAACACGCCGGCCGTGATCCACTACGAGATCGTGCCGGGCGACAAGGTCGACGTGCAGGTCGCGGCGAAGGGCGGCGGCTCGGAGAACAAGTCGAAGTTCGTGATGCTCAACCCGTCCGACTCGATCGTCGACTGGGTGCTGAAGACGGTCCCGACGATGGGCGCGGGCTGGTGCCCGCCCGGCATGCTCGGGATCGGCATCGGCGGCACCGCTGAAAAGGCGATGCTGATGGCGAAGGAATCGCTGATGGAGCCGATCGACATCCAGGAAATCATCGCGCGCGGCCCGAAGGACTGGGTCGAGGAACTGCGCGTCGAGCTGCACGAGAAAGTCAACGCGCTGGGTATCGGCGCGCAGGGCCTCGGCGGCCTCGCAACCGTGCTCGACGTGAAGATCATGGCGACCCCGACGCACGCGGCGTCGAAGCCGGTCGCGCTGATCCCGAACTGCGCGGCGACGCGCCACGCGCACTTCGTGCTCGACGGCTCGGGCCCCGCGAAGCTCGAGGCACCGTCGCTCGACGCATGGCCGAAGGTCCAGTGGGAACCGAACACGGAAACGAGCAAGCGCGTCGACCTGAACACGCTGACGCCGGAAGAAGTCGCGAGCTGGGCTCCCGGCCAGACGCTGCTGCTGTCGGGCAAGATGCTCACGGGCCGCGATGCCGCGCACAAGCGCATCGCCGACATGCTCGCGAAGGGCGAGAAGCTGCCGGTCGACTTCACCAACCGCGTGATCTACTACGTCGGCCCGGTCGACCCGGTGCGTGACGAAGTGGTCGGCCCGGCAGGCCCGACGACGGCGACGCGGATGGACAAGTTCACCGAGACGATGCTCGCCCAGACGGGCCTGATCTCGATGGTCGGCAAGGCGGAACGCGGCCCGGTCGCGATCGACGCGATCAAGAAGCACAAGGCTGCATACCTGATGGCGGTCGGCGGCGCGGCGTACCTCGTGTCGAAGGCGATCCGCGGCTCGAAGGTGCTCGCATTCGAAGACCTCGGCATGGAAGCCATCTACGAGTTCGACGTGCAGGACATGCCGGTGACGGTGGCCGTCGATTCGTCGGGCACGTCGGTGCATCAAACCGGCCCGAAGGAGTGGCAGGCAAAGATCGGCAAGATCCCGGTCGCAACCGCTTAAGCGCGATCGAACGAAAGGCCGGACGGAAGTCCGGCCTTTTTACTTCTCATTCTCATTATTGCGCCCGGCCGGATATTCAAGGCTGATTCTCATTACACGCAAAAGGCAGGCCCGACAAGGCTTTGAGGCTTGGCTTTTCTCGTTCGAGCGATTATCGTTCGGTTTCTGAAGCCCCCACTGAACAAGGAACAGCCATGCAAGGCGACAAGAAAGTCATCGAATATCTGAACGCCCAACTGAAGAACGAACTCACGGCGATCAACCAGTACTTCCTGCATGCGCGCATGTACAAGCACTGGGGCCTCGAGAAGCTCGGCAAGCACGAATACGACGAATCGATCGGCGAAATGAAACACGCCGACTGGCTGATCGAGCGCGTGTTCATGCTCGACGGCCTGCCGAACCTGCAGGACCTGCACAAGCTGCTCATCGGCGAGGAAACCGAAGAGATCCTGAAGTGCGACCTGAAGCTCGAGCAGATTTCGCAGTCCACCTGCAAGGAAGCCATCGCCTACTGCGAATCGGTGCGTGACTACGTGTCGCGCGAGATCTTCGAGAAGATCCTCGACGACACCGAAGAGCACATCGACTGGCTGGAAACGCAGATCGACCTGATCGGCAAGGTCGGCCTGCAGAACTACCAGCAAACGATGATGGGCGCGTCCGAGTAAGCGCAACGATCGCCACCGCGCCGCCCGCATGACGATGACGAACCAGCCAGCCGCTTCCGGGGTCCGCCCCGCTGCCCCCGTCGGTATCTTCGATTCTGGGCTCGGCGGCCTGTCGGTGCTGCGCGCCGTGCGCGCGCACCTGCCCGGCGAATCGTTCATCTACGTTGCCGATTCGCAGCATGCGCCGTATGGGCCGCGCGACGAGGCGTTCATTACGGAACGCACGCTGGCGATCGGCGAGTGGCTCGCCCGCGAAGGCGCGAAGGCGCTCGTCATCGCATGCAACACCGCAACGGCGCGAGCGATCGCGGCCATCCGCGAACGCCTGTCGATACCGCTCGTCGGTGTCGAGCCGGGCATCAAGCCGGCCGCCGCGCTGTCGTCGACCGGCGTCGCGGGCGTCCTCGCGACCCAATCGACACTGAACAGCCCGCGCTTCCAGGCGCTGCTCGACCGCTACGGCGCCGGCCGCCGCTTCATCTGCCAACCCGGCCACGGGCTCGTCGAAGCGATCGAACGCGGCGACACCGACTCGCCCGCGTTGCGCGCGCTGCTCGCGCGTTACCTGCAGCCGATGCTCGACGACGGCGCCGATACGCTGGTACTCGGTTGCACGCACTACCCGTTCTTCACCGAAACGATCCGTGACCTTGTTGGCGACCGCCTGACGCTCGTCGACACGAGCGACGCCATCGCCCGCCAGCTCACGCGCGTGCTCGACGAACGCGGCCTGCGCGCGCCGGCCGGCACGCACGCCGCGCCGCCACGCTTCTGCTCGACCAGCGACGGCCTGCAGTTGCGCGCGCTCGCGTCGACGCTCCTCGGCCTCGATGCGCCGGTCGAATCCGTCACCATTTCCTCGCCGAACGCGCGCGCCTGCGCAACCGCCTGACGCGGGCCGGCACGCCGCCGGTACGCCCGCTCCCGCCGCACCTTTCGTTTCAAGGGTCCGATGACCTTAAAAAAAGCCCGCCTCAGGCTTGTCAACGCCCGCAAATTTAATGATAATAATTCGCATTAACGTTAGCTATCGCAACTCATCATGATCGTCTGCGTGTGCAAGTCTGTTTCCGATCGCAAGATTCGCGCGTCCCTCGCCGAGGGCGTCAACTCTTTCGATGAACTCCAGTTCGAGCTTGGCGTGGCCATGTGCTGCGGCAAGTGCGAGGAGTCCGTACGCGACCTCATGGCCGAGCAAGGTGTCTGCGCGAGCCGGTGCGGTGTCGAGCATCACGCTCACCCGATCCCGGTGACGTTCTACGACCGCAAGGCCGCCTGAGCGGCGCGGGGCGTACGTATGCGGCCCGGCCGCACTGTTTGTTTCGACCGTCAGCAAGCCACCATCCGCGCGAGCCAGCGGCTTACCTGCCAAGGAGCCTGTTATGGAATTGCTGATCGGATTTGTGACCACCGTTTGCATCTCGCTGCTGATCTTCCGCAAGTGATGCCGATTCACCCGTCGCCCCCCGGGTGCGGCGTCGTTCTTTCAAGCTAACATGCAGGCTTCACAATCCGCTCCCGCCGGCGTCTTGCCGGCTGCTCCACGTATGAATCCCCGGGTCATCGCTGTCGCGGTCGGTGTGCTGGCCGCACACGCGATCATGCTGACGGCCGCATGGCTCCATCGCAACGCACCGCCGCCGAAGGAAGTCGCGGTACAGTCGATCACCGCGCAGCTCATTCCGCCGGCGCCGGCTGCCCAGCCGGTCGCGGTCCAGTCGGCTGCACAGCAACCTACGCCGCCCAAGCCCACGCCTCGCGTAAAGCCGAAGGTCGAGCCCAGGCCGGTGCGGAAAGCCATCCCGACACCTCAGCCGGTCGCGCAGGCACCGTCGCCGACACCCGCGCCGGCAGCCGTCGATCCGACACCGGCCCCCGCCGCACCGGCGCCTGCTGCGCCGGCTGCAGCGCCCGGCCCGGCGCGCGAGACGATGCAGGTCAGCGCGCCGAAGAACGTCTCGGCGCTCACCTGCAATTTCGTGAAACCCGCCTATCCGTCGATGTCGAAGCGACGCGGCGAAACGGGCACCGCCTATGTTCACTTCATTATCGGCGTGACGGGCAAGATAGAAAGCGTCCAGTTGCAGAAGAGCAGCGGCTACCCGCGTCTCGACGAAGCCGCGCTCGAGGCAACGCGCGCCAGCACCTGTCCGCCGTACATCGAGAACGGCCAGGCGATCCGCGCCGCCCACACGCTGCCCTTCAACTTCACGCTCGACGACTAACCCGTCATATTCGGTAGATTCAAAGGAAACAAGAAAATGCAAAGCTACGGTATCGCGCACGTCTGGGCGCAAGGTGATTTCGTCACGCGCGCCATCGCGATCACGCTGCTCGTGATGTCGGTCCTGTCGTGGATCGTGATCGTCGTCAAGGGCTGGAACGTGGTTCGCTTGAACCGTCTCACGAAGAATGCCGAGCAGGCCTTCTGGCATTCGGACAATTTCGACGACGGCGTCAAGAAGCTCGGCCTTACCGCATCGACGCCGAGCGAGAACCCGTTCCTCGCGCTCGCGCTGTCGGGCAAGGAAGCCGCCGATCACCACCATCAGACGCAACCGCACCTGCACGACCGCATGGACGTGTCGGACTGGGTCACGCGCTGCCTGAAGGACACGATGGACGAAGGCATCTCGCGCATGCAGGCCGGCCTCGCGATTCTCGCGTCGATCGGCAGCACAGCACCGTTCGTCGGCCTGTTCGGCACGGTCTGGGGTATCTATCACGCGCTGCTCGCGATCGGCGCAACCGGCCAGACGTCGATCGACCAGGTCGCCGGCCCGGTCGGCGAATCGCTGATCATGACGGCCTTCGGCCTGTTCGTCGCGATTCCCGCGGTGCTCGGCTACAACGCGCTGACCCGCGCGAACAAGGGTGTCGTCAGCAAGCTGCGCCGCTTCGCACACGGCCTGCACGCGTACTTCGTGACGGGCGCGAGCCTCGCGTCGTCGTCGACCCGCGACGGCCTGCGTCTCGCGACGCGCGCCAGCTGAGACGGGGTGAACCATGGCAATGAACACCGGTTTCAGCGACGATGACGACGATGGCGTGATGAGCGAGATCAACATGACGCCGCTCGTCGACGTCATGCTCGTACTCCTGATCATTTTCCTCGTGACGATCCCGGCGATGCAGCACGCGGTGAAAATCGACCTGCCGCATGCAAGCAGTCAACCCGTCGACGAGAAGCCGCAAACGGTCGACGTCGCGATCGAAGGCAATGGCACGCTCCTGTGGAACAACGAGACGGTCACGCGCGAACAACTGCAGGCGCACATCGCGGAAGCGGCACAGCATCAGCCTCAACCGGAGTTGCACCTGCGTGCCGACCGCAAGGTTGCATATGAGCGCGTCGCCGAAGTGATGTCGGATGCGCAGGCCGGCGGCCTGACGAAACTCGGCTTCGTGACGGAGCCGGCCGCGAAGACGAAGTAACGCACGCGCATTGCGCGCGTGGCCGGTAGCAGCTTGCCGGCCGCGCCTCGTCGCGCCACACCTAGCCGGCCGCACCTAGCCGGCCGCACACAAAGTAAAAGGCCTTCATCGCCAGATGAAGGCCTTTTTTCATGCGCACGCGGGCGCCTTCGGGCGGCGGGCTCTTCGGCGGTATCGGTTGCGCCTCGAGCAACGCAAATGCGGCTACCGTGGTCTGCACGGACTGCGCGTTCTGCCCTATCTGGCTCGCAATATATGCGGCCACCTGATTCCGCTCAGAACTTCCTTCACGAAATGGGATTTCAATATAGGCCCGCGCGCTCGCGCATTCAAGGCCCCGCCGATTGAAACTTGCGATTGCAGGCGGCGCTTCAATGACAAAACAAATTTGCCATGACGCGCATCTTCCATTCAGGTGGACGAAGCATCGGCTGCCGCCGCTTCCTTCTTCGCGCGCTCGGGGCACCCCGGCTGCTTGTATTCGCCATGGTCGAGCTTCTCGACCAGATAGTCGACGAACGCACGCACGGCCGGCGGCATCCCCTGCCGCGAGACGAACACGGCGTAGAGCTGCGGCACCGGCAGCGTCCAGCCCGGCATCACCGGCGACAGCTGGCCCGCGCGCAGCGCGTTGCCGTACATCATCTCGGGCAGCGCCGCGATGCCGAGCCCGTCGAGCACCGCTTCGCGGATCGTCATCAGGTCGGCCGTCACGAGGCGCGGATCGTGCTCGTGCAAATGACGCGTACCGTCCGGTGCGATCAGGTTGAACACATGCCGCCCGTCGACGCTCGGCGTATCGAGCGTCTCGAAGTGCGCCAGATCGTCCGGCACCAGCGGCGGCGCGTTCTGGTTCAGCAGGCTCGGCGCGCCGACCAGCATCTGCTCGGTACGCCACAGCGGCCGCACGACGATGTTTGCGTTCTGCGGCGGCTCCGAGCGCACGCGCAACGCGACGTCGATCGAATCCTCGAACAGGTCGATCACGCGATTCGTCACACGGATGTGCACCTTCACTTCGGGATAGCGGTGCAGGAATTCAGGGAGGAGGCGCGACAGCATCGTCTGCGACAGCGTGACGGGCACGCTGACGCGCACCGAACCGCGCGGCGACGCGCGCAGTTGCTGCACGGCGTTCATCGCGGCCTGGGCTTCGGCGAGCATCGCCTGGCAGTGCTGGTAGAACAGTTCCCCCGCCTCGGTCAGCGCGAGCTTGCGCGTCGAGCGCTGCAGCAGGCGCACGCCGAGCGCCGCCTCGAGTTCGGTCAGGCGCCGAGACAGGCGCGATTTCGAGATACCCAGCACGCGCTCGGCCGCCGAGAAACCGCCATGCTCGACGACCTGCGAAAAGTACATGAGGTCGTTCAGGTTGTGTGCATCGATGTTCATGTCATCGTTCCAATTTCAGAACAATCCATTGCGAACCGCCGCAAATCGGACGGTAAAACGCCCAATATAATAGCGCTATGTTTCAAAAATAACGCTATTCCGATGATATCGAGGGCTTCTGCATGACGACCGCTCGCTCGCTTGACCGCACGTACCCCGCACTTCGCACGACCGAAGGCGGCGGCTTCGTGGTTCACCGCCCGTTTCCGACCCGGCTGCTGATGGATTTCGATCCGTTCCTGCTGCTCGATGAAATGGGTCCCGTCGACTATGCGCCCGGCGAAGCCAAGGGCGCACCCGACCATCCGCATCGCGGCTTCGAGACCGTGACGTACGTGCTCGACGGGCACTTTCGCCATCGCGACTCGGCCGGCCATGCCGGCGCGCTCGGGCCCGGCGACGTGCAATGGATGACCGCCGGTGCCGGCGTCGTGCACAGCGAGATGCCGGACCCGGCGTTCGCGCAGGCAGGCGGACGCTCGCACGGCTTCCAGCTGTGGGTCAACCTGCCGCGCCGTGACAAGCTGATCGCGCCGCGCTACCAGGAGATTGCGGCCGACCGCATCCCGAGCGCGACGTCGCCGGACGGTCGTGCGCACGTCCGCGTGATCGCCGGCGAGGCATTCGGCGTACGCGCGGCGATCGAAACGCGCACACCGATCCTCTACCAGCATTTCACGCTGCAACCGGGCGCATCGGTCTCCCAGCCGGTGCCGGCGGGCTATCGCGTGTTCGCCTATCCGCTCGATGGAGCAGGCCGTTACGGGCCCGATAGGCAGCTTGTCGACGCACGGCACATGGTGGTCTACGGCGATGACGGCGACGCAGTGACATTCGAAGCCGGCGATACGCCGCTCGACCTGCTGCTGATCGGCGGCGTGCCGCTCAACGAGCCGATCGTCCGCTACGGGCCGTTCGTGATGAATACCGAGGAAGAGATCCGGCAAGCCGTCGTCGACTACCAGACCGGCCGCATGGGACGCATCGAGGCGTAACGCCCGATCGGGACGCGGGTGCCGCGAAATGGCGCGTTTTGCGTCACAATGACTCCTTGAACCATGTGGCCGTCCGCCACCAGAAGGAACCCGTCCCCTTGAACTTCGAACATCTGATCCAGATCAACTCCGACGATCCGGCCGTGCCGTCCCTTACCCGCACGCAGCTCTGGGAAGGTCTCGTGCTGCGCGCCGAACAGCCGCAGCTGTTCGTGATCGGCCTCGACAGCTGTGTCGTCCACGAACGAACGGACACGACGCTCGAACGCGAACTGCATTACGGCCATGCGACCGTGCGCGATCGCGTGACGCTCACGCCGAACCAGCAAGTGCGCTACGACATCCACGCAGCGGGCGGCGAAATCGGCGGCTCGCTGACGATGACGATCGAGGAACGCGACGACCATGAGCTGTTCCTGCGCTTCGAATACCGCACGACGCTGACCGTCACGGACGACAGCGAGGAAGCGCGCCAGACGCACGGCATCGTCAAGGAAGCGTATCGCACGTCGGACATCGACACGGTGCGCCTGATCCGTGAATACGCGCAGGGCCGCAAGGACCCGGATCCGCTGCACTGACGGGCCGGGCGGTCCACGGGCCGCCCTTTTGACTCAGGCTATCAGATTGACCGTTTCGATCGATAAAGAGTTTTTGTAAATGGGAATAGTTATCATTTAGAATTCATTCCATCGTATCGACAGTCACCGATCAACCGAATGACCGACACCACGCGCCCGACCACGCTGACCTTGCGCCGCCCGACCGGCACCGCAGGCGGCAACCGTCAAAAGACGGCAGCGGTCACGACGCCGGCAAAGCCGGCTGCAAGCCGCGATGCAGGCACACGGGTCGTCAGCAGCGATGCGCTGCTGCAAGGCCACAGCCACATCAGCATCGCGCACAACGGAGAAACTTATCAGCTGCGCGCCACGCGGCTCGGCAAGCTGATCCTGACGAAGTAACGACAGAGTATTGTGGGGACCACCTCCCTGAGAGGTGTTGGGCAGTAGCCAGCGTAACGGCTTGCACGCGAGATCTAGACCCCTTCGTGCAAACACACTCAAGCAGCCGTTGCAGCAAGCCAAGCCACTTTTTTTGGTTCTCGCACAAGGAAGAAAAAAAGCGACACGTCGAAGGACGTGTCGCTTTTTTGTTTGGGCGGCCGGACGCGGAAAGAACAAGTATCCGGCCCGTCCACCCTGCGGTTCGAGCGCTTCGGGGCCGGTAACGGAACCTCGTCCACCGGTTGCGAAGCGCAACGGCCGCGAGGCCGTCGATGCTGCGTCAGAAACCCCAGAACATCAGCCACCACGCACTGTCGACGACGGCGAGGCCGGCCGCGAAACATGCGAATGCAGCCAGCCGGCGCGGCCACGCCGCATAGCGTCCCGTCACCTTCCATGCGAGCCAGGCGCTCCATGCATTGGCACCGACCAGAATCGCGATGCGCACGTCCGTCGCCCAGCCGAGCGGCACGTGCTCGGCCCGCAGCAGCGACAGCGTCGTCGCCGACAGTCCGAGGAACACGCCCGCGCCGGCGATCGGGATCAGCGCCTGTGCGAGATGATGGAGACGCACGCGATCGAAGCGGCCGAGCATCAGCGTCGCGCCGGCCAGCAGCACGAGCAGTGCCGTGCCGTACACGAGCCCCGTCCCGACGATGTAGCTGACGATCAGGCCGCCGTCGAGCCACGAAAACACATCGTTGCGATCCGGGTAATGCGTGAGCAGGAACCACGGCGCATTGGTCTCGAGCGGCCACGTGATGTCGTGATCGATCAGCCAGCCCGCGAGCCATTGCTTGATCTGCACGAACCACGGGCTGACGGTCCAGTGGAACGCGCCGATCGCGACGCCGAGCAGGCCGTACAGGATCAGTGCCGTGTCCCACGGATTCGCCTGCTGCGCGCCGAGGTTCACGACTTCGTCGGACGGCGAGCGCAACGACAGCGAGATTGCATCGCGATGCCCGCTGCAGCGGCCGCACATATGGCACGACGCCGCGCCCTTCATGCTGCGCAACGGCACGAGCGGCGCGCAGTTGATCGGAATCACGCGATGGCCATGTTCGCCGTTCTTGTACGAGCGGCGCCACGCCTCCTCGTCGACCTTGTAGCGCATCGGCGCGAGCCGCGACAGCAGCCCGAACACGCCGTTGACCGGGCACAGGTACTTGCACCACACGCGCTTCTCGCGGCCGTACAGCAAGCCGATCACGATCGCGCCGACGGTCGAGCCGCCGAGCACGAACAGTACCGCGAGCGGGTACTGGTACACGCTGACCATCTGTCCGTAGATCGTCGTGAGCCCGAACGCGACGAACGGCCAGCCGCCCCACCGCATCCAGCGCGGAATCGCGCCGCCGCGGCCGAACTTGCTCGCATATTCGGTCAGTGCGCCTTCCGGGCACAGCACGCCGCACCAGACGCGGCCGAGCATCACCATCGACAGCAGCACGAACGGCCACCAGATGCCCCAGAACACGAACTGCGCAATCAGCGTGAGATTGCTCCACAGGTGCGCGGAATCGTCCGGCAGCGGCAACACCGCCGGCACGATGATCAGGAACGCGTAGACGCCGACGACGACCCACTGGATGCCGCGGATCACCGCGCCGTGGCGCTGCATCCACTGGCCGGCCTGCGCGAGCCAGCCCGGCTTGGCTGCGGCGACAACACTCATGCCGTGCGGCCCGCGGTAACGGCCGGACGGCGGCTCGCGCGCTTCATCAGCAGCCACACGACCGCCCAGTACACCGCATACGCGACCAGGTTGGTCAGCGCCGGATGTGCGCGGTAGCCCGTCAGCGTGGCGACGAGCGAGCCGAACGTGCTCGAATCGTCAAGGATCCCGGACGTGTCCCACACCTGCGAAATGCCGAGCGGCAGGATTTCCTTGTCGATCAGCTTGTCGACGCCCGTCTGGAACAGGCCCGCGCCCAGGAACAACAGCATGATTTCGGTCACGCGGAAGAAATGCCGCCACGAGAAGTACTTGCCGCCGAGCTGCAGCAAATAGAACGTGAGGAACGCGAGGCCCAGACCGATCACGACCGCGAGCATCTGGCTGCCGTCCACGTGCCCCGACTGGCCGAATCCGAGGCCGTACAGGAAGATCACCGTTTCGCTGCCTTCGCGGGCAATCGCGAGTGCGACCAGCACCCCGACGCCCCACCAGTTCGAATCGCGCGTGCTCTGCTGCAGCGAGTGTTCCATGTCGCGCTTGAGCGTGCGGCCGTGCCGGCGCATCCACAGCACCATCTGCACGATCAGCACGCACGCGATCAACACCATCGCGGTCTGGAAATAGTCCTGCGCGTCGCCGGACAGCACTTCGGTAAAGCCGACGAGCGCGGCGCCGAGGCCGACGGCCATCAGCAAGCCGACCGCGACACCGGTCCACAGATACGGCAGGCCGCGACGCGCATCGTCGTCGCCGTTCTTCAGCCATGCGTAGAGAATGCCGACGACGAGCAGCGCTTCGACGCTCTCCCGCCAGACGATGAACAAGATCTGACCCATTGAATCCTCCTGACGCGCGGGGCAAGGCACTCGTGCGCCCGCACGCAGATAAAACGCGTTACTTCGCGACGATCACGCCCTGTGCCTGCTGGTGGAAATCGTCGAAAAACTTGTATTCGCCCGGCGACAGCGGGGCGACGACCACGAACGAATCGGCGCCCGGCGCAAGCACCTTCTCCTTGCGCAACTGCACGCTCTCGAATTCGGCGGCACCCTTGCCGGTATTCTTGATCTCGATCTTGAAGCGTTGGCCGGCCGGCACTTCGATGCGGGCGGGATTCAACTTGCCGTCCGTCATCTCGAGCTTGAACGTCGGCAGATCGGCGGCATGCGCCGCGCCGGCGAGCCACAGCGCGACGGCTGCGGCGGCGATTTTCTGGGGAAATTTCATTCTGGGTTCTCTACGCCGACGGCGCGCCTGAGCGCGCCGTCCGTGATGCCACCGATCAGTACCCGCCCTTCTTGCCGATACCGGCGAACGGGAAGTCGTATTCGAGGGTGATGGGCTTGAACCACGGGCCCACGCCCGTTTCCTTGTCGACGTGGCGGCCAAACGCCATGTGGCCCGACTGCATCGGCGGCTTGACGGTCATCGTCAGGTGGTACTTGCCGGGGCCGGCCAGCTTCACGTTGTCGCCATAGTGCGGGCCGTCGCTCGCCACCATCGCCATCAGGTCGCCTTCGGCCTTCCACTTCGTGTCGCCCTGCTTCGTCAGCTTGTACGTGACCTGCAGGTACGGCATCCAGTCGCCTTCCGCGAAACCCGTCGGGTTGTTCTTGACCGCGTGGATATCGGCCTCGAGGTGAACGTCGGAATCCGACGCCTTGCGCATCATCCCTTCCGGATCCATCGTGATCGGCTGCAGATACACCGCGCCGATTTCCATGCCGCCCTGGATCTGCTGCTTGCCGATCGGATATTCGGCAGCCGAGGCCGACATCGCGGCAAGCGCCGCCGCTACCGCAACCGACGTGCGGATGAACGAAGAACCCAACATGGACACTCCTTGTTATTTGTCTGACGACCTGCGCGGCGCCCTCCCGGGCGCCGCGCTGAAAACACTAACGCAACGAATAACGTTAATGCGAACTATTCTCAATACTTGCGAAGTTTAGCACCGAACGGCCTCCGGAACAAACGGGGTCCCGCGTAAACCCCTGATCCCACAAGGCTTACAACGCCGTTACCGGAATATTTCAGTGACGTTTGGAAAGATTTACCGGCCGCCGCTGACGTGGTCGCCCACGTTCGCGCCAAATACGCGTTCGCGCAGCAGCGCAAGCTGGTCGCGGGTGGCCGCAGCCTTCTCGAACTCCAGGTTCTTCGCGTAATCGGCCATCTGCTTTTCGAGGCGCTTGATTTCCTTCGCGATCTGCTTTTCCGACATGTCCTCGAATTTCGCGCGCTGCTGCGCTTCCTTCAGCTCCGCACGCGCGTCGTCGGCGTTGTAGACGCCGTCGATGATGTCCTTGATGCGCTTCACCACGCCGCGCGGCGTGATCCCCATTTTCTCGTTGTGCGCGATCTGCTTCGCACGACGCCGCTCGGTTTCTCCGATCGCGCGCTTCATCGATTCGGTCATGTTGTCGGCATACAGAATCGCCTTGCCGTTCACGTTGCGCGCCGCCCGGCCGATCGTCTGGATCAGCGAGCGCTCGGCGCGCAGGAAGCCTTCCTTGTCCGCGTCGAGGATCGCGACGAGCGACACCTCGGGAATGTCCAGCCCCTCGCGAAGCAGGTTGATCCCGACCAGCACGTCGAACGTGCCGAGCCGCAGGTCGCGGATGATCTCGACCCGCTCCACCGTGTCGATGTCGCTGTGCAGGTAGCGCACCTTGACGCCGTGATCGGCCAGGAACTCGGTGAGCTGCTCGGCCATCCGCTTCGTCAGCGTCGTGATCAGCACACGCTCGCCGACGTTCACGCGCGCGTTGATCTCGGTCAGCACGTCGTCGACCTGCGAGCTCGCCGGCCGCACTTCGATTTCCGGATCGACGAGCCCGGTCGGCCGCACCACCTGCTCGGCGATCTGCCCCGTCACGCGCTGTTCGTAGTCGGCCGGCGTCGCCGAGACGAACACCACCTGGCGCATCTTGCGCTCGAACTCCGGGAACTTGAGCGGCCGGTTGTCCAGCGCGGACGGCAGCCGGAAGCCATAGTTGACGAGGTTCTCCTTGCGCGCGCGGTCGCCGTTGTACATCCCGTTCAACTGGCCGATCAGCACGTGCGATTCGTCGAGCAGCATCAGCGCGTCGGGCGGCAGGTAATCGACGAGGGTCGGCGGCGGCTCGCCGGGCGCGGCGCCGGAGAAATGCCGCGAATAGTTCTCGATGCCCTTGCAGAAGCCGAGCTCCTGCAGCATCTCGAGGTCGAAACGCGTACGCTGTTCGAGGCGCTGCGCCTCGACGAGCTTGCCGTCGCGGTGGAAGAACTCGAGGCGCTCGCGCAATTCGTCCTTGATCGTCTCGACCGCGCGCATCACGGTGTCGCGCGGCGTCACGTAGTGCGACGACGGATAGACGGTGAAGCGCGGAATCTTCTGGCGCACGCGCCCGGTCAGCGGGTCGAACAGTTGCAGCGTCTCGACCTCGTCGTCGAACAACTCGACGCGCACGGCCATCTCCGCGTGTTCGGCCGGGAAGATGTCGATCGTGTCGCCGCGCACGCGGAACGTGCCGCGCTGGAAGTCCTGTTCGTTGCGCGAATATTGCATCGCGATCAGCCGCGCGATCACGTCGCGCTGGCCGAGCTTGTCGCCCGTGCGCAGCGTCAGGATCATCTGGTGGTACTCGGACGGGTTGCCGATACCGTAGATCGCCGACACCGTCGCGACGATCACCACGTCGCGGCGCTCCATCAGGCTCTTCGTCGCCGACAGCCGCATCTGCTCGATGTGCTCGTTGATCGACGAATCCTTCTCGATGAACAGGTCGCGCTGCGGCACGTACGCTTCCGGCTGGTAATAGTCGTAGTACGAGACGAAGTACTCGACCGCGTTGCGCGGGAAGAACTCGCGGAATTCCGCGTAGAGCTGCGCCGCGAGCGTCTTGTTCGGCGCGAACACGATCGCCGGGCGGCCGAGCCGCGCGATCGTGTTGGCCATCGTGAAGGTCTTGCCCGAACCCGTCACGCCGAGCAGCGTCTGGAATGCAAGGCCGTCGCCGACGCCTTCGACGAGCGTTTCGATCGCGGTCGGCTGGTCGCCTGCGGGCGGGTACGGTTGATACAGCTGGAATGGCGACCCTTCGAAGGTCACGAATTTCGATTCGTCGAGCGCGTCGCCGACTTCGGCGTGATGTTCGGACATGGAGTGCGGCCGGAGCGAGGGCAAAAAAACTATTCTAGCGCTTCGCGGCAGGACAGACCGCTGACGGCTCCTGACGCACGGCCGTCGCCCGAAATCGCGATTTGCCGCGCAATCACCGCCCCGGCCATCGTGAATTCGCTACAATATCAGGCTGCTGCGCTTTCCGGCGCCGTGCCGTTGGCGCGCGGTCCGCTGCGCCCGCCCCGCCGGCTGAAAGCCTGACCCTCTTTTCACTACTGCCGAATCATCATGTCGCTCTTCTCCGCTGTCCAGCTTGCTCCCCGCGACCCGATCCTGGGCCTGAACGAAGCTTTCAACGCCGATGCGCGTCCGACCAAGGTCAACCTCGGCGTCGGCGTGTACACGAACGAAGAAGGCAAGATTCCGCTGCTGCGCGCCGTCCGCGAAGCGGAGAAGGCACGTGTCGACGCAGGCCTGCCGCGCGGCTACCTGCCGATCGACGGGATCGCCGCCTACGATGCGGCCGTGCAAAAGCTGCTGCTCGGCAACGATTCGCCGCTGATCGCCGCAGGCCGCGTGGTCACGGCGCAAGCACTGGGCGGCACGGGCGCGCTGAAGATCGGCGCCGATTTCCTGCGCACCGTGAACCCGAACGTGAAAGTCGCGATCAGCGATCCGAGCTGGGAAAACCACCGCGCACTGTTCGAAGCCGCCGGCTTCGAAGTCGTCGCCTACCCGTACTACGACGCTGCCACCAACGGCGTGAACTTCGAAGGCATGCTGTCGGCACTGAACGGCTACGCAGCCGGCACGATCGTCGTGCTGCACGCGTGCTGCCACAACCCGACCGGCGTGGACCTGACCGAAGCGCAATGGCAGCAAGTCGTCGACGTCGTGAAGGCACGCAACCTCGTGCCGTTCCTCGACATGGCCTATCAGGGCTTCGGCGAGAACATCGAGGCTGACGCCGCCGCCGTGCGTCTGTTTGCCGCGGCCGACCTGAATGCGTTCGTGTCGTCGTCGTTCTCGAAGTCGTTCTCGCTGTACGGCGAACGCGTCGGCGCGCTGTCGATCATCACGTCGAGCAAGGAAGAAGCGACGCGCGTGCTGTCGCAACTGAAACGCGTGATCCGCACGAACTACTCGAACCCGCCGACCCACGGTGGCGCAGTCGTCGCAGCAGTGCTGGCGTCGCCGGAGCTGCAAGCTTCGTGGGTGCAGGAACTCGGCGAAATGCGCGACCGTATCCGCGCGATGCGCAACGGCCTCGTCGAGCGCCTGAAGGCGAGCGGCGTCGATCGCGACTTCAGCTTCATCAACGCACAGCGCGGGATGTTCTCGTATTCGGGCCTGACCTCGGCGCAAGTCGATCGCCTGCGCGAAGAGTTCGGCATCTACGCGGTCGGCACGGGCCGCATCTGCGTCGCAGCACTGAACACGCGCAACCTCGACGCAGTCGCCAATGCCGTCGCAGCTGTGCTGAAGTAAATCGGCATCGAGAGGCGGCCGCCGTCACCAGGCCGCCCTGCCGAAATGAAAAACGCGCTCCCAGCGCGTTTTTTTATGCCGGCCGGCTTGCCGGCATGCGTTACTGCATGAACCAGCCGTGGCTGACGACGAACGACTGGCCGGTGAGCGCGGCGCTCGGGAACGCCGACAGGAACAGCACCGTCTGCGCGACGTCCTGCACCGTCGTGAACACGCCGTCGACCGTGTTGCCCAGCATCACCTTCTTGATCACGTCCTCTTCGCTGATCCCGAGCTCCTTCGCCTGCTCCGGAATCTGCTTGTCGACCAGCGGCGTGCGCACGAAGCCCGGACACACCACGTGCGAGCGCACGTTGTGCTTCGCGCCTTCCTTCGCCAGCACGCGTGCCAGACCGAGCAGGCCGTGCTTGGCCGTCACGTACGCCGACTTCAGCGGCGACGCTTCGTGCGAGTGCACCGAGCCCATATAGATCACGACGCCGCCGCGATCGTCCTTGTACATGTGCTTGAGCGCGGCCTTGGTCGTCAGGAACGCGCCGTCGACGTGGATCGCCTGCATCTTCTTCCAGTCGGCGAACGAGTAGTTCTCGATCGGGTTGACGATCTGGATGCCCGCGTTCGACACGAGGATGTCGACCGAGCCGAACGCCTCGGCCACCTTGTCGATGCCGCTGTTGACCGCGTCCTCGTTGGTCACGTCCATCGCGACGCCGATTGCCTTGCCGCCTGCCTTGTTGATCTCGTCGGCAACCGCGTTTGCGCCGTCCTGGTTCAGGTCGGCGATCGCGACGGCCGCGCCCGCTTTCGCGAGTTCGAGTGCGATTTCCTTGCCGATGCCGCTCGCGGCGCCCGTGACGACTGCGGTCTTGCCATTCAGATCTGCTGCCATGTCCGTCTCCTTCCGTTATCGGATCCAAAAAGCGCGCTCGTGCGTCCGCTTTCGTCGCACGGGCGTGCACGCGGGCCAGCCGCTATTGTGCACGATCGGCCCCGCCGTTCGCGCGCAAAACGTCTAAGCTTAAGGTCGGTTTCGGGTCGAGGGAGATTCACATGCACTATCGACGACTAGGCCGCTCCGGCCTGCAGGTCAGCGCGCTTTCGCTCGGTTCGTGGGTCACGTACGGCAATCAGGTCGACCAGCGGGTCGCCCGCGAATGCCTCGCGGCGGCCCGCGATGCGGGTGTCAATTTTTTCGACAACGCGGAGGTCTACGCGGGCGGAAAGTCGGAGGAAATCATGGGCCAGGCCCTGAAGTCGCTCGGCTGGCCGCGTATCAGCTACCTGGTATCGACGAAGTTCTTCTGGGGCCTCGCGGAAGCGCCGAACCAGTACCACACGCTCAACCGGAAATATCTGCTGAACGCCATCGACGGCTCGCTGCATCGGCTGCAGCTCGACTACGTCGACCTCGTCTATTGCCATCGCCCGGATCCGAACACGCCGATCGAGGAAACCGTCTGGGCGATGAGCGACATGATCGTACGCGGCAAGGCGCTGTACTGGGGCACGTCCGAATGGAGCGCCGACGAGATCCGCGCCGCGTACGAAATCGCCGAGCGGCACCATCTGCACAAGCCGGTCGTCGAACAGCCGCAGTACAACCTGTTCCACCGTACCCGGGTCGAACAGGAATATGCGCGGCTCTACGACGACTACGGTATGGGTCTTACGACCTGGAGCCCGCTGGCATCGGGGTTGCTCACCGGCAAATACCGCAACGGAGTGCCGCCCGACAGCCGCGCGCAACTGCACGGTTACGACTGGCTCCGCGACCGGCTGACGGATCCGGCCAGTAACGATGTCGTCGAGCGGCTCGGGCAGATCGCGGCCGAACTCGGCTGCAGCACCGGCCAGCTCGCAATCGCATGGGTGCTCGCGAATCCGCGCGTGAGCTCGGTGATTACGGGCGCGTCGCGGCTCGAACAGATCGGCGACAACATGCGCGCGCTCGACGTCGTCGCGAAGTTGACACCGGAGGTCAGGCAACGCATCGAGGCGGTAGTCGGCGACGCATACGAGTAAGGCGACTCACGGCCACTCGCGTACAATACGCGGCCGCATCGGCGCCCGGCTCGTCAGCCGCGCGTGATCGTCCGTTTTCATCGATTCATCTTTTCGTTCCAGGCAGCCAGCCATGCTCAGTTATCGTCACGGTTTTCACGCAGGCAATCACGCGGACGTGCTCAAGCACGCCGTCGTCGTCCAGCTGCTGCGCTACCTGAACAAGAAGGACAAGTCGTACTGGTACATCGATACGCACGCGGGCGCCGGCGTGTACTCGCTGCGCGACGGCTACGCGGCGAAGACCGCGGAATTCGATACCGGCATCGGCCCGCTGTGGAACGACAAGAACCTGCCTGAAGCGCTGGGCGACTACATCGACGAAGTGCGCGCGCTGAACGACGACGGCGAGTTGCAGTTCTATCCGGGCTCCCCGTATCTCGCATGGCGATCGATGCGCGAGCAGGACCGGATGCGCCTGTTCGAAATGCACACGACGGAAATCGACGTGCTGCGTCACAACTTTCGCGATGCGGGGCGACGCGCGATGATCTTCGCCGGCGACGGCTTCGAGGGTATCAAGGCATTGCTGCCGCCGGCACCGCGCCGCGCGCTCGTTCTGATTGATCCGTCCTACGAGAATAAAAAGGACTACGCGCGAACCATCACGTGCGTCACGGAATGCCTGAAGCGGTTCGCGACGGGTTGCTACGCGATCTGGTATCCGCAAGTTGCGCGGGTCGAGTCACAGCGTTTTCCGGAACAACTGAAGCGTCTGCAGCCGAACAACTGGCTGCACCTGACGTTGACGGTATCGAACCCGCCTGCGGACGGACTGGGCCTCTACGGCAGCGGAATGTTCATCCTGAATCCGCCCTACACCCTCGCGCAGAGCATGAACGAAGCGCTACCCTACCTCGTGGAACGACTCGGGCAGGATAGCGGCGCGCGGTGCCAGATCGAGCACCGCGGAAACTGAGCGGGCCAGCCGCCGTTACGGCTGCGGTCGCGGCATAGGCCGTGGCTGATTGGCCGGTGACGTGCCCCAGCCGGGGACATTGATATACGGCGCGACAAACAGCGGAACCGACGAATTCGACGTCTGCCCGGCCGGCGTTCGGATACTCGCCGGTTCGACGATCGGCTCGGACGACAGCGGTGCGGTTTGCAACACCAGGCCGCCCTTGCCGTCCTGAATGCCATGTTGCGTGTCGAGAATCAGCGGCCTGGATGCGGTCGCGGCGCCCGCCGCGACACAGTGGACGAGCACCGCAACGCCCAGAACGAGGCGCGTGCGAAGAACGGAACGCACATCGAGACGCAAGCGCATGGTCGTATTCTTCCGGTTCAAAAGCAGGCCCATACCATAGCGCTGCATCACCGATTTCACCAGATCCGGCGCACAAAAAAACAAAGCCCCGTCAATACGGGGCTTGCTTTTCGTTCGGTGCCACACGGCACCTGACGGTGACTCCGATTACAGCGAGTAGCCGTTGGTTTCGAGCGAACGGATACGGCTCTCGAGCTGGACGATGTCCGACGACGTGGCGAGGTAAGCCTCACGGCGCTCACGTTCTGCGGATTCGAACCAGTTGCTCAGCTTTTCAACGATGTAGGCGATCATGACGTTCTCCAAGGAAGGGGGGACCCCTGGCGAATCGAGATTCAGGGATTTCCCGTATAGGGTTATCCCGAATTATAGCGATGCTGCACCAAGATGCTAGTGAAATACTTGCATGGAAGCCATTCCCGTTTGGAATGAACCTTGAAGCATCGCCGCCAACCCGTTGATTTCCATGGAAATTACCTCAGGGCCCATTTTGGCCTCGAGGACATGCACTAATCTGGTTCACCGACCGGATCCGCCAAACGCGCCAAAATCGGGCATTCCGGGCGTCCGTCACCATGGCAGTGCGCGGCCAGATCGGCCAGCGTGTTGCGCATGTCGCTCAACTCCGCGATGCGCTTGTCGAGTTCGGCCACGTGTTCGAGGGCGATCGACTTTACTTCGGCGCTCGCGCGCGAGCGGTCTTGCCAGAGCATCAGCAGCTTGCGGATATCCTCGACGAGGAAGCCGAGCCGTCGTGCCTGACGGATGAAGCGCAGAATATGAACTTCGTCCGGACCGTAGATCCGATATCCGGCGTCGCTACGCTTGCTCGGCGCCAGCAGGCCGACTTGTTCGTAGTACCGGATCATTTTTGCACTGACGCCGGATTCGCGTGACGCGTCACCGATATTCATTCCCCCGCCCTCTCCATCAAGCCCAGCTTCGAACGCGAATGCCGGCACGGACGTGCCGGCGACGACACTTCGATCGTATCAAATCGCGTCGTTTCGTTCCGGGATGGGTATTGGTTGGCGAGATCAACCTTAGGTCGGCATGTCTGCGAAGCGGCTTGCCCATCTCCACACTGCCCGCACGCATTTCCGTCGCGCAAATGCAAAAACCCCCGCCTTTTGGGCGGAGGTTCTCGGCTTAGGGAGCCTGACGATTACCTACTTTCACACGGGTATCCGCACTATCATCGGCGTAGAGTCGTTTC
>NZ_CABVLY010000050.1 GCF_902498995.1 Burkholderia anthina
TTCTGCCCGGCGGCGGTGTACGAGTTCGTGAAGAACGACGACGGCAGCGACCGGCTGGTGATCAACGCGCAGAACTGCGTGCACTGCAAGACCTGCGACATCAAGGACCCGACGCAGAACATCGTGTGGGTCACGCCGGAAGGCGGCGGCGGGCCGAATTACCCGAACATGTAACGCAAACGCATCCCCGCGCCCGCGGGCGCGAACGAACCGGAGTGAGACGATGAGCAATGCAGCGAAGGAAGTCGTGGTGGTGAGCGGTGTCCGTACCGCGATCGGCGATTTCGGCGGAAGCCTGAAGGATTTCTCGCCGACCGATCTTGGTGCGAAGGTCGTGAGCGAAGTGCTGTCGCGCGCGAACGTGCCGGGCGATGCGGTCGGGCATGTCGTGTTCGGCCACGTCGTGAACACCGAGCCGAAGGACATGTATCTCGCGCGTGTCGCGGCGATCAACGGCGGCGTTGCGCAACATACGCCGGCGCTGACCGTGAACCGCCTGTGCGGCTCGGGCCTGCAGGCGATCGTGTCGGCCGCGCAGACGATCATGCTCGGCGACGCCGACGTCGCGATCGGCGGCGGCTCGGAAAACATGAGCCGCGCGCCGTACACCGTGCCGGCCGCGCGTTTCGGCCAGCGCATGGGCGACGGCAAGCTCGTCGACATGATGCTCGGCGCGCTGCACGACCCGTTCCAGACGATCCACATGGGTGTGACGGCCGAGAACGTCGCGAAGAAATACGGCATTTCGCGTGACGCGCAGGATGCGCTCGCGCTCGAATCGCATCGTCGCGCGGCGCGCGCGATCGCCGAAGGGCGCTTCAAGGATCAGATCCTGCCGATCTCGATCCGCACGAAGAAGGGCGAGGTCGCGTTCGACACCGACGAGCACGTCCGCCACGATGCCGGCCCGGACGATTTCACGAAGCTCAAGCCGGTGTTCGCGAAGGAGAACGGCACGGTGACGGCCGGCAACGCGTCGGGGATCAACGACGCCGCCGCCGCGGTGCTGATGATGAGCGCGGACGCCGCGCGCGCGCAGGGCGTGAAGCCGCTCGCGCGTCTCGTCGCGTATGCGCATGCGGGCGTCGATCCGGCGTACATGGGCATCGGCCCGGTGCCGGCCACGCAGAAGGCGCTCGAGCGCGCGGGCCTGAAGATCACCGATCTCGACGTGATCGAGGCGAACGAGGCGTTCGCCGCGCAGGCATGCGCGGTCACGCAGGAGCTCGGCCTCGATCCGGCCAAGGTCAACCCGAACGGCTCGGGCATTTCGCTCGGCCACCCGATCGGCGCGACGGGCGCGTTGATCACGGTCAAGGCGCTGTACGAACTCAAGCGCATCGGCGGGCGTTATGCGCTCGTGACGATGTGTATCGGCGGCGGTCAGGGGATTGCGGCGATCTTCGAGAACATCTGATAATCGACCGCTCAGCACCCGAACACACAGGAATCGTATGACCATCGAAACCGTCGGCGTCGTGGGCGCCGGAACCATGGGCAACGGCATTGCGCAAACCGCGGCCGTTGCGGGACTCAACGTCGTGATGATCGACGTCAGCGATGCGGCGCTCGACAAGGGCGTCGCCGCGCTGAAGGGCAGCCTCGAGCGGCTCGTGTCGAAGGACAAGCTCGACGCCGGCGCGCGCGACGCCGCGCTCGCGCGCATCGCGACGTCGACCGATTACGCGAAGCTCGCCGCGGTCGACATCGTGATCGAAGCCGCGACCGAAAACGTCGAGCTGAAGAGCCGCATCCTGAAGCAGATCGAGTCGGTCGCGCGGCCCGATGCGATCATCGCGACCAACACGTCGTCGATCTCGATCACCGCGCTCGCGGCGCTGCTCGCCGATCCGTCGCGCTTCGTCGGCATGCACTTCTTCAATCCGGTGCCGCTGATGCCGCTCGTCGAGATCATCCGCGGGCTGCAGACGAGCGAAGCAACCGCGTCGGCCGTGCGCGCGCTGACCGAGCGTTTCGACAAGTCGCCGATCGGCGTGCGCAACGCGCCGGGCTTCGTCGTGAACCGGATTCTCGTGCCGATGATCAACGAAGCGTTCTTCGTGCTGGCCGAAGGCATCGCGTCGGCCGAGGAGATCGATGCGGGGATGAAGCTCGGTGCGAACCATCCGATCGGGCCGCTCGCGCTGGCCGATCTGGTCGGTCTCGACGTGTGCCTCGCGGTGATGGACGTGTTCCTGAAGGACTTCGGCGACACGAAATACCGTGCATGCCCGCTGCTGCGCGAGATGGTGTCGGCCGGGCGCCTCGGGCGCAAGACCGGGCGCGGGGTGTACGACTACGGCAAGTAAGCGGCGCGTCGGTGCCACTTCGTGCGGCCGCCTTCGGGCGGCCGTTTGTTTTAAGCGGCGCGCTTATGCGTCGAGCACCGTCAGATCCCGCGGCAACGCGATCGCGTGAATTCAGCAGATGAATGGAGGCGTTCCGGGGCGAGTCGAACGGCTCGACCGCACGCGGCCATTTTAGAAAAACTTAAGGGACGCGCAGCACAAGGCCTCTGTTCGGCGGAATTGTGGATTTTTAAGCTTGGTCCCGGTCGTTTCAACCTGTCGGCCGGGCACGCGCAACGCAAGTACGCGCCGCCTCGATCCGAGTCCCCTGGAGCACACATGAAAAACGCAATTGCCGGTCTGGTCATGCTGGTGTCCGCTGTTTCCGCCCATGCGGGCGACGCGACACGCCTTCGTTTCGGCGTGGATCCGTCCTACGCACCGTTCGAATCGAAAGCGCCGTCGGGGCAACTCGTCGGCTTCGACATCGATGTCGGCAACGAGATCTGCCGCCGTTTGAACGCGCGGTGCGTGTGGGTCGAGACGGCATTCGACGGCATCATCCCGGCGCTCAAGGGCCGAAAGTTCGACGCGATCCTGTCTGCAATGTCGGTCACGCCGCAGCGCGAGACGCAGGTCGCGTTCTCCACGTCGCTGTTCAATACGCCGAGCCGGCTGGTCGGCCCGCGCGGCCGCGACCTCAAGCCGACCGTCGCGTCGCTGCGAGGCAAGCGCGTTGGCGTCGCGCAGGGCTCGACGCAGGAGACCTATGCGCGCACGTACTGGGCACCTGCCGGCATCGAGATCGTGTCGTACGCGAACCAGGAACTCGTATACAACGATCTGCGCGCCGGCCGCCTCGACGCAACGCTGACCGACATGATCTCCGCGAGCGAAGGGTTTCTGAAAACGCCGCAAGGGGCCGGCTATGCGTTCGTCGGCGAGCCGGTCGTCGACGAGAAGACGCTCGGCAAGGGCGTGGCGATCGGCTTGCGCAAGGAGGACGGCGCGCTGCGCGACAAGATCGACGGCGCGATCGCCGCGATGAACCAGGACGGCACGTTCCGCCGGCTGGAGCGCCACTATTTCGATATCGAACGGTCGAATCCGTAACCGGATACGGTTCCATCGCGTGCTGTCCGGCAGATTGGATGCCGGGCGGTGCTCAGATCAGCAGGTCGACCGATTGCAGCACGTTGCGCGCATGCGGCGACGCGGATGACAGCGCCGTGCGGATCGTCTCGATTAGACAGTCAAGAAAGCATTCGGCCGCCGGCCCCGGCGGTCGATCGCTGCGCGAGATCACGCTGACCAAGGCCTCTTCGAGCGACTCGCGCAATGGCAGTGCGCTGCGCCCGGGGCGGCATCCGGCACGCGTTCTGAGTCGTGCTACGCGGCGCCCGTCGGGCACGCCGCGATCAACTGGTCGCTCACCTGCTGCTGCTCGCGCGCACGCGTGAGCAGCCAGCGATGGAAGCCGCGGCATTCCGGTTTGTCGAACGCGCTTTTCTTCCACGCGAGGAAGTACGGCCACGGCAGCGGCAGTCCCGACGCGAGTGGCACGACGAGCCGCCCGGCGGCGACGTCGTCGGCGATCATCGACGATTGGGCGAGCACGAAGCCGTGGCCGTCGATCGCGGCCTGGATCGCGACACTCGACAGCGAGAAGGCATGGCGGACCGGTGCCGCCGTCGCCGCATCCACGCCATGCGCGTCGAACCAGTCCTGCCACGACGGCGGCGACGCGAACTTCGGCTGCCAGTCGATCGCGATCAACGGGAACGGCAGCAAGTCGGCCGCCGCCACGAGCGGCGCGCGATCGTGCAGCAGATGCGGACTGCAGGCGGGTACCACTGCGTCGCGAAACAGCTCGACCGCGTTGTCGACGTCGGCGACACGATCGCCATAGCTGATCCGGAAATCGATCTCGCAGCCGTCCGGAAACGGCTCGGTGTGCGTGCCGTCGAGATAGAGGCTCAGTTCCGGGTAGGCCTGCTGCCATTCGATCACGCGCGGCGCGAGCCATTTCGACAGCAGCGACGGCAGCGCGCTGATCCGCAGGTTGCGGTCGTGCCGCGAGCGCTCGACTTCCGCGTGCGCGATGCGCAACCGTTCGAACGCGTCCGCGCAGCGCTCGTGGTAGCGGCGCCCGGCCGTCGTGAGCCGCAGCCGCTTGCCGTCCTTCTCGAGCAGGCTGAGGCCGAGCGTGTCCTCGAGCAGTTTCATCTGCTGGCTGACGGCGCCCGCCGAAATGCCGAGGCGCTTCGCGGCTTCGGCGATGCCGCCGCAGCGACCGACGGCTTCGAAGACCTGCAGCGCGCGCAAGGGAGGAAGCGTACTCATGGCAGTGGATCCGGCAAAAGCGTGATCGTAGACGAAATTCGTTTTAGAGATACTAAAGCATCGATCAGTTTTGGGTAGCTATTCTTTCCTGTTGAGGTTTCTTATGCTTCGGTCTGAGGCATCGATACCGGGGAGCGCGGCGCGCGGCTCCGAACAACAGGAGAATCGGATGTTTTTGAGAAACGCTTGGTATGTCGCGGCATGGGACAAGGATGTCACGCGCCGGCTGACGCCCGTGACGATGCTCGGCGAGCGCATCGTGCTGTATCGCAAGGCCGACGGCACGCCGGTGGCGCTCGAGGACGCGTGCCCGCACCGGATGCTGCCGCTATCGATGGGCCGGCTGACGGGCGACGACGTCGAATGCGGCTATCACGGCCTGACGTTCGACTGTTCCGGCGCGTGCGTGCGCGCGCCCGGCTCGGCCCGGATTCCGGCCCAGGCGATGGTGCGGCGGTATCCGGTCGCGGAGCGCTACGGGCTCGTATGGGTGTGGATGGGCGACGAAGCGGCCGCGGATCCGGACGCGATCCTGACGATCGACGAATGGAACGATCCGGCATGGGGCCTCAATCGCGGCGATGCGATGACCGTCGATTGTCATTACCTGTACATGACCGACAACCTGCTCGATCCGTCGCATGTCGCGTGGGTGCATCGTTCGTCGTTCGGCAACGCCGCGTGCGAATCCGAGCCGTTGAAGACGAGCGTTGCCGACAACGGCGTGACCGTGTCGCGCTGGATGCGCGACGTCGACGTCGCACCGTTCTACGCGAAATTCGTCCGCTTCCCGGGGCGCTGCGATCGCAAGCAGCATTACGAGGTGCGGTTTCCGTCGGTCGCGGTGATCAAGGCGATCTTCACGCCTGCCGGCACCGGCAGCGACGACGGTGTCGTGCATCCGGACGTGTTCCTGATGAACTCGTACAACTTCATGACGCCGGTTGACGATTCGCATACGCGCTACTTCTGGTTCCAGACGCGCAATTTCGCGCCGGGCGACGCACAGGTGTCGCGTGCGTTCGACGAGGACGTGCGCCATGCGTTCGAGGAGGATCGCGTGGTGCTGGCCGCCGTGCATGCGGGCATGGCGCGCCGCCGCAAGCCGAACATCGATCTCGCGATCGATTCCGGGCCGCTGCGGTTCCGGCGCGCGCTCGGCCAGATGATCGACGCCGAGCAGGCGGCGGCTGCCGTCGCGTGCGAGGCGGGGCGATAACATGGCCGCCGCCGGTTTGACTACCGCGCAGGCGCCGACCGCGCCGAGCCGGTTCGAGCGGTTTCGCGTTCAGCGCTGCACGCGCGAAAGCGGCGTGATCGTCTCGTTCGAACTCGTGCCGGTGGACGGTGCGCGACCGCTGGTGTTCGCGCCCGGCCAGTTCGTCGTGCTGCGGTTGACGCTGCCGGACGGTGAGCGCGTGCTGCGCCACTACAGTCTGTCGGGCGACCCTGCCGACACGACGCGCTGGCGCATCTCGGTCAAGCGCGAGGACGGCGGCGGTGACGTGCCGCCGGGACGCGGTTCCACGTATCTGCACGCGAACGTCGAGGTCGGCACCGAACTCGAACTGGCCGGCCCGGCCGGTGCGTTCGTGTGCGACGAAGGCAGCGAGCGTCCGGTCGTGCTGATGAGCGGCGGCGTCGGCGTGACGCCGATGGTCAGCATGCTGCATCGGCTGTCGCGCGCGTCGCATCGGCGCGTGCATTTCATTCACGCATGCGAGAACGGCGCGGTCCATGCGTTCGCCGACGAAGTGCGCGCGCTGGCCGCGACGCGGGACGGTATCGACGTGCACGTGTGCTACCGGCAGCCGCTCGAGGACGATGACGCGCGCGGCGGCTTCGACAGTCGCGGGATCGTGACGCGCGAGTGGTTGCAATCGCTGCTGCCGCTCGACGACTACGACGTATACCTGTGCGGCCCGCCCGGTTTCATGCAGGCGAACTGGCGCCTGCTGCGCGGGCTGGGCGTCGCGCGCGAGCGGATTCGCCACGAATTCTTCGGGCCGGCGACGGTGCTTGAAGACGAAACCGATGCACCGCGGTCCGGCGTCGCGGAGCAGACTGCGGCCACGGGTGCGAGTGCCGATCCGGCCGCTGCAGACGGCGCTGCGATCACCGTGCGCTTCGAGCCGCATGGCAAGCCGATACGCTGGCGACCGGAACACGGCTCGTTGCTGGAGATGGCCGAGCAGGCGGGATATGCGCCGGTATTCAACTGCCGTGCCGGCCTGTGCAATGCCTGCATGACGCCGCTGCTGTCCGGCAGCGTCGCGTATGACGAGGCGCCGCTGTCGGCGCCACCCGAAGGGTCGGTATTGCTGTGCTGCGCGCGGCCGACCGGCCCGGTGACGCTTGATCTGCAATGCGGGCGCCACTGACGCGCGGCGGCCGCGCATATGAACCGAACAGGCGACGGACGCTACGGTCCGCCGCGCGAACAAGGAGGATTCAACGATGAAGCATGGCTTTCCGGTCGAGGCCGATTTCACGCGGCAACGCGCGCAGTTCCTGCAGGCGGCCGAAGCGGCCGGCGCGACGGTGACGAGCCATCCGCACCCGCTCACCGGGCCGGCGGGTGAGCCGCTCGCGACCGACGTCGCGTGGCTCGGCCCGCGTGACGCGCGTCGCGTGCTGGCGGTCGTATCCGGCACGCATGGCGTCGAAGGCTATTATGGATCCACGTGTCAGACCGAATGGCTGCACGAACTCGCCGGGCGTGCGCTGCCGCCCGGCGTGGCCGTGCTGATGGTGCATCTGATCAATCCGTGGGGCACCGCATGGGTGCGGCGCGTCAACGAAGACAACGTCGACCTGAACCGGAACTACGTGGATTTCGGGGCCGCGCTGCCAGTCAATCAGGGCTACGAATCGATTCACGAAATCTACACGTGCCGCGATGTCGACGGCCCGGAACGCCGACACGCCGATGAACGGCTCGACGCGCATTTGCGTTCGCTCGGCTGGCCCGGTTATCTGGCGTTGCTCGAAGCCGGGCAATACGTTCACGCGGACGGACTTTTTTACGGCGGGCAGCAGGCGACGTGGTCGAACCGGACGCTGCGCGAGATCGTCGCGCAGTACCTGCAGCCCGCACGAATCGCGATCGCGTTCGACCTGCACACCGGCGCGGGGCCGTTCGGGCATCCGATGCTGATGGCGATCGCGCAGTCGCGCTATCCGGCGCTCGCCGATGCCGAAAAGCTGTTCGGCCCGTGGCTCTATACGCTGCTGACGGCGCAGGATGCGGCTGTCAGCGACACGGGCGTGGCCGCGCGTGCGACCGGCTACACGTCGCAGGCGATGCTCGATGCGCTGCCGGATACGCATCTGATGCAACTCGTGATCGAATGCGGAACGTTTCCCGAGGTGCCGATGCATGCGGCGCTGCGCGACGATCACTGGTTGCATCTGCATGGCGATCCGCGCGATGCGCTTGGCAGGCGGATCAAGCGTGCGCTGCTCGACGCGTTTTTGCCCGCCGATCCCGACTGGCGGGAGATTGCGTGGGTGCGTACCCGGCAGGTGCTGAATCGCGCGTTGAACGGGTTGCCGGAAATTCGGCCAATCCGCGAAGATTGAGCGCTACCTGCCGCGCGATCGGTGGGCATGCGCGCGAATTGCCTGCACGGCGACGCGGTGGCGATCACGGCAAGGCGGCCGCCGGAAGGCGCGCATTGCAGTCACCGGATTCGCGGCGCTATGATGCCGCATCCGTCCGATGGCACTGATCCCTCGATGTCGAAAACCGCGCCTGTATCGTCGCTGCCGCCCCGGTCGCGCGAAGGTCTTCATGACCTTCGAGTCGTCCGTTACGGCTTTCTGCTGGTCGACAACTTCTCGCTGATCGCGCTGAGTGCCGCGATCGATCCATTGCGGATCGCGAACATGGTCGTCGGGCGGCGAGTCTACGACTATCGGCTGATCGGGGCCGGCGACGCGTTCGTCCAGTCGAGCGACGGCATCCGTGTCGTGCCGGACGTATCGGTGTCGGACAGCGACGCATTCGACGTGGTATTCGTCGTCGGCCCCAATCCCATCCCGCGCCGACGGACCGGCGCGATCGTCGACTGGCTGCGTCGGCAGGCACGCAACGGGACCGCGCTCGGCGGCCTCGATACCGGCAGCTACTTCCTCGCGCGCGCCGGGTTGTTGAACGGCTATCGCTGCACGATCCATTGGGAGGACCAGGACGTCCTGATGGAGCAGTTTCCGAAACTGACCGTGTCGACCCGCCTCTACGAAATCGATCGCGACCGCTATACGTGCAGCGGCGGCGTCGCGCCGCTCGACCTGATGGTGCATCTGCTGGCAACCGCGCCCGGCAGCCCGGCACTGGCCGCGCGCGTGCTCGAATTGCTGGTCGCGGAGCCGCGCAGCCGCGAATACCGGCAGCAGACGTCGCTGCGCCAGTACATCGGCGCGGAACACGAGAAGCTGGACGAGGCCTTGCAACTGATGGAAAGCAACGTCGAGGAAACGCTTTCCGTGCCCGAGATCGCCGTCCATTTGCAGGTGTCGCAGCGACAGTTGCAACGGTGGTTCCAGGATCGCCTCGGCAAGTCGCCCGCGCAGGCGTATCTGGAGATTCGCCTGCTGCGTGCGCGGCAACTGCTTTACCGCACGGCGACCTCGCTCGAGGAAGTGTGTGCGCGTACCGGATTCACGTCGACGACCCATTTCGCGACGCGCTACAAGGAACAGTTCCAGATCTCGCCGATTGCCGACCGGCGCCGCTACCAGAACGCGCTGTAGTCCGGCGGCGATCGCCTGCCGGGCTCGGCCGGCATTCATTCCCGTACCGACTCGTCCCGCCGACGGACAGGCCCGCGCTCGTTCGCGCACGGCGGCCCGTACCGGATTGGTGGTTAACCCGACATGGCCAAATCGCGGATTCCGATGTCCATTGCGGAAATCTTCGAATTTGCCGAACTTCTACCATTTGCTCACACCCACCACGCTTTTTACCGAGGAGCGAGCTCATGAAAATGGAGAACCTGATTCGAATCGAGAATGGCGAAAAGGTGAAGCACACCTTCTCCGATGCCGAATATGCGAACCGTCAGCGCAAGCTGCGCGAACTGATGGCGCGCGAAAACATCGACGCGGCGCTGTTTACGTCGTATCACAACATCAACTACTACTCGGACTTTCTGTATTGTTCGTTCGGCCGGAAGTACGGCCTCGTCGTCACGCCGAACAAGGTCGTGTCGATCTCGGCGAACATCGATGGCGGCCAGCCGTGGCGGCGCACGGTCGGCGACTACAACGTCGTCTATACCGACTGGCAGCGCGACAATTTCTTCCGTGCGGTGCAGGCCGAGATCGACAATCGGGGGCGCGTCGGCATCGAGTTCGACCATGTGCCGCTCGAGGTGCTGTCGAAGCTGAAGGCGGCGCTGCCGTCGGTCGAGTTCGTCGACATCGGCGCACAGACGATGCGCATGCGCATGATCAAGTCCGATGAGGAAATCGCGCTGATCAAGCATGGCGCGAACGTCTGCGATGTCGGCGGCGCGGCGCTGGCTGCCGCCGTGCACGAAGGCGTGCCCGAACACGAAGTCGCACTGGCGTCCACGCAGGCGATGGTTCGCGAGATCGCGCGACGCTTCCCCGAGTCGGAACTGATGGATACGTGGACGTGGTTCCAGTCCGGCATCAACACGGATGGCGCGCACAACCCCGTCACCACGCGCAAGGTGCAGAAGGGCGACATCCTGAGTCTGAACTGCTTCTCGATGATTGCCGGCTACTACACGGCACTGGAGCGCACGATGTTCTTCGACCACTGTCCGGATGAACATTTGCGTTTGTGGAAGGTCAACGTCGAAGTGCACGAAGCGGGACTGAAGCTGATCAAGCCCGGCGCACGCTGCGGCGACATCGCACTCGAACTCAACAAGATCTACGCGGAATACGGGCTACTGGAATACCGCACGTTCGGGTACGGCCACTCGTTCGGCGTGCTGTCGCACTACTACGGACGCGAGGCGGGGCTCGAACTGCGCGAGGACATCGATACCGTGCTGGAGCCGAACATGGTCGTGTCGATGGAACCGATGATCATGATGCCGCAAGGGCACCCGGGCGCGGGCGGCTATCGCGAGCACGACATCCTCGTCGTCGGCGAGCGCGGCGCCACCAACATCACCGGCTTCCCATACGGCCCGGAGCGCAACATCATCAAGGCGTGAGCGGCATCCGCCGCGTTCGCGGATGATGGCACACGCGGCATGGAGGGCACCCCGTAGCCGACGGAGGGCGATCCGCCAGAATCGTCCACGTCGGCTATTTCGTTAAACGAAGCATATCGAGTCGATCGCGGGTCCCGTCCCGGTCGATGCGCGAACGGGCAGGGCAGGCGGCCGCCTGTCGTCGCGAGTGATCGCGTTCCGGCGTTCCGGCTGCGCGATCCTGCATCCCCCTCCCGTTTCTAGGTTTCCCGGTTTTGCCTGACCGGCCGTCAAGTGGCCGGGCACGCGCATTTCCTGCCCCTCTCCGTCGACCGTCTTCGACGGGCATCCTCTCCCACGTGACAATCACGCGCTTCCGCGTTCGCGCAGCGCGATGCCGGCTTTCCTCAAGACTTCTGATTTTCGACACGCGATCGCCGTCGACGCGGCGCGCCGCCCGCCGCCCGACGGTGTTAACCCTCGATGTCGAATCCAGGGAGTTTATTGTCGAAAAGGAAAATCTTCCTGGGGCTCCAACTCCTACCATGCGTTTGAACGGCCGCGATTCGGCACTGCGCAGTGCACTCACCGCACGATCGATCGAATCACGGATGGCGGCCATGACACCGCAACGTACTATTCAGTTTGGAGACTGAGCATGAGTACCAGAAAGGTAATGTCGGGCCGGTCGGCCGATGCCGGCGCATGGTTGCCGAGTCAGGGCGGCACCGCTCATTCGAGCGGCGGCGCGCCCGCGCGCGCGGAGGTCGATACGCGGCTGCTCCGGCGGGCGGCAAGTGCGAGCTTCATCGGCAATTTCGTCGAATGGTTCGATTACGCATCGTACGGGTATCTCGCGACCGTCATCGCGGTCGTGTTCTTTCCGAAGAGCGACGCGATGACGGGGCTGCTGGCCGCGTATGGCGTGTTCGCGATCTCGTTCGTGATCCGGCCGCTGGGCGGCGTGGTGTGGGGGCACTTCGGCGACAGGGTCGGACGCCGGACCGCGCTGTCGCTGTCGATCCTGATCATGTCGGGCTCGACGTTCCTGATCGCGTTCCTGCCGACTTATGCGCAGGTCGGGATGGTCGCGCCGGTCTTGCTGCTGCTGGTGCGGGTCGTGCAGGGCTTCTCGGCGTCGGGCGAGTATGCGGGGGCGTCGGCGTTCCTTGCCGAATATGCGCCGGAAGGCAAGCGCGGGTTCTACACCAGCATCGTGCCGGCCAGCACCGCGGCCGGCCTGTTGTTCGGGTCGATCTTCGTCGCGGCGATGCACGCGGTGCTGACGTCGCAGCAACTGCACGATTTCGGCTGGCGTCTGCCATTCCTGCTGGCCGCGCCGTTCGGCCTGGTCGGACGCTACATCCGTATTCGACTCGAGGACACGCCGAAGTTCAAGGCGCTCGAAAGCGCGCACCATGTCGCGCAGGCGCCGGCCACCGAATTGCTGACGCGGCATCGCGGCAGGATGCTGATCGCGTTCGGCGTGACGTGTCTGAACGCCGTGGCGTTCTACCTCGTGCTGAGCTACATGCCGACCTACCTGTCTATCGAGATGGGTGTCGGCGAGACCGAGTCGTTCATCGCGGCGACGATTTCGCTGGCGGCGTATATCGGGCTGATCTTCCTGATGGGTGCGCTGTCGGATCGGGTCGGGCGCAAGACGATGCTGATCGGCGCGTCGGTGCTGTTCGCGGCGCTGACGGTGCCGCTGTTCAAGGGGCTGGCCGGCGCGAGCTTCGCGACGATCGTGATGATCCAGATCGCGTTCGGTGCGCTGCTGACGATGAACGACGGGACGTTGCCCTGCTTCCTGTCGGAGATTTTCCCGACACGGGTGCGTTACACCGGTTTTGCGTTCTGCTTCAATACGGCGAATGCACTGTTCGGCGGGACGGCGCCGTTGGTCGCGACGTGGCTGATCGGCGCGACCGGGAACAAGCTGGCGCCGGCATGGTATCTGGTCGGGGCGGCGGGTGTCGCGCTGGTCGCGATGCTCGCGAGCAGCGAAACGTCGAAGCGGCCACTTGCGGACGATTGACGGTGCGATGAATCGTTCGACCGGTTCTCACCCGGTTTGAACCGGAACGCCGTGCGGCAGCAGCGAATGCGCTGCCGCACGGTGTTTTTCAGAAGTCGCGATGCCATCGCGCGTTATCGACGTTCGTGACGACGTCGCGCGTGCGGATTGCGTGTTGTTCGTCGCGGCGATTGCGGCGCGGTGGCGATCGCCGTCGACCGCCGATCCTGCATGCCCGACCCGGTTCGACGGACGTTTTTGCCTTCATTCGACCGTTTTCTCCGTAGTTTCCCTTAAGTCCCCTCGTCGGGATTTTCCCCTAGCGCACCGTCTTGCGCACCGTGTGCACCACATTGCCGCAATCCCCGCGAAATCCCGCATAGCCGCACCGCCATTGGCTTTCGCGTCATTCGCACGGTTTCGGGGCAATCGCGCTTTTTTGCCCGTATTCGATGCATTACCAAAGGTATGGAAAAGCGCACAGAAAATGTATCTGGAGCCGCGTAATTGGATTGATACGCTGCAACCACTGTATCAGCGCCGTCAACCACGCAGGAGCGGCATCGAGCCCGCGCAGCAAGCGCGGCAATCGATGGCGGCTCGTCCGAAGTTCGCGGTTTCCTTCACCATCCAGTCGGGATGACAGAATGGCCCCAAATCTGACGTTTGCACCGGGCGACGTACTTCCCCCCGGGGCAATCCACACCGACGGTGCGCCGTCGATCGCCCGGTCGGGCATCGCGACCGGAACCGACATCCTGACCGTCAAGCACCTGTCGAAGATTTTCGGTCCGAAGCCCGAGCGTGCGATCGAGATGCTGAAGAGCGGTGTCGGCCGCAACGAGATCTTCGCCGAGACCGGCAACATGGTGGCGGTCAACGACGTGAGCCTGAGCGTGAGGGCCGGCGAGATCTTCGTGATCATGGGGCTGTCGGGCTCCGGCAAGTCGACGCTCGTTCGTCTGCTCAACCGGCTGATCGAGCCGACGTCCGGGCAGGTCGTGCTCGAAGGCCGCGACATCGCGCCGATGTCGACGCCGGAACTGCGCGACGTCCGGCGCCAGAAGATGGCGATGGTGTTCCAGTCGTTCGCATTGCTGCCTAACCGGACCGTGATCGACAACATCGCGTACGGGCTCGAAGTCGCGGGCATCAAGAAGGCGCAGCGCTACGAAGTCGCGCGTGCCGCGCTGGAGCGCGTCGGCCTCGGGTCGTACGAAAAGCTGCTGCCGAGCGAGTTGTCCGGCGGCATGCAGCAGCGCGTGGGCCTGGCTCGCGCACTGGCGGTAAATCCGTCGGTGCTGCTGATGGACGAGGCGTTCTCCGCGCTCGATCCGCTGATCCGCTTCGAAATGCAGAACGAACTGCTGCGCCTGCAGAAGGAAGAGCAGCGCACGATCGTGTTCATCTCCCACGATATCGAGGAAGCGGTGAAGATCGGCGGCCGCATCGGCATCATGAAGGACGGCTGCCTGATCCAGGTCGGCACGCCGGCCGAGCTGATCCAGACGCCGGCGGACGACTACGTGCAGGACTTCTTCCGCAACGTCGACGTGTCGCGCTTCCTGAAGGCCGCCAGCATGATGACGAAGGTCGAGCGCGGGCTGCTTCGCTGCAATGCGGGCACGCCGTCCGATCGTTACCTGAACCAGCTGATCGACAGCGGCGCCGAATGCGGCTACGTGTGCGACGAGGCCGGTCACTACCTGGGCTGCGTCACGCCCGCCACGCTGCACCGGTCCGGCGCGCGGCCGATTCGCGAGGCATTCCTGAACGACTTCAACGCGGTGTCGATCGATACGGATCTGCATCGACTCGCGTCGATCGCGCTGACCCAGCAGCACGACGTGCCGGTGACGGACGCAGCGGGACAACTGGCAGGCGTCGTGTCCTGCCGGACGATACTCAAGCAGATGATGCAACGGAGGGCAGCATGAATTCGTCGGTGATCGGGAAGTTCGCGGAAGACTTCGTCAATTTCCTGTTTCTGCACTTTCGCGGCGGTTTCGACACGTTCTCGGCGGGGCTCGGCGCGGTCGTGAAGCTGCTCGAGGACGGGCTCGGCGCCGTGCCGTTCATCGCGATGGTGGTGCTTCTGGTCGGCCTCGCGCTGTGGCGCCGCGGCATCGTGTTTTCGATCTTCGTCGGCTTTGCGCTGCTCCTGATCCACTACATGGGCTTGTGGGCGCAGACGGTGTCGACGCTCGCGCTCGTCATCGCGGCGACCTTCTTCAGCCTGGTGATCGGCGTGCCGCTCGGCATCTGGGGCGCACGCAACAACCGGATCGGCATGATCCTGCGCTCGCTGCTCGACTTCATGCAGACGATGCCCGCGTTCGTGTACCTGATCCCGGCCGTGATCCTGTTCGGGCTCGGACGCGTGCCGGCGGTGATCGCGACGATCGTGTTCGCCATGCCGCCGGTCGTGCGGCTGACGACGCTCGGCATCCGCCAGGTGCGCGAGGAACTGATCGAAGCCGGCCGTTCGTTCGGCAGCACCGACTGGCAGCTTCTGTGGAAGATCCAGTTGCCGAACGCGCTGCCGTCGATCATGGCGGGCGTGAACCAGACGATCATGATGGCGCTGTCGATGGTGGTGGTGGCATCGATGATCGGCGCGGGCGGCCTCGGCGAATACGTGCTGAGCGGCATCCAGCGTCTCGACATCGGGATCGGCTTCGAAGGCGGGCTGGGGGTCGTGCTGCTCGCGATCGTGCTGGACCGCCTGACGGAAAGCTTCGGCGTGAAGGCGAAGAAGAAGGTGAAGAAGCCGACGGCGCGTGCCGGCAAGGCCGGCCCGCGTGGCGCGGCCCGCACCTGACGGCCACGGCAGTTGAAGGCAACCGAAGGACGATGACGCGCCGCGGCCACGGTGCCGCGGCGAAATCGACGTAGCAGTACGTGGAGACCAGAAACGCCGATCGGAGGCGTTCCCCACCCTTGAAAGATTCGCGTAATTAAAAAGGAGTACTAGATGAAAATCCATACGTTCAAATCGCTTCTGGCGAAACTTGCGGTATCGACGGTGGTTGCGTGCAGCGCAGGTGTGGGAGCGGCGTCGGCGGCCGAGCCGGTCAAGATCGCGGTGACCAACTGGGCGGACGTGCTGGCGGTGGCCAACGTCGCGAAGTACGTGCTGGAAACGCAGCTCAAGCAGCCGGTGGAGTTCGTGCAGGCCGCGATCGGCATCCAGTACCAGGGCGTCGCGCGCGGCGACCTGGACATCATGGTCGGCGGCTGGCTGCCGGTCACGCATGCGACGTATTACGCGAAGTACAAGAACGACCTGGATGACGTCGGCATCATCTACACGGGCGGCAAGAACGGCTGGGCCGTGCCGACCTACATTCCTGAATCGGAGCTGTCGTCGATCGCGGACCTGAACAAGCCGGAAGTCAAGAGCAAGCTGAACGCCACGATCCAGGGCATCGAGCCGGGCGGCGGCCTGATGCAGGCGTCCGAGAAGACCATCAAGGCCTACAACCTGGACGGCTACAACCTCCAGGCATCGAGCGAGGCCGGGATGCTGGCGAGCGTGTCGCGTGCGTACCAGTCGAAGCAGTGGGTCGTCGCGACGGTCTGGAGCCCGCACTGGTTGTTCCAGAAGTGGCAGATGCGCTACCTGAAGGACCCGAAGGGCACGCTGGGCGGTGAAGAGCAGATTCACGCGTTCGCATCGAAGAAATTCGCCGGCAAGTTCCCGCGTGCCGACGTGTTCTTCAAGCACCTGAAGCTGACGCTCGCCGACGTCGAAGCGATCGAATTCGAAGGCAACAGCACGAACGACTACGCGACGGCCGCGAGGAAATTCGTCGATGCGCATCCGGAGAAGCTGAAGGCCTGGCTGCAGCAGTAAATCCCGCGCGCCCCGGTGCCGATCGTCCGGGGCGCGACGAACCCGCCGGCCCGGCAGCGTGCAGCACGCGCAGCCCGTCATGATTCCCGTCGCGGAGTGACCAAGTGAACGAGAACGCCCGCTTTTTTTCCGAAACGCTTCAGAGTCGGGATCCGGTGATCGCATCGGAGATCGCGCTGGAGCTGCGGCGCCAGCAAACCCAGATCGAGCTGATCGCGTCCGAGAACATTGCGTCGGCGGCGGTGCTGGAGGCGCAGGGCACCGTCCTGACGAACAAGTATGCGGAAGGCTATCCGTCCCGGCGGTACTACGGCGGCTGCGACCACGTCGACCGGATCGAGGCGCTCGCGATCGACCGCGCGTGCGCGCTGTTCGACGCCGGCTATGCGAACGTGCAGCCGCATTCGGGCGCGCAGGCCAACGGTGCGGTGATGCTCGCGCTGGTCAGGCCCGGCGATACGGTGATGGGCATGTCGCTCGATGCGGGCGGCCATCTCACGCACGGCGCGCGGCCGGCGCTGTCGGGCAAATGGTTCGATGCGGTGCAGTACGGCGTGAGCCCGGACACGCTGCGCATCGACTACGACGACGTGCGCCGGCTCGCCGAGCGGCATCGCCCGAAGCTGATCATCGCGGGTTACTCGGCCTATCCGCGGGCGCTCGATTTCGCGGCGTTCCGCGCGATCGCGGACAGCGTCGATGCGAAGCTGATGGTCGACATGGCGCACATCGCGGGCATCGTCGCGGCTGGCCGGCATCAGAACCCGGTGCCGTTCGCCGACGTGGTGACGTCCACCACGCACAAGACGCTGCGCGGCCCGCGCGGCGGCTTCATCCTGACGAAGCACGCCGACGTCGCGAAGCAGGTCAATTCGGCGGTATTTCCAGGGTTGCAGGGCGGCCCGCTGATGCATGTCGTCGCGGGCAAGGCGGTCGCCTTCGCCGAAGCGCTGCGCCCGGAGTTCACGCGCTATATCGATCAGGTGCTGCGCAACGCGCAGGCGCTCGCCCGCGTGCTGACCGACGGCGGGCTGACGCTCGTCACGGGCGGCACCGACAACCATCTGCTGCTGGTCGACCTGCGTTCCCTGCGCCTTAGCGGCACGCAGGCCGAGAAGGCGCTGGAGCGCGCGGGCATCACCTGCAACAAGAACGGGATTCCGTTCGATACGGAAAACCCGACCGTCACGTCCGGCATCCGGCTCGGCACGCCGGCCGGCACCACGCGCGGATTCGGCACCGCGCAGTTCGAGCAGATCGGCGAAATGATCCTCGACGTGCTGTCCGCGCTCAAGCGCGATCCGGGCGGCGACGAAGTGGTCGAGCGCGCGGTCCGGACCCGCGTGCGCGATCTGTGCAACCAGTTCCCCATATACGCGCATGCGGAGGCGTTCGCCTGATCCCGGAATCGGGCGGACCGGGGCCTTCGTCCCGGTGGCGTATCGAATCGATCGGCCCGGCTGCGCGAACGCGGCGCGTGCCGACGACGTTTGTCGAATGGCCGGTTCCGTGCGTGCCGCGACGCTTCAATGACGCGTCCGGCGCAGCGACGGCCTGGCCCATCCACTCAAATGAGGAATCGAAATGAGCTTCGAGGGCGTACACACACCGCTGGTCACTCCGTTCGACGCGGACGGCGAAATCGACCACGCATTGCTGGGCAGGCATGCTGCCGATCTCGCCGGCCGCGTGTCGGGTCTGGGGATCGGCGGGACGACGGGCGAATACTACGCACTGAGTTTCGACGAGCGCGTGCGCACGTTCGACACGGTCGCGGCCGCGGCCGGCGGCAAGACGTTCCTGACCGCGGGCATCAATGCGACGACGACGAAAGAGGTGCTGCGTCTGGGCCGGGAAGCGAAGCGCGCGGGATTGAATGCGTTGCTGGTCGCGGCGCCGTACTACGCGCAGCCGACGCAGCAGGAATTGCTCGCGCATCTGCTCGCGGTCGACGATGCGCTCGACATGCCGATCATGCTGTACAACTTTCCGGCCCGCACGGGCACCGAGATCGGCGATGCGATTCTCGAGAAGCTGCTCGAGCGCAAGAACTTCGCCGCGATGAAGGAAAGCACCGGCGACATCGCGCATCTGCATCATCTGTCGACGCATGTCGGCGGCCGGCTGGTGCTCAGTTGCGGGATGGACGACCAGGCGCTCGAATTTTTCGCATGGGGCGCGCGCAGCTGGGTCGGCGGCGCGTCGAACTTCCTGCCGGAAGCACATACCGAGCTGTTCGACGCCTGCGTGACGCGCGGCGATTTCGCGGCCGGGCGCAAGCTGATGGCGCAACTGCTGCCGGTGCTCGAACTGCTCGAGCGCAGCGGCAAGTTCATTCAGTACGTGCGTTACGGCTGCGAGCTGGCCGGTCTGCCGGTCGGCGTCGCGCGCGCACCGCTCGGCGCGCTGTCGGGCGACGAGCGCGACGCGTTCGCGACGCTCGTGAAACCGCTGATCCGCGACGGCCGGTAACCCAGCATGGGCTCGCATCTGGCATTCGCGCGGTTTCCGGCGCCCGACGGCATGAACGGCTGGTGGGAGAGCCTGCCGCCCGCGCGGGCGGCTCGCACCGTCACGTCCGAAACCCGGTTCGACTGGGTCGTGATCGGCGGCGGCATCACCGGGCTGTGCGCGGCGCGCCGGCTCGCGGAGCTGGCGCCCCACGCGAGCATCGCGCTGGTGGAGGCCGACCGGATCGGACGCACGACGGCCGGGCGCAATTCCGGATTCTTCGTCGACCTGCCGCACGACATCAGCAGCGAAAGCTATTCGCGCAGCATCGACGAAGATCGCGCCGATGTCCGGTTCCAGCGGCATGGCATCGACTATGTCCGCTCGATCGTGCGGCGCTTCGGCATCGATTGCGACTGGCGCGACGACGGCAAATTCCACGCGTCGGTCAACCAGAAGGGCGCGGCGGCGCTCGCGCATTTCGCCGACGGGCTGGCGCGCATCGGCGAAGCGTTCGAGTGGCTCGACCAGCCGGCGATCCAGGCGGTGACCGGAACCGGCTTCTATACGGGCGCGCTGTTCACGCCGGGCTGCAGTACGGTACAGCCGGCCGCGCTGATGCGCGGGCTGGCGGCGACGCAGCCGGACAACGTGACGGTGTTCGAGCACAGCGCGGTCACGGCGATCGAACAGCGCGGCGACACGCGGGTGCTGCATTTCGCGGGCGGCAGGATCGTCGCGAAGCAGGTGATCCTGTGCACGAACGCCTATGCGGCGACGTTCGGCCGGCATTCGAACGGCTTGCTGCCGGTCTATACGTTCGCTTCGCTCACGCGCCCGATGAATCCGGACGAAGTGGCGAAACTCGGCGGCGCGCGCTCGTGGTCGCTGATCCCGGCCGACCCGATGGGCACCACGGTGCGGCGCCTGATCACCAACCGTATTTGCGTGCGCAACCATTTCGCGTTCCGGCCGGACGTGAAGGTGTCGCAGGCCGATCTGGCGAAGTCGCGCAGCCTGCATCGGCGCTCGTTCGAGCGCCGCTTCCCGATGCTCGCCGGCGTCGAGCTCGAATACACGTGGGGCGGGCCGCTGTGCCTGTCCGCGAACAACGGCGCGCTGTTCGGCAAGCGCGACGACGGCCTTTACGAAGCGATCGGATGCAACGGCCTCGGCCTGAGCCGCGGGTCGTCATCCGGCAAGTTGATCGCCGAATACGCGCTCGGCGAATCGAGCGATCTCGTGCAGCAATTGTTGAAGCAGCCGCATCCCCGCCCGCTGCCGGTCCGGCCGCTCGTCGACCTGGCCGTGTCGGCGACGATCTGGGCCAAGGAATTCTCGGCCGGCGCCGAACTTTGATTTTTGAGGAAACGACATGACGACCCATCAGGACTGGATTCAAAAGGCGCAAGCGCTGTCGCTCGACGGTCGCGCATTCATCGCGGGCAAACGCAGCGCGGCCGCGTCGGGCGAGACGTTCGGAACGCTCAACCCGGCGTCCGGCAAGGTGCTCGCCGAAGTCGCGCGCTGCAACGGACGCGACGTCGATCAGGCGGTCGCGGCCGCGCGCGACGCGTTCGAATCCGGCGTGTGGTCGAAGGCCGCGCCCGCGCACCGCAAGGCGGTGCTGCTTCGGCTCGCGCAGCTGATCGACGCGCATACGGACGAACTCGCGCTGCTCGAGGCGCTGGAAGCCGGCAAACCGATCGGCGAATGCCTCGGGCTCGACATTCCCGAGTCGGCCGCGTGCATTCGCTGGCACGCGGAGGTGACGGACAAGCGCTACGACGCGTTGTCGCCGTCCGGCGCGGGCGTGGTCAGCATGATCACCCGCGAGCCGATCGGCGTCGTCGGCGCGGTGCTGCCGTGGAATTTCCCGGCGCTGATGCTCGCGTGGAAGATCGGCCCGGCGCTGTCGGTCGGCAACAGCGTGGTCGTGAAGCCGGCGGAGCAGACGTCGCTGTCGACGCTGCGCATCGCCGATCTCGCGGCCGAGGCCGGCGTGCCGCCGGGCGTGTTCAGCGTCGTCACGGGCTTCGGCGGCGAGGCCGGCGAAGCGATCGGCCGCCATCCCGACGTCGATCTCGTCGCGTTCACCGGCTCGACCGCAACCGGCAAGCGCTTCCTGCACTACTCGGCCGACACGAACCTCAAGCGCGTCGTGCTCGAGTGCGGCGGCAAGAATCCGCAGGTGATCCTGCCGGACGTCGCGAATCTCGATGCGGTGGCCGAACAGGCCGTCGCGGCCGCGTTCTGGAACATGGGCGAGAACTGCAGCGCCGGCTCGCGGATCATCGTGCCGTCGAGCCGCAAGGCGGAACTGCTCGAGAAGATCCAGGCCGTGCTCGTCGGCTGGAAGACCGGCGATCCGCTCGACCCGGACGTGAAGCTCGGCGCGCTGATCGAGCAGAAGCACTACGAGAAGGTGCTCGGCCATATCGAGAAGGCGAAGGCCGAAGGCGCGCGCGTGGCGTGCGGCGGGCGCGCGATCCTGACCGAAACCGGCGGCTGGTTCGTCGAGCCGACGATCTTCGACCAGGTGACGCCGGAGATGAGCATCGCGCGCGACGAGGTGTTCGGGCCGGTCGTGTGCTTCATCGAATACGACGACGTCGACGATGCGGTGCGGATCGCCAACGACACGTGCTACGGGCTTGCCGCGTCGGTGTGGACCGACAACGTGAACAGCGCGCACAAGGTCGCGGCGCGCATTCGCGCGGGCACGGTCACGGTGAACTGCTTCGGCGAAGGCGACCTGTCGACGCCGTTCGGCGGCTTCAAGCAGTCGGGGTTCGGCGGGCGCGACAAATCCGTCTACGCGCACGATCAATATTGCGAGCTGAAGACCACCTGGCTGAAGCTCGACTGAGCGCGCGCACGAAGGGCGCGGCACGCCGGGCCCGCGCGGCCCGGCCCCGGCTGGCGGCGTGCGCGCGGCGGCTTCGGAC
>NZ_CABVLY010000051.1 GCF_902498995.1 Burkholderia anthina
AATCGGCAAATCGGCAAATCGGCAAATCGGCAAATCGGCAAATCGGCAAATCGGCAAATCGGCAAATCGGCAAATCGCCGACCGCTACTGACGCACATGGTTCGCGCCAACCCCTCGCGTGGCGGGCAACGCATCCTTACACCGGCTGCCGCGCGTGCTGCGCGCTGACCGCTGCTCCGGCTGCCCCCGCCAGTTGCACCGCCGCACCGGCGAACATCGCCGCGCGCAACCCCGCCGCACCGCCATGCATCGCCGCGAACAGCGTGCCGAGCACCGCGATCCCGAGCGTCGCGCCGGTCATCCGCGCGACGTTGACGAGCGCGCTCGCGGTGCCCGAGCGTGCGGCGTCCACCGCGCCGACGGCCACCGTCATCAGCGGCCCCGTCGCGATTCCCATCCCGAGCCCCGTCAACGCAAGCCCGATTTCCGCGCCCGGCAGGCCCGGCGACGCAGCCCACGCGCCGATCACCGCGAGCCCGCTCGCGATCACGGCGACGCCGCCGGCCGTCGTCACGCGCGTGCCGACCCGCTCGGACAAGCGTCCCGACCACGGCGACACGACGACGAATACGAGCGCCATCGGCAGCAGCGCGAGGCCCGCACCGGTCGCATCGAGGCGCCCGGTGCTCTGCCACGTCAGCGGCAGCAGGAACAGCACGCCGTACATCCCGAACGTCATGGCGGTGGTCGCCGCGATCGCGCCGCGAAACGCGCCGAGCCGGAAGATGTCGAGCGGCACGAGCGCGGCGTCGCCGTGGCGCCGTTCGATCGCGATGAAGGCGGCGAACGACGCGATCGCGACGCAGACGGCGACCGCACTGGCGACCGGCGAATCGCGGAACACGATCGCCGCATACGCGAGCGTGCCGAGCGCGAGCGCGCCGGTGACCTGTGCGCCGCCGTCGAAATGCCGGCCGCGCGGATCGGACGACTCGGGCACGGCCGGGACCGCGAGCAGCATCGCCGCGACGCTCAGCGGCACGACCACGAAGAAGATGCTGCGCCAGCCGAAATGCCGGATCAGCACGCCGCCGAGGGTCGGCCCGAGCGCCATCGCGACGCCGTTGCACGCGGCCCAGATGCCGAGCGCGCGGCCGCGCTCGACCGGATCGCGCCACACGATCCGCACGATCGCGAGCGACGCCGGCAGCAGCAGCGCCGCGCCGACGCCGGCCAGCGCGCGTGCGCCGATCAGCACGGACACCGACGGCGCGAGCGCGCACAGCAGCGACGCGACGGTGAACACGGCCGTACCGGCCATGAAGATGCGGCGCCGGCCCAGCAAATCGGCGAGCAGCCCGCCGGTGAGCAGCAGCACCGCGTACGTGAGGTTGTAGCTGTCGACGACCCATTGCAGCGCACCGACGTCCGCATGGAAATACGTGCCGATCGCGCGCGTCGCGAGATTGACGACGGCCGTGTCGACCTGCGCGACGAGCACGGCGATGCACAACGTCAGCAGGGTCACGCCGCGCCGTTTGACGACACGGCCGGCGAGTGCGGAAAGTGCTCCGGTAGGGGGCATGGGCGGCACTCCTGAACGGGCGATCCTGCGAGCTTAAGCGCCGCCTGCTGCCAGCGTGGTGTCAGCAGGGCGAGGGCAGCGGGCACGCAAGCGGCGTATCCGTATGCGTCGGGGCGCTTTTCGGATCGGCTTCGACCCGCCTGCGCAGACGTTGCTGAAGGCTTGCCGTAAGGAGCGGCCGGGGTCGCCTCGATCGAGGGACGGCATCGCAGCGTAGCGGCGGCGTTACTGCTGCGGCATACGGTCGTGCTGCGCGGCAGGCTCGACGCATTCGTCGCGCTTGCCGACGCAACGCGCGCCGCGTTGCCGACCGGACCGGCATCGACGCGCTGACCGAAGCACGCCGGGACGCCGTGCCCGACGCGAACCTGCGCGCTGGCGTTGCCCGTGCAGGCGACGCCGGGCCGGCTCGGCGATCCGGTGGAAATCGGTCGCGTGGCGTAGTTCCCGATGTCCGACGACGCGAGCGACGCAACGGACGCCGAGCGGGTCGTGGACGGCGGCAACATTTCGTCGCGGCGGTTCTGCGTGCATCGATGCGTTCGGCCGTTTCCTCCGGGCGCTTCGACATGACAATGCGGAGCGCGACGCTCCGCATCTTGTCATCCGGCTGCCGGAACCGCGATGCCGGCACACGGCATTTCCGCGATCAGAACTTCGCGCGGATGCCTGCGCCGAACGTGTTGCCGTTCGACAGGCCGCTGATGTGGTCGTTCATGTACGCCGCGTAGACGTCCGTGCGCTTGGACAGCGGATAGTCGTAGCCGACGGCCCAGGTCTGGCGCGTCTGGTCGAGGCCGCCCGCGTCGCGCGAGTATGCGTACGACGCCATCGCGTTGCCGACGCCGAGCGGCACCGACACGCCGCCCTGCGCGGTGTTCACATGCCAGCTCCCCGCGACCTGGTCGTTCTTCGTGTACATGTACTGGCCGAACAGCTTCACGACCTTCAGGTCGTAGGTTGCACCGACCAGCGCGATGCCCTGGCTCTTCATGCCGGCCACCAGCGCGCTCAGATCCTGCGGGCCGTTGTTGAAGTTCACATACTGATACGTGGCCGTTGCCGCGAACGGGCCGTTCGCGTAGTTGAACTGCGCGCTCCATTTCTTCGAGCGGTTGTCGCCGGCGGTGTTACCGAGCGCGTACATCGCGCCGAAGTTCAGGCCACCGAACGAAGGCGACGCATACGCGACCGCGTTGTTCCAGCCCGAATCGCCCACCGCGCCCTGGTCGCTCGGGTAGGTTGGATACGTGCCGAGACCGAGGAACACGTGATACACCATCGGCGAGAAGGTGTACGAATCGTAGAACGGGTTGAACAGGATCGTCGACAGGAACAGGTGCGTCGTCAGACGGCCCGCCGTCACCGTGCCGTACGGCGAATCGATGCCGACGTACGCGTTGCGCGCGAAGAACGTGTCGCCCTGGAAGCGGCCGTACTGGCCGTTCTGCGCGCGGAAGAAGCTTTCCAGCGTGAAGATCGCCTTGTAGCCGCCGCCCAGATCCTCGGCGCCGTGCATGCCCCAGTACGACGTCGACATCCCGCCGCCGCCCACGTTCCACGCGCGATCGCTGCCGGGAAACTTGGTCGCGCCGATCCATTCGTCGACCTGACCGTAGAGCGACACGCTCGACTGCGCGTAGACGGGCGCGGTGGCCGCCACGCAGGCGGCTGCGGCGATCAGCTTGACGGACGTGCGCGATGCACGGCGAGCGAATGACTTCATGGGGTCTCCTGTATTGATCGATGGCGGGCCGACTGGCGTCGCGTGATGCATGGCCCGAGGGTAAGACGGGGGACTCGATTGGGCGGTGGTGCCGCGTGCGATTGCGGTCGAATCGCACCGCGCGACTTCATCGTTCGAATGGTTTCATGACAACGATGCTGGATCGTAAATAGGTTGTTTCTGATGAGCCATTGGACGAAATGCATCATGCGTATACGCGAAGTTGTATAACTTCGAATTGGGCGTCGTGATGCCGATCGATATCCGCGTATACGCTCATACAACATCGTTTATGCGATGGATTTCTTGCGTTTGCGGTATGGGCGAAGACTTACCATTTTCCGGATTGGACGCGCTCGAGCAATACCTGAGAAACCCGCCCCGATCGATGCCACACGGTCCGTCTGGACGACGCGCATCGCGCCATTGCGCGGCAGCCTTGCAGGGCCGCGCCGTGCAAGGTGCGGCAAGACATCGCGAATACAACAAGTCCGGTAATGCGAATACCGGTTTTTCTTCGACGCAGGAGACACTGATGAACAAGCAAGGGTTGGTCGACGCCGTGGTTTTTTCTACCGGTTTAAACCGGGCCGCGGCCACCGAAGCAGTGGATGCGGTCATCAATACGATCGTCGGCTCGGTTGCGGCCGGCGACGCCGTTCAATTGGTCGGTTTCGGATCGTTCAGGCAAGGGAAACGCGCGGCCCGAATCGGCAGAAATCCGTCGACCGGAGAGGAAATCAGGATTGCGGCGGTGAATACCGTCAAGTTCACCGCGGGTACTGCATTCAAGAGTGCCGTGAATACGATCGGGAAGTAAGCGGCCGACGGTTCGCGGCAGGGTGTGTCGCCAGTCGCACGTCACCAGTCACACGTCACCAGCCGGCGGCGACGCAAGCACAGTACGGTGCGATCACCGTTCTTCGATAAAAGGACGGGGCATGAGCCCCGTCCCGCATGACCGGCGATCGACCGGACGATCAGGCGGTCACCTCCCGGGCGCGCACCATCGTCAGCGCCGCATCCTCGATCATGTCCTCCTGCCCGCCGACGAGCCGCTGCCGGCCCAGTTCGACGAGAATGTCGCGCGCCGGAATCCCGTACTTCGCCTCGGCCCGCTTCGCGAACAGCAGGAACGACGAGTAGACGCCCGCATAGCCGAGCGTCAGCGCATCGCGGTCGAGGCGGATCGGGGCGTCCATGATCGGCACGACGAGATCCTCGGCGACGTCGGAGATCGCGAACACGTCGACGCCCGTCTCGATCCCCATCCGGTCGCACACCGCGACGAACACTTCCATCGGCGTATTGCCCGCGCCCGCGCCGAGGCCGGCCGCGGCCGCATCGATCCGGTTCGCGCCGGCCGCGACCGCCGCGACCGAGTTGGCCACGCCCATCGCGAGGTTGTGGTGGCCGTGGAAGCCGAGTTCCGTCTCCGGCTTCAGCGCGGCGCGCACCTGGCCGATTCGCGCGGTCACGTCGTCGGGCAGCATGTGGCCGGCCGAGTCGGTGATGTAGATGCAGTTCGCGCCGTACGATTCCATCAGCTTCGCCTGCACGACGAGCTGTTCGGGAGACGACATGTGCGCCATCATCAGGAAGCCGACCGTATCGAGCCCGAGCGTGCGCGCGAGACCGATGTGCTGTTCCGACACGTCGGCCTCGGTGCAGTGCGTTGCGACGCGGATCGTGCCGACGCCGAGCGCGTGCGCCATGCGCAGATGCTCGACGGTGCCGATGCCGGGCAGCAGCAGTGCCGACACCTTCGCCTGCTTCAGCTCCGGAATCACGGCGCTCAGGTACGCCTCGTCGGTATGCGCCGGAAAACCGTAGTTGACCGAAGCGCCGCCGAGCCCGTCGCCGTGCGTGACCTCGATCAGCGGCACGCCGGCCGCATCGAGCCCGCGCGCGATGTCGCGCATCTGGTCGAGCGTGATCTGGTGACGCTTCGGGTGCATGCCGTCGCGCAACGACATGTCGTGGACGGTGATCTTCTTGCCTGCAAGTGACATCGTGTGACTCCTCGACTCAAGCGGTGGCGGCCGTCGCGGCCAGCATCTGTTCGGCGAAACGCTCGGCCGTGGCGGCCGCGGCGGCGGTCATGATGTCGAGGTTGCCCGCATATTTCGGCAGGTAATCGCCGAGTCCTTCGACTTCCATGAACACCGATACGCGATTGCCGTCGAACACCGGGCCGTTCTTCAGCGTGTAGCCCGGCACGTAGCGCTGCACTTCCTTGACCATCGCATGCACCGACGCGGTGATCGCATCGACGTCCGGCGGGCCGTCGGTCAGGCAGTGGATCGTGTCGCGCATGATCAGCGGCGGTTCGGCCGGGTTGATCACGATGATCGCCTTGCCCTTGCGTGCGCCGCCGACCTGTTCGATCGCGCCGGACGTCGTGCGCGTGAATTCGTCGATGTTCTTGCGCGTGCCGGGGCCGACCGAGCGCGACGACACGGTCGCGACGATCTCGCCGTACGCGACCGGCTGCACGCGCGACACCGCGTACACCATCGGGATCGTCGCCTGGCCGCCGCAGGTCACCATGTTCACGTTCATCTGCGCGCTGCCGAGGTGCGCGTCGAGGTTCACCGGCGGCACGCAATACGGCCCGATCGCCGCGGGTGTCAGGTCGATCATCTTCACGCCGAGCGCGGTGAGCTTGTCGGAGTTGTCGCGATGCACGTAGGCCGACGTCGCGTCGAACGCGATGCGGATCTCGTCGTCGGCAACGTGCGGCAGCAGCCCGTCGACGCCGCGGTCGGTGGTCTTCAGACCGAATTCGCGCGCGCGTGCGAGGCCGTCGGACGCCGGGTCGACGCCGACCATCCATACGGGTTCGAGCACCGGCGAGCGGCGCAGCTTGACCAGCAGGTCGGTGCCGATGTTGCCCGGCCCGATCAGTGCGCATTTGATTTTCTTCATCAGCTTGGTTCCTTTAGATAAAGCGGACGTCGCACCCGCCGATGCCGGCGATGTGCATCGACAGCGCGTCGCCGGCCGTGACCGGAATCAGTTTCGCGAGCGAGCCGGACAGCACGATCTCGCCGGCGAGCAGCGGCACGTCGTATTCGGCTAACGTGTTCGCGAGCCACGCGACCGCGTCGGCGGGGTGGCCGAGCGCGGCATCGCCGCGGCCTTGCGCGACGCGCTCGCCGTTCTTGTCGATCGTCATCTCGCACGCGGCGAGGTCGAGCGTGCGCGGGTCGACGCGCGCGTCGCCGAGCACGTACACGCCGCACGATGCGTTGTCGGCGACGGTGTCCTCGATGCGGATCGCCCAGTCGCGGATGCGCGAATCGACGATCTCGAAGCAGGGTGCGACGGCGGCGGTCGCGGCGATCACATCGGTGCGGTCGATGCCGGGGCCGCGCAGGTCGCGCGACAGGATGAATGCGATCTCGCCTTCGGCGCGCGGCGCGATCAGCGACGCGGTGGAGATCGCCTCGCCGGCCGCGTAGTGCATGCCGGACAGCAGGATGCCGAAATCGGGCTGGCGCACGTTCAGCATGTCCTGCACGGCCTGGCTCGTCACGCCGATCTTCTTGCCGACCACCGATTCGCCGCGCTCGACGCGGCGTTCGATGAAGCGTTGCTGGATCCGGTACGCATCGTCGAGGGACAGCCGGCGCGGCCGCGCCGACAGCGGCGCGACCGGCGCGCGGGAATGCCACGCGGCGTACAGCTCGTCGCCGAGCGTCGCGTGCAAGCGGTTGGACATGGTAGGGCCCTCGAATGGAACAGGCCGCCGCATCGGGCGGCGTCGTGCGCCGGAGCGAGGCTCCGGCGCGCCGGGGCGCGGGCGTGCCGCGCCGCTCGTTTAGTTACCCGAACTGCGGATCGCGTCCGGCGAGAAGTACGCCTCGGTGAACTGCGAGCTGCTGTCGAGCTTCGGCATCGGCCCTTCGTTGGTCAGGCGGTCGGCCATGTACGCGCCGGAGATCAGGTCGTGGAAGAACACGGCGCCCGGGTAGAACGTCTTCGCGTCATACGCGTACAGCGTCGTCGCGACGTTGGTGCGCCACAGCTGGCCGCGCGCGTCGTAGTTGTCGGCGAGCAGCGTCATCCACGAATCCTCGTCGATGTACAGCACGCGCTTCGCATACTGGTGGCGATAGCCGCTCTTCAGCGTCGCCTGCAGCACCCACACGCGATGCAGCTCGTAGCGGATGGTCGCCGGGTTCTCGTGACCCTTGGTCAGCAGGTCCGCGTACTTCACCGCGCTGTCCATCGCCTTGTAGTCGTCGTACGGCACGTAGATCTCGCGCTTGCCGACGATCTTCCAGTCGTAGCGGTCGCCGGGGCCGTTGTACAGGCGGTCGTCGTCGACGGTGCGGAAGCCGCCCGGGCCCTGCGGCTGGTCGTAGCCGTATTCCGGTGCCTGGCGCACGCGCCGCGTGCCGGGGTTGTACATCCACGTGCGCGACGAGTTGTCCGCGCCGGCCTTGTCCCAGTTCGTGAAGCCGACGATCAGCGAGCCGCGGTCGGACAGCGGCAGCTCCGTCGCGTTGCGGTAGAACGTGCGGTTGTTCAGGTCGCTCTTCACGTCGTACTTGCCGACGTTGCGCGGCGAGTAGATGTCGTAGCGCACCTTGCCCCACGCGATGTTGCCGTCGGAATACACGACCGCCTGGTCGTAGGTCGCCTGCTCGGTGCCGATCGCCGACGAGAAGCGCTGGTTCCACAGCAGCTCGGCGGCCGTCTTCGGAATCGGGTAGGGCACCTGCGGCGGCGCGTTGGTCAGCCCGTTCGCGTCGGCCGTCATCGTCGAGTCGGGCGCATATGCGCGGATGTCCTTGTAGACCGAATCCGCGTAGCGGAAGTCGCGATGGCTCGGGTAGACGTTGAGCTTGAACGTCGCCGGATAGCGCTTGAACATCGCCTTCTGGCCGTCGGTCAGGTGCTCGGCATACTGCGCCATGTTTTCGGCGGTGATCGTCGCGACCGGCTTCTCGTTCGCGAACGGATCGGGGTAGCGGCCGCCGCGCTTGTACTGCACGTCGGGCGGCGTGCCGAGCCACTTGCCCGACCACTCCGGCACGCCGCTGTCCTTGCTCGCGGCGCGTACCGCGCCCATCGGCGTGAGCGGGCCGTCGAGCGCCTTCAGGTCGTCCGGCGTGACCTTCGGGAACGATGCCGTCGCGACGAGCGCGCACGCGGCCATCACGGTCGCGCGCAGGAGGGGGAGACGAGTTCGTTTCATGACAAATCCTCTTCTTGCTGAGTGACGAGCGGCCGGGCCGCTCAGAAGTGGTAGGTCGCCGTGGCGAGCACGTAGTCGCGATCCGACAGCGGACGCGTGACCGGGTTGGGCGAACCGAGGAACTTGGCGTAGACGAGCGACAACTGCAGGTTGCTCAGTCGCGTGAAGGTCACGCCGGCCGTCACGCGGTGATCGCCCTGGCCCGTCAGCGAGCCGAGCGCGCCCGCGAGCGGCGACGTGCCGGTCAGGTCGTGCGTGTAGGTCAGCGGCACGTCGAGATCCCAGCCGTTGAACACGTTCTTGTAGCTGAGCGTCCACGCGATCTCCATCGCGAGCGCGTTGCGCGAGTTGGCGAGCGTGGTCGAGCCGTCGAGCTCGGAGATGCTGCCCGCATGCACGTACGTCAGTTCGCCGATCAGCGACTGCGAGTTCGCGAGGAAGCTCGGCCCGATCGAGTAGATGCCGGACAGGTTGGTCTGCAGCACGTTCGCGCGCGTCGACTGCGGGCCGGTCGGCGTGTTCACCAGCACGGCCGCGCCCTGGCGGTACGACACTTCGCCCGCGACGTTCACGGGGCCGACCTGCGTCGAGAAGCTCGCGCCGGTCAGCTTGATGTTGCTGAAATAGGTTTGCTGGTACTGGAGCGTCGGGAAGTAGGTCGTGACGACGCTCGGGTTCATGTCGTTGTAATGCAGGTAGTACAGGCCGAGCTCGGTGTCGCCGAGCACGCGAAAGCGCGCGCCGATCCCCCACTGGTTGCTCGCGCTCGGCTTCTCGTCGGGGCCGCGCGGAATCAGCATGCCGCCCGGGCCGATGATGAATTGCGCGCCGGGGCCCGTGACGTCGGAGTAGCTCCAGTACGTGCCGGGCGCGGTCAGCCTGTTCTGCTGGAACGCGAACTGGTAGTAGCCGAGCACGCTGAAGTTCGGCGTGATCTGCCATTGCGTCGAGATCTGCGGCACCGGCAGCAGGATGTCCTTCACCTCGGCGCCCGCCATGTACGACTTGGTCGCGTCGGACGGCCCCTGCGCGCCCGCGATGTTCGGGAAGAACAGGCTTTCGCCCCATGCGACCACCTGGTCGCCGACCTTCACGTTCAGGCTCGTCGGCCCGATGCGGAAGGTGTTGTACGCATACGCGGCGAGCAGCGTCGTGTGGCCGCCCGACCAGTAGCGCGCATCGCTCGTGAAGTTGTTGTACTGCCCCGACTGGTTCACGGTGCCCGGCGCGTCGTTGTAGTTCGGGCGGTGATAGGCCTGGTCGTAGAACGTGTCCGCGCGGACGAACACACCCCAGTCGTCGTGCTTCAGGTTCACTTCGCCGAGCAGGCTGACCTGGTTCTCGATCAGCTTGTTCTTCGCGAAGTTGCGGTCGCCGTCGTCGCCGTTGATGTTCGCGGGCGTCAGCAGATTGCCGCTCGGCGCACGCGTGCGCATGCCGAGCCCGTAGCTGAGCGTGAACGTGTAGTCCAGCGTCGTGTCGGCGCCTAGGTCGATCGTGCTGCCGGCATGCGCGTCGGGAACGGCGCACGTCAGCAGCGCGGCGGCCAGCGTCGACAGCGCGGCGGTGGCCCGCTTGTCGGTACGGCGCGAAATCCGTTGATGCATGGTGTCTCCTCTGGGGTATCGACGACGGTCGACTGTGGTTGTCGTGAGAGGCAGAGTAGGGAGATCGCGGTAGCAGGGAATCGTCAAAATGAACTAGATGACTTCCCTAGGACTGGAAACGATTCGCATGATGTCGCGGGGGCACGCTTGTGCCGCTCGCGCCGCGCGCGCCGCGCGCGTTATCGCGCGTCCGTCCGCGCCGCCGAAAGAAACGCCGGCCGTTCGCCGCCGCCGTCGAGCCGCAGGTTCGCGCCGGATGCATACGACGCATCGGGCGACGCGAGGAACAGGCACGCCGACGCGACGTCGTCGGGCGTGGCGAGCCGCCCGGCCGGAATCGTCGCGCGGATCGCATCCAGCGCATCGTCGTCGCCGTAGTGGCCTTCGGTCGCGGATTCCGTCTGCACGAGACTCGGGCTGATCGCGCACACGCGCACGCGCGGCGCCCATTCGACCGCGAGCGACGTGACCGCATTGACGAGGCCGGCCTTCGCGGCGCCGTAGGCCGCGGTGCCGGGCGACGGCCGCGAGGCGCTGACGCTGGCGATGAACAGCAGCACGCCGCCGTGCGGCTGCGGCTGCATGATCGCGTTCACGCGTTGCGCGAGCTGCAGCGGCGCGATCAGGTTCAGCCGCACGATCGATTCGGTGAAGCGCGGCGACGCATCGGCCGCGAGTGCGAACGGCGAGCCGCCCGCGTTGTTGACGAGCACGTCGAGGTCGCCGGCCGCCGCGCGGATCGCGGCGAGCATCGCGTCGACCTGTTCGACGTCGCGCAGGTCGGCGGCGATGAAGGTCGCCGTGCGGCCGCCGGCCGCGGGCGGGGTGGCGGGCGCGCCGCGCCCGCAGACGAACACGCGCGCGCCCGCCATGAGAAAGCGCTCGGCGATGCGCCGCCCGATGCCCTTGGTGCCGCCCGTCACGAGCACCGTCTTGCCGCTGTAGTCGAATCCGTTCATCGTCTGCCTCCGTTTCGGTGGGCCGATGATAGGAAGAAGCGCGCGCGGCTTCGTAGTCTGAAAGGATGATGCCGGCCGGCGGCGGCGGCGCAATCATCGTGGCAGGCATCCATCGACCGACGAAGGAGACAATCCGCGATGACGACCCCCACGACGCCGCCGGCCGGCATCTTCACCGACGTACCGGGCGGCCTGCGCCTGCACCATTTCGAGGCGGGCGAGGGCCGCCCGGTGGTGTTCATCCACGGCAGCGGCCCGGGCGCCAGCGGTTTCAGCAATTTCAAGCACAACTACGCCGCGTTCGCGGCCGCCGGCCATCGCGCGATCGTCGTCGACCTGCCGGGCTACGGGCAGTCGTCGAAGCCGTCCGACGTCGCCTATACGCTCGATTTCTTCGTCGGCGCGCTGCACGCGCAGCTCACCGCGCTCGGCATCGGGCCGGCCGTGCTGCTCGGCAACTCGCTCGGCGGCGCGATCGCGCTGAAATACGCACTCGACCATCCCGACGCAGTCGACGGGCTGATCATGATGGCGCCGGGCGGCGTCGAGGATCGCGAGACGTACTTCCGGATGGAAGGCATCCAGCGGATGGTGAAGCTCTTCACTAATCGCCAGATGAATGACGACACCATGCGCGAACTGCTGACGCTGCTCGTGCACGATCCGGCGATCGTCACCGACGCGCTCGTCGCCGAACGGATGAAGGTGTGCGTCGAGCAGCCGACCGAAGTGCTGTCGACGATGAGCGTGCCGAACCTGACCGGCGCGCTCGCCGATCTGCGCTGCCCGGTGCTCGGCTTCTGGGGCACGGACGACCGCTTCAACCCGGTCGGCGGTGCGCTGAAGTTCGTCGAACGCTGCCGCGACGCGCGCGTCGTGCTGATGAACCGCTGCGGCCACTGGGTCATGGTGGAGCACGCGGCCTATTTCAATCGGGAATGCATCGATTTCCTCGCGACGAAAAACGTCCGATAACACGAGCTGCCCCTGACGGACGGCCCGAACGCGGCCGGCCCGTCCGAATCCACGGAGACATGATGAAACTCATCGAAGAACTGTTCGACCTGCGCGGCAAGGTGGCCGCGATCACCGGCGGCGCGCGCGGCATCGGCGCCGAAACGGCCCGCACGCTGGCCGCGGCCGGCGCGAGCGTCGCGATTCTCGACGTGCTGTCGCAACCGGCGGAAGCGCTCGTCGGGGAGATTCGCGCACAGGGCGGCCAGGCGGCGTTCTGGTCGCTCGACGTCACGCACGAGGCCGACGTGTCGCGCGTGTTCGGCGAGATCGTCGCGCGCTTCGGACGCCTCGACGTGCTCGTGAACAACGCGGGCATCGAAGGACACAACGTGCCGACGCACGCGCTCACGCTCGCGCAATGGCAGCGCGTGCAGGACGTGAACGTCAACGGCGTGTTCCTGTGCACGCGCGCGGCGATTCCGCACATCGAGGCGGCCGGCGGCGGCTCGATCGTGAACCTGTCGTCGATGTACGGGATCGTCGGCGGCCCCGACGTGCCTGCGTATCACGCATCGAAAGCGGCCGTGCGGATGATGGCGAAGGTCGACGCGATGCTGTATGCGGCGAAGAACATCCGCGCGAACTCGGTGCATCCCGGCTACATCCGCACGCCGATGCTCGAGGACGCGTTCCGCCAGATGGGCCAGGACCCCGACCGCGCGTTCGAATACATGCAGACCCACGTGCCGATGGCGAAGATCGGCAGCCCGCGCGACATCGCGGCCGGCATCCTGTATCTCGTGTCGCCGGCGGGCCGCTACGTGACGGGGGCGGAGCTGGTGATCGACGGCGGGTATACCGCGCGCTGACGCGCCGCGGCCGTTGCAACGAAACAGGAGACAGGCCGTTGAAAGTGCTCGTGGCAGTGAAGCGCGTGGTCGATGCCAACGTGAAGGTCGGCGTGAAGTCCGACCGCACGGGCGTCGACATCGCGAACGTGAAGATGTCGATGAACCCGTTCGACGAAATCGCGGTGGAAGAGGCCGTGCGGCTGAAGGAGGCCGGTGTCGTGACGGAGGTGGTGGCCGTGTCGGTCGGTGTCGCGCAGGCGCAGGAAACGCTGCGCACGGCGCTGGCGATCGGTGCGGATCGCGCGATCCTCGTCGAGTCGAACGACGGCGTGGAACCGCTCGGCGTCGCGAAGGTGCTGAAGGCGCTGGTCGACAGGGAGCAGCCGCAACTGGTGATTCTCGGCAAGCAGGCGATCGACGACGATTCGAACCAGACCGGCCAGATGCTGGCCGCGCTGGCGGGCCTGCCGCAAGCGACGTTCGCATCGAAGGTGACGATCGCCGACGGCAAGGCGACTGTTGCACGCGAAGTCGACGGCGGCGCGGAAACGCTGTCGCTGCAACTGCCCGCGGTCGTCACCACCGACCTGCGCCTGAACGAGCCGCGTTATGTGACGCTGCCGAACATCATGAAGGCGAAGAAGAAGCCGCTGGAAACGGTGAAGCCGGCGGATCTCGGCGTGGATGTCGCGCCACGTCTGAAGACGCTGAAGGTGGTGGAGCCGCCGAAGCGGGCGGCCGGCGTGAAGGTGCCGGACGTGAAGACGCTGGTCGAGAAGCTGAAGACCGAAGCCAAGGTGCTGTGACAGGGGAGCGGAAGGACATGACGATTCTGGTAATTGCCGAGCACGACGCGGCATCGGCGGGCGGCGCTTCGCCGATCAGGGCCGCGACGCTGAACACGGTGGCGGCGGCGGCCGAAGTGGGCACATTCGGCGGCGGGGACATTCACGTGCTGGTGGCCGGCCATCACGCGCAGGCGGCAGCCGATGCGGCAGCGAAGATCACGGGTGTCGCCAAGGTGCTGCTCGCCGATGCGCCGCAGCTCGCGGACGGCCTCGCCGAGAACGTCGAAGCGACGGTGCTGACCATCGCGGCAAACTATTCGCACATCGTTGTGCCGGCGACGGCCTACGGCAAGAACATCGCGCCGCGCATCGCCGCGAAGCTGGATGTCGCGCAGATCTCCGAGATCACGGCGGTCGTGTCGGCCGATACGTTCGAGCGCCCGATTTACGCGGGCAATGCGATCGCGACGGTGCAATCGACCGATCCGGTCAAGGTCGTCACGGTGCGCGCGACGGGTTTCGATCCGGTTTCGGCGGACGGCGGCAGCGCCGCCGTCGAGAAGATCGAAGCGGCAGCCGATGCGCGCGTATCGCAGTTCATCAGCCGGGAAGTGACGAAGCTCGACCGCCCGGAACTCACCAGCGCGAACATCATCGTGTCGGGCGGCCGGGGCCTTGGTAGCGGCGAGAACTACACGAAGGTGCTGGAGCCGCTGGCGGACAAGCTTCAGGCAGCACTCGGCGCGTCGCGCGCCGCGGTCGACGCCGGCTACGTGCCGAACGACTACCAGGTCGGCCAGACCGGCAAGATCGTCGCGCCGCAGCTGTACATCGCGGTCGGCATTTCAGGCGCGATCCAGCACCTGGCCGGCATGAAGGATTCGAAGGTGATCGTCGCGATCAACAAGGATCCGGACGCGCCGATCTTCAGCGTGGCCGATTACGGGGTGGTCGGCGACCTGTTCACGCTCGTGCCCGAAGCGGCCGCGGTGCTGTGACGATGCCGCTGTTCGAATTCAACGGGATGCGTCCGCGCGTCGATCCGTCCGCGTACGTGCATCCGAGCGCGGTCGTGATCGGTGACGTGACGATCGGCGCGGGCTACTACATCGGTCCGCATGCGAGCCTGCGCGGCGATTTCGGCGCGATCGTCGTCGAGGCGGGCAGCAATGTGCAGGACGGCTGCGTGCTGCACGTCGGCATCGGCGAGACGTGCCGGCTCGGCGTGAACAGCCACGTCGGCCACGGCGCGATCGTGCACGGCGCGACGCTCGAACCGGACACGATGATCGGGATGAACGCGGTCGTGATGGACGGCGCGACGATCGGGGCGACGACGATCGTCGCAGCGTGTGCGTTCGTGAAGGCCGGTTACGCCGTGCCGGCGGGCGTGCTGCTCGCGGGGGTGCCGGGGCGCGTGGTGCGACGGCTGAGCGACGCGGAGATCGCCGCGAAGGCGAACGGTACGCGGGTGTATCAGCAGTTGGCGGTGGATTGTCTGAAGACGCTCACGCGGATCGACGAAGCGTAAGCGCGGGCACGTCGTCACTTGCCGGCGACAAAGCCTTCGTTCGTCGGCGTGAAGACGGAAAAGCCGCATTCGACGAGCGCCGAACGAAGCCGGGCCGAAAGCGCGACGCCACGGACATCGAGCGCCGTGTATCCGTGCTGCCGGGTAAGGCTGCCGTGGTGGTCCTCGATCGCATCGAGTATCGAATCGCACCAGCCTGCCGGATCGTCGCCGTGGCGATCGAACCTCGTGACACCGCCTTCGGCGCCGAACGTGCGTGCAAGGCGCGATTCGCGCCAGATCCGCTCGACGACCGCGTCGTTCACGTCGCTCGTCACGACCCACGTGTGCCGAACGCCAGCGGCGACTTCGCGAATCCGCTCGCCGCATTCCGGATCGACGATCAGCGCGATCGTGTGAGGTTCGGTCATCGATTCTCTCGGGGTTTATGCCGATGGCGATTCGATGCCGCACATGGGGCTCGTTGCATCCGTGCGCGATCGATTGCCTGATGCGGCATCGTTGTCATAAGATCGGCGTCAGACCAGCCTACCGCCTCCGGCGCCGAATGAAAACGAATATACGCCTGCGCATCGCCATCATCACGTCGGCTTTCGCCGTCTATCACGTATTCATGCATGTCCAGTGGGTCGTCAGCGGCTGCATCGTATTCCTCGGCCGTCAGCGTTGCAGCTTCGAGAACAGCGCGAATTTCGAAGGGATGATGGACTTCGACCTGATGCTGACCTGCGCGTGGGTCGCGGGTGCGGTGATGGGATGGTTCACCGTCGCGCGTTCGCCGAAAAAAACCGGATAACGGCACGCCTGCTGCGTACGCACCGGCGCCGGCCTGTCCTGCACGATCGCGAGCGACAGCGCCGCGAGATCGCGCGCAGCGATCAGCCTCGGCAGCACGCCGTTGCCCGCGTGCACCCTCATCCACGCGCGCGCCTTGCTTTCCCCGTGTGGTGCACTAGATTCGAAGCGTGATACCTATCGCCGACCGTGCGAGGTGACGCCATGACGCCGTGGGAGATTCAGGGAACCGAGCTGATGAACTGCAATTGCTCATATGGTTGCCCGTGCCAGTTCAATGCGCTGCCGACGAACGGCCATTGCCAGGCGATGGGGGCGATTTCGATCGACAGCGGCCACTACGGCGACGTGGTGCTCGACGGCGTCAGGATCGCGGTCGTGTTCAAGTGGCCGGGCGCGGTGCACGAGGGCCACGGCAAATGCCAGCCGATCGTCGACGAGCGCGCCGATCCGGCGCAGTGCGATGCCGTGCTGAAGATCATGACCGGTCAGGATACCGATCCGTTCGCGACGATGTTCTCGGTGTTTGCGTCGACGCTCGAACAGGCATTCGATCCGATCTTCGCGAAGATCGATTTCGACGTCGATGTCGATGCGCGGCGCGGCCAGATTCACGTGGACGGCGTGCTCGACGTCGTCGGCGAACCGATCGTCAATCCGGTGACGGGGGCCGAACATCGCGTGCGGATCGACCTGCCGGGCGGTTTCGAATACGAGCTGGCCGAGATCGGCTCGGGCACCGGCCACTCGCACGGCCACATCGAACTGGACTTCGAGCGGACCTATGCGCAGTTCGCGCGACTGCACCTGAACAATCACGGGGTCGTCCGGCATCGCGCGATGGCATGAACCCCGTCGGCGATTTTCTCGGGCGTGAGCGCGTCGTCACGCTGCTCGGCATGGCCGCGCTCGTCGGCGCGTGCTGGGCTTATCTTTGGTCGGGCGCCGGAACCGGCATGTCGGCGCTGGACATGACGACGGTCGCGCTGTTCCCGCATCGGCTCGCCGGCGCCATGGGCACCATGGATCCGCCGCTGCCGACCGTGATCCTGATGTGGTGGGTGATGATGACCGCGATGATGACGCCCGGTGCCGTGCCGCTGGTGCTGCTGTACCGGCGCGTGCTGCGGCATCGCGGTGCGCAGGGTGCCGGTTCGGCGCTCACGTCGGCGTTTTTGCTGGCCGGCTATCTGGCTGCCTGGCTCGTTTTTTCGGTCGGCGCGGCCGTGCTTCAGATGCTGCTGCAGCCCGCCGGCCTGATCTCGGGGATGATGCTGTGGTCGAAGAGCGCCGCGCTGTCGGCGTTCGTCCTCGCGCTGGCCGGCATCTACCAGTTCTCGCCGCTGAAACAGGCATGCCTGCGGCAATGCCGGTCGCCGGTGCGGTTTCTCACTACGTACTGGCGCCCCGGCGTGTCGGGCAGTTTCCTGCTCGGCATGCGCCACGGCGCATATTGCGTCGGGTGTTGCTGGCTGTTGATGGCGCTGCTGTTCGTCGGCGGCGTGATGAACGTCGTGTGGATCGTCGCGTTGTCGCTGTTCGTGCTCGCCGAAAAGGTGCTGCCGGGCGGCGAGCGTATCGGCCGCGCGCTGGGTGTCGTGCTGATGACGTGGGCCGTCGCGACGCTGCTCGTGTAGCGGGGCGTTCATGCCGCGGTGCAGGTGCGGGCCCCGGTAGTCACGAACGTATCCGCGGCTCGTCCGGGAGCTTGTCGACGGAGATCCGGTGCGTTGCGGCCGCTGCCGTCGGTGCAATGACGATCGTTGCGATGCCGGCCTGTGCGGCCGGCGGCATGTCGAACATGGACATGGGCGACATGAAGATGTCGGCGGCCGGATGCCGCACTGACCGATGCCGAAGTGATACGCATCGACGCCGCGCACGGGATGGCGACGCGGCCGTCACGTGGCCAGGGGAGGCCGCGGGCGTGACGACGCTTTCGCGAGCGCGAGCATTGCGCTGCCCCGATTCGTCACGCGAATGACCGTCGAGCCTATGACGTTCGATGCGACCCGATTGGAGGGGGCGTCGGAGTTTCGTGCCGATGCTACGTAACATGCCCTCGTGTTACGTGAACGTCGGGCGCGATGCGAGGCCGGCCGAACCGGCGGATTTCGGCTCGCATGCCGCACGTCCCGCGCAAGGACGGCCGCCGGCGGGGCCCGGTGCGCAGCAATCGCGGGATGGCATCGATGCCGACCAGGGTGGCACGGGAGATGCTTGTCGAACGCATCGATCTGAAAAACCGACGGGGGCATCCATGCACCACCATTTCACCAGAACCGGCGTTGCGCTTGCCGCGATCGCCGTAGCTTGTACGCTGGCTGCGTGCGGCGGCGGCGACATCACCGCGCCGGCCGTGGCCGGTAATAACATCGGCACAAGCGGGACGAGCGGGACGAGCGGGACGAGCGGGACGAGCGGCACGAGTGGGACGAGCGGCACGAGTGGGACGAGCGGCACGAGTGGGACGAGCGGCACAAGCGGCACAAGCGGCACAAGCGGCACAAGCGGCACAAGCGGCACAAGCGGCACAAGCGGCACGAGCGGCACGAGCGGCACGAGCGGCACGAGCGGCACGAGCGGCACGAGCGGCACGAGCGGCACGAGCGG
>NZ_CABVLY010000052.1 GCF_902498995.1 Burkholderia anthina
GACGAGCTGCGCATACGCGTCGACGACGGTGCCGCGCGCGACCTGCAGCGCCGCCGCGAGCAGCCGCGTGGACGGCAGCGTGTCGCCGGGCCGCACGTCGCCGCGGCGCACGGCTTCGCGCAACGCCTGCGCGAGCTGGCGGCTCAGGTCGCCGGCCGCGCGGTCGAGCGCGCCGAGCGACGGGATTTCGACGATCCGGGCCGTTCTTGGCATGATTCTGGTCTGCTGAAAATGTTCCAAACCGGCTCTACAGCATAAACCAGTTTGCGCTCACAATCGTTGCATGACGGGCCGGTGCCCGCCCCATTTCAAACCCCGCACGACCGTGGAGCCGACATGTACGTCCCCGCCGATTTCAACGAGCCCAACCCCGACGCGCTGCGCGAGCTGATCGTCCAGCATCCGTTCGGCACCCTGATCACATACGGGCAGAACGGACTCGACGCGAACCACCTTCCGTTCGAGCTGCTGCCGGGCGACGGCGGGCTCGGCGAGCTGCATGCGCACGTCGCGCGCGCGAATCCGGTGTGGCAGGCGGCCGCGAACGGCGACGAGGTGCTGGTGATCTTCCGCGCGGGCGACGCGTACATTTCGCCGACCTGGTATCCGAGCAAGCACGCGACGCACCGGCAGGTGCCGACGTGGAACTACGTGGTGGTGCATGCGCACGGACGCATCACGGTGCGCGACGACGAGAAGTTCGTGCGCGGCGTGGTTGCGCGGCTGACGCGCACGCACGAGGCGTCGCAGCCGGTGCCGTGGAAGATGGGCGATGCGCCGCAGGATTATCTCGACACGATGCTGCAGTCGATCGTCGGGCTGCAGATCGAGATCACGCGGCTGGTCGGCAAGCGCAAGCTCGGGCAGAACAAGTCGGCGGCGGATATTCGCGGGGCGGGCGAGGCGTTGATCGCCGACGGCAACGTCGCGATCGGCGAAGCGATGCTGGCGGAGGCCGACGCGAAGCGCGAGTGAGCCGCGCGCAACACGTCGCGAATGTGAATGAATCGCGCGGGGGCGCATGCGGCGCAGCCCCCGCGGCCGCGCGTTATTGCGTGCGCGGCGTCCCGGCGGCTTCCCCCCCGCCTGCGCCAGCGCCCCCCGAATCGCCGCCTCCGTCTTGTCGTACCCGCCTTCGCCATAGCGCGTATAGACGATCTTCCCGCTCGCATCGATCAGGTACAGCGCGGGCCAGTACTGGTTCCCGTACGCACGCCACGTGTCGTAGCGGTTGTCCTGCGCGACCGGATACCGGATGCCGAAGCGCCTGATCGCATCGGCGACGTTCTTCGGATCGCGCTCGAATGGATACTCGGGCGTATGCACGCCGACCACGACGAGCCCCTGGTCGCGATATTTGCGGTCCCAGTCCTTCACGAACGGAATCGTATGAATGCAGTTGATGCACGAGTACGTCCAGAAATCGACCAGTACGACCTTGCCGCGCAACCGGTCGAGCTTGAGCGGCGCGCTGTTGTGCCAGCGGTCGATGCCGGTGAAATCGGGCGCCGGCGTGCCGGCCGGCGAGGTCGTCATTCCCGCGTCGTCGCGGGTGCCGGCGAACGCGGCGATCCCGGCCGTGGCGGCGAGGGCGATGACGACGGCGGCAGTCTTGAATCGGGGCAGCATGGCGTTTCTCCGGTTCGGCCGGCCGTCGCGCGAATGCGTCGGCCGGGCGGGTTTCGACAGCCCTCATTGGGCCGCGCCGACGTATCTGCGATGTGTCCGGCGAACCGCGCGTGTGCAACGTTGTGTGTCGCTACGACGGCGCGATACATTGGGATACAACCGCGTGCCCGCGCTGCGGTATAAAAGCGGCATCGCCCGCCGCCACATCACGACACCGACTCATGGACAAGATCGACCACGTACTGATCGTCGACGACGATCGCGCGATTCGCGAACTGATCGCGGACTACCTGGAGAAGAACGGCATGCGCGTGTCGCTCGCCGCGAACGGCCGCGACATGCGCAACGTGCTCGACGACGGCGCGCCCGACCTGATCGTGCTCGACCTGATGCTGCCCGGCGAGGACGGCCTCACGCTATGCCGCGATCTGCGCGCCGGCAAGTTCCGTACGGTGCCGGTGCTGATGCTCACCGCGCGCGGCGAGGAAACCGACCGCATCATCGGCCTCGAGATGGGCGCCGACGACTATCTCGCGAAGCCGTTCGCGGTGCGCGAGCTGCTCGCGCGGATCCGCTCGGTGCTGCGTCGCGCGCGCATGCTGCCGCCCGGCATGCAGGTGACGGAGACGGCCGGGCTGCTCGCGTTCGGCGAATGGCGGCTCGATACGACGGGGCGCCACCTGCTCGATGCCGAAGGCACGCTGGTCGCCTTGAGCGGCGCCGAATACCGGCTGCTGCGCGTGTTCCTCGACAATCCGCAGCGCGTGCTCACGCGCGACCAGTTGCTCAACCTCACGCAGGGGCGGCAGTCCGATCCGTTCGACCGGTCGATCGACCTGCTCGTGAGCCGGCTGCGCCAGCGGCTGCGCGACGGCGCGCGCGAGCCGCGCTATATCAAGACGCTGCGCAACGAAGGCTACGTGTTCTCGTCGGCCGTGACCGCGGTCGAGGGCGACGCATGAGCGCGCGCGCGCCGTTGCACTGGCCGCGCTCGCTGTTCGCGCGGCTCGCGCTGATTCTGTGCGTGGGCCTCGCGCTCGCGCAGACGCTGTCGTTCTGGCTCACCGTGACCGAGCGCGACCAGGCGACCACCAACCTGATGATGGGCTACATCGAGCGCGAGGTCGCGAGCTCGGTCGCGCTGCTCGATCACCTGCCGCCCGACCAGCGCGCCGCGTGGCTGCCGCGCCTCGCGCGGCGCAGCTATGCGTTCATCCTCGGGCCCGGCGAGACGGGCACGCCGCCGGAGGCGCGGCTGTCGGCGCGCGTGGAGCGCTCGATCTCGGACGGCATCGGCGGCGCATATCCGCTGACCGCGAACGCGATCCCCGGCGATCGCGAGCATCTGCAGGTGCATTTGCGCCTGACCGACGGCTCGCCGCTGACGATCGACATCCATCCGATGTCGACGGTGCCGCTGTCCGGCTGGCTGCCCTACGTGCTGGCGGTGCAACTCGCGGTGCTGGCCGCGTGCTGCTGGCTCGCGGTGCGGCTCGCGACGCGGCCGCTGAACCAGCTCGCGCAGGCCGCCGACGCGCTCGGCCCCGACCTGAAGGGCGAACGCCTGAACGAAGACGGGCCGTCCGAAGTCGCGCGCGCGGCGCGCGCGTTCAACGCGATGCAGGACCGCATCGCGCAGTACATGGCCGAACGCATGCAGATCCTCGCGTCGATCTCGCACGACCTGCAGACGCCGATCACGCGGATGCGGCTGCGCGTCGACACGATGGACGACGACGTGCAGGGCGCGAAGCTGCGCCAGGACCTGCTGGAGATGGAGCATCTGGTGAAGGAGGGCGTCGCGTATGCGCGCACGCTGCACGGCACCGGGGAGGCCGCGCGCCGCATCGATCTCGACGCGCTGCTCGACAGCATCGTGTGCGACTACACGGATGCGGGGCAGGACGTCGCGCTGCACAGCGGCGGCCCGCTCGCGCTGACGACGCGGCCGAAGGCGCTGCGCCGGATCGTCGGCAACCTCGTCGACAACGCGCTGAAGTTCGCGGGCGCGGCCGAGATCGCCGTGCAGGCGGCGCCGGGCGGCGGCGCGGTCATTGCGGTGCGCGATCGCGGGCCCGGCATTCCGGACGATCAGCTCGACGCGGTGTTCGAACCGTTTCGCCGCGTGGAGACGTCGCGCAATCGCGAGACGGGCGGCACGGGGCTCGGCCTCGCGATCGCGCGCCAGCTCGCGCTCGCGATGGGCGGCACACTCACGCTGAGCAACCGGCCGGACGGCGGCGGACTGGAAGCGCGGTTGACGCTCGCGAACGTGGCGTGACGCGTTGTTGCGGGCGTCGAATTCACGCCCGCGGCAACGCGCTCGCGCTCATCGCTGCAAATGCGCGTCGACCAGCGGCGCGAGCGTGTCCGCATGGACGGCCGCGAGATCGTGCCGGCCGCCCGGCACGACGTGCAGCTGCGCGTCGGGCAGCCGGTCGAGCAGGCGCTCGCCGGCCGCGACCGGGCTGATCGGATCGTCGTCGCCCCACAGCAGCAGCGTCGGCTGCGCGATGCGGCCGATGTCGTCCGACAGGTCGGCCCGAAACGTCATGAACCAGTCGGGAAGCTGCGGGTTCGCTTCCGCAAAACCGGTGCGCCAGTCCTGCGCGCCGAGCCCCTGCATGTCGAGGCCGCCGGACGTGACCGTCAGCACGAGGTGCGTGACGTGTACGGTGCGCTCGAGCGCCGCGCGCATCGCGATCACGCCGCCCATCGACTGCGCGATCACGGCGGTCGGCCGGTCGATCGCGGCCAGCACGTGACGCACGAGGCCGTCGAAGTCGTCGACGGCCGGATCGCGCGGCGTGTCGCCGAAGCCCGGATACGCGACGATCCGCCGCTCGGCCGGATGCGCGAGCCGGCTCGCGAGCGGTTGCCAGAAGGCGGTGCTGCCCGATGCGCCGGGCAGGAAGAGCAGTTGCGACGGAACGGGCATAGCGGGTCGGTTTTCCGGGGAGCGAAGCGGGGGGAAGGGCCGGCGGCGATGCGTCAGCACCGGCCGGTGCGCAGCGCGACGGTCCAGTCGTCGCGGCCGCGCGTTGCGGCGGCGGCCGTGTGCCAGTCGTATTCGACCGCATGGAATTCGGCGTGCCAGCCGGACGGCGTGCGCGACACCATCGCATAGCGTGCGTGCGGCGAGCCGGTTTCGATCCGGTGCGGATACGGTTGATCGTCGGTGTACGCCTGCAGCCCGACGCTGCCCGGGTTGACGATCAGCCGCCCGTCGTCGAGCTTCGCCATGCGCGGCACATGCGTGTGGCCGCACAGGATCAGCGACGCGGATTCGTTGCCCGCGCGTTGCGCGATTTCATCGGGCGTTGCCGCGCGGCAGCCGTCGGGCGTGACCGTTTCGAGGAAATAGATCAGGTCGCTGGCGGGCGTGCCGTGCACCAGCAGCACGTCGTCGCCGAGCGTCAGGCGTTCGGGCAGCGCGGCGATCCATTGGCGATGATCGTCGCGCAGCGTGTCGTGCGCCCAGCGGTCGGACAGCCGCATCGATTCGCGCTCGCCGGTCAGCAGTTGCCGTTCGTGATTGCCCTTGATGGTCGGCAGGTCGAGCGCGATCAGGCGGTCGGCGGTTTCGGCCGGGTGGAGCGCGCCCGACACGATGTCGCCGAGATTGACGATCAGGTCGGCGCCGCGGCGGCGCACGTCGGCGAGCACCGCGTCGAGCGCGGCGAGGTTGCCGTGGATGTCGGACAGTGCGGCGATCTTCATGGTGGAAAAGTCGATGCGGGGAACGGCGATTGTCGCCAATTCGGCGAGGATCGTCCAATCGCGTCGACGGCGCGCACACGGGTGTTGTGCATCGCGAGCCAGTCCGTCAGTCGGTCGCGAGGCGCGCGTACATCGCGAAGTCGCCCGGCACGCCGCGCACCATCCGGTATGCGCGCAGCACCCCTTCGTACCGGTAGCCGCATTTCTGCAGCACGCGCGCGGAGCCGGCGTTGCTGTTCAACACGACGGCCTGGATGCGCATGAAGCCTTCCGCGAAGGCCCACGCAGTGACGCTCGCGCACAGCGCGCTCGCGATGCCGCGCCCCCAGTGCGACGGCGCGATGTCGTACGCGATCTCGGCCGTGCGGTTCGCGGTGGACACCGTATGCAGCCCGATCGTCCCGGCGAGCGCGCCCGATGCATCGTCGACGATCGCGAGACGGCGGATCGAATCGGGATGAACGGATTCGATGCCGTCGAACAGCGGCAGCAGATCGTCGCGCGTATGCAGGTTCCAGCTCGTGTGGCGCACGACGTCCGGGTTCGACAGGTAGGCGTACCACGCGTCGAGGTCGGCGCGGTCGAGTTGCCTGAGCGACAGGCCAGGAAAACCGGCGCGGGGCGGTGCGTCGATTCTCATCGCGTACCTGTTGCGAACGAGGCGGCGTGCATGGCTGAATGCTCCGGCGATGTTGTTGCAGCAGAAAAATCGGCTGGCAAGCGCCACCCCCTCGATCTCGAACAAGGTGACGGAGCGCGCGTTGGCTTCCACGTCCTGCTAATTCTAACGGGTGATCGAGCGTTCCGAACTTGTGTAAGGTTTTCTGCGGCAGCCTCCCATTGCGCGTGGGGATCCTCAATCAAGAACGGAGTTTCGGATGAGTGACGTCGTGGAAAAGAAGGTCGAAAAGAAGCATGTGCTGGATTGGCCGTGGCCGGTCATCGTCTCCATGCTGGGGCTGGTGTTGCTCGGCATTGCCTATTCGTCCGGCGATGCCTATTACAAAGGACTGCTCGCGAGTTTCTGGATAGATTACGACGCGTTCCCGATTGATAAGTCGCGGCACCTGGTGCTGTCGGTCTGGAGTGCGTTGAACGCATCGATCGGTGTTCAAAACTGGCTCGGCTCAAACAAGAGCACGCTCTGCTTCGTGCTGTTGTTTCTGCTGATCTACTTCGCCGTTTGTGTGACGCTCGAGAAGTTTCTTCGCTGGGTCATCGAGAAGATCGGCAAGCGGAAGGACGGCTCGACGAGGTCGTTCAACCTGCCACCGGCCCTCAAGCGATATCGCGACTTCGTACTTTGGTCGCTGTTCTGGGGCATCAACGTAACGTTGCTGGCGATCTTCCTGCCGGTGGTTGCGTCGATACCGTCCGGCATCGGCGAGGCCGTCGGGGCAAGCGTGGCGACCGATATGAAGCAGGACTTCGACAAAGGGTGTGAAAAATCGAGAACACGCTGCCAGGTTCTATTGAAGGACGGAAAAGAGGTCGCTCGTGGCTATGTGGTCGTGCAATCGCCGTCGCGTATCGCGATCTACCTGGGCGGGGCCGTGCGCCAGATGCAGTTGGACGGCATCGAAGTGCGGACGCTCGAACGTTCTGCCCCTTCCGCCAGGAACTGACGTAGCACCGAGTCGCGGGCATTCACCCGGCGACTGATTATCTCGATATTGGCAAGAAGCTGTTTTCATTATTGCGCTTTCGAACGGAACCGGTTCCAACTACCATGGCGGCGTCGCGGCGGGCAGGGCTGCCGCGGCATCGCGCGCGTATCGCACGGGCGCGTCCCCGCGTGCGGGCACGGCCGGCCTCGCACCGTCGGCGGATCTCGCCGACCGCACGCGCTACTCGCACAGAACAACGGGCCGAGCGCCCGGAGACGCTAAAAACCATGAACAAGCAACTGATCGCAGCACCGCTGCTGCTCTCGCTCGCGGGCATCGCCTCCGCACAAAGCGCCGTCACGCTGTACGGCATCGTCGACGCGGGCGTGACTTACCGCAGCAACGAACGGGTCGGCTCGCCGGGCGCCTACACCGGGCATTCGAATGTCGGCCTGACCACCGGCAACCTGTCCGGCAGCCGCTGGGGCATCAAGGGTTCCGAGGATCTCGGCGGCGGGATGCGCGCGCTGTTCGTGCTCGAGAACGGCTTCGACATCACCAACGGCACGTCGGGCCAGGGCGGCCGCCAGTTCGGCCGCCAGGCGTTCGTCGGCGTCGGCAGCGACCGCTACGGCACGATCACGCTCGGCCGCCAGTACACGTCGCTCGACGACTTCGTGAGCCCGGTCGGCCCGTCGTCTTTCATCGGCGGCTTCGGCGCGCATCCGGGCGACATCGACGACCTCGACCAGACGGCGCGTGTCGACAGCTCGATCAAGTACACGAGCGCGAACTACGCGGGCTTCACGTTCGGCGCGCTGTACGGCTTCGGCAGCCAGCCGGGCAGCATGAAGCAGCGCAACACGTGGAGCGTCGGCGCGGCGTACGCGGCGGGGCCGCTGCGCGTGGGCGTCGGCTACGAGCGCTCGGACAACAGCAAGACGGGCGCGACCGACCCGACGTCCGGCACCTGGCAGAGCACCGACGACGGGCTGTTCAACTCGTCGATCAACGAAGGCTACGCGAGCGCGCAGTCGCAGCAGGTCATCGCGACCGGCGCGACGTACGACTTCGGCCCGGCCGTCGTCGGCGTGAACTACAGCAACGTGCAGTACCGCAGCGGCGCGCAGTCGCTGTTCAGCGGCCATGCGACCTTCAACGTCGCGGGCGTGTTCACGCGCTGGAACGTGCGGCCGCAGACGCAGCTGTTCGCCGGCTACAGCTATACGCGCGGCAGCAGCGTCGACGGCATCGACGACCGCGCGCAGTATCACAACGTCACGCTCGGCGCGGTGTACGACCTGTCGCAGCGCACCAGCGTGTACCTGCTCGGCGCGTACCAGCACGCGTCCGGCACGACGCTCGACGCGCTCGGCCAGCCGGTGGCCGCGACCGCATCGGTGTCCGACAAGGCGAACGGCCACTCGTCCGACTCGCGGTCGCAGGCGATCGTGAGCCTCGGCCTGCGCCAGAAGTTCTGACGCCACGCGCGACCGGCGGCCCGCCCGGGAGGCGTGGCACAGGTCGCGCGGCTCGCCTCTATACTGTCGCCTCCCTTTCTGGAGGCGACATGACCCGAACCCGTTCCGCGAGTTGCCTGTGCGGCGCCGTTACCGTCACGCTGCACGGCGAGCCGGCGGCGCGTGCGAATTGCCACTGCGCGACATGCCGCGATTTCTACGGCACGCCGATGCTGTCCGCGACCGCATGGCAGCCGGAGCAGGTGTCCGCCACGGGCGCCGACGCGACGTTTCCGCATCCGTCGAAGTCGATGTCGCGCACGTGGTGCCCGGCGTGCGGCGAGATCGTGTTCGGCACGAACCGGCTCGGCATGCGGGTCGTGCCGAACAGCCTCGCCGCGCGTGCGCATGGCGGGCAACTGCCCGATGTACTGCAGCCGACGATGCACCTGTTCTACCGGCAGCGCGTGATCGACGTCGTCGACGCACTGCCCAAGTATCTCGACGGCTGGGACGGCCCGACGCTCGACAGCGCGCACTGATCCGCGCCGGCTGCACGCGCGGCCGGCGTGCGGCCGTCTCTCCGCTCGCCGCATACACGGCACCTTCCTCCGCGGCCATTGCCTCGCGCGACGCATCGCATTACTTCACCTCTTCACGATTTCCGCAGTCACCCGGCACGCGTCGCGCGCATTCGGATGCGCAATGCCGAATGCGCCGGACATTATTTTTCCTCTTTCATTTCAATTTCGATTTGTAATCATCGAGTCGATTTGCCGGAAATGAAAAAGCAATGCGTATGTATCAGAAAAAATGACGCGCCCGCATTGAATGATCCGGAAGAAAATTCCGGGAAGTGCAGGCTCCGGACGTGCCGTCTGACGGCGCGTAGCAGCGCCATTCCCGGTCTTGCACTGCATCGGTGAAATCAGATTGCGCGGTAAAAGAACGTAACAGTTAATTCGCGGCGGGATTGAACGGGATTTTGAAGAAATCACCAATGTTTCATATGCGGCGAATTACAGTGTCGAGAAACAATCGTCCGGGAGCATCATTCATGTTAGTGAAACGAATCCGCGCAGTATTGCCCGGAATATGCATTGCCATGCTGGCGTCGGTGAGTCACGCGCAGACGTCGTATTCGACGGACTGGCTCGCCAACACGTTCGGCACGCTGAGCACGCACGTCGGCAACGGCGCGCGTTCGCTGTGGGTCGCGCCCGAGGGCGTGATCTACACGGCGTCGCGCTGGGACGAAAACGCGGGCGGCGTGGCGATCTACCAGAACGGGCAGACGCTCGGCACGATCGGCATTCACGACGAATTCCAGGGCGGCGCGATCACGGGCAACGCGACGTCGCTGTTCGTCGCGCTCGGCTACAACCGCACGTTCGGCAGCGGCTCGGTGGGGCGCTACAACCGCGGCACGAACCAGCGCGACCTGCGCATTCCGGTCAGCACGTGGACGGGCATCCAGTACGCGGACGTGATCACGGGCCTCGCGACGGGCGGCAACCTGCTGTACGTGAGCGACTTCTACGGCAACCGCGTGCGCGTCTACACGACCGACGGCGTGTGGCAGCGCGACATCGGCGTAGCGGGGCCCGGCGCGCTGGCGCTCGACGCGTCGGGCAACCTGTGGGTCGCGCGCCAGAGCGCCGGCGTGGTCGCGCAGTTCAGCCCGGTCGGCGCGGCGATGAGCACGATCCAGATGGCCGCCGGCGCGCGGCCGGCGTCGCTGTACTTCGATGCGCCGAACGGGCGACTGCTGGTGGGCGACGAAGGGCCCGACATGAACATCAAGATGTACACGCTCGCCGGCCAGCCGACGCAGGTCGGCACGTTCGGCGTGCAGGGCGGCTATCTCGACACGACGTCGGGCATCAAGGGGCAGGTGGGCGACAAGCGTTTCACGCGCGTCGCGGGCATCGGCAAGGATGCGGCCGGCAACCTGTACGTGCTGAACAACGCGTGGGGCGGCGGCTGGGATCTCGGGCGCAACGGCAGCACCGACCTGCATGCGTACGGCCCGACGGGCGCGCTGCAGTGGAAGCTGCAGGCGCTGAACTTCGAGGCGATCGCCGCGCCGGACCCCGTCACCGACGGCACGCTGTTCTACAGCGGCAACAACGTCTATACGGGCACGGCGGGCGGCACGTTCGTCGCGAACACGGTCGATCCGTTCACCTATCCGAAAGACCCGCGCCTCGACATGAACGACTACCAGCGCGGCCAGCATTTCGGCCAGCTCGCGATGGTGGGCGGCAACCGGATCCTCGTCGCATCGGGCCAGAATCCGGGCAACTTCAACTTCTATCACTTCAACAGCGCGAGCGGCTACATCGCGATTCCGGACGGCTCGATCCCCGGCAAGCCGTTCAACACGAACCTGCAGGTGACGGCCGGTTTCGCGATCGACGACAACGGCGACGTGTGGGCCGGGCTCGACCGCACCAACACCATCTCGCACTATCCGATGACCGGCTTCGACGCCACCGGCAAGCCGTCATGGGGCAAGCCGGCGCAGATCCAGATTCCGCGTACCGTGCTGCCGCTCACGCGGATCATCTACCAGGCCGACAGCGACACGATGATCCTCGCGCAGGGCATCTCGGGCAGCTGGGACTGGACCGCGATGAACGGACACATCGAGGTCTATCACGGCTGGAAGGGCGGCAACACGGGCGCGCCGAACCCGGTGATCGACCTGACGAGCGCGAACCCGAAGTCGATCGCGGCGGCCGGCCACTACCTGTTCGTCGGCTACGTGCACACGGTGCCGAACATCGACGTCTACGACCTGAACACCGGCAACCTCGTCACGACGCTGACGAACTCGAACACGTCGGCGATGGACGTCGGCAACGACGTCGACTCGATGTACGGCGTCCGTGCGTACCGGCGCTCGACCGGCGAGTACGTGATCACGAAGGACAACTACAACGGGTCGAGCATCGTCGTGTATCGCTGGCATCCGTGACCACGCGGGCCGCGCCGCGCGCGCGTCACGGCGCGCCGAGCACGCGGCCGTTCACCTCGCGCCCGTACATCGAGTCGGGCGTGTCGTGGAACTTCGCGCGAGTGTCCTGCACCGTGCCGGTGAAGCGCGGGTCCTGCGGGCGCTCGTGGCTGTCCATGAAGGTTGCGACGTCCCACGCCTGCTGATCGGTCAGCGTGCCGCCGAGCCCGAGCGGCATGTTGGCCTTGATGAAGCCGGCGGCGTTGCGGATGTCGCCCATCCCCGCTCCCCAGTTGAACGAGCGCGCGCCCCACAGCGGCGGGAACGCCGGCTGGCCGCCGCTCGATTGCCCCTGGCCGTCCGCGCCGTGACACAGCGCGCAGTGCTGCGCGTAGACGGCGGCGCCGCGCGCGTAATCGGCCTTCTGCGCGGGCGGCGGCAGTTTCGGGAAACCCTGTCCCGGCAGTTTCGTGCCGACCGGCGCGCCTTTCGCGAGCCAGTACGAATAGGTTTCGAGCGCGACGAGGATCGGGTCGCCGGCCGGCGGCGCCTTGCCGTTCATGCTGTAGCGAAAGCACCCCTGCAGGCGTTCGGCGAACGTGTTCACGTGCCCGTTCTTGCTGCGGTAGGCCGGATACAGCAGGTACGCGGCCCACATCGGGCTCGAATCGGGGCGGCGGCCCGCGTCGAGGTGGCAGCTCGCGCAGGTCAGCTTGTTGCCGACGTACTTGCCTGCGTATTCGGGCGTGTGGAGGAAGATCTGTTCGCCGAGCTTCACGGTCTTGCCGAAGTCGTCGGCGGGCAGCGCGGATTCGGCGGGCGGCGTGAACGGCTTCGCCGTGGCGGCGGGCAGGGCGGCCGCCGGGGCGGATGCCGCGGCCGGCGTGTCCTGCGGCGCGGCCGCGCACGCGAGCGCGGGCATCCAGGCCGCGCCGAGCAGCGCGGCGCGGGCGCGGCGGATCAGCTTCGTGCGGTCGATCATTGCTTGTCTCCGTTCGTGGCGCCGCCGCGCGCATAGTAGGCGGCCACCGCGTCGATATCGGCATCGGACAGCTTGCCGGCGATCATCGGCATCAGCGCCATCGGCCCCGGGGGGCGCGTGCCGTGCTTCCACGCGTTCAACTGGCCGGCGATGTATGCGGCCGGCTGGCCGACCAGCGGCGGAAACGCGGTGCCCACGCCGAGGCCGCCCGCGCCGTGGCATTGCGCGCACGCGGGCAGGCCGTCCGACCAGCGCCCGCGCGTCGCGAGCCATGCACCGGCGTTCGCCGGATCGATCGATGCGGTGCCGGCGGCGATCGCGGCCGGCGCGGGCAGGCTCGCGAAATACGCGGAGACCGCGTCGCGCTCGTGCGCCGACAGCAGTTTCGCGAGCGGCTGCATCACGGGATTCTGGCGGCTGCCGTCGGCGAACGCGGCCAGTTGCGCGGACAGGTACGCGGCATGCGTGCCCGCGAGCCGCGGAAAGCCGGCGGCCGCATTGCCTTCGCCCTGCGCGCCGTGGCAGCCGATGCATGCGGCCACGCCCGTGGCCGAACCCTGTGTGGCGAGCGTCTTGCCGAGCGTCGCGTCGTCCGCGTAGGCGCGGCCGGCCAGCAGCGCCGCGGCGGCGAGCAGCAGCGGCGCGAACCGGCGTCGCGGTGTGTCGAACGAATCGTTCACGTGTCCCCTCCTGGTTGTCTGTCTTGTTGCGCGCGCAGCCGTGCCGCAGCGCGTCAGCCCGCGTCGGGCCGGGCCTGCTGCGGCGCGATAGGCGGCGTCGGTGCGCTCGCGTCGTAGCGGCCGAAGCCGTAGCGCGCGAAGATCCGGAACGCGTCCGGCGACCGGATGAACGCGAGCCACGCGCGCGCGGCTTCCCGGTGCGGCGCGTTCCTGACCATCGCCCCCGCGTAGATCGCCGTCGTATTGTGCGCGGATGGAATGTCGATGTGCATCAGCGGATGCCCGACCTGTTCCTGGAACGCGGCTTCCGATTGCCACAGCACGCCGGCGTCCGCGCGGCCCTGCATCAGGAACAGCGCGGTTTCGCGATGATGGATGTGGGTGAGTTCGGTCGTGCCGTCGCGCACCTTGTCGTCGTAGACGGTGCGCGCGAGCGCATCGCCGCCGGCCTTCACGAGCGACGCGCGAATCTGCCGCGCGACGCCTTCGAATGCCGGGTTCGGCATCGCGAGCTTCACGTCGGGCCGCGCGAGATCGTTCAGCGATGCGATGTGCTTCGGATTGCCGGCGCGCACCATGATCGTCAGCCGGTTCGTCACGTACGGCACGGCCGGGCCTTCGAGCGTGCCGTTCGCGATCAGCGCGTCGACCTTGCCGAGCCCGGCGAAATACGCGTCGGGCCTGACCGTCCACGTCATGTTGCCGACGGTGATCGTGCCGCCGGCCTGCATCTGCTTCGCGAGCAGGCCCGGCGGGATCGTTTCCCAGTAGATGCGGCCGCGGTATTCGGGATGGTCCGCCTCGAACTGCGCGACGAGCGGCGCCATCGCGAAGAAATAGTTGCCGCCGACGTACAGCACGAGCTTCGGCGCGGTGAGGTCGCCGTGGAAGTCGGCGAGCACGTCGACCTGCGGCACCGTGAATTCGAGGCCGCGATGCGTCGCGTCGTTGTTGCGACCGTCCTGCCACGGCGGAAAGACGTTGTCGCCCGTGGCGGCCGGCGCGGCGAGCGATACCGCCGACGCGCAGCAGAGCGTGGCGAGCGCGACATGCAGCGCGGCGCGCCGGCGGCGTCGCGACGGCGAATGCGTGGGGGGCGATGTCATCATGCGCGTCACTTCGCGTAGGTGAAGCCGGCCTGCTGCAGCTCGGGCAGCGTGCCGACCGCGCCCGGCGTGACGATGGCGGACGGAATCACGTGATTGGTCAGGTCGGCCGCGAGGGCGTCGAGCGGCAGCTTGTCCGGATTCGCGTTCGCGCCGTCGAGCCGTTCCGCGAGTTCCCAGATGGCGTTGTGGCACGACAGGAACACGACGCCGCGCTGCAGCAGCGCCGCGATGCTGTTGTCGTGCGACGAGAATGCGCCGTCGGCCAGCTCGTGATCGTTGGCGTCCGTGGCTTGCGCGGGCTTCGCGGCGAGCAGCGTGTTGGTCGCGAATGCGGCGCCGGCGAATGTCGCGAGACCGTATTTGTCCCACGCCGTCTGGTCGAACAGCGCGAGATGCGCGGTGCCGTGCGTGGCCGACACGACGAGGAAGTCCGGATGGCGGAACGACCAGATCTGCGCGTTCAGCGCGTTGCGCATCAGGTTCAGCCACGGGCCGCCGAGCTCGGTGTTGTCCCATACCTGCTTCGGGCCGCCGCGATAGCCGATCACCTCGGTGAGCGCCGCGTGATCCCACTGGTCGGGCCGTTCGAGAATCATCGGCACCGTCTTGAAGTCGCGCCGTCGCGGCGCGGCCGCCAGGCGGCGCGTGAGGTCGGCGAGGCGCGTCGCGCCGCCGGGCAGCAGCGCGCCGGGTTCGGGCGTCGCCGCCTGCGCGACGCGCGATGCGCCGAGCAGCGCGGAGCCGGCCGCGAGGCCGAGGGTCTTGAGCGCGTCGCGGCGCGCATGCCGGTCGGACATGGAGCTCTCCCGATATCGTTTTTGTTGGGGGGCGTGCCGCTGCGCCGTGCCGCGGCGGAGCATGCCATCGCGCTGCCAGTCTAGAGGCGCGCGACCGATAGCGGAAATCGCGATATCGGATGGGAGATATTCGAGGGTCCGATGATTGGCTGACACGACCGCGCAGCGCGACGCCGGCGAATGCGGCTTCGCGCTGCGCGGGACAACGGCGCGACGTCAGTGTGCGGCGCGCTCGCGCAGCACTTCCGACGGCCGCGCGTTGCGCACGAACACGCCGGCCAGCACCGCGCCCGCGAGTGCGATCGCGCCGGCCAGCACGAACGCGGACGCGAACGAGCCGCTGCGATCGACGATGAAGCCCGTCACGGCCGGCCCGATCACGCCCGACAGGCTGCCCATGCAATGCAGGAAACCGCTGACGCCGCCGACGCGGGCCGGATGCACGACGTCCTGCACGATCGCCCAGTAGATCGCGCCGGTCACGTACAGGAAGAACAGCGATACCGACATCAGCGCGACCGCGCCCTGCGTCGACTGCACGGCGCCCGCGACGGCCACGCACGCGCCGGCGCCGAGCAGGCAGGTGACGAGCACGATCCGGCGCGACAGCAGCAGGTTGCCGGTGAGCCGGTAGAGCGCATCCGAGATCGCGCCGCCGCATGCGAGGCCGACCGTGCCGACGAGCCAGGGCACGACGGTGGCCACGCTCATCTCCTTGATGTTCAGGTGATGCGCGCGCACGAGATAGCTCGGGAACCAGCTCAGGAAGAAGAACAGCACGTAGTTGTAGCTGAAGAACGCGGCGGCCGTCGCGAGGATGCGCGGCTGGCGCACGTAGTGCGACAGCGTGTGCGCCGGGGTCGCCGCGCCGGCCGACGCCGCGTGGGCCGACGTCGCGGCGGGCGCGCCCGGTGCCGCGTCGACCGGCGTAGCCGGACGGTCCGACGTCGACATCGTCCACACGACGACCCACGCGAGCCCGATCGCGCAGACGATCCAGAACGCGGGCCGCCAGCCGAACTGCGCGGCCAGCAGCCCGACGATCGGGCCGGCGATCGCGCCGCCGAGCGGCGAGCCCGCGCTGAGCAGCCCCATCGCGGTGGCGGCGGCGTCGCGCGGCAGCCAGTTGTTGACCATCTTGTTCGCGGCCGAGCACAGCGGCCCTTCGGCCATCCCGAACAGCAGCCGCACGATCAGCAGGCTCACGAAGCCGACGGTCAGCGCGGTCATTCCGCAGAACACCGACCACAGCCCGACCGACAGCACGTACACGAGCTTCGGCCCGAGCCGGTCGGACGCGAGCCCGCCGATGAAATTGAACAGCGCATAGCCGACGAAGAACGTGCTGAACACGAGGCCCATCTGCGTGGCATCGATGCCGAGATCGGTCTGCACGATCGGCGCGACGATCGACAGCGCCACGCGGTCGAGATAGTTGATGCCGTACACCAGGAACAACAGGAACACCGTGAACCACGCCTGCGACTTCTGCTTCATCTCCGTCTCCTTCGTGCCGGTGGGCCGGCCATCATGTTCGTGTCTCGTTCTCGTCGATCGTCCGCCGCGTCGGCAACGACGTCGGCGGGCGGGGGCATTGCGCGGTTCGCACGGCTGCGGCGAACCGGGCGGGTGTTCAGCGCGCGTGCAGCGGCGCGAGCAGCGCGTCGGTGCCGTGCGCGCGCAGCGTCGCCAGATGCATGCCGACGCGGGCGATCAGCGCGTCGGGCCACGCGACGTCACCGGCGAGCGCGGCGCTGCCGAGCGCGGCCCGGACCGCGCCGGCGGCATCGCC
>NZ_CABVLY010000053.1 GCF_902498995.1 Burkholderia anthina
GGCGGCGAGGCCCGCGGCCACCGCCGCGCCGCCGGCCTTCAGGAAGCCGCGGCGCGCGGGGCGCGACGGCGGGTTCAGATCGTCTGCCATGATTCGTTCCGTTACTTCGCGAGCATCAGCGTGTTGACGTCGTCCTGCACGTAATAGAAGCCGTCGCCCTCGGGCGTCATCGCGATCCCGAACAGGTCGCCGTTGCCCGGCGGCGATTGCGCCTTGTCGGTGTCGATCCAGCGCGCGTACAGCTGCTTGCCCGCGACCGGGTCGATTTCGACGACCTGGCCGTTCTGCGCATTGGTGGCGAGCAGGTGGCCGTTTGGCGCGGTCGCGAGCGCGAGCGGGCGGCGCAGGAAGCCGTCGGCCGTGATCTGGCGACCGACGCCTGCGCTGGTGTCGCGCGTGAGCGGATCGTCGATCTCGACGATCCGGTTGCCGATCGCGTCCGACACGTACAGCTTCTTCTGGTCGTCCGACAGCGCGAGGCCGGTCGGGCCGACCAGGAACACGCCCTTGTCGGCCTGCGCGCCGAGGCCGCTCGCGATCACCGTTTCCTGCTTGATCGCGGGCGGCTTGCCGGCCGGCACGTCGACGTCCAGGCGCAGCACGGTCGCCTGCTTGTAGACGGGCGGGTTGCCGTCCGCGCCGCCGACGCCGAAGCCGGCCATGCTGACGAACAGCGTCGCGCTGTCGCCGCGGTCGACCACGGCCATGTTGCCCCACGGGTCGTTGATGTTCGGGCTCGACCACGTCGACGCGACCTTGCCTTGCGGGTCGAGCACGATCAGGCAGCCGGCGCCCTTGGTGTTGGTCGTGCCGTCGTTGCTCGGCGTGCTGCCGACGATCACCCAGCCGGACTTCAGCATCGTCATCGCGGTCGACAGGCCGATGCCGCCCGGGCATGCCTTCAGGTCGCGCGGGATCGTCGCGAACACGCTCATCTGCTTCGTCGACGGGCGGTAGTCGACGATCGTGCTGCCGGTGCCTTGCAGGTTCGCCGAGTTGTTGAAGTTGTCGACGAGCACGTCGCCCGCCTGGACCGTGCCGGCCGATACCGGCGCGACCGCGATCGCATACGGGTTCTGGTCGCCGTTGTCGGGCACCGTGTTCACGAGCAGCGCGTGGCGATGCAGCGTTTCGAGGAAGCCTTGCGGCTCGGCGAGCGCGCCGGCGGCGGCCGTCAGCGCGGCAGCGGCCAGTGCGCCCGTCGCGAAGCGGCGAAGCAGGGCGGATTGATTCATCTGGGTCTCTCCTGGGAGCGCGCCGCCCGGGCGGCGCGCGAAAAACGGGTGACGTGGGCGGCGTTCAGAACGTGATGGTCGTGCGCGCGCCGAGCACGAACGTGTTGCGCAGCGGCTGGGTCGCATCGTTCGGGTTCTGGCCGGCGCCGGCATTGAACGTGTACTGCGCATCGGCCTGGATCACCCACCACGGGTTCACCTGATACTGGTAGGTCGCCTCGATGGCCGTTTCGCGGGTGCGCACGCCGTACGGGCCGGCCGCGGCCATCTGTGCGGCCTGGTCGAGATCCGTCACGTGGCTGCCGACCTGGATGTACGTGACGGCGAGGCCGACGCTGTCGTTGTCGCGGCCGTCGAACGGCCCTTTCAGCACGATGCCCGCGTTGGCCGAGAAGCTCACGAGGTTGCGGTCGCCCGGCGCGCCCATCACGCGTGCGAACACGCCGAGGCTCTTCGCGCCGGTCGGGTCCGGGCGCCAGATCATCTGGTCGGCCACCGCGTAGAAGCTGTAGTCGCCGTGATGCTGCTGCGCGATGCCGTTCGATGCGGTGCTCGCGAGCGACAGCCCGTCGGTGCCGACGTTCTGATCGGCGAAGCGGCCGTTGTGATACCAGACGCCGATCTTGTAGGTGCCCGGCAGCCCGTTCGACTGGCCGGTGTCCATCTCGCCGTCGGCCGGCTGGTTCAGCGCGTACTGCAGCTCGCCGATATAGAGCGTGCCGTTGTGCAGGTTGAAGTTCGTGCCGCTCAGGTTGTTCGGGTTGTTGCCGAGCGGATCGCCGTCGAACACGCCCGCGAGCGCGGTGAGCTTCGGCGTGATCTGGCCGCGCACGCGCACGCCCAGGCCCGCGAGCGGATACGCGGGGCCGCCGTTCGGCAGATCGTACGACGGCAGCGCGGGCCAGCCGAACATCGTGTTGACGAACGTGTTCGCGTACGTGCTGACCATGAATTCCTGGTCGAGGCTCTGCTGGCCGATCTTCACGTCGACGCGCTTGTCGAGGAACGACTGCTGGTACCACAGCTCCCAGAGGCGCGTCGTGTCCTGCGCCTCGATGCCGCTCGCGGTGTTGAGCGTGCCGAGGTTGCGCGCGCTCAGGTTGGTGCCGTGGATCTGCAGTGCGCTGACGTTGAAGGTGCCGCCGGGCAGGCCGATCGCCTTCTGCGTGTCGACCGTCAACGTGGCCGTCGTGAGCCCGTCGTACGCGCCGCCGCGATTCAGGCCGCCGCGCAGGTTCGCGAGGTATTCGCTGGTTTCGGTGATCTGCAGCGTCGCGCCGTACTTGCCGAGCCACGGGCGGATGCCGCCCATGTCGCCGAGCAGGTTCTGGCGGGTCCAGATGCCGGTCCACATGTTGGTCGGCTGGGCCTGGATCGAGAGGTCGGCTTCGGGTGCTTCGGGCTGCGCATCGACCGGCGTGTCCGCATAGGCGCCGGCGCAGGCTAACGTCGCCCCGGCGACGAGAACCGCGCAGGCGGCGGGGCGCATCCGGGCGCGGAGGCGGTCTCCATGGCGCGACGCAAAGGTCATATCGAATCCCTGGCTCTAATTAGTGTGGAGTCCTGCTTGTCGGTCGCTGTCCGGACGCTCGGCACCTGTCGGTCAGAGTACGAAAACGAACGCAACGCGGCGCATCGTAGGAGTGTCAAATGAGAAAGTCAATGTAAACGAGAATGATTCTCATCTAAATTACTGAATGTAATGGAAGGCCTTACGGATGGGGTTTCGCGCGTGTTTAGCAACGCGCTAAACCGTAAATATCGGCGTAATGCAATTGATTGGTTCGATGCGGGCCGATGTCGCGGCGAGGAGGGGGCGCGACGGGCCGGCGGCGGGCGCGAGCGAGGGCGTTGCAGTGGACGGAGTCGGCGTCCGCGCAGGTTTTGCGACGCGATGTCGCCGGACGCAGGAACTCCGTGCTTACCCGGTGTCCAAACGGGGCTGAACGACTTTCGGGGTGAGCCGCGCGCGCCGATCAGGCCGGCTCGGGGTTCCCATGTTTTTGTTTTAAAAGGGGTTTTCGTTGTGGTTGCGTGCTTTTCCGCCTGCTTTGCCGCGCCGAAAATTCGTTCGGCCTCCCTTCTTGAATTTGTCAAAACCCGTCCATATAATTAGCACTCGCTGCACGAGAGTGCTAACAATTCTCTGCCGGGCGATCCGCCGGGCAGATTCCCTAAGCGTTCTTCAATCTCAGTCAAGAGAGGAGTGAATATGAACCTTCGTCCTTTGCACGATCGCGTGATCGTCAAGCGCCTGGATCAGGAAACCAAGACCGCCTCGGGCATCGTGATCCCCGAAGCTGCTGCTGAAAAGCCGGATCAAGGCGAGATCCTCGCGGTCGGCCCGGGCAAGCGCGACGACAAGGGCGCACCGATCGCGCTCGACGTGAAGGTCGGCGATCGCGTCCTGTTCGGCAAGTACGCTGGTCAGACCGTGAAGGTCGACGGCCAGGAGCTGCTGGTCATGCGTGAAGAAGACATCATGGCCGTGGTCAACGCGAAGTAAGCGTCCACTGACGGTACATATTCCCAAGAATTCAAGGAGTTAGAAGATGGCAGCTAAAGACGTCGTATTCGGCGATTCCGCCCGTTCGAAGATGGTCGAAGGCGTGAACATTCTCGCCAACGCAGTCAAGGTCACGCTGGGTCCGAAGGGCCGCAACGTCGTGCTCGAGCGCAGCTTCGGCGGCCCGACGGTCACCAAGGACGGTGTGTCGGTCGCGAAGGAAATCGAGCTGAAGGACAAGCTCCAGAACATGGGCGCGCAAATGGTCAAGGAAGTGGCTTCCAAGACCAGCGACAACGCAGGCGACGGCACGACGACGGCAACCGTCCTCGCGCAATCGATCGTTCGCGAAGGCATGAAGTACGTCGCATCGGGCATGAACCCGATGGACCTGAAGCGCGGCATCGACAAGGCAGTCGCAGCGGCTGTCGAAGAGCTGAAGAAGATCAGCAAGCCGTGCACGACCAACAAGGAAATCGCACAGGTCGGCTCGATCTCGGCGAACAGCGACTCGTCGATCGGCGATCGCATCGCTGAAGCGATGGACAAGGTCGGCAAGGAAGGCGTGATCACCGTCGAAGACGGCAAGTCGCTCGCCGACGAACTCGACGTCGTCGAAGGCATGCAGTTCGACCGCGGCTACCTGTCGCCGTACTTCATCAACAACCCGGACAAGCAAGTCGCCGTCCTCGACAACCCGTTCGTGCTGCTGCACGACAAGAAGGTGTCGAACATCCGTGATCTGCTGCCGGTGCTCGAGCAAGTCGCGAAGGCTGGCCGTCCGCTGCTGATCATCGCCGAAGACGTCGAAGGCGAAGCGCTCGCAACGCTGGTCGTCAACAACATCCGCGGCATCCTGAAGACCGTTGCGGTCAAGGCGCCGGGCTTCGGCGATCGCCGCAAGGCCATGCTGGAAGACATCGCGATCCTGACCGGCGGTCAAGTCGTCGCGGAAGAAACCGGCCTGACGCTCGAGAAGGCAACGCTGGCAGAACTGGGCCAGGCGAAGCGCATCGAAGTGGGCAAGGAAAACACGACGATCATCGACGGCGCAGGCGAAGCCGTGAACATCGAAGCGCGCGTCAAGCAAGTTCGCACGCAAATCGAAGAAGCGACGTCGGACTACGACCGTGAAAAGCTGCAAGAGCGCGTGGCCAAGCTGGCCGGCGGCGTGGCAGTGATCAAGGTCGGTGCTGCGACCGAAGTCGAAATGAAGGAAAAGAAGGCACGTGTCGAAGACGCACTGCACGCAACGCGCGCAGCTGTGGAAGAAGGCATCGTGGCAGGCGGCGGCGTTGCGCTGATCCGCGCTCGCACCGCGATCGCAGCCCTGACCGGCGCGAACGCCGACCAGAACGCCGGCATCAAGATCGTGCTGCGCGCCATGGAAGAGCCGCTGCGCCAGATCGTCACGAACGGCGGCGAAGAAGCCAGCGTCGTGGTGGCGGCAGTTGCTGCAGGCAAGGGCAACTACGGCTACAACGCAGCAACGGGCGAGTACGTCGACATGGTTGAAGCCGGTGTCGTCGACCCGACCAAGGTCACGCGCACCGCACTGCAGAACGCAGCTTCGGTTGCCGGCCTGCTGCTGACGACGGACGCAGCTGTCGCAGAACTGCCGAAGGAAGACGCACCGATGCCGGGCGGCATGCCGGGCGGCATGGGCGGCATGGGCATGGACATGTAATCGACTTCGGTCGATGGTGTCCGGGGCGCGCAGCGATGCGCGTTCCAGCCAAAAGAAAAGACCCGCAGCGATGCGGGTCTTTTTTTATTTGTCGCGCGCCGTTCGCGGCGTGCGCGAAAGAAGGGGCGGATGTGCCGCCCCGACGCGATGGTGGGCTGTGTTTCGACGGCGCGGCGGCATGTGGCCGCCGTGCGTCAATGCCGGTGCGACGTCCTCGGTACCGGATCGGCCTTCACGGCCGGTGGCGTATCCGCGTCGTCGTTGCTGCGGGCCCAGAAGAACCGGTCGGGCAGGTACGCACCCATGCCGGGACGGAACGCGTCGCGCACGGCCTGATACAGGTACTCCTGCGCTTCGCGTACCGCTTCGGGCGGCTCCTGGCCGTTCGCGAGCAGCGCGGCGATCGCCGCGCCCAGCGTGTCGGTGATGCCCATCAGCCGGTGCGGCGAGCGATCCCACATGTCTTCGCGCAGTTGGCCTTCCTCGCCGTACAGCGTGTTGACGAGCCGGTGCGAGCCCGTCTCCGACGACAGGATGTACTCGCAACCCTGCGCGAGCAGGTGCGACACGGCCGCGTCGAGATTCGGCGCTTCGGCATCGCCGTCCGGCTGCGCGAGCGCGATCAGCGTCGCGTAATCGGCAACGAGCAGCGTCGTCTGCGGCGCGAGCAGGTCGGCGATCGATTCGCGCAGGTCGTCGGCGGCGAGCACGTGCTCGTCGTCGAGCGTGAAGTCCGGCGCGAGCACGAGCGGCACGCCGTCGTAATCGGCGACCACTTCCGCGATCGCGCTCACGACTTCCGCGCGCGTCGCCGCGCCGATCTTGAACGCGGCGACCGGCATGTCCTCGAGCAGCATGCGCGCCTGGGCGGCGACGACATCGGGATCGAGGCCGGTCACTTCGTCGCAGGCAGCCGAGTCGCGCACGGTATAGCCCGTCAGGACGGACACGCCGTGGCAGCCCATGCTCGCCAGGGTCATCAGATCGGCTTGGAGGCCGGAGCCGCCGGTGGGATCGGACAGGCCGAAGGTGAGGACGATCGGAGGGGCGTTGCTGGACATGTAAAAATGGGGCAAGAAAAAAACGGGGAAGCGACGGAGGTGCGGACGGCGAGGCGAAATGAGCCATTTCGGGCCCCGTGTTGCCCGGCAGGCCGCACTTTGCAGCCATTATGCGGCGGAATCCGGCCCGCACGACGGATTTTTTAGCGCAGCGCAACGTAGTTGCCGTACTCCAGTGCGATTGCTAGGCAGTCCGGCCCCGACACGGTACCATCATGGCTCCCGAATTTACCGACTTTCCCGACGCGGCTTAAGATGGAATACAAGAGCTGGATGTGCCTGATTTGTGGCTGGATTTATGACGAAGAAGCGGGGCTGCCCGAAGAGGGCATCGCCCCGGGCACGCGCTGGGAAGACGTCCCGATCAACTGGACGTGTCCCGAGTGCGGCGCTCGCAAGGAAGACTTCGAGATGGTCCAGATCTGACCGGACCCTTGGCCCACGGACACACCGCTCCGGCCTCGCGGTTGCCCGGCGCTCGCGCGCCGTGGCCGGCGCGAGCGACTTGACGATGACAGGCGCGCGTGTCCATGACGGCCGACCCGGCGAACGTTCTCCATCCTGATGCACTGCCCAACCCTCGCGGCGGGGCGGTGCGCGCGGCCGACGCGTCACTCGCGGCGGCCGCCGACGCATTTGCGCGTCGCGACGACGCGGTAGCGCCGCTTGCGGCCGCCGCGGCGGTGCTCGCGGAGGCCGGCTGGCTGCCGGCCTCCCGGTTCGCGGGGCAGTTGTCGGCCGCCGCGCCGCTGGTCGTCACCGAGCCGACGTCTGCCGTCTGGCGCATCGCGCTCGACGATTTCCGCGCGGCCGTCGCGCGTCACAATCTGCGCGAGCTGGCCTGCTCGCCGGTTCTCTTCGAACATTTCCGTGCGTTGCGTGCGCAAAGCGCGGCGGATCTGCACGCCAGCGCGCCGCTCGATGCGCTCGCGCTCGTCGGGCGCGCGGTGCCGCCGGCGACGCTGCGCGCATTGCCCGATACCTTCGCGAGTCGCGCCCGCGCCCGTTACGAACAGGCGCTGCTCGCCGTGCTGCGCACGCCGCAGGGCACGCCGGACGCGGCGCTCGACGAACTCGATGCGACCCTGACCGCGCTGGCCGACGGCGTGCCGTACGACTTCTGGCGGCTGGCCGCCGCGTGCCTGCGCGCGCTGCGCGCCAGCGGCGCCCCCGAACTGAAACGTTTTCTCGCGCGAACCAACCTGCTGCTCGGCGAGCACGCGCAAGGCCGGCGCAGTGCGCCGCCCGCGCTCGTGCGCGAGACGCTTGCGCTGCTGTGGCGCGATTTCGCGTTGTTCGGCGCGGCCGCCGAGGATGTCGCGCTCGTCGACGTGCTGCACGACTACGGGCTGACGGTGGACTGGCACGTCGCCGGCACGCCGGCATCCGAGGCGTTGTGGGAAGCCGATGCCGCGCGCGCCGAGCATGACGCGGTCGCGGCGGCGCCGACCCGCACGCTCGGTGTCGTGACCGTCAACGCGCATGCCTATGAGGATTTCCTGCAGACGGCCGATGCGTCGATGGCCGATCTCGCGGCCGCGCCGGCCGGGGCCGATGCGGGCGCGGCATGGCGCGCATCGGCCGCCGCCTATCGGGTCGGGACGGCCGCATGCGCGCTCGGGCTCGGCCACGCGGCGCTGCTGGCCGATACGCTCGGGCTCGCGTGGCGCCGCGCCTCGCACGGCGTGCCGCTCGCCGACGGCG
>NZ_CABVLY010000054.1 GCF_902498995.1 Burkholderia anthina
ACGATCCGCGATTCGCATACGGGCTTGCAAACGCAACTGGCGGCGCGCGACGAAGAACGTCTGTCGACGTGGAATGCGTCGCTTGCTGCAATGGCCGAGAAGCTTGGCGACGAATGGCAGCGTGCCGGCGTGCACAGCGCCGGTCGTCAGCAGGAGATCTGCGACGCTCTCGCACAAACCACTCGCGACCTGACCACGCAAGCGGCGACATTCGAGCAACGATCGAACGATTTGCTGTCGACGATCCGCGATTCGCATACGGGCTTGCAAACGCAACTGGCGGCGCGCGACGAAGAACGTCTGTCGACGTGGAATGCCTCGCTCGCGGAAATGGCGGCGAAGCTTGGCGACGAATGGCAACGCGCAGGCGTGCATAGCGCCGGTCGTCAGCAGGAAATCTGCGACGCTCTCGCGCAGACCACGCGTGATCTGACCGCACAGGCTACGACATTCGAGCAACGATCGAACGATCTGCTGTCGGCGATTCGCGATTCGCATACGGGCTTGCAAACGCAACTGGCCGCGCGCGACGAAGAACGTCTGTCGACGTGGAACGCCTCGCTCGCGGAAATGGCAACGAAGCTTGGTGACGAATGGCAGCGCGCAGGTGTGCATAGCGCCGGTCGTCAGCAGGAAATCTGCGACGCACTCGCGCAGACCACGCGCGACCTGACCATGCAAGCGGCGACTTTCGAGCAACGATCGAACGATTTGCTGTCGACGATCCACAATTCGCACACGGACCTGCAAACACAACTGGCCGCGCGCGACGAAGAACGTCTGTCGACGTGGAATGCCTCGCTTGCGGAAATGGCGACGAAGCTCGGCGACGAATGGCAACGCGCAGGCGTGCATAGCGCAGGCCGTCAGCAGGAAATCTGCGACGCACTCACGCAGACCACGCGCGACCTGACCGCACAGGCAGCGACCTTCGAGCAGCGCTCGAACGACCTGCTGTCGACGATCCACAATTCGCACGCGGGCCTGCAAACGCAACTGGCCGCACGCGACGAAGCGCGTCTGTCCGCGTGGAACGACTCGCTCGCCGCGATGGCTGCCGCGCTGCGCGACGAATGGGCGCAGACGAGCGCGCAGGCCGCAACGCGACAGCAGGACATCTGCGACACGCTGACCCGCACCGCGAACGACATCACCGCGCAAGCGCAGGTGCATGCGAGCGACACGATCAACGAAATCTCGCGCCTCGTGCAGGCCGCGTCGGAAGCGCCGAAGGCCGCGGCCGACGTCGTCGCCGAGCTGCGCCAGCGCCTGTCCGACAGCATGGTGCGCGACACCGAGATGCTCGAGGAGCGCGGCCGCCTGCTCGCGACGCTCGAAACGTTGCTCGGCGCGGTCAACCATGCGTCGACCGAGCAACGCACCGCGATCGACGCGCTCGTCAGCACGTCGGCCGATTTGCTCGATCGCGTCGGCGCGCGCTTCAACGACACCGTCGATGCCGAAACGCGCAAGCTCGATTCGGTCGCCGCGCAGGTCACGGCGGGCGCCGTCGAGGTCGCGAGCCTTGGCGACGCGTTCGGCGCGGCCGTACAGGTATTCGGCGAGTCGAATGACAAGCTGCTGACCCATCTGCAGCGCATCGAGGCCGCGCTCGAGAAATCGCTCGCGCGCAGCGACGAACAGCTCGAGTACTACGTCGCGCAGGCGCGCGAGGTGATCGACCTGAGCATGCTGTCGCAGAAGCAGATCGTCGAAGATTTGCAGCATCTCGCCGGGCGGCGGGCATCGGTCGGAGCGTAACGCATGCACGACGAAATCGACGACGGCGCACCTTCCGCGCCGGTGTGGCCCGCGTTCGCCGACCTGATGTCGGTGCTGCTCGGCGCGTTCGTGCTGATCCTCGTCGGCGTGATCGGCATGCAGTTGCAGCTCACGTCGAAGCTCGAGGAAGCCGTGCGCGCGCGCCAGCAGGAGGCGCAGCAGCGCAAGTCGCTCGAACAGGCGCTCGCCGGGCCGCTCGCGGCCGGCCGCGTGACGCTCGTGAACGGCCGTATCGGCATCAGCGGCAACGTGCTGTTCGCGCTGAATTCCGATCAGTTGCAGCCCGCGGGCAGCGATCTGCTGAAGACGCTGGCCGTGCCGCTTGCCACGTACCTGAAGACGCGCGACGAGATCCTGATGATCAGCGGTTTCGCCGACGACCAGCAGGTGCACGCCGGCAACCGCCAGTTCGCGGACAACTGGGAACTGTCGGCCAAGCGTGCGCTGACCGTCACGCGCGCGCTGATCGACGCGGGCGTGCCTGCGTCGTCGGTGTTCGCGGCCGCGTTCGGTTCCGAACAGCCGGTCAGCTCGAACGCGGACGACGAAGGCCGCGCGAAGAACCGCCGCGTGGAAATCGCACCGGTGCCGCGCAAGACCGCGTCGAACGGAGGGCGCGCGAAGTGACGGGCGACGCGACGCAGGTGCGCGCAACGCTCGACGCCTGGCGCGCGCAGGGCGCCGATCGGCTCGACCCGGTGCGCTTCCATCGGCTCGACGCGCTCGAAAGGCGCGCGGCCGCGCTAGACGGCGATGCGCGCGCGTTGCTCGATGCGCGTCTCGCGACGCTGCTGGACGGTTTTACGGAGATCGTCGCACGCGCCGATGAAGCGGCGATTGCGTGCGACACGACGCGAGCAACCGGGCAGATGCCGCGCGGCGCGCTCGGCGGCCTCGTCGAGCGTCTCGCGCGCGATGCGCAGGCCGACCGGCGCGGGCTCGATCCCGAACTGATCGACTACTTCCGCACGATGTGGTCGAAGGTGCGCACCGAACAGCAGTATCGCCAGTCGCTCGACCAGGTGCCGCGCAACGCGGGGCCGCTCAATTCGAACAGCCTCGTGCACCGGTCGCTCGCGACGATGCGTGAGCTGTCGCCGGAATACCTGCAGCAATTCCTGTCGTACATCGATGCGCTCGCGTGGCTCGAGGATCTGTCCGGCGGCGGCGCGCAACCCGAGAAGGAAGCGCCGCGCGCGAAGGCGACGAAGGTCGCGAAGCCGGCGCGCAAGACCACCCGCACCAAGGCGCGATAACGCGCGTCTTCAGCTGCGTGGCGACTGCGCGTCGATCGCCGCGCGCAGCGCGTGCAATGCGTCGACCAGTGCCGATGCGAACGGCGGATGCGCGGCGATGCCTGCCGCGTCGAGCTGGCTGCCGAGGATCGGCAGCGCGATCGACGCGGGTTCGACGATGCACGCCGACATCACCGACAGCGTCTCGCGCAGCGCCGCGTCCGCATGCGTCGCGCGCGGCGACGCATTCAATACCGCGACCGGCTTGTACACGACGGCTTCGCATCCGACGACCCAGTCCAGCGCATTCTTCATCACGCCCGTCACGCCGTGCGCGTATTCCGGGCTCGCGATCAGCACGCCGTCGGCGGCGTTCAGTCGCTCGATCAGGTCGCGCACCGCGGCCGGCGACGGAAATTCGGCATCGGGATTGAACAGCGGAAATTCGCCGAGGCGATCGAAACGCGTGATGTGCATGCCGCGCGGTGCGACGCGCGCGGCCGCGTCGAGCAGCGCGGCGTTGTACGACTGCGCACGAAGGCTGCCGCACAACGCGACGATGTCGATGCGGCGCTCGGAATCGGTTCGGGGTTCGGTGGCCATCGGAGAGCGTATCGGGTGGCGGAATGCGCGGCGGCGTCGCGCGGACCGGACAAATTATCGCATCGGTGCGAGTGCGGGCGCGGCGCGATGCGCGGGGCGAGTGCCGCGGGCGTGTTGCAATTCACGTCGGGCCGGCGGCAATTTCATCGAATCGCATCCGGCCGCGGCCACGTCCGTCATCCCGGTTGCGCGCGCCAGTTCGCCGAGCGTCCAGCTGTTGCCGATCAGCAGCCTGCGCGTATGCAGCGCGTCGTGCACCTCGCTTTCGACGGTTTCGCCGAGATAGCGCAGCGCGCGGCCTTCGACGTCGACGAAGCCGTGCCGGTAGTCATGCGCGAGCGCGTGCCACAATCGCGCCGCGCCGACCGACTGGCGCGCGCCGCTGATCAGGCACAGGCCCGCGTCGAGTCCCCATCGATACAGTGTCGTCGCGAGGCCCCGCCGTTGCGCGGACGCGCGCAGCCGCGTGTGCGGCGCGCGCAGGTAGCGGTCTGCGCGCCGTGGAAGCTCGGGGAGCCGGTTGAAGATCGTGTAACCGGCAAGTTGCCGGGCCGACGGGTCCTCGACGTAAAGGAAGTATTCGCCGTCCGCCTCGCGGTGGCGAACGATCAGGCCGGAGTCGCCGAGCGCGACGGCCGGCAGATCGTGCAGGCGATGGCCCGGCTGGTGCAGGCGCGCGTGGAGCGCGTCGAGTTCATCGTCGATGTCGTGCTGGGAATGCTGTACGTCGATACGCATGGCAAAGGGTGCCCGTTCCGGGCGCATCGAGAAAGGGGTTCATCGCAACAGGGGAAGGGAATGGCGGCGGCCCCCGGGCTCGACGAGCGAGCCGGGGCCGCGAATCAGCTGGGGATGTGCTGGAAACCGGCGGCGATCGCGGCGAGGCCCGCGATGCAGAGTGCGAACAGGATCAGGACTTTGTGGATCACGCCTCGCTCCTCAAGAATGCGCGACGCCGAACGGCGGTGTCGCGGAGACGGTGATGGCGGGCCGGGCCCGCGCGGCCGTCGTGCGGGACGACGGTCGGTGGCCGCGCGACAGGCGCGCGCGGACGGTCAGCACCATACGCGACGGGCAGAGGGCGGGCAACCGACGTGGCGGCGAAAAGCGACGAAAGGCGCGGAATCGTGGCGTTTCGCGACAATTGGCCGCAACGGCGCGGGCGTGTCGATGCCGCCCGCCGTTGCCTCACGCCGCCTGCCGCCCCCCGAACGCCTGCTTGATCCGCGCGAACAACCCGTGTTGCGCGATCCATTCGGCATAGGCGCGATAGTCCGGATCGCGCATCAGATGGCGTTCTTCCGTTTTCGCCCGCGTGTAGTAGATCAGGTTGATCGCGACGAGTCCCGCGCAATGCATGAGCGCGACCTGCCAGCCGAGCGGCTCGACGAACGGCACCGACACCATCCAGTACGACAGGTTCTTCGTGATGTACGCGGGATGCTTCGTGAAGCGGTACGGGCCCGACGTGATGATCCCGCGGTTCGTGAGGTTCGAGAAACGCAGCCCGAACGAGATCGTCGACAGCGCGTAGGTCATCAGCAGCAGGATGATCACCGCGCCCCAGATCGCGCGCAGCGTCGGCGCGGACAGCAGCCAGTTGTCCCAGAACAGCGTGCCTTCGTAGCGGATGTAGTTGTTCGAGATCAGCGACCAGAACGGCTGGTAGCACATCAGCGCGGCGACCCAGCCGAGCGTCGTCGGCTCGACGGTGCGCACGTGGCTGTCGAGGATGCGGAACGTGCACAGGTAGCCGACGGTGCCGAACATCAGGTCCATCGTGAACGACAGATCGTACAGGAACACGAAGGTCGCGAGCGTCATCGGCGCGTTCACCGCGTGCGCGAGCGACGCGCTCAGGTGATCGGCGTCCTTCGACAGGTAGACGATCATCAGCGGCAGGAAGAACGCCTTCACGCCCCAGCCGGCGAGCATTTCGCGCACCGGCTGCCAGTTCGCGGGCCTCTCGCGGCGGAACAGGAGGCGGCCCCACAGCAGGTACGCGTCGTCGGTCTCGCGCTGGTGGCGATCCATCCACGCGAAATAGAACGGCGCGGCGACGATCACGTACGGCGCGAGCGAGCGCAGCAGCGACCAGAACGGCAGGTAGAACGCGCCGTGATACTCGGGCAGCAGCCAGTAGATCGCGCCGATGCCCGCGTAGATCGACGCGAGCGCGCCGAGCCGCGTCGCGACGCGGGCCGGCGCGAACGGGCGCACGGCCTGCCGCGACAGCCCGGCGCTCGGGCGCAGGTAGACGCGCGAGATGAAGATTTCGTGCAGCGCGATCGTGCCGATGATCGCGAGGCTCGCGATCACCGCGCGCGTGGCCGCGTCGAGCGTCGGGTGGTCGCGCGTGACCCACAGCGCGAAGAGTCCGGCCGTGATGCCGAGCAGGCCCGCGCGAAATGGCGTGGCGGAACGGGGCGGGCGGTCCTGGACCGCGGCGATGCCGTCGAGCGTGGAATTCATGATCGGATCCTCGTCGGGATGACGGCCGGCGACCCCCGCTTCGGCGGGGTGACGCCGGCCGCTGGCCGGGCTTTGGATTGGTATGCGCCCGGCCATTGGCCTGTGGTTCTGATACGTGAAGCGTTACTTCTTGGTGGTGCCGCCGAGCAAGCCGCCGAGCAGGTTCGTCACCGGCGACAGCAGGTTGGCCGCGCCGCCCGCAGCGCCGCCGTTCGAGCTGCCGGTGAGGCCGCCCGTGACGGTGCCGCTGCCGGCCGGCGTCGTCACAGTGCCGGTCGCGCCGCCGGGGCCGGCCGTACCGACTGCGCCGAGCGTGCCGAGGGCCGACGTCAGCGAGCCCGTCACCGTGCCGACCGGGCCGTTCGTCAGCGCGCCGCCGAGGCTGCCGGTCAGGTGGCCGCCCGGCGTCGTGACCGTGCCGGTGAGGCTTGCGCCGAGCGGCGTCAGCGAGTTGACGAGGTTGGTGACCGGCGCGAGCAGGCCGCCGACGCCCGAACCGCTGGTGCCGCTGCTGCCGCCCGTGCCGCTCGAACCGAGGCCGCCGAGCGCACCCGTCACCGAGCCGAGCAGGCCCGTGATCGGCGCGAGCGGGCCGCCGCTGGTGCCGCTCGTGCCGCCGGTGCCGCTCGAGCCGATGCCGCCGAGCCCGCCCGTCAGCGAACCGAGCAGGCCGGTGATCGGCGCGAGCGGGTTGGTGCCGCTGGTGCCGCCGTTGTTGTCGTGGACGAGCCCGCCGGTCGCCGTCACCGTGTTGCCGAGCTGACCCACGACGCCGCCGAGACCGGCGCCGAGCGGGTTGTCGGTCGCGCCGCCGACCTTCGAGCCGGCAAGGGCGAGGCCGTTGCCGAGCGTGCTCAACAGGCCGTTGAGCGGCGTGCCGAGCAGCGTGACGCTGCCGAGCGTCTGCGTGGCGCCCGGCGTCGTGACGCCGCCGGTCAGCGTGTTCGTGATCGGGTTGATCACCTTGCCGACCTGCGTCTCGAGCTGCTGGACCGGCGTGCTGTTCAGCGCGGTGTTCAGGCCCGATGCGGTCGAGTTGACCGCGCCGCCGACCGTGTTGACGAGGTCGCCGACCAGCGTCGTCACCGGCGAGAGCGGCGACAGCGGGCCCGAGCCGAGGCTCTTCACTGCGTCGCCGAGGTTGTTGACGGCGCCGCCGGCGCCGGTCAGCAGGCCGGTGGTCGACGTCAGCGTCGGGCCGAGCGGGTTCGGCGATACGCCGATCGAGCCGAGGCCGGCCGCGACGCCGTTGCCGAGCGACTGCACGCCGTTGCCGAGGCTCGCGACCGCATTGCCGACGCTGGTGGCCGTCGTCGGGTTCGTGCCGGGGATCTGCACGCCGCCGATTTGCGAGCCGCCGTTGACGACGGTCGTGCCGAGCGCCGTGACGAGGTTGCCGGTTTTCTGCAGGACGTTGCCGAGCGGGGTGACGCCGGAGCCGGAGGTGCCTGAGGTGCCGGAAGTACCGGAAGTGCCCGAGGTGCCGGAAGTGCCCGAGGTGCCGGAAGTGCCCGAGGTGCCGGAAGTGCCCGAGGTGCCGGAAGTGCCCGAAGTGCCTGAGGTACCGGAGGTGCCTGAGGTACCGGAGGTGCCCGAGGTACCGGAAGTACCCGAGGTACCGGAAGTACCCGACGTACCGGAAGTACCGGAAGTACCGGAAGTACCGGAAGTACCGGAAGTACCGGAAGTACCGGAAGTACCGGAAGTACC
>NZ_CABVLY010000055.1 GCF_902498995.1 Burkholderia anthina
AGCCGGCGGCGGCGATCGCACGGCCACCGGCGCCGGTGCTGCCCGCGCCCGACCGCGACCTCGATCCGCACGCGCTGCGCGACGCATGCGCGCGCGAGCTGCTCGCGCTGCAAAGCGAGCTGGCCGCGCAGCCGGGCGCCGGCGTCGCCGCGCGCGTGCATGCATGGTCGGCGCGCTGGCTGGGCATGCAGCGCGACGGCGTCGCGCTGCCCGAGGCCGATATCGAGAAGCTGCGCGCGCATCCGGCTCCGCGCCGCGACGTGGCGGGCGGCGCCCCGCCGCTGCCGGGCGCGGCACGCGACTTCAACCTGCTGGCCGGGCTGTTGCTGCGCCAGTTCGACCGCCCGCGCACCGCCCGCCAGTGCGAGTGCGCGCTGGATACGCTGCGCGCGCTGCGCCGCACGCCGTAGCGCGGCGTCGCCATGCGAATGCTTCGTTCGAAACGCGAAGTCTTCGCATCCGGGGCCGGCCGCTCGGGTTTAGCCTCTACATTGACAGCGTGACGGACGATCTTCGCCCGTCGCGCACGTACCGCGAATTCGGCATACGGACCTGATATCGATTGAACGCCTTGCTCATGAAACAGCTACGGATACTGACGGGATTCCACGCGGGAGCGATGTTGCAGCTCACGCCGGGTCAGCATCGGGTTCATGGCGGCGCCGATGCGGACATCCGGCTGACCGACTGGACCGGCGCCGACGTGACGCTCGACGTCGATCCGTCGGGCGTCGTCCGCGCATCGACGCGCGTCGACGTGCCGGCCGGCGAGCCGGCGCAGGCCGACGGCGCGGCAACCGCGACGGCGATCGAGGACGAAACGGTGATCCTGGTCGATTTCGTGCCGATGCGCTTCGGCGAGACGATCCTGTGCGTGGGCCCCGACGATACGCCATGGCCATCGGATCTCGACCTGCTGTCGACGTTGCTGACCCGCCCGGCCGATGCGCAGGCCGACGCCGAACGGCGCACGCGGCGCCGCTATTACGGCGCGCTCGTCGCATGCGTCGCGGTCGGCATCGTCGCCGGCACCGTCGTGCTGCTGACCACCGCGCCCGACAGCGAGGCCGCGCTGCGGCACGGCGCCGACTACCGGACGATGCGCATCCAGGACGCACTGGCGGCGGCCCACATGACCGAGCTGCAAGTGCGTACGGTCGGTGACACCAGCGTCGTGACGGGCATGGTCGCGAACCTGTCCGACGATCAGCTGGTGCGCTCGACGCTGGCGAAGATCGCGTCGAAGGACATCGTCCGGAGCTATGACGTCGCGCAGAACGCGGTCCACAGCATCGAGGATTCGCTCGGCATCGCCGGCGTGCGCGTGAAGTATCTCGGCAACGGCGCGTTCGCGATCACGGGCACCGTCGACAGCAAGGCCGCGCTCGACAAGGCCGTCACGCGCGTGCGTGCGGACCTCGATTCGAACATCCGGCGGCTCGACGTGCAGGTGGACGAGCACCCCGGCCAGGCAGCAGCGCCGGCCGCCGGGCAGTATTCGGAGATCGTGTCGTCGGACTCGGTGCAGTACACGCAGACGCCCGACGGCATCAAGCATATCTACATGACGGAGGCGCCGGCGGATCCGGCGCCGGCGTCGGGCGTGCCGGTCGCTTCGGGCGCCGACGTGCCCTCCGTCGACGGCAGCACGATCGCGCGCAGCGCCGAGCAGGTGCACGCGGCGCCCCGTCCGGCTGCACCGGACTCCTGAAATTTCATCGACCTCGACCAGGACCAGCGACATGTACGAGCCCATCACGCCTTACGCCAAGCAGTTCGACAACCTTTCCGCGCTCGTCAGGGATCCGGCCGCCGCGCCGACGATCGAGAAGATCCAGCGCGCGCTCGTGGAGGTCGCCGAAAACATCAACAACGCCGCACCCGGCTCCGACACCGACAACCGCAACCGCGCGACGCTGTATCGCGGGCTGCTGGCGGCATCGCGCGTGATCCACCAGATCCGGCAAGCCTGACGGCATTCGCTTCCGTTCTGTTCCGTTGCGGCCACCGTCGCGCGAGAACGGTTTATTGCAGTACCGCAGTTCCTTTCGTCATTTCTCAAGGAGAAACAACATGGCAGGCGCATTGGCAGGTGCAGGTGCAGCAGTCAGCAGCATCGAACAATCCACGGCAGCACAGACCGCGATCACGCAAGCGAGCTCGGCGGCAGCCACCGCCCAGGCATCGAACAACGCACAGCTGAATGCGGCGACGGCGGCAGCCAACGCCACCAATTCGGCAACGGGTTCGCTCAAGGACATCGCGAAGAACCAGTAACGCGATCCGCACGCCGTCTTGCGGCTCCTTCGTCGGCGCAACGGGCCGGCCCGGGCGGGTTTCCGTCCTGCCGGCACCGTTGCGCCGGCCCCTTCCGCTCATCCCCGCTTCCGCCCTTCTTCACGCTCATGAGCGATCCTCGCTACCTCGAACTCGTCGCCCAGTTCTGTGCGGTCGTCGGCCTCCACGATGTCGAATACGTGCAGGAAACGGGGTCGGTCGAGGTCGAAGGCTTCGAGGTGCGCCTCGAGCACGTCGAACGAGACGAACACGCGCTCTACGCGAACTTTCATTTCGGCACCGTCACGGCGGGCCGCACGCTGCACATCTTCCGGTTGATGCTGGAAGCCAACCTGCTGATCTATGCGCAGGACCAGGCCCAGCTCGGCATCGACGCCGACACCGGTTCCATCGTCCTGATCCTGCGGCTGCCGTTCGAGCCGGACTTCACCGGCGCCGATCTCGCGGACCTGCTGGCGCACTATGCCGAGCACGGTCGCTACTGGCGGCAGAACATCATCGAGTCGAGCGACGAGATGTTCGAAGGCATCGCGTCCGGCGAATTCTTCTGGCTGCGGGCGTGACCCCGTGACGCGCCGATTCGCGTCGCACACGCGCGCCGCGTCCCGCCCCTCGCCGCTTGAATCATGGCCCGATATCGGCGCGCTGGGCCAGGCTCAGCGCGCTCCATTCGAGCAGCGCGACGAACCCGTCCGGCACCGCGACGACGGTCCAGCGGCGATACGCATGCGCGATCGCGCCCGGCGCAAACGCATGCCGCTCGCGCCAGCCGACCGCGCGCCGCACGTAGAGCACGCTGCCGCCGACGTGGGCGATGCACTCGTGCAGCCCGTTGGCCCGCACGCACGTCATCACGTCGTCCACCGGCCGCGTGAAATCGAGCGTGCGGTCGGCATCGGCCGGCTTCGGCCAGTGGCTGCCGCCCGTTTGCGGCATGCGCGCGGCCCACAGCGCGTCGAAGCCGTGCGCGACCTGCCGCGCCAGCCGGCAGCCGGCCATCTGCACCTTGAGCTGCAGGCTTTCGTGGCATTCGTCGGCGGCGAGCGCGAAGCGTTCCTGCGCGAGGATCTCGCCGGTGTCGAACGCGGGCGCGATCCGGTGGCAGGTCACGCCCCACTCGCGGTGGCCGTCGCGGATCGCGCGCAGCAGCGGATACGGGCCGCGCGCGTCGGGCAGCGGCGACGGATGGAAATTGATCGCGTGCCGCACGTACGGTGTCCAGTCCGGTATCCGCCAGCCGTAGCCGGCGACGACGAGCACGTCGCAGTCGAGCGCGCGCAGCGCGTGCAGCGCGGCCTCGTCGATCCGCGACAGTTGCAGCGGCAGGCCGTGACGCGTCGCGTACGACACGATCTCCGCATTCGAATTCACCTGGCCGTCGGTGACGAAGCTGAACAGCGACACCGGCTTCCATCCGGCGCTCGCGAACGTCTCGAGCATGCCGTGGAACAGGTCGAATCCTGCGAAAGCGAAGCGCATGCGATCTCTCCATCGGGGAACGGCGGCCACGCGGCGCCGCGCATCCGCCAGCATGTCATGCCGCGCCCGCGCGCTCGCGCGGCGCGGCGAATCCGCCGACGCCTGTGCGAAGAAATTCCGTGACGCGTTTGCCGGTTCGCGCATTCACGCCGCGCCGCACGCGGTCAGGCACACTGACAAGACCGATCGATGACGAGCGATCATCATGCGATTCCCCCCGTTGACTCCTTTCGAAACCGAATGGCTGATTCTCCGTCCGCTGGTGCCCGACGATGCCGCCGCGCTCTTCGAGCAGATGCTGGGCGACGCGGAAACGATGAAGTACCTGCCGATCCTGCGCCACGGGGATCTCGCGCAAACCCATGCGTATATCGCCGAAGCGCGCCGTGGCTGGCGCGACGGGACACTGATCCGCTATGCATGCGAATGCCGCGCCACCGGGCAACTCGCGGCGGTGATCGAACTCACGCCCGATCTGCCGTGCGTGCGTCTGTCGGTCATGATCGCGAAGCGCGGCGGCACGCGACGGCGGCGCGCATGCCTGATGGCGCTGCAGGAACTGCTCGGCTGGCTGCTCGCGCAGCGCGGCGTGCAGCGGATCTACGCGCATTGCGTGACCGGCGGCCCGGCCGGCGACTGCATCGAACGTCTGGGTTTTCGTTGCGAGGCGCTGCTGAAGCGCCATGAACCGCAGCCGAATCGCGAACTGCCGATGGCCGATTGCCACCTGTACGTGCTGACCCGGCACGCCTCTCCATCCGCGCCGGCGCCCGACGCCGGCACCTGGCTGCGCGAACTGCTCCGCGATTCGACCGGCGGCAACGCGTGGCTGTGACGCACGCTGCCGGGCCGGTGGCGCCGCGCACTACCGGGCCGGCAGCTCGACCGGCGACGTCGACACCGCCGGCGCGCCCGGCGTGACGTAATCCGCGCAACCCGGATTCCGCCAGTAAGTTGCCCGCACCAACCGGCGTTCGTCGAATTGCACCTGGTACTGGCACGTCACGAAGGCGTTGCCGGGTCCGGTCCGGAACCGGATCAGGTAGTTCCACGCACGTACGCCGAACGTCCCCTCGCTGAAATGCGGTTCGTGGATCAGCAGATACACCTGGTTCTCGGTGATCCCCGGCACGATCTGCCGCAGCACGCGCGGGTTCACGATGGTGCCGTCGGACACCCAGGCCGCGCCCGGATCGGGGAACACCGGCGCGCCGTTCGCCGCGGACTGCGACGTCGCGCTGCAGCCCGCGAGCAGCATGCCGCCCAGCAGCGCGATCGCCGCGCCGTGCATCGTGTCGATTCTCATGTCGAAGCTGGAAATCTCGAAAGTGGAGGAAGAAGGAAGCGGTGCACGCTCAAACGCCGCGCCGCGTGCATCCCGCTCGGCAATACCAGCGGCAGCGCAGGCTGCGGCGATGCGGGCAGCCGTGCGCCGGCGCGCGCGCGCGCCGCTCGTCCAGCCATTCGCGCGCCTGCACCGCGAACCGCACGACGCTGACTACACCCGCGGCTTCGTTGCCCGATGCCACCGACGACGGGTCGTTCGTGTCTGCGCCGACGCCGGTATCGATGTCGTCCGGCGCATCGGACGACCGGCCGTGCCGGGCGATCCATCCGCGTTCGGCGAGGCCGGCTTCGAGCGCGCGCACGCCGGGGAGCGCGGCGCCGCGCTCGGCCAGCGTGCGTCCCGCGGCAGACGCGAGCGTGCCGGCACGGCGGGCCGTCGCGCTCGCGTAGCGGCCGGCCGTGCCCGCTGCATTGGCGATGACGTCCCGCGTCGAGCGAGCCGGCGACGCAACGGCGCTCCCTCGCTGGCCGGCCGGTATCGGCGACGCGCTCGGCGGGCGCGTCGTGGTGGCGATCGTCGTGGTCGTCACTGCCGGCGTGGCGGTCGGAGCCGGCGATGCTGCATCGCGCGACATGGGCGCGGCATTCGCCGCGGAGGCGTCGGCGGTTCGGGCACCCGCGGGGAGATCCGCGGGCACGGTCATGCCGGCGAAGGCGCGTGTATCGGCCCGTGTATCGGCCCATGTGTCGGCCAGTGCTGGGTCCGAAGGCGCGCGCATCGTGCCATCGGCACCGACGTCGCCGCCCTGCACGCCTTCTCCCGGGCTGGCTGCAAACGGGTTCTCCTGCGCCCCGGCCAATGCCGGCGCATTGCCGGCGCCGGGCGCACGAAGCGCCCCGGGCAACGGGGCCGGCACGAGCGGCAGCGCATCGTCGGCTGCGGCAGTCGCGGCCGGCTCCGGCTCGGCCGTCGCACCGCCCTCGTCGCGCAGGATGCCCGACGTGGCGTCGTCGCCGGTCGACCCGTTGCCGGTGAGCCCCGGCAGCAGGCCCGTCGTCGTAGCCGGCCCCGCGCCCGATGAGGTGAACGCCGAGAGCCCGGCCACGCCGCCGCGCCCGCTCGCCGCACCCGACACGGTGCGCGACAGCGCCGTACCGGTGCCCGCCGCCGTGCCCGCGGGCCCGCCCGGTTGCGGCCCGCCGCCGGCGGCGCCCTTCAGCTCCGC
>NZ_CABVLY010000056.1 GCF_902498995.1 Burkholderia anthina
GGCCGCTGCAGCCGCCGCGGCCGGTGCAGGCTGCTCGGCCTGCGCCGGGCCGGCCGTCGAAGCCGGCGGCGCTTCGCCCGGCGTGGCGGGCTGCGCGCCCGGCTGCGTCATCGCGAGGCTCGCGAGCTGATTGAACTGCGCTTGCAGCAGGTTCCACCAGCCGGACGGATCGAACGCCTGCTGCGCGGCATCGCCTGCGGGCGGCGCGTCCGCGGCGCCCGCCGCGGCATCCGGTGCGGGCGGTGCATCGGCGCGCGGCGCGGACGCCGCCTGCGCGGCCGCGACAGCGGCCTCTTCGGCCGCCGACATCGAACTTTGCGCGAATGCGCCGAACGCGCGCAGCGTCGCGAGCGTCGCCCGCTGCACCTCGAGCGCCTGGATCGCCGACTGCAGCATCCCGAGATTGAGCTTGAGCCACTGCTCGACCGCGCGCAGATCGGTGATCCGCTTGTCGAGCTCCTCGACGCTCGTGAGCGGCGCCATCATGTCGGACATGCTCGACAGCGACGGCGGCAGCCCCGATGCGGCGCCGGGAAACGACGCCATGCCGCCGCCGAACGGCGACATCCGCATCATGTCCCACATCCGGTCGAGCATGTCGGCAGGCTTGAAACCGGCAAAGCCGGCGAAAGGATTGGAACCGGAAGCATCGGTGGTCATACGGGCATCCTGTTTGACTGGGGGAGCAAGGCGGCCGGCGCGCGGCGCGCAACCGCCTCTGGTTCGATCATAGCGCGCACCCGAACGGCACGTCAGAACGGTGCGTCGCCGCGGAAGTCGGGCGGACGCCGCTCGCGCAGCGAGCGGATGCCCTCCTGCACGTCGGGCCCGGAGAAGCCCATGAATTCGAGCGCGAGCGACGTATCGAACGTCGGCCCGGCCGAGCGCAGCCAGTTGTTCAGCGCGTACTTGGTCCAGCGGATCGCCGGCTGCGAACCGTGCGCGAGCCGCTCGGCGACTTCGTATGCCTTCGGCAGCAGGTCGGCCGGCTCGACCGCGAGCGACACGAGGCCGATGCGCTCGGCCTCCTCGCCGCTCACCGGCTCGCACAGCAGCAGGTAGTACTTCGCCTTCGCCATCCCGCACAACAGCGGCCACACGATCGCGGCATGATCGCCGGCCGCGACGCCGAGCCGCGTATGGCCGTCGATGATCCGCGCATCCTTCGCGGCGATCGAGATGTCGGCGAGCAGCCCCGCGACGAGGCCCGCGCCGACGGCCGGCCCGTGCATCGCCGACACGATCGGCTTGCTGCAGTTGATCACGTTGTAGACGAGGTCGCGCGCTTCGCGCCACACGCGGGCGCGCACGTCGAAGTCGTTCGCCATCGCCTCGACGAGCGCGAGATCGCCGCCCGCCGAAAAGCCCTTGCCCTCGCCGCGGATCACCGCGACGCGCGTGTCGGGATCGCGATCGACGTCGCGCCAGATGTCGGCGAGCTCGCGATGCATGCGCGCGTTCGCGGTCGCGAGGCCGCTGCGGTTCGCGCCCTCCCCGCTCATCACGATGTCGAGCACGCCATGATCGCGGCGCGTCACTTTCAGTGCTTCGTAACCGCCGTATGCGGCGAGATCGGCCATGCGCAGCTCCCGGGTTCCTGAAATGCGTCGAACGTTTGAAACGCCTGAATCGAGTGTAGCCAAGCCCGCGCGGGCAAACATCGGGCGAAACCCGGCGCGCGGGCCGAAGCCGGGCTTCGCATGGGCATCAGGCCGCGCCGTCGGGCGGTGCGACCGACTGCTCGATCGCGCCGAAGATCGATTTGCCGGCCGCATCGAACATCTCGATGCGCACGGTGTCGCCGTAGCGCATGAATTCGGTCTGCGGCGCGCCGTGCTCGATCGTCTCGAGGCAGCGCTTCTCGGCGATGCAGCAGTAGCCGCGCTTCGCATCCTTGTTCGACACCGTGCCCGAGCCGACGATCGAGCCGGCACGCAGGTTGCGCGTCTTCGCCGCGTGCGCGATCAGCTGGCCGAAGTGGAACACCATGTCGGTGCCCGCGTCGGGCTGGCCGACCTTCCTGCCGTTCCAGTGGACGATCATCGGCCGGTGCACGCGGCCGTCCTCCCATGCGTCGCCGAGCTCGTCCGGCGTCACGGCGACCGGCGCGAACGCGGTGGCGGGCTTGCTCTGGAAGAAACCGAATCCCTTCGCGAGTTCGGCCGGAATCAGGTTGCGCAACGACACGTCGTTCACGAGCGTGACGAGCCGCACGGCCTTCAGTGCGTCGTCGGGCGACGCGCTCATCCGCACGTCGCCGGTGATCACCGCGACCTCGGCCTCGAAATCGATGCCCCATTCCTCGGACGGGCACACGACGTCGTCGCGCGCGCCGAGGAAGTCGTCGCTGCCGCCCTGGTACATCAGCGGATCGGTCCAGAATTCCGGCGGCATCTCGGCGCCGCGCGCGCGCCGCACGAGTTCGACGTGGTTCACGTACGCGGAGCCGTCGGCCCACTGGAACGCGCGCGGCAACGGCGCCATGCAGTTCGCCGCGTCGAACGCGAACGCATTGCGCGCGCGGCCGTGGTTCAGCGCGTCGTACAGGTCGCGCAGTTGCGGCGCGTAGAACGCCCAGTCGTCGAGGACGCGCTGCAGCGTCGGCGCGATCGCATCGGCGATCGCCGCGGTGTGCAGGTCGCGCGACACGACGATCAGCTGGCCGTCGCGCGTGCCGTCCTTCAGCGATGCAAGTTTCATGGGGTATCTGCCGTTGTAGTGACGATGGAGGGAATCTATTTTACGATGGTGAATCCGTGCGGCGCGCCACGATCGCGCATGCCGTTTTCGTCCCGACCCTTGCCGCATTTTCGCGCCCCGTTGCCCATGCCCGCCAGCCCGCTTCCCGACGACGATCTCGCCGACTCCGATACCGACGATGCCGGCTCCGGCGACGGCGGCGAAGGCGGCGAAAAGGTTCGCTCCGGCATTCAGTCGATCGAGGTCGGCTTTCGCCTGCTCGACGTGCTGACGAGCGAGCCGCGCGCGATGATGCTGCGCGACCTCGCGCAGCGTGCAGGCATGAGCCCTGCGAAGGCGCACCGCTATCTGGTGAGCTTCTCGCGGCTCGGCGTCGTGTCGCAGGATCCCGTCTCGGGCCGCTACGAGCTCGGCGGCTTCGCGCTGCAGATGGGGCTTGCGCGGCTCGCGCGCGTCGACGGCGTGAAGCTCGCGCGGATCGCGCTGACCGAGTTGCGCGACCGCGTCGACCAGACGGTCGGCATCGCGGTGTGGGGCAACCAGGGGCCGACGATCGTGCACTGGATGGAATCGAGCCACCCTGCGAAGGCGTCGCTCAAGCTCGGCGACGTGATGCCGCTGCTCGGCTCCGCAACCGGCCTGCTGTTCGCCGCGTATCTGCCGCGCAGCAAGACCGCCGCGATGCTCGAGCGCGAACTCGCCGATACGCGCCGCTCGCCGCATCACGGCGGCCCGCGCACGCTCGACGAAGTCGATGCGGTGCTCGCCGACGTGCGCGCGCATCAGGCCGCGCGCGTCGAAGGGATGCTGCTGCCGACCGTCCATGCGTTCTGCATGCCCGTGTTCGACGCGGTCGGCGAACTCGCGCTCGCCGTCGTCGCGCTCGGCCAGGAAGGCTCGTTCGACATCGCCTGGGGCGGCGAGATGGATACGGCGCTGCGCGCATGCGCGCAAAAACTGTCGTACGAACTCGGCTATAGTCCGGACGCGCGCGACGCCTGACCCGCGACGCGCGCGACACCCGTGCGAAATCCGCGTGATGCGCCGCGAACGCGCGGGGCATCCGGCGGTCCGATTCGTGTACCGCGCAGCGCGCGGTGCGCCACGACCGCCCCAACCCTGTTCCGATGCGCCGATGCCGCCTGCCGACACCCGTTCCCGTCACGCCCTGCCCCGCCACTGGCTGCGCGCGGGCGTCGCGCTCGTCGTCGTGCTGGTGCTGCACGCGCTCGCGGCGTTGTGGCTGACGCGCAATCGCGAATCGTTCACGCCGCCCGCACCCGCCGAGGTGCCGGTGCAGATCGAACTGCTGAAGCCGCAGCCGATCGAGCGCCAGCCCGCGCCGAAGCCGGCAGCGCACCCGGCCGAACCTGCGCCGGCGAAACGCCCGCCCGCCGCGCCGAAGCCCGCGCCGGCGCGGGAACCCGTCCTCACGTCGACCCAAACGGCCGAGCACGGCGAACCGCCGCCGGCCGCCGCCTCCGCCGCGAGCGGCACGGCAGGCGCGTCGGGCGCGCAGGCGGCGTC
>NZ_CABVLY010000057.1 GCF_902498995.1 Burkholderia anthina
TCGCTGTCCACGGGCCTCAGCTCGACCGACAGCACGGTGACGTCGCTCTCGACTTCCACGTCGACTGGCCTCTCGTCGGCTGACAGCTCGATCAGTTCGCTGTCCACGTCGACTTCGACGGGGATCAATTCGCTGTCGACGGGCCTGAGCTCCACCGATAGCACGGTCGCTTCGCTCTCGACTTCCACGTCGACCGGCCTGTCGTCGGCCACCAGCTCGATCAGCTCGCTGTCCACCTCGACTTCGACCGGCATCAATTCGCTGTCCACGGGCCTCAGCTCGACCGACAGCACCGTGACTTCGCTCTCGACTTCCACGTCGACTGGCCTCTCGTCGGCTGATAGCTCGATCAGTTCGTTGTCCACCTCGACTTCGACGGGTATCAACTCGCTGTCGACGGGCTTGAGCTCCACCGATAGCTCGGTGGCGTCGCTCTCGACTTCGACTTCGACGGGCCTCTCGTCGGCCACCAGCTCGATTAGCTCGTTGTCCACGTCGACCTCGACGGGTATCAACTCGCTGTCGACCGGTCTCAGTTCGACCGACAGCACCGTGACGTCGCTGTCGACCTCCACGTCGACGGGGCTTTCGTCGGCCACCAGTTCGATCAGTTCACTGTCGACTTCGACTTCGACCGGCATCAACTCCCTGTCGACTGGCCTCAGCTCGACCGACAGCACCGTGACTTCGCTCTCGACTTCCACGTCGACTGGCCTCTCGTCGGCTGATAGCTCGATCAGCTCGCTGTCCACCTCCACGTCGACGGGCATCAACTCGCTGTCCACGGGCCTCAGCTCGACCGATAGCACGGTGACGTCGCTCTCGACTTCCACGTCGACCGGCCTCTCGTCGGCAACTAGCTCGATCAGCTCGCTGTCCACCTCCACGTCGACCGGGATCAACTCGCTGTCGACGGGCTTGAGCTCGACCGACAGCACGGTGGCTTCGCTCTCGACTTCCACGTCGACTGGCCTCTCGTCGGCTGACAGCTCGATCAGTTCGCTGTCCACGTCGACTTCGACCGGCATCAATTCGCTGTCGACCGGTCTCAGTTCGACCGACAGCACCGTGACGTCGCTGTCGACCTCCACGTCGACGGGGCTTTCGTCGGCCACCAGCTCGATCAGTTCGTTGTCCACCTCGACTTCGACGGGTATCAACTCGCTGTCCACGGGCTTGAGCTCCACCGATAGCTCGGTGGCGTCGCTCTCGACTTCGACTTCGACGGGCCTCTCGTCGGCCACCAGCTCGATCAGTTCGTTGTCCACGTCGACCTCGACGGGTATCAACTCGCTGTCCACGGGCTTGAGTTCCACCGACAGCACGGTGACGTCGCTCTCGACCTCCACGTCGACCGGCCTGTCCTCGGCCACCAGCTCGATCAGCTCGTTGTCCACCTCGACCTCGACGGGCATCAATTCGCTGTCCACGGGCCTGAGCTCCACCGATAGCACGGTGACGTCGCTTTCGACCTCCACATCGACCGGTCTGTCGTCGGCCACCAGCTCGATCAGTTCGCTCTCTACGTCGACTTCGACGGGGATCAATTCGCTGTCGACCGGCTTGAGCTCCACCGATAGCTCGGTGGCGTCGCTCTCGACTTCGACTTCGACGGGCCTCTCGTCGGCCACCAGCTCGATCAGCTCACTGTCGACTTCGACCTCGACGGGTATCAACTCGCTGTCCACGGGCCTGAGCTCGACCGACAGCACGGTAACGTCGCTCTCGACCTCCACGTCGACCGGTCTGTCGTCGGCCACCAGCTCGATCAGTTCGTTGTCCACGTCGACCTCGACGGGTATCAACTCGCTGTCCACGGGCTTGAGTTCCACCGACAGCACGGTGGCGTCGCTCTCGACCTCGACTTCGACTGGTCTGTCGTCGGCGACTAGCTCGATCAGTTCGTTGTCCACCTCGACTTCGACCGGCATCAACTCACTGTCGACGGGTCTGAGCTCGACCGACAGTACGGTAACGTCGCTCTCGACCTCGACGTCGACCGGTCTGTCCTCGGCCACCAGCTCGATCAGCTCATTGTCCACGTCGACCTCGACGGGTATCAACTCGCTGTCCACGGGTCTCAGCTCGACCGACAGCACGGTGACGTCGCT
>NZ_CABVLY010000058.1 GCF_902498995.1 Burkholderia anthina
GCAAAGGCCTGGAGTTCGTCGAGCGTAATTTTCATTGTTGATCTGAAATCAAAACAATTTGATTTATAGGCTGGTTTTTCCGCAAAAGTAAAGGCGGCACACTGCGATCCATCCTTACTGGAACCAGGATCCCATCATGCCACTCGCCCTGCTTGCGCTGACCATCAGCGCCTTTGCCATCGGCACGACCGAATTCGTGATCGTCGGGCTGATTCCGACGATCGGCGCCGATCTCGGCGTCAGCCTGCCGTCGGCCGGCCTGCTCGTCAGCCTCTACGCGCTGAGCGTCGCGATCGGCGCGCCGCTCCTCACCGCGCTCACCGGCCGCGTGCCGCGCAAGACGCTGCTCGCCGCGCTGATGGCGCTGTTCACCGTCGGCAACCTCGTCGCCTGGCAGGCGCCGAGCTACGAATCGCTGATCGTCGCGCGCATTCTCACCGGCCTCGCGCACGGCGTGTTCTTCTCGGTCGGCTCGATCATCGCGACCACGCTCGTGCCGAAGGAGAAGGCCGCCAGCGCGATCGCGACGATGTTCAGCGGGATGACCGTTGCGTTCGTCGCCGGCATTCCGCTCGGCACCTTCATCGGCCAGCACTTCGGCTGGCGCGCGACATTCCTGATCGTCGCGCTGTTCGGCCTCGTTGCATTCCTCGGCGCGGTGGTGTTCGTGCCGCGTGGCCTCCCGCAAACACCACCCGCGCCGCTCGCCCGCCAGTTCCGCGTGCTCGCCCAGCCGCGCCTGCTGCTCGTCTACGCGATGACGGCGGTCGGCTACGGCGGCTCGCTGATCGCGTTCACGTACATGGCGCCGCTGCTCGAACAGATCGCCGGCTTCACGCCGTCGCAGGTCAGCCTCGTACTCGTCGGCTACGGCGTGTCGGTCGCGTTCGGCAACGTGTGGGGCGGCAAGCTCGCCGACAGCGTCGGCCCGGTCAAGGCGCTCAAGCGGATCTTCCTGCTGCTCGCGGTCGTGCTGCTCGCGCTGACCTTCACCGTGCACGTGAAGTGGCTCGCGGTGCTGACGATGCTCGCGTGGGGCGCGGTCGCCTTCGGCAACGTGCCCGGCCTGCAGGTGTACGTCGTCAAGCAGGCGCGTCACTTCGCGCCGGACGCCACCGACGTCGCGTCGGGCTTCAACATCGCTGCCTTCAACCTCGGCGTCGCGGGCGGCTCGTCGCTCGGCGGCCTGATCGTCGCGAACGTCGGCCTCGGCCATACGCCGTGGATCGCGGCCGCCGTCACGCTCGGCGCGTTCGCGCTGACCGCACTGAGCGGCCGCCTCGACAGTCGTCAGGGCCTGCCGGCACGCACGGCCGAACCCGTCGAACTCGCACATTGAACGTCACTTTTTGCAGGAGCCAGACAGCATGAACGCATCGACCCGACGCCCGCCGTTCGCCGGCAAGACTTTCGAAGTCCGTTACGACGGCCTCACCGCACTCAACGCGTACGACGAAGACGGCCTCCACATGCGCTACGAGATCACCGAAGGCGCGTACGCGGGTGCCAGGGGCGAAGTC
>NZ_CABVLY010000059.1 GCF_902498995.1 Burkholderia anthina
TAGGGAGCGAAGCAATTGGAAGTGGTTCCAAGAAAAGCCTCTAAGCTTCAGTCTAACGATGACCGTACCGCAAACCGACACAGGTGGGCGAGATGAGTATTCTAAGGCGCTTGAGAGAACTCGGGAGAAGGAACTCGGCAAATTGGTACCGTAACTTCGGGATAAGGTACGCCCTTGTAGCTTGATGCGCCTGCGCGCAGAGGGTGAAGGGGTTGCAATAAACTGGTGGCTGCGACTGTTTAATAAAAACACAGCACTCTGCAAACACGAAAGTGGACGTATAGGGTGTGACGCCTGCCCGGTGCCGGAAGATTAAATGATGGGGTGCAAGCTCTTGATTGAAGTCCCGGTAAACGGCGGCCGTAACTATAACGGTCCTAAGGTAGCGAAATTCCTTGTCGGGTAAGTTCCGACCTGCACGAATGGCGTAACGATGGCCACACTGTCTCCTCCCGAGACTCAGCGAAGTTGAAGTGTTTGTGATGATGCAATCTACCCGCGGCTAGACGGAAAGACCCCATGAACCTTTACTGTAGCTTTGCATTGGACTTTGAACCGATCTGTGTAGGATAGGTGGGAGGCTATGAAACCGGAACGCTAGTTTCGGTGGAGCCGTCCTTGAAATACCACCCTGGTTTGTTTGAGGTTCTAACCTTGGCCCGTGATCCGGGTCGGGGACAGTGCATGGTAGGCAGTTTGACTGGGGCGGTCTCCTCCCAAAGCGTAACGGAGGAGTACGAAGGTACGCTAGGTACGGTCGGAAATCGTGCTGATAGTGCAATGGCATAAGCGTGCTTAACTGCGAGACCGACAAGTCGAGCAGGTGCGAAAGCAGGTCATAGTGATCCGGTGGTTCTGTATGGAAGGGCCATCGCTCAACGGATAAAAGGTACTCTGGGGATAACAGGCTGATACCGCCCAAGAGTTCATATCGACGGCGGTGTTTGGCACCTCGATGTCGGCTCATCTCATCCTGGGGCTGTAGCCGGTCCCAAGGGTATGGCTGTTCGCCATTTAAAGAGGTACGTGAGCTGGGTTTAAAACGTCGTGAGACAGTTTGGTCCCTATCTGCCGTGGGCGTTGGATATTTGAAGGGGGCTGCTCCTAGTACGAGAGGACCGGAGTGGACGAACCTCTGGTGTACCGGTTGTCACGCCAGTGGCATCGCCGGGTAGCTATGTTCGGAAGAGATAACCGCTGAAAGCATCTAAGCGGGAAACTCGCCTTAAGATGAGATATCCCTGGGGACTAGATCCCCTTGAAGGGTCGTTCGAGACCAGGACGTTGATAGGTCAGGTGTGTAAGCGCAGTAATGCGTTCAGCTAACTGATACTAATTGCCCGTAAGGCTTGATCCTATAACAAGTCTGCCTTGTAGATCGGCGCGGTGCGAAGGCACTGAGCAGGATCCAGGCGACAGGTTGGATGCTCGTGTGTGATACACACAACCAAGATTACTGCTTCTTCCCGGATTGGTCGCGTTGCGAAGCAGC
>NZ_CABVLY010000060.1 GCF_902498995.1 Burkholderia anthina
CCTGATTCGCCGCACGATCTTCAACTGCGCGTTTTTTTTTTTTAATGATACGGCGACCACCGAGATCTACACTATCTCAGACACTCTTTCCCTACACGACGCTCTTCCGATCTAGGTGCGCCAGTTCGACGCGCTGATGCAGCCGGGCGCGGCGCCGGCCGGCGCGCAGGCGACGGGCGTGGCGATGTCGCCCGCGACGGCGGCCACGACGGCGAGCGCCGCACCTTCCGTGCAGATGACGCCCGCGCAGGCGAACCAGTCGTCGCTCGTCGAGCGGTTGCGCACCTACGGCAACGATCTCGACGCGCGGTACGCGAACATCGACAAGCATCGCACCGAGATGCTGACGTCGATGGCGGACAACCGCGGCGATCCGATGATGACGATGGTGAAGGCGATGGATTTCCAGTGGACGGCGACCACCACGATTTCCGAATACCAGTTGAGCCTGTCGGTCGCACAGGCGGCGAACGGCTTCACGCACACGGTGCTGAAGACGCAGGAGTGACGACAGCGGGCATGCGGGCCTTCACCGGCCGTGCCCGATGAAGCGGACAAACGATGACGACGATCGATTCGACGCCGCGCGGGCTCGCGTGGCGCAGCCGGGCGGCGCGCGCGCTGCTCGTGGGGCTGCTCGCGCTGCTGGCGGGCTGCCAGAAGGAGCTGTACTCCGGCCTGTCGGAGCGGGACGCGAACCAGATGGTCGCGGTGCTGGGCGACGTGGGCATCGGCGCGTCGAAGGACAACGACGCGCGCGACACGTCGGACCGCAACGCGTGGCTGGTCAGCGTCGCGGACGGCGACATGCAGTCGGCGCTCACGGTGCTGCACGCGAACGGGCTGCCGAAGCCGAACTACGCGAGCCTCGGCGAGCTGTTCCAGAAGCAGGGCCTCGTGTCGACGCCGGCCGAGGAGCGCGTGCGCTATCTGTACGGCGTGTCGCAGGATCTGTCGCGCACGCTGCAGGACATCGAGGGCGTGGTCGTCGCGCACGTGCAGGTCGTGATTCCGGAGAACGATCCGCTCGCGGACAAGATCAAGCCGTCGTCGGCCGCCGTGTACATCCGCTACCGGCCCGGCGTCGACCTGCGCGCGATGGCGCCGATGGTCAAGGATCTCGTCGCGCACAGCATCGAAGGGCTGCAGTACGACAACGTGTCGCTGTTCCTGCAGCCGGCCGCCGCGCGCGCGACGCGCGTCGACGGGATCGGCAGCGTGGTGACCGACATCGTGCGGCTGCGCTCGCCGCTCGGCTGGCTCGTGTTCGCGCTGATCCTGCTGACCTGCGCGGTGATCGCGCTGTCGGCCGCGCGACGCGGGATGTTCGGCGCACGGCTCGCGGGGCTGCTCGGTGCGGCGCGCGGCGCGAACGGGACGACGCCCGGCACGCAGTCGGGCGGCGCGGTGCGCACGCCGGACGGCGCATGAGCGACGCGCACGGGCCGCT
>NZ_CABVLY010000062.1 GCF_902498995.1 Burkholderia anthina
CCTATACGTGGCAGCCCGTCGCCGGCGAGACCTACGCGATCGCGTGGCAGGAAGCCGACCGCGCGACGGTCGTGCACATCGACGATTTCGCCGCCGGCACGTCGCACTCGTTCTTCACCGCGTCGTCGCTGGATTTCCACCGGCTCGAAGGCAGCCTGCGGGCAGTCTGAACGAAGGGAAAGCCCAACCATGTCCACCTCACTCGCCAGGCTCGCCGACGGCGGCTTCAGCGTCGGCATCGAACTGCCGCTCGACAACGACTGGTCGCCGGCCGGCGACGCGAAGCGCCAGCATGACGGCCGCCGCCCGGGCGTGCCCGACCTCGAAAACCACGCGGCGCTCGCGCGACTGGCCGACACGCTCGGCTTCCGCGCGCTCTGGGTGCGCGACGTGCCGGTGTACGACCCGTCGTTCGGCGACGCCGCGCAGGTGTTCGAAACGTTCTCGTATCTCGGCTACCTCGCCGGCATCACGCGCGACATCCTGCTCGGCACGGCGGCCGTGGTGCTGCCGCTGCGCGAGCCGCTGCTGACGCTGAAATCGGCCGCGACGATCCAGGAGCTGAGCGGCGGGCGCCTGCTGCTCGGCGTCGCGAGCGGCGACCGGCCGGTCGAATATCCGCTGTTCGGCCGCGACTTCGCATCGCGCGGCGCGAACTTCCGCGACCAGATCGCGCTGCTGCGCGACGGCGCGCGCGGGCATCTGCCGCCGGGCCTCGACGTCCTGCCGGCCGCACGCTCGCCGGTGCCGCTGCTCGTCGCGGGTCTCGCGCAGCAGACGCCCGCGTGGATCGGCGAACACATGGACGGCTGCCTCGCGTATCCGGGCACGCCGGCCGATCACGCGCAGCGCGCCGCGAACTGGCGCGCGGTGGCCGGCAACAAGCCGTACGTGAGCTTCATCCACCTCGACCTCGCGGAAGACCCGCACGAACCGCTGCAGCGGCACCGCTTCGGCGCGCGCGCCGGACGCATCGCGCTGACGGAAGAACTCGCGGCGATGCGCGACGCGGGCGTGCAGCACATCGGGCTGCATTTCCGCCGCAACCGGCGCCCGCTCGGCGAGACGATGGCGGAGATCGCATCGGACGTGCTGCCGGCGTTCCACGCGAACGCCGCGGCGAACCCGCAGGCGCGCACCGCCTGAGGCCGGCATCGCGCCGCGCCGGCCGGATTCACGATCAATATTTGATTTCAAATCAAATATTTTTGACCTCTAACGGCGTTTATCTCATCAGTTCGAAGCGCCAGAATGACTTCCAT
>NZ_CABVLY010000063.1 GCF_902498995.1 Burkholderia anthina
ACGCTGCCGAACCGCATCGTGATGCCGCCGATGACGCGTTCGCGCGCCAGCCAGCCCGGCGACGAAGCCAACGAACTGATGGCCGCGTATTACGCGCAACGCGCGAGTGCGGGCCTGATCGTCAGCGAAGGCACCTATATCGCGCCGCTCGGCAAGGGCTACGCATGGACGCCCGGCATCCACACGCCGTCGCAGGTGGCCGGGTGGCGCAAGGTGACTCACGCCGTCCACGCCGCGCATGGACGCATCTTCGCGCAGCTCTGGCACGTCGGCCGGCTGAGCCACACGAGCCTGCTCGGCGGCCGGCAACCCGTGTCGTCGTCGCCGCTCCAGGCGAAGGGCGTGAACGTGTTCGTCGCCGGTGAAGACGGCAGCACGCCGGGCTTCGTGCAGGCGTCCGAGCCGCGCGCGCTGTCCGTCGACGAGATCCGCGAGATCGTCGATCAGTACCGCGCCGCCGCCCGCCACGCGATCGAAGCCGGCTTCGACGGCGTCGAGCTGCACGGCGCGAACGGCTATCTCGTGAACCAGTTCATCGACTCGAACGCGAACACGCGCACCGACGCCTACGGCGGCTCGCTCGAAAACCGGCTGCGCTTCCTGCGCGAAGTCGCGCAGGCGCTGATCGAAGGCACGGGCGACGCATCGCGCGTCGGCATCCGCCTCGCGCCGCTGACCACGCTGAACGGCTGCGTCGACGACGATCCGGAAACGACCTACCTCGCCGCCGCGGAGCTGCTCGGCGAACTCGGCGTCGGCTACCTGCACATCGCGGAAGCCGACTGGGACGACGCGCCGCTGATGCCGGTCGAATTCAAGCAACGGCTGCGTGCCGCGTACCCCGGCGTGCTGATCTACGCCGGTGCCTACACCGCCGAGCGCGCCCGCGAAGCGATCGCCGCCGGCTGGGCCGACCTCGTCGCATTCGGCCGCCCGTTCGTCGCGAACCCCGACCTGCCCGAGCGCCTGCGTACCGGCGCCACGCTCGCGCCGCACGACCGCAACACGCTGTTCGGCGGCGGCGCACCGGGCCTGACCGACTATCCGACGCTCGCGCAAGCCGCGGCGTGA
>NZ_CABVLY010000064.1 GCF_902498995.1 Burkholderia anthina
GTCCTGTCGGTGCCGCGGTTGTCGGGCCGCGGCGAATCGGATAGCGAAGGGCGGGCGGTGCGTTCAGTCCCACTTCGGCGCGAGGCCGGCCGGGTCGACTTCGCGGCCGTTGCGCTCGAGCGCGGCGATCTGCGCCATGTCGTCGTCGGTCAGGCGCAGCGTCTGCGCGAGCAGGTTGCTCGCGAGGTTCTCGCGCTTGGTCGACGACGGAATCACCGAGTAGCCGAGCTGCAGTGCCCAGGCGAGCGCGACTTGCGCCGGCGTCGCGTCGTGACGCTGCGCGATCGCGCCGATCACCGGGTCGCCGAGCACCTTGCCGTATGCGAGCGTCATGTACGACGTCACGTGGATGCCTTCGGCGTTCAGGAACTCGACCAGCTTGCGGTTCTGCAGGTACGGGCTCAGTTCGATCTGGTTCGTCGCGATCGCATCCTTGCCGACGGCCGCGATCGCTTCCTTCGTCAGTTCGATGTTGAAGTTCGAGATGCCGATGCGGCGCGTGAGGCCCTTCGCCTTCGCCTCGGCCAGCGCGGTCATGAACGCCTGGATCGATACGCCGTTGCCCGGGGCCGGCCAGTGGATCAGCGTCAGGTCGACGGTGTCGGTGCGCAGCTTGCGCAGGCTTTCCTCGAGGCTGGCGGCCAGCTTTTCCGGTGCGTAGTTGTCGACCCAGATCTTGGTCGTGAGGAACAGGTCTTCGCGGCGCACGCCCGAGGCGGCGATCGCTTCGCCGACTTCGGCTTCGTTGCCGTAGATCTGCGCGGTGTCGATCGCGCGGTAGCCGACGTCGAGGCCGTTGCGGACCGAGTCGATGACAACCTGGCCTTGCAGGCGGAACGTACCGAGGCCGAATGCGGGAATGTTGCTCATGATGTGCTCCTGGAAGGGGGAAACGGTTGCGG
>NZ_CABVLY010000065.1 GCF_902498995.1 Burkholderia anthina
CCGTATCGGAAGGTGCGGCTGGATCACCTCCTTTCCAGAGCTTCTCGCCAAGTTGAGCGCTCACGCTTATCGGCTGTAAATTAAAGACAGACTCAGGGGTCTGTAGCTCAGTCGGTTAGAGCACCGTCTTGATAAGGCGGGGGTCGTTGGTTCGAATCCAACCAGACCCACCACCGTCTTAGCCGACGGTACACCCTGAGGCAATCTGTACATGGGGGCATAGCTCAGCTGGGAGAGCACCTGCTTTGCAAGCAGGGGGTCGTCGGTTCGATCCCGTCTGCCTCCACCAATCTTCAATGACAAGCGTTCGAACGAAGCGTCGTTCGAGTCTTTGTCATTGGCGATTGAGCCAGTCAGAGCGGTACGAAAGTATCGGCTGTCGTTCTTTAACAATCTGGAAGAAGCAAGTAATTTGGATAGCGGAAGCGTCTTGAGATGGACGTGGAAACTATCCGGGTTGTGATTGTATCGATGTATCTCAAGATGATTCGAACTCTATGTTTGACTCAATTGGAATACGGCACAACGCGAGAACTCAACCTGTAGCGACTGTCGATGAGACAGACTCGTTATAGGGTCAAGCGAACAAGTGCATGTGGTGGATGCCTTGGCGATCACAGGCGATGAAGGACGC
>NZ_CABVLY010000066.1 GCF_902498995.1 Burkholderia anthina
AAGGGGTGACGGCGTACCTTTTGTATAATGGGTCAGCGACTTACGTTCAGTAGCAAGCTTAACCGTATAGGGCAGGCGTAGCGAAAGCGAGTCCGAATAGGGCGTTCAGTTGCTGGGCGTAGACCCGAAACCAAGTGATCTATCCATGGCCAGGATGAAGGTGCGGTAACACGTACTGGAGGTCCGAACCCACTAACGTTGAAAAGTTAGGGGATGAGCTGTGGATAGGGGTGAAAGGCTAAACAAACTTGGAAATAGCTGGTTCTCTCCGAAAACTATTTAGGTAGTGCCTCGTGTCTCACCTTCGGGGGTAGAGCACTGTCATGGTTGGGGGGTCTATTGCAGATTACCCCGCCATAGCAAACTCCGAATACCGAAGAGTGCAATCACGGGAGACAGACATCGGGTGCTAACGTCCGGTGTCAAGAGGGAAACAACCCAGACCGCCAGCTAAGGTCCCCAAATATAGCTAAGTGGGAAACGAAGTGGGAAGGCTAAAACAGTCAGGAGGTTGGCTTAGAAGCAGCCACCCTTTAAAGAAAGCGTAATAGCTCACTGATCGAGTCGTCCTGCGCGGAAGATGTAACGGGGCTAAGCTATATACCGAAGCTGCGGATGC
>NZ_CABVLY010000067.1 GCF_902498995.1 Burkholderia anthina
TCGCTCTCGACTTCCACGTCGACTGGCCTCTCGTCGGCTGATAGCTCGATCAGTTCGCTGTCCACGTCGACTTCGACCGGCATCAACTCGCTGTCCACGGGATTGAGCTCGACCGATAGCTCGGTCACGTCGCTCTCGACCTCCACGTCGACTGGCCTCTCGTCGGCTGACAGCTCGATCAGTTCGCTCTCTACGTCGACTTCGACCGGGATCAACTCGCTGTCCACCGGCCTCAGCTCGACCGACAGCACGGTGACGTCGCTCTCGACTTCCACGTCGACCGGCCTGTCGTCGGCTGACAGCTCGATCAGCTCGCTGTCCACCTCGACTTCGACCAGCATCAACTCGCTGTCCACGTCGACTTCGACGGGGATCAATTCGCTGTCCACGGGCCTCAGCTCGACCGACAGCACCGTGACTTCGCTCTCGACTTCCACGTCGACTGGTCTCTCGTCGGCCACCAGCTCGATCAGCTCACTGTCCACCTCGACTTCGACCGGCATCAACTCGCTGTCCACGGGCCTCAGCTCGACCGACAGCACGGTGACGTCGCTCTCGACTTCCACGTCGACTGGCCT
>NZ_CABVLY010000068.1 GCF_902498995.1 Burkholderia anthina
CGTTGTAAGAGCAAAGTTGTAATGTCGTATCTGGGCAAAGTTGAAATGTCGTAGTTCGAGGGTTTCGGCGCATGCTGGCGGCGGTTTGAACTGCCGGAGCGCATCGTGGGCCAACCTGGACTGATCACCATGAGCATGCGGGAGCTGGACCGTCTGAAGGTCGTGGAAGCCGTGATCGAGCAGCATCTGATGCCTTGGCGAGCCGCGGAGCGGCTCGGGATCAGTCGCCGGCAGATTGAACGGCTGGTCGCCCGGTATCGCGCTGCTGGCCCGGTCGGGCTGATTTCGCAGCGTCGTGGTCACGCGAGCAACCATCAACTGCCCGAGGATTTGGCGCATCGTGCCTTGAGCCTGATTCGTGAGCGCTACGCCGATTTCGGGCCGACGCTGGCCTGCGAGAAGCTGTGGGAATGCCACGGGCTGCAGTTGTCGAAGGAGACGGTCAGAAGGCTGATGACGGACGCCGGGCTGTGGATTCCGCGCCGGCAACGACCGCCGAAGGTTTATCAGCCGCGAGCGCGCCGGGCTTGCCTCGGCGAACTGATCCAGATCGACGGCAGCGATCATCG
>NZ_CABVLY010000069.1 GCF_902498995.1 Burkholderia anthina
GAGACAGACTCGTTATAGGGTCAAGCGAACAAGTGCATGTGGTGGATGCCTTGGCGATCACAGGCGATGAAGGACGCGGTAGCCTGCGAAAAGCTACGGGGAGCTGGCAAACGAGCTTTGATCCGTAGATGTCCGAATGGGGAAACCCACTCCTTTTGGAGTATCCATAGCTGAATACATAGGCTATGTGAAGCGAACGCGGTGAACTGAAACATCTAAGTAACCGCAGGAAAAGAAATCAACCGAGATTCCCAAAGTAGTGGCGAGCGAAATGGGATGAGCCTTGCACTCTTTATTTGTATTGTTAGCCGAACGCTCTGGAAAGTGCGGCCATAGCAGGTGATAGCCCTGTAGGCGAAAACAGTATGAAAGAACTAGGTGTGCGACAAGTAGGGCGGGACACGTGAAATCCTGTCTGAAGATGGGGGGACCATCCTCCAAGGCTAAATACTCGTGATCGACCGATAGTGAACCAGTACCGTGAGGGAAAGGCGAAAAGAACCCCGGGAGGGGAGTGAAATAGATCCTGAAACCGCATGCATACAAACAGTCGGAGCCTCG
>NZ_CABVLY010000070.1 GCF_902498995.1 Burkholderia anthina
CCCGCCCACGTGCCGATCACCACCGACGCCGTCGCCGTCAGCAGGCCGATCTTCAGCGACAGCCACGCGGCGGTCAGCAGCTCGTCGTCGTCCAGAAGCGCCGCGTACCACTTCAGCGAGAAGCCCGACCACACCGTCACCAGCTTCGACTCGTTGAACGAGTACACGACGAGGCTGATGATCGGGATGTACAGAAACAGGAAGCCGAAGGCGAGAACGCCCGTCGACAGCGGTTTGCTCGGCTTGATCATTTCGCTTCCTCCAGTTCCTTGACCTGGTAGTACTGGAACAGCGCCATCGGCACCAGCAGCAGCATCACCATCGCGACCGTCACCGCGGACGCCATCGGCCAGTCCATGTTGTTGAAGAACTCGTCCCACATCACGCGGCCGATCATCAGCGTGTCGGCGCCGCCGAGCAGTTCCGGAATCACGTACTCGCCCACCGCCGGGATGAACACCAGCAGGCTGCCGGCGATGATCCCGTTCTTCGACAGCGGCAGCGTGATGCGCGTGAACGCGACCCACGGCTTCGCGCCCAGGTCGTA
>NZ_CABVLY010000071.1 GCF_902498995.1 Burkholderia anthina
TGGCGGAGCGGACGGGACTCGAACCCGCGACCCCCGGCGTGACAGGCCGGTATTCTAACCGACTGAACTACCGCTCCAGTCTTGCTTCTTGCCTGGCAGGCGTCGGTTACTTCCTGCCGGCGCATCGTTTGTTCGAACGACGCCGAAATCTGGCGTCCCCTAGGGGATTCGAACCCCTGTACTCACCGTGAAAGGGTGATGTCCTAGGCCTCTAGACGAAGGGGACAGCGTACTGCTTACATCTTTAATGCAAAAGCCCGTTCAAAGCGTTCATTTGAACGGGCTTGTTCTGGCGGAGCGGACGGGGCTCGAACCCGCGACCCCCGGCGTGACAGGCCGGTATTCTAACCAACTGAACTACCGCTCCAGCTTTCTGCTCTATCACCTGCAGGACCACATTCACGCCCTGCAAGCGTTGCGACACTTCTACGAAACGCCGCTGAATCCTGGCGTCCCCTAGGGGATTCGAACCCCTGTACTCACCGTGAAAGGGTGATGTCCTAGGCCTCTAGACGAAGGGGACAGCGTACTGCTTACATCTTTAAT
>NZ_CABVLY010000072.1 GCF_902498995.1 Burkholderia anthina
GACTACCTGCACAAAGCCACGACCACGATCAGCCAAAACCACGCGATGGTGTGCATCGAGGACTTGCAGGTACGAAATATGTCGAAGACGGCGGCTGGCAGCCCCGATGCGCCGGGCAAAAACGTTCGGGCCAAGTCCGGCCTGAACAAAGCCATCCTCGATCAGGGCTGGTTCGAATTTCGTCGTCAGCTGGACTACAAGCTGGCGTGGCATGGCGGCTGGCTCATTGCCGTGCCGCCGGCGAATACGAGTCGCACGTGTCCGGCCTGCGAATACGCGAGCGCGGAAAACCGGCAGACGCAGGCCGCATTCCGCTGCGTCGCGTGCGGTCATGAGGAGCATGCCGATGTGGTCGGTGCGATCAACATACTGGCGCGGGGACACCGCGTTGCAGCCTGTGGAGAGCCGGTGCAGTCAGGCCGCTCCGTGAAGCAGGAACCCGCCGAGGCGCTCTGAGATAAGCATCATCGTCTCAGACGCGGCAGGAATCCGCCGCCTTCAGGCGGCGGAGGATGTCAA
>NZ_CABVLY010000073.1 GCF_902498995.1 Burkholderia anthina
GCGTAATAGCTCACTGATCGAGTCGTCCTGCGCGGAAGATGTAACGGGGCTAAGCTATATACCGAAGCTGCGGATGCACATTTATGTGCATGGTAGGAGAGCGTTCTGTAAGCCTGCGAAGGTGTCTCGGAAGGGATGCTGGAGGTATCAGAAGTGCGAATGCTGACATGAGTAGCGATAAAGGGGGTGAAAGGCCCCCTCGCCGTAAGCCCAAGGTTTCCTACGCAACGTTCATCGGCGTAGGGTGAGTCGGCCCCTAAGGCGAGGCAGAAATGCGTAGCTGATGGGAAGCAGGTCAATATTCCTGCACCATTGTTAGATGCGATGGGGGGACGGATCGCGGAAGGTTGTCCGGGTGTTGGAAGTCCCGGTCGCTGCATTGGAGAAGGCGCTTAGGCAAATCCGGGCGCAGGATTCAAGGGTGTGGCGCGAGCTCCTTAGGGAGCGAAGCAATTGGAAGTGGTTCCAAGAAAAGCCTCTAAGCTTCAGTCTAACGATGACCGTACCGCAAACCG